>NZ_RZUF01000040.1 GCF_004005375.1 Rheinheimera sediminis | reverse complement strand
GAGTGGATCAGTTTTGCATTGTTGGTAACAGTAAAATAATTCCTGAACCTTTTTCAGACTGTGAGTGCTGGCGTTTAGCTGCTTTTTATAGTCTTTTGGCGAACTGTAGAATGGGTCAGCCAAAGTGACGTATTGTTGCAAATCCAGTTTGGTGCCAGCTGCTACGGCGTAATCCGCGCTCTTGATAATCAGCTTTTTTGTCATCTGTAATCACTCGCTCAGGCTTAGTTTGAATGCCCTCTTTGCTGCTCAGGTTATGTTATTTCGCCTCTGAAACAGGGGGATAGCGATAGCTTCTTTGCTCAAACTACCGAGTTCTGCCTTAGTTTATGACGCTGAAAATGGCGTTATGTGCATCACTCGAACCAGGCTGTCTATTTGTTTCCCTGATCGAGTTAACGAATACTATCCTACAAAGAGTAACAATACTCGTGAAGTACTGAACTTTATTAATGCTGAGTTCTGGCTGATCCAATACACAGATGTTTGCGGATCTTAAAAGGTTTCGATGTACGCCATAACAACCTGTTGCCAGATTAAGCATCACAGAAAGGCGCGAGAGGTTGTTTATGCAGTAGCTCAGCTTATCAGGAGTTTATCAGCTGATTTATTCTGTGTTGTTCGCTTTGCTATCCATTACTTCTACCAAGATAAAAATTTGAACTCGGGCAAATGACAGCCTTGATAAACTAATGTCTGGTTTTGCTTTCAAGTTGAAATAAATTTGCTTGATACTTGAAGTTTTTTATTGCCACTTAAACGATTAAGTTGTAGCTTTAAAGCACAATCAGATGGAATGAATCTGACCAACCGGATGCGTTGTGGCAAATCCCTGGGGAGGGAGACGCGCCGGTTTTATGGATCATGCCTGATAAAAGGCTTAGGTTAGTGAAGCTAACGATCCTGATAAAAACCAGCGCTATATAAAAGCGCACTTCGACAGGGTAATACCAATGCAACAAGTTCAGATGGCTCACAGTAACTCGCCGCTTTCACCCAGTGCTTTTACGCAGGTAAAGTGGATGACCTGTTTGATGTTTTTTGTCTTTGCCATGACCACAGATGCTGTGGGCGTGATTATTCCACAAGTGGTAGCGCAGTTTCAGTTAAGCTTGACCGAAGCCGCCGCCTTTCATTACGTCCCTATGCTATTTATTGGGTTGTCTGGATTGTTTTTGGGTCGTTATGCCGACCGTTTTGGCCGTAAAAAAGTGATCCTCTCCGGCCTTGCTTTATACGCCGTAGCTTGTGTGGCTTTTATTTTTGGTGAAAGTTTTATCTTTTATCTGCTGCTTTTGGGTGTCAGTGGTTTGAGTATAGGTTTATTCAAAACCGGCGCCTTGGCCTTGGTGGGCGACGTTAGTCCTGATGCGGACAGTCACACCCGGCTAATGAACAGAGTGGAAGGTTTTTTTGGCCTGGGAGCTATTTTTGGTCCTGCCTTGGTGGGTTTATTAATAGCAGCGTCACTGGATTGGACTCAGCTTTATCTGCTGGCAGGTTTGATTTGTGCAGTACTATTGCTCATGGCGTCAAGGTTGGATTATCCGGCCTACCAGCCTCAGCAGCATACGTCGGTTTGGCAAAGTCTGGCTTTGGTGAAAGATAAACATGCGCTGGGCTTTTCCCTGGCTATAGCCTGTTATGTCGCCACTGAAGTTGCTATTTTTGTCTGGTTACCTACCTTATTGCAAAGTTATGATGGCAATTTCACTATACTGGCCGCCCACGCTATTACAGTGTTTTTTATTCTGCGCACCGCAGGGCGCTTTTTGGCTGAGTGGCTGCTGTTGCGTTTTAGCTGGACCGCCTTATTGGCCTGGTTTGGCAGCGCAATTTTTATCTGTTTTGCTTTGAGTATGTATTTTGGTGTCGCTGCTGCTTTATGGTTAATGCCGTTGTCAGGCCTTTTTATGTCAATGATGTATCCAACACTGAATTCCAAAGGCATTAGTTGTTTTCCCCGTCATCAGCATGGTGCTGCTGCAGGTTTAATTCTGGCGTTTACCGCTTTAGCTGCAGCTTTAGGGCCTTTATTGATGGGGCTGCTGGGTGATGCCATGGGGGATGTGCGTTATGGTTTTTACCTGGCAACAGGTTTTGCTTTACTGTTAATGCTGGGGCTGTGGTGGAATCATCTTTTGCAACCAGCCGCCAGACGTTTGGCGCTGGGGCATGATTAAGTGGTAATACTGTTGTGTGAACCAAAGGCAGCCTTGGCTGCCTTTGTGGTTTCTACCCTTTTGTCTCTGTTCAATTTAGCGGAATAAACTCAATAGCTGCGCCGCCGCCAGCTTGCAAAGTCAGGGTGATTTTATCTTTGGCTGTGATTTCACTGCGCTTGATTTCATACCCTTCCGGATTGGTTTCCCAGTGCGCATCGGCCGCATCTGTATACGCAATCATCTGATAACGAACACCTTCTTTTAAAAAGCTTAAAGGCTGCTCTATAGTGCGGGCTTCTTCGTTGCTGGTCGCACCTAAATACCAATTGTCTGAGTGCTTATCCTGTCGTGCTATCACCAGATACTGCCCAATCTTGCCTTGCAGCGCCAGGCTTTGTTGCCAGTCAGTTGGCACAGCATCAATAAAAGCAAAAGCCGGGTGGCCCTGATAGTTCTCCGGTAAATCAGCCGCCATTTGCAGCGGGCTGTATAAGGTGACATACAAGGCTAACTGATTAGCCAAAGTGCTGGGCACTCTGTTATTGGGCCTGTGTTTTTGATAGTCGAAGTTAAAAATGCCCGGCGTAAAGTCGATAGGGCCGGATAAACCTCTGGTAAAAGGAATAATCACTGTATGGTTAGGTAAGTTGCCGGTATCCGGGCTGCCGCCATTGTATTCCATACCCCGCACCGACTCACGGGTCATTAAGTTCGGGTAAGTCCGGCTCAGGCCTGTGTCTTTGACCGTTTCATGGGCGTTGATCATCACTTGGTGCCTGGCCGCAGTTTCTGTTACTTTTTGAAAATGATTGACCATATACTGGCCATGATGCCATTCCTTTTGGTCAACCCTGGTGCCGACATAGCCCATTTTAACCGATGGAATACCCAGCTTCTGATAATAGGCAAAACCTTGTTCCATCTGCTTTTCGTAATACTGGATACCTGCAGCTGTTTCATGGTGCCCTGTTAAAGTCACGCCTTTGCTTTTGGCGTAGTTATTTACTTTTTCTATATCAAAACCTTTGACAGCTTCAGTAAAACTAAAGGTGGGCGGGCGCTGCCACCAATCACCTTCCCAGCCTGTGTTCCAGCCTTCGATCAAGACGCTGTCTATATTGTGCTTACTGGCAAAGTCGATGTACTGCATAGCGCGCTCTGTGGTTGCGCCTTGTTTGGATCCAGGCGACCAATCTTTTTCGCCTATATGCATTTCCCACCAAATACCCATGTATTTGCCGGGTTTGATATAGCTTATATCTGTATCTTTGGCGGCTGGTTCATTTAAGTTCAGAATAAGATCGGAGTTCAGTAAAGCCACTTCCGAATCCGCAATTTGAATAGTGCGCCATGGCGTCTGAAAAGGGGTTTGAGTGTAGACCTTATCGCCATTGGCCCAGGGCACTAAGTCGGCTTTTAAGGTGATGTGATTGTCTGTGATATTTCGCAGCGTCATAGAAGCGTAATCTACTAAAGCAGCCTCATGCACAGAAACTGCTATGCCTTTATCCAACAAAGTTAGCGGCGTATGCGCCACATTGACTGAACTTAACGCTGAATTCAGATACTGGTATTCAAAACGCTGATCCTGATAAGCCTGGATCCACCAGGCAGACAAGTTACGGGCAAAGGCGAACTCTGTCAGCTCGTCACTAATCACAACTTTGTTTAAGTGAGGCTGTTTGGGCAGCAGATATCGAAAGGCGACGCCGTCGTTGTAGACACGGAATATCAGCTGCATTTGCCTGGCTTTGTCGCCTTGTTCACTTAAATCCACACTGATTTCGTTGTAGTGGTCTACTATGCTGGCACGCTGGCCCCAAACCGGCTGCCAGCTGCTGTGGTGACTCAGCTTTTGTACTTTGTCTGCTTTTAAGTGAGCTTGCAGCAGCGGCTGATCTTTAAAGGCAAAACCTAAAGCAGAGGGCTTAATCACGGCTTTGTTTTTGTAGTTCACACTGTAACTCAGGCTTTTATCTGACAAGGTCAAAGACACTGTGATCTGTTGATCTGGTGAGTTCAGTAACCAGCTTTGTCCACTTGATGGCTCTGCAGCTGCGACCTGCAGGCTTAAGACCGCACCCAGAATAAAAAGACGGATCCACTTCATTTCAGTTTCCTTGATAAATACTCAGTAGTTCGTTTTGCGGCATAAAATTCAATAGACAACCTGAGAAAAAACCTTCCAGTTGCATCTGTTTAAAAGGATCAGGGCGCTGGTTGATATCAGTAGACGGCTCGGCCACAGCCGGATAAACGCCATACCCAGACAGCAGGCAGTGCCAGGAGGTCGTGCCAAAATGTGAGTTGAGTTGCTGGCGTTTGATCTCCTGATCGAGATCATTTTTACGATACCAGCAGTCCAGGATCTGCAACAAAGAGTCTGATAAATCAGTGTTTGCTCTGTTGGCGCGCCAGTAATCTGAATCGTCACGACTATTGAGTTTGTAATGCGCCACTATATAGTCGCGTACCTTATCAAAACGCTCCGTAATCAACTGGTTATAGCGAGATTGTTGAGCCGCTGTAGCTTCAGAGCATGAGTACTGATCGATAAAAATCTCTACCGCAGTTTGCACCAGATGCAAAGCCGTGGCTTCCAGTGGTTCAATAAACCCCTGAGCTAAACCCAGCGCCAAACAGTTTTTATGCCAGTGCTGCTTTAATTGGCCAACATTCATCTTTAAATGGCGGGCCTGTACATCGGCATCTAACAAACCAAGATGGCTACGCAGCTCTGTTTCTGCTTGATCGGCAGTGATAAAGGCAGAACTAAATACATAACCATGACCTGTCCTGTTTTGCAGTGGGATTTGCCAGGCCCAGCCATTGGACAGCGCTGTTGCTTTAGTTTGGACCGGGAGTTTAGCCAAAGCAGCTGTAGGCATCACTACGGCTGAGTCGTTGAATAAGTTACTGGCAAAAGATTCAAAAGGCACGGCTAAAGTTTGTTGCATTAACAAAGAGCCAAAGCCTGTGCAATCGACAAATAAATCTGCACTGACACTCTGACCATCCTGACTTACCAGTTCTTTAATATCACCATTTGGCTGCTGTACCACCTGCGCTATGGTAAGTGGCATAAGTTGTACTTTGGCCTCAGTCGCCTTTTGGCGTAAAAACTGACCCAACAGGAAAGCATCAAAATGATAGCCATATTCGATACGAAACGGGAAATTGGCTGGAGTTACCGGGGCGCGGGCCGCAGCCGCCAGGTAAGCATTGAGTAAAAATTTTTCAGGGCGGGTTTCTACGTCAATGCCCATTCGTCGGCTAAAGCAGTTGGAGTAAAAAGCTCTTTCGCTAAAGTGATCGGGTTGAGAGATAAAAGGGTGGCTGTAACTCTGACGACCTGAAGCTGGACTCCAATCTACAAATTCTATGTTGGTTTTATAAGTGGCGTTGCAGGCGCTCATCCATTCGCTGTCGGGTATATTCAGTGTTTGGAAGAAACGTTTCAAACTTGGAGTTGAACCTTCGCCAACCCCTATAATGCCTATATCAGGGGATTCAATGACTCTGATATCAGCGTCAGGCCAGGCCTTGGCCATTAAACAAGCTGTCATCCAGCCTGCAGTTCCGCCGCCTACTATCGCAATTCGATGCATGAATGCCATATTATTGCCCTGTATATAAAGCTAAAAACTCATCGTGACTGGTTAGTTTTGCCAGAGGTTGTTGTTTAGCGATGCGGATTTTTTGCATCATCTCAAGCAACTGCTCTTTTGTATAAGTGCGGGCAGAAGGATGATAGTCGATAGGCAAAAGGCCTTGGCCTAGCATCACCTGTAGCCAGGATGAATCGCGGAAAATATCATTAGCATCATTAAAAATGCCGGCAGTTTCTTTAAACAAAGCTAATTTTTCCTGCAATCTATGTGGAATAGCCATGTTGCGCATATCCTGCCAGAAGTCAGAGTCGTCACGCTCGTTGACGTGATAGTGCAAAATAATAAAGTCGCGGATGGTCTCAAATTCATCTTTAGACTCTGCATTGTAAGCACTCACCTGGGCCTCGCTGATACCTTGGTTCGGAAACATTTTCATCAAGCGCACTATGGCGGATTGAATTAAATGAATACTGGTCGATTCTAAAGGTTCAAGAAAGCCGCTGGATAAACCAACTGCCACCACGTTTTTATGCCATTGCTCTGTGGTACGGCCTGTTTCGAAACTGATTTTTTTTGGTTCAGCCAAAGCTTTGGAGTCGAGATTATTCATCAGCGTCTGATACGCTTGCTCGTCGCTCAGATAACTAGAGCTGTAGACTATGCCGTTGCCGTTGCGATGTGTCAGTGGAATACGCCATTGCCAGCCTGCGCTGTGCGCTATGCTGCGGGTGTAAGGCAGGGTTTGTTCAAAACGTTCAGTAGGTACAGCCAAAGCGCTATTGGCGGGCAGGTAGTGATCCCAGCGCTCGTAGGCAAGGCCTAAAGTTTTACGAATAAGCAGACCACGTAAACCTGTACAGTCAATAAATAAATCGCCTGTTACTTCGCGTCCATCTTTGAGCAGCAAACTCTGTACAAAACCATTTTCGCAGTTTTGTTTTACATGCTCAATTAAACCTTCAGTGCGGACAACGCCAGCTTGCTCCGCCAGTTTTCGCAGGTATTTGCCGTAAAGTGCGGAATCAAAATGATAGGCATAAGGCATGTCATACACAGGGTTAGGGGTTTTAATTTTGTTGAATAGACCTTGCTCGCAGCAAAGATAATTTAAGTCAAAATCCCACAAAGATTGAGTTAATCCCAGCTCTTTTGCTCTTAGCCAATAATGCTGAAAATTCGCTACGCCCAATGTAGCGCCTGGTGCGCCAAAGGTATGGTAATAACTTTCGCCTTTTACCCGCCAGTTTTCGAATTTGATCGCAAGTTTTATCGTCGCGTTGGTTTCGCGCAGGAATTCTTTTTCGTCCAGCCCCAGATACTGATTAAAAATCTGAATGGGCGGAATAGTAGCTTCACCCACCCCTATAATGCCAATGTCCTCGGATTCGACCAACTCTACCTCAAGCTGGTGTGCAAAGACTTTTTTCAGCAAAGCGGCTGCCATCCAGCCTGCTGTGCCTCCTCCTGCGATCACCAGTTTTTTTACTGGAGTTTGCATAAGTTATTCCTCAGTGCTGTTATTCGGATTTATCAACAGAGTCCACTAAAAAAAAGCCCCTGACAATACTGTGTTTGTTCAGGGGCTTGCTTAGGTGACGACTTGCTACCGTTCTTAGTAGAAGGAGTAGTTAAAGTTCAGCATATAGGAAGGACCGAACTGACGGCGTGTGGTGACAATACCGTTACCATCTACTGTTTCTTCATCAACGTCGGTCAGGTTAGTGCCTTGTAAGGACACTCGCAGGCCTTCGAGCATATCGAATGGACTTTGGGTGAAGTCATAGCTGATTTGTGCATCCACCAAACGAACACCATTACGGGAGGCGGTTTCAATTTTATTGGAACCACCGCGCTGGTATGTGCTGAAATCAGAGCGGTCTGTCGCAGCAACCCTGAACTCAAAACCTGCCATTTCATAGTAGGCGGTTAAAGAATAGACACGGTCGGATTGACCTGGGATACGGCTACCATCTTCCAGCTCGGCATCAATGATAGTGGCCGAGGCCGCTAAACCAAAACCTTCCAGGCTATCGTGCAGCATACTCAGAGGTGTATTCGCTGTGAATTCTAAACCTCTGACTTTACCTTTCAGGCCATCTTCAAAAAATGAATAGTAGCCATAATCTGGTGGTGTGACTAAATCACCTGCTGAGTAAGCGATATCGGCAGGACCATAGGTACCGTCCTGGTCGATAATACGGTCGTGGAAACCAGGAATAAAGTAGTCGGCTCCGGCATTGCTTTCATCATTACGGAAGTTGATTAAGCTATTTCCATCACGGGTCCAGTTCACTAAATCCTTGTAGAAGAAAGCCAGAGATAAATAGCCATCAGTTTCAAAGTAGTTTTCCAGTGACAGGTCAAAGTTGTTGGATTCCAGCGGTTTTAGCAGTGGGTTACCAGCGAACTTGGACCAGGGAGTACCGTACTTTTCAACGTCTGCCATGCTATTAGGGATAGTAATCAAATCAATGTTTTGGTCGAACTTGACAAAACCAGAGGCTTTCATTTGGTCAATGCGGGCCCGGCTAATGGTTTTATTAGCTGCAGCACGAACATACTTATTGTCACCCACTTCAAAGCTGATATTTAAGCTGGGTAACACATGATTGTAGCTTGCTCCCTGAGTCACCTCACAATTGCTGTCAATTACTTTGTCATTATTAGCGTCGCAGACGGCGAAGTTAGCGCCGACTACACCGATGTAGCCGCTTGAGGATTGGTCGGTTTTAACATATTGCAAGCCAATATTACCTGTATATGGAATACCGCCAATTTCATTTTCAAAGTCGCCTTTGAAATACAAGGTTGTTACTTCTTCATCAACATCATAGGTATCACCTAAACGATCGGGTTCCAGTAAACCAGCGTCATTTAATGTGTATGTTCCGTCTCTGTAAGGCGCAAAACCGTCATAAGCCACGACCTGACCAAAGCCTGCCCAGCTTAAATCGGCCAAACCATATACATAAGCGGACGGAATAGAGCTTGAGAACGGATAAGATTCCGCTGTGGCGAAAAAGCCTTTGTTTTCTTTGTCTTTGTAGCGATCGCTGTAATTAACACCAAATGTCACTTTGTTGATGTAAAAATCTTCGATGATGCCAACGGTTTCAAAGCGATAGGTTTTTAGTTCTTCGGTAAAGTCGGCATAGTTCAGGAAACCATCCTGAGCATTGAAGTAGCTGTAAGGGTCGCCATTGGCTTGTAACACACCAGTAGTGAATTGATCTGCAAGGTTTGCCATACCGCCACCCCAGACTTGTGGGCCTGTCAGCTGCAGTAAGTTAGGATCGGCAAAAGCGCCTAAGCCGGTAGAGCCAGTAAAGAAAATACCATCTGGTGTCATTACAAAGTCGCGACTACCTAATTGCGACGAGTTCAATGCGCCGGAACGAGCTAAACCTGCATAGGACTCGCCGCGGGAATCGCGTTTGTCTGATTCGCTTGAGGCTGCATCAAATTCAACAGACCAATTGTCGTTCAGTTGATACTCCAGATTCAGACCAAATACTTGCAACTCGCCGTCTTTTTGTAGTGGGTCTGTGCGCAGAACCGGGTTTGCATTGACCTGAGTTCCGGTTGAGTTTGCACCAGAACCAGTGACATTAGCGGATGAGAAGGGCTCGATAAAACCACGTAATACGCCAGAGTCAGAATAGTCGATATCCAGGGCATCCAGAGTAATATCCAATTTATCGGTAGGACGGAATTGCAATACGGCAGAAATGGTATCGCGCTCTAACTCGGTGCTGATGGATTGTGTATCCAAACCAGTTGGCAGTATCTGCCCAGCGTCATTTTCACTGTAACCCCAAACACCATATTTACGTTGGTTGTTAGGAGATTCTGTAGTCGCTGCAGCAATAGCAAGACCTATGGTGTCGTCAGCAAATTTTTCGACAAAGGACAAGGCAATACGTTTGCCTTTGTTGTCGAACTCAGGGTTGTCTGAGTCGCTTTGATTGGCTTCATAAGTCGCGTTCACTGTCAGTGTTTCTTTAGCCTGCAGAGGGCGCACTGTGCGCAAATCAACTGTACCGCCAATGCCTTGTACCATAAGGGTGGCATCAGTGGTTTTAAAAATTGTTGCACCTGTCATGATTTCTGATGGGTATAAATCGTATTCCACACCGCGGTTGTCACCTATACCTATCAGCTCACGGCCGTTCAGAGAAGTACCTGTGAAGTCTTCTTTGAAACCACGTACAGAAATACCAGAGGTGCGGCCACCAACACGCTCACCGGATAAACCAGGCAAGCGAGATAAAGATTCTGCAATAGAAGAGTCAGGTAACTTGCCTATATCTTCAGCTGAGATGGATTCTACAATCGAAGAGTTACCCATTTTCTCCGCTTGAGCACGGATTAATGAGCCACGAATACCTTTGACTTCAATGATCTCTACTTTGTCCGCTGCTTTGTCTGTTTCTTGAGCAAGCAGGTGGCCAGAGCAGAGCGCTGAGGAAACGGCTAAAGATAACAAGGCTGGTTTAAATATCTGTCTTTTCATATCGAATTATCCTGTTGTCAACTTATGGTGCATCAAAGTGTTTTTTATTATCTGTACTAGTGTAGTAGTGATTTCTGCATTAATCATTGAGCTTTGTTCTGCCTTTGTCATGCATGTTTGATGACCAGATGGCTAACAATCTTAATCGATTAAGTTTTGTCTTTATAAAAAAGCAACTGACAGCAGTGTCTTGCTATGGAGTTGCTTTTTTTAATCATCAGGTGAACTTTTCTAATTCACCTCTTAATCGTTTTACTTCTGAATTTAGCGGATGTCAAGTCTGTCCAGAAAATAATCAACTTTTAAATGGCTGTGGCGGTAAAAAAGATGAAGCAGATAAAAAATAATCGGGTTAAAAACCCGGTTATTTTAACAGCAGTGAATGCTTAACCTGACCTANTAAAAAATAATCGGGTTAAAAACCCGGTTATTTTAACAGCAGTGAATGCTTAACCTGACCTAGGGATAATGAGTGTCGACTTTTTTCGATGTAATGAATTAAATCAACGAAATAACATTGTTACGTTAAACAACCAAAGTCTTTGCTGACTGAATACACAGATTTTTGTTGATCTCAAGGCGCTCCGTTTAGCCATAGCAAGCTATGGCTAGACGGAGCAACGCAGAGAGGCGCTAAAAGATGTCTATTCAGTGGCACTGCTTATCCCGAGTTCATCAGGTTACTTAGCTTAATAACATGCTTAAAGCACTAAAGCCTTGGCGAATGGTTTCTACTCTGTTGTCGGTTTGATCACGCTCTACAAAAGCGTGGCGCAAACCAGCAGCTTGTGCCTTGGCAAAAATAGGTTTGAAATCAATGACACCTTTGCCGACATCTGCAAAGCCACCAGCTTTGTCCATGTCTTTTACATGCCAGAGCGGGAAACGGCCTGGTTGTCTGGCGAATAAATCCAGCGGGTCCAGGCCAGCTTTAACCACCCAGTACAAATCCAGCTCCATTTGCACCAGCTTGGCGTCTGTCTCATTGAGCAATACATCGTAGGGCACCTCGCCGGACAGTTTGAAGAATTCAAAATCGTGATTGTGGTAAGTCAGCTGCATACCTGCGGCCTGAATACGTTCACCTGCTTTATTCAGAAAAGCGGCTAAGGCTTTGTATTGATCTAAAGTTTTACGTTGTTCATCTGTCAGGTAAGGCAATACTATAAATTTGTGGCCCATCACCTGGGCTTGTTCTATCACCAAATCAAGATTTTGCTGCATTACTTCTAAAGGCACATGGCCTGATGGCGCGGTCAGGCCTTCATTGTCCATGATGTGTTTTATTTGCTTGGGTGTTTGATCAAAATGCCCGGCAAACTCGAGCTGGGTATAACCCACACCTGCCACCAGTTTTAAGGTGTCGGCCACACTTTGTGACATCAAATCGCGCAGTGTATAAAGCTGCAAGCCGGGTACTACTTTGGCTGGCGCAGTTGCAACTTTTGTTTCTGCTGAGAGCGGCAACGAGGCCAGGCCAAAACCTGCCACGCTCAATGCACTGAGTTTCAGAAATTTCCGTCTTTGCTGATCCAGCAGTTCTGGCTTTTGTTTGAACATTGAATGGTCGTATGGCATGTGTAACTCCTGCTCTGGTGGCGTAAGCCAGCCGGTTAGATAAGGTCAGCTGAACCCTGCCGGAGCAGGACCTGTGCTGGCACGTTGAATAAGGTCAAAAGGTAAAATGACTTTAGGTGCTTTACCCAAACGACCTTCGATTAAATCTATTAACAAGCTGACCGCTGTACTGCCAAATTCTTCAGCGGGCTGAGCTATAGTGGTCAGCGGTGGATCGGCGAAGGCGGCAAAAGAAATATCATCGAAACCAGCTACAGATATATCGCCTGGCACAGAAAAGCCCTTTTGTTTAATGCCTTGAATGGCTCCTATCGCCATTTCGTCGTTTTCACAAAACAGCGCTGTTGGGGCTTGTGGCAAAGCCAATAACTCGATGGCGGCTTTATGCCCGGATTGCAGAGTAAAATCGCCCGGATACAGCAGACTTTCATCAAAAACAACGCCTGCTGCTTCAAGAGCGTCACGGTAACCTGCCACTCTGTCACGTGTCAGGGGACTGCGAGCGGGGCCTTTAATCATTGCTATGCGTTTATGCCCAAGCTGCAGTAAATGTTCTGTCATGGCGCAGGCTGCAGCTCTGTTGTCCAATAGCACTGTGGGACATGCAATCCGATCCAGCACCTCGCAGGCATTGACCATAGGCAATACTGTGCCTGGTTTCATTTCCAGTTGGGCAAAAGGATTATGAGCCCGCAGTTGAATTAAACCGTCTGCTTGTGAGGTATGCACCATACGGGCATAGCTTTGTTCCATCTCTTCATCAGCCAGGGTATTGCACAAAAGTAACGAGTAGCCTTTGTCATGAGCCGCTTGTTGCATGCCGCTGATCACCCGCGCGAAAAAGACGTTAGCTACAGTAGGTACAAGTACGACAAGGTTTCTGGTTTTACCAGAGCGGAATTTTACGGCCATCATATTGGGTTTATAGCCAAGTTGCTTGACAGCAGTCAGTACTTTAGTCCGGGTTTTTAATGACACCAGATCAGGTTGTTGTAAAGCCCTGGATACTGTGGCTACAGAAACACCGGCTTGTTGCGCTACATCACGAATAGTGGACATGAATACTTTTCATCTTGTGGTTTTGCTCTCGATTTTATCTGGATATTCAACACTGTGCATCTGTTTAACCAACCCAGCTCTCGTAAGCTATTTTTGATAAATGCCACATGTAACCGATATCATTTATAAAGCACTTTGTTGCAAAAGTGAAGACGGTTTTAGCAAAGACTCTTGGCTTAATTAGTGCAAATGCTCTTAGCTGGTGCGAGGGTTTTTTGGTTTTGTTGAATTTAAGTGCAAGATTTGCGACAAACAGCGGATTTTCTATTGACGACACAAAATGTAATCCGTTACATTTTTGAGCGCTTTCATTTTTGTTCTACAGTCTTACTGGTCAAGCAGGCTGTCTACTACAAGGAAAAACATGAACACTCCAGGTAAGCAAAAAATCCGAATGGGTATGGTTGGCGGCGGTGAGGGGGCTTTTATTGGCGCTGTGCATCGTCATGCAGCGGCTCTGGATGGCCAGATTGAATTGGTCTGTGGCGCTTTTAGCCGCGATGCTGCAAACAATCAACGTACTGGTGCAGACTTATGTCTGGATCCTGCTCGTCTATACAGCAGCTGGCAGCAGTTATTGCAACAAGAGGCTAAGTTGCCTGAAGACCAGCGCATGCAGCTTTTAGTGATAGTGACACCCAATCAACTGCATGTCCCTATCAGCCGCGCTGCTATAGCTGCAGGTTTTCATGTGTTTTGTGAAAAACCTGCTGGCGTGACTTTAGCTGAAACTCAGCAACTGGCGGTAGAGCTGATCGCCAGTAATTCCTTGTATGGCTTGGCTCACACTTATCTTGGTTACCCCATGGTATGGCAAGCCAAAGAGCTGGTGCAAAACGGCACTTTGGGCACTATCCGCAAAATTTTTGTTGAATACCCTCAAGGCTGGCTGACTGAAGATTTAGAAAGCAGCCGAAACAAACAAGCCAGCTGGCGCACTGATCCAGCTCAGGCTGGCGCCAGTGGCTGTATGGCCGATATCGGTACTCATGCTTTTGGTATGGCTGAATTTATCAGCGGCCAGCGTATTACTGAACTTTGTGCCGAACTCAAAAGCCATGTGCCAGGCCGCCGCCTTGATGATGACGGCGCCGCTTTGTTCCGCACTGACGCTGGTGCCAGCGGAGTTTTAATGGCTAGCCAAATTTGTGCCGGTGAAGAAAATGCGCTGAAAATCCGTATTTATGGTGATAAAGGCGGATTGGAGTGGCACCAGATGGAACCTAATACTCTGCTGGTAAAACCTCATGGTGCTCCGGTGAAAGTGTTGCGTGCTGGTGCAGGCCAGGCTGGTTTGGGGGCTGAAGCGTCCCGTCGTTGTCGTTTGCCAGCCGGTCACCCAGAGGGCTATCTAGAAGCTATGGGCAATTTATACCGTGATTTTGCTGCTGCTATCCGGGCTGGTGAAAAAGGCACTCCAACTGGTGTGCCGGGCATCAAAGCCGGTATGCGGGGCATGGCCTTTATTGAAACTGTCAGCCGCAGTCAGCACAGTAATGAAAAATGGCTTGCTGTATCTGCCATTGATTAAGACGCGAGTGTTCAATTTTTTGATTAGCCAGGGTGCTGGCTCAAGGACTACAGATGAATAAGATTCAAGGGCCAGCCATATTCCTGGCTCAGTTTATGGGCGACGAAGCGCCTTTTAACCATGTGGTCAGTATGGCGAAGTGGGCTGCGGACCTGGGCTACAAGGGCATTCAGGTTCCGACCAATAATCCGGCATTTTTTGACCTGGAATTAGCATCGACCAGTCAGGCCTATTGTGATGAGATCCAGGCCAAGTGCCGCGCTGCAGGTGTGGAAATCACCGAACTTTCGACGCACCTGCAAGGCCAGTTAGTGGCTGTGCATCCGGCTTACGACGAGTTGTTTGATAACTTCGCACCTGAAGCGCTGCGGGGTAAACCTGCAGAACGCACAGAGTGGGCTATCAAGCAATTAAAACTGGCAGCTAAAGCCAGCCAGAATCTGGGCTTAACAGCCCATGTGACCTTTTCCGGTGCTTTGTTGTGGCATTTAGTCTACCCATGGCCACAAAGGCCTGCAGGTTTAGTGGAGCAGGGTTTTGCTGAATTAGCTAAACGCTGGATGCCTATTCTTGATGCTTTTGACGAAGCTGGTGTTGATCTTTGCTACGAAATCCATCCAGGCGAGGATTTACATGATGGCGCAACCTTTGAGCTGTTTTTAGCTGCGACCAACAACCATCCTCGAGCCAATATCTTGTTTGACCCAAGCCACTTTGTGCTGCAACAACTGGATTATTTGGATTTTATTGACCGTTACCACAGCAGAATCAAAATGTTTCATGTCAAAGATGCTGAGTTCCGTCCTAATGGCCGCAGCGGTGTTTATGGCGGCTATCAGGACTGGGTCAACAGACCAGGACGTTTCCGTTCTTTAGGCGACGGCCAGGTTGATTTTAAGAGCATCTTCAGCAAGTTGACCCAATACGGTTTCAAGGGGTGGGCTGTGCTGGAATGGGAATGTTGTTTAAAAGATTCAAGCCAGGGCGCGCGCGAAGGGGCTCCATTTATCGCGTCTCACCTGATTGAAAAGGCTGGCCGAGCTTTTGATGACTTTGCCGGAGCAAAAACAGACGAGGCGCGTAACTGCCGGATCTTAGGGTTAAAACCGTAATCGCATAATAAAAATTAAGAACTCATTATTTACCCAAAATCATTAATGATGATGCAGGTAGAGGGCTCTGAGCCTATGCCTGCAGCTTTATTGATAAAGGGTAAAACATCAACGGGGAAGACGAATAGAATGAACAGCATAAAAATACGCTTGTGCAGTATGATGTTTTTACAGTTTTTTATCTGGGGTGGCTGGTTTGTCACTTTGGGTACATTTTTAAGCCAGAACCTGCAGGCTACAGCTCCGCAGACGGGCATGGCTTTTTCCACTCAGTCTTGGGGCGCCATCATTGCGCCCTTTATCGTTGGCTTGATTGCTGACCGCTTTTTTAACGCTGAGCGCTTATTGGGTATTTTGCATATCGTTGGTGCTGTACTGATGTACTTTATGTATCAGGCCTCTGATTTCACAACCTTTTATCCACTGGTGTTAGGCTACATGCTGGCTTATATGCCAACGCTGGCGCTGGTGAACTCAGTGTCTTTTGGTCAGTTAAAACAACCTGAACTGGAGTTTGGTCAAATCCGCGTTTGGGGCACTATCGGCTGGATAGCTGCAGGTTTAGTCATCAGTTATGCCTTTGGCTGGGATGCTCAGCAGGCGATAGCAGAGGGCGCGCTGAAAAATACCTTCCTGATGTGTGCTGTAGCTTCGCTAGCTTTAGGTCTGTACAGCTTTACTTTGCCTGCAACTCCTCCTGCAGGTCGTGGTCAGCAGCTGAAACTGGGCGAGCTGTTGGGTTTAGACGCACTGGCTCTGTTAAAAGATCGTAACTTCGCTTTGTTCTTTTTAGCTTCAGTGCTGATTTGTATTCCACTGGCGTTTTATTATCAAAATGCCAACCCTTTCCTAACCGGAATAGGCGTTGAAAATGCCACAGGAAAAATGACTTTAGGTCAGGTGTCTGAAGTGTTGTTTATGTTGGCTTTACCTGTGTTTTTAAATCGTTTTGGCATTCGTTGGACCTTGTTATTAGGTATGGCTGCCTGGGTATTACGTTATGTGTTGTTTGCTTACGGCGACGCAGGGCAGGGCTTGTGGTTACTGGTGATAGGTATAGCGCTGCACGGTATTTGTTATGACTTCTTTTTTGTCTCTGGTCAGATTTATACCAACAGCAAAGCAGGCGTAAAAATCCGTAGTGCTGCTCAGGGCCTGATCACGCTGGCCACTTACGGTATAGGTATGTTGATTGGCTTTAGCGTCGCTGGTCAAATAACTCAGGCTTACAGCAGCGCCGAGGCGACAGACTGGAGTTCTATCTGGTTATTCCCTGCAGTTTTTGCTGGCGTGGTGCTGGTGCTGTTTGCGCTGATTTTCAAGAATGAGCCACTGCAACAAACCGAGGACAAACAGCCATGAAGCCTGAATTAGCGCGCCGTGAATTGTTAAAACAACTGGCCGCTGGCGCTATAGGCGCTTCGGTACTGGGCTCAGCTTTGTTGGCGTCAGGTGCTGCAACTGCGGCATCTGGCGGTGCGCTTAAAGGCAATATCCGTCATTCGGTCAGTCGTTGGACTTATGGCGATTTGTCCATTGAAGAGCTGTGTCTGCTGGTGAAGTCCTTAGGTTTCACTGCGATAGATTTAGTTGGGCCTGAAGATTGGCCTGTGCTGAAAAAGCATGGCGTGGATAGCTCCATGTGTAATGGTGCCGAACTGAATCTGGTCGATGGTTGGTCTGAACCTAAGTTTCATCCAGAGCTGATTAAACGCTATTTAGCTCACATCGATCTGGTAGCAGAGGCTGGCTACAAAAACCTGATTTGTTTTAGTGGCAACGCTCGCGGTATGGACAGAGAAACGGCATTGCAAAACGCCGTTGCAGGTTTAAAGCAAATTTTACCTCATGCAGAAAAGCGTGGTGTGGTACTGCAAATGGAGCTGTTTAACAGCAAGGTAGACCACCCTGATTATCTGGCAGACAGTTCAGCCTGGGGTATCGAGCTTTGTAAACGCCTGAACTCACAAAACTTTAAGCTGTTGTACGACATCTACCATATGCAGATTATGGAAGGTGACATTATCCGCACTATCAAAGATAACCATCAGTATTTTGGCCACTATCACACTGCAGGTGTGCCAGGCCGCCATGAAATTGATGACTCGCAGGAGCTGAACTACGTTGCCATAGCTCGCGCTATCCGTGACATAGGTTTTACCGGCTACCTGGCGCAGGAATTTGTACCAACACCCAAAACTAAAGAAGGCAGAGCGCAGTCATTGGCTCAGGCTATCCGTATTTGTGACGTTTAAACCGGGACAAAGCGGCTTGACCGCTTTGCCACATATAATGAAAACAGGGCATGTAGCCAAAGTCATCCTGATATGACTGGTACAAAACCCGCCCAACAGGGGACAACAAGATGACAGTTGCGCAGAACCATTACGACGCCATAGTGGTCGGTTCCGGCATCAGCGGTGGCTGGGCCGCCAAAGAGCTGACCGAAAAAGGCCTTAAAGTTCTATTATTAGAACGTGGTCGTGATATTGAACATATCAAAGGCTACACCAATGCCTTTAAAGAGGCCTGGGATTATCCGCACCGCGATAAAGCGACTGAAAAGATGAAGGACATGCATCCTGTGCTGAAGCGGGAGTATACGCTGAATGAAAGCACCTACGGCATGTGGGCCCGTGAAGATGAATCGCCTTATGTTGAGATTAAACGCTTCGACTGGTTCCGTGGTTACCATATGGGGGGGCGTTCTTTACTCTGGGGTCGCCAGAGTTACCGTTTAAACGAAGCTGATTTCGAAGCCAACTTAAAAGAAGGTATAGCGGTAGATTGGCCTATTCGCTATAAGGATCTTGCGCCATGGTATGACTATGTCGAGCGTTTTGCTGGTATTTCAGGCAATCGTGATGGCCTGGATGTATTGCCTGATGGCCAATATCTGCCAGCTTTTCCACTAAACGTGGTGGAGCAATCTGTCTCAGAGCGGCTGAAAAAAGCTTTTGGTGGCAGTCGTCATCTGATTTGTGGCCGCACTGCCAATATTTCGCAGCCCAAACCTGAACAAAACCGCGTCAATTGCCAATATCGCAATAAATGCTGGTTAGGTTGTCCTTTTGGTGCTTATTTCAGTACTCAGTCTTCTACTTTGCCTGTGGCGATGAAAACCGGCAATTTAACTGTGCGGCCATTTTCAATTGTGACGCAAGTGCTGTATGACAAAGACAAAAAACGTGCTCGTGGTGTTGAAGTGCTGGACAGTGAAACCATGCAGACTTACGAGTTCACCAGCAAAATAGTGTTCCTGAACGCTTCAGCCTTTAACTCGACTTGGGTGCTGATGAATTCAGCCACTGATATCTGGGAAGGTGGTTTGGGCAGCAGCAGCGGTGAATTGGGTCACAACGTGATGGATCACCACTTAAATGCCGGTGCTTTTGGTGAGATAGAGGGCTTTGACGACAAGTACTATTTTGGCCGTCGTCCTACAGGTTTTTATATTCCACGCTTCCGTAACTGGGGTGGGGATAAACGTGATTATTTACGTGGTTTTGGTTATCAGGGCGCTGCCAGCCGTCAGGGCTGGCAACGTCATGTGGGTGAGCTTGGCATTGGCGCCGACTTGAAAAATGCGTTGGCTGAACCTGGCACCTGGACTATTGGTATGAGTGGTTTTGGTGAAATTTTGCCGGATCACAGCAATAAAATTTCGCTGGACCGCACCGTCAAAGACAAGTGGGGTTTACCAGTACTGGCGATGGATGCAGAGCTTAAAGCCAACGAAATTAAAATGCGTAAAGACATGATGCAGGATGGTATCGACATACTTGAAGCTGGCGGCGCTAAAAATGTCGGGGGTTTTAACGGAGAATGTCATCCGGGTAAGGGTATCCATGAAATGGGCACAGCTCGTATGGGGCGTGACCCAAAAACCTCAGTACTGAATGGCTTTAACCAGGTGTGGGACGCACCTAACGTCTTTATCACAGATGGTGCTGCAATGACGTCAGCCTCTTGTGTGAACCCGTCGTTAACCTACATGGCGTTGACTGCCCGAGCTGCGGCTTATGCAGTAGACGCATTGAAAAAGGGAGACCTGTAATATGGACAGACGTGACCTTTTAAAAATGATTGCTGCTGCTACTGGCATGGCAATGGTGGGCGGCGATTTATGGGCCGCCGACCTGAAGTCAGCAGACGCGGGTAAAGCGCTTTTTACTGCGCCAGATATCGCCTTTTTGGATGAAATTGCCGAAACTATTTTGCCAAAAACCGATACTCCGGGTGCCAAAGATGCGGGCTGTGGTGCGGTGATGGCGGTGATGGTGGCTGATTGTTATGATCTGCCCCAACAAACTATCTTTTTTGAAGGCTTAAAAACCATCAAAGCCCTGGCGAAAAAGCAGTTTGGTAAAGATTTTATGCAACTGACTGCAGCGCAGAAACATGAATTACTGTCAAAGCTGGATCAGGAAGCCAAACAAGCTTCTGGCCCGGCACCTCATTATTTTATCTTGCTTAAGCAGCTGACTCTGATGGTGTTTTTTACCTCGAAAGTAGGCGCTACTGAAGTACTGAGGTATGTTGCTATACCAGGTCGTTATGATGGCAATCTACCCTATAAAAAGGGCGATCGCGCTTGGGCGACCTGAGCCGGCTGGTTTATTCAACAGGCGGTTCACTCCGCCTTTTTAAAGGTATTTATAATGAATTATGTATGGATTAGCGTGGCTTTATCACTAAGCACTGCTGCTCTGGCCGCCACAGACTTTAGCAAATTAACTGATGCAGAGCGCCATGCGTTAGCTACTAAAACCGAAGTCTGGACTCCTGTTCCTCCTGTAGTCACTGCCACAGCAGGCAAGGCTCCTTCAGATGCGATACAACTGCTGGATAAAAATTTGTCGCAGTGGACCTCAGTAAATACAGGCGCCGCAGCGCAGTGGGCTATGCAAGATGGCGTGCTGACAGTCAAACCTGGTACAGGCGATATTCGCAGTAAAGAGTCATTTTGCGATATTCAGCTGCATCTGGAGTGGCGTGTAGGTAAAGATCGGATGGATAAAGAAGGCCAGCTGCGTAACAACAGCGGTATCTTTTTACAAGAAATGTACGAAATCCAGATCTTAGATTCCTACCAGAATGACACTTACCCTAATGGTCAGGCTGGTGCTGTGTATAAACAAACTATTCCGCTGGCGAACGCAACCCGTCCGTCAGGTGAATGGCAGGAATACGACATTATCTACAAAGCCCCACGTTTTGATGGTGAAAAGCGTTTATCGCCTGGTTATGTCACAGTGCTGCACAATGGTGTATTGCTGCAAAACCATACTGAAATTGCCGGTACCACTGAATGGATAGGGCCGCCGCAAGTCAAAGCACACGGCTGCTTACCACTGAAATTACAAGATCACGGTGACAGTGTCAGTTTCCGCAATATCTGGGTTCGTAAGCTTTAAACCGTGGGGTCACCCATTAGCCTCTCGGTGTCAAT
>NZ_RZUF01000004.1 GCF_004005375.1 Rheinheimera sediminis | reverse complement strand
TCAGGGGAGTCCATATAAGGGGCGACCTTTAGGGTCGTCCGCAACGCACCAGCAATTCCAGACACCAACGCCTGTGATTGCACATCTAACGGGCGGGGATAAACCCCGCCCCTACAACGTTAGGGCAATCAGCAACAAGTGCTAATACAATTCCTTCCTTCTGCCTTAGCGCGATACAAAGCCGTATCGGCCGCACATAACATCGCAAATGGGGTGCGGAACTGGCCGTTGATTTCACTGGCAATGCCCTGGCTGACGGTCACAGAAATATCATCTGACAAACCTTGTTCAGAGAACTTTAGCTGGCTGATGTAATGCTGCACTTTAACCGCCACGGCTTTGGCCATAGCTTCGTCGTGGTAAGGCAGAATCAGCGCAAACTCTTCGCCGCCATAACGGGCCGCTAAACCCTGGCCACGAGGCACAGCCAATGAAATAGCAGCGGCTATACGGCGTAAACATTCGTCACCCTGCAGATGGCCGTACTGATCGTTAAATTGTTTAAAGTAATCAACATCTATGATCAGCACACTGACAGGGCTTTGATTTCTATTGCACTCTTCCCAATAGTGCTGCAATCGTTCATCAAAGTGACGTCTGTTGGCCAAAGCCGTCAGTGGATCTGTGCTGGCAAGCATGTGCAATTTGTAAAATTCAGCTTTGTAACTGGATAAATCGCGTATCATTACCACCAACAGCGGGTCGTCTGAAGGTAAATAAGACAAGGACAACTCAATATCTTTGATATCACCATTGGCACAAATAATGGCCATTTCAGCCGGATTCTGCTGCGCCGACAACAGACCACGACGGCCCATATCGACCAGGTTGTGGTAATGCTGCTGATAACGTTTAACTAAAAAATCCGGCCAGCAATGACCACGTAATGCACCCTGGGTATGGCCCAAAAACTGTGCTGCTTTGCTGTTAATGCACACAATCTTGCCACTGGCATTGACCACTAACACAGCTTCAGACAAATACTCAATCAGGGCAGGTAAAGACTCAAGGTGAGGCACGGCATAACCACCAGAGCCAGAAAAATCTATGCTGCTTACATCCTTGTGGTTATTAAGCGAAGGGCTTAGCTCAACTGGGCTGCCACTTGCTTCACTTACTGCTGCTGAGGTTAAATATAATCTTTTAGCTTGTGCTGAACGTGTCATAGGTCTGTGCTCCATAAGCCCTGGTACCGACGCAATTGATGCGTTTACTGAGCATGACTTTAGAACTTATGGAAAAAACAAACCTTCCGACAACCTTCTGATTTAAAGCATTGATTTTAAATAAAATAATTTTTATCTAAAAACTTAAAAAGCCCCATCGAGGGACTTTTAATTCAACTCTGTTGCTTGTGTCAGCAATAAAAAGCCTGTTCACACTTGCTGATAAAGACAACTTTTCGGCTTTTACCGCCAAACACAACAGCTTTATCTGGCTTACATAGGTGGCTGCTGGCCTTTATTTATGACCTGCGGATCCGGGCTTACCAGCAGCAAATCATTTTCTTCTGACTCGAGGATAAACTGGTATTTGCTGACACCGGAGTTTTCAATATTGTTCTCCAGCTGAATGCTTTGGCCGTCGCTACTTACCGTTACTTTTTCTATATGACCGTCAAAAGGGTTGGTAAAACCAGCGCCTGTTAAACGTAAGCCTTTAGGCGATTGTTCACTCTGCACCAACACATAGGTAATAGTGGTATTTTCAGTCAGCTCGACATTACCGTCACAAACAACGCCACTTTGGGCATAACCAAATATCGCCTGTTTATTTTTATCTAAGGTGACACTGGTTTCTATAGGATCGGCGGCATTACAAAATGGCAAGCTGGAGCCTGTTAATAATAATTTGTCGGTGTCTGTGACAATCATCGCATTTTGATACTAGCTGATGCTGCTTTGTTGGCCAAATAGCGCCAGAATTTTATAAATTTCAGTGGCAGACAAATTAGATTCCAGCAGCTCCTTATCGAAGCTGATTTGCTGGCCTTTTTTCGAAAACTTCACACTGCTGACAAACTGAAATACATGCTGTTCCAGTGCATCTAAAGGCGAAGCTGAATTTAATAGCTGCTGCAGATCAGCATTGGTTTTTACAGGAGCAAGTGCCAGATCAATTTCTTGTTGGGTGGCGGCCTGGCTTAAAAATGGCGCTGCTACTAATAAGGCAGTAAAAAGTAGGGTCGTTTTTTTCACGCTAATTCCTTTTAATTGAAAGGGTTAAGATGGGGACAAATCTGACTCCATACTAATAGCGGGACAACGAATACACAAGAGAAAATCGGGGACAACTTGAGTTGTGGCTTTTTAAAACTGAAAGAAAAAGCCCCAGCTGGGGCTTTTAGACAAAGAATTATTATTAGCTAAGAGGCGGTATTAGTACTTAGGAGGAACATTCTCTTTGTTTATAACTTGTGGGTCTGGACTTAACAACAGCAAGCTATTAGTTGAATTAGTAAAAATTAACTGAAACTTAGTTGTACCCTGTACATTATCCTCATCCACCAGTATCAGTTCCTGGCCATCAGCAGAAACCTGCACTGAGTCAATAATATTGTCATAAGGGGTTAAAAAACCTGCGCCCATAAAAGCATAACCTGTGGAATTGACCAGTCTGTAAGTAATATCTTCACCACAAGTCACCACTACACTGCCAGAACAAACTTCGCCATCCTGCAGATAAGTGACTTTAGGTTCCTGATTCGCATCCAGTGTGATCATGACTTCAATAACAGGGCCCTGAATTAAAGTTGTAGCGTTCATTAGTTTTCCTTGGTTTGAGTTAAATAACGAGAATTAAAAAGTAGTAAGTACGATAGCCGATTTTTGCAAAAGCTGTTGCAGTTCAGGGTGTTGTTCCAGCTCATTGAGGCAACTTAAAGCTCTGGCATAAGGTTGAATATAGTGAGGTCTTTTATCTTTTAGCTGTAAAGGTTCCAGTAAACTTTTTGCCCTAATACAGGAACGATGACTTTTTTCATGCTGCAATTGTGTTTTGTAATTCATTGCCTGCAATAGTTCAGTTTCAGCTAAAGCCAATGCTAATCTTGGGTTTTCAGGTTCCGCGGCATAAAACTCCTGATAAAAAGCTAAAGCTTGAGACGTAAAATCGATGCTTTTCAAAAACTGGCCTCTTGCCTGATTATAGCGAGCAGACTCTACCAACCAGTTGCTATACACACGCTGGTATTGCTGTTCGCTATCAAATTCAGTTTTCTTTTGCTCAAGCTCCTGCTTAAGCAACTCGGGGGTATAGTTTACGCGCGGATCACGTATGCTTGCATTCAACCCCATTAACCATACTTTGTGATGAATTAAATCTCCTTGCCATTCTTTGTTATCTGGATCTTGCGTCAGGGCTTGATTCAATAAACTTTGCACTTCATATACGTTATTCAAGGCTTTTCTAGTATCTCCTTGGTATGAGTAGATAGAAGCCATTATCGAGTAGCTACTGAATACTTTTTCAAGCATGTAAGCATCTACTCGGACCTTACTATTCAGACGTTCAAATTCAGCCTGTATTTGTAGATGCACAGCTATAGCTTTATGAACATCCCCTTTAGCTAAAGCCGCACTGGCTAACCAGGAACGAGTATCGGCTATGTCTGCAATTAAAGCGGTATTGCTTGGGTCTTTAGCTTTTGCCAATAATTTAAGATTAAGCGACTCATCAAAAAAAGCTGTGGCTTGCTCAAACTCTTGCAATTTCATCGCCAAAGAGCCCAATGAATTGGTGGCGT
The DNA here is from genome assembly GCF_004005375.1 of Rheinheimera sediminis. GTDB lineage: Bacteria > Pseudomonadota > Gammaproteobacteria > Enterobacterales > Alteromonadaceae > Pararheinheimera. The sequence continues at coordinate 213,336 of NZ_RZUF01000004.1, read as the reverse complement.
AGGATAACTCCATTAAGGCATCTACGCTGTCGGGCGCTATTTTGTACATAGCCTGGCTATAGCTGTAATACAGCTCAAATTCTGGTTTAACGCCCAGCCAGTTTTTGGCATCGTACTGAATTTGCCCTAACCAAAAGGCATTGGCACCTAAGGTTTTTAACAGTTCTAAATTATCCGGTTGCTCAGCAAGTACTGGCGCTAGCTTATCTCTGGCTGCTAATAAGGCGGTTTTGGCTTCATCAATTTTGTTACGTGAATAGGCCACTTCGCCCATAGCTTCCAGCGTTTGGCCATGTTGTAAACGGGCTTGGGTGCTTAGGTAGTGATCTTTTTCTGCATCAGAAAAGTCGCTGAAATACTCCAGCGCTTTATTGCTGATACCATCGAGTAAATCCATCCGGCCTATGCTGCGTAATTTATCGGCAAAATCACCCACCATAAAACCTAATAAACTTTCGGCTGCTAAACGTTTTTGCTGCGCTTGTTGTTCGGCTTCAAAACTTCGGAAACTCATTAATACTGCAGTGAAAGTCAGCACACAGAGTAAGGCAAAAGTTAAGCGTCTGCTGGTGCGTACTAATTTGGATCTTTTGCCTGAGGCCAAAATAAAAGCTTGTTCGTTGGCATCCAGCGTAAAAAAGCCATTGTGCGCCAGTTGCTGGGCTTCGGCTAAAGGTTTGCCGTCGGCCAATAAATAGGCGCTGTGTTTATCTTCGGCCAGCCAGCGTTTGGTTAAATGCTGCACGCGGCTTTTTACACTTAAACTTTGATGGTGTTCTGCTATCCAGTTGGTGGCGCGTGGCCAGCGCCTTAATAAAGCTTCGTGCGCTATGCTAAAACAAGGTACGGCATTGTGCAGGTGGGAGACAAATAAACGATGTTCCACCATGGCTTGTACCAAAGTACGCTCAGCCTCATTGTGTAATTGTTGCCAGAGTGCTGTACGGCTGGTGATGGACTGTTCGTCTTCGCGTAACGTCACCAGTAAAGAGAGCACCCTGGGTAAGCTGTCTTTTTCTGCTGCGCTTAACATGGCTATGGCCTGCTCGGCATTTTTACCTATAGCGCCTTCAATACCGCCTAAGTTTTTATAGACAGAAAACAGTAGCTGATTGCTGTCGCTGCGCTGTAAATACAATTCCTGCAAAGTGTATTGCAGCATAGGTAAAGCATCGGGGTTGCTGGCCGCTTCACTGCATAGCAGCTCATCCAGAGGCACTGCGGTATTTGGGTCTAAGTCCCAACTTAAATTGGCGGCTATGGCCGGTAAGCGGATCATTTGCAATAAATCGGCTCGGCTTGGTGGTGCTAAGTCAAAATGCGCGCCACGGGCTTTGCCTGCCATTAAACTGGGATAGGTAACTAATAAAGGATAAAACTCGTTACGACAGGCACTTAATACCAGCACTAAACCGGATGTGGCCAGTTGTTCCATCCGGTCGATAAACAGCAGCCTTTCTTCTTCGCTAAATAGCGGCGAGGATAACAGCACTTCAAGCCGGTCGATAAAAATGGCAAAACGGGATTTGCTTTCACTTTGGTGTTGCAGCGCCTTTTTGCAGCTTTGCAGCACCCAGTCCATTTGATGTTGTAGTTTATCTGCCAATTGTTCGGCACTGCAGCCGTCAAATACAGGCTGGTCTGCCAGGTCCCAGTCGAGCAAAGCACTGGCAAGCTGCATTAATAATTGGCCTGGGGTTAGATCGGCTAAATCCAGACTGCTGTACGACTCTACCTTAACGCCGTTATAGCCGCTGTTTTGCATCAGATTTGGCATCACACCAGCATTGATTAAGGAAGATTTACCACTGCCGCTTGGGCCTAACACCAAACAAAAAGCTCTGCCGTATTGTACTTGCTGCGCTATACGTTCCAGCAAGGTTTCAATTTGGCTGCCACGGCCAAAAAATACTTTGGCATAACGGGCGTCGTAAGCCTGTAAACCGGGAAAAGGCGAACCGCCCTGCCAGCTTTGTGGTGTCGCGCTTTCTTCCTGCCCCAGCGGAAAAGTCACCTGAGCCAGGGTGCGGTAACCGCGTTTACGTATGGTTTCAATATAAGTAGAGGCAGTGGCGCTGTCGCCCAGGGCTTTACGAATTTGGGTGATAATTTTATGCAGTGGGTTATCGCCCACTTCGGTTTGAGGCCAGCACAGGCTTACAATCTCGTCGCTGCTTAGTACTTCTCCGGCTTTTTGGCACAGTAAAACCAGTACATCCATAGCTTTAGGTTCAAGCTGGATCAGCTGTTTGCCAAGCCTGAGCGTGTTGGCACTAGGGTCTACTTGCCACTCGCCAAAAAAGAAAGTACCGTTCATAACCACAGCCATAAGTTAACTATATGTTTAATATATAGTTATGGGTCGTATTATGAAAGCATTGATTTGTTACCCGCGTGGCAGAGTGCTAAAANCATTGATTTGTTACCCGCGTGGCAGAGTGCTAAAAACGGGCGACCATAAAGGTCGCCGCTACAATACAATCCATAATCAACCGTATGGGCGGGTTTTATCCCCGCCCGTCTTGACGTCAAAACCTACAGAGATAAGGTGTATCCCCATCCATAGACCGGGATAAATCCTCCAGAAATGGCGATATGATCTGACGTCCTCACGGGCGCCCATAAAGGTCGCCGCTACAATACAATCCATAATCAACCGTAGGGGCGGGTTTTATCCCCGCCCGTCCCGAATTCAAAATCGATAGAGATAAGGTGTATCCCCATCCATAGACCGGGATAAATCCTCCAGAAATGGCGATATGATCTGACGTCCTCACGGGCGACCATAAAGGTCGCCGCTACAATACAATCCATAATCAACCGTAGGGGCGGGGTTTATCCCCGCCCGTCTTGAATTCAAAGCCTATAGAGATAAGGTGTATCCCCATCCATAGACCGGGATAAATCCTCCAGAAATGGCGATATGATCTGACATCTTCACGGGCGACCATAAAGGTCGCCCCTACAAGATAATCCATAATCAACCCTAGGGGCGGGGTTTATCCCCGCCCGTCTTGAATTTCAGGCAATAAAAAATCGTCTGGAACGATTTTTAACAGCTTTAGCTGGCCCGGAGGGCATTTTGCAGGACAGCAAAATGTAAAAAAGGCACCCTAGGTGCCTTTTTTGACTGATGCCTGAAATTACTTGGCGCCCAGTACTGCGAAACGTTTTTTGAAGCGGTCAACACGGCCGCCTACGTCTAACACTTTTTGCTTGCCAGTATAGAATGGGTGGCAAGCTGAGCAAACGTCCAAGTGGATGTCTTTGCACAGTGTAGAGTGAGTTTTGAAAGAGTTACCGCAAGTACAAGTTGCAGTGATTTCTTTGTAATCCGGGTGGATACTTGGTTTCATGGGTTACCTCGTTAGGCCGTATCGCTATCTGATCAACTGTTGTCAGACACCATACGCAATTTCAGTTAAATTAGGGCGCGTAGTTTAATTGCTAAGGCTTAAAGTTTCAACAAATTGGCTAATTTATTTTTAATGGCTTTGTCTATGTTAGCGCTTTACACTAATTGCTTGATAAAACAGGTGGAATTTAGCAGTGATAGTGATTCGGGTTGCCTTGCCTATTCCTCTTCGGGTGCATTTTGATTACCTGTGTGACTCAGAAGTGCAGCCAGGTTGTCGTGTTTTGGTGCCTTTTGGCAAACGCGAGCTGATAGGTATTGTCTGGCAACTAAACCCCAGCGACAGCTATGACGCAACTCAATTGAAAGCTGTGACCCAAGTATTGGATCAAACTCCGGTATTAGCTGCCCCTATTCGCCAGTTATTAAGTTTTGCCGCCGATTATTATCATCATCCTTTAGGCGATGTACTGACCAGCGCCCTGCCCGCTTTATTACGCGACGGAAAAAATGCCGATCCTGTTAAAGGCCACAGCTATCAGCTGACAGAAGCGGGTCAGCATTTAACTGCAGAGCAGTTTAAAGCAGCAAAAAAACGGCTGGCCTTGTGGCAGCAGTTGCAACAGCCTCAAACCGAAAGCCAGTTGCTTGAGCATTTTCAGCGCAAAGAACTGCAGTATTTTATTGACCAGGGCTGGGCTCTGGTTACGCCACTCTTGTATGGTCCTTATCAAACCGCTGCTGAACAACAAAAGTCCTTACCTTTAAATCCGGCGCAAGCTCTGGCCGTAACAGCTGTGCAACAAGCCTTGGGCAGTTTCAGCTGTTTTCTATTGGAAGGGGTGACAGGTTCAGGCAAAACCGAAGTCTATTTACAGGCCATCAGCCCTGTGGTTAAAGCAGGTGGCCAGGTGCTGGTGTTGGTACCGGAAATTGGTTTAACGCCGCAAACTTTAGCCCGTTTTGAACAACGTTTTGCTGTGCCTGTTGGGGTCTGGCATTCCAATATGACAGACCTGGAGAGGTTTACCGTCTGGCAACGCTGCCAAACCGGTGATTTAGCTATAGTGATAGGCACCCGCTCTGCTTTGTTTTTGCCTTTTTTAAAGCTTGATCTATTAATCATTGATGAAGAACACGATAGCTCCTTTAAACAGCAGGACGGCTTTCGTTATCACGCCCGCGATTTAGCTATTAAACGTGCTTCTATTCAGTGTTGCCCTATTTTATTGGGCTCAGCAACACCGAGCTTAGAGAGCCTGGCCAATGTACAGCAAGGCCGCTTTGCTCATCTGGAATTGCCCGACCGCGCCGCGGGTCAACTGATGCCCAGTGTAGAACTGGTCGATTTAAAACAGCAGCAAATGCTGCACGGCATGGCAGGTTTAACCAGGCAGCGCATTGAACAACATTTAAAACTGGGCCAGCAGGTGCTGCTGTTTTTAAATCGCCGTGGTTTTGCGCCAGCTCTTATTTGCCATGAATGCGGCTGGATGACCGAATGCCACAGATGCAGCGCTTTTACTACCTTTCATAAACAAAGCCGTCAGTTGGTGTGCCACCATTGTGGTGCGACTAAAGGCGTACCACATCAATGTGGCGGTTGTGGCAGCACTCAACTGGCACCTGTGGGCCAGGGCACAGAACAGCTGGAAGAACAGCTGCAACAGCTGTTTCCGGCACACAGAGTCACCCGGCTGGACAGAGACAGCACCAGACGAAAAGGTAGTTTGCAGCAGGCTTTGGATCAGATTTTACAAGGTGAGCCTCAGCTGATTTTAGGCACTCAGATGCTGGCCAAAGGCCATCACTTCCCCAATGTAGGTTTAGTGGTGATTATTGATGTCGATTCGGCCTTGTACAGCAACGATTTTCGCGCCCCTGAACAATTGGCTCAGCTGTTGACTCAAGTGTCGGGCCGCGCTGGTCGTGGTTCACAGCCCGGCAAAGTATTACTGCAAACCCATTATCCGGGTCATGCGCTATTACAGGATGTGATTCAAAACGGTTATGCCTCCTTTGCCCGCAGTGCGTTAAAAGAACGGCAACAAACCTTTTTGCCACCTTTTATGTTCCTGGCTTTATTCAGAGTAGAAGCGCATCAGTTGGAGCTTTGCAAAGAATGGTTGCAACAAGTGGCTGACCATTATAAAAACTGGCAACAAGTGCAGTTGCTGGGGCCGCTGGCTTGCCCTATGGAACGTAAAGCCGGTAAATACCGCTGGCAAATTCAGCTTTTTGCCAAAGACAGGAAACAATTGCACCAAAGCCTGGACTCAGTGCTGACAGAAATCAGCCGCTGGTCCTTAAGCCGCAAGGTAAAATGGCAGCTGGACGTAGACCCACAAGACCTGAATTAATCATTTCTTTTTAACAAAACTGCAGTAGAATGCGGGACATCAGGCCAGTAGTCCTTAGTTGTAAAGATGCCACAAAAAGATTATGTCAAAGCAGGTCGGGCCGCGCCCAGACCGAAAAAAAACACAAAAACGGTAAAACCTTTTCCCTGGGCTTTGGTGCTCTCCGTTGGTGTTGTTGTTATTGGTTTTATTTGGTTTTTATATCATTTATCGCAGAAAACCCCAGTCGCAGATCCAGTCACTCCGGTGCTCACCGCCAAAAAAGACGATTTGCCAGCTAAGCCTGCGAAAGAGCCTTACCAGTATATTGAAGAGCTGGAAAATAAAGAAATTCAGGTCAAAGTGGATGAACTTGAAGCCAAAGGCCCTTTTTTAATGTTTTGTGGAACCTACCGTGCCAACGACACGGCTCAACAAATGAAGGCTAAAGTTGCCTTTGCAGGTTATCCCTCGGAAGTACGACGTATTGAAGGCAAGAATGGTGTGTTTTACCGGGTTACGCTAGGGCCTTACAGCAGCAAACGCCAGGCTGAAAGTGACAGAAGTCGTTTGCTACGACAAAAAGTAGCAGACTGCCGCATAGCCACACTTTAATCTTTAGCCCTTTCGGCTCAAAGCCACAGCTTTCAATCGAAAGGGCATTGAAAATCTGAATGCTCACCCTTATCTCTCTGCTTATCTGTTTTTCTTAGCCAAAAGGGCTTCTGATGACCACTATTGTTTCTGTACGCCGCAACGGCCATGTTGCCATTGCAGGTGACGGCCAGGTCTCACTGGGTAATACCGTCATGAAGGGCAATGCCCGTAAAGTTCGCCGTTTATATCATGGCAAGGTGCTGGCAGGTTTTGCTGGCGGCACAGCCGACGCTTTTACCTTATTTGAACGTTTTGAAGCCAAACTCGAGATGCATCAGGGCCATTTAATGCGCGCTGCCGTTGAATTAGCCAAAGACTGGCGCACTGACCGTATGCTACGCAAACTCGAAGCCTTATTGGCTGTGGCTGACGCCAATTGTTCACTGATCATCACAGGCAACGGTGATGTGATCCAGCCTGAACATGATCTGATAGCCATAGGCAGCGGTGGGCCTTTTGCCCAAGCAGCGGCTACTGCACTTTTAGCCAACACTGAATTAAGCGCACGCGAAATTGCAGAAAAAAGTTTAACCATAGCTGGTGATATTTGTGTCTATACCAACCATCACCAGACCATTGAAGAATTGTAAGGGTAATTTGAATGTCTGATATGACCCCAAGAGAGATAGTCCACGAACTGGATCGCCATATTATTGGTCAGGCCAATGCCAAACGTGCAGTAGCTATTGCACTGCGCAACAGATGGCGCCGTATGCAGCTGGACCCGGCGTTACGTCAGGAAATCACGCCAAAAAACATTCTGATGATAGGCCCGACTGGTGTAGGTAAAACAGAAATAGCCCGTCGTCTGGCCAAATTGGCCAACGCGCCTTTTATTAAAGTAGAAGCCACTAAATTCACTGAAGTAGGTTATGTAGGTAAAGAAGTGGAAAGTATTATCCGCGATTTAACCGACAGTGCAGTGAAGATGTTCCGTGAGCAGGAAGTAGCGAAAAACAAATTCCGTGCTGAAGAAGCAGCAGAAGAACGTATTCTCGACGCTTTGTTGCCGCCAGCACGTGATGCCTGGGGTAAAGCTGAAACCAACGAATCAGATAGCAGCACCCGGCAAATTTTCCGTAAGAAATTACGTGAAGGCCAGTTGGACGACAAAGAAATTGAAATCGATTTAGCAGCTCCTGTGATGGGTGTGGAGATTATGGCCCCTCCAGGTATGGAAGAAATGACCTCCCAGCTGCAATCTATGTTTCAGAACTTGGGTTCAGATAAGAAAAAAAGTCGCAAGTTGAAAATCAAAGATGCCTTTAAACAACTGGTGGAAGAGGAAGCCGCTCGTCTGGTCAATCCAGAAGAGCTGAAACTGAAAGCTCTGGAAGCGGTTGAACAAACAGGTATCGTCTTTATTGATGAAATAGACAAAATTTGTAAACGCGGCGAAACCAGCGGTCCTGACGTGTCACGTGAAGGGGTGCAACGGGATTTACTGCCATTAATAGAAGGCTGCACTGTGACCACTAAACACGGCATGGTGAAAACCGACCATATTCTGTTTATCGCTTCAGGTGCCTTTCAGATGGCCAAACCATCAGATTTAGTACCGGAATTGCAAGGTCGTCTGCCAATACGGGTAGAGCTTGATGCTTTATCTGCTCATGATTTTGAGCGCATTCTGACAGAACCTAAAGCTTCGCTGACCGAACAAAGTGTGGCGATGCTGGCGACCGAAGGTGTGCACATCAGTTTTGCAGAAGACGGCATTAAACGTATTGCCAATGCAGCCTGGCAGGTAAATGAGCGCACGGAAAACATCGGTGCCCGTCGCTTATATACAGTGATGGAAAAACTGCTGGAAGAGTTGTCTTTTGATGCTGCCGATCACAGTGGTCAGCAAGTAGTGATTGACGCTACTTATGTAGATTCGCACCTGGACGCTTTAGTGCAGGACGAAGACTTAAGCCGTTTTATTTTATAACGCTTTCGTAAAGGCAATAGCATGACAGCACAGACTTCTGTTCCTGCATCCACTGCAAAGACCTCTCAGGTGTCTGTGCTGCATTATCATCGCTTAAGCAAAATACTGGACGTTAACTTTTCTGACGGCCAGCTGTTTAGTTTTAGCGCTGAATTTTTGCGGGTATTTTCACCTTCAGCCGAAGTAAGGGGTCATGGCAAACCTCAATTGGTCAGTCATAAAAAAGACGTGGCCATCAGCCAGATTGTGCCTGTGGGCCAATACGCCGTTAAACTGGTTTTTGATGATGGCCATCAAACAGGTTTGTATAGCTGGGCTTATCTGGCAAAACTGGCGACTGAGCAGGATGAACTCTGGAAGGACTATCTGCAGCGATTAAAACGAGCTAACAGCAATCGCGAAATACTGCTAAACATCAAACAACTCTAAAAGTGGGGTAAGATCACACAGGTTATGCGTAACTTATGTGATCTGACCCATTTTATTAAGCCTTAAATTTATCCACTGTCTGATGCAACATACTGGCCTGACTGGCGACCTCTTCACTGATTTGAGCATTATGTTTAGAAATACTCAGCGAGTCTTCAGAAATATCCCGAATACGCACTACGTTCTTATTCACATCTGCAGCAACTATACTTTGCTCTTCTATAGCAGTGGCAATTTGAGTCGTCATGTCCATGATCAGCGCTACATCACTGGTGATTTGCCGCAATAAATCTATTGTGGACCCCGCTTGACTTGCACTTTCCTTACCCTGGGTCTGACAATTTTGCATCACTGCCACTATGTTCTTAGTGCGTTGTTGCAGTCCTGAAATAATTTTCTCAATCTGACCAGTTGATTCCTGAGTGCGCTGAGCCAGGCTACGAACCTCATCTGCTACCACTGCAAAACCGCGGCCTTGCTCACCTGCTCTTGCCGCTTCGATGGCAGCATTCAGAGCCAACAAGTTGGTTTGTTCAGCAATTCCTCGTATCACATCAAGCACTGAGCCTATGGTAGCACTGTCTTTCTCAAGCTCAGTCAAAACCACAGAGGCCTGCTGTAACTCATCAGACAACAGATTAATCCGCTTCACTGTTTGCTCCACTTCTTTTAAACCTGACATGGCGTTGGTATTAGCGTCCTGCGCTTTAGCCGCAGTGTTTTCGGTGTTAACCGCTATTTGGTCAACCGTAGCCCCCATTTCTGTAACAGCTGTTGCCACCATATCGCTTTCCATTTGCTGCTGTGCCATACCTTTACTGGTTTCAGAAGTTGACTTCGCCAACTCATGAGTCGCAGCATCTAACATCTCCAGCGCCTGATTCACGTTACGTACTAAGCCCTGCACATCAGACAACATATGATTAAAGTCTTTGGCCAAGGTGGTCATTTCATCCTGCCCCTCCTCATCTACCCTTAAGCGGAAATCATTGTCTCTGCGCACCCGACCTATAGTGGCGCAGACTTTTTGTATAGGCAGCAAAATACTGTTGCTCGTCATCAGGACCAGAGCGATCACCAAAACCAGTACCATAATAAACAAGCTGATAGCCAAAGTTTCACTGGATGAGCTCGCTTGCAGTACTGAAGCTTCTGCTTCTTTTGACATTGAAGACAGGCTCTCTTCGGTTTGATGAATAGCAGAACGCATTTGCCCCATAAGTCCTTGATCATGAGCCAATCCAATTTTTTCTTCACCTTCCACCAACTTTACGAAGGCCACTCCATAATCATCGGCCAGTTGCTGTAGCTCAGATACTAAGGCCTGGTCTGAGATGTTTTGCTGAATTTGCGCACGAAAGCCTGCAAGGCCTTGATTAAAGGCTGTTAGGTACTTCAGTTCTTTTCGAAGCATAAAATCTTTTTCGTCACGACGCAGTTGCAATAACAGAGCTGTTAATTGCCAATCATTGATGTCTTTAAAAGCTTGCCCTAATGCATGGGCTTTTGAACGGAACTCACCATATAAACCAGATTGAGGATCTAAACCAACCTCCACAGAAAGTTGCACCAGTTGATTAAAAAGCTGCTGATAAGTCTGAGTGAATTTACTAAAAGACTGCAATGCAGCAGTATCTATACCTGCATCCATAAGACCTTCGGTCAGCAGTTTAACTTTGTTATTGAGCTCAGCTGAAGATTGATTAAACTTTTGCTGATACTCAATATCAGAGCGTAACAAAAAGTCTTTTTCATCCCGGCGCAATTGCAGTACTGCGGGCTTCAGACTTTCTACTTCCAGGCGCAATTGAGATAAAGTATTCAGCTGATTACTTTGAAATAGTAACAACCCCAACATCACTAACATAGAGACTGCAACAGTCATTGCATTGAGCAATAAACGCTGACGTATCGAAAACTGACGTAAAACGGCCATCTGAGCTACTCCGCAAACCAAGGCAAGGTTACACTGCTCACTAAATCAAGCAGCATAAGTGGTGACAGGTCAAGTATAGAGCCAATTTGGAAGAGTGGTATTTCAGTCGAATTAAATATGAACTAATTGAAATTGCAGCGCTAATTCAAAATTTGCTGCGCTATCAAACTACTGGATACACCCAAAGATGAGCCTGCCAGTATATCCAGAGGAAAATGTACCCCTAAGAGTATACGTGACAAGCCAATTAACCCAGCCCAACTGAAGGCGAACCAGGCCCAATCAGGGTAAAAACATAACAAGCTTGTAGCTACGACAAAAGCGGCAGCTGTGTGGCCAGAGGGTAGACTGAATTTATCTGAAGCTTCGATATGAGCTTGCATCATACCGGCCATAAGCTGATAAGGCCGCTGACGGCGAATGGAGTTTTTCAACACCAGATACAAGGGTAATTCTATGGCCAAACTCAAAAGTAGCAACTCAGTAAAAGCACCAGCGTGAGTCAGCTCTAACAAAAAGAATAAAACGACCAACAGCAAGTAGAAAGGGCCATCACCTGTTTTAGAACACCAGTAGCTAAATTGATGGATACGTTTTCGTTCACTTTTACTGAACAGTGCAACAAAGCAGCGCTGATCCCATAATCCGAGCCTTTGTAACCACATAAGTCACCCGTCGTTTTACTTTGACCTTATCCAGCTTAAAACGGCTTAGTGACATATACATGACAAAAAGTAATCAATTAGTTGGACAAAGCACAACCATTGAGCAAAGCCAAAGCATCAGCTTCGGGCAGCGGCTTCGCTAATAAATAACCTTGAATGGCGTCACAGGCTAAAGTTCGAAGCAACTGTAACTGGGTCTCAGTTTCTACCCCTTCAGCTAAAATACGTTTGCCCAAACCGTGAGCTAAAGTGATCATAGTTTTCACTATCATCATATCGGAGTCATTTGCTGCCATATCTGTTACGAAGCTGCGATCAATCTTGATTTTGTCGATTGGCATTTTGCGCAAATAGCCTAAAGAGGAATACCCAGTGCCAAAGTCATCAATAGACACTCTAATACCCATTTGTTGTAACTCATTGATATAGTTGTATCCTTTCTCCATGTCACCCATAGCGGTGTTTTCTGTGATCTCCAGTTCCAATACGGCTGGCGAAACCTGATACTTCAGTAACAACTGCTGAATACGTTTTTTTAACCCGTCAGCCTGAAAATGCACTGGCGACATATTGACCGCTACAGGAATATGAACACCTTGTTTTTTCCACTCGGCCAAAGTACAAACCGCTTTCTCCAAGAGCAACAAGTCCAGCTCTTTACTTAACCCCACCTGCTCCACCAAAGGTAAAAACTGACCAGGCATAAGTAAACCTTGCTGCGGATGCTCCCAGCGTACCAAGGCCTCAAAAGCCTCAATGCGTTGTTCGCGCAAGTCCCATTGTGGTTGAAAATAAAATACAAATTGATCCTGCTCCAACGCCAGTAACAGATCTTTTTCTAGGCTAAGTAAGCGTGCCGACTCCTCTTCCATGCCCTGCTGATAAAAAGTGCAACGTTGCCGCTGACTTTTGCAGTGATGGAAAGCAATATTGGCTTTTTGGAGTAAAAGGTCGGCTTCCACAGCATGTTGTGGCGACTGAGCTAAACCAATGCTGGCGGTCAGTTTGATCAGACCACTCTCTGTAGTAAAAGGCTTTTCAATCAATTGCTCCAGGTGCTGTAACGCAAACAATTTTTGCCTGTCTGTACTGCAGTCCTCCAACACCAGTGCGAAAATATCTCCCCCAGTTCTGGCGATCAGCCGAGGTTTGACGATTGACGATTCAAAGCGCCGATTCACCTCGCGTAGAATACGATCACCTTGTTTTAGTCCCACTGACTCATTGACGACCTTAAAACTATCCAAACCAATCATAAGCAGAGTAACAGGGGTATTGGCCTGCAGTAGCAGATCTAGTTCCCGCAACAGTGCATCGCGGTTCAAAGCCGAGGTTAACGGATCATGGTTATCCAAATACTGAGTTTTAGCAGTCAGTTCTCTGTTGGTACTGCGCTCATCTTCCTGTAACCAGATGATCAGACCTAATCCTAAAATCACCTGAATCAACAATTCCAAGTGTTTAAGATAAACAGCGATCTGATAGTGTTCAAGTTCAGACTTCTGCCAAAAAATACTAGTGGCGCTCATCAGAAACAACAGACCCCAGGCCAGCATCGCGCTGGCAACCACTTTAGTTGCAAAAATAAGTTTAGTTAAACTCCATAGCCAAAATCCGGCCACGCACAAAGCTGCTCCAATCAGAAACAGCCTCAGATACAGCTGCAAATAACCAACCCAGTCCTGATAGTGCGGTAAAACCAGCAAGGGGACCACGGATAAAAATGAAATCCCTGTAACCAGCAACAACAACTGGTTTACGGCTCTGGAGGCTAGCCGCTGCTGTTTTACTGCCTCAAAAACTCCCACCAGTATCCAAACAGCAAAGGCATAACAAAAACTAATCAACAACAATTTAACCAGCTGTCCAAGCCAGACAGCAGCAAATACAGGGCGCCAGAACACATCAACTAGCACAAAGGTGGCGTAAGTTGTAAAACAACAAAAAGCTATGGCCCAGGATTTTAGATAATGTCGTTGGTATACTTTGAAAAAGTACCACAACAAAGCACTTAAGGTGATCGCAACCCCTATCTGCGTCAGGTGTAACAAGGTCCGGGCTAACAGCTCTGAATTCAAAGGGTGGGGTCCTGACGAAACAAGTGCAATAAAGGTAGCAAAGTCACCTTAGCACTGGCAATACACAGACACAATCAAGCATTAAAAGAACCGAAAAAAGCAAGCTGACTTAATCTCAGAGTATACTCAGGCGAATGAGTCCCCATGAGTATAGGTTACTATGTGATTGGGGTGATTGGTGCGTTCGAGAGCTGTCAACGACCTTGCAGCTTCAGTTGAGACGGGTTCTTAGCCTAGGCAACTGCAGTTGCAACGAGGCGACAGGCGAGTGAGTCCCCATGAGCATAGGTTACTATGTGATTGGGGCGATCGAGAGCTGTCAACGACCTTGCAGCTTCAGTTGAGACGGGTATACTGTGTTTTTGATCAAAGACTTAAAGTTTGGAGCACCAGATGGAATATAACACTTCGGAATTATGTGACCTGTACGCCGACATGATCGATGTGGTTGAGCCCATTTTCGCCAACTACGGTGGCCGCCGCTCTTTTGGTGGCGTAATCCAGACGATTAAATGTTTTGAAGACAACGGGTTAATTCGCCAAGCCTTAGCTGAACCTGGCGTAGGTAAAGTACTGTTAGTGGACGGAGGTGGCTCTTCCCGCCGTGCTTTAATTGATGGAGACTTAGCTTCGATGGCTGCAACCAACGGTTGGGAAGGCATAGTGTGCTACGGTAGTGTGCGTGATGTGGATACATTAGAAGACTTTGACATTGGTATTCAGGCTGTGAACGCTATTCCTGTGGGTGCTGACGATCGGGGTTTTGGGGAACATGAAATACCAGTGAATTTCGGTGGCGTAACTTTTTTACCTGGCGATCACCTCTATGCCGACAATACTGGCATTATTCTGTCTCCTGAGCCTTTAGATCTGGAATAGCAGATGAGCGACAAGCTAATTCGCTATCAGGCCGCCTATTTGGCGGCCTTTCAACAACAGCGTACTGGTGAAACACGTTTAGGACAGGTGATGATCTACCCAGATCCAGTTTTACCTTTAGCTGAAGCTTTAGCTCTGGCAAAACAGCAGGGCTGCGCTTTTGTACTCTTGGGTGTGCCTGAGGATATTGGGCCGCGCGCTAACCTGGGACAGGGCGGATCGGATCTGGGCTGGCAGGCTTTTGTCAGGAAATTTATAAACTTACAACAAAATGAATTTTTAGACGGTTCAGAAATATTGATGTTGGGTGAGCTTAACTGCACAGACTTACAACGGCAAAGCCAAAATGCTGATTTGGCAACTTTACGAACCCTCTGTGCAGAAATCGATCAACAATTAGAACCTGTATTGCTGGCAATTTTTAATGCTGATTTAACTCCTGTAGTCATAGGAGGTGGCCATAATAACAGTTTACCTTTACTCGCTGCTTTATCAAAAAGTGAACAACAACAGGTGAATTGTATTAACCTCGATCCTCATGCTGACTTTCGATTGTTAGAGGGGCGACACAGTGGCAATGGTTTTAGTTATGCCAAGGCTCATGGCTATTTAGATCGTTATCTGGTTATGGCTTTGCATGAATTGAAGAACTCGGCAAGCTCTTTAGCGCAGATCAAATCTGCCGGTGTGGATCTGTTAAGTTACCAACAACTCTTTGTTCGTCAGCAAGCGCCATGGCCAGAATTGCTAACTCTCTGGGTACAACAAAATTCGCAGCGGGACTTTGGTATAGAACTAGACACTGACGCTATTACGGGCATGCCTGTCAGTGCTTACAACAGCTGCGGCCTTTCAGTACAACAGGCAGAACATTTTGTGTATCTGCTGGCCAGCTTTCCAAAAAGTCGATATTTACATCTGGCAGAAGCAGCTCCAGCTCAGCATCCGGCAGGATTGGCGGCAGGTATGAACGACGCGGGTCAGATATTAACTTCCCTTGTCTGCGCTTTTTTGTTCGCAAAACAACGTTAAACAAAAGAGCGCCATTGTTTAGAACAAAATAGTCAAACTTTGGTAAAAAGCCTGGATAAGATAACCCATAGATGCAGAGTTAATTCAGTCCACGAAGATTAATGTCACCCCCTGCTTTTACTAACTGAGTTAAAGCGCTAACCCCCACCTGATAACAGAGTTCTGCAGGTTGACTGATTTGATAAAGACCAAAATCGGCTAATTGCCCGACAGCCAAAGTGCCTCTGTCGGCCATGCCTAAAGCTGCAGCCGCATGCCGGGTGACGCCGGCAATAGCCTCTTCTGGCGTAAAACGGAACAAAGTACAAGCCATATTCAACATTAAAGGCAAATTGCAGAAAGGCGAAGTGCCGGGGTTTAAGTCAGTAGAAATCGCCATAGGCACTTGATGCTGGCGCAGCAGCTCAAAAGGTGGCAGCTTGGTTTCTCGTAAAAAGTAAAAAGCACCTGGTAACAGCACAGCCACAGTACCTGCTGCTTTCATTGCCAACACATCCTGCTCTTGCAGGTATTCAATATGATCGGCAGATAAACCACTGAATTCGGCAACTAAACTGGCACCACCTAAATGCGACAACTGCTCAGCATGAGCTTTGATCGGTAAACCCAGGGCTTTGGCTTTTTCAAACAACAAACGGCTTTGCGCTACCGAAAAACCTATGCCTTCACAAAACACGTCTACTGCATCGACCAAGCCTTGCTGATGCAGTTGCGGCAGCATCTGATCCACCACAAGTTGCATATAGTCATCAGACCGTCCGGCGTAGTCCAGTGGCAAAGCATGAGCGCCTAAAAAGGTTTTCTGAATATCTATTGGATGAGTGCGGTGCAGCTCAGCTGCTACTTCGAGGATTTTTCGTTCTGTCTCCAGATCCAAACCATAACCTGATTTGATTTCAACGGTGGTCACGCCCTGACTCAACAGTGCATTTAAGCGCTGTTTACCCAGCACAAATAACTCTTCATGGCTGGCGGCACGGGTTGCCGCTACTGTGGATTTAATACCACCGCCCGCTTCTGCAATTTGCTGATAGGTCGCACCATTTAAACGCATTTCAAACTCATTAGCGCGGCTACCGGCATAGACCAAATGAGTATGGCAATCGATCAAACCAGGTAACAACCACTGGCCTTTACCATCGTGCAAAGGGGTAGCTAGCAAGTCGGTTGCTGGCAATTCAGTTTTTGGCCCCAGCCAGGCAATACGACCGTCTTTCACAGCCAAAGCGCCATTAGTAATGGCACCATAAGGCTGACCATTATCGGTCATAGTGGCTAAATTGACATTAATCCAAATTGCATCAAAGACTTGCATTTCATTTCCCCGCTCGGCTTATGGCCTGATGTTTCAGCGCTGAAATTAATTCTACCCGATCAACTTGTATATACAACCAAATTCAGCTATTTTTCTTTGCATGCAAACTCAGGCGTTAAAACAGTCATGGATAACAGTGTTGGGCAAAAGAAATTTGCCACTATCAAAGATTATATTTTAAGTCAGGTCGAAACTGCGGCCTGGCCTGAGCATAGTCGTATTCCATCGGAAAACGAGCTGGCCACTCAGTTTGCTGTCAGCCGCATGACAGCACGTCGTGCTTTGCAGGAACTGACCGAACAAGGAGTTCTGTATCGCACTCAGGGCGTAGGCAGTTTTGTCGCTTCGCCTAAGTCGCAATCGTCTTTGCTGGAAATTCGTAACATTGCCGATGAAATTCAGCGCCGTGGTCATTTTCATAAAGCTGAACTGGTGCAGCTGACCAGCCTGCCCTGCCCCGCTGTGGTCGCTACAGCTTTAGGGTTAAGCCGCAATGCACCGGTGTTTTTTTCGCTGATTGTGCATTATGAAAACCAGCAGCCTTTGCAACTGGAAGCGCGTTACGTCAATCCGGAGCAGGTACCGGATTATTTAGCTCAGGATTTTGTGCTGCAAACTCCACACGAATACTTAAGTGCTGTAGCGCCACTGACAGACGCCGAGCACATAGTTGAAGCTGTATTGCCGGATGAACTGACTCGCCAGCATTTAAAAATACCAGCTTCAGAACCTTGTTTACGCCTGACACGCCGCACCTTCAGTAGAGGCGGCGCTGTCAGTTTTGCTTATCTGACCTCTGCAGGCAGCCGCTATCGCCTCGGTGGCCACCTGACTATCCAACCTAAAACTTAAAGAGATAACCCTATGAGCAATCCACGTTTAGACCCAAGCCGTGTGATCCGCGCTGCCCGCGGCAGCGAAATTACCGCCAAGAGCTGGCAAACCGAAGCGGCCAAACGTATGTTGATGAATAACCTCGACCCCGAAGTGGCCGAGCATCCAACCTCTTTAGTGGTGTACGGCGGCATAGGCCGTGCAGCCCGCGATTGGGCTTGTTACGACAAGATTGTTGAAGTGCTGGACAGATTAAACGACGACCAGACCTTATTGATCCAAAGTGGTAAACCTGTAGGTGTGTTCCCGACTCACCCAGACGCACCTCGCGTATTGCTGGCCAACTCTAACCTGGTACCTAACTGGGCCAACTGGGAACACTTTAACGAGCTGGATAAACAAGGCCTGATGATGTACGGCCAGATGACGGCAGGTTCCTGGATCTACATTGGTACTCAGGGCATAGTTCAGGGCACCTACGAGACTTTTGTGGCCATTGCTAAACAGCATTTTGCCGGTGATGCAGCTGACAAATGGGTACTGACAGGTGGTTTAGGTGGCATGGGTGGCGCTCAGCCATTAGCAGCCACTATGGCTGGTTTTCATATGATCGCCTGTGAAGTCGACGAGTCACGTATCGACTTCCGCTTACGCACTGGTTATGTCGACCAAAAAGCCTACAACCTGGATCAAGCTTTAGCTCAGTTGGAAGCAGCCAAAGCTGCTGGTAAACCTACCTCTATCGGTTTGTTAGGCAATGCCGCTGACATTTTCGCTGAATTAGTTGCCCGCAACATTATTCCTGATGTAGTGACGGACCAAACTTCTGCGCACGACCCGTTAAATGGTTACCTGCCACAAGGCTGGACTATGGATCAGGCCAAAGAGCGCCGCCTTGAAAGCGAAACTGCAGTAGTGCAAGCCGCTAAAACCTCTATGGCTATTCAGGTCAAAGCCACTTTAGATATGCAAAGCAAAGGCGCTGTAGCCGTGGATTATGGCAACAATATCCGCCAGATGGCGCTGGATATGGGTGTTGCTAACGCTTTTGATTATCCTGGCTTTGTACCTGCTTATATTCGTCCGCTGTTTTGTGAAGGCATAGGCCCATTCCGCTGGGTGGCTTTATCTGGTGATCCGGAAGATATCTACAAAACAGACGCCAAAGTCAAAGAGCTGATCCCGGATAATCCACATTTACATCGCTGGTTAGATATGGCGCGAGAGCGGATTAAATTCCAGGGTTTACCAGCCCGTATCTGCTGGATTGGCTTAAAAGACCGTGCCCGTATTGCCTTAGCTTTTAACGACATGGTGAAAAATGGCGAACTCAAAGCACCGATCATTATTGGTCGTGACCATTTGGATTCAGGTTCTGTCGCCAGTCCAAACCGTGAAACCGAAGCTATGATGGATGGATCAGACGCAGTGTCTGACTGGCCATTATTAAATGCTCTGCTGAACACTGCAGGCGGCGCAACCTGGGTGTCCTTGCACCACGGCGGTGGTGTGGGTATGGGGTACAGCCAGCATTCAGGAGTAGTGATTTTAGCCGACGGTACTGAAGCAGCCGCACGCCGTTTAGGCCGTGTATTGTGGAATGACCCGGGCACTGGCGTGATGCGTCATGCCGATGCAGGTTATGACATAGCGAAAAACTGCGCCCGCGAACAAGGCCTTGATCTGCCGATGGTTAACCAGAACTAATTTAAAGGATAACAACATGACTTACGCTTTAACCATCACTCCTGGTGAACTGACTCTGGCGCAACTGCGTCAGGTACAACAACATGCAGTGACCATCACATTAGACCCAGCCGCTTTGCCTGCTATTGAAGCATCTGCTGCCACTGTGGCGAAAATTGTCGCCGAAAACCGCACTGTGTATGGCATCAATACTGGGTTTGGTTTACTGGCGAATACCAAAATTGAACAGGACAAACTGGAAACTCTGCAGCGCTCTATAGTGTTGTCACACGCTGCCGGTTTTGGCGACCTGATGGACGACAGCACAGTACGTTTAATGCTGGTGCTGAAAATAAATTCGTTAGCCCGTGGTTATTCAGGTGTGCGTCCACTGGTGATCAATGCGCTGATTAAACTGGTCAATGCCGGTGTCTACCCTTGTATTCCGAAAAAAGGCTCAGTCGGCGCCTCAGGCGATTTAGCGCCTTTATCCCATATGGTATTGCCTTTAATAGGTGAAGGCGAAGTATGCATCGCAGGTCAGATTTACTCTGCCAAAGAAGGCTTAGCTATTGCTGGTTTAGAGCCTATTACTTTAGCGGCGAAAGAAGGTTTGGCTTTATTAAACGGTACTCAGGCCTCTACTGCTTTTGCCCTGGAAGGTTTATTCCGCGCTGAGGACTTATATGCCGCTGGTTCTGTGATTGGTGCTATGAGTGTCGAAGCCGCTATGGGTAGCCGTTCGCCTTTTGATGCCCGCATTCATGCGGTGCGTGGTCAGCAAGGCCAAATTGATGCCGCTTTGATTTACCGTCATTTATTAGGTGAAAGCTCAGAGATTGCCGAATCACATATCGACTGTGAAAAAGTACAAGACCCCTACAGCTTACGTTGCCAGCCTCAGGTGATGGGTGCCTGTTTAGCCCAAATCCGCTTTGCTGCTTCAGTATTATTAGTCGAAGCCAATGGCGTGACCGACAACCCGCTGGTGTTTGCTGCTGAAGATGACATTATCTCTGGTGGTAACTTCCACGCCGAACCTGTCGCTATGGCTGCGGACAACCTGGCTTTGGCAATCGCTGAAATTGGCTCCATTTCTGAGCGCCGTATGGCACTGTTAATCGACTCACATTTAAGCAAATTACCGGCCTTCTTAGTCAATAACGGCGGTGTAAACAGCGGCTTTATGATTGCTCAGGTCACAGCAGCAGCTTTGGCTTCTGAGAATAAATCTCTGGCACATCCGGCCTCTGTCGACAGTTTACCTACGTCCGCAAACCAGGAAGACCATGTGTCTATGGCCACTTTTGCCGCCCGTCGTTTAGCGGACATGGCAGAAAACACCCTTGGCGTATTGGCGGTTGAATATCTGGCGGCAGCTCAGGGTTTAGACTTCCGCGCACCACTGAAAGGCGCTACTGCAGTAGAACAAGCCAAAGCTGTATTACGTCGGGAAGTTAGCTTCTATGACGTTGACCGTTACTTTTCGCCTGATATAGAGAAAGCAGCCGAACTGCTGCGCCATGGCTGTTTAAATTCTTTAGTGCCGGCGAACTTGCTAAGCAGCTTTTAATTTCATAGTTTAATTACTGCTTCCAATAAAGAGCACCAAAGTGGTGCTCTTTTTTTATAAGAAAAAACTAAATTTGCACAGTTCTGGCTAGACCAGTTAAAAAAACTTTGTTAGTTTCAGCTGCGTATATACCTATTGCCTCATTTCTAACCAATACTAAAACCATAACAGCAGTTGGAATTTGTCTATGAAACTTCGCGTCGCACATAAAATTTATCTGGGCTTTGGCTTTATTGCCTTACTGTTACTGGTTGCCAGTTTATCTTCACTATGGAGTTTTGCTGTCGTCAATAGAACCAGTAGCCAAATGAATGAAACCGCAGTGCCAGTGCAACAGCAAAGCAATATGGCACAAATTCAACTGCTTAAACTGGCCAAATTATCAGCTCTGGGTTACACAGCAGAAGATGCAGACAGAATTAAAACCTATCAAACAGAATTTAATCAGGCTGCCGAAGTGTATCGCAACAGAGTGGCAAGTCTTACACCTTTAGTAGCCAAAGAAGCTGTGTTACAAAAGCCTTTAGCTGAAGCTCAACAAACGTATCAGGCTTATCAGCAAGCTGTTGAACAACTCTTTAAAGCACGTTTAGAAGCCATAGCTCAGGGTGACAAAGCAACAACAGAGCTGAAAGAGCTGGAAAATCTGATTGATACTGCTGGCGCTACTTTAGTGGATATCTCCTTTTTGGAAGCGCCGGGTAAAACCAGCCAAATGGAATTACTGGAAGGTGCTGCGGGTCGGGTAGATGGTCAACTCTTAGGATTGCTGAAAACTGTACGTGAAATTGCTGCTATGACAGATCAGGAACAACTCACCACCAGTCAGGAGAACTTAGGATTTGCCTTTAGTGATATGCAAGGCAATCTGGATTACATCGCCAATATAGTCAAACAAGTGGGTGCAGAGGACTTTTGGCAGGATTTTTTAATTCAACTGGATGAAGCAAAAACCAGAGTGGAAGGTACAAATAACCTGGTCAGCATTAAACTGTTGCAGGTAAAACAACTGCAAGAGGCAAGGCAACAACTGGACCTGTCAGAACAGCAGGTGACGCAAGCTGTGGCAGCGCTGGATCAAATGATTGGCCAGGCAGACAGCCAGTTTAATTCGTTACAGCACGATCTGTCTTCAGCGTTAAACTCCGGCACTATCCGCGCTGTGATTATGCTGATTGTTTTGGTCGGCTTGGCACTGGCTGCTGCTTATCTGACCATTAAAGCAATGATCACCCCTTTATCCGGTATCAACAGAGTGCTTGATCGCATCGCCAAAGGTGATTTAAGCCGTGAGCTTACTATCAATTCAGATGATGAGTTTGGAGAACTGTCTGCCAATGTAAATACCTTGATTAAAGCCTTGCGCCAACTGATTGAGCAAATCCAACAAGGTGTCCTTGAATTGAATCAAAGCGCGCACCTATCCAGTCAGGAAGTGAGCGCTATTCATCAGGCTCTAAGTACCCAGCACCATCAGGTAGCCGAAGTTAACGGCGTGACGCAACAGCTGGCGACTAATACCCATCAAATTGCCGAGCAAGCGGATCATGCACAACAACAAATGCAGAAAGCTTTAGCTCAGAGCCAGCAAATTGATCAGGTTTCAGCCGCTAATAACGTTCTGATTCAGCAACTTGCGCAGCAACTAAACGACACAAGTAATACAATGCAGGCAGTAAATACAGAATCAAATAATATAGGTGGTATTCTGACCACTATCAGGGGCATAGCCGAACAAACTAACCTGTTGGCATTAAATGCCGCTATAGAAGCCGCCAGAGCAGGTGAACAAGGCCGGGGCTTTGCCGTAGTAGCAGATGAGGTGCGGTCTTTGGCTGTGCGTAGTCAACAGGCAACAGATGAAATCCGCACTATGATCGCCAGCTTGCAGCAACAAAGTATGCAAGCTGTAAAGTCTATTGAAAAAGGTCAAACCGATGCAATCAACTGTGTAGCGCAAAACAGCCAATTGATGACGGCTTTAGCTGAAATTAATCAGGCGATTGAGGCCATGCATCAGATCAGCGACAGCATCGCAACCACAACCTCTAGTCAGTTAGAGTTGGGAACATCAATAGAGCAGAGCATGCACAGTATGGTCGAGCTGGCTGAACACAGTACAGATAGAGCGACGTCCACTCTGGAGCAGAGTGCCCAGGTCGCTACAGCAGCCAGCACACTGGATAATGCAGTAAGTCGTTTTAAGTTACATTAAGACAATGTTCTCCATCCAACAGCCAGAGCGACAGCGCTGGCTTCTATAACCTTATGGCACTAGTTAACCTGAACTCGGGATAAGCCGTGCCACTGAATAGACATCTTTTCGCGCCTCTCTGCGTTGCTCCGTCTAGCCATAGCTTGCTATGGCGTACGACAAAGCGCCTTGAGATCCTGAAAAATCTGTGCATTCTGTCAGCAAAGACTTTGGTTGCTTAACGTAATTATTTAACTTCGTTGATTTAATTCATTAAATCGAAAAAAGTCGACACTCATTATCCCGAGGTCAGGTTAGTTATTCTCAATGAGCGACGAGTGAAGCTTCCGCTCCTGCTCACGCCCCTTAGCTAGATCCATGTAGGCCACAAAGCTCAAAGCGCCACCAGACGAACCCAAAGGGCTGCGCCTGCAAAAAAACCTGAAAGGTCACACGCTCTAGCAGTGCAGTTATAAAGGGTAGTATATTTTCGGGAATAGCAATTCCAGAACACAGTTCTTGTTATCAGAGTGGAGCAGCCAACCAAATCAGTTGCAATGCGGCAAAAGGTAACATTGTTCGGAAAGATGTGAAAAAAAATGGCCAGACAATGTCTGGCCAGGCAGGAAGTGTGTAATCCGTTATCTTTGTTCGTTCCATGTCTAACATTCGTAAACACTTGATCATCATGACAAATTTAGCGATAAAAACATGACGAAAGTTTTATATAGTTTGATAAGCCCTTTATATCAGTGCAAGTTGCTCAAAATTTTCAGCATTCATGTATTTTTTCAGACGTTGCTGGTCAAAAAGTTCTATGCCTGCTTCTGCAGCAAATAATCGTACCTGGCTGTTCACTTTCTGATAGCAGACCATTAGACCACGCTGGCAATTAAGCGATAACATCTGTTGAAAAACAGCGCGGGCCTGGGCTACGGTCAGGGCTTGCTCCAATTCAGGCTGAATAAAAAGCAATAAAGCGTGCTGCTGGCGACGAACTAAGTAATGAGAGGCATGGCCTTCGACTTCTTCCATTTCACGGCCAAAAAACTGCAATAAAATTTGAGTGTTTTCTCTAAACTGCTGTTGCTGCTTTCCAAGCTTGTGGCCTTGAGGCCACCACATGGGGTTCAGCACTTCTTCCTGACGCTCCAGCTCCAGAAATGCAAGAATGTTAAATATCAAAGCAAACAAAAACATAGCAACAAAGAGCCAGAGCATAGCACTAGACCAGGTCGAACTTAATACCCAGCTTTGACTACCGGACAAAACTGAATACTCGGAAAATAGCAAGTAAATGGCCCCAGCTATTATTCCGGCGGCTGTCGCAACACATGAGCTGATCAACCATTTGTTATTCATTACTGGTACTCCTGACGGATTAGATGAGTTTAGTATCGAATCTGGCAGCGGTTTTTACCTGAATGAACCCTTATATTTGCTTTATATCTGTTTAACCTTTGCAGTTAAAGCTGCAGTTTTGCTGGCGTTGTATTCTCGCCCCATTCATATCGAGAATTGACCGCGACACTGGCAGCAGTAAAAAAATCGCCCCTTCGGTTATTTTTTGGGTAACACAGCAAAACGGCCTTCAAATACAGCCACTTGTATATCATCACAAAAAATACCTACTTTGATATCCAATCTGGCTTTACGTTGTTGACCCAAGGCAGAAAAATCTGACTGACATTGGTGTCGCCAGCAACGGCCTTCAGCCTGATCTGTGACAGGTTTCAAGTAACGGATATGAGCATCCGCCAACACAATGTCACCATCCAGTTGCTGATCTTTCAACAGCAACCAAACCATACCCCAAGCTGTTAAAGTCCCTAGTGTATAGATGCTGCCGGCGAACATAGTCTGATGCAGATTAATATTTGGTTCTAAAGGAATTGAGCAACAGATTTTATGGGTATCCACCGACTGCACCAGCAATTGCATTGAAGCCGACAATGGAATTTTTTGCCAAAAGGTGCGCTGTAACTCAGACTGCCATCGCTGTAACAAATCGGTGGATGCAGAAAAGCTAACAGTTTTTACATAACGATGATGAGCAATACCAAATAATGAGTTGGCGGGTTCAAGGTAGCTGTACCCTACTTTTTGATAAAAACCTGAAGCCGTATCGCGGGCATTCAAAATAATCCGCTGCATGCCCAGCTCCAGCGCAACCTGTTCTAATTGGTGTAGCACCATAGCGCCTAAACCATGACCCTGCCATTGATCTGACACCGCCATATAACGCACCTGAGCCGTCTGCTCGTCTACCTTATGCAAACGTCCAACAGCCACCACCTCGCCGTCTTCTGTGCACACCATGCGATGAAAAGACTCAGCCTCCAACTCATCCTGCTCAGAGCCTTTGGGTTGAGCCCAGGGCGCTCTTAAAATGAGCCAACGCAATTGATAATAAGCTAACCATTGAGCTTCCGTTTGTGGAGCGCTAAGCTGCCAGTTCACATCATCATCCTGTAATCAGTTCATTTGAGGGTATTGTGGAACAAAAACCTAACGCTATACAACACTTAGTCTGGTTTCAAGCGGGGCCACCCCGGCTGGAGCTGACTGAAGAAGGTCCATTTTTATGCCTTTATCTGGACGGTATCATGCAAAGCAAGATGAATCAGTTAGCACCAGCGGCGACACTTTCCAGACATTTGGACCCCATTCTTCTATCATTACAACAGCTTAAACCACAGTCTGTGTTACAACTGGGTTTGGGTGGTGGTGATATCAATCGTTTTATCAGCACTGTGTTACCCAACACTCGGCTGGTTACAGTGGAACTGAATCAGACTGTGATTGATGCCTATCAGCGTTATTTTTGTCTGCACGGCAAAGAAGAGTTTATAGCCCTGCCTGCTCAGGATTTTCTGCAGCACAATACGGAGCAATGGTGTTTTGTGATTTGGGATATTTTTCCTCTTTTTGACGGCTGGCAGCAGGCGATGCAAAAAACATTGGAGCAAAGCGGAACTATTTTGATTAATTTGTCACAACCTGACTATCAGCACCAACTGGAAGCATTACTGACGGAGCGCAGCTATCAATGTCACCCCATAGAAGGCTATCTGAATCTGCTGTACGAAGTTAAGTCTCTAACAGAAAAGTGACAGGGCCATTGTTCACCAAAGCCACCTGCATATCGGCACCAAACTGCCCTGTAGCAACCTCAATACCACAACTTCTGCAATAAACGACAAAGTCCTGATACAATTTCAATGCCGTATCAGGCACTGCAGCAGTAGAGAAACTGGGTCTTAAACCTGAATTGGTATCAGCAGCTAAGGTAAATTGCGAGACCACGAGTAGAGCACCACCAGCTTGTTGCACATTTAAGTTCATTTTGCCGTTTTCATCAGAAAACACTCTGTATTTCAGTACTTTATCGGCCAACTTCTTCAGCTGCTGCTCAGTGTCATCTTTTTCTACCCCAAGCAATACTAATAAACCTGTCTGGATAGCACCGACCACTTGCTGTTCTACAGTGACACTGGCAGAGCTGACTCGCTGGATCAGAGCTTTCATTTAGCTTTTTGCTCCCCAGCTTGTAATTGCACAGCTATCGCCAAACTGGCCTGAACCAAAGCACTACGGATCCCAACTTCCGAAGCAGAATGACCAGCATCCACTACCCATTTCAATTCTGCGCCAGGCCACAGCGAAGCCAGACTAAAAGCGTTTTCAGCTTTGCAGACTATATCGTAACGGCCATGTACTATCTGACAGGGTAAATGATTGATTTTATCTATATTATTAAGCAGTTGATCAGGCTCAAAAAAACAATGATGCTGAAAATAATGATGTTCAATCAAGGCCAATGCCAAAGCCGATTGGGCATCCATATCGCCGCCACAGGAAAACTCGTTAGGTAACAAAGTAGCAATACGGGATTCCCAAATGCTCCAGGCTAACGCAGCTTCCAGCCGAACACTATCGTCCCGATGATGCAACTGCAACTGATAGGCCTCTAAAATATCCAGATGTGACAATTGAGCCACTGGCTGCAAAAAATCCTGATAATAGTCAGGAAAAACCTGACTTGCTCCACCCCCAGCTCGATACAGCCAATCAATATCCTGCTGTCGGCCAAGGAAAATACCACGTAAAATAAAACCCAAACAATGCTCCGGGTAAGCCTGGCCATAAGCTAAAGCTAAAGTACTGCCCCATGAACCTCCAGCAACAACCCAGCTTTGGATCTGCAGATACTGGCGAATTTGCTCCATATCAGCAATCAAATGCGCAGTGCTGTTGCTCTCCAATTGCAAAGCAGGAGTGGATAAACCACAACCTCGCTGGTCAAAAATAATAATATGGTACAACTTTGGGTCAAACAACTGACGATGAAAAGGCGAACTTCCGCCTCCGGGTCCACCATGACAATAAATCACCGGAATACCATCGGGGTTGCCACTTTGTTCCAGATAAATTTGTTGCCCATCAGGAGTTTCTAACCACTGAGTCGCAAAAGTATCTATGACTGCCATTGTATTCATCTGGTGCTGTCCTTTTCTGCTGCTTTTTCGACTTCCGACGCAGCCTGCAGTTCACGTTCTTCCAGCAAAGCCGTTAACTCAGCGCCTAACAACACCACCAGCCACACCAGATAAATCCATAAAAACAAAATGGGAACTAAAGCTAAAGCACCATAAATGGCTTGATAAGAAGGGAAATGGGTAATGTAAAGGGCAAAACCTTTTTTTAACACTTCAAACATCAGGCTGGCGGTTACAGCACCAACCAGAGCATGGCGATACTGCACTTTGGCATTGGGGACCACCAGATACAGCAGGAAAAACGCCAGAATAGAAAACACATAAGGAGTAAGACCCAGCAATACAGAGCTTAACCCCGGGGTATAACCTTCGGCCAGACTGGATAAAGACAAAACATAAGAGGTTATTGCGATGGAGGCGCCAAGCAGGATGGGGCCAAAGGTCAGTACCATCCAATAAATAGAAAACGAAATAATTAAGCGCGGCCGTTTTTTGATGCGGAATATACTGTTAATGGTCTTGTCTATATTGTGGATCAACATCAAGGCCACCAGCACCAAAGCACCAATACCCACAGCTGTCATTTTGCCTATATTTTCAACAAACCCAGCAATATATAACCTTAATTCATCGCCTTTCGCTGGCGCTACATTGGCATACAAAAATGCCTCTAGCTGTTCGCGCAGCTCGCCAAACATAGGAAAAGCACCCATCACCGAAAACATCACAGCAATAAAAGGTACCAGGGACAATAGCGAGATATAGGCCAGATAACCACCAATCACATTGATTTGGTCTTGCTGACAACGTTTGAAATACAAAACTAAAAAATCATTGCCTTTCAAACGCCATTGCTGCAGTTTCTGTTTGTCCCATCCCTGAGCCATCAGGCTTTACTCCACAAAACTGAACGACGAACCTGACGCCAGAGCTTCAGTTAAAGCCTGACTTGGTTTTTCAATAAAATCAGCACCTTGCTGATCGATAAATAGCACAGGTAACTTCAGTTTATCTGCTACTTTCAGTCCCTGCTCGCTGCCCATACATAAAAAGGCGGTCGACCAGGCATCACCCCAGCTTGGGTCTGCTATCAAAACAGTAGTGGACACCGTATTGTGGGTTACAGGGGAGCCAGTGCGGGCATCCAGTACATGACTGTAGCGTACACCATCCAAATCATAAAAATGGCGATAAGTGCCAGATGTCATGATTGATAAAGGTTCGTCTTGCTGCACACTGATAATTTTTTGTAGTTTTTGTGAGTCAGGCAAAGGTTTTTCAATAGCAACACGCCAGGCTTTGGCTTCCGGCTTTTTGCCTTTACTGACCAGTTCGCCCCCTACCTCTACCAGATAATTGTCAATACCTGCTTTATCGAGAATCTTTGCCAGTTGACCTACTGTGTAGCCCTGAGCTATCGAAGAGACATCGACCCTTAGATCTGGACTCTGCTTCGCCATGCGGCTACCGTCAATACTCACTTTGTCTAAGCCGACCCTTTGTTTCAAGGTTTGAATTTGTTCAGCACTGGGTTTGGTTAATTTGTCACCACGAAAGCCCCACAGCTCAAAATAGGGTTTTACCGTTAAGTCATAACAACCTTCACTTTGAGCTGATATTTGTTTGGCAATATCCACCATCAGCACCAGTTCTTGCCCTACTTCCATCAGATCCTGGCTTTGCTGGGCGTTAAAGGCCTCAATCACAGAGTCTGGTCTGTAATTCGACATCAGCAGGTCGATACGATCCAGCTCATCTTTGAGCTGTTTTTCCAAACCACTTCTGTCCAAATCCTGTTCAGTCCAGAAACTGACAGTAAAGCTTGAACCCTGAGCAGGGCCTGAAATACGTTGTATCGGATCGGGTTGACTACAGGCTGTTAAACCAATAAGAAGAAAGGCCAAAACACTGAAGCTTTTTAACGACATAACAGACTACAAAACAAAAGACGGGTGACGCCAGTGTAAACAAAGTGAATGCTAAAATCCAGCCGCTAGCGCCGTACTGGCTGGCTTCAGACTAAATCAGCCGACAAACTGAACGCTTAAATTCAGGTTTTGGTCGCTGCTAAATTGTGCGGCAGAGCAATGCAGGTTAGTTTAGTCGCTATCTTATCAGAAGAGGTTTACCGATGAAAAAGCCCCTGGCCTTTGCGCCTTTTATTTATTCCTGTATCGCCAGTACTGCTTTACTCTGCGCAGCGCCGGTTTTGGCATCTGCTGCAACCAGCCCCTATTTTGAATCCGAAGATATTTTTGCGCTGGAATACGCCAACGACCCACAAGTATCACCAGACGGCAAGCAGGTTGTCTATGTGCGCAACAGCAACGATATTATGACGGATGGCACCCATAGCAGTTTGTGGTTACTGGATGTAAAGACCGGCCGTCAAAGCCCTTTGTTTGTTGATCAATTTAACTATGGCAGCCCACGCTGGTCTGACGATGGTAGTCGGATTGCCTTTATTTCTGATCGCTCAGGCTCACGTCAAATCCATGTGCATTATCTCAAAGAAAACAAAACGGCTTTAGTCAGCCAACTGCCTAAAAGCCCGGGTAACTTAAGCTGGTCACCAGATGGCGAACACCTGGCTTTTACCATTAATGTGCCGGCTCAACCGACCAAGCTTGCCAAAGCCACCAAAATGCCAAAAAAACCTGAAGGCGCAAAATGGTCAGAACCTGCGGTTCTCATTGAACGGGCTCAGTATCAGGCTGATGGTCAGGGCTTTTTAAAATCAGAGTTCCGCCATCTTTTTGTGTTGCCTGCCACAGGAGGCAAAGAACGTCAGCTGACGAGCGGTGATTTGAACTACGGTTCAGATTTGAGCTGGACACCAGACGGTAAAGCACTGATTTTTTCTGCTAATACCCACAAAGAATGGGAATATCAGCCACGCGACAGCGACTTGTATCAATTTACGCTGGCCAGCAGCGAGTTAAAACAACTGACCAGTATGGCAGGAAGAGAAAGCTCAGCGGTATTTTCGCCTGATGGCAAGTATCTGGCATTTGTCTGGGGCAATAATGAAAAAGTGCCATACACCAATGGCAAGCTGAAACTGATGGACTGGCGCTCAGGTGAAATTAAAGATCTGACGAAAGAGCTTGATCGTGATGTCGAAAACCCACAGTGGCTGGATAATGGTAGTTTAGTGATCCAGTTTGACGACAAAGGTAAACGTACGCTGGCATCGGTGTCTTTATCCGGTAAGCTGCAGCAGCTGACGGATCAATTGTCGGGCGCTGGTTTACCTCAGCCTTATTTAAGTGGCGAATACAGTGTTGCTAACGAAGTCATTGCTTTTACTCAGGGCAACGCCCAGCGTCCGGCCGATGTGGCTGTGATAGTGAATGGCAAAACCCGCACTTTAACTCAGCTCAACGAAGATCTGCTGGGGCATAAGAAGTTGGGGCAGGTGCATGAAATTAACTACAAATCCTCTTTTGATGGCGAGCCAATCCAAGGCTGGTACATTACGCCGCCAGACTTTGACCCGAAGAAAAAATACCCGATGATGCTGGAAATTCACGGCGGCCCACATCTGGCTTATGGCCCGCATTTCAGCGCTGAGATGCAACGTTTTGCTACTGAAGGTTATGTAGTGTTCTACAACAACCACAGAGGCAGCTCATCCTACGGTGAGCGTTTTGCCATGTTGTTGCATGGAAAATACAGCTCGCCAGAAGACTATGCCGATCACGATTCAGGTGTGAATGCGATGATTGAGCTGGGCTTTGTCGATAAAGACAACCTGTTTATCGCTGGTGGTTCAGCGGGTGGTATAGCAACAGCCTATGCAGTTGGGTTAACTCAGCGTTATAAAGCAGCGGCTGTGGTCAAACCTATTATCAACTGGCTAAGTAAAGTGCTGACAGGAGATACGTACCTGTACCAGACCTTCCACCAATTCCCTGGTGTGCCTTGGGAAAATGTAGAGCATTACTGGCAGCGTTCGCCTTTATCGCTGGTGGGGAATGTCACAACACCTACCATGCTGATGACAGGTGAA
Organism: Rheinheimera sediminis; assembly: GCF_004005375.1. GTDB lineage: Bacteria > Pseudomonadota > Gammaproteobacteria > Enterobacterales > Alteromonadaceae > Pararheinheimera. Next base: position 181,920 of record NZ_RZUF01000004.1, on the reverse strand, counting down.
AATGACAGACGCACGCCCATCAGTGAATCTGAGCAGTTTTATCAGGCCTTAAAAATTCGCAAAGTAGATACAGCTCTGGTTCGTATTCCTGGCGCGCCTCATGGCATCGCCAATAAACCCAGCCGGATGATCACTAAAGTGGAATATATTCTGGCCTGGTTTGAGCAATACAAAACCAGTTCAAACTAAAAGCGCCTCACCCCATCAAGCCCGGATTTCCGGGCTTTTTTTGCCAAGCGAAAAGCCAGCGAGCACTGTAGCTTGTATATAAGTATAGTTTTGTTAGTCTTGATCCAGGTAGTAATCCTACAGGAAGCAACTTATGGCGCAGTGGCTTGACGGCACAGTAACAGCAACTTCGCACTGGACTGATACTTTGTTCAGTATCAAAGTGCAAACAGAGCCCTTCGACTTTGTTGCCGGTCAGTTTGTGCGGTTGGCTTTGGATTCAGCAGATGGCAAGGCGCAGCGCGCTTATTCGCTGCTCAATAGCCCTGGCAGTAAAGAACAGGAGTTTTTAATCAGCACTGTAGCGGATGGCTTACTATCGCCTTTGCTGCAGCAATTAAAACCAGGCGACACAGTGCAGGTTAGCCAACCTGCCAGCGGATTTTTTATTCTGGATGAAGTCCCTGACGGCGAAAACCTGTGGCTGATTTCCACCGGCACTGGGATTGGGCCTTATCTGTCCATGTTAGGCACAGAGACTCCATGGCAACGTTTTTCTTCTATTATTCTGCTGCACAGTGTGCGCTTTGAAGCTGAATTGGTGTATCAGCCGCTGATCCGGCAGTTTCAGCAGCGTTACGCTGAGCAACTGCATTATCAGCCTGTAGTCACCAGAGAAAAGTCAGTGGGCGCTTTGCAGCAACGTATTCCGGATTTAATCCAAAGCAGCAGGCTTCAGGCAACTTGTGGCCAGAACCTGGGCACACAATCTCAAGTCTTATTGTGCGGTAATCCACAAATGATCACTGAAACCAAAGCCGTGCTGGAAAACCTTGGTCTGAAAAAGAATTTACGCCGCGATCCGGGCCAAATCACAGTAGAGCAATACTGGAAATAGCTTACTGATAGAGGCTATTGAGCTGTTAACACTGGGTGACAGGTAATGTCAGAGAACCTTTCACCACTTGCTGCTGATAAATTTCAACCAGACAGAGCTGACTGGCAACAGCCTCTGAGCTGATTTTCAGCTGTGGCACTGTTTTACCTCTAATTTTCAGCTCAACCTGCTTGTCCTGTGCCAGTTTGTTCAGGCTATGCACCACACAAATATTATTGGCTAAACGATGATTCAGCGCTAAATCCAAGTCTGCGACTCCAGCGATTCTGCTTAAATCTCTGTCTAAACTAATATGTAAATCAGGTTTATGCTGGGAAGTAAAACCGGCAAACTCCAGTTTAAATACCAGCACATCTTCAAAAACCAAATTGTCTTGTTCAGACTGAGGGAATTCCATGGTGAGTTGCTGAGTGTCACCGGGGAGAGCTGCCTGTATGAAAGCTTCAGCACCAGGCCATATCGCCTGTTTTAATCTTTCCCCCCAGGTAGCGCCATAAATCCAGCGATATAAAGCCGTATGAGGTTCTTTACTGGCTTGCTGATACCAGGTGTTTTGCAGAGCCGTAATTTTATCGGTTTTTAGATAGTACCGCAGCGCGGTATCTTCCGGGCAGCTGGAGACAGACAATACGGCTTTTTTACCCAAGGCTATCACCTGCGTATTATTTGGGTCCTGTTTTGTTTGCCACCACTCAGTCGCCATCACCGCATTGGCTGTCAAGGCGAACATTATTACTGCCGAAAATTTCATCACCATTCTCCAGTTGCCGCGCTATTGTAGGAGAACACGACCGATTTGCAACCATTCAGTGACTCAGAGATTAAAACAACTGCCAGTATCCCAGCCCCAGGTAAATCTGTGCTGAACAGCACAGATTTACCTGTTCCTACAGCCATGAGTTGCAAAAACGAAAGCCAGACTCAGCAGTGACCTTAGTTGAGGCAATTGCTCTATGAGCCGCTAATTATCGCCGCCCTCATTTGATAACGATGAATAGCCGCATTGAGTTTTTTCATAAAATCGGGATGTTTTTTCAAGTAGTTTTTATTGATATAAATGGCAAAAGGTAAACGCATCTCCTGCTGAAAACTGTACAAGTTGGCATCAATATCTTGTTGAGCAATTAAAGTCCTCACAGTTAATTCTGGCAATAAGATAGCATCGACTCTTTTACGGTTCAGTAAATTCAATAAGCCTCTGATATCAGTAGTTCCAGCCGTTACCTGATAATTCTGTGCTTTTAACCAGCTGTGAATATTGCTATTGGATTGGGCTGACACCTGAGCATTCTGCTGAAAATGAGTTGAATCAGGATCCAAATTGGAGTGCTGTTTTAACCACACCCAGGTCCACTCAATGGTCAACACTGCTGCAGAAAACTCAGCAACTTTGTTACGCTCAGCGCTCTCTGTAGCAAGAAAAAAACCGTCTGCCCGCTCACGTTGCATATCGCTAATCGCATAGCCAAAGTGAGGTACTAACTGCACAAAAAATGGCTGCTGAATATCTGCCATAATAGCTGCTACAGCTTCGTAACCCAGGCCATGATTCTGTCCGCTAATCTGGTAACTATAAGGCGGATAATCTGGCATCAAAAATTTTAATGGTTGCTCTGCCGCGGCCTGTAAAAAAAAAGCCAACCACAGTGAGCCCCAGAGCAAAAACTTCAGCATATATCACAACCACAAAAACAAAGACGATTACTGATGCAATCTTCACTCTAGCAGTATTCTGACTAATCTGGCTTTAGATATTTGCGCACCTAAACTAAGATTTAACTAATTCACATTGTTTTGACATTTAATGCTGCATTCTCTTTAACTTTTACTCATATTGTTACTTCTTTGGCTGCTGCATCGCTCATCAGGACAGGCAACGGCAATGACAAAAGGAAAAACAATGTTGACTATTGGTATTGTAGTGGCGGAAGTTGTAGCGCTTTGGTATGGCGTACTTAGCTCAAAACCTCAGAGTTTAAACGCCGGGGAACATGCCGCCCGACAGGCTTACCCAGTGAAAAACAGCTGCCACTGGAGCTAAAAGAGCTAAGCCAACTACCAACTGTTTTACCAGGAAGACTGTGCCAGTCTGGTGAACATCAACCAACAAAACTGCGGCTTTAATTACTAAAGGTATTAATGGCTAAACTGCAAAGCTGCCAAACGGGCATACAACTCACTGTTTTGCAGCAATTCGCTATGAGTGCCCTGAGCTACAATGCGGCCCGCTTCCAGCACTACAATACGATCGGCTGCCAAGACTGTAGCCAAGCGGTGCGCTATCACTAAGGTAGTACGGTTTTGTGCCGCATTATCCAAAGCTTGCTGCACTTGCCGTTCGCTTTCTGCATCTAAAGCACTGGTGGCTTCATCCAGTAACAACACTGAAGGGTTACTTAAGATGGCCCTGGCAATGGATATACGCTGGCGCTGTCCACCAGATAACCGCACACCACGCTCACCTAAATAGGTGTTGTAGCCTTCGGGCAAAGCCAGAATAAAGTCGTGTGCTGCTGCCATTTGCGCAGCTTGTTTTACTTCGTCTTCAGAAGCTTCAGGGCGGGCATAACGGATATTATCCAACACCGAAGCTGCAAAAATTACAGTATCCTGCAGCACTATGCCAAAGGGCTGACGGGCATCTGTTAAACGCAGATCTTTTAAATCCATGCCATTAAATTTAACCTGGCCTAGTTGTGGATCGTAAAACCTTAGCAGCAACTGGAACAAGGTAGTTTTGCCTGCGCCTGAAGGGCCAACCAAAGCTATATGTTCACTGGGTTTGATCTGCAGTGAAAAATCCTGCAAGGCCAAAGTGTCTGGCCGCGACGGGTAACTAAAATGAACGCCGTTAAACTCAATACCAGTGCCCGCCAGATTATGTTCAGGCACGACAAAAGGCAAAGGATCTGTTGTTTCAACCACAGGAGATTGCACATTGAGCAGCTGCATTAAGCGTTCAGCTGCACCAGCAGCACGTTGCAGATCGCCCCAGACTTCGGCAATGGCGCCGATAGCACCAGCTGTCAGCACTGCATATAAAATAAATTGCGATAACTCGCCGCCTGTCATTTCATTGGCAAGTACCGCCTGAGCACCTAACCAGAGCACAAAAGAAATAGCACCAAACACCAGTACTATAGCCACTAAAGTCAGCATAGAGCGGGCACGAATACGGGATAAAGCTGTAGTAAAGGCAGTTTCAACCGAGTCGGTAAAACGCACCGTTTCGCGCTGTTCCTGCCGGTATGACTGCACTGTTGGAATAGCATTTAACACTTCACCTGCCACAGCGCTGGCGTCGGCAATACGATCCTGGCTGTCACGTGACAACTTCCGGACTTTTCTGCCAAACAAGAAAATCGGCAAAATCACCAGCACCAAGGTCAGTAAGATAAAAGCAGCTAACTTTGCGCTGGTAACAAAGAGCATCACCAATCCGCCAAGCAGCAAAAAAGTGTTACGTAAGCCCATAGACAAACTAGTACCCACCACAGCCTGAATTAAGGTGGTGTCAGTGGTTAAGCGCGACAAGACTTCGCCGGTTTTAGTCAATTCAAAAAACTGCGGGCTCATTTTCACCACGTGGGCATAGACGGCGCTGCGTAAATCTGCAGTGACACGTTCACCCAGCCAGGACACATAATAAAACCGCAACGCAGTAGCCACAGCAAGAACTACAGAAAGACCAAATAACGCCAGAAAATATTGATCGATATGACCCGCCTGATCGGTCGAAAACCCTGCGTCAATCAAATAACGAAAAGCCACAGGCAAGGTCAGAGTAGCAGCAGCAGCTACCGTTAAGGCAACAAAAGTTAACATCCAGCGGCTGGCATAAGGCGTTAAAAACGGCACTAAGCTAAAAAGCGGCCCCATTTTTTTGGCAGGAGCCTGAACTTCATTGTCAGGCTCTGCTTTGGATAGCACAGATTGGCTGCTCATCAGTTACAAGCCAGCCATAATACGCATGACTACACCTATTGCGGTGCCAAAAATCAGCAGCATGACGGCAAGAAAACTAATGATAAAACCAGGCCCCCGACTTTTCGGATCTTTGATATAACTGACAGCATACAAAACCCGGCCTGCTAACCAGACGAAACCCAAGAGCCCAGCCCAGAGAGGACTGATATAATCACTGAATAACCAAAGCGCAGGCAAAAACAGCACCAGTTGTTCCAGTGTATTCATTTGTACCCGGTACACCACTTCAAACCCGGCATGACCCGTAGTAGCAGGAGCGGCCACCCCATATTTCTTCCGCGCCATACCCACGGCCAGAAAACTATAAACAAATAATAAAAGTGCCAGCAGGGTGACGATAGCGGGAAGATGTAAAGCCATAACAGACCTTCAGTCAGATAGAGGCGGATTGCCTGTGAAGGTTATGGGGGTGAGATAGCAGGAATTCAATTAATTAAAGGCAAGGCGGTCAGTGTTAAAATGATTACCTTGTCACAATCAATCGCCTCAGGTTCTGAACTGAGCCAGTAATCCGGCCAGATTATGCATTTCTTTACTTAAATTAGTACTGCTCCGACGAACATGCTGACCAATGCTTTCATTGGTTTTCGCCTGCTGCACTATTGAATCCATACTACTGTGTATATGCTTCATTTCTGTTTGCTCTAGTCGCGCCGAATCTTTGATATCTTCACTGACGGAGCGGATTTTGTTTACCACTTCAACTATAGAGGCAAAAGCTTTGCTGGTATCAGCGATACGTTCGGTAATAGCCAGAGCTTTTTGCTGAGCACCAGCCATCACTTTCACCGCCAAGCCTGAACCATTGGTCAGATTATTGATAATAGCTTCAATTTGCTTGGTGGAATCCTGAGTACGGGACGCCAGACTACGTACCTCATCGGCCACTACAGCAAAACCCCGGCCAGACTCACCAGCCCGGGCTGCTTCGATCGCAGCATTCAGTGCCAGCAAGTTAGTCTGTTCAGCAATACTGCGGATCACTTCGAGCATAGAGCTAATATTTTTACTGTCTTCCACCAGAGCACTAATCACCTTAGAAGCGTTATTGATTTCATCTGCGACTTCATTCACCCCGGAACGTGCCGCCTGCACCACCTGAGCACCTTGCGAAGTAATGCCTGCAGCCTCACCTGATGCGGAATCCGCCTTGTGTACAGCCTGACTGATATGATCAATGGCTTTGCTCAACTCTTCAATAGCGTCAGCCACTGCAACTGTTTCCTTAAGTTGCACGCTAACTGCTGAGGTCGTTTGTTCTATCGCAGCGGAAATATCGTGATGAGCTGAACTAAGCGAGTCGTGGCTTTCCTTAGCGGATTGCATCAGTTGCTGCAATTGAGCGATAAAATGGTTAAAGGCTAGTGCTAAATCTTTGACTTCTGAATCAGCTCCTTTAGTACTAAGCCTGGACGTCAAATCACCAGAACCACGCCCCAAATCGGTTAAATGTCGTTTTAATCTGGAAATAGGTTCCAGAATAATGGACTGAGCGAATATAAAAATCAGTACAGCTATCACCACGCTTACACTCAGGCCTAAACTTAAATTCCAACGAGCCGAACTTTGTAACGAATCCACTGCAGCAGTTTCGGACTCTACCGCTGAATCAGCCTCTTCTTCCATAGTGCCGACAAAGTCGAGCAAGCTGACCACTGAAGTCTGAAACTTTTCATACTGGTCTTTAGAATTTTGTCCGGCTTTGAGTTGCTGATGCAACAGATCACGCTGTTGTTGATAACCAGTCCAAAGCCGCTCAAATTCTGCGATCGTTGCGCTTTTTAATAAACCGCTTTGTTCCATTCTGGTCAGCGCCTCTTTGGCCATAGCACTGGCTGCAGCCAATTGAGTTTCAGTCTCTGCTGGCGTCAACTCTGCATGATAAAACTGCTGCAGTATTATAATTTCCTGCTGTATACCAATTTGCCCTTCCATAGCGCCATCCGCCGTATCCCAGGCAGGCCCGCTTAAGTACTCCAGCATTTCACCAAGTTTGCTGCTGGCCTGCATACCTATATAACTGTTCATTGCCACGACAAGTAAAAAGCTTGCGACGCCTAATGTAATAGCCATCTTAATTTTCATAGTTGATCCTGTTATTCCAAAGAGAAAAGTAGCCGGAGTCCGAGCGCAAAGGCATTATCCAAATCTGGATCCATGGATGGATTGACCACATAGTAAAGACTACCTTGTACTGTCATTTGCTCTAGTACAGGCAAAGCGTAGCTCAGCTCCCAAGTAGTTTCACTCTGACCCACAGCAGAATTTTGTTGCATATAAGGAGAACCATTGCTGGCTTTCGCCATGGCCAGACCTAAAGCATCGGCTGGATGCCACAGATCTGTATAAACAGCACCTGCGCCATAGTAGTTTTCTAATTGATTGTGGTCCTGATCGGCCACACCTGCCTGCAGAAAAAGTGAAAGTTGTTGCAGCCACTGATAATGAGCATTCAAATACATACCACTGTTATCACGATGCAGCTCAGCGTTCACCGGGTTTTCTACTAATGCGTTGTGCTGCCAGACGCCAAGCCCTATTTTGTAGCGCTCAGACACCCTGCCAAATTCAGCAGCACGAAATACGCCTTCGCCTTCTTCAAAACGAATATGAGTGCCACGTCGCCCTTGCGGATGACCTGGCACACCGTCATAAATCGCCAGATGAGCATAATAGTGCTCCACCTGAAGGCTTAGTAAGGCAGCCACAGCCGTAGTTGGAAAAATAGAAGGAGTAGCCTGAGAGGTATCAGGCCCTATACCAAAAGAGGGGTGAGTAAAAAGTGCAGCGCTGTCGAGGCTATAAAATACAGAATTGTAATCATGTAAGCCTACAAGAGCTTTAAGCTGCCCCTCCATAAAGCTATGTTGATACCACAACTCGTACAGTTTGGTTTCATCATCAGCTGCAATATTAGACATGCCCTGTACATCACCAACCAGTTCAGAAGGATCGCCGCCATAGTTAGCAAGCGCATAACCAAATAGCTCTCCGCCTTGCCACCAGCCAGCTTCGCCAGTATCCGCAGTCAGAGTGAAATCGGCGCTGGCCAGACTTCGTGACCCCTGGTCCACGCCGCCATCCAGATTTTGCACATGCTCCAGCGTCAGCGCAAAGCCCGGAGTAATGGCTTCAGATGCATACAAGGATAAAGATGAAAACGATAAAAATGCGAGGGAAAAAACCTTTAGCTTTAGCATAGGCTTACCGCAATTTAACGGACAGGATTTGAGTATAACGGAGTTTTTAAAAGCTGCTTTTTAGTTGAAAAAATTGCAGAATTACTAATGCCCACAAAAGAGCTGTAGGCATTAAATGCTCAGCGATTAACTGAACTGACGTAATCTGATTAAATCCCTGACTACTTCATAGCCAGGGAAACAGGCGGTGATTAAAAGACCATAAGTGAAGCTCTTTTCCAGCTGCATCACACTAAACAGGCTATTTAGCTCAGCAGGACCGGCCTGTAACAAAGGACCACTCAAAGCCAACACCACTAAAAACAGCGTAAAAGCTGCGTTAACTGCAATGCTGCTAAGCAACAAACTGCGGTTCCAGATGCGTTGCTGCAACTGCCATAAGCTCAACAGCACAGAGAACACAATCACTGGGCTAAACCATTGCAACATCAACAACGCTGTGTCGGTAAAAGTGACGCTACGAGCAGCAAATTCTGCTGGATTCATCCATAGCGGATACCAAATAACAATGAGCAGAAAGATACAAGTCGCCAGATCGGTAAAGATATCGCTCAGGTGAATATGCTGCCAACCCAAATCTGCTCTGGGTAGATCCTTCGGCGACCAGTCTTTGCCCTGGCAATTGCCGAGCTTATGCCCTGTGCCATTCAAAGCTGCAAAACTTAGCACTACAGCTGTGAAAGCAAAGCAGGCATCCTCCATAAAACCTGCTGCCAACTGCAGCAAAAAGCGAATCAAATTGCCATCACTGCTGCCTATCCAATGCGTAGTGGCACCTATCACCTGCAACACAAAAAGCACACCCAACACCATATATAAAGTGTGTTTCAACAAAGGCATATCTTCAACTGCGACTAAAGCTTTAGGCGGTACAAACTGATAAGCCACAACTCTTGGCCGACCCATTTGCTTTAAAGCTGCTGCAATATCATCTTCTGACAACTGGCCTTGCTGCTCCTTCAGCGCATCGAGCTGGTCCATAATATTAGCGTTCAGCTCACGGCCTATTTCCTGCCTTTTATCTTCAGGTAACTCGCGCTGCACAGCAGCAACATAACGCTCTACCAGTTCCATTATTCTGTCTCCCCGCTTTGAGTCAGTTCAAGGCTTTGGCTCAGTGCTTCGCTTTCTGCTAGCAAAGGAGTTAAAGCTGAATTCAGTTGTTGCCATTCGTCGGTCAGCTGCAGCAGCAGTGCTTTGCCGTGCTCCGACAGCAAGTAATAACGCCGCTCGCGGCCTTCGGCTTGCTGCCATTCGCTGTCCAGCAAACCTTGTTCAGCTAAACGCCGCACCAACGGATACAAAGTCCCTTCGTCTATGTCTATGCCTCTGTCCTGCAGCTGCTTTCTGAGCGAGTAGCCATAATGTGGCTGCTTCAACGAGGCCAGCACGGCCAGCACCAGCACACCACGACGCAGTTCCAGACGCATTTTGTCCAGCTGTGAGCTAGTCATAAAAAAATCCTGTGTTGTGATAAATCACTAATACTGTGCCTCACATACTGTGCAACACACAGCACAATACTAGGCAAGACACAGTATAGGTGCAAGCTTATTTTTTAAACAAAATTTAAGTGATTGGAAAGCAAAGTTTTTTAGTTGTTTCACTGCAAGGCTAAAGTGAAACAACTTCACTACGGCAGCCAGAATGGAGCAACTCTTGCTCAGTAAGGAATTCCAAGGTAGGTTAACCACAGTATCTCTTTGAAGAAGAACAAGATGTTTGAAGCGCTAACCCAGATTGGTTTACCCATCGCATTAATACTGATTATGACTGGTGTAGGTATGAGCCTGCGGCCAGCAAATTTTGCAGAAGTTGCCCGCCAGCCAAAAGCATTTTTTGTAGGAGCGCTGGCACAGTTACTACTGCTCCCTCTCTGTGCCTTAGGGGTGATTTACCTGTTTGAATTGCAAGGTGAACTGGCGGTAGGTTTATTTATTCTGGCCTTATGTCCAGGTGGTACTACCTCCAATTTATATAGCTACTTGTGTAAAGCCGATCTGGGTTTATCTGTGGCTTTAACTGCGCTGGTTGGTTTTATTACGCCCTTTACCTTGCCACTACTGACCGTCTGGGCCATAGAGCACTTTTTAGGCGAAAATACCTCGCTGCAACTTCCGCTATTAAAAACCTGGCTGACCTTGATGATTGTCAGTGTTTTTCCTGTATTGCTTGGCATGTGGTTTAACTTTAAATGGCCTGAACGCTCACATCGCATTCAACCCTTGATCAGCCGCTTTTCGGTGATAGTACTGGTGTTATTAATCATCAGCATAGCGACCGATCTGGGCGCGGATCTTTGGCTGTTTTTAGCAAAAACAGGACCGGCCACTTTAGCTTTAAATCTGCTAACTATGGTTACAGGTTATTGGCTAGGCCGGTTTTTACTACAGCAGGAAAAACAGGCCAGAACCATCTGCCTTGAAGTGGGCCTGCAAAATGGCACGCTGGCTTTAATGATCACTACAGGTATTTTACAAAACACCGCCATGTCGATAGCCCCCAGTGTTTACAGCTTGCTGATGTTTATCACGGCCAGTTTGTTTACGGTGTGGGTGTTACGCAAAGATAAAACAGGTTCGGTGTGAAGGGTACGCTGATAACCTCAGGTTCAAATTTGAAATGCAAAACGGGTGACTATAAAGGTCGCCCCTACGGCATCTTTTAAGCCAGCACCGAAGCCAGAGCTTTCCGCCAGCCGTTTAGCAACTGCTGGCGTTTATCTGCTGACATTTGCGGTAAAAACTCTTGAGCGTCAGAGCTAAACTGCACGTCAGCCAGATTTTCAAACCAGCCCATTGCTACTCCGGCCAATACCGCAGCACCATAAGCTGAAGCCTCGTTTTGACTGGGTTTGAGTACTGGCAGATTCAACACATCGGCCAGATGCTGGCAGAGCCAGTTATTCGCTACCATACCACCATCTATTTGTAGTTGCTCTACCTGTGCCCCATCAGCCAACATGGCGGAGAGTAAATCAGCGGTCTGATACACCACTGCTTCCAATGCAGCGCGGGCTAAATGCGCTTTGCCTGTGCCCAGCGTCATGCCAACCAAAGCAGCACGAGCTTCAGGTTGCCAATGTGGTGCGGCTAAACCGGTAAAAGCCGGTACTAAATACACACCGCCGTTATCCGGCAGACTTTGCGCCAAAGCTCCGGTTTCACTGGCTTCACGAATAACACCCAGCTGATCTCGCAGCCATTTGACTGCAGCACCAGCGACAAAAATGGCGCCTTCCAGCGCATAAAAAGTCTGACCCTGCACAGTAAAAGCTACAGTGGTCAGTAATCTGTGTTTGGAAAATAACGGGCTACAGCCTGTGTTTAACAAGGCAAAGCAGCCTGTGCCATAAGTGCTTTTTAACGAGCCTGCAGTGATACAGCCCTGACCTAAAGCCGCAGCTTGTTGATCGCCCACCAGCGCCAGCACAGGCAAGGCCAAACCAAATAAGCGGGTATCGCAAAGGCCATAACTATCAGCACTTTGTTTAACCTGCGGCAGTATTTGCTCCGGCACGCCAAACAACTGCAGCAGTTCTTGATCCCAATTTAAGCTTTGAATATTCAGCAATAAAGTGCGGCTGGCATTGGTGCTGTCTGTGGCATGCACTTGCCCCGATGTTAAACGCCAGAGTAAAAAACTATCTATAGTGCCAAAAGCCAGTTCATTGTCGGCAAGCGCCTGCTGCACATCGGTATTGTGAGTAAGTAACCACTGAATTTTGCTGGCGGAAAAATAAGGGTCGAGCAATAAACCAGTTTTTTGCTGCACCCAGTCTTCATGGCCCTGATCTTTCAGTTGTTGGCAATAGCCAGCTGTGCGTCTGTCTTGCCAGACAATAGCAGGAGCCAGCACTTGGTCTTTGGCCTTATGCCAAAGCACAGTGGTTTCGCGCTGATTACTGATACTGACACCCAGCACTTCAATACCCAGCTGCACCGCCTGCGCCAATACCTGCCGACAGACCTTCAGCACAGACAACCAAATTAGCTCTGCTTCTTGCTCCACCCAGCCCTGCTGTGGATAGACGCAATCCAGCTCCTGCTGCGCCACAGCCAGTACTTTACCCTCGCGGTTAAATAACAAGGCGCGGCTGGAAGAAGTGCCCTGGTCTATAGATAAAATGGCTTGCTGGCGCATACATGGCTCTTGGAATAGTGTGGATAGCTCTAGCCTAGCTGGGCTTGATGCAGTTGGGAAGAGGTAAGAATGGGCGGTTCTGGCATTCCCGAAGATGAGCTGTCATAGTTTGTGGCAATAGAACTGAATCATAGCTTCTTTCTGGTGACGACTATGCACACCCTAAGTATCAATCAATTCAGAGATCATATTAATACCCATATTGATCAAGTGATCGATAGTCACAACCCAATCAAAGTGACTCTTGATTGCGGTAAAGCCTTTGTGATGCTCAGTGCTGACGACTGGGAGCGCGAACAAGAAACACTTTATGTAATGCAGAACAAGAGCTTAATGGCACAAATTGTGGATTCTGCAGCCAGCCATAAAAGAAGTAAGTAGTGAATACAGTTATAAACACGGCGACCCAAAGGCCGCCGCTGTTTTATCTTCTCAAGTTACTTCAATAGCAGAGCGGTCACATGCTCAAATCAAACCTGTCCAGCGTCATCACTTTGGTCCAGGCAGCAACAAAGTCTTTGGTAAACTTCACTTTGCCATCCTGTGCCGCATAAACTTCAGCTATGGCACGCAGCTCCGAGTGCGAACCAAATACCAGATCCACTGGGGTGGCTGTCCATTTCAGTGTGCCGGTTTTGCGATCCACACCTTCGTACAAGCCTTCAGTTGTGGCCGACTTGCGCCATGCTGTCGACATATCCAGCAAATTGACAAAGAAGTCGTTGCTTAAGGTGCCAGGTTTACTGGTAAAAACGCCCTGTTTCGCACCTCCTGTATTGGCATCCAGCGCACGTAAACCACCAATCAGCACTGTCATTTCCGGCACGCTTAACGTCAGCAGATTGGCTTTATCCACCAAAGCTTCGGCTGGCGACAGACGGGCGTCTTTACCGTAATAGTTGCGGAAACCGTCAGCAGCAGGCTCCAATACAGCAAAAGATTCGACATCGGTTTGCGCCTGACTGGCGTCGGTGCGGCCCGGTGTAAATGGCACGTCCACTGTGATGCCCCCCGCTTTAGCGGCTTGCTCTACGGCGGCACCGCCAGCAAGTACGATTAAATCGGCCAACGAGACTTTTTTGCCACCCTTTTGGGCTTTATTAAAGTCCTGCTGAATAGCCTGCAGTTTTTTCAGTACCTTGGCTACTTCTGCCGGATTATTCACCGCCCAGTCTTTTTGCGGTGCTAAGGCCAAACGGCCACCATTGGCACCACCGCGTAAATCAGTACCACGGAAACTGGCCGCTGCAGCCCAACTGGTGCGCACCAGCTCTGGCACTGTTAAACCCGATGACAACACCTTGGCTTTCAGCGTTTTGATATCCTCAGCGTTGACCAATTCATGATCGACAGCGGGCACAGCGTCCTGCCAAATCAGCGTTTCTGCTGGCACTTCAGAGCCCAAATAACGCACTTTGGGCCCCATATCGCGGTGAGTTAATTTAAACCAGGCTTTGGCAAAGGCCAGTTCAAACTCCTTCGGGTTTGCTTTAAAGCGCATGGTGATCTTGCGGTATTCAGGATCTTCCTTCAGTGCCAGATCTGTGGTGAACATAATAGGCGCATGACGTTTGGTTTTATCATGTGCATCCGGCACTAAATTCGCCGCCTGACCATCTTTCGGGATCCACTGGGTAGCACCAGCCGGGCTTTTGGTTTTCACCCAGTCAAAGGCATACAGGTTATCCAGGTACTGAGTAGTCCAGGCTGTTGGATTCACGGACCAGGCCCCTTCTAAGCCTGAAGTGACAGTATCTTCAGAATGGCCTTTGCCGCATTTGTTTTTCCAGCCAAAGCCCTGCTCTTCCAAACCAGCAGCGGCTGGCTCTTTACCAACACATTCTTCAGGTTTATGTGCACCATGGGCTTTACCAAAGGTATGGCCACCCGCTATTAAGGCCACCGTTTCTTCGTCATTCATCGCCATACGGCCAAAGGTTTCGCGAATATCTTTGGCGGCGAGCAAAGGATCAGGATTGCCATTTGGCCCTTCAGGATTGACGTAAATCAGGCCCATTTGCACAGCAGCCAGAGGTTTTTGCAGCTTGCGATCACCGCTATAGCGCTTATCGTCAAGGAATTTAGTTTCAGGCCCCCAATAGACAATATCGGCTTCCCAATCGTCAGAGCGGCCACCAGCAAAACCAAAGGTTTTAAAGCCCATAGACTCCAGCGCCACATTACCTGTTAATACCATCAAATCAGCCCATGAAATTTGACGACCATATTTTTGCTTAATGGGCCAGAGCAAACGCCGCGCTTTATCTAAATTGACGTTATCAGGCCAGCTGTTTAAAGGCTCAAACCGCTGCTGCCCGCCACCAGCCCCACCCCGACCATCAGACACCCGATAAGTACCGGCACTATGCCAGGCCATACGAATAAAAAACGGACCATAATGGCCATAATCCGGCGGCCACCAGTCTTGTGGCGTGGTCATCAGTTTGGTGATATCTGCTTTCACCGCTTTTAAATCCAGCTTTTTAAACTCTTCAGCGTAATTAAAACCTTGATCCATAGGGCTGGATTCCACCCCATGCTGACGCAGCGGCGCCAGGTTTAATTGTTCAGGCCACCAGAACTGATTGTCCTTATTCATGCTTTCAGCACTGGCGATAGGGGTAGTTAAAGCTAGCGAAACGGCGACTGCTAAAGCCGAGACTAATGTTGTTTTCCGTAGAAGCATATGCGCTCCCTCCATTGGTTAAAGTTAACCTGCACCGAGCTAAACACTAGACCAACAGAATAGAAAATGTGGTTTCAATCAATTTAAATGATTGATCGATATTTAAGCTATCCGTAAAGAATTAGGGACAGGGGGTTGGTAAAATGGCTTTGTGGGAATGTAGGTTGCACTCGGAGCGCAGGTAGGTTGCACTCGGAGCGCAGCGACAGTGCAACAAGGCTATTTTTATAAATGCCGATTCTGCCAACTCCAACATTAAGCTACCATCAACAGGCACAACTATCAGAGCTTGCCTATGAACAACAAAACTCTATTTAGCGTGGGTGAAGAAGCAGAATAAGGAATAATGGATGAATAAGATTTGGGGACTTTACTGGCGATATTTGATCTCGATAAGTGCATCTGTTTTTCTTCTGGCATTCTTCGATAGCCAATTCGCGCTAATGAATAACATCGGCGATACCGGATTGTGGCCATCAGTGTTCTGGGGTGTGATCAGCTTAGTTTTGCTGGTTGTTACCGCTGTTCAGCCCAATGGCGTGACCTACATTATTTTTGGCAAAAGGCTTCAACTTACAGAGCGAGTGTGGCGACAGTTCAACCTGATTTTGTTAGTCATTTTTGTCAATTTAGTTTGGCTGGGCTTCGCCGCAAGCCAACTTTTTAGCCCTGAACTTTGGTCCATCTATAAACTTTTTGTCCAGCCTGCGATTTTATTGGTGGTTCCCTTTATTGCGGCCTGGTATGTAACCAGACATGACCTTAAGCTGATACATTGGAGAAACGGATCTTTCTAATACAACCACCTTGCCTGACAGTGCAATTTAAACTATATTTTGTACGTTATTTCGTACTTAAAAGGCTTTTATTGTGGCACGTCTCCGACTTGATCAGGACATCCAACCTCTTTCTGAATTCAGATCCAGTGTTGCTTCTTATATCCGGCAAATTAACGAAACCCGCCGTCCTTTAGTAATTACACAGCATGGCAAAGGCGTCGCTGTGCTGTTAGACGTTGCTGAATATGAAGCCATGCAGGAGAAAATTGAACTGCTGGAAGAACTACGCACTGCCGAAGCCCAACTGGCGTCAGGTGCAGGAGTTTCAAACGAAGACGCTCGTAGTTTGCTGCTAGCGCGGCTGAAAAAATGAATGTGGTTTGGTCGCCTTTAGCTTTAGAAAAGCAGGGTGACGCAACAGATTTTATTGCGCTGGATAATCCTGTAGCAGCGGAACGATGGGTGAATGAGGTATTCGATAAAACAGCACTGTTGAGTTCACTTCCTGAAATGGGACGATCTGTACCCGAACTCCTCTACAGCAATTATCGTGAAATCATCTTCGGCCACTACAGAATCATTTACTGCGTAGACCACGAGGTACGAATCCTGACAGTGCGTAATTGTCGTCAAATGCTGGGGGATTGGGATTTTTGAGAATAGCAAACGGATAGCTTGATTTTACTTGCTATCCTCTGGCGACGAATAAATCTAGTCTTCAGGATCAAATGTATGTTCTGGGTAATATTTCAATACTTTGTACAATTTCGGAATCCCCCTAACTGTCTGGACTTCAACATCTACAATGTACGCTAGTTCATGCCACGGCTTACCAAATTTCGAATCGGCATGGAGCATTGCATCTTTAACAGCATTATTTTCAAACATAACCTTTAAAGCAGTTTTTGATAAGCCGTCAATAATAGCCTTATTACCCGTATCCGAATTAGGATCGAACTTAGTTTGATACCAGTACATAACCTTTCTGCGATGGATATTGTCTTCAGGAGTGTCGTAATTCTCAATTAATCCACTGATACGCTTTTGTATTGTATTGGCGTCATTTGAATTAATAAAAAACTGATTAATAACCTTACCATTGTCGGAGACATTAATATTAAGTTGTGAGGCGTTATCTTTTGCGACTGGTTCAACAAATTTATTCCAATCTTGAAGGTCTTGTTTCGTAAGCTCTCTCGGAGGTCTGTCGAGTTTGCCAAGAAGCCACTTACATGTGTTTTGCACAACACTAGCCCACTGCGTTAGTGTCCCTCCTTCCCACAAAAGTGGAAGAATAGGCGCGGCATATGAGACGAGCTCAATAACAATTGAGCCAGTTCTAACCTCTTTAATAAGTAATTCAGTACAAATTTCTGTTTCTTTATTTGTTTCCGAATCTACAAACTTATGAAATTGATGGTTAAAAGCCAACAGTGATAGTGATAAATCTTCTAATGCGACCGGCTTTGTATTGTTAATTCTGATCTCTAACCTCTTACTAAGGTCTATTTCCATGATCTGGTTCATAAATTATTCTGCTCTGCTAGATTTCAAACATCTGATATTAAATACGTAATTTAAAAGTCATCAGCTAAAAGCTAATTCAGTTTCGATTTTAGAGCAATGGTTTTATTCTGGGGTATAACTTCCAAACACCAGCAACTGCGTAGTGAGCGATCAAAAGTGAGCGCGGGAGGCGCGAACGGGCGAACGTAGTAGTTGGTGGTGGTTGGGCTGGTTTGGAGAGCGGTTTGGCCCTTTCAAAATCCACTATCCCCATAAACAGAAAACCCGGCAAAAGCCGGGTTTTCCTTTAAGAAACAATGACGTAACTAAGTTACATCATGCCCCCCATGCCACCCATGCCGCCCATATCTGGCATTGCAGGAGCATCTTTCTTCGGCAGTTCTGTGACCATAGCTTCGGTGGTGATCATCAGAGAACCAACAGAAGCTGCGAACTGCAGAGCAGAACGAGTTACTTTAGTTGGATCCAGGATACCCATTTCCAGCATATCGCCGTACACGCCAGTTGCAGCGTTGTAACCGTAGTTGCCTGAACCGTTTTTCACGTTGTTCACTACAACTGATGGCTCTTCACCAGCGTTATCAACGATTTGACGCAGAGGTGCTTCCATCGCACGCAGTGCGATTTTGATACCGTGGTTCTGGTCTTCGTTGATACCACGCAGGTCAACCAGCTTGGCAGCTACACGTACTAAAGCCACACCACCGCCAGGTACTACGCCTTCTTCAACGGCAGCACGAGTTGCGTGCAGCGCGTCTTCTACGCGGTGTTTTTTCTCTTTCATTTCGATTTCAGTGGCAGCGCCTACTTTAATCACAGCAACACCACCAGCTAACTTAGCCAGGCGCTCTTGCAGTTTTTCTTTATCGTAATCTGAAGTGGCGTCTTCCACTTGTTGACGGATTTGCTTCACGCGACCGTCAATGGCTTCCTGCTCACCAGCACCATCGATGATAGTGGTGTTGTCTTTGGTGATCACAACACGTTTAGCAGTACCTAAATCTTCCAGCGTCGCTTTTTCCAGCTCTAAGCCGATTTCTTCAGAAATCACTACACCACCAGTTAATACAGCGATGTCTTGCAGCATAGCTTTACGACGGTCACCGAAACCTGGAGCTTTCACCGCAGACACTTTCACTATACCGCGCATGTTGTTCACAACAAGCGTAGCTAAAGCTTCGCCTTCTAAATCTTCAGCGATGATCAGCAGTGGTTTGCCTGACTTGGCCACGCCTTCTAATACCGGCAGTAATTCACGGATGTTGCTGATTTTTTTATCAACAGTCAGGATGAACGGGTTGTCCAGTTCTACCTGGCCAGCTTCCGGGTTGTTGATGAAGTACGGAGACAGATAACCACGGTCAAACTGCATACCTTCAACCACAGCCAGCTCGTTCGCTAAGCCCTGGCCTTCTTCAACAGTGATCACGCCTTCTTTGCCTACTTTGTCCATGGCATTGGCAATGATTTGGCCAATTTCATCATCAGAGTTTGCAGAGATAGTACCTACCTGAGCAATAGCTTTGGTGTCGGCACATGGCTGAGATAATAATTTCAGTTCAGCAACAGCAGCGATTACCGCTTTGTCGATACCACGTTTTAAATCCATTGGATTCATACCGGCAGCAACAGCTTTTACGCCTTCGTTGATAATGTTTTGTGCTAATACAGTAGCAGTAGTAGTACCGTCACCAGCTTCGTCATTGGCTTTAGAAGCAACTTCTTTCACCATTTGTGCGCCCATGTTTTCGAACTTGTCTTCCAGCTCGATTTCTTTGGCCACAGATACACCGTCTTTGGTGATCATTGGCGAACCAAATGACTTGTCCAGAATGACGTTACGGCCTTTAGGGCCTAAAGTAACGCGCACTGCGTTTGCTAAAATATTGACGCCTTTAAGCATCTTGTTACGGGCGTCATCGCCAAAACGTACTTCTTTTGCAGCCATTTTAAAAATTCCTCTGAATACTTTGAAATTAAATTAGAAAGTTCGGTTTAATTATTCGGTGATCACGCCAAGGATGTTGTCTTCTTTGGTGATGACATATTCCTGGCCTTCGATTTTTTCAGTGCGTTCTACGTAAGCACCAAAGATCACTTTGTCACCGACTTTCACATCTAAAGGACGGACTGTGCCGTTTTCTAAAATGCGGCCGTTGCCTACTGCAACCACTTCACCACGAGTAGATTTTTCAGCAGAAGCGCCAGTCAGCACAATACCACCAGCAGATTTGCTTTCAGCTTCTAAACGCTTGATGATGACGCGATCGTGTAATGGACGAATATTCATGCTTTTTTATCTCCTAAAAGCGATTTGAGTTTTAACATGGGGTGTTAAATTTGTTGTGCTTGCTATATGGGGTAATCTCCTTGTGAACCCAAGGGCTATTTTTTAAAAAATCTTATTACTGAGATTAACTGTTCACTTTTCAATCAATCAATTCGGTTTGCGCAACAAAACCAGCAGTTCACCGGTCTTGTTTGCCGTGATAAAGAGGATGACGCCATGATGATGGAACTGATTTTATGCAATTGTCCCGATACAGAAGTGGCTGAGCGCATCACACAGCACTTGCTGCAGCGAAAACTGGCGGCTTGTGTTAACGTTTTGCCCGCTGTGCAATCGCACTATGTCTGGCAAGGTCAACTGGAACAGAGCACTGAAATTCCATTGTTAATCAAAGCCAGAAAAGAAGATTTTATCGAAGTCGAACAGGCTATTTGTGCATTACACCCGTATCAGGTGCCTGAAATTATTGCCATTGCCGCGCAACAAGTATTCGCCCCCTATTTACAGTGGGTTCAAGAGGTAACAAGTCGTGATTAAGAGTTTTTTATTTAGCCTGCTATTAAGCCTTGCTTTTTTTAGCCAGGCTCAAAGCACCAATGCGCTGGCCGCCTTGCAGCAAGGTTCGCAGTTTCTGCCGGTAGAGCAGGCCTTCGTGATGGATTTCCGTCAGCAGGCCAGCTCGGGTGGTCAACAAAAATTACAAGTCAGCTTTACCATAGCAGACGGTTATTACCTGTATAAAGACAAGTTTAAGTTTGTGGGTATAGATGCCGCCTTTTCTCATCCGCAGTATCCAAAAGGCATGATGATTACGGACGAATACTTCGGTGAGTCCGAAGTGTATTTTCACCAAGTGGTGCTGGATATTCCACTGAGCCAATTGGGTTCTGAAGCCATGCTCAAAGTGCGCTTCCAGGGCTGTGCAGAAGCGGGTTTATGTTACCCGGTGCAAACTCTGGATATTCCTTTGATAGCACCAGTTTCAACGGAAAGCGCCAGTTCAACTGATACTGCAGCAGCTTTGGGTATCAATACGGCTATAAATGATTCAGCAACAGCTTCGACAGCACCGGTTTCAGAACAACTACAGCTGCTGGATAAACTGCAAAGCGACAGCACCCTCAAAGCGCTATTTTTGTTTTTTCTATTGGGTTTAGGTTTGGCTTTTACGCCTTGTGTGTTTCCTATGTATCCAATTCTAACCAGCATTATTGTAGGGCAAGGCCAGCAGCTCTCCGGCAAACGCGCTTTTAGTTTGTCTATGGCTTATGTGCAGGGTATGGCGGTCAGCTACTCACTATTAGGTTTATTGGTCGCAAGCTTAGGTTTACAGTTCCAGACCTACTTTCAGCACCCTATAGTTTTAGTTGCCATCAGCATTTTATTTGTCGCTTTGGCTTTGGCGATGTTTGGCGTCTTTAACTTAAGCCTGCCGGAAAAGTGGCAAAATAAGGTAACTAGCTTAAGCAACAAACAACAAGGCGGTAGCATTAAAGGTGCAGCTTTGATGGGCTTGTTATCAGGGTTAGTCGCCTCCCCTTGCACCACTGCACCACTGACAGCAGCACTTTTATATGTGGCTCAATCCGGCGATTTAGCTTTGGGCGCTTTAACCCTGTATATCTTAAGTATGGGTATGGGTTTGCCTTTGCTGATTCTAGGCAGCACAGGCGGTAAGTTTTTACCCAAAGCCGGCGCCTGGATGGATGTGGTCAAAGCCAGTTTTGGTTTCCTGTTATTAGCAGTACCAGTCTGGTTACTGAGCCGTTTCCTGCCTGCTTACGTGGTGGTGATTGCCGCAACTCTAGTCTTGTTGATGCTGGCCGTGTATTTACACCGCTTATCGCAGCAGCTATCTTCCGGCACTACAGGCCAAAGCATCAGTTGGATGCTGGCTTTAGTGATCCTACTGGGTACCACAGGCGCTAACTTATGGTATTGGTTGCCTGGCTCTACAGTGACAACGACGCAAGCCACTCAAATACAAAATACCGAATTTAAACTGGTAAAAACGCTGGATGAGCTGCAACAGGAAGTGAAAAAGTCGGCCGAAGCAGGTAGACCAGTGCTGGTGGATTTATACGCCGAATGGTGTGTGGCTTGTAAAGAGTTTGAGCACATCACTTTTGCTGATGCACAAGTGAAAAGTTTAATGGCGCAGTTCACCTTAATTAAGGTGGATGTGACCCATGCCACTGAACAGGATCAGCAATTGTTGGATCATTTTCAGGTTTTAGGTTTGCCAACTTTGCTGTTATTTGAGAAAAACGGCAGCGAATTAACGCAATCTCGCATCACTGGCTTCATGGGACCGAAAGATTTTAGTGCCCATTTAGGCCCAATACTGCAGTAAAAATTTCCGCACTACTCACGGCAAAGTCAGACTGGCTCTGACTTTGCCTGAATTTCTCAACTTCAGTTTCAACTTCGCAAAAAAGTTCCGTTCTGCTGATAAGACCAGTATTTTGCTGCCATTTGCAACGATTTCACTATAATAAGCGGCAAATCTGCAGCGACAGCTTGTCGCTGAACAAAAAAGATGCAATTGTTTTCTAGCTTCGGCAAGATAGTAAACAATGAATAAATTGACGGGAAATTTGCGCTCTATGTCGACAAACTTACGTATTTTGCTGCTTAACGGCCCTAACTTAAATATGTTAGGCAAACGCGAGCCTCAAATTTATGGCGCAGCCACTTTACCGCAGATTGTTGATGGTTTAATTGCCCATGCTAAAGAGTTGAATGCCACTTTAACTCATCTGCAATCCAACGCCGAACATGAGCTTATCAACGCCATTCAGCAAAGCCTTGGACAACAGGACTTTATTATTATCAACCCGGGCGCCTATACCCATACCAGTGTGGCCATTCGTGATGCGTTGCTGGCTGTGGCTATCCCTTTTATTGAAGTGCATTTGTCCAATGTACATGCGCGGGAAGAATTTCGTCGTCACTCGTATTTATCCGATATCGCCAAAGGTGTGATTTGTGGTTTAGGGGCCAAAGGCTACCACTACGCACTGGAATCGGCGGTGTCGTCCTTATCAACCATTCCATCAAATTAATTAGGCAACTACGTCATGGATATCAGAAAAATTAAAAAATTGATCGAACTGCTGGAAGAGTCAGGCATTAACGAGCTTGAAATAACTGAAGGTGAAGAATCCGTTCGTATCAGCCGCAATGGCCCAATGCAGCAATATGCTCCAATGCACTATGCTGCTGCGCCAATGCAACAAGCTCCTGCAGCACCAGTTGCTGCCGCTGCTCCTGCTGAAGCTGCCAAGCCTGTAGTCACTGGTCACCAGATGCGTTCACCTATGGTAGGTTCCTTCTACCGCGCTGCTTCTCCTACTTCTAAATCTTTTGTTGAAGTTGGCCAGAGCGTTAAAGTGGGCGACACCCTGTGTATTATCGAAGCGATGAAAATGATGAACCAGATCCAGTCTGACAAGGCCGGTGTGGTGACGCAAATTCTGGTAGAAAACGGCGAGCCGGTTGAGTTTGACCAGCCATTATTTGTGATCGAATAAGTTAAAAGGCAGACTCATGCTAGAAAAAGTACTGATCGCCAACCGGGGTGAAATTGCACTGCGTATTTTACGTGCGTGTAAAGAACTCGGTATCAAAACGGTAGCTGTGCATTCCACAGTTGACCGTAACCTGAAACACGTGCTGCTGGCCGACGAGACCATTTGTATTGGTCCTGCACCATCACCACAAAGTTACTTAAATATTCCTGCGCTGATTGCCGCAGCTGAAGTGACCAATGCTCAGGCTATTCACCCAGGCTATGGTTTTTTAGCTGAACGTGCTGACTTTGCGCAGCAAGTGGAAGAAAGTGGTCTGGTGTTTATCGGCCCACGCCCTGAGTCTATCCGTTTAATGGGTGACAAAGTTTCTGCCATTGAAGCGATGAAAAAAGCTGGTGTACCTTGTGTACCAGGTTCTGACGGCGCTGTGGGCGACGACGACGAAGTCAACAAAGCTATTGCTAAACGTATCGGTTATCCGATTATCGTGAAAGCGGCAGGCGGCGGCGGTGGTCGTGGTATGCGTGTAGTGCGCAGCGAAGAAGAGCTGGTTGAATCTATTGCGATGACCAAAAACGAAGCAGGCACTGCTTTTGGTAATGACATGGTGTACATGGAAAAATTCCTGGAAAACCCACGTCATATCGAAATTCAGGTGCTGGCTGACGGTCAGGGCAATGCCATTCACTTAGGTGAACGTGACTGCTCTATGCAACGTCGTCACCAGAAAGTAGTGGAAGAAGCGCCAGCTCCGGGCATTACTCCTGAACTGCGTAACTTTATCGGTGGCCGTTGTGTGCAGGCTTGTATCGACCTGAACTACCGAGGTGCTGGTACTTTCGAATTCCTGTTTGAAGACGGCGAGTTTTATTTCATCGAAATGAACACCCGTATTCAGGTAGAACACCCTGTGACAGAAATGATCACTGGTGTGGATCTGATTAAAGAGCAGCTGCGCATCGCCTCTGGCATGCCGCTGAGCATTAAGCAGTCAGATATTGTGATCCGTGGTCATGCTGTGGAATGCCGTATCAATGCTGAAGATGCCAAGACCTTTATTCCGTCGCCAGGCACCATCACCCGCTTCCACCCACCAGGTGGTAACGGTGTACGTTGGGATTCGCATATTTACGCTGATTACACAGTGCCGCCAAACTACGATTCAATGGTTGGTAAGCTGATCACTTACGGTGAAAACCGTGATATAGCTATAGCACGTATGCGTAATGCATTAAGCGAACTGCTGGTCGGTGGTATCAAAACCAATATCGAACTGCACAAGCTGATTATGACAGACGAGAACTTCAATAAAGGTGGAACTAACATCCACTATTTGGAACATAAACTCGGCCTGAAGTAATACCCTTCGTACTTGAAGCCGCAGCGTTGTTGACTGCAAGCTCTCGCCCCAGTCGCATAGGCAACTATGCTCCTGGGGTCTCAAGCTCTTGTCGCCTAGCTGCAACATCAACTACTTTGGGTATTGGTCTTGCCGTCGTACTTGAAGCCGCAGCGTTGTTGACTGCGTGCCAGAGCCAAAGCCACCTTCCCGGTGGCTTTGCTTTTTGCGCCACCTAAGCGCTGATTTTACGCCGCCAAACTGCTACAATTCGCGCCCATTTCCAGAGAGTGAAGAGCAACGCCATGCCGTGGATCCAATTACGCGTAAACAGCACTGAAAAACAAGCCGAGCAGGTCAGCGATATGCTGATGAGCTGGGGTGCGCAAGCTGTCAGTTTTGTTGACGCCAAAGACACCCCTATTTACGAACCTCTGCCGGGTGAAGTCTTGTATTGGGAAAATACGGTGGTGGTGGGTTTGTTTGATGCTGAACATCAAATGGATAAAGTGGTTCGTCAGCTGGAAAAAGCTGCTATTTTCAAAAACGGTGTGCAGTACAAGCTGGAACAACTGGAAGACAAAGACTGGGAAAGAGAATGGATGGATAACTTCCACCCTATCCGTTTTGGTCACAGATTATGGGTTTGCCCAAGCTGGCGCGATATTCCGGATCCAACGGCTGTCAACGTGATGCTTGATCCTGGCTTGGCTTTTGGTACCGGTACTCACCCAACCACAGCGCTTTGTATGGAATGGCTGGATGCGCAGGAATTGTCGCAAAGTTTAGTGGTCGATTTTGGCTGTGGCTCAGGTATTTTAGGTATTGCCGCATTAAAGTTGGGCGCTAAACGTGTGGTTGGTATCGACATTGACCCACAAGCTATTGAATCCAGCCTCGCCAACGCTACCCGTAACGGCGTAGAGCAACAAATTGAGCTGTATTTACCCAAGGATCAACCTGCTTCATTACAAGCAGATGTAGTAGTGGCGAATATTCTGGCCGGCCCATTAGCTCAGCTCTCAGGCATTATCAGTGCTTATGTCAAACCAGGTGGTTTATTGGCGCTGTCCGGTATTCTGGAAAGTCAGGCGCAGTCGGTGATCGATGCCTATGCGGCAGAATTTGAGTTTGACCCTGTAGCAGTCAAAGAAGAATGGGTGCGCTTAACAGCGCGCAAGAAAGTTTAAAGCCTTATCTATAGCCTAACTGCTATACAGGCGACCTGCCCGGTCGCCTGTCTCTAACAAACTCATTAGTATACCCAACGTTCTGGCAGTATTAACGCAGCAGCGATGTAAGCGACTACTACAGCCACTGGAAAACAGAACGCCAGCAATACTACAACTGCGCGGACCAACCAGATGGGTTGCTCATAAAAAGCCGCAAAACCTGCACAGACACCTGAAATTTTACGTTTGGCCTTGTTTACAAACCAGGCGCTTTTGTCTCTGCCTATACTCATGTTATCACTCCCCAACCTTATAAATTACAGCTTTATCCAACATCCACATCAAACCAGCCAAAGCCCAGACCACGACAATATTGATAATAATTAATGACATGTTCTGTTCCTCCCTAAACTGGCTTTACCCATTCAGATTTCGTCTGCAGCCCAGCTGCCGAATATGCCGAACCAAGCTAATACAACCATCAGTGCTACTATTTCCATTTTGACTTTCCTTACCTTTGTTTATGTTGTTTGTGCTTTTGCTAACTTTCATCAACGCTTAGTTATTCAGACTTCGTCTGCAGCCCAGCTGCCTACTATGCCGAACCAAGCTAATACAACCATCAGTGCTACTATTTCCATTTTGACTTTCCTTACCTTTGTTTATGTTGTTTGTGCTTTTGCTAACTTTCATCAACGCTTAGTTATTCAGACTTCGTCTGCAGCCCAGCTGCCAACAATACCGAACCAAGCTAATACAACCATCAGTGCTACTACTTCCATTTTTACTCTCCTCAATCTTAGTTAGTGGTTTAATTCATCATCAGCTTATCTGTTGATATCTATGCATTGCAGCTGTTATGCCAACTTAAAAATAAATTATATAATATTGATTTAATTGGAATTTTTATTAATTAAAACTTATTTCAGATCATTCTCTGAGTTTTACTTGAAATATTAAATGGCAATTTTGACCACTTCTTAGCCATTTTAAAAATGTGATTTCGGGGTTAGTGGGCAACTTAAAAGGACAAAGCAAAGAGGTATGTGAATAAAGAGAAATGAGATTTTCAGCAGCAGATAAACAGCGGAGTAAGGACTTAAAATAACAAAACCCGGTACTACTTAAGACCGGGTTGACGCAGGAATATCAAAGGGGGGTAATAACCAATGCCAGATCACAGACACCAGGCCAACACTAACTACGGGTAATAAAAACAGCCCCAATAACCCTAATGTTAAGCTCAGCATCCTTAGTTCGCCTTAGCTACTGTAACCACAACTTCTTTTTCAGTTTCAGCGCTGGTCACTAGATTAGTGTCCAGTTCAGCCAGAGCTTTTTGACTTTGTTCCAGAATGGCAACTTTCAATTCAGCCATTTGCTGATTTATTAGTTCCGCAGTAAAAGTGCTAATAGCTGCTGTATTAACAGAAGGTAAGCTCAGTTCATTGGCCTGAACTGAAGGTGCAGTAGCAAAAGCTGTAGTGGTAACAAGAACTAAGGTAGCAAGTGTTTTCATGGTCGTGATCCTTAATGAGTAGTGAAGTTCACTATCTCTATTTCAAGGTACGTGCCAGACTAAAATAAATTATTAACTTATTGATATTTAAAAAATTAAACAATGACGGAACGGATTTTAAAAACACCACGCAAATATTAAAAACAAAAAAGTGGTGAAATTCACCACTTTTTTTGAAAAAACTTGATACTCACACCATTAAAGCTGTGGCACCTTTTTCAGCGCGTCCAGCATGACTTGCGGACCACTGGTCGGTAAGTGGCCTATTTCACTTAAATGCCGCCGCCATAAACGTGCACCAGGTACCCCCTGAAATAACCCAAGCATATGCCGTGCTATATGCCAGAAACGGGCACCCTGTGCCATTTGACGCTCAATGTACGGTAACATCAGCTCAACCACCTGATGCGGCGTTGGCACAGCGCGTGGGTTGTTATAAATAGCGGCATCAATTTGCGCTAGCATCAAAGGGTTAGCATAAGCTTCACGTCCAACCATAACCCCATCCACGTGCTGCAAATGGGTTAAACAGTCAGCCAGGGTTTTAACACCACCATTAATTGAGATATCTAAATGCGGGAAATCCTTTTTCAACTGATACACCCGTTCGTAATCTAATGGCGGAATTTCGCGGTTCTCTTTAGGGCTCAAACCACTTAACCAGGCTTTACGGGCATGCACAATAAATTGGTTACAGCCAGATTCAGCGATAGTGCCAACAAAATCTACTAAAAACTGATAGCTATCCTGATCATCAATCCCAATACGGCTTTTTACTGTGACAGGAATATCGACTACAGACCGCATTTCATGGATACAAGCAGCCACCAGTTCAGGCTTTGACATCAGGCAAGCACCAAACATACCGTTTTGCACTCTGTCTGACGGGCAGCCAACATTGATATTGATGGCGTCGTAACCGCGTTCCTGACAAAGCTGAGCACTGTGCGCCATATCTTTAGGATCAGAACCACCCAACTGTACTACCACAGGATGCTCTTCTTCATTAAAAGCCAGATAATCGCCCTGACCATAAATGATCGCGCCAGTCGTAACCATCTCGGTATAGAGCACCGCATGTTCAGACAAGAGGCGATGGAAATAGCGACAATGCCTGTCAGTCCAATCCAGCATAGGGGCAATGGAGAAACGGTGATCGATGATTTTACTTTGAGAATCAGCTACAGAGCCTGTTTTTACTGAGTTTTCGTTGTTCTGTTTCTGAGTCATTTTGGGTCGTTTCCAGTCATTTATTGGTTGCACCTGCCCCATATCTGCCCCACCACTCCATGGGGCAGGTAAATTCCAAGAGGTTAGTCATGGCCGGTTATACCATTGAAAAACGCAAAACCAGCAAAGGCGAATTACGCTATCGCTGTACCGTCCGGGAACATAAAGGCTAGGCGGTAGTATACCGCGAATCGCGGACCTTTGGCAGACAGTCAGACGCGAAGAGCTGGGGCATGCAGATGGTGACCATGATCGAGCGTGATGGCCTCCCTGGCGCAGTGGAGCCGGTGCCAATTATCCGCGAGCTGATTGCGATGTACCGCAACCACTCGGCAATAGCTCCAACCATAGGCCGCACCAAAGCTTATTGCCTGAACTGAGTGGCAGACTGTGATCTGGCGGCGATTCAGGCCGATGAGCTGACTATCAAAGATTTAGTCGACCATTGCCAGGCCAGACGCAAGGCCGGAGCTTCAGCTGCCACTATTGCACATGATATTAGCTACCTGAGTTCAGTGTTTGCCGCAGCCAAGCCAGTGTTTAATATTGCTGTCGACAACAAGCTGATTACCGAAGGCCGTAAAACCCTCAATGATCTGAAACTGGTTGGTAAGGCACAAAAATGCACCAGACGGCCAGTGAGTGACAAGTTAGAGCGCATCATCAAGGGTTTAGAAAAACGCCAGGAACATGTCACGGCCAAAATCCCTTTTACCGAAATACTCAACTTTGCCATTTTAAGCTGCATGCGGATCAGCGAAGTCTGCAAAATCAAATGGTCTGGCGTTGACGAAAAAAACAAAGCAGTGATGGTAGAAGACCGCAAAGACCCAAGGAAAAAAGCCGGTAACCATATGCTGGTGCCGTTACTGGGCGAAGCCTGGGAGATCTTACAACGCCAGCCTAAAACAGATGAGCTGATCTTTCCCTACAACGGTAAAAGCGTCACAGCAGGTTTTCAACGGGTCAGAAAAGAGCTTGGCATTGAAGATTTGCGCTGGCACGACCTACGCCGCGAAGGCGCCTGCCGTTTATTCGAAGCCGGTTTTGTCATTGACGAAGTCGCCTAGGTCACAGGCCATAGGAATATCAACATCCTATGGCAAATCTACACCGACTTTTTCCCAAACCGGGTGCATGCGAAGTTTGAAAGGTTGCAACAGGGTAAGCGCCAAAACTGATCTGGAAACTGGGAAAAGTGGGAAATGTTATGAGCTATACTAGCTCATAATAGAGATCAGGTGTGCCAGCCAAGACATAACGCAGAATAGGGGCATTCAAATCATTTTTTGAGTAAAAAAATACCCATATCAATTATTTTACCTCGACAAAGTATAATTATTTACCCACCCATTGAAAAAACAAAGAAATGAGTAAATAATTACACATAATTGACATTAATCTCTATAAATGAGTAATTAGTTACCCATGAGGCTTTTATGAAGATTTCAAACTCGATGTCTGATGGTGCTATTGCAGCAGAGATTTTCTCAAGATTGGAGTCAAGACGCAAAGAGCTGAACTTGACTCAAGAAGAGCTAGCCTGTCGTGTAGGCATTACTCGTAAGTCATATGCTGGTCTTGAAAAGGGAATTACCAAAATGGCTACTTTTATAGCCATAATTAGGCATCTTGAGCTTTTAGATAATTTGGATCTTTTGGTTAGTAAACCGGAAATTAGTCCGCTCTTGGCATCAAAAAATAGCAACAAGAGCCAAGTTCAGGGCAGGCTCATGCCTTTTCGAGTACAAAACAAGCAAGATAGCCGCTTAGGACGACCTATGGAAATTGGCACAGGAGCAAAAGCAGAAACTAACCCGCTTCTTGCAAGAAGACAGCGACTACTGGTGAAGGAGTAGTACAGTGGTAGCAAATGTTTGCCAAGTTATGTTTGGGGATACAGCTGTAGGGGCGCTGCTTTACAGCGATGACGACAATCTGACTAGATTTGAATATACCCCTGAGTGGTTGCAATATGGTTTTTCACTCTCACCTATCCATCTGCCACTTAGAAAAGGGGTGTTTGTTTTTCCAGCTTTGTCGTATGAGACATACAAAGGCTTACCAGCTGTTTTTGCAGATTCTTTGCCCGATGACTTTGGTAACTCAGTTATCAACGCGTGGCTAGCCGGTAAAGGTTTAGACCCAGCTGACTTCAAACCAGTTGAACGATTACTCTATACCGGAAAAAGAGGTATGGGTGCGCTTGAATACTATCCCGCAGCAAAGCTTACTAAGCATGAATCATTTGAAGTTGATATCGCAGGTCTAGTCGAGCTTGCTGATTCTGTCCTTAACAAACGACAAGAGTTCAA
This sequence comes from Rheinheimera sediminis, assembly GCF_004005375.1. Taxonomy (GTDB): domain Bacteria; phylum Pseudomonadota; class Gammaproteobacteria; order Enterobacterales; family Alteromonadaceae; genus Pararheinheimera. Next base: position 151,134 of record NZ_RZUF01000004.1, on the reverse strand, counting down.
TGCCAGCCTTGAATATGACCATGCCATGGTTCAATTACTTCAAGTTGGAACATCCGCTGGCGGTGCCAGACCAAAAGCACTTATCGCCTTGAATGCAGAGCGGACTAAGGTCCTTTCGGGGCAAACAGATGTGCCAGTTGGCTTTGAACACTACCTGCTCAAATTTGATGGTATTACCTCTGAAAATAAGGACAAAGAAACTTTTGGAGATCCGCTAGGTTATGGAGTAATGGAGTACGTTTACTACAAATTGGCGACTCAATGCGGCATAGATATGGCAGAGTGCAGCCTTCTACATGAGAAGGGTTCAGGCAGAAAGCATTTTCTCACGAAACGTTTTGACCGAATTTCTAACCAGAAGTACCACGTTGCAACTTTATGCGCTATTGACCACGCTGACTTTAAAAAGCCAGGCCAATATAGCTATGAGCAACTACTGGGGGTTTTGAGAAAGCTTAATTTTGGCTATGAAGAGCAAGAGCAGATATTTAAACGAATGGTTTTTAACATTGTTGCCAGAAATCAGGATGACCACTCCAAGAATTTCTCTTTTATGGTGGACGATGATTTTCAATGGCGGTTAGCACCAGCATATGATGTGGCGTTCAGCTACAAGCCAGGCTCACCTTGGGTAGATCAGCACCAGCTATCAGTAAATGGTAAAAGAGACAACTTTATGCTTTCAGACATACTTTCAGTCGCCAAGCTCATTACAAATTTAAATGAAGCTAAAGCTAAGCAAATTGTTCGTGACACCATTGAAGTAGTCAAAACATGGCCCCAACTAGCGGTGCATGAGGGGGTTCCCCAATGGTTAATTGACTTTGCGGCAAAGAGTCACCGGTTACACCTCCTTTGAAAATTTTTTATTGGGGAAACTCTCAACGTACAAACGATCATTATTAGAGCTTTCCTTTGCTCTGGCGCTTACTGGCTGTGCCACAAATCCAAGACCAGTAGTAATTAAAGACGTTTGGGCAGGCAAAGACCACGTTACGCAACAGTTATAAATTTTGCACCGATACAGGGTTCGCAGCCATATCGACAAATGGAAACTTATACTATGAATAAGTCTATTTCACGCACAGATATAAACTATGCAACAGACTACTGCGATCCAGCATTTAAGTAATGCTAGACCAGCAAAAGCGCTATGTATTTAACCAGCGCGATCTTGAAAAAATCTTTCCTGAAGATAGCAAACATACCCTTCACGCTGGACTTGAGCCTTTGGTACGACAGAACATTCTGGAAAGGGCGGCTCGTGGCATCTACCTTTATGCTTTGTCACATCATAAAAAAGGTCCAGACACTCTGGAACTGATTGCCAAAACCCTGCGGCATGGCGCGATCAAAAACGCGTTGGCTGGAATATTCACCTGGTTCAAAAGGAAATGCTGACAGAGGCACATACCAAGCTGTTCGGCAGTTCAAATCCAGAACCTGAATTCAAACTTTAAGCTGCAGTGAATAGATAAAAGCAGAACAAAAAACGGGCAAAAACGGCAAAAATTTAAGATACCTGCCCCATGAGAAGCTCAGCCCTTGCCAGATAGGGGCTGCAGCCAAAATCTCACCAATCCAGCATAGGGGCAATGGAGAAACGGTGATCGATGCTCACAGGCTGTGAAGTTGCGATAGTGGAAATTGTCATAAAACGGCTGCCATCTGGTTGATCTGCTGCTTTTTGCATCTTTGGATAAAGACTACAAAAAGGTAAGGCCGGTATACACCAGGCTGTAGGGCTTTTCAGTGTAACGCTTGCTTCAGCAGTTCGATTCTGCTCGTCTGGTGCCATAGTTTTTCTTTGATACAGAGTCTGTCAGCTAAGCAGCGGCTCTCAATCCGATGAATGAAAACATAATATGTGGGACAAGAAGACTGCAACACAAGCAGCTATATCAGGGAAGGTTTCAGCCTATAAAGCCTTATAAAATCAGCTGTTTTGCAGCTTAACCAGTAACAAACTATAGCGGGCTGTTACCCCAAGATGTAGCATACGTTGCTCCCCCTGTAACAACGGCAGGTCGCCAGAGCGAACTTTATTACGTTTAAGCTTCAACAATTGGTAACCAGAAATCTTAGCCAGCACCTTTCTGCTGTATTCCGCCATCCATGAACCGTTAAAATGATGAATACTAAAAGATGCTTTACCGGCAACAGGAGTGCAGAAGTAGTGGCTGGGATAAATCCAGCAACCTTCGCATAACTCAGAGCGCTGGTCGTATTGATAGGGCTTGGTTAAACCGAACTTGGTAGCAAAAAACTGGCTAATTAGCTTGGTATTTGGAGTGAGATCTAAGCCGCCATCAGGTTGAACAAAAGATTTTTCCCTGTACAAATCTAACAACTGAGCAATAAGTGAACTACCTTTTTGCGCACCCATCAGAGCCGTAACAGGAGAGGGACGCCCACGATAAACCTCATAGCCACTGACAAACTGATGAGTTCTAAAGGGTTCAAGATCGGCAGTCACTTCCAGATCTGCATCAAAATAAAAACCACCCATCGAATACAACGCATATAACCGCAAATAATCAGAAACAAAAGCCCACTTTTCGGCTGCAAAAGCCTGCTGTACATAAGGATGCTGAATGTGCGCCAACGCCTGATTATTCCACTCAATAATGTCGTAGTCTGGCAGAAACTTTTTCCAACTCGCTATGCAGCGCAATACCAGTTCGCTTTTTGGGGCATGGCCTACCCATACGTAATGAATAACTTTAGGAATGCTCATAGCGTCTGATTTTGATAAAAGAAATTGTTGAATATTTTATGGATTTGCCAGAGCTGGCATGTAATCATTTGTTACTAATTAGTAACAAATTCATCTTGGGCGCAATAGTAACTAGAATCGAACTAAGTAACAAGCCATTATGAACACAAAATTGAGCTAACAGTCACCGAATAAAGGCTATAAAGATGACGTGGCAAGATTTAATAGCGCTTTATTGGTCACACACCATCTTCACTTTTGTTTTGTATCAGGAATTACCGATACAAAGGCTGGAGCCAGCAAACTTCTGTGATAAACTGCCAACATTGCTTCCGGATTGAGCTACCTTATGTCGATTGAATCTTTGGTTACCAGAGCCCGTCATATTTGTGATGTGAATGGAGCCCGCTTTACCAGCATTCGTGAAAAAGTGTTTCGTTTATTAGCCGACACTCATGGTGGAATAGGCGCTTATGAACTGCTTGAACAACTCAAAGCCAGTGAACCAGCAGCAAAACCTGCCACTATTTATCGCGCTCTGGATTTTCTGACTGAACAAGGTTTTATTCATAAGATTGAGTCGACCAATGCATTTTTACTTTGCCACCACTTTGAACAACACCACCCAGCTCAATTGCTGATTTGTGACCAATGTGGCCAAGTAGAGGAGTTACATTCGTCGCCATTGCAGCAAGAGTTTGTTAAATTAGCCTCAGAAAAAGGCTTTTTAATTCAGAGACAAACTGTAGAAGCACATGGACGCTGCAAAAGCTGCCTCAAGCATGAGCCTAATGCTGAATCTGCTTGACGCTTTCGGCCATCAGTCGCTATTTTATTAAGCTGCACTGAACAAAATGTAAAAACTTTAGAAAAATTCATACCAAAACAATAAGCTAGACTTGTGTTATGCAGAAGAGACACCTAATCTTGAAGTTGGTAATGTAATCAGGTCCAGAATCCGAACAGGCTAATTAAATGAATGTTGAGTATGTAAATCCGTTTCTCTCTTCGTTAGTCAATGTACTAGGTACCATGGCCAATACAACTATTGTGCCCGGTCAACCCAGATTAAAGAAAGACGAGCAGGCTCGCGGTGAAGTATCAGGTTTGATTGGTATGATTGGCCCAACCACGAAAGGGTCGTTCTCAGTCACTTTTGAGGAATCTCTAGCGCTGGAAATCATGTCCAGAATGCTGGGTGAACGGCCCGACAGCATCAATGAAGAAGTCACGGATATGGTAGGTGAGATTACTAACATGGTGACGGGTGGTGCTAAGCGTATTCTGGGCGAAAAAGGCCATGAATTCAGTATGGCCACTCCTGTTGTGGTCTCAGGAAAAGGCCACACCATCACTCATAAAACGACTGGTGCAAAAATTCTGATGCCGTTTGACTCAGATTTCGGAAAAGTATTTATTGAAGTCAGCTTCGACGAATAACGGCTAACGGGGTCAAGCCTTGAATGTTGAATTATGCTGCGCATTCAACATTCAAGGCCTGACCCTATTGCTATTCGAGATAACGAAATTCTACTCTGCTGGTGATATTACACAGCAACTCGTAAGGAATGGTTTGTACTTGTTCTGCAATTTCTTCCACAGGTAAATCTGCGCCCCATAACAGAACTTCGTCACCAATTTGTACATCAGCATCGCCAATATCGACAGTGGTCATGTCCATAGAGACACGACCCACTATTGGATAACGTTGGCCTTTAATCAGTACAGGGCAACCATTACTGGCAGCTCTTGGATAGCCGTCGCCATAGCCGACTGCCACTACGGCCAAGCGAGTGTCAACTGGCGCAGTCCAGGTGCCACCATATCCTACTTTATCGCCCTGCTTGACATCACGCACCGCAATAATACTGCTGCTAAAGCTCATGACTGCTTTTAGCTGATGCTGCTCTGCTCTGCCCTGCTCTATCGGCGAAACGCCGTATAAAGCTAATCCTGGGCGGATCCAGTGGCCATGACTTTGTGGCCAGGCCAGAGTGCCGGCCGAATTAGCCAAACAAAGCTCGCCTGCAAGGCCTTCAACCGTCTTCATAAAGAGAGCAATTTGTGTTTGAGTGCTTTCAGAACTCAGTTCATCTGCACTGGCAAAGTGGGTCATCAGACGCATAGGCTGAGTCACATTAGGGCTTTGACTCAGCTGTTGATAAGCCTGCAAAAACTGCTCCGGCAATAAACCCAAGCGGTGCATACCACTGTCCATTTTCAGCCAGACATGAATGGGAGAATCCAGCTCTGCTGCAACTAAGGCTTCAACCTGACTTGGATGATGCACCACCACTTGTAAGTTACTGGCAACTATCTGAGGCAATTCGTCGGCATGGAAAAAACCTTCCAGCAGCACTATAGGTTTCACTATGCCACCAGCACGCAACATTAATGCTTCATCGATGCGAGCCACACCAAAAGCACTGGCGTCTTTGAGCTGTTCAGCCACTTTCAGTAACCCATGGCCATAGGCATTGGCTTTTAATACAGCTAATACTTTGCTGTTCGGCGCAGCGGCACGGACTTGTTGTAAATTATGCAATAAGGCCGCTAAATCAATGCGGGCCAGTGGACGACGACTCATTAATATTCGTCCTCAAAACGGGCAGAACCTGCGTAGTTGTCAAAACGTGAATAACGACCATGGAAGGTCAGGCGAATACGACCTATAGGGCCGTTACGTTGTTTACCTATAATCACCTCAGCCGTGCCTTTATCCGGGCTATCGTCGTGATAGACCTCATCACGGTAGATAAACATAATTAAGTCGGCATCCTGCTCTATAGAACCTGATTCCCTTAAGTCGGAGTTCACAGGGCGTTTGTCGGCTCGTTGTTCCAAACTACGGTTCAGCTGCGACAAAGCGACCACAGGCACTTTTAACTCTTTGGCTAAAGCTTTGAGTGAACGCGAAATCTCAGCGATTTCTAAAGTACGATTTTCTGATAAGCCAGGCACTGTCATCAGCTGCAGGTAGTCGACCATGATCATACTCAAGCCACCATGTTCACGCGCCACACGGCGGGCACGGGAGCGAACTTCAGTTGGTGTTAAGCCCGAGGCATCATCGATATACATTTTGCCTTTACTGTTCAGAAGTTCGATGGCAGAGGATAAACGCGCCCAATCTTCATCGTCCAGCTGGCCTGTCCGCACTTTGGTTTGATCAATACGGCCTAAAGACGCCAGCATCCTCATCATGATTTGTTCAGACGGCATCTCTAAGCTGAAAATAAGCACCGGCTTGTCACTGGTAATAGCAGCATGTTCACAGAGGTTCATTGCAAAAGTGGTTTTACCCATAGAAGGACGGGCTGCAACAATAATCAGATCCGACGGCTGCATACCGTTGGTCATTTTATCCAAATCCATATAACCCGTGGATACACCAGTTAAACCACCAGCGCTTGGGTTACGGAACAGCTCGTCTATTTTATCTATGGTTTTCGACAGAATGCTGTTGATAGGCTCAGGGCCTTCATTCGAGTTAGCACGCTGTTCGGCAATTTTAAAAACTTTGGTTTCAGCGAAATCGAGTAGTTCAGCACTATTGCGACCTTGCGGGTCGTAACCTGCATCGGCAATATCATGTGCCACTGAAATCATATCCCGCACCACGGCACGCTCACGCACTATGTCGGCATAAGCAAGAATATTGGCCGCACTTGGGGTGTTTTTGGCAATTTCGCCTAAATAAGCAAAACCACCAACGTCAGCTAATTGCTGACTACGCTCTAAGGTTTCGGAAACAGTAATTAAGTCTATCGGCTGGTTGGCTTCAGCTACCCGCGACATGGCAGAAAAAATAAAACGGTGTGAACGTAAATAGAAGTCCTGCTCCACCACTTTTTCTGAGACTTTGTCCCATGCGTCATTGTCCAGCATTAAGCCGCCTAAGACGGATTGCTCGGCTTCAATAGAATGGGGCGGCATTTTTACCGCTGCGACTTGTTTATCTCTTTGCTTATTGTCCATAACACCAGAAGTTCAAGAAATTGCGACAGGCTTGTATACCCAAGGTATAGCAGCTCTGCATGGAAGCGATAGCCTACCATTAAAGCATGTATCAAGCAGTGGAAAAATCAGCTAAGCGGAATTTTTTTAGTCTGAAACTAAGGTAAAACAGGAAGGGATTGGGCACACAAAACTGTGTGCCCAAAAGGCTTATTAAGCCTCAGCAACCACTACTACTTTGATAGTAGCTGTTACTTCTGCGTGTAACTGCAGTGCGATGTCGAATTCGCCAGTTTCACGGATAGTACCGTTAGGTAACTTCACTTCAGCTTTCGTTACTGCAACACCTGCAGCAGTGATAGCATCAGCGATATCGCGTGTACCAACTGAACCGAACAATTTGCCTTCGTCACCAGCTTTAGAAGCTAAAGTCACTTCAGCCAGAGCAGCGATCTTCTCAGCACGAGCTTGAGAAGTTGCTAAAGTTTCAGCCAGTTTGGCTTCTAACTCAGCACGACGCTGTTCAAATTTTTCGATGTTAGCTTTGGTAGCTGGAACTGCTTTTCCCTGTGGGAATAAGAAGTTACGAGCATAACCAGATTTAACAGTTACGTTGTCGCCTAAACCACCAAGGTTAGCGACTTTGTCCAACAGAATAATTTCCATTGTAATACCCTCTCTGTATACGGTTTAACCAGTCGCTGTTAGCTATGTGAATCGCTGTATGGTAACAAGGCCAGGTAGCGTGCGCGTTTGATGGCGCGAGCTAATTGACGTTGATACTTAGCGCTGGTACCAGTGATACGGCTTGGGACAATTTTGCCACTTTCAGTGACATAATTCTTTAACGTAGCTGTATCTTTGTAATCGATCTCAATCACGCCTTCTGCAGAGAAACGGCAGAATTTACGGCGACGGAAATAACGAGCCATGAAATTTCTCCTAACTTAATATTTCAATCTGTTGGGCATGCAGCACCAGTTTAGACTGACCGCTGCGGCTCTGGTGGCGGTTTAAAAAACCTGTCACCCGAACTTTGTTTCCCAGTTTCAAATTGTGAGTTTGTTGCGCTAACCCGGCTCCGGCACAGACTACTTGTAGTCTGACATAAGCCTGACGGTTAAAACCGGCTTCCTGCTGCACCGATTGGTGCTCAATCACTAAATAACTGTGAGGAATACCGGCCGGACTTTCGCTATGGTCGACCTGACGGCAGATAGTGCCAGTCACGACCAGGCTATTGTCCATCTGCAAATTACTCGTCGTTTGCTACCAGCTCATCTGAATCACGAGGAGCACGGTCACGACGTTCGTCACGTACCTTGGCCATTGGTGATGGCTCAGTCACGGCAGTGTTAGTGCGCATGATCAGGTTACGCAATACAGCGTCGTTGAAGCGGAAGTTAGTTTCCAGCTCGTCAATTACTGCCTGTGGCGCTTCTACGTTCATCAGAACATAGTGAGCTTTGTGCAGCTTTTCGATTGGATAAGCTAATTGACGACGGCCCCAGTCTTCTAAGCGGTGAATTGAACCACCAGCTTCTTTGATCGCGCCAGTGTAACGCTCGATCATTCCTGGAACTTGTTCACTTTGATCTGGGTGAACCATAAACACGATTTCGTAATGACGCATTGTAGCTCCTTACGGTTAGTTAGCCTCGGGTGAGCTCGGCCAGACTCGCATAGAGGCAAGGAACGTTCTGGATGGCCGAAGGGGCGGTATTCTAGGGGTTTCTCGCTGCTAAAACAAGCAGCAGCACAGATTTTTATCAGGCTATGGCAGCAATTCCTTGGCGATATTGCTATTTAACGGCAAAGCCCCCATAACATTTCCAACTGAGCAAGAAATAAACAGGAATAAAGTCATGAGCTTTAGAACAGAACGCGACAGTATGGGGGACGTGCAATTACCGGCAGAGGCCTTATATCAGGCACAAACCCAACGCGCTTTGGATAACTTTCAAATCAGCACTTTGACTATGCCTCCGGCTTTTATTAAGGCCGTGCTGCGGGTGAAACAAGCTGCAGCTGCTACCAATCTTGAGCTGAAGTTACTGGAACCAGCGATTGCTTCGGCGATCAATATGGCCGCTGAGCAACAACGGCTCGAACTGGATATGGCGCACTACCCTATAGACCTGTTTCAGACCGGCTCTGGCACCAGCACCAATATGAATGTGAACGAAGTGCTGGCCACCTTAGCCAGCAAAAATTCAGGCCTGGCTATTAGCCCCAACGATCATATTAATCTGGGCCAAAGCAGCAATGATGTGATCCCAACCGCCATTCATTTAAGTGCTGCGGTTGCCAACCATCAGTTGATTGAGACGCTGACCAGGCTGGAAGCTGTAATAGCGACTAAAGCTCAAGAGGTGGGTCATATAGTCAAAACTGGCCGCACTCATTTAATGGATGCGATGCCTGTGACTTTTGCGCAGGTGTTATCCGGCTGGAAGGCCCAAATTGCCCATGCACGGCAGCAACTGGAGTTTGCTCAACAACAAGTATTAGCGTTGGCTCAGGGCGGCACAGCTGTGGGTACAGGTATTAATGCCCATCCGGATTTTGCGGCCTTGTTTTGTCAGAAACTAAGCGACCAGACAGGTCTAAAATTCAAACCCAGCTCCAACTTCTTTTTCAGTTTAGGCTCACAAGACTCTATTGTGGCTTTGTCAGGTGCCACTAAAGTACTGGCAGTGGCGTTAATGAAAATAGCCAATGACTTACGCTGGATGAACTCAGGCCCACTGGCAGGTTTAGGCGAAATAGCCCTGCCGGCTTTGCAACCAGGCTCCTCCATTATGCCGGGCAAAGTGAACCCTGTGATCCCTGAAGCGGTGGCAATGGTGGCGGCCCAAGTGATTGGCAACGATGCCACTATTACAGTGGCAGGCCAATCCGGTCACTTCGAGCTGAATGTGATGTTACCCGTCATAGCCCATAACATCTTACAAAGCCTGGAGCTGTTAAATTCAGCAAGCTCTGCCTTAGGTGACAAAGCCATAGCGGGTTTTACAGTGCAAACAGACAAGATAAACGAGGCTTTGTCGCGCAACCCAATCCTGGTGACTGCACTGAATCCATTGATTGGTTATTTAAAAGCAGCAGATATTGCCAAGCAGGCTTACAAAGAAAAGCGACCAGTCATTGATGTCGCAGTGGAGCAAACCAGTTACAGCAGAGCTGAGTTAGAACAGTTATTAGATCCAGCCCTTTTAAGTCAGGGTTAACAATGGGGGTCAGGCCTGACCCCCATCAGATTACTGGCGCTGACGCACGGCTTCAAATAAGCAGATACCAGTCGCAACAGATACGTTTAAGCTCGAGACAGAACCAAACATAGGGATCTTCATCAGCGAATCACAGAGCTCGCGGGTTAAACGACGTAAACCATCGCCTTCAGCGCCTAAAGCTATTGCCAAAGGGCCATTCAGCTTGGTTTGATAAATCGTAGTGTCAGTTTCACCTGCAGCGCCCACCACCCAAATACCAGCGTCTTTTAACTCGCGAATAGTGCGGGCTAAGTTAGTCACCGTAATAAAAGGCACTACTTCGGCAGCACCACAGGCCACTTTACGCACCACAGGCGTGACCTTGACTGACCTGTCTTTTGCCGCCACTACTGCATGCACGCCTGCTGCATCGGCACTACGTAAAATAGCGCCTAAGTTATGCGGGTCGGTAATGCCATCTAAAATCAGAATAAAAGGACTGGATTGCTCAGCGATAATACGGGCTAAATCCTGCTCATTACCTGATTGCTGAGCCCGGGCTCTTGCCACTACGCCCTGATGCTGCGCACCATTGACCTTTTCATCCAAAGCTCTGCGGTTGCAGTACTGCACTGACACGCCAAAATCACGGGCGAATTTCAGCAAAGGCTGTAAACGCTGATCGTCTTTGTCTTTTAAGATAAAAAGTTCAAGAACATCTTCCGGCGCACGTTCAAATAACGCACTTACCGCATGAATACCAAATACAAAATCTGCGCTCATCGCAACCTCTTTGAAAATGACCGAGCCCGGCAGGACCGGGCTCAGTTAAACTTGACGCTAGTGTAGCAAAAACACCAAGGTCTTGCTGTTGTTACTTAGCTACTTACGCTTACGCGGTGCTTTGCCAGGTCTTGGGCCCGCAGGACTTTTCGCTACAGGACTCTTTGCAGCTGGCTTGCTACCCGCTGGTTTTTTCGCGGCAGGCTTTTTACCCGCTGGTTTCTTGCCCGCTTTAGCCGGAGCAGTTTGTTCAACACCGGCTTTGCGGGCGCCTTTTTTGCGCATCGAGGCTTTTTCTTCCGCTGGTGTCATAGCGGCTTTTTTGCTGGCACTGATTTTACGATTTGAGGTCGTGCGTTTTTCCATGCCGACTATGCCTAAATCAATTTTGCGCGCTTCCAAGTTCACAGCCAGCACTTTAACTTCAATCAGATCGCCCATGCGGTATTGCACATTGCTATGCTCGCCTTTCAGCACCTGACGTTCGGTATCAAAGTGGTAATAGTCGTTCTGAAGCGAAGTGACGTGCACCAAACCTTCGATATACAAGTCGCTGATACGGACAAACAAACCAAAGTTAGTCACAGTCGACACCACACCTTTGAAGCTATCGCCAATGTGATCCTGCATATACTCACATTTCAACCAGTCCGCTACTTCACGCGTTGCATCGTCTGCACGGCGCTCCGTCATCGAACATTGTTCACCCAAAGGATGAATTTGTTTTTCAGTGTAACCTTTAGGCCCAGTGACTTTCTGACCCTGAGTTTGCAGAATGGCTTTAATAGCACGGTGCAATACCAGATCCGGATAACGACGAATAGGCGAGGTAAAGTGCGCATAAGCTTCTAACGCCAGACCAAAGTGACCTAAGTTGTCGCCCTGATACACAGCCTGCTTCATAGAGCGCAGCATAGTGGTTTCAATCAGCTCTTTGTCCGGTCTGTCCTGCAGTTTTTGCAAAGTCAGCATCAGATCCAGAGGTGTTGGTTCCACCGGCAGATTAGCTTCAATACCTAATTCAGCAAGGAAACGTCTGAAGTTAGCAAAACGATCGCCATCCGGGCGCTCATGCACACGGAACAAGGCAAAAGCCTCATGTTTTTCAATCAGCTTAGCAGCCGACACGTTGGCTAAAATCATACATTCTTCAATGATCTTATGCGCTTCGTTACGGTGAATTGGCACTATCTGTTCAATTTTACGATGGCTGTTAAATATAAAACGGGTTTCGACCGTTTCAAATTCAATAGCACCACGTTCAGCCCGTACTTTCGCCATTTGTTTATACAGCGAATACAGGTTGTCGATATTGGTTAAATTAGCTTCATACTGCTGACGTAACTTAGGATCGCCTTCTAAAATGGCGTGAACCTTGTTGTAGGTCAGACGGGCACTGGAGTGCATCACAGCTTCATAAAACTGATACTCATCCAGTTTGCCTTGTTTGCTGATGTGCATTTCAGCAACAAAACAAAGCCGGTCTGTATGCGGATTCAGTGAACATAAACCGTTGGATAACACTTCAGGCAGCATAGGAACCACATGGTCCGGGAAATACACCGAGTTACCACGGTCCAGCGCTTCTTTATCCAGCGGAGTATCAGGCAGTACATAAGCACTTACGTCCGCAATAGCAACCCATAAATGCCAGCCGCCATCGGCTTTACGTTCACAGTACACTGCATCATCAAAGTCACGGGCATCTTCACCATCTATGGTGATTAAACCCAATTGGGTCAAATCAACGCGACCTGCTTTGGCTTCTACTGGTACTTCAGTGCCATAACCTGCCACTTGCTGTTCAACAGCTTTGGAAAATTCGTGGGGGAGCTGGTGGTTACGAATAGCGATTTCAATTTCCATACCAGGCGCCATATGTTCGCCCAGTACTTCGATGACTTTGCCTACTGCATTGACTCTTTTGCTTGGACGTTGGCTGATTTCAACCAACACCACCTGACCATGACGCGCCGCGCCTTCTTCACCTGGTGGTATTACAATATCCTGGCTCAGACGTGGATCGTCTGGTACCACAACACCTAAAGCAAAATCTTTAAAGTAACGGCCTACTATAGGTTCATTACGGGCTTCTAAAATGCGGACTATACGGGCTTCCACTTTATCGCGGCTGGCAAAATCGCTTTTCGATGCCAGCACCACGTCGCCATGCAGCAGACGTTTCATTTCAAAGTTAGGAATAAACCAGTCTGGCCCACCTTGTTCCAGCTTTAAGAAGCCAAAACCATCACGGTGACCTAATACAGTACCTTTGACTAAATCCAGATCGTCGACCAGACCATAGCGTTTGCTTTTGTTAAACAGCAACTGGCCGTCACGTTCCATGGCGCGCAGACGTTTTTTTAGCGCAAACAGCGCTTCATCGTCTGTCAGCTTTAATTCAGCGGCCAACTCTTCAAAGTAGGCAGGTTGTTGCCGCTGCTTTAAGTGTTCGAGGATAAATTCCCGACTAGGGATGGGGTTTTCATATTTTTCTTGCTCACGCGCAAGATGCGGATCTTTGACCGTCATGTTTTCTCTTTTTCACTAATTCAGCCTGCAGTGTAGCAGTCGCAGGTGAATTTTTCACTACAATGGCCTTTTGGCCCTCGTTAGCGCAGCACCCGGCATTTTAGTCGCCAGCTGAGCTAACAGCTGTTGCACCTCTTGGTGCGTTTTGGTGTCGGCGATCACTGAGTGATGCAGCCAACGGTAACAATCTTCCATATCCAGTGGACTGGCGTCGCCTTTAATCAGCATTTGGGCAAAACGCATTTGCGCTTTTAAGTTGCCCAAGCCTGCGGCTTCACGCAGATATAACACAGCTTTGCTGTTGTCTTGCTGAACAAAACGACCAATGTGATGATAACGCCCTACTTGTTCCAATGCTTCAGGTAGACCCTGAGATGCTGCTTGTTGCATTAAATCCCAACCACGTTCAACGTCTTTTTTCACACAAACGCCAAATGCCAGCATATCACCATATAAAAATTGATAGGCTGGCACTTTCATCACATCTGCTCTGGCCTGAATATCGCTCACCAACTGGCAATCATCTTTTTGCACCCGTTGCAAATGGGTATTTTGCTTAATTAAATCTAGTAGCTCATCCTGTGTATAAAGCTGTACTACAGAAACTTGTTGCGCTTTAACAGGCAAACCAAGTAGCACAAGGACTGAACTTAGGACTAAAAAACAAAACTTCATAGTTACCCCAGGTTATAGCCAACGACTGATAGATAAAAAACATACAAAAATCAGGCCATCGCAAAAGACGGTGTTCTGACACCAGCATATCCTGTTTAGTTCGCCACAGCAAAATAGCCTACGACACAAGGACCATAATGAATGCTATCCTCTATGTAATTGCTGTTGCAGCTAGGCGACAATAGTTCGAGTCCCCAGCAGCATAGTTCACTATGTGACTGGGTCGAGCCACTTTCCGTAAAATCAGGCAGTCAACAACGCTGCGGCAGCAAGTACGACATATCTATCCTCTAAGTAATTGCTGTTGCAGCTAGGCGACAATCGTTTGAGTCCCCAGGAGCATAGTAGTCCTATGTGACTGGGGCGAAGACGTGCCGTCAACAACGCTGCGGCAGCAAGTACGACGAGGATCAAAAAACGCTGCACATGGCAGCGTTTTTTTCTACTTACCGCAGATTAAACGGCAAATGGGTGACGCAGCGTGATGGTCTGAATACGATCCGGGCCTGTTGAAATAATATCAATAGGTACACCCGTAATCTCTTCCAGACGAGTAATGTAGTTGCGAGCTTCAACTGGCAATTCTTCCAGCTTTTGTACGCCAAAAGTACTTTGAGTCCAGCCTGGCATTTCTTCAAATACCGGGGTGACGATTTCATAGCCTTCAGCAGCCATTGGTGGCACATCAGTGATAGAACCATCAGCAGCCTGGTAGCCAGTACAAATTTTCACAACACTTAAGCCGTCTAAAACGTCGAGCTTGGTTAAGCAGAATCCAGAGATACTGTTTAACTGCACAGCACGTTTCACAGCAACAGCGTCAAACCAACCACAACGGCGCTTACGGCCAGTGGTTGCGCCAAACTCATGGCCTTTGACGCCTAAATGTTCACCAACTTCACAGCTCAGTTCTGTTGGGAAGGGGCCTGAACCAACACGGGTGGTATAAGCCTTCACAATACCTAACACATAGTCTAAGTAACGTGGGCCAAAACCAGCACCAGTAGCTACGCCACCAGCGGTAGTGTTAGATGAAGTCACATAAGGGTAAGTACCGTGATCAATGTCTAATAAAGTACCCTGGGCACCTTCAAACATGATTTCTTTACCGGCTTTACGGGCTTTATCCAGTAAATCGGTCACATCTACGACCATAGGCTTTAACACATCAGCTATAGCTAAAGCGTTGTCTAAAGTAGTTTGGAAATCAATAGCATCCACTTTGTAGTACTGAGTTAAAGTGAAGTTGTGCAAATCCATCAGAACTTTCAGCTTTTCAGCAAATAATTCAGGATTAAACAAATCACCTACACGCAGACCACGGCGCGCTACTTTGTCTTCATAGGCTGGACCAATACCACGACCTGTAGTACCAATTGGCTTATCGCCACGGGCTACTTCGCGCGCTTTATCCAAAGCCACATGGAAAGGCAGGATTAACGGACAAGCTTCGCTCAACAATAGACGCTCTTTCACCGGAACACCTTTCTGTTCCAGCATGGCCATCTCTTTTAATAAAGCTTCAGGGGATAACACTACACCGTTACCTATCACACATTTCACGTTTGCACGTAAAACACCTGATGGGATCAAATGTAATACCGTTTTTTCACCGTCTATGACTAACGTATGACCGGCATTGTGGCCGCCTTGATAGCGCACCACATAGCTTGCCTTGTCTGTTAACAAGTCAACGATTTTTCCTTTTCCTTCGTCACCCCATTGGGTTCCGAGTACGACAACGTTTTTGGCCATGGTTCCTACATCATGGAGAAAAATTAGGCGGGGATTCTACCAAATTAACAACCAAAGTTCAGCGCGATTAAGAAAAAAAAACCAGATATTTTCTTTCTGGTTCTTTTTCAACAACTAAAGGGGCAAAAAAAGCTTAAGGCGCAAAGAAAATCAGCAGTAAAACTCCGGCTATCACCAAAAAACCACCCAGCTGTTGCATCTGTATTGTAGGTTGATCTGCAATTTTCCGCAGGTATGCACGCCATCGGTTCGGAAAAAACATAGGACCCAAACCTTCAATGATCAGAACCAGCCCTAAAGCAGCCCACCAGTAGTCAGCCATTTAACCAATATCCTTCAGGCAACTTAAGTTGTAATCTGCAGCATTGTGATACAAAGCAAAACCAAAACGTAGTCTGTCCCCCCGATAATCCGTGATGATGCCCTGCTGTTTTAATACAGCAGCAATACGGGCAACGTCCTCAGCGGCAAAACGAAAAGTTAAAAACTGGCCTTGTTGCTGGTTTTGTTTATCCAACAGATGAGTTCGATTTAGCTGTGGATGCTGTATTTCATCTAATATAGAGAGGAAAGAGTGCTGTAGGCTTTGGATATAGGCCTGCACTTTTTCCACTGTCAATTCTTGCTGTTGGTACAACTCAAAGACTGCCAATACACGGTATAAAGCCGAGCAATCCATAGTAGCACCAGCAAAACGATAGCCGTTGTTGGCGTATTGCACTTGCCCTTGTTTGGCCTGCGCCAGTTCACCAAATTCAGCAAACCAACCTGTGTAGATGGGTCTGTGTTCACTGCTTTTTGGCACAGCCATAAAACAGCAACCTTCCCCACCTTGGGCATATTTATAACTGCCAGCCAGATAAAAAACCCGATCTGCTATAGTAGATAAATCAGTCGGCACAGCCATAAAACCATGGTAAGCATCGACCACTATCATAGCATCTGTGACTTTATCCAACGCCTGAACTAATGCAGTTAAGTCTTTAATACCGACGCCAGAGTTAAAAAACACCTGACTGAAAAACACCAAATCTGTGTGCTGAGCAGCCACTGCGGCTTCTAATCGCTCTGGCAAAGTAGCAAAAGGTTCAGTGGGCACCCGAATCACATTAACTGTATTTAATTCAGATAGACGGTTGATTTGACGATGAAAGCTATGAAACTCACTGTCTGTAGTGACCACGGTCAGAGGTTTTGACCAGTCAAAGCAGCTTAATAACCGCATAACAAATTCGTGGGTATTAGGCGCAAACACAATTTGTGCTGCGTCAGGCAGCTTTAAAATACGGGCTATATGTTGTTGTACCGCAGGCACTTTTTCGCCAAACACCAGCTCCCATTTATCATCTACTAATCTCGCGCTATCATCCCAGTACGCCAAGGTAGCGTCACGAGTCACGTCAGGCCAATAATGGTGGGAGTGGCAGGCAAAATGTTGTTTACCCGGGTTGGCTTTTAAAAAGTGCTGATAAAACTGCTGATACATAGGAAGATCCTTACGAAAGACACAGGCAGAGTAACCGAAAGTAGTTTAAATAGAAAAGGCCCAACAGGGCCTTTTCTATTTAAACAAAACAACACTGTTGTCAGTTTAGTTTTGCACTTTATCCGACTTCATGTATTTAAAGAAGTCATTGTCTGGTTGGATTACCATTACGTCGTTTTGGTTTTGGAAGCTGTTTTTGTATGCCTCTAAACTACGAACGAAGCTATAAAACTCACCATTTTTGCTGTACACCTCTGCATAAACTTTAGCTGCAGAAGCATCGCCTTCACCACGCACAGTACGGGAGTTACGCTCAGCGTCAGCCACCATAATAGTCACTCGGGCATCCACATCTGCTTTGATAATCTCAGACTGCTCCATACCACGGCTGCGGTGTTCTTTTGCCACTGCAGTGCGCTCAGCACGCATACGCTGGAAAATAGAGTTACTGATTTCGTCAGGTAAATTGATTTTCTTCACCCGAACGTCAAGCACATCAATACCTAACTCCTTTGCACCGGCATCAGCCTGTTCCATCGCTCGTTGCATCAGTTGAGTACGTTCACCCGACACTATTTCCTGAATGGTACGGCTACCAAACTCAGTCCGTAAACCGTTGTTGATGTATTGCTTTAACAGCACTTCAGCTTGTGACAAATTACCGCCAGTGGATAAGAAATACTTACCAAAGTCGGAGATACGCCACTTCACATAACTGTCAACCAACAAGTCTTTTTTCTCAGCCGTTACAAAACGATCTGACGATGGATCAGACAAGGTCTGGATCCGAGCATCGAGCTTACGAACGTTTTCAATCAGCGGCATTTTAAAATGCAGACCTGGTTCAAACACTCTGACAGCTTCTGCATCATCACGCTGAATTTTACCAAAACGGATCACAATACCGCGTTCGCCTTCCGGGACAACAAAGACAGAAGACACTACAACAATACCCAGGATAGCAATTAAGGCTAATACTAAATTTTTCATCACTTAACCTCTGCCAGTTCTGGTGCTGTCAGCACGGCTTGTTTCAGGACGCAGATCAGGAGTTCTGCTGTCGTTGGTGTTGGTTCTGCTGCTTGGCGCTAATGGATTCATCACAGGAGCTTTAGCATCGCCGCTGTTATTAATCATTTTGTCCAGAGGTAAATACATAATGTTATTACCATTTTTCACATCAACCAATACTTTGGAGCTGTTGCGATAAACCTGTTCCATCGTCTCTAAATACATACGGTCACGGGTCACTTGTGGAGCAGCCAAGTATTCAGGTAACAGTTTTTCAAAACGAGCCACTTCACCCTGAGCTTTTAGCAGTATCTGCTGCTTATACGCTTCGGCTTCCTGCATCATGCGGTTAACCTGACCACGGGCACGAGGTTCGATTTCACGAGCATAAGCTTCAGCTTCACGGATATAACGTTGCTCATCTTCCTGAGCCGCTATGGCATCATCAAAAGCTTCTTTCACTTCTTCAGGTGGACGGGCATCACGGAAGTTGACATCAACCAACTGTAACCCCATAGCGTAAGGTGAAATAATTTGCTCCAGCTCAGTTCTTGTATTCTGGCGGATCACTTCACGACCTTTGGTTAGTACGTCATCCATAATGGAGTGACCCACTACATAACGTAAGGCTGCGTCTGTTGCTTCACGTAAGCTGCTGTCGGCATCGACTACAGAGAACTTGTAAGCACGGGCATCAAACACACGATACTGGATTTCAAAGGTGACACGAACCAGGTTTTGATCCTGAGTCAGCATAAAACCATCAGTACGTAATGAACGCACGCTGGTGATATCAACCGGAGTCACTGTATCGATAAACGTCGGTTTCCAATGAATACCGGGCATCACTTCAGAATGATACTGACCAAATCTTAGGATCAGACCCCGCTCGGATTCTTTAATGGTGTAAAAACCACTAAAAGCCCAAACCAGTAATGCAACGACCAGAATTAATATCAAAGCGGCGGAAGCACCGCTGTTGTTGCTACTATTGCTGGTGTTTTTATTGCCACCAAAGATACCACCGAACTTTTTGCTTAAGTTACGGAAGACTTCATCTAAATCGGGCGGGCCCTGATCACGACCGCCTTGTTTCCAAGGGTCGTTGTCTTTGCCGTTCTTGCCCGGCTCGTTCCAAGCCATGCTTCACTCCATCTCTAATTGTGATATTGAAACTAATGTATCAAAAAAAGCTCTGTACTGACGATAAAAAACTAAAGACTGACGATATAGTTTTGTAACAGTCCGTCACTTTGTTTCAGTAACCGAGCCCACTCTGCTTTTGATAAAGCTATTCTTACTTGCGTTTCACCCAGCTCGGTAAAAGATTCGGTCTGAACCGCTGATAATTCATGTAAACGCGCCCGCCAGGCCGCTGCATCAGCAGGCAATTTTAATTCCAGTTGCATATAGTCATCCGCCAAACGCTCGCGGATCACCTGCAGCAATAATTCGATACCCACACCTTGCTTCGCAGAAATATATACAGCTATGGGTTCGGCCTGTTCATTGTATTCTATACGGGCCTGCTGCTCAGTCTGGTCAATTTTATTAAACACCAATAACTGTGGCACCTGATCAGCGTCAATTTCACGCAACACCAGTTGCACTTGCTTAATATTGTCAGCCATACGCTGGTCGGCTACATCAATCACGTGCAACTGCAAGTCGGCATCGCGGCTTTCCTGCAAGGTAGATTTAAAGGCTGCGACTAAGTCATGAGGCAAATGCCGGATAAAACCTACTGTATCTGCAAAAATAATAGAACCAAACTCAGGCAATTTTACTTGCCTTAAGGTGGGATCCAAGGTTGCAAACAACTGATCGGCTGCATACACATCGGCACTGGTCAGACGATTAAACAAGGTAGATTTGCCAGCGTTGGTGTAGCCCACTAAGGACACCACAGGAATTTCGGCACGTTGCCGGGCTTTGCGGCCTTGCTCACGTTGCTTACTGACTTTTTCCAACTTTAATAAAAGTGCCGTAATCTTATCACGTAGCAAACGCCTGTCAGTTTCTAGCCGGGTTTCACCCGGCCCTCTCATGCCTATGCCACCCTTTTGCCGCTCAGCATTGTCCCAACCACGCACTAAACGCGACGATAAATGCTTCAACTGTGCCAACTCTACCTGCAGCTTACCTTCATAGCTGCGGGCTCTTTGGGCAAAAATATCCAGTATCAGGGTAGTACGATCAATAACCCGGCACTGACAAAGTAGTTCCAGGTTACGGGTTTGAGCTGGGGTTAAAGAATGATTGAAAATAATCAGATCGACTTGGAGCTCAGCGACAGCTTGCGCTAGTTCTGCCGCTTTGCCACTACCAAGAAAAAATTTGGCGTCAATCGTACTACGGTTGGCAGTCATCACAGCACGTGATTGCACTCCAGCCGACGAAACAAGCATTTCCAGTTCCTGCAAATCTTCACTGGCACTGTCTTGTGAAAGATAGATATGCACAAGGATTGCTTGCTCGGGCACCACATCGCTGTCAAACAAGCTTTAGTATTCCTGGTTATTCCATCTCGTCCATCTCGCCTGTACCAGTACCATGGCTAGCCATAGTATTGACAGCTCGAGCTGGGACTACAGTAGAAATGGCATGTTTATACACCATTTGGCTGACTGTGTTTTTCAGAAGGATCACAAATTGATCAAAAGACTCGATTTGTCCCTGCAGTTTAATACCATTAACCAAATAAATGGACACTGGTATGCGCTCGCGTCTTAATGTATTTAAAAACGGGTCTTGTAACGATTGGCCCTTTGCCATTTTCGCTTTCCTTATTTCTAATTATGTTTCTCTATGTATGGATTATTATATTGTTTTCAAGTCGTTAAATAACAACTTTTTTTCAATTATCTTCAACTAGCTTAGCGAAGTTAAAACGGCTTGCAAGTTTTCGCTCGGTTTGTCTTCAGTTTTTAACCAATTTAACCCGGGCCAGCTACGTAACCAGGTCAGCTGCCGTTTCGCCAACTGACGGGTAGCAGCTATACCCTGTTCGAACATTTCCTGTTCAGACAATTGCCCTTGCAGGTGCAACCACATCTGGCGATAGCCTACGCAACGCATCGACGGTAAATCTAAATGCAGATCAGGTCGTTGCATTAAAATTTTCACTTCATCGGCAAAGCCAGAATCTAACATTTGCCGGAATCTGACAGCAATACGATGGTGAAGTTCAGATCGATCTGTTGGATTGATAGCAAATTGTTGCACAGCATAGGGAAAAGGCTCGCCTTTTTGCTCTGTCAGCTCAGTTAAACTTTTGCCTGTCAGCCGGTACACCTCCACTGCTCTGTTCACTCGTTGTGGATCATTCGGGTGAATACGAGCCGCCGATACTGGATCAAACACTGCCAGTTGCTGATGCAAATATCCCCAGCCATGCTCTGCAGCTTCAGCTTCTATCTGCTGTCGGATTTGCGGATCGGCTTCCGGCAGCGGCGATATGCCTTGAAGCAAAGTACGGAAATACAACATGGTGCCACCGACCAGAATAGCAGTTTTGCCCCTGCTGTGAATATCAGCAATAAGTCGTAATGCATCAGTGCGAAAATCTGCAGCCGAATACGCGGAAGCAGGGTCAAGAATATCAATTAAGTGATGGGGTGCATCCAGCAATTCTGCAGCTGTAGGCTTAGCAGTGCCTATATCCATGCCTTTATAGATTAAGGCGCTGTCGACACTAATCAGCTCAGACGGAATGCTGTTGAACAGATCAATAGCCAGTGCAGTTTTACCGCTGGCAGTAGGTCCCATTAAGAAAATAACTTTAGGATCCATCTGAGTCCCGTAATACCTGAATAGAAGCTGTTAAATCCAGCGGCACGGCGTGCCAATGTGGCCCCTGTTGGCTTAACAGTGGGAAATTTTTGATTAAAACTTCAGCAGGCAACAGAGCGGAACTCAGTAGCTGCTGCAGTAACAAGCTTAGCAGTTGATGGTCCTGCTGTTGCAACCAGCCTTGCAACCACAAAGGTAACCACTGCGCTACCGCACTTTGACGCAACCAGGCAGGCACAGCTCTGACAATCAGTGTCTGGTTATTGATTAAAAAATCAAAACCCAGCTGGCTTAATAAATCCGCTTTGCTTAGCAAAAACTGCTGTTCTGTCTGTTGCAACGTTAACCGCACCGGCATTAACAAAGGCAAAGGAGCTGCACCTTGTTCAAGCCATAATCTGGCAACGCTGGCAGCTATATCGATGACCCATAGTTGATCTGAAACAGAGCACAGCAGATAACGATTCTGGCTTATCAGAGCTTCCTGTTGTACCACAGGATCTGATTGTTCCATTCGCTGAGTTTTTTCAGCAAAAACTGGCCAGCTTGGTGCTACAGGTTGCGCCACAGCTGGTCTGTAGGGTTGACCTGCATAAGCTGAAGGTCGGGCCGCATAAGAAGGTGTTGGAGCTGATGGCTGCACTTGTCTCTGCGCAGGCAATTCCGGCATAACAAAGGCCGCAGATTTCAACGGAGCTGTCAGCTGCACACTGCATTGTTGTGGTTCTAACTGCAGCAAAGCATTGGTTAAAGCCGATGCAACAAAGTCGTGTACTAAACGGGCCTGATGAAAACGTACTTCATGTTTGGCAGGATGCACATTGACATCCACCTGACGTGGATTGATGTCCAGATAGAGCACAAAAGCCGGTTGCTGCTCAGCGCTTAGCATTGAGCCATAGGCCTGACGTATCGCATGATTGAGCAATTTATCCTTCATCATACGGCCGTTTACATAGCTGTACTGACATTGCAATTGCTCTTTACAGGCTGAAGGTTGCAATACCCAGCCCCAAAGCTTTAAGTCATCGTATGCCACTTCAACAAAAGCGGCCTGCTCAAGAAAGTTCTTACCACACAAAGCGGCAACTCGTTTTTGCTGAGCTTCACGACTGTCGGCTTTTTTCAACTGCCGCACTGTCTGGCCGTTATGAATTAAAGTCCAGCTGACGTCAAAACGGCTCAAGGCTAAGCGCTTAACTAATTCATCAATATGGGCGAACTCGGTTTTATCGCTGCGTAAAAACTTACGCCGCGCCGGAGTATTAAAAAATAGATCCAGTACTTCAATACTGCTGCCATCCGGATGAGCTGCTGGTTTAATTTGCACCTGCATATCACGGCCTTCGGCATAGGCTTGCCAGGCTTTATCCTGAGTTGCGGGCTTGGAAGTTAAAGTCAGGCGGGAGACAGAACTAATAGAGGCTAGAGCTTCGCCCCTGAATCCAAGGCTGACAATTTGCTCCAAATCATCCAAACAACTAATTTTACTGGTGGCATGCCGGCTCAAAGCCAAGCCTAATTCTGCTTCAGCTATACCTGAACCATTGTCACGAATAAGGATTTTTTTACTGCCACCCCGCTCTATTTCAATCAGAATCTGATCGGCACCAGCATCCAGGCTGTTTTCGACCAGTTCTTTGACAACAGAAGCCGGCCGCTCTACCACTTCGCCTGCAGCGATTTGGTTTGCCAGTTGAGGAGGTAAAATCTGGATAGGCATCAGGGGATCCTTAGCACCTGACCAATCAGAATATTGTCACTTTTCAGATTATTGTGCCGACGCAGTTCGGCCATGCTGACGCCATACTGTTTTGCCACTCTGGACAAAGACTCACCACGTTTTACTTTATGAGTGCGGTGACCATTGCTAGCCACAGTCGCTGATCTATTCTGTGAAGTGGGCATCACAGTAGGCACAGAACGACCATTATTTTTATGTGCGGCAAATAATGAATCTGCAGGTGGTGATTTCTCAAAATAACCTTTAATAGCCCTGAAAATCGCCAGCGCCAGCTTATGCTGATGATTTGGGTCTTTCAGTAAACGCTCTTCATTGTAGTTAGAGATAAAACCGGTTTCTACCAGAATAGATGGAATATCAGGCGCTTTTAAAACTGCAAGACTGGCCGCCTGGGGCTCTTTTTTATGCAAATGCGCCACGGTCGACATTTCACGTAGTACTTCTTTGGCCACTTCAAAACCTGTGACCATAGAATGATTCATCGATAAATCTAATACGGTTTGGGCCAGATAACGCTCGTTGGCAGAGTCTTTGATAATTTCAGCGACACCTCCTAACAACTCAGAATGTTGTTCGGTTTGCTCCAGCATCCGCCCCACTTCAGTAGTAGCCCGACGCATTGACAACACCCACACCGAAGCACCATGAGCTTTGCGGTTTTGCACTGCATCTGCATGAATGGAGATGAGTAAATCGGCTTGTTTTTGCCTTGCTATCTCAGGTCTTTTGTTCGGATGAATGTAATAATCACCGGTACGGGTTAATACAGCTTTTAAACCTGGCTGTTGATTGATCATGGCGGCTAACTGCCGCGATACAGACTGAGTAATGATTTTTTCGTGTGTACCTTTTGGCCCCACAGCACCAGGGTCCTGACCACCATGACCGGCATCAATAGCAATAATAATATCGCGGCCAGTGGCTCTGCTATTTGTTGCTCCTGGTGACGCTGACGGAACAGATTGAGACACAGCAGGTGCAGGGGTGGATGGTGTGACTGAAGTCACTGGCGCGCCCTGATGGCCTGACGAGGCAGCACCCTGAGCTTTTAAATCAACCACTAAACGGTGGCCATATGGAGGTGAAGGTGGCAAAGAGAAAATGCTATCGCTGACAGGGAAAGACAGTTCAATCACTATGGCTGTGGCAGCACTTGGAGCGCGGCTGGCATACACACGTTTAACTAAGGGAGAGTCACCAGTGACAGCGCCGATATTTAAGCTGTTTACGCCGGCCAGTTCGATTTCCAACCGGCTTGGATTACTTAAGCGTTTTACTTTATGTGAAGGTGCATTCGCTAAATCCAGCACCAGTCGGGTGTTATCAGGTGCATGCCAAATCCGTACGCCTTTGACACTGTTCACCGCCCAGCTGTGGCTGCAGAGCAGCAAGAGCATCAGGCTAAACACCCGCACTATCAGACTCATTGAGCCTGATTCCATTGAAGATCGATAGCGTCCATCCATACCACAGCTTGTGACTGATTGGCTGTCACTCGAAGTTGACGTTGATTTTGCTCAATCTGTAATTGCAGTTCTAAATCTGCTTCAGCCAGCAAGCCATAGCCACGTTCTGGCCATTCAATCAAACACAAGTTGCCTTTGGAGAAATAATCCCGAATGCCCATAAACTCCAGCTCTTCCGGATCGCGCAAGCGGTATAAATCAAAATGAAACACCTGCTGGTCGCAAATACTGTAAGGCTCAACCAAAGTGTAAGTTGGGCTTTTTACATTGCCCTGATGCCCCATAGCCTGCAACAGACCACGGCTGAAGGTGGTTTTTCCCGCACCTAAATCACCTTGCAAATAGAGCACAGCACCTTGCCGTAAATAAGGTGAAAACAAGGCGGCCAATGCCAAAGTAGCGGCTTCATCCGCTAAATGAAAAATGTAGCTTTTAGCTGTCATCTGTACCTAAGCTGAGTCATCTCAGTCATAACTATTTTATAAGCGCACGTGCTGTTCAAGTACAGCAGATGAATTGGCCGCTATGCTAACAAAAACAGCGCAAAGCAGCCAGTTTCTTTCTCTCTCCTTTCTACTTGAAGCTGTTGCGTTGTTGGCTACATACCCTCGCTTCAGTAGCTTGAAGCACATGGCGGCTGACATGACCTGCAAGTTCTCGCTGCAACTGTAATGACTTTGGGGCGGCTTAAAGGTCAAAGCAAAAATCAGATCGGCTTTTATGCTAAAATGCGTGGCGAAAATCAGCGGATCTTACTATGACCAGCACCATCAATTGGCTGCATCTTGCAGAGCAAATAAAAGTCTGGGGCCAACAACTTGGCTTTCAGCAGATAGGTATTACAGATACAGATTTAGCATCGGAAGAGGCTAAATTGCAGCAATGGCTGGATGATGGTTTTCATGGTGAAATGGAATATATGGCCGCTCATGGCATGAAAAGAGCGCGCCCTGCCGAATTACATCCCGGAACTATCCGGGTCATCAGCGCCCGAATGGATTACCTGCCAGAACATGCGCAATTTGCAGCTAATCTGGCCGATCCGTCGATGGCCTATATCAGCCGTTATGCCTTGGGCCGGGATTACCATAAGCTCATTCGCAACCGCTTAAAACAACTGGGTGAACGAATTGAAAAAGAGTTAGGGGCTTTAGGTTTTCGGCCTTTTGTTGATTCAGCTCCTATTCTGGAGCGGCCGCTTGCGATTAAGGCTGGTTTAGGCTGGCAAGGAAAACATAGCCTGGTACTCAACCAGGATGCGGGCTCCTGGTTTTTCCTTGGCGAGTTGTTGGTTGATATTCCCCTGCCTGTTGATGCTGTTCATACCGGTGACTGTGGTGCTTGTGTCGCCTGTATTACTATTTGTCCTACTCAAGCCATAGTCGCGCCTTACACTGTGGACGCCAGACGCTGTATCTCTTATCTGACTATTGAATTACAAGGCGCGATTCCAGAAGAATTCCGATCTTTATTAGGCAACCGTATTTATGGTTGTGATGATTGCCAG
Source organism: Rheinheimera sediminis (assembly GCF_004005375.1). GTDB lineage: Bacteria > Pseudomonadota > Gammaproteobacteria > Enterobacterales > Alteromonadaceae > Pararheinheimera. Next base: position 124,498 of record NZ_RZUF01000004.1, on the reverse strand, counting down.
TTGGTTTGCCCTGTCAACAGAGCAGCAGACACCACACAAGAGCAGGACTTCCAGCGCAGACCACAGTGGCTGAATAAATCCTTACTGGATTTATGGCGCTGGACTGAAACCGAATTTCTTAAATACACCGAAGGTTCTGCTATTCGCCGAATCGGCTATCAACGCTGGCAACGGAATATTGCCGTAGCCTTGGGTAATGCGCCTTTTGACTTGGCCATTATTGAAGCCTTACAGCAACAACAACCACAGAGTGATGAGTTGGTGTCAGAGCATATTCAGTGGGCTTTGCTACAACAGCAGAAAAAAAGCCTGTTGCAGCAAAATTTATTAAGTCGCCAGACGGACAGATTAATACGGGCTATTCAGAAGGGGTTACCTCGGGATGCCTGAGGTCAAACTGGGGTTTGGCAGCCAAACGTTGTTGCGAGTTTTGTAAAATTTGTAGTTTTTGCGTGCTATCGGCGTTATGCCAGTCTTTAATTTCCTGCAAAGTACGGCCACAACCTAAACAGACGTCAGAGTGGTTTAAACAACAAATACGATTACAAGGCGATGCAGGCATAGCCGTCTCCGTGACTGAATTGATCATTGCCTGCACTACTCCATACAGTCTCTATTTTCTCTGCTTAGGCACCCAGGCCCAGACAAACTCGGCAATAACTGGCTCAACATTCACTTCATCAGTAATTTTTACCAGCATAGTGATTTCAGCTTTTTCAGTGTCACGAATAAACTTGACTTGGTCTTCAGTTAAAGACGCAGTTGCCACCAGCTTACCCGTTGCACGCTTAACGTAATTCAGCTGCATCGACTTTAATAGCGGAATACGATCGTCGGCCACATGCAAACCTACTAAAAAGCCACTGGCCGACTCACCCAGTAAGGCCATAGCAGCCGCATGCACAGAACCTATGTGGTTTTGTACTTTGGTTTTATTCGCCAGACTCAACTGCGCCTGCTGAAAATTTAATACATCGACTTTGACTGATGCAGTACCCGCGAATTTCACTGCTTTGCCAAATAACAAACTCAATAAAGGCGAGCGAAGCCAGGGCGAGTAATTATTGATTTTGGCGACATAGCGGCCAAGTTTATTGATAGCCTTCATACTGGTCTTACCTGTAGGTTTTAGTCTGGCAAAGATAGCAGTAATAAAATCAGCCAGCAAGTTGGGTTAAAGGCGAAAAATTAAGTAGGAATGTAGAACAGAAGTGAAAAAGGAAGTTTACACATGAAATGGAAATTTGGAGCGGGCAACGAGGCTCGAACTCGTGACCTCGACCTTGGCAAGGTCGCGCTCTACCAACACAACTATGCCCGCGTGGGTACTGTTGGATTAGAGTGAAGCAACTGCTGAAGAACACTTAAATTTGGAGCGGGCAACGAGGCTCGAACTCGTGACCTCGACCTTGGCAAGGTCGCGCTCTACCAACTGAGCTATGCCCGCTTAGGGGTATTACTGATTTTTTATTTCAAACTGGTTATTGGTGGACCAATTTGATTTGGAGCGGGCAACGAGGCTCGAACTCGTGACCTCGACCTTGGCAAGGTCGCGCTCTACCAACTGAGCTATGCCCGCATCCTGTTTTTTGTAATTACTCTTCTTTAGTTTGGTTATAAAGAAGATTACTAAAAAAACCGCTTCAAATGAATTTTCGTTCGAAGCGGCGCGCATTTTACAAAATTCTATGACCTTTGCAAGAGATTTTATTCAGGAATTTTGAAAAAATGCGTTTTATAAACTGCTAATTCAGCAATAGATTCCCGAATATCATCAAGAGCCAGGTGACTTGATGACTTTTTCACCAGCTTAGTGACTTCAGGATACCATCTTCTGGCCAACTCTTTGACTGTGCTGACATCCAGATTACGGTAATGAAAGAAGGCTTCAAATTCTGGCGCATACTTGACTAAAAAACGTCTGTCCTGACCTATGCTGTTACCACACATAGGCGATTTGCCTGCTGGTACATAGTCCGACAGGAAAAGTATAGTCTGTGCCATAGCAGCAGCTAAATCAGTTTCACTTTCTAAACAACGTTTAGTTAAACCACTTTTGCCATGTGTTTCAGTACACCAGTCGTCCATAGCATCTAAAACTTCTTTTGGTGTTTTAATGGCAAATACTGGACCTTCAGCCAGAATATTTAACTGGCTGTCAGTCACTATAGTGGCCATCTCAAGGATCACATCTTTTTCCGGATCCAGACCTGTCATTTCCAGATCGATCCACACCAGATTATTGTCGTTGCTCGCCATGCTTAGTACCTTTGCTTATATGCGGCCAGTTTTGCCGCTTTGTAACTTGCCCGAATAGCGGTATCATACTATGCCTTAAGCAAAGTAAAAACCGCCGCAGTCAGGCGACAGTAAAGACACAAGGCCACAGTGACCAAAAAAAAGCACCTCAATCAACGCCAGCATCAACGCATAGCTGCCAATCAGGATCGTCGTTTAGCCAGGGCTCAGAACAAAACCAACAAAAAAGAGCTGGATTCTGACTTATTGGCTGAAGCCGAACATGGCTTAGTGATCAGTCGTTTTGGTCAACATGCCGATATTGAAGATAGCTCAGGCCAGATTTTCCGCTGTAATATCCGTCGCACTATTAACTCCTTAGTCACAGGGGACAAAGTGGTATTCTGCCGTACTAAAGTACCGGGCGGTGGCCCTGAAGGCGTGGTTGAAGCTGTAGCTGAACGCGAATCTGTATTACTGCGCCCCGACTTTTATGATGGTTTAAAACCTGTGGCGGCTAATATAGATTTAATGATTATTGTCTCAGCCGTTTTACCTGCGTTTTCGCTGAATATTGTCGATCGCTATTTAATAGCGGCCGAAGCCATGCATATCAAGCCTTTATTATTACTCAATAAAATTGATTTACTGACAGATGAACAGCGTGCGGAAATCGATCAGCAACTGGCGATCTATCAAAAAATTGGTTACGAGTTTTTATTACTCAGCGCCAAAACAGGGGAAGGTACAGCGCAGCTGGACTCCTACCTGAAGCAAGGCGTCAGTATTTTTGTTGGTCAATCTGGTGTGGGTAAGTCCTCTTTAGTGAATAACCTGTTGCCTGATATTTCTGCGGAGACCCGTGAGGTGTCGGAAAACTCTGGTTTAGGCCAACACACCACCACCACAGCGCGTTTGTATCATTTACCCGACGGCGGCGATTTAATTGACTCGCCAGGTATACGGGAATTTGCTTTATGGCACTTAGAGCCTGAGCAAATAGCTTTGGGTTACCCGGAGTTTAAAGAATGGCTGGGCCGCTGCAAATTCCGTGATTGTAAACACTTAAACGATCCGGGCTGCGCTTTACAGCATGCAGTCAGCATTGGTGAAATCCATCCGGAGCGCTTTGCCAATTATCATAAAATCCTGCTCAGTATGGCGCAGGATAAACCGAATTATTTTCAACCCTGAGGTTTAAATCCACTATGGATCAAGTCAAAATCGCATTGCAATACGCTTTGCCAAAGCATTTATTGTCTCGTCTTGTTGGCTATCTGGCGGCAGCACGTTTAGGTTTTATCAGTCACGCGCTGATTAACCTCTTTATCAAAGCTTATAAAATTAATATGGCTGAAGCCCAATTTGAAAAAGCGTCCGACTACGCTAGCTTTAATGAATTTTTCACCCGGCCTTTAAAAGACGGCCTACGCCCTATCACTGCGGATGCTGATGTGGTCTGCCAGCCGGTAGACGGCGCTATTAGCCAGCTGGGTGATATTGTCGATGGTCAGCTGATCCAGGCGAAGAACCACAACTACTCTTTGCAGGCTTTATTAGGTGGTGATGCAGCTACAGCTGCTCCCTACGCCGGCGGTAAGTTCGCGACCATTTATCTGGCGCCTAAAGATTATCATCGTATCCATATGCCTATCACAGGCACCTTACGTGAAATGATTTACGTGCCAGGCGACCTGTTTTCAGTAAACCCGTTAACGGCCGAAAACGTACCTGACTTATTCGCCCGTAACGAGCGTGTAGTGACCATTTTCGACACTGAACTGGGTCCTATGGCTTTGGTGTTAGTAGGTGCAACTATAGTGGCCAGCATAGAAACTGTATGGGCTGGTACTGTGACGCCACCCACTGGTAAAGATGTATTCCGCTGGACTTACCCTGCTGCTGGGCCTCAGGCTGTGACTTTAGAAAAAGGAGCTGAGATGGGCCGCTTTAAATTGGGATCCACAGTGATCCTGGCGTTCCAGGCCGGTCAGATTGAATTTACTCACAAGCAATATCCAACAGCAGTCACCCGTATGGGCGAGCCTTTTGCTGAGATAGTCAACAAAGCTTAATCAAATAAAAAGCAGAGTTTAGTCTCTGCTTTTTATGTACAGGATGTGCGGTACGTAGTAACTGTCGGGGTGATAGCGGTCTTTCTAAATGGCAACAGTTTGGCATTTCGCCGATATCACGCCTTTGCCTCTGGCCAAGGCCGGGCTCTTGTTGCGACCTTTCTGGAGAATACAAATGCAAATTATTGCCCACCGTGGTGCCAGCGGTTTGTACCCGGAAAATACCTTACTGGCTATAGAACAAGCTCTATTGGCAAATGCTGATGGTATTGAAATTGACGTGTTTTGTGTCGAAAACACTCTGGTGGTGATCCATGACGAAAATGTCAATCGCACCACCAATGGAACAGGGTTATTGCAGGATTTTACACTCAAGCAATTACAGCAACTGGACGCAGGCTCTGGTCAGCAGGTTCCGACTTTATGGCAAGTGCTGCAGCTGGTCAACAATCAGACGCTGCTGAATATTGAGCTAAAAGGCGCAGATACTATAGAGCCTTTATTACAACTGCTCGCAAAAGCTGAAACTGAACTGGGCACAGACCCTGACAAACTGCTTATTTCTTCTTTTAATCACCATCTGCTCAAAAAGATAAAAACCCAGAAGCCCAATTTAAAACTCGGTGCTTTAACAGCCTCATTACCGCTGGATTACGCCGTCTTTGCATCAGAGCTAGGCGCCTGGTCAGTGAATTGTGATAAAGGTTTTATTAACCAACACATGGTACTGGATGCCCATCAACGCGGTTTAAAAGTTTGGGTTTACACAGTAAACGATGCGGTCACTGCCGCAAAAATGCAGCAGTTGGGCGTAGACGCAATTTTTTGCAATTATCCGCAGGAAGCAAGAGGCTGGTAGCAGCGTATAAAAGAGCGTCAGTGTTTATGGCTATCGCAGCTGTGGCACTGATTGCATAAACGTATATTTAAGACATGCGCCAGCACCACAAAAGATGCACCGACAATCAAAATGTAATGTTCGTAGTCATGGCCAAAAATATCTTTTTGCCAGTAGATAAAGCCACCTAAAAATAACGAATAGAAAGGATAAATCTTTTTGTGATAACGGTGGAAACCAGCAAACAAGGTAATAAAACCCAACGCCATTGTAATCAATAAAATGACCTGCTCAAAGGCGTGGTTATGCCAGGCGCTTAACCCTAACAGTGGCAATAAAGGCAATAATATAGGTAACATAATGCAATGGATAGCGCACAAAGATGTAATGGCTATACCTACTTTATCCAATGTATTGCGAACCTGACTTAGCACGAATCGACACTCCGATTTTGAGGGAGTGAGATAATATAACAAATCAAAATAAAAACAAACCGCCTTCCTCAATCTTTCCCAATCTGATAGGAAAGCATTAGGGCTCAATCGGCATCTGTCGCTGACTATGGCATAATGCTGAAAATTTTTTGGAGACAAAATCATGGATCAATTACTGGAACAACTGGACCACAACTTAAAAGATCTGTATCGCAAAGCTTTAGATGCAGACGCAGTGTTAGATGATATCCAGCAACAGGGTCATGGCAAATATCAGAGTATTTTTGTGAACGATAAGAGTTTTCAGGTCAGCAGCAACAGGTTCATGCCTTATTTAAGCGAAGCAGCTGAACAGGTGGCAGCGATGCGGCAGACTCAGCAATTTAATACCGCAACCTTGCAGCGAGTGGTCAAACAAATGCAGTTATTACACAAAACCTTGGCTGAATTCCGTCAAGTTATTGCAAAATAGTTTACTTTTTAAGCTGTTTATAAAAAACTATTCTAACGAAAAAAGACCCTTGCACTACTCTAACAAAGAAGAAGGAGTACGCTATGGCCACTTTAACGACGTCATTAGACAGCATCAAGCTTGAAGCAAGGCAATCAGCCTTGCTTGGTAGCCAATCTCGCCCTAAACCGGCAGCTGCACTTTCAAAAGAGCTGCAACCAGCACTGCAGCAGAGCAAACTCGAACAGACGCTCTCCAGTCTGCCGCAAGAACAACCACAAAAGGAAGAAACAAAACAGGACTCTATCCGTGTGACTAGCACTCTAGGCAAAGCGGCCTCCAGCGGTCAGTTGAGCCGGGAAGAGGCCGTTGCTATTTATCGGGAAATAGCTAATTTGATTTAGCGGTTTTCTTCGTCTCTGACGCCACTGCAATCTTGATATTGTCGTTAAACCAACGCTGCAACATTAACTTTTCATATTCAAAAGGGCCATCAAAACGGTTGACACTGCCTCTGCTCATAAAACCCATATCTTTTAATTTAAGATCTTTCTCCTCCGCTACTGTCACTTTATTTTGATCAAGCAGGGTATAGCTAAAATTAATACGAGGAATAAAAATATCTTTGATCACTCTGATTTGCTGGCCAGTCTGGGTAAACATATGGTTCACATCACCAGCTAAATCTATATCTGTTACAACCACATGCCAGCTATACCCCTCAGGCAATTCTTTGGCTAAGTCTGCAAATATTTTATCGAAGCTGGCCATAGTCCTTTTTTCAAAAGCACCACGTGCTTCGTTAGCTGGTTTCATATCCGTAAACTTTTTGTAGTCTTTGTATTCCACTTTGACTTCGCCAGCTATTGCGGAACTGATCGCTAGCATGGATAACACAGCTACTGCAGATTTAATAAAACTCATAGCACACCTCTTGTTTTGGCTCCTGCCACAGCTGGCATCAATAAAGCCAGTAGCAGGTTACTCTGAATAAATGATCCAGAAGTTCTTACTCTACAGACTCTACTATAGCTCAGTCGGTTCCCTTGCCTGAAGTGATTAATTGTGCCAAGAAGTGTTCAGATGTAATACATGACTTACAAAGCCTGACATTAGATTTTATTTGGCTCTGGCTATGACCGCGACTGTTATTTGTCTTGCTGAACACTGAAAAAAAACCGCCTGGCGGCGGTTTTTTCAACTAAAACTATTTATTAACCAGCACGACCAGCGCGTTTACGGTCGTTTTCAGTTAAGTGGCGCTTACGGATACGAATAGATGCTGGTGTTACTTCGACCAGTTCATCGTCATCGATAAACTCAAGAGCTTGTTCTAATGCATAACGGATTGGCGGAACCAGGTTGATGGCTTCGTCAGTACCAGAAGCACGTACGTTGGTTAACTGTTTGCCTTTTAAGCAGTTTACAGTTAAGTCATTGCTACGGCTGTGAATACCGATCACCTGACCTTCGTACACTTCTTCAGCATGGCTGATAAACATACGGCCACGTTCCTGCAGAGAGAAAATAGCATAACCAGCTGCTTTACCCGTAGCGTTAGAAATCAACACACCGTTCATACGCTGGCCAATTGTGCCGCCTTTGTATGGACCGTAGCAGTCGAAGCTGTGGTACATCAAACCAGTACCTGACGTCAGAGTCATAAATTCTGTACGGAAACCAATTAAACCACGGCTTGGCATGTTGAAGTCCATACGGATACGGCCTTTACCATCTGGTTGCATATTGGTCAGGTCAGCTTTACGCTCACCCATTTTTTCCATGATAGAACCCTGGTGTTGTTCTTCGACGTCAATGGTTACGTTTTCCATTGGCTCAGTTTTAACACCGTCGTCCACTCTCATGATTACTTCAGGACGCGATACTGCCAGTTCAAAACCTTCACGACGCATGTTTTCGATTAACACGCCTAAGTGCAATTCACCACGGCCTGATACTTTGAACTTGTCACCGTCTTCAGTTTCTTCAACACGTAAAGCGACGTTGTGTTTCAGTTCAGCATTTAAGCGATCTAAAATCTGACGTGACGTAACAAATTTACCTTCTTTACCTGCAAACGGAGATGTATTGACCTGGAAGGTCATAGTCACTGTTGGCTCGTCTACTTGCAGAGCTGGCAATGGATCCAGATTGTTTGGAGCACAAATGGTATCAGAGATTTTCAGCTCGCCTAAACCTGTGAAAGCAACGATATCGCCCGCGTTGGCTTCAGTGGCTTCAATACGCTCCAGACCTAAGTAACCAAACACCTGACCTACTTTAGCGTTACGTTTGGTGCCATCGGCACCAATCACTGTCACTTGCTGGTTAGGCTTTAAAGTACCGCGCTTGATACGGCCGATACCGATGATGCCTAAGTAACTTGAATAATCCAGCTGAGACACCTGAATTTGAGTATCACCGTTCAATTCAACAGCTGGCGGAGCTACGTGCTCAACAATAGCAGCGAACAAATCGTTGATATCTGTTTTTGGCTCATTGTAATCCAGCGTCGCCCAGCCATTGATGGCTGATGCATAAACGACTGGGAAATCTAACTGCTCGTCAGTTGCGCCCAGGTTGTCAAACAGATCAAATACTTGATCGATAACCCAATCAGGACGTGCGCCCGGACGGTCAATTTTATTCACAACAACAATAGGCTTTAAACCATGAGCAAAAGCTTTTTGAGTTACGAAACGCGTTTGTGGCATTGGGCCTTCAACAGCGTCAACCAATAACAATACAGAGTCAGCCATAGACAATACACGTTCAACTTCACCACCGAAATCGGCGTGACCTGGTGTATCCAGAATGTTGATGTGATAACCGTTCCAGCGTACTGAGGTATTTTTTGCCAAAATTGTTATACCGCGCTCGGATTCCTGGGCATTGGAGTCCATTACACGTTCCTGCAATTTGGCGCGGGCATCAAAAGTGCCTGACTGTTGCAGTAATTTGTCTACCAAAGTTGTTTTACCATGGTCAACGTGCGCGATAATGGCGACATTACGCAGTTTTTCGATAGCTGAAGCGGTTCCGCTCATTTATATTTCCTCTGTGGCACTAGCTGACCATAATCTTGACTACTAGGCATTGACTAAAAGTTGTTCGAATTCAAGGGCGCGTATTCTACTCTGTTTTTACGCAGAAAGAAAAAATAACTGTGTTCTGCGACGGCTTATTTTTGGCAGTACATGGGTAGATTATATATTTCAACGTATTTTAGTGACAGGGCGATGAAACTTGCTATGTTAAGGCGGAGCCTGTTTTAAAAGCACCAGTCTGGGGCCTTCGCATCAGAATGGGGCAAGATTGCACCATATTAATGCAAATGCGTGTATATCCAGGAGTCAGCTTAACGAAAAACCTTTGAAAATCATGATCATAAATCTTTGGCACAAGAATGGCATCAGAAAACTTAAATCTTTGGCCTGAGCCAGCATTATAAAAACAGGCGTTTTTTTACGCCCGTCAACAGCACAAACCGGAGGAATGCATGTCTGCATCTACAGTACTGAGTTTCATTAAAGAGAATGACGTAAGATTCGTTGATTTACGTTTTACAGATACCAAAGGTAAAGAACAACACGTGACTATTCCAGTCAGCCAAATCAACGAAGATTTCTTCGAAGACGGCAAAATGTTTGACGGCTCTTCCATAGCCGGCTGGAAAGGTATCAACGACTCAGACATGATCCTGATGCCTCAGGCAGACACCATGTTACTGGACCCGTTTTCTGAAGAAACTACGGTTAATATCAGCTGTGACGTGATCGAACCAAGCACAATGCAAGGTTACGAGCGTTGCCCACGCTCTATCGCTAAACGTGCTGAAGAGTACCTGAAGTCTACCGGTATTGCTGACACTGTATTGTTTGGACCTGAGCCAGAATGGTTTATGTTTGATGACGTGCGTTTCAAAAATACTATGTCTACCGCTTTCTTCGCTATCGACTCAGCTGAAGCTGCATGGAACTCAGACAAAGTATATGAAGGCGGTAACAAAGCTCACCGTCCAGGTATCAAAGGCGGTTATTTCCCGGTGCCACCAGTAGATCAACACCATGATATCCGTAGCGCTATGTGTGTGGTGCTGGAAGAGATGGGTCAGGTCGTTGAAGCTCACCACCATGAAGTAGCTACTGCTGGCCAGAACGAAATCGCTACTCGTTTCAATACCTTAACTAAGAAAGCTGACGAAATTCAGGTATTAAAATACGTTGTTCACAACGTTGCTAACCTGTACGGCAAAACTGTAACCTTTATGCCAAAACCTCTGGTTGGTGATAACGGTTCAGGTATGCACTGTCACCAATCATTAGCAAAAGATGGTGTAAACCTGTTTGCTGGTGATAAATATGCTGGTTTATCAGAAACTGCCCTGTACTACATCGGCGGTATCATCAAACATGCAAAAGCAATCAATGCCTTCACTAACCCTTCTACTAACTCGTACAAGCGTTTAGTACCACACTTCGAAGCTCCTGTAATGCTGGCTTACTCAGCCCGTAACCGTTCAGCTTCTATCCGTATCCCTCTGGTACCAAGTGCTAAAGCACGTCGTATCGAAGTGCGTTTCCCGGATCCGGCAGCTAACCCGTACTTAGCTTTCGTAGCTCAGTTAATGGCTGGTTTAGATGGTATTCAGAACAAGATCCACCCAGGCGATGCCATGGATAAAGACTTGTATGACCTGCCACCAGAAGAAGAAGCACTGATCCCTCAGGTTTGTGGTTCTTTAGACGAAGCTCTGGATGCACTGGATGCAAGCCGCGCTATCTTCACTAAAGGCGGCGTCATGTCTGACGCTATGATCGATGCCTACATCGAACTGAAACGTGCAGAAGCTAAGCGTGTTTCTATCGCAGTTCACCCGCTGGAATACGAACTGTACTACAGCGTTTAATCTGGCATTAAAAGCGGCAGAGAACACCCTGCTTGCAACAGCAAAACCCGCGCCTGTCGCGGGTTTTTCTTTGGTTAATATTTGAGATCTCAAGCAGGGCGCATTAGAGTAAATACAGCAAGACTATTGATCAGAAACCAGATGAAAAAGCTGAGTATCTTCTTTCTTTTTATCTGCTGCGGCACTGTCGCCCAGCAGGTCTACGTCAGCGTCGATAAAAATGGCGTCCCGCTTTATTCAGACAGGCAGCTTGCTGGGGCGCAAAAGCTAGACCTCAAAGTATCTCCTCAAAGTCAGCCCCCCCAGTTGAATAGTTCGGATCTGAGGTTTAATGCTTTGAATAGGGCTGATGCCGATACTAGGACCTATCAACTCAAAATACTAAAGCCAGAAACGGAAAGCACAGTGTTCTCGAATCAGGGTGAAGTACTGGTGCAAAGCCAAGTCATTCCGGCGCTTACCAGTCAGCATAAACTACGTTTGGTGCTGGACAACACTCAGCAAAGCCCTGTACAGCAAAGCAATACTTTTCGCTTGCTGGGTGTGGAACGTGGAGCCCATCAATTACAATTACAAGCCCTTGATCAAAACGGCAAGCTAATTGCAGAAAGTTCTGTAACAACCTTTTATTTACGCAAAACGACAATAACTTCACCAAAATAGTGCGCCCTGACGATAGTTCGTCTGATTTTACAGTACACTGTAAAAATGAAGCACTATTTTGGTGCGGTAGGTGAACGCAGTGACCCAACAAAAAAAGACGATGGACTTTTCCACCACCGACTTTACCGATCAGCTCAGTACCGCCATATTGGTATTGGATAGCCAGTTACAGGTGCAGTATTTTAATACCGCGAGTTCGGCTATGTTTGGTGTTGGTGAAAAACGCTTGGCTCAGCAGTATTTTTTCACTTTATTTCAATATACGGATTTAACGTCCAGTTTCTTTTTAACCGCGCTGCAAAATCGACAAGGTTTCGGCATCAGTGACGTGCAAGCTGTGTTACTGGATGGTCGTCATATCTTGCTCGACGTCACAGTCAATCTGATTGAGCAACCGCATTTAGCTTTGATGCTAGAACTACGTCAGGTGGACCAGCAGCGTAAAATCAGTTTGGAAAGCTTGCAGCAGCATCAGCATTTAGCCGCCCGTGAACTGATCCGTGGTTTAGCCCACGAAATAAAAAACCCTTTAGGGGGCTTGCGCGGGGCAGCGCAGCTACTTGAAGAATCGCTGAATGAGGACCAGAAAGAATACACTCAGCTGATCATCGCTCAGGCCGACAGGTTGCGTAATCTGGTCGATCGATTATTAGGTCCTTACAAAGCGCCGAGTAAACAAATATCCAATGTGCATCAGGTGCTGGAACGTGTCAGTCAGCTGGCGCAAATGGATAACCCGACCCAAGTACAGTTTGTGCGCGATTATGACCCCAGCATCCCGGACTTTTCCTTTGATCCTGAACTGATTGAACAAGCCTTATTAAATATCGTTGGTAATGCTCAACAGGTGCTGGCTGAGGGTGGTCAAATCACCCTGCAGACCCGGATTTTAAATCAGCACACTATACACGGACGACGCCACCGTTTAGTCGCGGCCATTAAAGTCATAGACAACGGTCCCGGTATACCGCCTGAAATTAAAGACACCTTATTTTTCCCTATGGTCACAGGAAAACCCGGCGGAACAGGTCTGGGGTTGTCGATAGCTCAAACCTTAATTCACCAGCATGGTGGCTGGATTGACTGCGAAAGCTGGCCAGGGCAAACCGCTTTTACTTTGTATTTACCGCTCAATAACTCTGGAGAAGAAGAATGCAGCAAGTAGTCTGGATTATTGATGATGACAATTCGATCCGCTGGGTATTGGAAAAAGCATTAGCACGGGCAGATATAGCCTGTGAAAGTTACGCTTCGGCTGACTTAATGCTACAAAGACTACAATATGAACAGCCAACTGTAGTGGTATCTGATATTCGGATGCCTGGTACTGACGGTATGGTTTTACTCAGCAAATTGCAGGACTTATCACCAGAGCTTCCGGTGATTATCATGACAGCGCATTCCGATCTGGACAGCGCAGTCAATGCGTTTAAAAAAGGCGCTTTTGAATACCTGCCTAAACCTTTTGATATCAATGAAGCTGTGTCGCTTATTCAACGGGCTTTGGCGCATAGTCAGGCCAAGCAGCCAAAACAACAGGCTGTAGTACAAACTGAAGTACCGGAAATCATCGGCGAAGCTCCGGCTATGCAGGAAGTATTTCGCGCTATTGGCCGTTTATCCCGCTCTAGTATCAGTGTGCTGATCAACGGTCAGTCCGGAACAGGTAAAGAGTTGGTAGCTCATGCACTGCATAAACACAGCCCACGTTCAGAGCAGCCTTTTATCGCGCTGAATATGGCGGCTATTCCAAAAGACTTAATAGAATCCGAGCTCTTTGGTCACGAAAAAGGCGCTTTTACCGGCGCCGCGAACCTACGTAAAGGCCGTTTTGAACAAGCAGACGGAGGTACTTTATTCCTCGATGAAATTGGTGATATGCCGCTGGACGTACAGACACGTTTATTGCGGGTACTGGCTGATGGCCAGTTTTATCGGGTCGGTGGCCATCAGGGCATCAGTGTCGATGTGCGTATTATCGCTGCAACTCACCAAAATCTGGAAATCCTGGTGTCTGAAGGTAAGTTCCGCGAAGATTTGTTTCACCGCCTTAATGTGATCCGTATTCAAATTCCCGCGCTGAAAGACCGCAAACAAGATATTCCAAAACTGGCTCAGCATTTCCTGCAGCAAGCTGCCCGTGAACTCAACGTTGAGGCAAAAAATCTGGCCCCGGAAACTGAGAAATTTTTAGCTCAGTTGGACTGGCCAGGTAACGTACGTCAGTTGGAAAACAGCTGCCGCTGGCTTACGGTAATGGCAAGTGGCAAGCAAGTATTGTTATCCGACTTGCCTCCAGAACTCACCAGTGCTCCTAAAGTCCTCACCAGCTCAACACCTGGGGGTCAACAAAGCTGGCAAGAGGCTCTGGCAGCATGGGTCAGTCAAAAACTTAACGCCGGTGAAGAAAATATTCTGGCGGAAGCTGGGCCAGAGTTTGAAAAGATTGTGCTGCAACAAGCCTTGCATTACACCCATGGTCACAAGCAAGATGCGGCCAAACGTCTGGGTTGGGGCCGAAACACTCTGACACGTAAATTAAAAGAGCTGAATATGGAATAGAAAATCCTCTTTAACCTGATCAATAAAAAAACCGGCCAGATGGCACATCACTCCATCTGGCCGGTGGGAAAACAGAGCAATCAACACACAGCGTTAAAAAGCCTCAAGTGCAACTTCTATGCTTTTGTAGTACAGCGAGGTTAAACCTTGGTAACCTGAATCTGTACCAACAAAAATCCAGACTCTGCCCTGCCCGTCACTGTACAAAGGAATGCGCTCACGGGTGGTAGTTTGTATCGTTTTCTCAGCAAATACTGAACCATCGCAAGCAGCGCCCTGTGCTGCAACGTTACCTATTACTTTGGCATCACGACCTGATTGCGATTGCTGCCCCTTGTCCAGGTTCAAATAGTAGCCCTCTTGTTTAGGCTCTCTGTCGCCAGCCCCAAACTTCAGATAAACGCTTTCACCCGGAGCGTTCGATCCGCCTGCACAATCAACACCGGCATTGGATAAAAAAGTGAGGCGAACCCTGGCGTAGTATTTTGTTGAAGGTTCCAGATTAGAAAACTGAGTTTTCAGAAACATAAATAAATCATCGCTGCGATTCATCCCTGAGAGAAAGAATCCTTTCGCTGATGCTTCACCGGGCAGAGCACGGATACCCGACTCTAGCTGGTAAATTGGCGCCTCATCAGCGGGATAGTCAGAGAAGCCTGCAGCCCAGCCCTGAGATCCGGAGTTAAAATTAAAATTGTAGGCCTTGTCTTGCCCTGAGATCAGCTCCACATCACAAGCTGAAAGGAACACCCCACTGAAAACCATCACTAAAGCCAAGCGCCGCATCTTCGATCTCCTTTTGCACAGATCCAGTCTAAGAAAAACGGCAGAAAACCATGTGACCATTTGTAATGGTTAGGTTGGCAAAAGTTAACGGATACAACCGAAGGTAAAACCAGCCGAAAAATGTGGCTGTTTTTTTTAGGCTTAAGCGAAAGGTTGATCAATACTGACGGAAGGTTGTGTAAACCAGCGAGGACCAGCCGCAGTCATATAAAAATGATCTTCCAGCCGCACCCCGAATTCACCCGGCACACAGATCATAGGTTCGTTACTGAAACACATACCTGGCGCCAATAAAGTATGTTCATTACGCACCAGATAAGGGCCTTCATGAATATCCATGCCAATGCCATGGCCAGTTCTGTGCGGTAAACCTGGTAGTGCATAATCTGGCCCTAAGCCATGAGTTTCTAATACTTGGCGCGCAGCGGCATCCACCAGACCACAAGCCATACCCAACTTTGCCGCGTTAAAAGCAGCAGCCTGAGCCGCTTTTTCTACAGCCCAGATGTGCCTCTGCCGCTCTGTTGGTACACCGAACACATAACTTCGAGTGATATCAGACACATAACCCAATAAACGACAACCCGTGTCTATTAACACCATATCGCCGCTTTCCAGATTTTTTGGTGTTTTCACGCCATGTGGATACGCCGAATCTGATCCAAATAACACAATACAAAAGTACGAACCGCTGGCACCCACTTTGCGATGAGCCTCGTCGATAAAAGCTTCGACTTCCGCAGTGCTGATACCTTCATACAGGATACTGGCAACGGCTTTGTGCACTGCCAGTGTCATATCCATAGCCCGCTGCATAATAGCAAGTTCAGCCGTTGACTTTTGTGCCCTGCAACCCTGAGTGATGACTTTACCACTGAGGATTTGTTGCTGTGGATTGGCCTGACGTAGACCTTCAAAAATAAAAAATGCGCTGCTGTCATCCAAAGCCAATACAGCATCTGCTTTATGACAAATGCGTTTCACGCTATCGAGCAGTAATTGATAGGGGTTTTCGTGCTCTTGCCAGCCCAGTACTTCGCCCTGTACCACCTGAAAACCGCTGAGCGTAGGAATTTCAAACACAGGGCTGATATACAGCAATTCAGCTTCAGCCTGCCGTTCTGCAAAAAGCAGGGCCCCCACTAACCTCTCGCTGGCATACCAGGCAGTCCCAGTGAAGTAGCTTAAATTAGTGCCAGCATTCAAATACAACACATCGATGCCGTGCTGACGCATCAACTGCTGAGCCTTTTTGATCCGAGCCTGGTATTCCGCCAGCCCTATAGGCTGTGCGCCCGCCGTCATTAGGCTTAAGCTGTCCAGCGCTTGTTGTTTGGTTTGACCACCGATCTGACTCATTATGCACTCCGCTTTTAAACTGATGTGTTGAGTATGCGACTGTGATTGCATGAATTAAAATGATATAAACTCAACAACTCATGAATTGAACTCATCTATGTTACCTCCACTGAAAGCTCTACAGGCTTTTGAAGCCACAGCACGACTAAAAAGCTTCAGCAAAGCCGCAGAACAGCTGTTTGTCACACAAAGCGCTATTAGTCATCAGGTAAAACAGCTGGAGGATTTTATCGGCCAGCCTTTGTTGCTGCGGCAAAACAAAAGTGTAGAGTTAACCCAGTCTGGCGATATGTTGTATTCAGTGGTGCGGGATTGTTTTGTCCGGTTGAACTCTGTCACTCAGCATTTATTAAATCAGCCCCCTGTACAATTAAAAATTCTGGCACAAACTTCTATTGCAGTGGAATGGCTGGCGCCCCGACTGGAATTATTTAAACAGCGCTATCCGGATTTGGACACCTTACTGGATATGGCGTCTATGGCGCACCACGCCGATGCAGAGCAGTACGATATCATCCTTGGAACCTGGCCCGCTCCAGCCGGTTTTGTCAGCCAGCAATTACGCACAGAGTTTTGGTACCCAGTTTGTGCACCGGCCCAGTTTCAGTTGTTAACTGGCGCAGAAGCAGCAGAACTGCTGGATTACCCTCTGTATAGCTCGGAAACAGGCGAAGATTGGCAGTTGTGGTGTCAGCATCAACAAGTGCGCAGCCCTGCGGCTTTGCAATTGCGTTATGTTAATCTGGCTTTGTTGGCGACGAAAGCCGTTAGCTGTGGCAGCGGCTTTGCCTTGTCGAATGATTTTATTGCAGGCCCCTCAGTAGCAGCAGGTCAGCTGATTGCTTTACGTCAGTTTAGTTATCAGTTGCCTTGGGGCCAGTATCAGCTGCATTACAAAGCCGACAGTGTGCAAGCTACTGCTGTAAAGCAATTTATTCAGTGGCTTTATACCCAAGTAACTTCAAGATGAAGAATTCAGCGGGAGATAAAAGCGCTTTAGGCAAGGCAGCTGTTGGAAGCTTTAGTGGTTCTAAAGCGACAACAGTTAACGCGGCATAAAGCGCTTTTAGACCCGCCCTTCGGGAGTCGCTGGGCGATTGCACTGCGGTGTTAGCCTGTCTCACAAGGTAGTCGACATTGCTTCGCCAGGCTGCCTTGCATTGCAAGCGCCCAGCGGCTCTGAAACTCGCATCTTGAGGTCACTTGGGTATCGAACAAGTGCAGCCACAAGAAGTTCAAAATTCGGTGCGCTGAGCGTAGGCGCGCCAGAACATCACACCACATATTAAAAACATAAAAGCCAGCACCAGTGGAAGGCTGTTCCACTTTTGCATAACAATGATGTTGTCCTCTGGCCATAACATTTTTTTATTAGTTGCCGCAGTGCGAATGCCATGAATGGAGAAGTCACCCACTTTGTTTTCAATAAAAAAGATCAGCTGATTTTCTTTATTTAAAGAGCCATACAACTGCTGGGTATTGTCACAGTCTTGCCGCTCTTGTAGTGGCAACCATTCGGTCGATAAGCTACTTTTCAGGTAAATAATACCTTTACGATCAGCACCCGCATCACAGCTCATTCCAGTTAAAACAGCAGGTACCTGCAACAAATCAGAACCATCACTTTGCACTGTGTATTTTGGATACCAGATAAAAACAGCCACTGCAGCCGCAGCCAACAAAAAACTGAACAGACTGCTCCATTTTAAACGCCGCAAACTCCAGTTCAGATAAGACAGGCTTTTTTTCATCGCTTTCCCCAAAGAGTGTAAAAGCCGCTAAGGTAGCAGTGCCGCGGGTTTTAGGAAAGCGGAAAACGGTGAGTATAGTTATAGACTCAGCACAAAACCGTCAGCAGTGCGGGTGAGCACTGCTCCGTTCTACTGGACATTACTGACCAGGCTGCTGGTGGCTTTGCTCACATTAGGTAAAATAAGGACAGCTTTTAATGGGTGTTCTTGTACTCAAGATTTTGGGGAAAGAAGCAAGACTGAAGCCTGTAGGTTCTGCTTCTCTCCGTTAGTTCTTACTATTGTACCTCGACACAACCTTTCTCGCCTTCAGCCAGTTTTTCCAAGCGTACGTTGGCGACACTCATCGTCAGTCTTCCGCTGGTTGATATAGTAAAAGCGCCGTTGATTTTGCTCAGGTCAAAATTATCACCTTTAAAACAGTTCAGAGGCAGTGGCAGAGTGAACCATTCATTCATCGGCATGGCTTTGATTAACCCATTGATTTTAAGATCTGCCCGGCAAGGATAGCCACAATCCAACCCAACATTCACATCTTTATTTGGCTTTTTCTCAACCCGCATATCGATAGATAAAGAGGCGGTATTTTTGAACGAACTGATGTCTATTGGGGCACCATATAAACCAAGATTTCCCTGGATATCCTTTTTAGGGTTCCAACTGATACGAATAGCATCGTCTTTTGCCTTAAACTCGGCTGGCACAATTTCTATTTTTCCGCCCGCTGATGCGCCTTGCCTACCCTGAAGGTTCAGGCTCCAATTAGTTGGATCGCCAAGAGAAATAGTCCTGTTAACAGGTTGTCCATTTACCATGTAGAAAAAGCGGGGATTGATACCCGAGTCCTGCGCATAAATGCTCGAAGGGACTACAAAAACGAACAGGCAGATTGCAGCAGGCAGGGCAAATCGATATGTATTCATCATAGATACCTTGTTGTTATAGCAGAAACTCAGTGGTTGAAATGTGTACAATTTTCACACTCAATGCCAAATTGTCAATAAAGGTCCATGGTAAAAAATTAAATTTTATCTGCACTCTACCTATTCGGCTCATAGTACAGCTACTGCATATAGGTTAAAGCTATAGCTTCGGCTTTTTACTGCCCTCTATAGTCGGTCAGGCCAGCTACCTGTTGCATTGATGCGCGCGACATAGGTTAGAACTTATATTCTGAACGTTATGATCAACTGATAAGGAGCTTCAGACACTAAAAAACGGCAGTCTGCTGAACAGACCGCCGTTTTCTGGTACTACAACTTAAGACTTGGCTTCAGCTCTGGCTTCTGCCTTTGCTTTGGCTTTTTCCTGCCATTTCTGTTGACGCTCTGCCTGTTTAGCTTTTTGTTCAACCGTCAGTACCTGATTGATCTCAAACTGTAATTTGGCGCGAGCCACTTCGTGATCCAGTCTGTCTTTTTGTTTAGACTCTAATAAAGCCCGCACTGCAGCTTCATCAAAAGTATCCGCCTGTACCAGAGCTTTTAACTGATCCATGTCTGGTTTTGCTTCACCACGCTTTGGCATAGTGGCGCGGTGTTGTTCCATCAGAGTTTTAATCTGATCTTTTTGCGCATCGGTTAAATCCAGCCCTTTTAAAGCTTTCATATGCAATACTGCTGCCGGACCTTGGCCTTGATGACCACGCTCAGGACCAGCAAAGCTGCTGATGCTGGTTGCGGTAACTAAACCACTGAATAATAATGCAATCACTGTAGAATGTTTCATAGTGTCTTTCCTCATTTGCCTTGTTCGGCTTTCATTGCGACAGTGATAGCTTACGACACTGAATGCAAAGCAGCGCAAAGCCAACGTAAAGGTTGTGTAAAGGGCTGCAACAAGATCGCCTTGTCTTTTACACTGGCAAAAAAACAGCCGGAGCTGAAATGACTTCTATATTGATGATTGATGATGATATGGCGCTGACCCAACTGGTGGCGGAATACCTGCAGCTGGATGGTTATCAGTTTACTGCGGTACATCAGGGGCCTGAAGGTCTTGAACTTGCTAAATCCAACGCCTTTCAATTGGTATTGTTAGATATTATGTTACCCGGTATGGACGGTTTAACTGTGCTGAAGCAATTACGCCAGCACAGCTATTGCCCTGTGCTGATGTTAACAGCCCGGGGGGATGAGATAGACAGGGTGGTTGGCCTTGAGCTCGGCGCTGATGATTATCTGGCGAAGCCTTTTAGTCCAAGAGAACTGGTAGCGCGCATTAAAGCTATTTTGCGCCGGGTCGAGCTGGTGCAACAGCAGCAGCAACCCCAAGCCAGTTCTTTGCAGGTGAATCAGCTGAAACTCGATAGCGCCAAACGCCAGATCTCTGTGCTGGATAACCCACTGGTGTTAACAGCTACTGAATATCAAATTCTTGAGCTCTTGATGCGTCATGCGGGTGATGTGGTCAGTAAAGAAGACTTAAGCCAGTTGGCTTTAGGTAAAAGACTGCAGCCATACGATCGAAGCCTGGATATGCATATCAGTAATATCCGCAAAAAAATTGCTCAATACGATGAAGGTGAAAAAATTCAGACCTTAAGAGGTTTAGGTTATCTGTTACTGCAGGGTGATAACTGATGAATTGGTCGCGCTGTAACCCAGTGAATTATCTGGCTGGCCGCATATTTTTATGGTTCTGGCTGGTTTTATCTGTGGCTGTAGCTGGCGCTGTTTTACTGGCAAGAGGCTGGCCTGAACAAACCGAAATACGGCGTTTGCCTCATCCCGTGGCTGAACAATTCAGATACCTGAAAGAGCATTTACAGCCAACAACCAGCCTCAATAAGCTACAACATAATTTAGAACGCAAATACAAAGACCGCTGGCTGATGGTCGATGTAGACAATAATCAGGTGCTGAATCCTGAGTCCTTACCGAAAAACTTTGATCCGAACTGGTTAACTGAGCTGTCGCAGCTGAACAGGCCTCGTATGCTGGTGTATAAAAATACTTTTGTGATGGGGCCATTAGTGATAGTGGCTGCGGATAAAAATGTCGCCTTATTTCAGCTAAAACAACGGCCTGAACAAGCCTGGTGGCAATTGCATGCATTACCGGAAGGCTTTTTGCTGACCTTACTGCTGGCCGTATCTGCCGTCGCCAGCTTAATTCTGGCCTTGTCCATCACCCGGCCTCTGCGTGAACTAAGCAGCAGCCATTTAAAATTTGCCCAAGGTGAGCTCGACAATAGAGTCGCAGCGCTAGCTGCCCGTAAAGATGAATTGGGTGATTTAGGCCGGGGCTTTAATACCATGGCCGCTCAGATAGAAAACCTGATCCATAACCAGCAGCGTTTACTGCGGGATGTGTCGCATGAACTACGATCTCCGCTTACCCGCTCACAACTGGCACTGGCGTTGCAACAAAGGCAAGGCGATCATCCTCAGTTGCAACGTATAGAAATGGAATTGAAGTTGCTCGATCAACTCTTGGATGAATTGTTAACCTTCAGCCGACTGGATGCAGGTCAATACCCTCTGGAAAAACAGCAACTGGATTTAACTGAGTTGCTCAATGCCATTATTGAACTGAATCAGCTCGAAGCCGACGCTAAACAACAGCAGGTGCATCTGAATGCGCCTGAAGAGTGCTGGCTGGATGCCGATCAACGTTTGTTAGGCCGTGCTATTGAAAACGTGCTGCGTAATGCCATTAAATACAGCCCTGAGCAAAGCCTGATTTTATGCATACTGAAACAGCACGAACAGCAGCTGGAGTTACTGATCCAGGATCAGGGACCAGGCGTGCCAGCAGAGAGTTTATCGCAAATTTTTGCACCTTTTTACCGGGTATCCACAGTGCGTGAACACCAGAATGGCACAGGCTTGGGTTTAGCTATTGCTGCTTCAGCCATACGGCAACATCAAGGCTGTATCAGTGCCAGTTTGCCTGAAACCGGTGGTTTAGTGATCCGTATTCTGTTACCCCTGCACAATGAAGGACGGCCCTTTGCCTGATACAAAGATTCAACCTCTGTCTGCCAGTTTTACTGAAGAACAACTGGCATCGGCATTGCCTGTGCTGCAGCAATTCTGGCAACAAGGCCAACACCAGTCTTTTTTGAGTTTTGACCAAACCCGGCTTTGTTACAGTAGTTTTCGCCATCCAGCGCCCAGAGCTGAAATAGTGCTGTCACCCGGACGAATTGAAGCCAGCCAGAAATATCAGGAATTCTGTTTTGATTTATATCAGGCCGGTTTTACTGTGCATCTGATTGATCACAGAGGTCAGGGTTTGTCTGACAGAATAAACCCGGATCGGCATTTAGGCGACGTAGTTAATTTTGAGCATTATGTGCAGGATTTTGCGCTCTGGTTACAGTGTCATATTCTGCCGCAGCAGCAAGCACCTTTGCTGGGGCTGGCTCATTCGATGGGCAGCGCCATTTTGTGTCGTTATCTGCAGCAGTATGCACAACATGGGCTGATTGGGGCTGTGTATTGCTCCCCTATGTTTGGCATAAGAAGTCACCCTTTACCCAAAGCAATAGCTAAGCCTTTTGCCCGCCTGATGGCAAGACTCAACAAGTTATGCAGTACGCAAAACTGGTATTTTCCGGGTCAATCCCGCTATAAAGACAAGCCTTTTACCGGCAATCATCTGACGCACAGCAAGGTGCGTTATCAGCAGTTTCGACAACTCTATCTGGAGCAGCCTGAACTGCAATTAGGCGGAGTATCCTGCCGTTGGTTGACACAGGCTCTGCTTGCTATTGAAGAGTTACAGCAAGCCCCGGCTTTGTCTTTACCTCAACTGATTGTTCAGGCGACTGCAGACCCGGTAGTGGATAACGAACAACAAAAGCGCTATCAACAAAAAAATCCGTCCGCTGAGTTAGTTAAGATTGAAGGCGCCTTGCACGAAATTATTTTTGAAAGCGATGCACTGCGTAACCAGTTGTTCAGAGCACTAAATAGGTTTTTTCTTCAAGTCGGACTATGAGCTCGAATCATCACTTCTGCCTTAACTCAGACTCTGAATAAGGCTCAGCGTGAATAATCACTTCCGCCTGTTTATACAAGGCCATCAGTTGCTGCTCAGCTCGATCTACTATGGAGTGAGCCGCCAGCAAGGATAAATCATCCTGTAACACCAGCCGTAGCTGAATAAATACAGCAGGCCCCGCCTGGCGGGTTTTTAGTTGTTCGACCGCCAACACTTCGGTTTGGGTTAGTATTGTGTCTTTGATGCGCTGCAATTGTTCAGCAGGCAATTGCTCGTCCAACAAATGCTGCAAGGCTTCTTTCGCCAGTACTACAGCGCTGTACAGCAAATAACCACAGATTAGTGCCGCTACCAGATTATCTACCCATAAAAAATTCTGGCTGGTCAGAAATAGTGCCACCAACACCAACAGGTTCATCAGCAAGTCACTGCGATAATGTAATAAATCAGCTTTCACAGCCAAAGAGCCTGTGCGCCGGATAATCCAGCGCTGGATCAACACCAATGTTAAAGTTAAGCCAGCGCAAAGCACAGTGATCCACATACCAAAAGCCAGTTGCTGCACCATTCCGGTTTGATGAAAGCGGCTCACCGTTTGGGTGAATAACAGCAAAGCGGCGCCGGTTAAAAAGGCAGCCTGTAACAAGGCCATTACAGCTTCTGCTTTGCCATGACCAAAACTATGGTTGCTATCCGCAGGACGCAGTGCGTAACTCAGCACTGCAAAGTTTAATACCGACACTAATAAATCCAGCGATGCATCGGTAAATGAAGCCAGTACAGAGCTCGAATTCGTGGCTAGTACGGCCCATAACTTCAGCACTAAAATAGTCAATGCGAAGGTCAGGGTCAGATAACCAGAGCGCTTCACCCAAAGTTGATAATCTATGCTTTGATTTATTTGCTTATTCAAACGGCTCACCTCTGCCTCTTTCAGCATTTGCATCCATAGGCATTGTACGTCATTTTTGATACACTCACCGCGCTTCAGATACTGGAAATCATCATGCTAGACATAGTGTTATACGAACCTGAAATTCCGCCAAATACCGGCAACATTATCCGCCTTTGTGCCAACACAGGTTTTCGCCTGCATTTAATTGAGCCACTGGGTTTTGCCTGGGACGATAAACGCATCAAAAGAGCTGGCCTGGACTACCACGAATTTGCTGACGTGAAACGTCATGCCAACTTTGCAGCTTTTTTAGCAGAAGTGCAGCCCACAAGGGTATTTGCCTGTACCACCAAAGGCAGTAATCATCATAGTGATGCGCAGTACCAGTTAGGAGATGCCTTGGTATTCGGCCCTGAAAGCCGTGGCTTACCTGCTGATGTGCTGGCAACCTTGCCAAAAGAGCAGTGGTTGCGCATCCCCATGACACCAGATAGCCGTTCGATGAATCTGTCCAATGCGGTATCTGTATTTGTTTATGAATCATGGCGTCAGCTGGGTTATGCAGGTGCAAGAACCTGAGTTTGCCAAGCACAGAAACACAGCGTTATAGTGATACTCAGCTTACTGATTTATCAGCATTTTTAATCGACATTGTAACTACCTGGGGATCTCAGATGCTGCTGCGCGGCCTAAAAATTTGTCTGGCACTTTGGCTTATCTGCAGTAGTACTGGTCTGCAGGCCTATTTGCAGCTACAACCTATGGTTCACTCCCGCCAGTCGCAGCATCTGGCCATAGAGCTTTTTACTCAGGATAAATCAGGCTTATTATGGTGGAGCACTAGTACCCAGCTGCACCGTTTTGATGGTCATGACCACAGGTCTTATACTTTACCCAGTGAATTACAGACTC
Source organism: Rheinheimera sediminis (assembly GCF_004005375.1). Classification (GTDB taxonomy): domain Bacteria; phylum Pseudomonadota; class Gammaproteobacteria; order Enterobacterales; family Alteromonadaceae; genus Pararheinheimera. The sequence continues at coordinate 99,676 of NZ_RZUF01000004.1, read as the reverse complement.
AGACTTTGGTGCAGTTACTGACTTTGGAGCAAGATAAGTTATGGCTGGCAAGCTTGGATCAGCTCTGGTTGTTTGAGCAGCAAAGTGGCGAGTTCCGTCAGCTTTGGCAAAGCAACGTTCCCATTAAATCACTATTTTTATCCACCAGCTCAACGCCTTATATCTTAACCGAACAGGAAATCTGGCAGTGGTCAGCTGAATCTGATGAGGCCCTGTTATTATGGCGCAGTGGCAGCTCAGCCTCAGGCTGGCAACAGGGAGTCAGCGATGGAAGCTCCCTATGGTTATGGTCTAAAGATGCAAAACTCTCACGCTTTCATTTGAACCAGCAAAGCTGGCAGCATTACCCCATAAGTTTACCTCAACAGACTGATTTAGCTTTAGGTCCAGACCAACAGCTTTGGCTACTGGCGCAAAATCAAACTCTTTATCAGTTAAAAGCCCAGCAGTTGCAGCAGATCAAGACGCCAGAAAGCTTTTACGCCACAGCCATGGAAGTAGACCCTTTAGGCCAGGTTTGGCTACTCTCTGCCCATAAACTTTATCTGTACCAGAGCGACACGCAAAGCTGGCAATCTCAGCAACTGCCACAGCCTTGGGTACAACTTTTTGCCGACCGACATCAGAATATCTGGCTGGCAGATGCAAGCGGTACCTTAGCGCTGGCACAAGCTTCCGAGCTAGAAGTTCGGGCTCAGGGCAAGGCTGTACTGCTGGATAACCAAGGGCAAAGCTGGCAGTTACACCAACAGTTACTAGCCCCCGTCACAGCAGAGCCAAATAACACTCCCGCCCTGGTTTTTCCTTTTGCTATGGAGCAGGTGAAAAAATTTTGGTACCAAAAGTATTATTTTGTCTGGACCGATCAGCGCATTTGGCGCTATGACGATAGCACAACAAACTGGGTACCAGTGGAGCAAGAGCCCGTATTGGATCTTAGTCTGGCAGATGAGCAATTCTGGTATCTGACGCCTCAGGGACTTTGGCAATGGAATCCATCATCAGTGAGCCCGAGCTTACTCACCGATCAGGCACACTGGTTTTTGGTACGCTATCAATCCGGACAACTCTGGCTCTCTGGCGATAACAGGCTTTATTCCTACCAACTGGCTGACCAGCAGTTGCTGGCTTACGATATTAGCCCCTGTGCATCACCGCCCTGTCTGGATGCCAGGCAAATAACAGACTTAGTGCCAGAACAACAGCAGTTGTGGCTGCTGACTCCGGATCAGTTGTATCAGTATGAGGCTCAGCAAAACAAGACGAAGTTGACTCTGGTGCTGCAGAAAAAATGGCAGGTTCCCAGGCAGCAACAGCATATGATGAAGCAAGACCAGCAGGTCTGGCTGTGGTCCAGGCAACAGTTAAGTGTACTAGACCTGACTGACCACTCTCTGTTGCAATGGCAAGTGAATCAGGCAGAACAGCTGAATCCTTATCACGTTCAATTAGTGGATAAGCAACTGCATATCAACAGCTCTATCGCTCACTACCGACTGCCACTGGCCCAACAACACAGTAGCTTGATAGCGAACCCTTTGCGTCTTGAGCTTATTTCCGAACATGGACAGCGCTTAAAGCAGCAAGAGCATGTGTTGCAGCTGGACAGTCGGGGCCCAGAGCTAAGGTTTCGTGTAAGCCATTACCCTACCGCAGGTAAACAATGGAATTACTTCCGTTATAGTTTGGATAATGACGCTGCTGTTATGTTGGCCTATCCGCAACGTGAATTCACACTGCAACTTAATAACAGCGCAGCCTATACGTTATCTATCGAAGCAAGTCAGGATGGTATCAGTTGGCAACAGGTTGGCGACTATCAATTACAATTTAACCGCTACTTGTGGATCCAGCAAAGCTGGCTTTGGTTGCTGTTGTTTGTATCCATCTTGATGTTGGCACTACTGTTATGGCGCTATAAAAAGCATCAGAATCGTTTGCATCATGCGATGGATCAACAACTGATGATCAGCTCTCTGTTCGATAACACGCAAGATGCAGTCTGGCTAGGCGATGAACAGCTGCGTATTGAAAAAGTGAATCAGGCTTTTTGTCAGATCACTGGCTTTGAACCTGCTCAGATAGAAGGTAAAACTTTGCAGCTTTACACAGCGCAAGGCCATCAAACTGAGCTATTAAAAACCATAGTTCAACAATTACATCAATTCAGTTTCTGGCGGGGCGAAGTCTGGAGTAAAAAAGCCAATGGTGATAGTTTTGCATTGTCGTTGGCTATCACCTTACTGTCAGAAAAATCAGAACCACAGAGTAAGCTCTATCTGGCGATCTTTTCTGATGTCACCAATCGTAAGCTGAATGAACGTGAGCTGCGTAAACTCAGCACCAGAGATCCTCTGACCCAACTGCCAAACCGGGCTCTATTTCTGGAGCATTTAGACAGAGCATTTTTTAGCTGTAGCAGCCGTTTTCCTCATTTTGCCGTGCTGCTGATTGACTTGGACCGCTTTGCCAAAATAAATGATTCCTTAGGGCATGGCAGCGGTAACATGTTGCTGCAAATGGTCTCTGAGCGACTGCAAAAGCTGCTACCAGCCGGCTATATCCTGGCGAAATTAGGTATAGATGAATTTGCTATTCTGGTCCCATCGCATTTTAGTCTTGAACAGTTTGATCTGTTACTGAATCGTCTGAGTCTGCAACTGCTGTTACAAATTCGTCAGCCTTTGGCGCTAAACGATTTAGAAATTACCTTAACCGCCAGTATTGGTATAGCCATTTATCCAGACGATGGTCGCTCTTCAGATATTCTGCTACGCAGTGCTGATACTGCCTTGCATCATGCCAAACAAATGGGTCGAAATAACGCCCAGTTTTTTAATAATAAAATGCTGCAACGAACGCCAGAATATTTGGCTTTGGAAAGCGATCTATGGCGAGGCGTCAATCAGGGCGAATTTAGAGTGCTGTACCAGCCGAAATATAATGTCGGTACTAACACCATAGTCGGCTATGAAGCCTTGTGTCGTTGGCACAATCCAAGCCGAGGCACGGTTTCCCCTGCCGTGTTTATCCCTATTGCTGAAGAAAATGGTGTCATCATTCAGCTGGACCGGCTGGTATTCAGTCAGGTCTGTGCTCAAATCCGTCTGTGGCTAGAGCAAGGTCGAATGCGCGGTCGTGTGGCAGTCAATTTGTCAGTACAGCAACTACAACAAGCAGATTTATTAGATTTTTTACAGCAAGAACTGAATCATTATCAGTTAGATGCAACTCTTATAGAACTGGAAATTACTGAAACCGCTATGATGAGGGATGCAGAGCATTGCCTTGAGATAATGCAACAACTGAAAGCCTTGGGCTTTACTCTGGCTCTGGATGACTTTGGTACTGGTTATTCCTCTTTGGGTTACCTGAAACGTTTTCCGATCGATACCTTAAAAATTGACCGGGCTTTCATCAAAGATATGGATAGTTCAGAGCAGGATCGTAATATCACATCCACTATTATCCGGCTGGCCGGTTATTTAAAAATTGCAGTGGTTGCAGAAGGCGTAGAAACCGAGATGCAGGCTTATTTGCTGCATGTTATGGGATGCCAGGTTGTACAGGGATACTTGTTCAGCCCTCCTGTGCAAGCGGAGCAGGTTGCTTTACTGCTAAACAAAGAACCGAAGAAAGAAAGCCCATAGTAAAGACTGTTTCTCTCCCGTCTGGACAGCCCCGCCTGTTTCAAATTCCAATTCAATCCAGGCAAGCTGGTGCAGCCAACAAACTTGGGCTTAACGAACGACGAGTCATCAAATTGATTAAAAACTACGGGCGACCCTAAAGGTCGCCCCTACAATAACTCTACTTAACATCAATACAATCTGGGGATAGGCTTTATTCCCGAACACTGCGGCGCCGAGTACGACGGCTAAATTATTCGTCGCGTTTTTCGCGGCCTAGTAGATCCATCGCTGCTAAACGAGCATCTTTACCCTGGTACAGCACCTGGTAAATTTGTTCACTGATCGGCATTTCGACGCCAACACGTTGCGCCAGATTAAAGACTTCTTTGGCATTACGATAGCCTTCAACCACCTGACCAATAGCCGCCATGGCTTCCTCTACGCCTTTGCCTTCACCCAGCAATAAGCCAAATCGTCTGTTACGGGATTGGTTATCTGTGCAGGTCAACACTAAATCACCTAAACCAGCCATACCCATAAAGGTTTCTTTTTTCGCACCTAAGGCACAACCTAAACGACACATTTCTGTTAAACCACGGGTAATTAAGGCTGTACGTGCATTGGCACCAAAGCCAATACCGTCGGCCATACCAGCACCAATAGCGATAACGTTTTTCACAGCACCACCCAGTTGCACCCCAATAAAATCAGGATTGGTGTAAACCCTGAAGGTTTTAGTGCAATGCAATAAGTCAGAGAGCGCCGAAATAAATTCTGGATCCGTTGAAGACAGTGAAATAGCGGTAGGCAAGCCTTTGGCAAGCTCTTTGGCAAAAGTTGGACCTGACAATACAGCTAAAGATACCTGCTCACCCAAAATTTCTTTGGCAACATCCTGCAGCAAACGGCCAGTCTCAGGCTCCAGACCTTTAGTAGCCCAAGCCACTCGGGCATCGCGCTGCAAAAAAGGTTTGATTTGTCTTAAGGTGTCCGCAAAAGCATGGCTTGGCACAGACAATAGAATATCGCGGCATGAAGCCACAGCATAAGCCAGATCATCAGTCACAGCTAAAGAGTCCGGCAAACGAATATCCGGCAAATAGCGCTGATTCATTCGTTGCTCTGCCATCACACGGATATCATCCGCATTGCGGCCCCATAACAAAGTGGGATTGCCATTGCGGGCCAGTGAAATAGCAAGGGCGGTCCCGTACGAGCCCGCCCCTAACACAGCAATTGCAGCGTTCATCTTAAGACTGTAGTTCTACGCCTTGCTGGGCCTGAGCTTCAGCCTGACGTTTTTGTACATATTGAGCAAATAAGGCATCAAAATTTACAGGTGCCAGATTCAATTGTGGGAAAGTGCCGCGGTTTACCAGATTAGACACAGCTTCACGAGCATAAGGGAACAGAATATTTGGGCAGAATGAAGCCAGCATATGCGCCATTTGCGCATCTTCCAGCACTGGAACACTGAAAATGCCCGCTTGTTGCACTTCACATAAAAATGCCACTTCTTCTTCGATACGTGCCGTTACCGTCAGAGATAACACGACTTCAAAAGTATTGTCATCTAACTTCTCACTGCGGGTGTCCAAATCAAGCTGAATTGCTGGTTGCCACTCTTTACGGAATATTGCCGGAGCGTTAGGTGACTCATAAGAAATGTCTTTGACGTAAATACGCTGGATGGCAAATTGTTCAGCGGCTTGTTGTTCGGCCATGATAAATCCTAATTTTAATAATGTTTAATGATAGGTAGAAAGCCAGCCGCAGTTATGCAGAGAGCATCGAATTCAAAGTACCGGCATTTTCCAGTGCAAAAAGATCATCACAGCCACCGACATGAGTATCGCCGATAAAAATTTGCGGTACTGTAGTACGACCATTGGCTCGCTCGATCATGGCTGGACGCAACTCTGGCTGTTCGTCGATTTTAATCTCGTCAAACTGCACGCCTTTTTGACCTAATAACGCCTTAGCGCGAACACAATAAGGACAATAGGCCTTAGTGTAAATAGTGACTTGTGCCATCTTTACTCCGACTTACTTTTTAACAACCGGCAGGTTTGCACCCGTCCAGCTACCCATACCGCCTTGTAAAACAAAGACTTTTGTAAAGCCTTGTTTCGACAAGGTAGCAGCTGCGCCTTGTGCAGACATACCTGCCTGACAGACTACTATGATGGGTGCGTCTTTTTTGTTTTCAAGGCCGCCCACAGCTTGAGTGTTAATTTGTTCTGTAGTCAGATGGCGGGCACCGGTAATATGGCCCTTTTTGAAGTCGGCTTCAGCGCGAATATCGATCACTGTTGCATCCTCTCTGTTCACCATCAACGTCAACTGAGTAGGAGTAATTTGTTTGACTGAAGAAGTTAAAGATTTAATCCAGCTGACCACTAAGGCTAAAAATAACGCTACCCAAGCGGCGGTCAGGTACGGATGATTACTTAAAAAATCAATATATTGCTGCATAAACACCATTCTGTTTCATTTCAGGAGCAAAACTTTGCGGCCGAGTATACCTAGTTTGATAAAAGAATGCAGCATTGAAGGCCTATCCGTACTATTTCGTCACTGTTTTCACAGGAAAAACAAGGTAAGATAGCTCATCAAAATCATACCCAAAGTAATTGAAGTTGCAGCGCGGCGACAAGTGTGTGAGACCCCAAGAGCATAGTTTCCCTATGTGATTAGGGCGAATCCATGCGGTCAACAAAGCAGCGGCTTCAAGTAGAACGGGTATTCAAGCAACAAGATACGGAGCTAAATACATGCAGCCGAAAAAGCCGTTAGTCTTACTGATATTGGATGGATGGGGATACAGAGAAGAACGTGAATCCAATGCCATTTTACAAGCCAATACTCCGGTAATGGACAAGTTATGGGCAGAGTATCCTCATACGCTGATTTCAGGCTCAGGTCTGGATGTAGGTTTGCCAGATGGTCAGATGGGCAATTCTGAAGTAGGTCATGTCAATTTAGGCTCAGGCCGTGTGGTGTATCAGGATTTTACCCGCATTACTAAAGCTATCCAGGATGGTGATTTTTTTACCAACCCAGCTTTGGTTGAAGCGACACAGGCCGCAGTGCGCCACGGCAAAGCTGTACATCTGATGGGCTTGTTGTCACCTGGTGGCGTGCATAGTCACGAAGATCATATTATTGCGATGATTGATTTAGCCAGACAACAAGGCGCCACTGAAATTTACCTGCATGCCTTTTTAGATGGCCGCGATACCCCTCCACGTAGTGCGGAAGCTTCACTGCAACGGGTGGAAGATCACTTTAAAGCTATAGGTGTAGGCCAGGTTGCTTCTGTGATTGGGCGTTATTTTGCGATGGACCGTGATAAACGCTGGGACCGCGTCCAAGCTGCCTATGATTTATTGACACAAGGCAAAGCTGAATTTACTGCAACTACCGCAGTGGACGCATTAAAAGCAGCCTACAGCCGCGATGAAAATGACGAATTTGTAAAAGCCACTGCTATTAAAAATGCGGCTGGTGATCTGATTAAAATGCAACAAGGCGACAGCCTGATTTTTATGAACTTCCGTGCCGACCGTGCCCGCCAGTTCAGCCGTGCTTTTATTGATGCCGACTTCACAGGTTTTGCCCGCGAATATAAGCCAGAACTGGCCAGCTTTGTGATGTTGACTGAATACGCTGCAGATATTAAGGCGCCTTGTGCTTATCCGCCAGAAAGTCTGAATAATGTCTTGGGTGAATGGCTGGCGAAACATCAGAAAACTCAGTTACGTATTTCCGAAACCGAAAAATATGCTCACGTCACCTTCTTTTTCAGCGGTGGTCGTGAAGATGTATTCGATGGCGAACAACGTATTCTGGTGCCATCCCCTAACGTAGCCACTTACGATTTGCAGCCAGAAATGAATTCTACTGAACTGACCAATAAACTGGTGGGCGCTATTCACAGCGGCGAGTTTGATGTGATCATTTGTAACTATCCAAATGGCGACATGGTCGGCCACACTGGTATTTTATCTGCGGCTATTAAAGCGGTAGAAGCGGTGGATCACTGCATTGGCCGTGTAGTGGAAGCATTACAGCAAGTGGGCGGAGAATGTTTAATTACAGCCGACCATGGCAATGCTGAGCAAATGATGGACCCGGAATCAGGTCAGGCTCATACAGCCCACACCAGCGATCCGGTGCCACTGATTTATGTCGGTCGTCAAGCCGCTGTGACCTCTGGTGGTATTTTAAGTGATATAGCACCTACTATGCTGCATTTGATGGGAATGCCAATTCCTACAGAGATGACAGGCAAAATTCTGATGAAGACCAATTAATGCCAGTAAGACCCGTCAAATCTAGATCAAAGATGCAGCAGAGCTTAGCTCTGCTGCTCTGTTTAGCCTCAGCTCCTTTATTGGCTCAGGATCAAAAAGAGGTGCAGCAGGAGCTGTCGCAACTCAAAGGCCAAATTCAACAAACTGAAAAAGAGTTGAAGCAACAGCAGAAAGCCTTTACCAAAGCTCAGGATTTGCTGAAAACTGCTGACCAGTCCTTAGCCCGGCTGGCTCGACAACTGCGTCAGAGCACTACAGAGCTGGCGGAACTGAATGCACAGCAACAGCAGTTGCAACTACAACTGCAACAGTTACAGCAAAGTTTCGAGTTACAAAAGTCGTTGCTTGCGCAGCAGCTCAAAGGCGCTTTTGTTACAGGTGAGCATGATTACACCAAGATGCTGCTGAACCAACAGGACAGCACTAAGCTCGAGCGCATGTTAACTTATTACCAGTACCTGAATCAGGCGCGGATGCAACAGCTAAAACAGATAGAGCAAACAGCTGCAGAACTGAAAAAAGTAGAGCTGGACTTACAAACAAAAGCGCTACAGCAACAACAACTGCAGGTACAGCTAGAACACCAACAGCAAGAGCTGACAGAAGCAAAAAGTAGCCAGCTGGCGTCAGTTAAAAAGATGAAAGGCTTTTTAACTGATCAAGAGCGACAATTAAACTACCTGAAACAAAACGAACAAAGCCTGCAGACTACTTTGAGCACGCTAAAAGCTGCAGCCATAGCCGCGAAGAAACGCATCAATTTGCCAAAAACTAAAGGCAAACTACCCTGGCCAGTGCAAGGTGATATTTTGCAGGGCTATGGTGAAAAACGACTGGCAGGTGTCAGTTCCAGAGGAATTTTAATAGCTGCAGCTGAAGGTTCTAAAGTCAAAGCCGTGGCAGACGGCCAAGTGATTTATGCCGACTGGCTAAAAGGCTATGGTTGGGTGATAGTGCTGGACCATGGCAACGGCATTATGAGTTTGTATGGTCACAATCAAACCTTATTGAAAAAGCCAGGCGAGTCTGTCAATGCCAGTGACGCTGTGGCTCTAGTGGGTGCCAGTGGCGGTCAGGCTCAGGCAGGATTGTATTTTGAGATCCGGCAAAAAGGCTCAGCCATTAACCCTATTACCTGGTTACAAAAACGCGCAGGATCTTAGTCATGAAGTATTGGATCAGCTTAGCTTTTGCGCTTTGCAGCTTACCTTCTATCGCCGCTAAAGTGGCTATAGTGATTGACGACATTGGTTACCACAAGCTTGACTACCAGCTGCTGGAATTACCTTATGACTTAACCTTTGCCGTCATTCCTCATACCACGCACAGTAACGCGGTAGCCAAAGCGGCCTATCAGCAGCGCCGTGATGTGATTTTGCATATGCCAATGGAATCTGCACGCCGGGCTGATTTAAGTAAAAATGCACTTAAAGTGACAATGAGCCGATCTCAAATAGAGAGCAAGCTTCAGGCCGCTTTTGCCGATGTACCTTATGCTATTGGTATGAATAACCATATGGGCGGTTATTTTACTGAGCAAACAGACGTGATGGACTGGACTTTAGCTTATATTGCCAAACGCCAGCTGTTTTTCCTCGACAGTAAAACCACAGCCCGCAGCCAGGCTGGTGTTTACGCCAAAAAACACCAAATTCCGCTGTTAACCCGCCATGTTTTTCTGGACAACGACCGCTCTTATCAGGCTTTGGATAAACAATTTAAATTGATGATCAAACTGGCAAAACAGCAGCAACAGGCCATAGCTATAGGTCATCCATATCCTGAAACTTACGCCTATCTGAAAAAACACTTACCCGATTTGGCAGCCCAGGGCATAGAAGTGGTAAAACTATCCAGCTTGTTACCCTCCGACTATGTCATTATCAATGCAGCGCAAACTGCAGATGTGCCTTTATCCTTACCGCAACAGGATGCAATTCAAGCTGTACAGCTTGCAAAAGCAGAGAAAAAAGGCAAAAGTGCTGAAACCACGGCAGTATTTACCCCAGCCATTGATGATCCTGCAGCTATTATCACCATGTACCAGCTGCAATGGGAGATACCTGCCCTGCTGAATCCTATGACTTTACCCCTGATAAAACCAACTCCAGCCTTGATAACAAAACCCTGGTCCTTACCAGAGCCAGCTAAAAAACCAACCCGGTCTCTGCCGTTTTATCAGTTAGGTGGCAGTTTATAACAGACCTCCAGAAACGCAAAAGCCCTGACAAGTCAGGGCTTTTTTACTCTCAGAAAAACATTAAGCAACCATGGCAGCCTGCAGTTTTTTCATCGCGTTTTTCTCAAGCTGACGCACTCGTTCAGCAGACACCTGATAACGGTCCGCTAATTCCTGCAACGTCAGTTTCTGATCATCTAACCAACGGGCACGGATAATGTCCTGGCTACGGTCATCCAATGTGCTTACTGCAGCCTGCAGTCGATCCACAGCGGCATTGTCCCACTGGTCTTCTTCAATACGGTTAGCTAAATCAGACTCTTTATCTTGCAAATAAAATACCGGAGCAGTGTAATTACTATCCTCTTCATCATCAGATGCATCAAAAGGCATATCATAGTTGCTCATACGAGATTCCATTTCCACCACTTCGTGGACAGGAACGCCTAAAGAGTCTGCTACATTTTGCACTTCTTCTTTACTGAACCAGCCCAAATGCTTTTTGGCTTTACGCAGATTGAAGAATAACTTTCGCTGCGCCTTGGTCGTTGCCACTTTGACAATACGCCAGTTTTTCAGCACAAACTCATGAATTTCCGCTTTGATCCAGTGCACTGCAAAAGACACTAAACGCACGCCCACAGAAGGGTCAAAACGTTTTACAGCTTTCATCAGGCCAATATTGCCTTCCTGGATCAGATCGCTTATTGGTAAACCATAACCTGAGTAGCTACGGGCAATATGCACTACAAAACGCAGGTGAGACATAATTAATACACGGGCCGATTCTAAATCGCCGTCTTGCTGTAATTTTTCAGCTAAAGAACGTTCTTCTTCTGCTGTGAGCATAGGGATGGTACTTACCGCATGAGTGTAAGCTTCAAGGCTGCCACTTCCAGCCACTGTCAGAGTCATCATTTGTGAAGCCTGAGTCATGTAAATTCCCCTTATTTGCCGAACTGGTCCAAATATTAGCACTCTTTAGCAGAGAGTGCTAAAAGAAATTCATATCTTTTAAGATCTGAATTGTATAAGCCTGGTTTTTTAATAATATCAATTTATATAAAAAACTAACTCTTTCTATGATTGATCCAGAAATTAAGATCTGTGTTCATGATAAAAATACCTCAAGGCCAGATCTGGAGATCAACAGGCGAAACGCCAACTTTGATGAGAGCAGGGTTTTAATCCACTATGTCACTCTCTGCTCGCCTTCAAGCAGATCTTATTCATGCTGCAGATTGGCAGTTATTGCTACCCTATCGTCAAATACACTGCAAACTCCCAGCCAGACAACCAGCCTTTGTTACAGGAATTATCGCAATAACTCAGTAGAAGCCCATTGCGCTGAACGCCAGATGGGCTGGAGAGAGGACTATAACTTTGTGAGAACCATCACGCTGATCAGACAGAGTATTTTTCGGACTACGACCAACACATGCTATGACCGTCGGCCTGCATCTGAACTAAAGCCCGGTGGCTTCAATTTGACTGATATTGCGCCGCACGGCCAGCAGAGAGCCAAAAAATCCTAAACTGATCGCCACCAGCAATAAATAGCCAAGTTCTGCCAGGCTCATAGGTTGTAAGCTGAAGCTGCTCTCATACAATTGAGTAACACCCCTGATAGCGTGCTTTAACCACCATAACAGCAACTCTTCGATTAAAAAGGTCAGAATACCACCAAAAAAACCCAGCCAAATACCAGTGTACAAAAAAGGACGTTGAATATAACTGTTGGTTGCCCCCACCAGCTTCATCACTTCAATTTCGTCTTTTTTTGTCAGGATCATAAGTCGAATGGTGTTTCCCACCACTAAAAGCACTGCGATCATCAGTAATAACGCCACCGCCATAGCCACCTGACGCACTAAACTGACGATAGCATCCAGCCGTTCCAGCCAACCGATATCCAGTTTTGCCAGCTCTACGTAACGTTCTTGTTTTAAAGCGTCCAGTAACGCAGAAGCAGCAAGACTAGACGTATTTTTTGGACTCACCAGCATCACATGAGGTAAGGGATTGTCTTCAATATAACTAAAAGCCTCGCCAAAACCAGATTCAGCAGTAAATTCCGCCAAAGCCTGGCCTTTATCGATAAACTGCACATCTGCTACTTCTGGATTCGCCTGCAATAATGCTATGAGTTCAGCAATCTGAGTCTCATTGGTGTCGGCTTTTAAAAACAAACTGATTTGAGCCGCCTGATCGATACTACTACTGACCTGTTGCAGGTTTTTCACCATCAAATGCAAAGTAACAGGTAAAGTTAAACTCACCCCCAATACGGCCACAGTTAATAAAGAAGAAGCCGGAGTTAACCATATTTCACCTAAGCTGGTTATAGCCTGACGAACATGATGCACCCAAAACATCACAAATCTGTTCCACAAGTTTTGCTTAACGGCTGTGGCGCCAGTGGCACGGCCCTGAAATAAAATACTCATTCGTCGGCTCCGGAGTATGTTAAGCCATCGTTGATCATACGGCCATTTTTCAGCGTCAGGGTACGGTATCGCATGCGAGCTAATAAACTTAAATCGTGACTGGCAATCAGCACAGACACGCCCACCTGATTAAAGGCTTCAAATACATTCATGATGTCTTTGGATAAATCCGGGTCCAGGTTACCCGTTGGCTCATCGGCTAATAATAAAGGCGGGCGATTCACCACAGCGCGGGCTATACCTACCCGTTGTTGTTCACCACCAGATAAGGTGTGAGGTAAGCAACGCACTTTATCCAGCAACCCTACTTTATCCAAAGCCGCATGCACTCGCTTAGTCATGTCTTTGCCGCTAAAGCCTTCAATCACTAAAGGCAAAGCCACGTTATCAAACACACTATGGTTCATCAGCAGTTTATGGTTCTGGAAAATCATGCCTATATCACGACGAACATAAGGCACCTGACCTCTGTTGACCCGGCTTAAGTCGACACCGTTAATAAAGACTTTGCCTGTGGTTGGACGCTCAATCAGACTGATCAGTTTTAATAAGGTACTTTTACCAGCGCCAGAGTGCCCTGTTAAAAAAGCCATCTCACCTTTTTCCAGATGAAAACTAACCCTGTCGAGCGCGACAAAACCACCGCTATAACTTTTTGTGACTTGCTCAAAACGCAACATAATCAGAGATCCCTGGCAAACAATGCCTTGATAAAGTCTTTACTATCAAATACCCGCAAGTCGTCTATGCCTTCACCCACACCAATGTAGCGAATAGGTAATTTAAACTGATCGGCGATGGCAAAAATCACACCACCTTTGGCAGTACCATCGAGCTTGGTTAAGCTGATACCACTAATATCCACAGCTTCTTTAAATAACCGCGCCTGGCTTAAGGCGTTCTGGCCTGTGCCAGCGTCCAGCGTCAACATCACTTCATGCGGTGCATTGGCATCTATTTTTTTCATCACGCGAACAATTTTTTTCAACTCTTCCATCAGATGCGCTTTGTTTTGCAAGCGACCTGCAGTATCAGCTATCAATACATCAATACCACGGGCTTTGGCCGCCTGATAAGCATCAAAAATTACCGATGCACTGTCGGCGCCGCTGTGCTGAGCAATAACAGGTATCGCATTACGCTCGCCCCAAACTTGCAATTGCTCTACTGCTGCAGCTCTGAACGTATCGCCAGCGGCTAACATCACCGACTTGCCTTGCTGCTTAAACTGCTGGGCCATCTTGCCAATAGTGGTGGTTTTACCTACACCATTGACACCCACCATCAGAATAACAAAAGGACCATCAGCTCCTTTTAATTGCAATGGTTGCTCTACTTCATCTAACAGCAGCGCCATTTCATGTTGTAGCTTGCCATACAAGGCATCGGCGTCTTTTAATTGCTTGCGATCGGCGTGCTGCACCAGCTGTTTAATCAGTTTCTGACTGGTGTCTACACCCACATCGGCCATTAACAGCTGAGTTTCTAATTCTTCGTATAAGTCGTCGTCAATTTTTTTACCTGAAAACAAGCTGGCTAAACCATTGCCTAAATTTTGACTGGTTTTCGTTAAGCCTTGTTTTAAGCGGGCAAAAAAGCCCGGACGTTCAGCAGGTTGGGGCTGTAATTCGGTCACAGCAGCAACAGTTGCAGAGGGCAAAGCAGCGGTTTGAACCACTTCAGGTTTTACTTCCACTACATCCGACGCTTCAACAGGCGCAATGATTTCTGTGATTTCCGTCCTTTCAGTGAGCTGCACGACTTCAGTGTCAGCCTGAGGTTCTGTCGGCTGGATCCGCTGTTCTGCTGCATTTTCAACAGGCACAGCCTCTGTTTTTTTACCAAAACCAAGCCAGGAAAAGAGTTTATTTTGCTTTGTCATAAAGGTCGCTGCCAGAAGATCCGAAAACTAGGGTAAAATTGATTCATATAGTACCATCTTTAAGATGCAGGACAAAAATACTCAATGAAAACAGCAAAGGGCCGCAGCACAACTGCGACACATCAGGGACCGGGTTTTGTCAGGCTAATTAGTGGCCGTTGGAAAGGCAGACGTTTACCCGTGCTGGATGCTGCAGGTTTAAGACCTACTTCAGACAGAGTGAAGGAAACCTTGTTCAACTGGCTGATGCAGGATGTAGCAGGAAGTACTGTGCTGGATTGTTTTGCTGGCAGCGGCAGTTTGGGTTTAGAAGCTTTATCACGGTACGCCGATTTTGTAGTCTTGCTGGAAAAGGAAGCCAAAGCGGCCAGCCTGCTAAAGCAGCATCTGACTAGTCTGGGCAGTACACAAGCCGAAGTACTACAAACAGATACCTTGGTATGGCTGAAAAAGCCTGCTGTGCGCCAATTTGATTTAGTTTTTATTGACCCGCCTTTTCGCCAGAATATGGCCGTACCCTGCTGCCAGGCTTTAGTCGAACAAGGTTGGCTTAAGCCCGGAGCTTTGATTTATCTGGAAACGGAAAAAGAACTGGCGCTGGATCAACTGCCGGCAGACTGGGTATTGTTAAAGGAAAAAGTAGCTGGGCAATTGGCTTATCGCCTTTGGCAAGCCTGATATGGAACAGATTGAAGAGGATTAACCGTTACGCTAGGGGATTGGCAAGACTCTCTCACTTCTGTGACAAGCTGCTATAAGCGATTTAACGCTCGCAGCACAGGCCGAAACCCGCGCAGCGGTTGAGGTCCAGGCCACGCAGTGGCCGATTGTGACTGCGCTTGTTATATAACATGCTAGTTTTTACCACCGATAAACTTGCCGATGGCAATTAATATTGCCCCAACAACTAATGCCGGTAACCTAAATTTGGCCCAATCAAATGAGCTTTCATCAGTAGGCGCAATTTTTAAGTAAGAATCATTAGATGACGATTGAAGCGCATCAACTGGCAAGACGTCTACCGCAAAGCCTGCAACCGCATATAAAAGAACTAAACAGCCAACGATGACCAGGGCTTTACTCACTTGAATCTGCCTCTTGTTATATAACATTTGTATATTGTGCCGGCACGCATCTTCTGGTTCTACCAAATGACCAACCAGTGTTAACTTATTGATAAAAAATATTAATTACAATCAAACACTGCTAGCTTCAGCCAAAAGCGTGCTGGCACTTTATTGCTTTTATCTGGCCTGTTATTTTTAGGTTGGTCCACGCTAAGTATCTAAATTAAAGTGTTTTTCCTTCTTCAGCAACAGATAAATGTGCCCGTTGCTGTACTCAAAGCATGCCAGTTTTATAGTGGAAATAAATAACACTGTGCATTCGTCCATATCTGCAACGAAAGTTGGTGGTTGGTGGTTGGTGGTTGGCAGTTGGCAGTTGGCAGTTGGCAGTTGGCACAATGCTAACAGTGTCAGATCATTTATAAGCCAGTGCATATGATCCTTAGTACTTAGCATGCGGATTTAGAACTGACAAAAAAGGCGCCATCAGGCGCCTTCTTTTTATAAAAAATTTGATTAGCTTGCGCTACGGGCCTTGATAGCTTCCAGTATTGGAGAAGCTGCAAAACCGTTGCTTGCTGCCCACTCTAAATCACCTGATGCTGCAACCTGGCTGCCTGGTAACTGCTTGATGATGAATTCAGCAGTATCAGCTGCATTGTGTTTGATTGCATGACGGACCAGAGGTAAACCGTCACACATAATACCGTCATACACGTTCTTTAAACGCATACGGTTATCAGACAGTGTTTTACGCAGGTTGTTTTTGTTGTTATCAGCCACATAAGAGCAGATAGACTGAACCATTTGCTCGTTAGCAGATGCAGTTGGAACAACAAATTGAGCAGCAGCGATAGTGATTAAAGCAACAAATTTAAATTTCATAATAAGCTCCGGTGTTGGCTAACACTGACCATAGGATCAGGCTGATTGGTCTGTATAAACAGGCTGAAACTTCAAAAACAGCATGTTAGCTGTTGTTTATCAGCGAACACGAAAGGAGGAGCTTTGGTACCAGAAACTGGTGTAGATGCGTCCTACGTAATCATTAGATTACGGCAGCCCAGCCATCATAGGTTTCCCCTTAGATCTGCAGCTTTGCGTGTACTCCCTTTCGGGAGACTTGCCTTTCGAGCGCGCGCATTTTAAGCAGTGACTGTTTATTATGCAAGAATAATTTTAAGGCTTTTTGAAAAAGTTAAGGCATTGACTTAAAAGCAACTATTCTTCCAGACAGCAAGACTTTTAGCCGTCTGCATTTTGACTATCAGCAGCAAGTTCCATCCCGAGATTGCTTAAACCTTGTTCACGTACCCAGGCTTTTAACATTTGCACCTGCTCACGCTGAAAACCGTCATTTAATGGGGTCACCAGTTCGATGAGTTCAGCAAGACAGTCCATTTCATATTCCATCAGCTCGTGATCGCGCACCCACTTTTTTAATTCAGCTTCAGTGGTAATGTCGATGTTTTCAGCCTGATACTCAATTAAGCGGGCCACTGAGGCCTGTGAAATTTTGGCGACGTTGACAAACTCTGTCGCATCCTGTGACAAAATGCCGTTGAGCATGGAGTCCAGAGCCGTTGCTGTATCAATAGCAGGGTACACACCAAACATATCAAATTGGCTTTGATCCGGTGTTGCAAGTTCTAACTCGTTGCATAAACGCTCAAAGTTAATCTTCACCTTTTTAACAAAAAGCCATTCCCACACCAGGTTCAGAATATCACGACACAACTTAGCGTCACCAAAACCTGTCACTTCACTAAACAGTTGATAGTTGGGCAGCATGCGTTCCAGCAGGGTGGCAGCTATGGCCGCTTGCTGATAAAACCCCAGTTCACGCATGTTCTGGAAGTTATTTGCTTTTTGTTTCATTTTTCATCCGTTCTGGTCTGGCACTTCTGGCTGCGCATCATACACAACAGATGCTGCTCAGAAAACTCTGTTATTTTTGTCCAGTGTACTACCAGCAAGCCACCAATGCGAATATGATCAGGATCTTAGTCCGCCTTTATCTAGTCTACTGTCAATACAGGTGATTTTATGTCGATGACCATGACGACTCCCGCTTTGCTTTTTCCGGCTATTTCTTTACTGTTGCTGGCCTACACCAACAGGTTTTTAGTGCTGGCGCAGCTTATTCGTCAACTCAACACCCGTGAAGGTGGGACAGTACGTGATATGGCGAAACGCCAGATAGAAAATTTACGACAACGCATGTTCCTGATACGCTCAATGCAGCGTTGGGGCGTGATCAGCTTTGTACTCTGTACCTTGTCGATGTTTTTTCTGTTTATGCAGTGGGGATTAGCAGGTCAAATTGCTTTTGCTGCCAGCCTCGGCAGTTTAATGCTGAGTTTACTGGTGTCTTTATATGAGATCCAGATTTCGTGCAATGCGATTAAAATAGAATTGGAAAGCATGGAACAAGAGCAGACTTAACTTGCTGCTCTTAATTTTGCCAGTTGTTGCTCTAATGCACTGCAATTTGCTGCAGGATCCTGTTGCTGAATAGATAAAATGATCTCCCCCACAGGCAAGCCAAATTTATATAAAGTCGACTGGTTCATTAATTGTTGTGGCGTAACGAGATAAAGCCAGTCTTCTACTTTTACTTCAATAATCCCATCGCCATCCGGAATTTGTAATACATATTCCCAATACAAGGTGTTACCGGCCTGTTGCCCTGTTGCCTGACCTGTAACATCAGCAGCTGAGCCTGTAACCTTACCCTCTTTATCTACCGCAAGTTGCCAAATCCGTTGCTCTACCCTGCCATCACTAAAATGGAACAACTCAAATAAAGTACCGGTGTTGCCTTGCCACTGTCCACAAAGTTCTGCTGAAAAACGCACACTTTGTTTGCCCTGCCAGTTTTTCACAACACCGTACGCATGAAGAGAACCACTGAAGTAATCAGGTAAGTGAAACACTGGGCTTTGTTGCTGATAGTCCTGGACCTGATGACTACAACCCCACATCAACAGCGGGGCAAATAACGCTAGAAAACGCATCATAAAAAATTCCTTGATTTGTATAAGCATGTTATACGGCATTCAGGTCTGTCTGGGTCAGTCCATAACTAAAGCAAAGCAACAATAAAAAGTCGCCCCCTGACCTTCAACAGATTCAAAACCAATACGTCCATTCATACCATGCACCAGCTCTTTTGAAATAGCTAAACCAAGACCTGTGCCACCTGTTTGTCTGGTATCTGAAGCATCAGCTTGGGCAAAACGCTGAAAAATACGGTCGCGAAATTTCTCCGGTATGCCAGGCCCCTGATCAATCACTGCAATTCGTAGCATTTGAGCTGTCTGGCTCAGTTCGATTAGCACTGTGGCTGCTACTGGCGAAAACTTAATCGCATTACTTAAGAAATTAGATAACACCTGAATAAAACGTTTCGCGTCCACTCTGATCCTGGCGTCAGCCACTGTTGTCTTGATGCTTAGTTGTATATGCCGCTCCTGAGCCATGATTTTATTCGCATCCAACGCTTGCTGGATCAGTGGCAAGACCAACTCCACCTCCAAATCAAACCGCATTTTTCCTGCTGCTATTTTTTCAGTATCAAGCAAATCATTGATCAATAAGGTTAAGCGCTGACAGTTCTTGTAGGCAATACTGATCAGATGAGTAGCTTTTTCCTGCATTTCACCCATAACCCCAGCATTCAGTAAACCTAAGGCTCCGGTGATAGAGGTTAATGGTGTGCGAAGTTCATGACTGACAGTAGAGACAAATTCGTTTTTGAGTCGCTCAACCCGCTTACGGTCGCTGATATCACGCAAAGTACAGATATAAATAAGACGCCCTTGCCGTCGGATCACAGATAAAGCCATTTCCATTGCAAAAATACTGCCATCCGCACGCAATCCATCTAATTCACGATTGCATCCAAGCAATGGTTTGACACCGGGCGTAGGTAAATAGGCCTGCTCAGAGTCCTGGTTCTGCCGCAATACTGATGGTAATAGTCTGGTGGCGTAATGCCCTAAAAAATCCTCTGCTTTACATCGGAATACAGTCTGGGCCGCAGGGTTCATACTGGCTATACGGCCATTCTCATCAATGGTTATAATGCCGTCCACCACATTGTTTAAAATGGTTTGTGTGTGTTGCGCATATTCTTTGCTGATTTGTTCAGCGTCTTTACGCTGAGCTACTGAAAGAGTTTGAGCCATCACCGCAGCACTGGCGCTGACAAAAGCCTCCTCGTCGGAATGCCATTGCCGTTGAGGTCCTATATGCTCAAGGCATAATACCCCTACCACTTTACCAGCTATTATAATTCCAGCATCGAGCATAGAGCTGATACCTAAAGGTTTTAGATAAAGTCCAGCAAATTCACGGGTTAAGGGATCCTTCACTGCGTCATTGGCACAAATCCAGCCGCGTGAAGCGATAGCAGAAAAATACTGAGGGTAATCCGACTTTCGTAACAGCAACTGACCCAGTTGCTGTTCGCCATCACTCTGATGCAAAGCAAGGCAAAACATTTCATCACCTTGCTCAGACAACATCCAGACACTGACTCTATTACAAAGAAGAGCCGAAGAGGTAGAACGTACCAGATGTTTAGCAAAAGCCAGGCTATCTCCGTTAGCAACAGCTTCATCAACTACAAGTTGAGCCAAAGTACTGCGTTGACGCAAAGTACGGTCCTGACTATCTTTTTCTGCTGATTCAGACTTTTTCTTGCTACTGATATCCAGACAAATCAGCACAAATCCTGTTAGCTGGCCTTGTTCGCTGAACACAGCATCACATTCCAAACTCAACCAGCAGCCTTGACCTGAAGCGTTGTAACAGAGGAGTTCTTCAGAAAAACCTACGCTCTGATGAATCGCCTGATGAATTCGCTCAATGACTAAAGCATCAGCCTTTTGAGCGGCCAATACGTCAGTGATGGCTTTGGTCTGAAGATAACTGGTTTTGTAGCCTGATAAACGTTCATAAGCAGGATTCACCCATTCAATCAACCCAACTGGGTTAGTTACTATGACTCCATTACTGGTTCGACTGACAACCAAAGACAGGCGATCCAGCGAAGCCGTGCCCTGCTCTACTTTATATTCCAGTTGTAAAAAAGCGTCGCTGAGTTTGGTCGCCATCAGATCAAAAGACTGGATCAGCCCATTAAGTTCATAAACTGGAGTCTGAAAGAGTTCAACATCTGTTCTGTCGCCGCTGGCCAGCAGATCGGCACGCCGATGCAAGGCCTCTATAGGCTGAACCAGCTTGCGACTTAATACAAAAATCAGCAGCGCTCCCACGATCAAAGCTAACAAAATTAACCACAGTGCCTGCAGAGAGTTTTCATCCACAAAACTCATCAGCTGTTGCTGCGGCAAAACCACGGCAATGCGAAGTTTTAAGCCTTGTGGATCATTGAATTCGCTAAAATTAAGCAAATAATGCTGCTCATCGAGCTCAAATTGTTGCTGCCCTTTGCTTTGCTGTAAGCCGTTGAGCGCAGCAGCAGCCTGTTGCAATAAAAGATTCTCACTTTGACTGGCCATCAATTGAGTAAATACTGCACCACGCTTGCTAACCAGCGGCGCTTGAATCGAAGAGGCAATCAGATGTCCTTGCTGATCAGTAATAAAAATCATACCATCGCCTTCTACAGGCTGAGCCTGCAGATACAGCTCCAAATGACGCAGACTCATGTCGGCGGCAATAACGGCTTGTAACTTCCCTTGTTGATCATAAGTGGGCCCAGCCAATCCAACCCCAAGACCGTCATAAGCCTGGTACTTATAGATGGGATACCAGCTCGGTTTACCTTGTTGCACCGCATACTGAAACCAGGTTCGGGTTCTGACATCGTAAGGTATGCCCTGCTCTAAAATAGCTCCAGGTAGACCGACCTCCCGCAAGGTATATCGCACACGAACCAGGTCTTGCTGATTAATGGAGCTGATAAGCGTCAGCTTTCCATCGCCAACATCACGGTTCACGGCAAGATAGCGACCATTGGCAAACCCCACTGAGACGTAGGTTAAATAAGGTGCACTACGGATTTGCACTGTCATAAAACGAGCCAGATCCTGCTCTGACCCTAAGTCAAGAATTCCGCTGTTAATAGATTGTAAAGTAGAATCCAACACAGTTTTTGGCACTTCTAATAAGTAGTGCATATGTGAGTTCACACGAAGACTGATTTGATCTGCTAATTTTTGGCCATAATGCGAGGCGGCCTGTTGGCCGTTGAGGTAAGAAATCAAGCTGACCAGGCCGACTGTCAGGATAAACAGCAACAAAACAGGCACTGTAAAAAATAACCGCAAGGAGATCCCTTGGTGCGAAGAACGCTTTGACCGCATAAAGACAAAAAACTCCGGATCTAGACACAAGGAACGACAGTTCCAGTATAGCGATAATTATGGCTACAACCGCAGCTTAAATCAGCAACTTAGCAATTTTAATGGATCAAACCTAACTCCAAGGCAAGCAGTACAGCCCTGGTTCTGTCACGCACACCTAACTTAGCCAAAATACTAGAGATCTGATTTTTAATGGTGCCTTCGGATTTATACAAAGCACTGGCTATTTCTTTATTGGCATAACCTGATGCCATCAACTGCAAAATTTGCAGCTCTTTGTCCGACAATTCTTCAATAGCAGCAGGACGGGGGAAATTACTGACCGGACTCAGACCGGATAATAAACGTTCTGTAATAGTGCTTTGAAAACAGGTGCCGCCTTGCTGCACCATCTGAATAGCAGACACTAAGCTGTCCAGCGATACGTCTTTGAGCAAATAACCTTTGGCTCCCAGCTGGATGCTTTTCAGAACCAAATCATGCTCTTCAAAGGTGGTCAGAATAAGCACAGGAGTTTTCAGTTGCTGCTGCTTCAGCAGCTCCAGTGTGGCAATACCATCGACTTTAGGCATAGATAAATCTAATAAAATCACATCAGGCTGATGTAGTTGCACTAACTCCACCACTGTTGAGCCATCCTGAGCTTCCGCTACAACCTCTACTGAACCAGATAACTGCAATAAACTTTTAATGCCCTGACGGATCAACATTTGATCGTCGACTAATAACACTCTTAATGTCATACCACCAATCCTGCAGGTAAAGTGACCTGTAAATGAAAGTGATTGTCTTTGAGCTGCCACACCAAAGTCCCGTTGCAGGCAGCGACCCGCTCCTTCATGCCAGTTAAACCGTTGCCAGGCTTCCAGTCTGGCGCTACTTTGCCATTGTCATATATAGCTAACTGTAAAACGTCCTCTACCGGTTTGATCAATAAATAAAACTCTGTGGCCTGACTGTGCCTTAAGGTATTGGTCAGCGCTTCCTGCACAATCAGCAGTAATTGCTGAGCAACTTTCACATCAGCCAGTTCGACACCTTGCGGACAATCCCAATGCACTCGAACACCAGGAACTGCAGTCAGAAGCTTTTCCAGTGCCTGATAAATAGAAAACTGCTGGTGTTCGCGCAAAGCGCTGACAGCTTCACGCACATCAGACAGCAGCAATTTGGCGATCTGATGGCATTGGTCCACTTTAACCTTGGCCTCGCCCTGAGTTAAATGCCCTGCTACCTGCAGATTAATAGTCAAAGCTGTTAAATGATGCCCCAGCACATCGTGCAGGTCGCGGGCTATACGGGTCCGCTCCTGCTGCTGAGATGCTACCATCAGTAAATCCTGAGTGGCCAACAATTGCTGATGAGCATGTTGCAACTCCTGTTTAGCCCGTTGTTCAGAACGGGCTTGATTTGTCATCAAAAGAGCAAAAAAGTGAAAACTACTGAACAGGAGCCCGGTGATCCACAAAGAACGCTGTTCTAAGGCCGAATCTACGCCATACCATAGCGACAGCAAGGCGACAGTGATTATCACCGCTGTTCGCATAGAAACCAGATAAGGCAGAACTGAGACCCAGATAATGCTCAGGATAGCCAGATAATCCAGAGGCAGCAGCCAATTTAATGCCAAAGCAGACAATAGCTGTAGCAGGTAGCAACAGAGCGCAAAGGGGGAAATGGAACCATGACGCTCATCATTGCGAGTCGTCAGGAAAAAACAAAGGCCATTGAGCAAAAATAAGGGGACAACCCAGGGCCATAAAGACCAAAGTTGTTCTTTAGGCCACATCAGCCACAGGCTCAATACAAAGACTAAAAACCAGGTCAGCACTCCAGCCAACACATCCCATGCTATTGAATTGTTTCGTTTCATCACTGATTAAAACCTTTACTGAACCACCATGCAGTATGCCTGATTTCAGTGATGGCTCAATAGGCCAAAAGTCACAGTACAAAATCCTGACTAATGGCACCTGCGCCACGGCGTTGGAAGTTTTAGTCTGAGTGCATCTGCTGAAGGAGAAAAATCATGTTGATGTTACATAGCCTGTTATTAAAACTACATATTGCCTTAGGTGTCATTGCACTCTTCTTGTTCTGGATACCTATGTTAAGCCGCAAAGGCAGCGCATTGCACCGCAGCTCTGGCCGTTATTATGGCCATATCATGAAAGCTGTAGCGCTGAGTGGTTTAGTGATGACCTGTATGGTCTGGTTTGACCCTATAGCGATTAAAGGTGCCAGCTTAATGGCAGACGGCCAAATCCCGCAGCGTAAATTAGACTTTTTTATGATGCTGAATCTGTTTTTGTTTTTGCTGAGCCTGCTGACCTGGGTCACGATACGCCATGCCACAGGCAGTCTGTTATGCAAACAAAACCGCGATCCGCTGAAACACTGGACTTATCAGGCGCCCGTCTGGTTACTGAGCCTGATTGCCCCCTATGCGGCCTGGCAAGGTTTTGTCTTTAATATGCCATTGGTGATGGTATTTGCTGGTATTTCCCTCATCACCTGTTTTGGCATTCTGAACTACCTGCATACAACAACAGTCACAGCCAATCGCTGGCTGATCGAACATGCCGCCGCCATGCTGGGCTCTGGCATAGCCGCCTATACCGCATTCTTCGCCTTTGGCGGCAGGACTTTGTTTGCCGACGTATTACCAGGCTATTGGATGATGTTGCCTTGGTTACTGCCAAGCCTTATCGGCGTACCTACTTCAATCTGGTATAAACGTCGTTTATCACAAGGTGCCAGAGTCTAAAAAAGTGTATTGACCACTACAGGGTAGCGGTCTACTGGCATAAAGAATTCCTATTAATCTGGTTGCCAAACCGCATCTGACTGAAAGAAACATGAGCGTGACAGGCCAGTGAATAACTGCCTGTCGACACAACTGAGTCAGAGTTTCCGCCAGCCACAGACCCGGCAACAATAGAAAGCTAAAGGCAACACCACCTTTTGCCTTGATCAAATCTGTTCAATAATTGCTCAACCCATGTTTTTCCGTTATTTTAATTTTTCTATGTACTGACAAACTTGTCTGTCAGCTGAAGCTCAAGGATAACGCGATGATCTGCCCCACAGATCAGTAATGAAAAAGGATTTGCCATGGTCAACCAAACCCTTTTATTAGCCGTCACTGGCTTGTCACCTCAAGTGGTGACAGAAACCCTGTACGCCATAGCTCAGCAACAACTGGAATGGCCGGACCGAATCCTTATCCTCACCACCAAACGCGGCAAGCAGGAAGCACGCCTGGGGTTATTGGTGTCCGGCCAACTGGCTGCGCTCTGCCAGGAGGTTCAGCGGCCTATGCCGGTTTTTGACGAGCAGGACATACTGGTGATCCCAGACGCTGCAGGCAACGCAGTGGACGATGCCCGCACGCTAGAAGACCAGGAAGCCTTAGCCGATTTTATTACCGCGCAAGTGGCCAGCTTAAGTGAAAACCTTAGCCAGCGAATTCACGCCTCTATTGCCGGTGGCCGCAAGACCATGACCTTTTACCTGGGTTATGCCATGACCTTATTTGGCCGCCCTTTCGACCGGCTCAGCCATGTGCTGGTGTCTGAACCGTACGAATCCATCCCCGATTTTTATTTTCCAACCCGGCAGAGCAAACGTATTGTGGCGCGCGACGGCCGCCAGCTCGACGCCCGTGATGCCGAAGTTACACTGGCGGAAATCCCTTTTATCAGCCAGCGCAGCATGGTCAGCAGCGCTTTGCTGCAACAATTCAGCCGGGTGTCTTATGTCGAGCTTATCCGTTTACTGCAACTGGCGCAGCAACCAGGCCAATTACAACTCAGGTTTTGCCATCACAGGCATCAACCCCAAGTCTGGCTGAATGACGTATGCCTGGACTTCAGTAAACGCAAACTGGAATTCGCCTTTTGGGCTATGGTAGCCCGGCCTCGCGGTGCTGACGAGGATGTCAGCATTGAACGGCCGGTCGATGAGCTGAGTAAAGCGCTGGTCACCAAGTTGTATCTTGCCGAGCTGGCTGAAATGGCGGGTTTAGCACTCAACAGCCGCCAGCTTGGCCACAGCCTGGAACTGCTGTACGACCACGACCTGCTGGAGCAAAAAACGCTGGAAGCCTTGCAGAGCAACGAGGGCATGAACGGCAGCTTTTTTGATACCCGCCGTACCAACTTAAAAGAATTTCTGCATAGCCAATTGCCCTCAGCGCTTACCGAAGTGCTGATGCCGGCCATTATCCAGCGGCCCGACGGCAGTAAATTGCAATTTGGCCAGTCCAGCCAGCGCGGCAGTTACGGCATGTGGTTAGCGCCAGAACAAATTCAGATGCAACAGATGGTCGACACCAGCAAGGAGGACTAATGCGTATTCATTTAGTGGTGGTCACAGGCCAGGCGATGGCCAACTTGTTACCTTTGCTGCATAACCCTCCCGATGTCATTGCCTGCCTGACCACCAAAGAAATGGCGGCCAAACAACAGGCGCTGCATAAATTAATTCAAAGCAGTGACGCCTTAAGCCAGTGCACAGTGCTCGACTTTGCCGGTTTACCCTCCAGCAATGTGCAAAAAATTCAGGAATTTGGCTTGGAATGCAAAGCCAGTCTGGAGCAGCAGTACCCAAATGCCAGCTTTGATTTTGACACCACAGGCGGCACCAAATTGATGGTACTGGCGCTGGCCACCGTATTTAACGACAGCGATTGCCGCCAGCTGTATTTAAACAGCGATATTAACCAGCTGGAATATATTTTGCCGCTGAACCAGCCACCTGCTTATGTAGCTGGGCTGCTGGACAGCAGCGCCTACCTCAAAGCCACTGGCCATAGCAGACGGCGCGCCCAGTCAGACCAGCCCGACTGGCTGGACCAACTGCAGCACTGCAAAGCCCTTAGCTTTGCGCTGGCCACCCAACTAAATAAAGAACCCGACCTGACCGCTCAACTGATTGGCCAGCTGAATAAATTAGCCGCCGACGTGGCCAGGCTGCCGGAGGCCAACTACCCGGAACAACAGCTATTTAGCATGCACTCGGCCTTTAAACCTTTATTGGCGCAGATGCAGCAATGCGGCTTGCTGCACTGGCAGGCCGACAACGCCAAAAGCATTCGTTTTGCCAGCCACAGCGCCTTGCTGTATTTGCATGGTGGCTGGCTGGAGCAGTATTTTTACCTGGTGTGCCAGCAATTAGGGCTGGCCGACTGCCATGCCGGGGTAGAAATTACCAACGACCAGAACCACAAAGCCAATATCCGCAATGAGCTGGACGGCCTGGTGTGTCACAACAACCGCTTATTGCTGGTGGAATGTAAAACAGCCCGTCTGGGTAAAGACAGCCTGAAAGACAGCCAGATTATTTACAAACTCGACAGCATCGCCAGCCAAGTTGGCGGCCAGTATTGCAGCCGGGTTTTGTTATCCGCCCTGCCGGTAAACCACCAAACCCAGGACCAGCACAAAGTCTTTGTCCGCGAAAACGCATTAGCCCGCGATATTCATGTGGTGGAAGGCGCCGAGCTATTACAGCTCAAAGATAAACTCGCCCAATGGCAACAAAAAGGCGTCTGGCCAAACACTGGAGCACAAGCACGATGAAACTAAACGCTATGTCTGTAAAAAATATACTGGGGTATGTGGTTACGCCGCTGATGCTGATTAGTGTGGGCTATTTTGTCGCTGTTTTGCAGGGCTACCTAAAGAAACATTTAAATGATAACGGTACCCTGGCCTTGGCTGTGGGCTTGTTACTGTTACTGCTTGCCGTGCTGACAATCCTTACTTATTTCAAGCAAAAACAGCATAGCGCTCAACAAACCGCCGGCGGCCTGTCCATTTTAATACTGCGAAGCTGCGCCTTGATCGTGCTGGCTATTTTATTGGGTACCATGATTGGCTTATCCGGCAATTTACTGCTGCCCTTTCTTACCTCAACGATCAACCACCAAAGCTTGAGCGTTTTATTGCTGCCCTTGTTGGGATTGATGGTCATAGCAGACTATAAAAGCTACCGCTCTCCATCTGCGTTTTATTTGTTGGGCGCAGGTTTTATTTGCTCTGTCACCAGTTACTGGTTACCAACGCTCGCCAATTGGTCGTTTCTGGCCATTATCACGCTATATAGCCTGAAGCTCTTTTATATGATCAGCCGTCATTTAATCCAGCCTTACAATAAACTGGTCAACAAAAAAACTACACCTAAAACACATTTGATACTTTTTTTGTCACCACTTCCAAAAACGTTTAGAAGAAGTCAATCTACAGAAGACGATACCAGCACTTTTCCTTTACTCGACGAGTTTAAAGAGAGAGCGGAAAATTGGCGAAAAATGGATAAGTCAATGGAAAATCAGGGAATAAACTGGGAAATGTCCTACCGATCAATTCACAGCCAGCTTTTCCCTTCATCGGACCTGCCCAGCAAATTACAGCAAGTCATTGTCGCCCTTTCCGCACCATCGAAAAACAAAAAAGGTGATAAGGTTGACGGTAGCGCCGCCATGGTTGCAGAGTTTTTTGAGGGCCTGCAAGCCCTGATGATGCTGTGGAACGTTAGCCAGCCACCTCAACTTAAACTGTTAATAAAGCGAGAAAACAGTTCAGAAAAGCCTTTTGAGCTGACTACTTTTGAACCAGGGAAAAACTATGAGATGCTAGGTATTAATAGTGCAGATTTTGAAGAAACCAGTGCTGCAGTATTTTTTGCGGTGCATACCTTAATACAACAACAGGTTACTGAGTCAGATATTGTGATTGATATTACCGGCTGGCAAAAACATACTTCTGTCGCCGGTGTTCTGGTGGCGACAGTCACAGATGTTCATAACCAATACGTCGACACTAATAGCAAAGAAGTGATTAGCTACGACTTCACCTTTAACGACTTTACTAAATTAACTTAGCTATCCACCTCAGCACTGGGCCTGGCTAGCCAGATTGTACAGGCCCACAGCGGAATATCCGTGGGTTGCAACTGCAGCAAGATTGGCAATGTAAGCAACACACTTATCACTTCAAGGCTGTTAAAGCGGCTTAAAAATAGCTGCAACTCAATCCGCATGACTCTTCTCCTTTCAATGCAAATTCAGTCAAAAGCCTACCGACAACGGCCTTATCTTCATCCCGAACAAACTTGTGTTAACGCTGAATACAGCAGATGGATCTCTGAAAAGGAAATACGGCTAATCCCGTCATAACCGGGCAGTGATCAAACACAACAGGAAGGGCGTGTGAAGCGTGTTCGTGAGTCTTAATCCCGTCATAACCGGGCAGTGATCAAACACAACAGGAAGGGCGTGTGAAGCGTGTTCGTGAGTCTTAATCCCGTCATAACCGGGCAGTGATCAAACCTCCATGACTGACTGCTGGTACTACCCAATAAGTCTTAATCCCGTCATAACCGGGCAGTGATCAAACGCTGCTCTGTATAACTCAACCTCCTCAACTGAGGTCTTAATCCCGTCATAACCGGGCAGTGATCAAACATGGCGGGTGTGGTTTTCTCAGCAGGCTTAGGCCGACTTAATCCCGTCATAACCGGGCAGTGATCAAACGCTGCTCTGTATAACTCAACCTCCTCAACAGAGGTCTTAAACCCGTCATAACCGGGCAGTGATCAAACGATGGTGATTAAAACCATCCTGCGCGACGCAAGTCTTAATCCCGTCATAACCGGGCAGTGATCAAACATGGCGGGTGTGGTTTTCTCAGCAGGCTTAGGCCGTCTTAATCCCGTCATAACCGGGCAGTGATCAAACCTCACGTTCTATCAAAGCTATGCTGGCGGCAGAGTCTTAATCCCGTCATAACCGGGCAGTGATCAAACGAGTACACCCATGAAAGCACTTCTGATGCACGGTCTTAATCCCGTCATAACCGGGCAGTGATCAAACACAAAAAATGAACTGTTGAGCCTGCGGGCTCAGTCTTAATCCCGTCATAACCGGGCAGTGATCAAACTGAAAGGTAAAATTTCAAGGGCCTTCTTAGAAAGTCTTAATCCCGTCATAACCGGGCAGTGATCAAACTCTAGCCTCTGGAGGCCGTGCCAGTCAAGGGCTGCAGACCCCAAAGTCGGTGCGAAACGAAAAAATTCCCGAATAACCAAACAAAACCAGTCATAAATCACCATTTCTCACTAAAAACCCCAATTATTGCTAATAAAAACAACGGCCTGCGCCAAAGTCGAAAAAGGGCTGAAAATGCCAGTTTTAGCGCTAAAAACGCCCTTGCCGGCACGGCAATTTGCAATACTGTTTTGCAATTTCAGCGCACGCTGCATTTTTTAACCACAAACCCAGCTTACAAACGGCGTAATGATTCGCTGCCATAACCTGCGGCCAACCGCTAAGTGACCAGCCGGTAGTCCTGAAAATACAGCACTGTGCCTTGCCCATCAGCCATACGGCGGCCTAAATCTTTGCCACAGAGCGGAATATAATGCAGCCGGTCGGGCAGCTTGATGACTTTCGCCACCTGCGTTTTAAGCTCACTGAGCTGCTGGCCATGTAAGCGCAGTTCAAACACACTAAACTGCACCCGCTCGCCATGCTGTTGCAGCAGTTTTACCACCTTACGCCGTCGTTTATCGTCACTAATGTCAAAGCAGACTAACCAATGCATTTTAACCTACACATACAAAACCCTCTGTTTGTGGCAATAAGGCACTGCCCTGCAACTGAATTTGTTGGCGGCACCAACGACATAAAGGGTAACAATGGATGCTGTCTGTTGTTTCATCTATCAGCTCACGAATGTGTTGCCTGAGCTGGCCCCATTCGGCGTCGCTGACCACCAATTCAAACACACTGTATTGCAGGCGTTCGCCATGTTGCGACAGCAACAGATCCAAACGGCGACGGCGTTGGTTAGAGGCGATGTCGTAACAGACCAGCAAAGCGGTTCGCATTAGCGCACCCGAAAGGCTTTAAAAGCCTGCTCTGGGTTTAGTAAATGCTGCTTTAACAGCGCGGTTTGCAAATCCATCACCCGGCGGTAATCGGTGCTGACATTTAACGCGCGGTATTGCACCTGTTTTTGCAATTTGGCTTCAAGCGCGCCTACCAGCAACTGCCAGGCGGTTTTGTCCATTACACATTCCTGCTGCTGATAACTGAAACTAACGGGCGTCAGTACGCCGGAAAAAATCAGTTGCAGCACAGTGGCGTCGACCACTGGAGCCCGAAACGGCTCCATTAAATCCAGCGCCAAAGCCGGTTGGTTATGGTAGCCCTGATGCAAATAGCCCAGGTTGACCGGCAGCTGTCGGTGGTGCAAAAAGGCCAGTTGATGGTTAAATAACAAGGCGTAGCCGACTGAGAGCATAAGGTTAACCGGGTCTTTTGGTGGCCGCCTGTTACGCTGGGTAAAATTCCACTCTGGGCTTATCAGGCTTTTCAGTACGGCAAAATACACTTTGGCAAACTGGCCTTCGTAGCCTCGCAGTTGGTTTATATCTTTGGCCTGGCTTGCTTTTTGAGTGAGATCAGTTAGTTGCAGCAATAATCGAGCAAAGCCTTCGCCTTCTTTTTGGCGGTAACGCGCTAAACGGCGCAGCACAGTCAGCTGGTTTAATAGCTTGGCCCGCACTAGTTCAGCGGCCAGTGGCAGCGGCTGTTGGTGCAGCTCTAAACAACGCTGCAACAACTCAGGTGTGTAGCAGTTGCTGCTTTGCAACTGGCCGTAATAGCCGCCATAGCGACTCATAAACACCACATTCAGCGCAGTTTTCATGGCGTAATGCAACACAGCGCGGGTTAAGTGCACGGCGCCATAACATAAAATGCAATCCAATTGGGCCAATGGCTGGCGACTAAGCACTTTATCGCCGCTGCGCACTTCTATTTTGCCGGCCACTTTATGCAGTACGGCACCCTGACGGCTGACATACAAGCAGCGCAATTTACTCACCAACCGGCTGTCGCTTTGCTGCGCCGAAGCGGCAGGCCAGTCTTCGGGTTGCAGTAAATCCTGAATTTCACGCTGCATAAAACTCAGCAAGGGCCGCTCTGGTTCCTGCTGGCTGCTGTCGTCGCCCTGCTCTGTCAGGCTTTCGTTGCCAAGCAAAGCGGCCGCCTGTGCCGCTGTGGTGGCGGGTTCGGCCTCCGGTAATGGCGCAAAGGCATGGTATTCCAGCTGCTGGGTGGCCAGCTTCTTAATGGGTTCGACCCACTGTTCAATAAAGTAATGACCTAAAAACACAAAGCCGTGTTCAAAGTCGGTGACGCGGGTTTTATCGGCATTAAAACACAACTTTAACTGGTCCAGCACCTCGCGGGTCAGTGCCAGCGCATAAGCGGCCGATTTCTGGTTTTGGCACATCACAATAAAATCGTCGGCAAAACGCACGGGTTTATAGTCACCGCTTAATAACGCTTCGTCTAACGGGTCCAGGTATAAATTGGCCAGCACAGGCGACAAAGGCGAGCCTTGCGGTACCCCTATGCCCCTGCTTTTGCCGTACACCAGCTGGTTCTTATGCCACTGCATTTGCTGCAACGAGCGTTCAATCAGCCCTAACAGTGCAGGGTCTGGCAGGTAATCGGCCAACTGCGCCAGCAGGTAATCTTGCGGGATACCGTCAAAGTACTGCTCTATATCGGCGTCAAACACCACAGCAAAGCCCTGGTCACGGAAGCGACAAATTTGTTGTACGGCCTGGATATAACTGCGCCCCGGCCGGTAGCCGTAACTGCAGCGTTCAAAATGCGGTTCAAAAAAAGGCATCAGCGCCTGGCTTAGCATCGTCTGCACCACCCGATCACGAATACAGGGAATAGCCAGCCGGCGAAACTTTTGGTTGGCTTTGGGAATTTCCACCACTTTGCACGGCTGAGCCTTGTACCGGCCATTGGTGATTTCGTACTGTAGTTTTTGCAGCTCTTGTGGTAAACGCTGGGCAAACTGAGCGATGGTTACGCCATCTAGCCCGGCAACGCCGTTGTTTTCAGACACTTTTTTAAAGGCCAGTTCCAGATTGCTTTGGTTAAGTAGTCCCAGCAGGCTGATCTCAGCAAATTGCGGCTGAAGCCGGTGAAACGGAAAATTGCTGCTCTGTTTGGTCATAGCCCCTCCGCCGCGCTGGTTGAACTCACCAGACTACATCGCGGTTGGGTGGGGCTTGTGGTTACAAGTTTGTCAGCGGTTACGGCGTTGCTGGTAGCCAGGGGTCTGGCATC
The DNA here is from genome assembly GCF_004005375.1 of Rheinheimera sediminis. Lineage (GTDB taxonomy): Bacteria > Pseudomonadota > Gammaproteobacteria > Enterobacterales > Alteromonadaceae > Pararheinheimera. The sequence continues at coordinate 66,657 of NZ_RZUF01000004.1, read as the reverse complement.
AGCATACCGTGGCGCTGTTCCGGCCAATCAAAGGCCGCTTTGTTAGTGGCGCTATGAAGGATCACCCGGTCAAAGGCGTCCAGCAAATCCGTATTGGCCTGATGCAGCTGCAGATAGGCTTTCAGATCCTCTGTGATCAGGTAGTCTTTCTGCTGTGGCTGCATAAAGCTGTCAAACAGCGGCTTAAACTGGCTGAACTGGTCGCAGGAATACAAATAATTAGCCTGCATCAGCTGGCGGTTAATCATGTCCTGCCAGGCATAAAGATACCGCTGCTGGGTAATATCAATACGTTGTTTTAATTGCTGCTCCAGATTGGCTTTGACCGCAAAAAAGCTGTGGTATTGGTGCTCCGGGTGTGTCTCCAGGTATTGCTCATAAGTCCAGTTATCAAACTGATAACCACCATTTTCTAAATCCGAGGCCACATAATAACGGGCATGGCGGCAAAAGTTTTCTACATCGGAGAAACTGCCTTTATTGCAGGGCCCGCCCATATCAATCACCCCAAGTTTGCGGCCCAATTGCTGCTGATAGTTGCCCAGCAGCTGCCCTGCGCCCTGGTAGCTCACCATACCTTCAAACAAACGGCCGCCGGGTCCACCATGACCGTTGAACATCAGGTGGTGGTCCGAATTGGGGTGGGCCTGCACCAGATAGTCAGAAATCCGTTCAAAGGCTGTAATCAGAAATTCATTGCGCTGCTCCCATAGTTCTTCTGGCGGAAAACCATCAAACCTCAGTACGGCATACTGTTCACGGTAGGCTATTTTTTCTGCATCTGTTTTGGGCTGGCCCACATGCAAACCAAATAACGGGTCGTAGCTATTGGGAAAGGCATAAAGCTGTACGCTTTTGGTTTCTTCCCAAATGGCCACTTCGTAATATTTTACAAAGTCGCTTTGTTTTAACACTACGGCATTAGTCCAGCCACCCGGATCACTGTAAGGCATCCAGTCTTCTGTCACCCGAACCACTCTTAAAATCACATTATGGTTATGCTCAGCATTTTTCAGCAGGGTCTGTTGTTCGTTTTGGGCTGTAGCACCCGAGCTGTCGGTGACTGTTAAACGCACTGTGAGGTGATGGTCTTGCATCAGGTCAGGTAGTTGCACCCTGGCGTTTTGTTCAGTGCTGCGCTCCAGTGTCAGTGTCAGGTTGTTGTCTGTCACCAGCTGCCACTGATAACTCAGGCTAAGGCTGGGGTCGGCACTGCTGGCGCTACCATCCAGTAACAGCAGCTGGTTATCTGTAAGTTCAGCTTCAGCTTTAATCACGGCCACAGGTGCCTGCAGTACGCTGAAACTGGCTTGTACTTCGCAGGGCGCGGTAATTTCCGCTGTGGTGTACACCAAACCATTCAGCACACCGTCGCAGCCGTTGACGCTTGCTAAACGGTAGCCCGCTTCAGTGCTCAGTTGCAGTACGGCTCGGCCGCCATGCTCCACCTGCTGCTGCGCCGGGCTAATACTACCGCCTGGCCCGGCTGTGGCGCTAACTTCATAGCTCTTAAGCGCAAAATGCACTGCCACAGCGCAATCTGCCGTCACTGCTGCTGTAAGGTAACGATCGCCATTTAAACTGCCGCCACAACCAGTGGCAGTGCTTATCCGGTAACCATTGTCTGTTGTAATTTGCAGCTCAGCCTGATTGCCATGTTCCACCTGCTGCAGCGCAGGGCTAATACTACCGCCTGGTCCGGCTGTGGCGGTCACTGCGTAACTGTTTAAACGAAAGCTGACGCTGACCGTGCAATCGGCGGTTAAGGCGGCGGTTTTATAGCTTTGCCCGGTTAAGCTGCCGTTGCAGCCAGTGGCGGAGGCAATTTGATAACCAGCCTGAGGGCTGATACTAAACTGGGCGCTGCTGCCTTCCACCAGGCGCTGGCTGGCGGGGGTTACAGTGCCGCCTGCACCTGCATTAGCAGTAGCGGTGTAATAGCGCAGTGGTTCAGTGCCGCCACTGGCTCCGTCAGAACCGCCACAGGCCGACATTAGCACTGCGCTGCCAAGCAGTAACAGCGAGCAAAAATTGCGTTGGGACATGCCATTCTCCTTTGCGAATGCTGGCCGAAACAGCCAGTGCATTTAGCCTAAAGAGAAACAAAGCTGCAGAGCGGTAGCACAAACTTGTCAGGCTGATGCAGCGCGTTGATGATCGGCGCTTTGATGCTCGGCGCTGTGACGATCGGCCATGGCAGCAATCACCAGCTCGCCGCGGTAGCGGCCAAAGCCAAAGCTGCTTTTATTACCAACACCAATCAGCTCGCCCAGCTGTAACCAAAAGTACTGTTCGGCAGTCACCTGCGGGTACAACCACTGGCCTTCCAGTCCCCCCATAGGTACCTGGCGCTGTTCTTTGGCACTAAAACGCTGCCAGTCGTGAAAATGCACCTGTGTTTGTTGGGGCTGATCCGCCAGTTGATCCGCAACTTTCTCTGGCGGCTGTTCTGGCTGCATCTGGCCAGAGGCCTGGCGCATATCGTCGGGCACTAACTGCCAAAAACGGCGCTTGACGATTCGGCACCATAAGGATAAAGCCGGCGCCTGGTGCAGCGGCTTGCCCTTGTGCTGTAAACGGCAACGGGTCAGCGTAGAGAGCCGGTAGCCCAGCGCCTGGCCGACAGCGTTGCAGCTGGCGGCAATGGCGCTAACGTCAGTGGCCATAAAGTGCGCCAGGCTATAAGCAGGTAATACGGCTAATTGCGGCCGACCGGCTTGATACAACAAAGCCCCCTGATTGTCGGTGACCGAACGAACCTGAAAGCGGGCATGCCGGGCACCCAGGCCCAATACCTGCCACACCATCAGACAATCCAGCACCGCCTGCTGCGCTGCCGCGGCGGGCCCCAGCAATATCAATTCAAATTGCAGCACAGAGCCTTCGGCAAAATGCTGCTGTTGATTGTGGCTAAAAAGTGCAAAAGGTGTGACCCACTGGTTATTGTCGGCGGGCTGAACAAACAGCTGGTTAAACAGCTGCTGCGACACCATCGCCAAAGCCCGGCCAAAACCGCCGTGCAGTACATTGCCTTTGTAAGGCTCCAGCTCTGCCCTTTGCTTAAATTCAAGCTCGACAGTCCAATGGGCGTAAGGCAGTTGTGCCAGCAGCGGTTTGGCATTGATCATGCGTTGGCTCTCCGTCACTCCAGCAGTCAGCCTTTATTGATACAGATAAATTGATTGTTTTTCAATCAGCTATTTATGCCTAATCGTTCTAAAAATGAAACCCGCTCGGCTGGCGCGGCTTTGTAACAAACCGCCGTTAGCCCAGCCGCCGCCATCTGAGCCAGGTTCTGCGCCGCCCCGTCGGCTTCGGCCAACGCCAGCTGCACCACATGCCCCCCCATTAAATTTAACTGCGCCACCACCGGCATGGGTAAAGCCCCCAGCACTATATCGCCTGGTGTGACGCCGGGGTCTAACCAGTCAACTAAGGTGGAATCACAAGGCATACGATCAAGTTCTATCCAGTTCTGTTCGCCGCTGTAGCGGCTGACTAACCAAAACGCCATTGTCAGGCTCCTTCTGTGATTAACCATCGAACTTAAAACCAACTTATGGTGGCTTGGCATTATGGGCATGCAAAGCGCGCCTGACGCCCAGACAAGTTTGTTTGTTATCTTCGTTATCCAGGCTGTTTTTGTTTTAGCTGCTTTAAAAAGCACTCAGGCTGAAGTTGCAAAAAGCGTATGCAAACTGGCGTGGTAATAAGGGCGTTTTTTAGGGTAAAACGGCTGTTTTTGGCCATTTTTGGGCTTTGGCGCAGACCGTTGTTTTTATTAGCAATAATCACGTCTTTTTGCGAGAGTTTGTGGTTTATGGACGGTTTTGTTTACTTATTAGGGAATTTGGTAGGTTCGCACCGACTTTGGGGTCTGCAGCCCTTGACTGGCGCGGCCTCCAGAAGCTAGAGTTTAACCACTGCCCGGTTATGACGGGATTAAGACAAACGCTACGGCACCTGCTTTTGGTTCAAAACCTGTTTAACCACTGCCCGGTTATGACGGGATTAAGACTCTGATTTGGACATGCATTCACTCCCCGGCCCTGTTTAACCACTGCCCGGTTATGACGGGATTAAGACAGCATAGCTTTGATAGAACGTGAGTTTGTTTTGGTTTAACCACTGCCCGGTTATGACGGGATTAAGACCTAAGTGCCTTCGTAGGCGGAAAAGTCTGAGAGTTTAACCACTGCCCGGTTATGACGGGATTAAGACTATTGTATGTCCTTCTGAAATCTTCGAGAGCAGTTTAACCACTGCCCGGTTATGCCAGGACTGACGCATAGAAAAAAGGCCAGTAGCGTTATGCTCTGGCCTTTTTAGTTGCTGAACTTTGAGTTAAGGGGTTAGTCGTCGCTGCCGCTGTTGTTATGCAGAAACTTATAGGCTTTGACAAAATTGGCCGATTTTTGTGGCCAGCCGCTAATCTGGCTGCTGTATTCGGTTTTCACAAAAGCCAGCAGTTGCTCAAAATCTGGCCTGGCTTTGGTTTGATTGCGGTTTTTGCTAAACATCAGTGCCAGTGCCTCTTCCGACATGGCTTGCAACTCGTGTCGCAACCTCATGTCTTGTTGCTGCTCGGGCGGCAGGTCAGCCACTTGTGCCAGGTTCGCTTGTTGCGTTAAGGCTTTGGTTCTTTTGTCGTCGGCGGAAAAATAGCCATACCCTGACGCCGTTTTGGCACCAATACCATTGGCCGCCAGCGCTTTTTGCAGCAGGTTTTTAACCAGCGGCGCATAATCGGGCACTGTGCCCACCACAAAGACAAAACTGCCCTGCACCGCCACCAGCGCATTGGGCACCGGGCTATCCAGGTCGCTTGCCGCAGCGCCTTTACCCTGGTAATACTCAGCGTGGTGGGTGGTGACAATGTCTTGAACAAAAGGCCGGTTGTTATAATGGCCCGGCGCACTGTGCGGCACCCACCAGGCGTCATAAAATTCCAGCAAAGCGGCACTGCTTGAATCTTTGGCGCCAAATAACTCATCGAACAGAGCTTTGTGCTCAGACAAAGCAGCCTCAGCCCAGGCCCGCACTGCCCCTTTAATGCTGGAGCCCGGAATATAAGGCATACCGTGGTTATGGCTTAAAGCACAGCCAGTTTCTAAAGCGCCGCCTCCGCTTAAGCCAATCAGTAATCGGTTATCAACTTTCAGTACCAGCCGAAGAAAATTGGCGCCACTGGTGTTTTCCAGCCAGCGGTCGTAAGCACGGGTATAAAAAGGCGACGCCGGAATCCCACAAATCCGCGCTATATGTTCGGTTTTGCTGCCCGCCTCATTGGCAGATTTTTGCTGGGTAAAGTTTGCCCAGCCCCGTTGCAACAATAAAGCAGCGTTGGCGTCTTTGGCGGTGGAGAAAGCTGTTTTCAGCGCTGTACGTATTAACTGGGTCATTATTCTGCTCCTGCAGCCGACTCGAACGAGCTTTCACCTGTGGCATCTACTTTTAGTACGCCCTGCACATAACGTTTTAACCAACCACTGGCGTCCAGTGCCTGACGGGTCAGCAGCATGGTTTTCGCCGCGTCGGCCTCGATAATACGTTGATGCAGCGCTTCGCCATCGCCATTCCCACTGCTTGGCACGCCAAGCACCTGGGCCAGGTCGTTTAACAGGGCTATATGTTCGTCTTTACCTTTGGCCAGCAAAAAGCCGGTGGCCTGCGCCAGGCCATGCTGCAAAATTAACACCGGCAACTTATGGGCCAAAGCGCCATAGGCTTTTTGGCAGGCCTCAAACTGTGGCTTGCTGCGTGCCTGTACCCGTTCAAAGGCGGCTTTGGCCAACTGGTGGCTGCGAATCTGGCTCATGCCGCACCTCCGCTAAAAAAATTCACCAGGCCACGGCCCACCCCAGCTTTGCCGCCCAGTTGCAGCAAGGCTTTGGCGGGGATCAGTGGCTGCAGCTCTTCGGCGCTGAGTTTATCGCCTTTATGCCGAGAATCCGACAATGCATAAATGCCCCAGAGTACAGTTTCGGCGGGAAGGTTTTCTTCGTACCAAAGTGCGCCTTTGGCCACCACGCCAGTGTTCTGATCAATGGCAATACGGGCGCGAATTTCAGTGGCGGTGTCGGCTAAAAATGCAAAGACGCTGTCGGGCAGTATTAAAAAACGCTGGGTGAAGTCCTGCTGCGCGTCGTCATCACCGGCATAGATGGTGGAAGCAATCTCCTTAGCCCAAAAGGCTGCGCCGTCGCTCTGCTGCCAGTTCAGGTCCAGCTCTTCCAGCACCACTTTATTGTCTATCACATTAACGTTGCCAGCGGCGCAAAGCGCGGTATTGTTGCCGGGCTGCGGAATTTTTTCCTCCACCCCGGCATCTTTAGCATAACGCTGCAAAATAAACGGACAGGTGGCGTAGGCCATAATTCCGGCTAAAGCCCGCACTGGCAGTAGCAGCAAGTGCGCATCGCCGAGCGCCAAAGCACCGGCATAAGCGTCGCTGGCACCACTAATGCCTTTAGGGCCAAACAATATTTTGGCACTGGCTTCGTCTTCAGCCGTTAACTCCTCGCGCAGCACGCCACGCAGAGATGAGCCCGGCACCAGCGGTAAATTGGTGGCTTTGTCACGGGCTATGGGTAAATCCACCACTCCGGCCGACTGGCCAATACCACAATGCAGCGCCGACAATGCCTGTAGATGATAAATTTTTGGGTTCATAGCAGATGCCTCCTTAAGTGTTAGGTTATGCAGGGTGCCAGGGCTGTGGCAGTACCAGGCCGAAGCCGTCCAGCTGGTCCTGGGTGTTATCGCAAATACTGGTCAGCCACAGCGCTTGCACCAGTTGCTGTATTGCCGCTGTGTCCTGTGTGCCCGGCAATTCAAACCAGTAGGTGGCCCCTGCCGGAATTAGTTTTCGGCCTGCCCTGGGTTGTTGTTTGGCTAAATCCCAGCCGGAATGCGGTTGCCAGCGCTCCAGCGCTGCAGCCCGTAAACGCAGTGTGACGCCAGTTCCCCCAGGTGGCGTACCTTCTAACTGCTGGTTTAACCAACCGGGCCGCCAGCCCTGGCTAAATAAGGCTGGGGTTAATAAAGTCAGGCATAGACCCCCGGCCTGACGGATGGACTCAGCCAAGGCTTTTGGTGCTACAGGCCACAAGCCATCTTTGCTGGAAATGGCCGCCAGCCTGCGTTCACCGCCTAAGGTAATCACCCCCGCCTTAATGGGCTCCGCGTTTATAGGAAGCGCCATACAGCCCACCAAACCAATGGCTACCGCAGGAAAAGGCCCGGCGCCCTGCTCTGGCGTGGCTTTTTGCCAGAAATTAAGCCCGGCGGTTTGAAAGATTTTGCCGCTGTCTGCCGCCTGGCTGTGCGGGTCTATCGCCACATGGGTGCGAATATCATCTTCGGGTGGCAACCAGCCGTTATCACATAGCTGCTGATAACTGGGCGCTGCTTTGTCCGGCTGGCGCCACGCCAGTAAATCGCTGTAGCTCCACCAGCGCGGACCCGGCGCTGGTTTACCCAGCACAGGCTCACAGAGCTGAACTGGCAATAAGCCATCTGCTGGTAAATCGCAGCCTTCGCCTGCGGCCAGGGCTGATGGCGCAGCCCGCACCAGTTGTTTTACTTTTTTGCCTTGCTGCTCTGCCCAAAAATACAAAGCGTCGGCTGGTTTTGGCACCAGCAGCACTGGTGCTTTGCCAGCGGGCAAACGCACGGGCAAAGGCCCGGCCACAGCCAGCCTGGCCAGCTGCGGCCCCAGTGGCTCGCCAGCGCCCAGCGCATAAGCGGTACGTAAGGCGCCGGCTAAGGTAGAAGGTGGCGGGAAACGGGCTTGGTCGGCGCCAGTTTGGTCGTCAAAAGGTCGGCCGGAACGAATAATAAGTGGTGCTTTGGGCTCTATTAAATAGCTGGTGAATGCTTTAGTGCTCATTGCATGGCTCCTAAATCCTGTGCTGTGCGGGCCGACAACCAACGGGCGATAATCAGGCTGTCGGCGAGGTCAAGCAGGCCAACTTTTTCGGCCTGAGCGGCTAGCAGTGCCTTGGTTGCGCTACTGAGTTCGCCCTCGCCGCCGCTTTGGCGTTTGCGCGCTAAGGTGCGGCTAAGCTCTGCCGCATGAATACCGGGCAGAGGTTGTGGCTCTTCTGCTTTGGCCCAGCTAAGTCGCAGCCCTATGGCGCGTAACTCGTAGGCCAGCCGCGACGGGCATTGATTGCTTTGATAGGCCTCGGTCATTTTTTGCAGAAAATCCAGGCTTTGCGGGTCGTCCCAGCGACAGCGGAAACTGACTTCTGCGCCACCACGAATGCCCAACTGAATAGCCAGCGCATTACGTGGCTGCGCGGCGCTATTGCCTTTGGCGGAGGCCTCGGCGGCATTGGCCCTGCTACGTAAATGGCCAAGCGGCTGCATTAAATGCCCGATGCCCAAACCGACCGACAAAGTCGGCCGCTCGGACATGGCCACGCCCAGCTGTTCCGCCACAGGGTTTAAAGCCTCTGCAAATAAGTGCGCCAGTTGCTGCGCGCACGGCAGCGCTTGTTGCAGTGGCAGCAGTGCCAGCACATCGTCACCCCCGGCATAAATGGCATGGCCACGGTACTGCCGCACCACAGCACGCACCTGTTGGGCAAACCCATGTAAAGCTTGCGATATTTGGCGGGACTTTTCAGCGCTGCTGGCTTTACTCAACAGTTCGCCCATGCGGTCACCGTCGGCTTTTAGGATCACCGCATAAGGCACCGGCTCCTGGTGCTCTCGAGTCAGCGCTCTGAGTTCATTTTGCATGGCCTGCAACAGCGGCAGATCGTCCTGGCTTTCTTTGTGGGCAGCAGTGATGGCATTGTCGAGCCGAAAACCAAATAGCATCTGGGCGTCGTAAGGCATGTTGTTATAGATGCCGTTATTGCCTGCTACCTTGGTGGCAAGCCCAGCTTCCACTAAGGCTTCGTACGCTTTGTTGACGCCATCCAGGCTTTGCGCTGCCGCCGTGATAGTTTCCAGCCAGCTGTCGGCGGCAATACGCGAATAGGCGGTAAATTGGTCGGTGGCACCGGCCATACGTTTAGCCACCGCCAGTGCATCCAGCTCTTCACCTTCGCCAAGGCCCAATTTAAGCAACGCAGTGCGGTACTGAGGGTCTTTCCGCTTATCGCGCGACAGGTTAATCACCGACTCCCGGCTACCGTCAAGCGATGACTTGGGAATACCAAAGCCCAGACCATTGGCTTCTGCTGCCGCAGCGACGAAATCGCGGGTGGCTTTGCGTGCTGCTAATAAGCCACCTAACCGGACAGAAGCATTGGCATAACCTTCCTGGCCTTCCGCTATTAGCACCCAGGCGGCGAAGCTTTCCAGAATGTCTTTGCACTGGCTATTCCAAATATCCTCGTGAAAAGGCAAGTTGCTGAGTTTGCCGCGGCCACGCAGACACAAATCCGCCAACCGGTCTGCGGCCGCTTGTTTGGCTTGTTCCAACACCTGACGAACGGCCTGTTCCGAGTCGGCACTGATTTCGGCACGCAGAATATTGGCGATATTGGCAAAATCGTCCTGAATGCGTTCTGAAGGTTTTAGCTCTTGCTTGGGGTTGGCCGGGCAAGGAAAGATCAGGCAGCCCGGCTGATGCTGATGCAGCACCAAAGCCGCCGCTTTGGCCGCCTCACTTAATAACCAGGAACCACACCATAAATCGCGGGTGCGACGCGCCGCTTCAATCAGGCCCTGCACAGGACCAAGCGCCAGAGTCACCAGATACTGAGCCATTAGTTAGCCTCCGCAAAGTAGTGCATAAAGGCTGATAAAGGGTCGAGCGCTCTTGGCTCACCGTTTTTATTCATTGGCCGGATGGTAGTGGTTAACTTTTGCCTTGCAGTCAGATCAGCAGGCCAACTTTTTGGTTCAAAGCCTGCATTTTTAAAGGTCAATTTTTGACTAAGTGCTTTTTCCCAACCAGGGAGCAGTAGCGCGCACGACCACCATTTAGAGCCATCCCAGTAAGGTCTTAATATAAGCGGGCTCGCCATGCGCTCTGCGCCACCTTGGGGCAGCAATTCCATTTTTCGTGGTTCTTCTGGATTTCTAAAATTAAAGGTAATTGGCAGGCCAAATGCAGCGCGGGGGAATACATTTCCAGCTGGGTGCTCTGGCATATGCCTACCCATGAGGTTTTTATTGGTGAATCGACGCAGTTGATCGGGTTCCGGCCAGAAGCTTCGACCTGGGCGTTGTCCTCCTGCTCTTCGTCCGGTGCCTGCACCTTGTCTGAATTTATGCAAGGCCTCTAATGCACTATCCCAGGCGGAATAAGATGCCCCCTTTTCAGTTGCTTGAAATGCGAGTCGGCCTCCGACATCGTGGACTTCTTCCTGCGAGACTGCAATCAGGGCACTGACTTGAAATGCGAGACGGCCTCCGACATCGTGGACTTCTTCCTGCGAGACTGCAATCAGGGCACTGACTTGAAATGCGAGACGGCCTCCGACATCGTGGACTTCTTCCTGCGAGACTGCAATCAGGGCACTGACCTGCAATGCTCCAAAACCACGTCGGGTCCTGGCGCCGATTCCGCCAAAGCAAGCAAACCAACGCAAAGCGGTTTCTACATCTTTAGCAACAGAGGCGTCATATCGCATACAAATCGTGAAGTCATAACCTGCAGCAAGCCAATTTGCTTCCCCATTAATAGTCGCAGGCCCAAAAGCGTATTTAATTGCATTCTGTGCCACTCTTGAAGATCTTTGTAGTTGATTATCTTCAATAGCTTTTGCGACAACCCTAATTTCAACCTTACTGGCTACCGCCTCCTTATCACCAATACCACCCCAAATTTCCCGCTCGCGCTGAAACATCTCTTTGTCTGATGAAAAAGGGCCACAGGCAATACGCCACCAAAAACGCAACTGGCCGCGAATGGCGCTGGCCCGCACCGGCATTTGCTCGTCGACCACTCCAGCTTTGACGCCGCCGCCAAACATAGGCGTAACCAACTCGCAGCGGTACTGCTTCCAGCCGTTGTCGGGCGACAATTGGTCCAGGCTCAGTTGTATGGCATCTATCTGCTCTTTCTGCAGTGTTTTGCTTGTTCTTGGCATCTTTAACCCCTGATTCGTTGATTAAATGAAAAGCAACACAAGGCCAGGCAAACTGCCAAACGGCAGCCTGAGCTTTTTCAGGGGATAAAGCAGATGGTTCATCAGCCACAGTCGACATCCAGAGGTGGTCCTCTCTGACTCCCTGTCTGGCCTTTCAACAACCTTGTTTTACGGCTTAATAAACCTGGTGGTGAACAGATCCTGTTCCTCTTCCCCTTAGGCCCATTCAGCATGAATGAAGACGGCCGCGCGGGGTGAAATGACAAACTTGTCTGGAGTTGAGTGAGGAACGTTTTATTGATACATGCTAATTCTGTGTTTTTCAACCCTGTTTTTTAGCAATTTTCATTTTTATCAGTCAGCTGATTAAACAGAATTGGCCTTTTATCACGCTCTGCCTTATAGGCTACCAGTGAGACCCCCACTTCCGTCATTTGCTGCAGGGTTAATTCCTGACCACGAAGATGCGCCGGGATATTCAGCTCCAGATGCACGTAATAAATGCCGCGCTCATTTAACGCCGCCACCATATGTATGGGCAAGGTACCCACCACCGTATCGCCGCTTTGCACTGCATCAGCATCCAAATGACTGACCTTATGATCAATAGCAATGCCTTGCTGTTCAATCCATGCCGTGGCGCCGCTATGGCGGCTAACTAACCAAATCGCCATGTTTATCTCCTTAACAATTTAACTAAAACCTTCTGCCAGCCAGGTAAAAGGCATAAACACAAACTGCAGTGCCATCAGCCAATAGGGTGCGGACAAATCCCAAAAGCCAGACAGAAGAGACCATCCAACCGGAAATCCCAGTAACCCTAAAGCTATCAGATCATCCCTGGTTTTATTTGTACTTGGTGCCACTTTATCAAAGACAAAAACTAATATGAGGCAGAGTAAATCAAAAGCTAATAAAGCCTGCCCGTAACCTCGTTTCTCTGCGCTGGCCAGATACTGTAAACCAAAAGTACAGGTAACCAGACCATACACAAATAGCGCAGCAAATCCTAAAGTAACCACTTTATCTTTTAGGTTTTCGTCTCTTTTAACTAACCAGATCACCAGCTTAAAGCCAAAGAACCAACAAATAGCCGCTATAAGTAAAGCGAATATCATGCAAGGCCCTCCTTTCAGTTCAATGCCGGTATACTAACCGTAGCGGCCAAAAACATAGTGCTGACAAACTTGTAAACACCTCGTTACTCTATAAATCATAAGTACAAATTTGTTTAAGTGCGCAACTTAAGCTTTTACTGACTTTGCAGATTAGTAAGGGTATTAAACTGAGTTTTCGTGCGCTTTGCTTGTCGCTGCCAGACGGAGAGGCAGCTAAAGATGCATGTGTTGTTACTTTACGTGTCCCTATCGCAATGTTAAACATTATGACAAACCACAAAATTCCCCTTAAAATTGAGCCACTTAAAAATACTTCAGAAATATTCCTGCTTTTTTATCAATTCAGGCAAACTATTTTCAATACCTGTACGACTTACCATCAAGACAACTTCAAAACAGATGCAACGTGTTTAAACGCAGCGACGAGAGCTTAATAGAAAAAGCCATAGGCGGCGATGCCAAAGCCTGGCAGCAATTGGTGTCGAGATATCAGGCGCCTCTGTATTATTTTGGCCTGCGTTTATTGGGTTCGCCCGACGACGCCCGCGATTTACTGCAGGATGTATTAATAGTGCTGTGCCGCAATCTGGCTCAGTACAGAGGCGACAGCTCATTTAAAAGCTGGTTGTTTGGCATCGCCAACTACAGAGCAATGGATATGCTCCGTAAACGCAAAACCACGACAGAGTTTACCGATGAGCATGATTTTTATGATGATGAAGCCCCAAGCTTTGAGCAGCAACTGTATGGCCAACAGACGCAGCGTCTGGTGCAGCAACAGTTGCGCCACCTGCCACCTGAACAACGTTTAGTGGTAGAACTGAGGTTTTATCAACAGTTTACCTTTGATGAAATTGCCGATCAGCTGGCGCTATCGAGTAATACCATCAAATCGAGATTTTACGCGGCCTTAGATAAACTGCGTACGCAGTTGGAGTTAGCAGATGTCGAACAGTCAGCAAATTTTTGAAGCCTGGCTGGCCGGAAAAATTACGGCCAGCGAATGCGAGCAGCAACTGGAGCCTGATACAGAATGGTACAGCCGCTTCCAGACTGCACAGCTGTTGCAGCGTCAAGCCAAAGCGCCTTTTTTTGCGCCAGTGCCGGAAGTGGACACAATGTCGATCTTTGCCCAGCAATGGCAGCGACCGGCTAAAAACAGCAACTGGTGGCCGAAATTAAGCGTGGCCTTTTCGGTCCTGGCTTTAGTCGTTAGCTTGTCACCGCTGGAGCTACAAATGCAGGACAGCGGCCTGACGTTAAGCTGGCGTGGTGGCCAACAGATGCAGCAGCAACAACTGGAAAGCTTGCTGGCAGGCTATCGCAAAGAGCAACAGGATTATCTTCAGACTCAATTACAGAGCACCCAGCAACAGCAGGCGTCGCAGTTAATTTTGCTGAAAGATTATTTAACCGAACAACAAACCAAAGAGAGACGCACCGATATGCTGGAACTGGTGGAATACCTCAATCAGCAACGTCAATCAGACTGGCACTACTGGCAGGAAAACTACCAGCCAAGTCAGGCCAGACTCGAACTTGGTGCATCGCCGAACACTCAGAACAGATAACCTAGTGGAGTAACAAACTCATGAAGATATTCAGCAAAGTCTCCCTGTTAGCAGGCCTGATCATTGCAAGCAACGGTTTCGCTGCCACAGAAGTGAACGCTAAACTTGGCCAGAACCTGAAAATAATGCAGGACATACTGCAAAGCTCATTAGGTGGCGAAGAGCATTCCAGCATAGGCCGCATTCAGCATAGTTATCTGATGGGTCAGGGCGTAGCCTTTCGAGTAGACAGCAACAGTGGCTGGTTACGACATTTTGTGATGCCACCAGTGCCCACTATGACCCATATCGCACCTGGCACCACTGTTGTGGTTTCGACCAATGTTGACAACCCAGTCAGCACTTCAAATAGTTTTAGCTTTAGCTTCGATGAAGAAGCCGTGGAAGAAATGGCGGAAGCTGCTGAAGCTCTGGCTGAACAGCAGCAGGATCAAAGCGAAAAACTACGGGATCTGCGGGAAGAACGTCGTGATATAGAAAGGGATTTGCGGGATTACGAACGTGAAAAGCGGGATCTGGAGTTTTCATCCAAGGTTGGCAAATTAGATTCTGACCAGCAAAAGAAACTGAAAGAAATAGGTCAAAAGTCAGAGCAACTGAAAACTCAGCTAGCGCAGCTACAAAAAACGCTTGCGACTGAAGAAGCTTTGTACAACAAACAAAGAGCCGAACAGCAAAAACAGGCTGCACAACGCCAGGCTGAGCTGGTAGCCAAAGTAGGTCAGGTATTTAGTAACACCTTATGCGATTACGGTGCCAGTTTACGGGATTTAAAAGAGCAGGAGTTTGTTTCCTTTCAATTAAGTTTATCCGGCCGCGGTAATGCCAAAGATCACTACTGGGTGGTAAAAAAAGCCGATATCAATCAATGCGTCACAGGTAAAATTGATGCACAGTCTTTACTGAAAAAAGCCAGCTACTACCAGTATTAACTGAGTCTGCTCAATACAACACAGAATCAAGTTCTGTGTTGTATTGACAGCCACTGAACTTCTGGCGTACAAAGCGCTGTTTTAACTTCAGGTTCAATAGCAGAGTCCTTATGCCCTACCAATGGCCCACAGCAACAGAGTGGTTAAACCAAATCGCAGCCCCCTTTTATCAGCAAGGTTATATGGTGCTGGAGCAGGCTATTCCAGCTGATTTATGCTGGGCCTTGTATCAGGATGTACAGCAACAGTCGTTAAAAACTGCTGGTGTAGGACGTCAGGGCCAGCACCAGTTGGATCAGCAAATACGCCGCGATCAGACCTGCTGGTTGAGCCCGGATAATCCGGTACAACAGCAGTATTTGCAGCTAATGCAACTCCTGCAGCAGGATATGAATCAGCGCTGCTTTTTAGGTTTAATAGATTTTGAAGCCCACTATGCCCGCTACCAACAAGGCGACTTTTATCAGAAACATCTGGATGCTTTTGTTGGTCGTTCCAACCGTGTGTTATCCAGTGTGTGCTACCTCAATACCCTAGAGCAAGGCGGTGAACTGGTGATTTATGACGAGCAGGACCAGCAAATAAGCAAAATACAGCCGAAAGCCGGTACCCTGGTGATCTTTGAGAGTTGTCGTTTCCCACATGAAGTCTTGCCCGCAACACAAACCCGCTACAGCATAGCCGGCTGGTTCAGGCATAACACTAGTATTCAGGGTTGGATAGATCCGGCGATTTAAGCACTATTGCTAAAGATTTATAACAAATCCAGACCTATACCAGCAAACAGCAATAAACCACTGTAGTGGTTATTTAAGAATGCCTGGAAACAACCCGCTCTGCCCTGAGTTTTCGCCTGCCAGTGTTGATGGATAAAACTCAATAGCACCAAAACCAATGCGCTGTAAAAAAACAAACCAAGACCATTTTGCTGTCCCACCCAGGCCATCAAGCCTAAAAACACTAACTGCAAACTGGCGATGATAGGATGACAGTAAGAACCGAATAACAGAGCTGTAGATTTAACACCAATACTCTGATCATCATTCATATCCACCATGGCGTAAAAAGTGTCATAAGCAACAGTCCAAAGTAAATTCGCCACATACAAAGCCCATACCCACAAAGGAATAGAACCTGTGATAGCCATGGCGGCCATAGGAATACCCCAACTATAAGCAGCTCCTAATACAAACTGTGGTAAGTAGGTGAAACGTTTCATAAAAGGATAAAGAATAGCCAGAATAGCAGCCACTAAAGCCAGTAAAACAGTAGCCTGATCTAAAAACAGCAACAGGCTGGCGCTGCAACACAAGAGCACTAAAAAAAGCTGTAAAGCTTCGCTGCTGCTAACCAATCCGGCAACAAGTGGTCGCGATTTAGTCCGCTCGACATGGCCGTCAAAGTGGCGATCAGCATAATCATTAATAACGCATCCGGCGGAGCGCATCAGGACTACACCAGCACTAAATACAGCGAGCAGAGTTAAATCAGGTAATCCGGATGAAAGTAACCATAAAGCCCACCAGGTCGGCCACAGCAGTAAATAAATCCCTATAGGTCTGTCAAGACGCATTAACTGGCGATAATAAGGCCACTGTTGCCATTGCAACTGCCATCTCATAGTTGAAACACTCCGGGTAAAAAAATTTCTTGCACCAATAATGGTTGCTGTTGCACTGAAAAAAAAGAACGTCTGGCCCAAAGTTGTTTCTGCTCACCTAGCACAGGTAATATCAAACCATCTTCTAGTAAAGCCACTTCTATCGCTCCACGTTCTAAACTGGCATGCTGAAAAATATATTCCCCTAAAGGCTGCGATCCCAGGCGGGCCAAAGGCTCCATCTTTTCTAATGTTGATTCAGGTAGCCAACTTTGCGCATAGACACAAGGCTGCTGATCACACCAGAGGATCACATCGCGCTTTAAACCCTCAGCTTGTCGCCATTGCTGTTGCAAAAACAAGGGTAAAGCCTGCCAATGCTCTGCCACCAGCTCCAGCCTGAAACTCTGGCAGTGACTTTTCAGTTGTGCGGTTAACGAGCCTTGCCCCAATAACCAAGGTTCGACAGCATCGGGGAGTTGCAACTGCTGGACGTTTTGCCACGTTGCCTGAAGTTGAAAAAGACTGTCTGTGCTGTGCATAAAATTAAACTGCAACTAAGTTGGCCCGCATCATAACAATTTTGCCATCGTATTGGTATGTAAGCTGAACTCGGGATAAGCAGTGCCACTGAATAGACATCTTTTCGCGCCTCTCTGCGTTGCTCCGTCTAGCCATAGCTTGCTATGGCGTACGACAAAGCGCTTTGAGATCCACAAAAATCTGTGTATTCAGTCAGCAAAGACTTTGTTTGCTTGACGTAATAATTTAACTTCGTTGATTTAATTCATTACATCGAAAAAAGTCGACACTCATTATCCTGAGTTCAGGTTATCTAATGCCTCGAGTGACGAAATTGATTAATATAGACATATTGATCTGCTGAATTTTGTTTTCTCATGACCCATTACCAGACTTTAATTATTGGAGCCGGATACGCTGGCTACAGCCTTGCTAAAGAACTGCGCAAGTTAGACCCAAATCGCAGCATCTGCCTGCTCAGCCAGGATAGCGCTGATTACTACTCCAAACCTCTTCTTTCCAATGGTTTTAGCAAACAAAAAAGTGCTGCCGACTTCATCCAAAAAACAGCAGCTCAAATGGCAACAGAACTAAATATTGAGGTTAAACCTTATTGCAATGCAGAGCACATTGATGCAGAACTGCATCAGGTGCAGACAGATCAGGGACTGATATTTTACCAACAATTAGTGCTGGCAACTGGAGCCAGCCCGGTAAAGCTGCCGCTGCCAACTGCGACTGAAGGCTTCGTCAAATCCGTCAATGACTTAGCGGACTACCAGCGGTTTTTGCAACACAGCCAGAGCAAACAAAAAATCACTGTGTTAGGTGCTGGTTTAGTTGGTATTGAATATGCAAACGATTTAGCCACTGCTGGCTTTCAGGTCTCAGTGATTGCGCTGGAGCAACAACCTTTAGCTCAATTGCTGCCACCACAATTAGGTGAATTATTGCAGCAGCAGCTAAAAGCTCTTGGCGTTGAATTTTTTTGCGGCACCTCTATCGCCGCTGCAGAGCTCGAAGCACAGCAGTTAAATATCCTTCTTACTGATGGTCGCAAAATGGAAACAGAATTGATTTTATCCGCAGCGGGCTTGCAGCCAAATATGCGACTGGCGAAGCAGGCAGATATAGATTGTGGCAGAGGCATAAAGGTAAATGAAAGATTGGCAACTTCGGTGGCAGATATCTATGCTTTGGGCGATTGTGCAGAAATTTGTGGCTTTAACCTGATGTATATTCAGCCCATTACTTTATCAGCCAAAGCTTTGGCTTTAACACTGACAGGCACAAGCACCAAAGTACAATTTCCAGTGATGCCGGTGATAGTCAAGTCTCCGGCTCTGGCGATCGTCAGTTGGCCAGCGACAAAAGAACAACAAGGTGAGTGGTCTTTTACCGGGCAAGGGCTAGATTGGCAGGCCAGATTTCAGAGTTCATCCGGAGCCTTACTAGGTTTCGTATTAACAGGAAAAATGGTAGCGCAACGTTTGCGATTGGCAAAAGAAATGCCAGCTTTGATAGCTTAACGCTTGACCTTGGGGTAATATCCATTTTGAATGTTTGATAAAAATGAAAGAGTGATTAGGATGAAAAAAGCGCTGACTTGTTTTATTTTTTTAGTGTTAAGTCAAAACCTTTGGGCTCAGGATGCAGCCAATGCGCCTGCAAAAAGTAACTATGCTTATTTTGGTTTCGATCCGGATATAGTGACTAACTACATCACTCCTACAACTGAAGACCTGGGTTATGTTCGGGTCACTATGGAGCTGATGATTATGGATAAAAAGTATCTGGATGTGGTTGAACACCACGAACCTTTGATCCTCGATAAAATTGTGTTTGCTTTTGGTCGGGAAAATGGCGATACCATTCGCTCTTTAACAGGACGGGAAGAGATCCGCTTAAAAATCCTCAATCAATTGCGTGACACTCTGAAAAAAGAGACGGGACAAGACGTTTTAAAAGATGTGTTGTTTACCAAATATTTGTACCACTAAATATCAGCATAAGGCTCACCGTGCTTTCAGCGTTGTACGGTGAGCGCTTTACTCGCGGTAACAAGAAACCCAGCGCATAACATGCCTGTGATCAGGCCAGCTAAATGCGCCCAATTCGCCATCGAAATCCACAGTAAATCAAAAAAGCCAATCAACAGCCAAATCAGCATAAAACCTATTAAGCCAGTACTGATGTGCAGGCCCCATGTCGGTTTTAACAAACCGCATATCCAATAAAAACCAAACAAGCCATACACCAAACCTGACAGGCCGCCAAAGTTGGCACCAACCAGCATAAATTGCAGCAGGTTAGAAAAAAACAGCACGAGCAGCGTCAGGCTAACAGCCATAACACGGCCGAGTTTTAGCTCCAGTGGACCTAACAAATACCAGACCCATATCAGGTTAAACACCAAATGGGATCCTGAAAAATGTAACCAGCCTGGGGTAAACCAGCGCCAGCCTTGTTGCAGACTAAGCCCCAGTTCAGGTTTTAATTGCAAGGCTGCCAAAGCAGACCAGGGGTCGACTTGCTGCCAGCCATAAACAAGTAGGGCTGACAACCAGACCAGATGACAAAACCAGCCGCCTTTGGTCCATAACTGCCGCCAATAACCGGATAAACCTGTGGAACTTGCACCAGAGCTGACAACTTCAGCTCTATCCCATGCTGCGGCCTGATACCGATCGGCATAAGGATTTAATAAAAATCGATCTAACTCGGCAAAGACCAACTCCGCATGTTCAGGTGCAGACCACAGCTCAGCTTGCTCTGCAGAATGAACCACTACACTCACATCTAACTGCTGATTTTTACAATAATCAGCCAGACTCAAAGCTGCGGCGGCAGAGGTAAGGTCAGCAATTTTAATCATGCGATGAGGTAACAAAAGGCAATTGTTGACGCCAGGCTTCAAAACCGCCGTCCATACTGAATACAGTTTCAAACCCCTGTTGCGCCAGGTACTGAGCAGCCCCCTGGCTGGAGTTGCCGTGGTAACAAACCACCACTACAGGAGTTTCAAATTCAGTTTGTTGGATAAACTGATTCAAACTGCCGTTGGTTAAATGAAAAGAATCAGCGATATGACCGGAAGCATAACTTTGCTCATCACGAATATCTACCACTACAGCCTTATGTTGCTCTATTTGCTCTAGCGCTGTAGCCACTGAAATACGGCTGAATTCACTCATAGGTTACTCCCTTAAGACTCAAACTTCGGACTAATACCGGTATAGTAGCTTAGCTAACCCACCTTGAGTACCATAGCCTTCACAAGAACCGACGAATTGCTATTAATTGACGAAGAAATCATCAAGCAGAATCAGCTAAATACCGCATTAAAACACCAAGTTAACAATAACAGCTTTAGCTCAAGCCTAAGCTTAGGTAAAATAGAGCGCCTTGTTGGTTAGGAAACAGAATACTCATGTCAGATAGTCCCCTGTATTTAATTTACGATCCTGCTTTTGATGATATGGACGCCGAAGGTTGCCCGGGATTTGGTTTTATACTGGTGTTTGATGAGCAGGACCTGGACAGTTATCAATCGGGAGAAAACCCGCCTTTCCCTGCGGTATCTATGTTATTTACCGACCATGCTGATGGCAGTATCAGTGGGGATTTATTAGGTTGGGCACAACTGGACGCTGAAATATTTCAGCAGTTCCCATTAGGACAGTTTTTCCAGCTGATGGAACAGGCGGCTCAAGTGGCCATTAATGCTTACCGTCAAGTCGGCCAGGTGCCAGACAAGCTGATCGCTCAATTGATGCCAAACGATGATTTAATTCAGTTTGATGTACAGTTCGCTACCCTTGAGCTCAATGATGCCGAAGCTGAGACACAACTTGCGCAACAGATGATGTCAGGACGTCCTTATCTGGATTCTTAGCCGATCCTTTTCGCTGCCAGCTCCGTAATCAGCAAAAACGGAGCTGATATGACCCACCACAAATTACATCTTCCTCAAAAAATCTGCGCCTGCTGTGGCTTGGCTTTTAGCTGGCGGAAAAAATGGCAAAAAAACTGGTCTGAAGTGAAATACTGCTCTGAGCGCTGCCGCCGGAAAAAATGACGTTTGCCTCTTGTAAAATCCTGCAATAGAGCTGTTAAATAAGGGTTAACCTATAACGCAGGATCCGTTATGAAAACTTTATGCCTTTTTGCCGCTTTAAGTAGTTTTGCTTTACTAGCCAGCGATTTAAGCTCATACGATTTATTGCTGGAGCAGGACAAATTCCGTCAGTTACAGCAACAGCTTGGGAAAACGACCACTTTATCCGATAAAGAGCTGCGGATACTGCAACTAAAAACCATGTTGGGTTTACGCCAATCTGAGCAGGCTAAGCAATTGGCTAATCAGGCGCTTGAAGCTTATCCACAAGATGCAGAGCTGCTGCGCCTTTCGGCATTAAATCAATTTAATCTGGCTCAAGAGAGCAGCATTTTTTCGGCAGGTTCATATGCCAAAGCAGGTTTAGCTTTACTGAAACAGGCTATGGCTGCAGATCCAACAGATTTAAAAATTCAACAAACTCTGATTGGTTTTTATCTGCAGGCACCTGCTATTGCTGGTGGTGATAGCAAAGAAGCCAAAAGACTGGCTAAAGCTATGGCGGAAAAATATCAGCCTGAAGGCACCTTAGTGACCATAGAGGTGTTAATGAATGACGACAAATTGCAGGACGCTATTAAGCTGGCAGAACAACAGTTAAAGCTGTACCCGGAACACTCCGCATTATTAGGCGCTTACGCAAATTTGCTGAGTTTAAACAAAGATCCAGCCAATGCTTTTATTCAGTATCAAAAAGCAGCGGCTGCCGCGACAGACTTATCAGAACAGCAAGGTTATTACTATCAATTGGGTCGCCTTGCAGCCACCGATCAACAAGATCCACAACGCGGCCAGCAGGCGCTGTTAGAGTATTTAGCTTTTTATCAGGACAGCGATAACGCCAGGTTCAGTTGGGCACAATTGCGCTTATCGCAGATTTATCTGTTACAAAAACAGCAGGATAAAGCTAAAGAGTTGATCCAACAGATCAAAAATAAGCCGCAGGACGATGATCGGCTACAAAGTGAGTTGAAAAAACTAGAAAAACAGCTGAAAAATGCCTGAGTTCAGCTTTAACTGAAGGGATCTCTCGATCCCTTTTTGCTTTTTGAACGATTGCCTTTTACTATATGCAATTCACTCCATCACTGAATACGCCGGAACCGCATCATGGCAAAAGCAATTAACATGACCGAGGTAGAAAAAGCGTTAAGCGGCTTTACTATTCCTCCTCAGCCCACTGTTTTACTTAGTATCAAAGCAGAAATTGAAAGTGATGATCCCAATATCAAACGTATTGCCGAACTGATCAATCAAGACTTGGGTATTGCTGGTTTCACTCTCAAAGTGGTGAATTCAGTCTATTTTGGTTTACGCCGAAAAATTAGTTCAGTCGAACATGCCTGTAAGTTTTTAGGCTTAAACCGAGTGATTAAATTAGTCAGCTCGGTGGTACTGAGATTTACCTTAAGCGAAGGCAGGACAGACCGTTTTACTGAAAACCTGTGGCTAAGTGCAGGCAATGTCGCTAATGCAGCGACCTTGCTGGCTCAGCAACTACGTTACGGTACAGATTGCGCCGATGATGCATACAGCCTGGGTTTGTTCCACAATGCCGGTATGTTGTTAATTAGTAGTCAATTTAAAGACTATGCCAAAGTGCTGAAGCAAGCCCATATAGCGGGCTTTGGCATGTCAGATGCTGAAGACCAGAATTTTCAGACCACCCATGAGTTGCTGGGTTATATGATAGCTCAGTCTTGGGGCTTAGCACCTGAACTGACTAATGTGATTGCTTATCATCATAGCCATGCGTTGATACTAGCCTCTGATGATATCTATGAAAAACGTTTATTTGCTTTGCTGAAACTGGCGGAGCATATGACAGATGAAAGCAAAATTTTGCTGGATTTGGACGAAGACCCTGAATGGGATCAGCACAAAGCCACCATCATGGATATTCTGGAACTAGACGAACTGGCCCTGCACGACTTAGGCGATTACCTGCAACAGCAAGGTGTACCTAACAGATATCACGCTTAAGACGGGGAGCTTAGGCTCCCGTTTTTTTATTCTGAAGAGTTAACAAGATGCGTATTGTTTTAGCCCCAATGGAGGGTGTGGTGGACCATTTAATGCGGGATATGTTAACCCGTATTGGTGGTTTTGATTTATGCATCACTGAATTTGTCCGGGTGGTGGACCAACTGCTGCCAAGCCGGGTTTTTACCCGTATTTGTCCTGAGTTAAAACAAGGTGGTGTCACTCCAGCCGGTGTGCCGGTGCGGGTGCAGTTGTTAGGTCAGGAACCGCACTGGCTTGCCGAAAATGCAGTACGGGCTGTACAACTTGGCTCGCCCGGAGTGGATTTAAATTTTGGCTGCCCGGCTAAGGCTGTTAATAAAAGCCGTGGCGGCGCTGTACTTTTAAAAGAAACAGAAACGCTTTACCAAATCATTAAAGCGGTGCGTGACGCTGTGCCATCGCAGTTTCCGGTCACGGCAAAAATACGCTTAGGTTTTGACGATACCAGCCTGACACTCGACAACGCCCGCGCTATTTATGAAGCAGGCGCAACTGAACTGACAGTGCATGCCCGCACCAAAAGTGACGGCTACAGGCCACCAGCCTATTGGCCCTGGATAGAGAAAATTCGCCAGACCATACCTTTAAATGTGGTGGCCAATGGCGAAATCTGGACACCCCAAGATGCTGCTTTGTGTTTAGAACAATCCGGCAGTACTGATTTGATGCTCGGCCGCGGCGCTTTAGCCAGCCCTGGTTTAGCCCGCGATATCAAACAACACTTTGCCAGTGGTGTGCATCAGAAAATGCCATGGCCTCAAGTGCTGGAGCTGCTATTGCAGTATTCAGACTACGAAATTGCAGGCGATAAAGGCCTGTATTATTCCAACCGCATCAAACAGTGGTTTAGTTATCTGAAACTGCAATACACCGAAGCTGAAGTTTTGTTTCAGCAACTGCGTTTACAACAAAAAGCACCGGATTTAGTGGCGACTTTGCGTGGGGCTTTGCGTCAGATTTCAGATATCTGCGAATATTAACCAGCAGAGATTCGACTCAAACGGCGCGGTCAACTACAACGCAGACACGCCGTAAATACATCCATGTAGGCTCCTGTTCGGCGTCCTTGCCTCACAGGGTCTGCTAACGCAGTTGTCCGGCCGTTTCCTAAGTTCATCTGTATCGTCACTTTGTGCCAAAAACGGACATTCGTCATAGTGACAAACCTTGGTGAATTATTTCTTTTGTTCGCTCGGACCACTTGTTAAATAGCCAGATATCTAACTTAAGTAAATTTTAGAACAACTGGCGAACTACCTGTATAAATTTTGTCGGATTCAAATTTACTGTTTTCAGAAAAACTTGTTGATGTAGAGGTACATCAGCGTTAGTTTGGTATGAGTGAATATCAGGAAAGAAGGCAGAAAAATGTTCGACTTGCGGGCGGACTGCCTTTGAAAATGGATTGTTAAGGCTCTCAAATGGATCCATCTTTACTTGGAACAAAATACGATAAAATTGCTAAGTGGTGGCATGACCAACACGTAGATTCTTCCTACGGTGTACGACAATTTGAGCGAGCTATTGCGTTTTCGAATTCTGGAGTAAAGGCTCTTGATGTCGGTTGTGGGGCTGGTGGTAGATTCATTCGAATATTACAACATAAAGGCTACACCGTTACCGGTCTCGATGTGTCGAAAGAAATGGTGAAGTTGGCTAGCGCTAATCATCCAGAGCACAAATTTGTGGAGCAAGATATTTGTACTTGGGAAACAGAAGAGAAGTTTGATTTCATCTTTGCTTGGGATAGCATTTTTCACTTGCCATTAGCAATGCAGAAGCCAGTTATTACAAAGCTGTGCAAGCTTTTGGCGAAGGGTGGGATTTTAATATATACATTTGGCAATGCTGAGGGCGAACATACCGACCAATGGCGCAATGACATTTTTTATTACAGCTCTATTGGCATTAACGAGAATATACAAATCCTGATCAATAATGGCTTATCGATTTTGCATCTTGAGCTAGATCAGTACCCTGAAAAGCATGTCTACACAATTGCTACCAAGCTTTAACAAGGCAAGAAGCGGTGACGTTAACGTACGCTTTTCGCTCATTTGAGAAACGCACAGGGTCAGGTCTTGCGGTGTGCGTCATTTCCGCTTTTCGCTGCCAATCAGGAAAGTCCATACCAACTTATGGCGCCAATCCCCCATTAGGGCGCGATTCCGGTACTTCGCGGAGAAGAAACGCACAGGGTCAGAAACAACTTTAGAGTCAGGTCTTGCGGTGTGCCCCATTTCGGTTTCTTGCTCTTAACTGCCAAGCAGAAAAGCCATATCAACTACTGGCACCAATCCCCCATTAGGGCGCGATTCCGGTACTTCGCGGAGCTCAGTACGTCCATTCGGCGGCAAGCCAAACTGTTGGCTTACCGAAAGCCCGAATGAACCCAGAAAAAATTGGGTGGCCAAGGTTTTGAGGCTGGGAGTGTTTGAATGACGAGCGCGTTGCTGCGTCGCCTTGGACGCACGATTTTGGGCCGGGCTTTATACTCACTTCGTTCGTACCCCTTCGGGGCCAGCTAAAGCTGTTCAACGCAAGCGTTGTCGCTGCGACCTGAGGTCGCCTTTTATGAATTACATCCATGTAATTCACCCTAGGGACAAGCCTTCGGCTGTTAGAAAGTGCTTCCTGCACTTTCTTGCTTTGGATACTTTCTTTTGGCGAAGCAAAAGCAAAGTATCTCGCCAAAGGCGAAAGCTTTAGATCTCCAGGTAGACATAGCAGCCAGTAGGAGTAGGTATAAATCAATGACTGGTTGCAGTAGGTTCCAAACCAGTCAACTGCTCTGGCGATAAATCTTCAGATAAAATATCCGCACTCAACACCAAAGCCGAAGTCGGCTGAATACAACAAGCCAATACTTCATCAGCGCTACAGCTTATGCTAGGTTCCAGCACTTGCTGGTATTCACCTTTGACCACACGCACTTTACAAAGGCCACAAGAGCCACCTTTACAGTCGTAATTCAGTGGCACGCGAGCGGCGAGAATAGCATCCAGCACCGATTTATGGCCTTGACTATCCGCAAATACGCCATTGATTTCTATAGGAAAACTGTGCTCACTTGCAGCAGCACTAAAGAACTCAGCATAACAATGCTGCGCCCCTAAAATGCCTAAATCGTAGATCAGCTGCTCCACCATTTTTGCTGAAGCACAAAAATAATACTGAGCCTGAGGGCCTGCCAATTTATATAAATACCCTGCGTCAATCCGGCCTTTAAACCCCTGCCAATCGGCTGGTGGTTGAGTGAGTGCAATACGAAGTTGTAAGCGGGGCAAACGCCGTAGCAAAGGGTAAAATACGATATCTTCCAGACGGCGGGCCTGATACACCAGAAACACCTGACGTTTTTGCCGGATAGCGGCATAGGCCATCGCCAGCATAGGGGTAATGCCAACACCACCAGCCACCAGCACCAAAGGCTGGCGCGAGCGATTTAATAAAAAATGGCCGCGTGGATAAGAGCTTTCGACTAAATCACCCACTTTCAAATGCTGAAATAATGCCTGACTCAGGCGGCCATCGGTTTCTGCTTTAATCACCAGTTGGTAGTAACGCTGCTGACTACAATCCTGAGCCAATGAATAAGCCCGGCTGACAGGTTTGCCCTGTAAATCTTTGCCATACAACAGAATATGCTGACCGGCTTTGGCCTTGGGTAACAACAAGCCGTCCGGATGTTGCAGCCATAACTTCAGATACTGGCCCTGACGCTTTACCCGCACCAGCTGCAATCTTAATCGCTGATTCTGTAATTTTGGCAAAGCTATATGCTGCCAGTAGCCGCGGCCAAACAAGAACAAGGTCAAAAAAAGCAGAGCAACAGTCAGGGCGATCATCGGAGCTATGAAGTTCAGATAAGAATAATTATCAAATGATAACAGATCGCATTTAAGTTTGCCTAGTGGGAAATGATTAGGGTCAGAGCAAAATTAAGCTTTTAGCTTTAACTTTACTCTGACCCGAACGAAGCAAATTACCAGTTCAGAATGACTTTACCGGATTGGCCTGAGCACATAATCTCAAAACCTTCCTTGTAGTTTTCCATTGGCATTTCGTGGGTAACTATTGGGGTTAAATCCAAGCCTGATTGAATTAAGCTGGCCATTTTGTACCAGGTTTCAAACATTTCGCGACCATAAATGCCTTTGATCACCAGGCCTTTAAAAATCACCTTGTTCCAGTCCACCGCCATATCTGAAGGAGGAATACCGAGCATAGCAATTTTACCGCCGTGGTTGATGGTATCTAACATGCTACGGAAGGCTGAAGGTACACCGGACATCTCGAGGCCGACGTCAAAACCTTCGGTCATACCGAGCTCTTGCATTACGTCTTTTAAATCTTCTTTGCTGACGTCTACAGCACGGGTCGCGCCCATTTTACGCGCCAGCTCTAAGCGGTATGGGTTTACGTCTGTGATTACAATATGACGGGCACCGACATGGCGGGCTACTGCTACAGCCATAATGCCGATAGGGCCAGCGCCTGTGATGAGCACGTCTTCACCTACTAAGTCAAAAGACAAAGCTGTGTGCACTGCGTTGCCAAATGGGTCGAAGATAGCGGCGATATTATCCGGAATATTGTCCGGAATTTTAAAGACGTTAAAGGCAGGAATAGACAGATATTCAGCAAAAGAGCCTTCGCGGTTTACACCTACGCCTACGGTGTTACGGCATAAATGCACACGACCAGCACGGCAGTTACGGCAGAAACCGCAGACTAAATGGCCTTCGCCTGATACGCGGTCGCCTTTGGCAAAACCCCGAACTTCAGAGCCCATGTCGACCACTTCGCCAACATACTCGTGCCCTACCACCATGCCATGAGGAATAGTGTTTTGTGCCCATTCATCCCATTTATAGATATGCACGTCTGTACCACAAATAGCGGTTTTTTTGATTTTGATCAGCACATCATTCGGGCCTACTTTTGGCATATCCACTTCGGTTTGCCAAATGCCCGGTTCTGCTTTTAATTTTGCTAATGCTTTCATTTTGGCGTCCTCAGGCAATTACGCCCATTTCTTTACCAATACGGATAAAAGCGCTGATGGCTTTATCCAGGTGTTCTTTATCATGAGCGGCCGAGATCTGAGTGCGGATACGGGCCTGATCTTTTGGTACTACAGGGAAAGAGAATCCCACGACATAAATGCCTTCGGCGAGCATACGGCGCGCCATTTCCGCTGCTACTTTGGCATCACCTAACATCACAGGAATAATAGCGTGATCTTTACCTGCCAGCGTAAAACCAGCGGCTGACATTTTTTCGCGGAAATAACTGACGTTGTGCCATAACTTAGCACGCAGATCATCACCCTTTGCCAGTAAATCCAACACTTTTATCGATGCAGTAACAATAGAAGGCGCTAACGAGTTAGAAAATAAATAAGGACGTGAACGCTGACGTAACCATTCAATCACTTCTTTTTTGCCAGAGGTATAACCACCTGAAGCGCCACCTAAGGCTTTGCCTAAAGTACCAGTGATAATGTCCACTCGTTCCAGCACGTCACAGTATTCGTGGGTGCCGCGGCCATTTTTACCAACAAAACCTACGGCGTGGCTATCGTCCACCATCACCAGTGCATGGTATTTGTCAGCTAAATCACAGATGGATTTTAAGTCAGCGATAACGCCATCCATTGAGAATACGCCGTCTGTGGCGATTAATTTAAAACGGGCGCCATCAGCGTCAGCTTGTTTCAGTTGAGCTTCTAGTTCAGCCATATCGTTATTGGCGTAACGGTAACGTTTGGCTTTGCATAAACGCACGCCATCTATAATGGAAGCATGGTTTAACGCATCTGAAATCACAGCATCTTCAGCACCTAAGATAGTTTCAAACAAACCACCGTTGGCATCGAAGCAAGAGGAATACAAAATAGTGTCTTCAGTGCCTAAAAAGCCGCTGATTTTTTGTTCCAGTTCTTTATGAATATCCTGAGTACCACAGATAAAACGCACGGACGCCACGCCAAAACCGTGGGAATCCAGACCTTGTTGGGCTGCTTTAATCAGGTCAGTGTTATTGGCTAAACCTAAGTAGTTATTAGCGCAGAAATTGAGTACTTGTTCATGACCTACGGTCACGGCGGCTTGTTGCTGCGAGCTGATCACTCGTTCAGCTTTGTACAGGCCCTGCACTTTTACGTCTTCTATTTGTTGTTGTAAATGTGCAAGGAAAGGAGTCGTTCGCATAACTTTCTCCAAAAAGGCTGAGGGCTTGGTTAAAACCGCCGTATTGTAATCACTAAGCAGGAGGGATGCAGCGCTTTTCTGTCAGAAAAGCCTGCAGATCGGATTAGTTGCCTGGCAATCTGTAGCAAATAGTTGCCAGTCGATTGTTATATCGTCGGTTCTCCGGACAAGGTCTGATAATGCTGTTGCAGTTTTTCTATGCGGGGCAGTGCCTGCTCAGTCGCATAAGGCTTAAATAGCAGCAGTACTTTTAGCACTCCCAAATAAGCCTGTTCTTTACTCATCAACCTGTGAGGTGCCTGAGTTTTTAAGTAACTAATCCAGAAGGTCACTACCAGCTTGATGGTATGGGCGAAATTAGCAATATCGGCATCCTCTATCTTAATTACATTGGCTTTTTTCAGAGCACTTAATACTGAAATCACTTTTGCCAGTACTGCTTTTTGTACTGTTAAATAATCCTGCTGCAAAGCCGCATCACGTGACAGAATATCTGGCAGATTGGCGTAAAAGAAATGAAAACGCCACATCAACTCAAATACCACATCCAGATACTGGGCTAAGGAATCCAGTGCTTCTGAAGGCTGGGTAGGCGGCTGTAGTCTGTTATCAAGCAGCTTGGCGTACTCACGGAAGATATTCCTCACTATGTCTTCTTTATTCCGAAAGTGGTAGTAGAGATTGCCAGGGCTAATACCTAAATGCGCCGCTATATGGTTAGTCGTAATACAACGTTCACCCTGCTGATTAAATAGCTCGATACTTGCCTGCAGTATCTTGTCTTTGGTTCGTAGCTTCTTATCCATCCGCGTATTTCTTTTTATTTATTTTTTATTAATTTGCTATAGTAACGCCAATTCGATGAAAAACTCTAGCCGTTCGTACAGGCAACACAGGGATGACCATAAAACAATGAAAACTAAAGCAATTTATCCCGGCACTTTTGATCCTTTAACCAATGGTCACAGTGACTTAGTGCAAAGGGCTGCACTTTTGTTTGATCAGGTCATAGTTGCCGTCGCTGCTAACCCCAGTAAGCAACCACTATTTACGCTGGCAGAACGAGTGCAGCTGGCACAACAATGTTTTATTAGTCTGCCGAATGTAACTGTCGTTGGCTTTTCTGGCTTGCTGGCCGATTTTGCCAAACAGAATCAGGCGCAGGTTTTGCTGCGTGGTGTGCGCGCTGTAGCCGACTTTGAATATGAGTTTCAGTTAGCCAGCATGAATCGCCAGTTAAACCCGGATTTAGATAGCTTATTTATGACACCTTCAGAGAAAAATACTTTTATCTCATCGACTTTAGTGAAAGAAGTCGCCCGCCATGCTGGCGATGTCAGCCGTTTTGTCGCTTCTCATGTAGAACAGGCATTAAAACAAAAGTTTACAACGGTTTAATTTGAAATACGGATTTTGGTCGTAATGAAAAAACTTAAGTACAGCACTTTTACTCTGGCTTTTCTGGCCTTGTCTGCACAAGCTACCCCCTGGATGGATACGCAGGACAATTACCTGCGTCAGTCGCTGCAAACTTTGTCTCACGCAGGTTTAATCAGTGGTCCTGTGAATACCTATCCATTGATGTGGAAAAACATCGCCAAAGATTTAGCAAAAGCTCCGAATCGCCGTTACAGTGAGGAAGTGACTTTTGCGCTGGCTCATGTACGTAAAGCTTTAAACGTCAACAAGAGTGATAAAACTGCTGGGGTTAAACTCAAGGCCAATTCAGCAGAAATGGGGATTCAGAGTTTTGGCGAAACCTATCAGGATCAAGCCAGCATTACAGTATTCAGCGAGTTTCAGAATGATATCTTTGCCGGCCGCTCAGAAGTGCATTACCGCGCACGCCATGATGGCAGCACAGAGCAGAATTTAACCTACGACAATAGTTATCTGGCCGCACTGCTGGGCAACTGGGTATTGTCGGTTGATCAGGTCAGTACCTGGTGGGGTCCAGGCCAACAAAGCGCCTTGCTGCAAAGTAATAACGCCAGGCCATTACCTTCTGTACGTTTAACCCGGCATGGCTGGGACGCCATAGATTTGCCAGTACTGAACTGGTTAGGACCATGGAGTTTCACTACCTTTATAGGCTTAGGTGAACACCAAAGCCCTGTCAGCCAAACCCGTTATTGGGGCGGGCGTTTCAATTTCAGACCTACAGCTACTGTGGAACTGGGAATATCTCGCGTTAGTCAATGGGGTGGCCAAGGAAAAAACAATGGCGTTGCTGACTGGTGGGACATGCTTATCAACAAAGACGAAGCCAGCGCTAATTCCGATCAAAGAGCAGCCATAGATTTAAGTTATCACTTCAATCTGTTGAATCAGCCGCTGACGGCTTATGTTGAGCTGGCTGATGATGATAACGCAAAAGGACTGCCGGATAACCCTTTGTTACTGGCAGGTGTTCGCAGTTACTGGGGCAATAGCTCAGGCATCCATACCGTCAATATGGAGTATTCAGATACTTATATTGATTGTGCTGACTCAGTGATGAAAGGCGATTGCGCTTATCAGGGTGAGTTGTACCCTCAGGGCTATAGCAGATACGGCCGTGTGATTGGCAGTGGTTATGGCAAAGACGCTCGGGTATTAAGCGCTGGTTATCATTACCAAACGTATGACGGCATCAGTTGGTCAGGCCATCTGTATCTGGCTAATTATTATGACAATACAGGTGAAAGTGAACAAAGCTGGCAAGCCAAAGCAGAACACAGACGACCATTTTTTAATGGTTTGCTGAGTCTGCAGTTACGTTATCTGGATCAATCACCATTATTGCCTGAAGGTGCTGACGAAGTAGCCGCAGCCACCACCTGGGAATACAGGTTCTAACTTCATTCGGGTCAGAGTAAAATGGGGTCATACGACCCCATTTTTATTCGCAACTATGCTGGCGCTCCCCTCACGGGCCAATGCTCGCATTGTTAAACATTGTTCCTGACCATGTTTTTTACAGCTTAATGATTATATTGCGTTTATACAGCAGCAGTGACAGATACCAGAATCCAATCACATGCAGCAGTGCAAATACAAAAGACGCCAGTTTGGCAGGGAACACCAAAGCTAATTGCTCAAAACCCCATTGGTACAAAGAGACTGAACCTGTCTCTGTAGTAAGAAAAATCAGCTGCCCTATCAATACTGCCCAAAGCCAGGACAAAATATAAATAAACAGTGGATTAGTGCCATAGACTTTTAAAGGTTCAGCCAGGCTAGTCCAGCCTTTGATATCAATACACCAAACCAAAGCCGCTAACAGCAACAAAATTAAACCATTGCTCAGCGCCAGATAACTGCCGGACCATAGGGCTTTATTGATGGGCCAAAGCCAATGCCAAAGCAAGGCCAGCACCACCAGAACCAGACCGGACAGCAATAACAGACGCAAAGCTTGATGCTGCTGTTTGCCCTGTAAAAACGCTGCTGTACCAAAACCAATTAAAACAGCAACCACACAAGGCAAAGTGCTTAACAAGCCTTCGGGGTCAAAAGCCACACCAAAACCCTGATACAAATGAGCAGCGCCAAAAATGGCTAAATCCCATTGCCGCACCAGATTGTGCTCCAGGCTAAAAGGCAATTCACCTCCACCCAGCACCAGAGCTAACCAATACAACAACACCAAAGCCACAGCCACAAAAGGCAAGTAACTGCGTTTTACCATCAAAATCAACAAGGCGGCCAGCCAGTAGGCCAAACCTATACGTTGTAATACTCCGGGCAAACGTAATTCGGCCAGATCCACAGTAAAAGGCAGGTAGTTTAGCAACACGCCAATACCTATTAACTTTAAGGCCCTGCTACTAACCCGCCACAGGCTTTGTTTAGATAAGACTGCAGTTTTCAGCGAATAAAACATGGAGGCCCCCACCACAAACAAAAAGGTGGGGAAGACGATATCGGCAAAAGTAAATCCATCCCAGGGAGCATGCAAAAGCGGTGTATAGACATGCTGCCAGGAACCCGGTGTATTGACCAGGATCATAAGGGCTATGGCTAAGCCTCTTAACGCATCCAGCGCATAAAAACGTGGTGAAGACATAGAGGCGCCTTTAATAAATTAAGAGCTTTTCCAACTGGTGAGCTTATGGCCTTTTACTGCATAAAACAGGATAAAGGCATAACAAGGTAACATCACCAGATAAGCGCCCTGTTGCCCTAAGGCTGTGCCACTGGCAAGACCCCAAAACAATGGACCAAAAGCGCCGCCTGCAATACCCATAATAAGTAAAGCCGAACCAATACTGGTTAAAGTGCCAAGACCTGATAAAGCCAGAGGCCAAACCGCCGGCCAGACAATGGCATTAGCCAAGCCAAGAATGGCAATACATAACAAAGTATCAGGTAAAGCAGTACCACCAAAAGGCACCAGCAGCGTATTCGCGATAAGGTACGAACTGGTATCACCAAACACTACGACCAAAGTTAAAACCAAGCCTAAAACTGCAGAAACAGCCAAAGCTTTTTGCTGAGATAACACCCTTGGAATAAGAAGAATACCCAATATGTACCCTAAGACCATACAAGCCATAGTATAAGAGGTCATCACAGTGTAACGCTCAACACCGAGCGACAAGGCAAACAAACCTATGGTGTCGCCTGCAATCACTTCAACGGCTACATAAACAAATAACGACAGTACACCCAACACCAGTGCTGGTTTCGCCAATACCGCTTTTAACTGTTCGAAACCAGTGCCTGTGCCTGACTCTTTTTCCAGTTCAGGCAAAGGTGAGTATTTAACAGCTAAACCCAATAAACCTAAAAATGCAGCCAATCCAAGGTAAGGCAACACCAGGCTGGCGGCCATAGCGTCAATTTGTTCTGGGCTCAGGGCAGTGTCCACTGGCACGGTAAAACCACTGACAATCAAAGCTGTAAAGACCAAAGGAGCAACAACACCAGCTGTTTTATTCAAAATACCCATAATGCTGATGCGCACAGCGGCAGTTTCTTCAGGACCAATTTTGACAACATAGGGATTCACTGCGGTTTGTAATAAGGTTTGGCCTGTACCTATCACTAACTGAGCCAGCAAAAAAAGACCAAAAGTTTGAGTTTGTGCAGCAGGAATATACAAAAGGCCAGCCAGCATCATCACCGCCATACCCAGCGCCATGCCATTTTTATAACCTACTTTACGGATCAGCCAGGCAGAAGGCAAAGCGGTAAAAGTCACAGCGATATAAAAGGAAAACAGCACCAGCGATGCCTGCAATGGACTTAACTGCAGCATTTGTTTTAAATACGGCATCAAAGAGCCATTCAGCCAGGTCGCAAAACCCAGTACAAAAAACAGCATGGCCACTATGACCATAGGCAAAACGCCACTACGGGCCTTGGGAGTATCGACTGTCATTTCCATAATTT
The DNA here is from genome assembly GCF_004005375.1 of Rheinheimera sediminis. GTDB lineage: Bacteria > Pseudomonadota > Gammaproteobacteria > Enterobacterales > Alteromonadaceae > Pararheinheimera. The sequence goes on along the minus strand of NZ_RZUF01000004.1, from coordinate 32,127 downwards.
CTTCCTGTTGCTTTAATAGTTATTATGTTGAATTTATTGGATAATATTTATTAGTTATCTGGTTTCGATAAAAGCCCTGCCTTCCAGCCAGCACTGCTGTACCAGGCCTTCATCACTGAGCAAAACCAAATCAGCTTTGGCCCCTGCTTTAATTTGCCCACGCTGGGTGCTAATGCTTAAAAACTCGGCGGGATACAAGGAAGCCATTCGCACAGCTTCTGACAAATCAAGGCCCAGTTCTTTGACCGCATAAGACACAGCACTGGCCATATCCAGCACTGAACCCGCTAAGTTGCCGTTTAAATTGGTTAATTTATTGCCGTTACGTATAACTTTACCGTCAAAAAAATCAAACTCAGTTTGACTGGTGCCCACAGGCGACATTGCATCTGTCACTATCAGCAGTTTGCCCTTGGGTTTAGCCGCTAAGGCCACTTTTACTGCCAGCGGGTGCACATGAAAACCATCCAAAATAATGCCACACCAGCTGTGTGGATCGGCAAGCGCCGCACCCACCACACCAGGTTCACGCGAGGTTAAAGGCGACATCGCATTGTATAAATGCGTAAAACCCGTAGCTCCGGCAGCTAAAGCGGCTTGCACTGTGACAGCATCCGCGTTGCTATGACCTAAACATACAATGACATTAGCTTCGACTAACTCTTTGATCTGCTCAGGGCCGATGTTTTCAGGCGCAACTGTCACCAGTTTGATGCCCAGATCAGTACGACGATAAATAGCCAGCTCAGCTGCAGATAAAGGCCGAATATGAGGTTCAGGGTGAACACCTTTTTTCGGCACAGACAAATGCGGACCTTCAAAATGTACACCCAAAATACCAGGTTCTTTGCTGGCAATAGCCTGAGCTACCACATCCGCAGCTTGCTGCATTACAGCAACTGAATCAGTGATCACTGTAGGCAACAAGGCTGTGCTGCCAAACTGAGCATGGGCTTTGACCATAGTGCGCAGCGCTTCGAGACTGGTATTGGTATTAAACAAAGCGCCACCGCCGCCGTTTACCTGCACATCGATAAAACCAGGGACCAGCGTACCTTGCAGCACGGCACCATCAGCAGATTGAATCGAATGAATACGATCAGCCTCTATAGTTAAAGTTACATTCTGCTGCCAGTTCTGACCATCAAATAGCCGGGCTACTGAAATCTGTTGCATCACCACCTCATCAGACCGTTTTAGTGACTTTATTCAGGCCTGGAGGTGCATCCGGATTGACACCACGGCTTCTTGCCACAGCTTCAACATCCAGATAAAAACGCTGCAATAAAGCCAGTGGTAATACCCGTGGATTAGATAACAAATCAGCATGATGCAAATGCACAATGCGAGCACCACGGCTACGTACTTCGGCAATTTGTGCCTGATGAGCCGCATTCGCTTCATCCGCTATGCTGACATCAACAATAGCAAACTGATCTTTAACTAAAGTCACAGGGCCATGCAGAAACTCAGCGCTGGAAAAAGCTTCAGCGTGAATACCACAGACTTCTTTGAGTTTTAGTGCAATTTCACGGCTGATGGCGTACCCCGGACCACGACCCAACACCACCAGATGCTTAACCCCTTCTAAGGATTGAGCTGTCAGTTGAGCTGGTAGTTCGATAGCCCGTTCCAGTAATTCAGGCAAACTAACTACAGCATCCTGTAACTGACTGCTGCCAGACCATGCCGCAACCAGTTGCAATAAGGCACTTAAAGTGGCTAGATAACTTTTTGTCGCTGCAACGGCTTTTTCAGCGCCCACATTCAATGGGATCACCTGATCGGCTTGTTCAGCTAAAGGTGAGCTCTCATCATTCACCAATGCAATGACCAGGGCGCCAGCAGCTTTGGCCATAGCAACCTGAGCCAGAATATCCGGGCTTCTGCCTGACTGTGAAATCACCAGTACCAGAGCACCAGTCAAATCCAGTTGTTTGTTATAGACGCTGGCAATTGAAGGAGCAGCAGCAGTAACAGGTAAACCTATTTCAATCTCAATCAGATACTTGGCAAAGACACCCGCATGATCGGATGAACCACGACCTACCATATAGACATAACGGGGCTGCTTTTGTTTGATCAAGGCGACTATGTCAGCAATACGGCTGGCATTGCTAGCTAATTGCTCACGGATCCGGCTTGGTGCTTCCGCAGCTTCCTGCGCCATAATAGTTCGGGTCATCATTGGGTTACTCACTGCTTAAAGTTAAGAGATCTGTTGTTTATTAGCTAAGAAATACGTTGGGCTTGTTGCTGGCGTTGTTTAGCAAACCAAACGGCTCCAAATTCTGGCGTAGCCAAAGCTGGGGTCACTTTTTGTTGCACTTCTGCCGCCAGATAAGGCTGTAACTTGTGCGCCAAACCACCAATTAAGGACAAACGAGGTGGATTGATGCTTAATAAACGTTGAGCTATGGCACTGATATGAGCCGCAGCCTGCTGCACTATCCGCTGCGCCAGTGCATCGCCCGAATCAGCTGCAGTAAAGACCAGAGGTGCGTATTTGGCATAAGTAGTGGGACTAGCGTGCATAAAGAAATCAACCAGAGCCAAAGTCTGGCTGAGTTTTAATTCATCGCATAACAAATCAGTCAGCAGCGTTTGCGGGCCTAGTAAATCTTTGGCTAGCAGCACATGGTGCACCATTTGCAAACCTAACCAGGCGCCACTGCCGTTATCGCCATAAGGAAAACCGTGACCTCCCACTTCGATCAGCTGACCTTTGACATCAGCCAGACCACAAGATCCTGTACCAGCAATGATAACGGCACCATCAGCGCCCTGATGTGCACCAATACAGGCTACATGTAAATCGCTGGTCAAATGCAATTGCGCAAAAGGATGCTGCCATTCTGAAAAAATACGATAGTATTCAGGCATATTGACGCCAGCCAAACCGGCCCCAGCAATAAGTCTGGACATATCTTTAAAAGCCATACCGGCACAAGTCAAAGCTTGTTGGGTAGCAGCCAGAATAGAATCTGTTGCGACTTTCATGCCACGTAACGGATTGGCTGGGCCTGATAAACCCTCGCCTATCACCTGATTGTCTTCTGTAACTATGATGACCCGGCATTTACTGCCTCCACCATCTACACCTAAATAAAACGGGCCATCATAGCCCACTGCTGTAGTCATCCTACCAACCTCGTTGCATTATCCGCTGGTCAGCTGTAATCCAATCTGATTAAGCTACCACCTGTTGCTGCCCACTATTTGATCAAAAACCAAATTGACAGCGTTGTCATTTTTTTAATTCAGCATATAATAATTTTGACAAATAACAAGACCCTTGTTTAAAAATCCAGCTTAATTTTTCAAAATAAGCAAAAGAATTACAAAATTTATTTTTAAAATCAATCAATTAGGAGAGGCCTGCCTTGTCATTGTTCTGTCACTTTGCATGTCATAGCTGCAGCAAAGGGCAGCGTCATTTCCATAAAATCCATCAGGGAATAACCTGCGGTGATAGTGTACCGCTGTTTAGGGGAGCGTGCGATGAAGTATTTTTTACTACTATGGCTTTGTATTAGTTACTTTTTTTGCGGACAAGTTCAGGCTTTTTCTCAAGCGGAACTGGCTGAATTTGCCAAAAACACTGAATTAAAGTTCGCGGTTAAAAGTAATTTCACTTCAGCTACTGAACCAAAAAGTCAGGTCGAACTAATTTTGAGGAATAAGTCGTCTCAGACTTTGAGTGCAGGTAAGACTAACTGGGTGCTGTATTTTCATGCCATCCGAAAACAGGAAGGCGCAGAGCTGCATGGTTTGATGCTGCAGCATGTACAAGGCGATTTACATAGCCTCAGGCCGAGTAAAGACTTTAAAGGTTTAAAACCAGGCGAAGAGTTACGCCTTAGATTTTCTCCATCGTCCTTTATGGTCAGTTACAGCGACTGGATGCCACGGGCTTTTATTACCGCCCAAGGTTTAAAGCCTGAAGTCTTTGCCAACACAGATACCGAAGATTTCAGTCGTTTTGTTGAACCTTATACCAGAGCTGAGCAGTTGCAGCGCTTTAATCAACCTTCGCCGGATTTATACCCTGTAGCCACCAGCCAAAGCCGCTTTGTGTTGAATCAACAGCAACTATCAGCTTTTAAAAAACCAGAACAATTATCCATAGTGCCCAGCCCGCAACAAATCAGCTATCAGCGCGGCCAAACAAAACTTAGTGCTGACTGGCTGATTTATCACAGTGGCCGTTTAACTTCTGAAGCGACTTATTTGCAGCAACAATTGCAGCAAATCGCAGGCTTATCACTTAGTTTAACTACCAAGGCGCCAGCCAAAAATCAGCCTCATCTCGCCTTGACTGTTCAGGCAGCGAAAGAAAAAGCTGAAGGATATCAGTTGGTGATCAGCGATAAACAAATAAGCCTGAGTGGCAATGACAATGCCGGTGCCTTTTATGCAGTGCAAAGCTTGCTGGCATTGCTGCCGGTAGAGGGTGAACGCACTGTTTTACCAAATGCTACTATTACCGACTGGCCACGTTTTGCTTGGCGTGGCTTGCATTACGATATGGCGCGTAATTTCCATGGTAAAGAAGTGACGTTGCGCATGATCGATCAGCTGGCGCGTTATAAGCTGAATAAGCTGCACCTGCATTTAACTGAAGATGAAGGCTGGCGCATCGAAATTCCAGGCTTGCCTGAACTGACTCAGATAGGTGCAAATCGCTGTTTTGATTTGTCCGAGCGCAACTGCCTGCTGACTCAGTTGGGTACAGGCCCTTTTACATCAGGCAACGGTAATGGCTATTACAGCACGGCAGACTTTATTGAGATCTTAAAATACGCAGCCGAACGCCATATCGAAATCATTCCGGAAATTGATATGCCAGGCCATGCCAGAGCTGCGGTAAAAGCTATGCAGGCCCGCTATCTGACGCTGAAAGAACAAGGGAAAGAAGCTGAATCGACACAGTATTTGTTGTCCGATCCGCTGGATCAGTCGAAATACATGACGGTGCAAAACTATACAGATAACTCTATCAATGTCTGCCTGCCTTCCACTTATGCTTTTGTCGACAAAGTGATTTATGAGCTGCAACAAATGTATCGTCAGGCTGGTTTACAACTCAGCACCTTCCATATGGGCGGTGATGAAACAGGCGTAGGTTCATGGACAGAGTCTCCCGCTTGTCAGCAACTCATAGCTACAACAGACAATGGGGTGGCCGGAGTGGCCGATTTAAAGCCTTATTTTGTCGCCAAAGTAGCGCAGCTGGCCGCCAATAGACAGCTGACCCTAGGTGGCTGGGAAGATGGTTTAATGTATGACGCTAAAAACCCCTTTAACCGTCAGCAATTTGCTAACGAAAATGTCTATGCCAATGTGTGGGATAATATTTGGGAATGGGGTGTCGCTGATCGTGCCTACCGATTAGCTAATGCTGGTTATCAGGTGGTGTTATCGCATGGCACTCATTTGTATTTTGATCACCCCTACGAAGCACATCCAGAAGAAAGAGGCTACTACTGGGCAGCACGCTTCACTGATGTGGCTAAAGTATTTGGTTACATGCCCGACTATTTATACGCTAATGCCGATAAAACGCGGGAAGGACAGGTCATTGAAAATCTTGAGGTTTTGTTAGGTAAGGAACTGCCAGCCTTAGAAAAACCAGAAAATATTCTTGGTATTCAGGGCCAGATCTGGACTGAAACGATCAGAACGGCAGAACAATTGGAACAAATGCTGTATCCACGCTTATTAGCCTTGGCAGAACGGGCCTGGCACAAAGCAGAGTGGGAAGCTGACAAGCCTGACACAAAAGCCAGACAACAAGACTGGCAACGTTTTGGCTGGACTTTAACTCAAAAGGAATTGCCGCGTTTAGCAGAAGCTGGTGTGGCTTTATATCTGCCACCACCAGGTGCAGTGCTGCAGGATGGCCTATTGCTGGCCAACAGTGCATGGCCAGGTTTAGTGGTTGAATACAGTGAAGACCAGGGAAAAAGTTGGTTAGTTTATACTGAAGCTGTGAAAGTGAGTAGCAACTTACTGCTTCGCACAAAAGCCAAAAATGGGGCCATCAGTAGAGTAACCAAGCTGGATTAGCCGTCTTAAAATGGGTTCAGCTCACATTATTCACTGTTAACAATGTGAGCTGAACCCAATTTTAGTTTTTTAAAATCTGCTCCATCATCCAGCTGGCTTTTAGCGCGGTTTTTCCAGTAGAAGGATGCCCTGAGCCATGGAGTATGTCGCTTACCATTGCCTGAATATGGTAAAACTGGATATTTTCCGGATGCGGTACGTCCAGACTTAACTGCTGCTCTTTGGTAAACAACTGCACGGGTTCCTGCTCAAATACCGAAAACTCAATCCGGCCTTTGCTGCCATAAATCACCACTTTATCGTTGCGCTCAGCTGCGGCAAAGTTCCAGAACCCAGCGCCTAAACAACCCGACTGAAATTGCCAGACTGCAGTCACTGCATCTTCTGCAGCATAAAGCTGTTGCTGATTGGTAGTGATCCCCTGCACAGTGGCTATATCGCCCAGCAGATAGAGTAATAAATCCAGGCCATGACTGGCCAGATCAACAAAATAACCACCACCAGCTTTTGCCGGATCGGTGCGCCAATTGTATTGTCCGGCCAGATCAGCCGTATTCGGAGTGCGGCTGAAGCTCCATTGCACCTGGCGTGGAGCACCAATCAAATCCTGTTCCAGCCATTCTTTAATTTTTAAAAAACGTGGTAATGAGCGACGGTAATAAGCCACATACAAAGGCAATTGCTTTTGTTCGAACACCTCAGTCATTTCAATACATTCTGCAGTATTTAATGCCATAGGTTTTTCGACACAACAAATTTTCCCTGCTGCGGCCACCAACAAAGCATAGGCTTTGTGACTATCAGGTGGAGTGGCGATGTAGACAGCATCCACAGCAGGGTCATTGATCAGTTGTAGAGCATCACTATACCAGCGCGGTACCAGATGACGCTTGGCATAATCTTCAGCCTTGGCCGCATCGCGACGCATCACAGCGACCAGACTGGAGTGTTCCACTTTATTAAAAGCCGGACCACTTTTTAATTCGGTGACATTGCCACAACCAATAATTCCCCACCCTATCTGCCGCATAACCATGTTTCCACAACTCATTGAACTAAGGCTACTTTACTTGTTTATGGCAAGAATGTCTTTGCCACGAGAGCAAGGCTTCCGTCGGAGCCAAAGATGTGATTCAGGCGCACCACTCTGGGGATAGCATGTCAGCAATGTGCCACATTAATTGCTGTTGCAGCCAGGCAACAAGCAATCGAGACTCAAGGAGCATAGTCTACTCTGTGTATTTGGATTGAGACGAGTGAGCGCCATGGATGATTGCGAATAAATAAAAAAGAGGGTACTGCAAGCAGTACCCTCAAAGATCCCTTGGATCAAGATTGGCAAACAAAACACAACATCCATGTCTGCTGGTAAATCCTGTTGACCAACTACCAATCAACCTGACTTTGGCAAGGGTGAAAACCACAATCAGACCCCAGCAAAGGTCTGACCGCCCCTTTCTTTACAACGTATTGCTGCAAGTCCAGGACCGCAGCAAAGGCACTCCCGACAATATGACAACGCTGTCATCTTGATGTTATGTATTTTTTTTCATCAAATCAAGTGTTATTTGCACTAAAAAAGTATATCTAAACCAACTGGGTAAGGAATGAAGACAGCAGGTGCAGTAAGGGCGAATAAAGAAGATCAGGGGAGGAACAGCAAGCAGCACATACTGTGCTGCTTGGTTAGATGGCGCTGGTTCAGGCCGTTTTAGCTACAGCTTTATTGGCTCTTTCACCTAAACGCTGAACCTGTTGCAACGACATTAAATGTGCGTAAATTGCTGGTATCAGACCGCGCTTGTTTAAATCCAGTAACTGCTCATCAGACAATGAATTTAGTTTTTTCTCGTCGACAATATAGATGCCTGAAATCTCACGTGGTTGGCCTTCAAGCTTGATAGTTAAGGTCTGAGGCACTAATAAATCCATATCAGCCAGAGTTTTGTTAAAAGCTCTGGTCGTTTGAGACTGCATAAAAAACTCACGCATAGACTCAACACGGGATTTCAGGAAATCAGATTCAGTACCATCTTCGTTGAATAATGCATGGCCAGTCTCAGTGTTGACCATATGGCTCGACTCCACCAATGCAACCAACAGCTGCCCTTCTTTGCTCGGGTCATCAGCCAGAATCAATGGATGATTCCACAGCACTCTTGGTACATAAAAGCCCTGCCATTGACCTTCGGTCACCATCAGGTTTTCACCTGTTTTCAATCCAAGCATGGCCACAACATCGAAACGTTCTGACGCAGAATCTTTAATAAAAACTATCGGCATTTCTGCACCAATACGAACGAACTCCTGAACCACTACAGGCAGAATATGCTGCTCTTGTGCGAAGGTAAAAGCGTTAGCAGTATTGATTTTAGTTTGTGCATGTTTTTCTTTTTGTAGCGGAGCAATTTGCAGTGACATGAATGAAACCTCTTAACACATCCAACAATATAAGCCTCACAGGAGGCCGTGATAAATTTACCGCAATAAGTGCGTGTAAAACTGAGGCCTCAACTTACCTTAGAAATCCGGCTGACACCAGAGCCATCTGGTTTCCCGACAAAAAACTTTTAACATTGAACCCAAGACTGAGGCCTCGAGACCGCCAGGCTATCGACTTTAGAAAAACCTAAAATACGACTCACAACACGCCAAAAGAGTAGTCTTTATAGTTTTGGCATCCCATATTGATAGACCTTATCGAGTAACTCCCTATGTGTAGGCAGTTGCTGTTGCAGTATAGCTGTGGTGCGATCAATCTCGGCAAACAACTGATGTGCGCTCTGTATATCAGAGTAACTACTCAGATTATGGCTGATATCGGTATTAAATTTCATGCCGTACAAGACAAACAAGTAGCTGTCGAGCACAAAGGGTTCAAAGGCATAATCAAAATCATACTTACCTGGCGGGTGCAATCGCCAGTGTGCCAGTCGCTGTTGTAAAGACTGAGGAATTGAGCTGTCTGTGCAGTTGTCCACCCAATACTCTGTATCACGGCGCTGACTGATGCAATAATGCAACTTAATAAAGTCGATGCTTTTATCCCAGCGTAACTTAAAGGTATCGTTGAATTTTTTTTCCACAAACTCCAGTGAAGCACTGCTTCGAGGAAACTGATCTGCAAGCATATTGGCCGCAGCTTCAATCAGAAAAATGGCTGAAGCCTCCAGAGGTTCTATAAAAGCTGCCGACATTCCGATAGCCACACAGTTTTTGCGCCAAAACTGTTGCCGATACCCCAGATTCAGTTTTATTTTTCTCGCCTCAAGCCCCTCGGACTGCACACCTATGTGTTGTCGCAGTATCTGCTCAGCACGCTCATCTGTGCTGTGCGAGCTGGAATAAACATACCCTACTCCACGCCTGTTGTGTAAACCTATATCCCAAGTCCAGCCTGCTTCATGCGCTGTTGCTATGGTATGGGTGGCTATGGGCCAGTCAGGCGCAGGATAAGGCACCTGCATTGCCAGTGCTGTATCGTTAAAAATAATATCGTTAATACCATGCCAAGGCACGCCTAAGGCCTCCCCCAACAACAGAGCCTTACTGCCGGTACAATCAACAAAAAAGTCCGCCTTTATTTCACCTGCGCTATCGGTAGACACGCTGGCAATAGCACCACAAGGGTGCAAACTCACCTGCTGTACGTTGCCCGATATAAAACGTACCGATAATTTTTCGGTGCAGTGCTTTTTCATAAAAGCAGCAAACTTTAACGCATTAAAATGGTAAGCATAATTTTGCAGTGCTGAATAAGCCGCAGTGGTAATTTTTTTTGGTGCCAGTCCCAGCTGACAAATACGACTTTGTGATGCCACAGCTAAATCGTAGGGTAAGTCAGAAGCCCCCTGCAGCCAGTAGGGCGCGAGATTAAAATCATAGGATGAATGAAACACTGCACTGAGCGGATGAAAATAGCTATGCTTTTCGCCTGGAACTGGCGTGTGTTGCCAGTTCACAAATTCAGCGCCCTGCTTGAAGGTGGCATCACATTCGCGCATAAACTCGCCTTCATCCACGCCCACTGTCTGCAAGGTGGTTCTCATGGTTGGCCAGGTTCCTTCGCCAACACCTAAAATAGCAATATCAGGCGACTCGATCACTGTGATTTGTACGCTGCCCGGCTTACCGGCGTTGAGCTTTTTTGCCAGAATAGCCGCAGTTAACCAACCCGCTGTGCCGCCTCCAACAATCACAATCTCGTCCAGAGTTGACTTCAACATATTACTATTCCTTTAAAGTACTGATCGCTGAATCAAAGCCGACACTTGGTTCATCGACATCAACACAGCGTGCACCGCAAGCAAACTATTATTCTGCCGCAGTGATAACCACTGCTGATCAGTTAATTCTGCCAGCCGTTGCTCATCAATGAGGTAAAGCCCAGTCAAGTCATAAGCTTCAGCGCCCTGGGGTGTCAACGTCAGAGTTCGGGCGACTAATAGCTCGAGCTCAAGCAAAAGCTGGATAAACTGCTGGGTTAGTAAAACACTTTTTGCCTGAGCTATCGCAGCGCCAGCTCTTTGTTGCAGATACTCAGTGGCTTGCCCAGCAGCGAACAATGAGTGCCCTGATTGCGGGTTAAACAAGCTGCTTTGTGTGTCAACCACAATGACGTAATCGCCTGAAGTGGTATCTGGCTGTACTGCCAGCAGAGGGTAATTGCGCAACGCCTGAGGCGTATAACCCGCCTGCCACCCCGCCTGATGCCAGTACAAATTTTGCCCTGGTTTGATACCAGTCATCACGCAGGCACGAAATTGCCCTGTATTGCTGTCTTTGACAAAAACAATAGGAAAATATGCAGCTGCTGCGGCAAATTCATTGACCTCCAGTGGCAATATATGTGCAAGTTTTGTATGCGAAAACAGCTTATCTTCTTGTAGTTTGTAATGCTGATGTTGCTGGCTATCCAGCGCTATACGTTGAGTCATTCTTACTAATTCCGCTTTATATCTGCTGCTAGAGTGCAGAAAAACCATACCGATAAATTTTCGCCAGCAGCTCCCGCTGAGCTGGCAATTCCTGTTGCAATTGATGAGTCAACTGCTGCACCCGCTGAAAATACAAAGCGGCTTTGCCACCTTGTTGATAACGTTGCAAGTCGGCTAATTGCTGCTTAAAGCCCATGCCGTACAACACATACTGGTAACTTTCCATTGGAAAGGGTTCGTACACATGTGCAAAATCATAAGGACTGACAGGTTGAGTCTGCCAGCTTTGCAGCACATCCTGCAGCGATTGGGGTATCAATTGCTTTGCTCTTGCAGCTTGCCAAAAAGGCTCGGTCCGACCCGATAAGGCATAGTGCAACTTGATAAAATCAATAGTTCTTTGCCAGCGAAACAAAAAGGACTTATTAAATTTACTCTCCGCCAGTGGCAGATTCTCTTTCAGTGCAGGTAACTGATCGGCCAGCATATTAGCCGCAGCTTCAATCAGAAAAATCGCGGATGCCTCCAGGGGTTCAACGAAAGCTGCTGACAAACCTATGGCGACACAATTTTTGTGCCAGAACTTTTCACGATAACCGACCTGCATCGCCAGTTTTCTGGCTTCCAGTGTATCGGCTGCCGGACCAATATAACGTCGCAAGCATTGTTCAGCTTGCTCATGAGACACATAGTTGCTGCTGTAGACATAGCCCACACCACGGCGATTTGTCAGACCAATATCCCAAATCCAACCAGCAGCTTGGGCTGTAGAATGAGTACAAGCATTGATAGGAGAGTCAGGCGTGGGGTACGGCACCTGTATAGTCACTGCATGGTCTGTCAGCAAGGTATCCGATACAGGCCGGAAACCCACTCCCATTGCTTTCCCCAGCAATAGACTTTGAAAACCTGTGCAATCAACATAAAAGTCGGCCTGCTGTCGGCCTGCACTGTCAGTTATCACTGCAGCTATACTGCCATCGATAGCCAGACTGACATCCAACACATTGGCACTGATAAAATGTACGCCCAGTTTTTGCTGTGCATGGTTTTTCAACAGGTCGGCAAATTTACCAGCGTCCAGATGATATGCATAGTTGAGAACGCCTTCATAGGCCTTATTGGTGATTTTTTTTGGCGCCAACCCAAGTTCAGCAATAACACCTTGGGCGCTCACTGCACTGGCATAAGACTTATGCTGGCCCGCACGTCCCTGTAACCAATAAGGTGCCAGGTTGAATTGCGTCGGGTCGCTGACTGAGGTGAATAAATGATGATAACTCGCTGGCAAATCACTGTGCTGCCAGTCCACAAATTTAGTGCCTTGCTTAAAAGTCGCATTACAACTGCGCAAAAAGTCTTCTTCTTTTATACCTAGCTTTTGCAAGGTCGCTCTCATAGTAGGCCAGGTGCCTTCCCCAACCCCAATGGTAGCTATATCTGGCGATTCAATTAAGGTGACCTGAATAGCGCCTGGTTCAGCACTGTTAAATGACTGGGCCAGATTGGCCGCTGTCAGCCAGCCAGCAGTGCCTCCGCCAACGACCAGCACTGAGCGAATTGCTTCTGTTTGCATACTGCAACCTTTAAAAACGGAACTGTTTCACGTTACAACAACTCAGAAAAAAAGGAAGGCGACTGCCTTCCTTTTTAGTCATAATCAAAAACGATAAGACGCTTTCAATGCATAACGACGACCATTTTCTGTAATAACGCGCACTGTTTCAGCTCCGGTACTGTGACGCTGATAAGTGATTTCATTCGCAAGGTTCACACCCTCCAATGAGACATCCAGTTGGTCAGTTACTTTGAACACTAAAGTAGCATCAATAAAATCCTGGCCATCAAAGGAGTCATTGCCGTTACCCAATGCAGTGCCCTCAGCAAAGAACTGGCTGCGGTTGGTATAAGCTAAACGGGCAGAGAACATCTCATGTTCATAATAACCAGTCACGTTGAACTGATTGCGCGATGAACCCGGCAGAATAATCTGCTCGCCATTATCAGTCTCACCAGTTGCATCCACGTAGGTATAGTTAAACAAGGCACCAAAACCATTACCAAAGTTGGTTTGCCATTGGAGTTCCAGACCTTCAATTTTACCGCCACGACCCTGATCTGGTACCGACACTTCGTACTCACCAGGTACAGGTACATCTACTAAATTTTCAACTATCTTTTTGGTGCTGATAAAAGAAGCAATATCTTTATTAAACACGGCAAAAGACAACAGAGAAGATTCGTTGTAATACCACTCCAGGCCAATATCCATCTGAGTAGCGCGGAAAGGATCTATAGCAGGGTTACCACGTGAAGCCTGCAAACGGCCACTCTCTGGAGGCGTGTCCGGTAAACCTTTATAACCTGGTGCTAGTTGGCTATAGCCAGCGCGGGTCATCACTTTAGAGGCAGACATGCGTAAAATCAGCTCATCTGACAGATCAATGGCCAGGTTTAAAGAGGGCAGGAAGTCACTATAGTCGCCTTTGAAGGAATCGATCCCGGTCAGGTTACCGTTATATGCACGGCCGTCAGTTTCTGTTTTGACATAGCGCATACCCACATTGCCGCGATAACTATCACCAGAAAAATTACCCTGCACATATGCCGCATACACGTCCTCAGTCACTGAACTGAAACTGGCAAGCTGCCTGTTCCAGGCTGTTACCGAATCATTTAATGCATTCCAGTATGCCTTACCATCAATTTTGACATAGCTACCAGGCGAACCTGCAGCCATAACGCCGCCAAAATCTTTTAATAATCCGTCATCAAACTGGCTGATATTGGTAATGCCATGATCACCTAATTCAGCACCATAAGAATTGTAAATAAATTCATGTGAGCGGATTTTAACACCGGTTTCGATACTCTGGATGGCACCGTAATCTACGTCCAGCTTTAAATCAGCCTGAGCATAGCTTTCTTCGTCTTCCAGTTCAGTACGAGCCAATGACCCACCCTGGAAATCCTGCCATGAAGTATCGCTCAGGCTGACACCTTTTGGCGCAAGCAACATGGCATTGGCTAAATCCATATCAACATCAACACTGATACCGTTAGTGCCATTTATAGGCTGGCCCCATAAACCGTTGGCATTGCCACCATTACCACCATCGGCCTTTGTAGTACCAATAACACCTGACAACTTATAATTCGAAGCCTGGTAGTCAACTCGCAAATCCAGAACGTCACTGATCATTTCGGCGTTACGAGTATTGGTATCCTGAGCCAGCCAGGCAGCTCTGGTCACAGTTCCTTTTAACGGCAAACCATTAGGAGCAACGCGTCCACTGGTATTCGTCATAAAAGCGGGATCTGCACCAATGACTAAAAAGTTTTGGTTGGTATTAAAGGCATCTAACTTGGTGCGAAACGCATGTAAGGTAATACCTAACTCTTCTGTTGCCTGAAACTGGGCGGTGATATCGTAAGCGTCTCGTTTACGGTCCTGATCAAAACCAGCAATACCAGAAGCTGACCAGCCCTCTTCCCAATAGTTCTCCGCTTTACGGCCACGACCTATTTGTTCCAGCGTGGAAATCATACCAAGCACACCGAAGGTCTCGTCGTCATTTTTCCAACTGTACAATGTAGAAGCCCCCAACCCAGTCTCATCAGCAAGTGAGTTCTGGTTAGCTTCTACAGAAGCAAACAAGGTGTTGCTATCCAAATCCAGTGGTTTGCGGGTATGCAGAATCACAGTACCACCTACACCACCTTCATCCAGTGAGGCGACTGGTGATTTATACACTTCCAGATCTGAAATCATCTCTGATGGCATCAAATCCATATTAAAACTACGTTTGTTCGCTCCCTGTGAAAACCAGGATGTGGACGCCACAAATTGGCCATTCATTTGTACCTGAGTAAGCGTCGGATCGACACCACGAATAGATACTTCTGCGCCTTCGCCAACAAAACCACGGTTAATAGCAACACCTGCTATCCGCTGTAACGACTCAGCGATATTTTTATCAGGAAACTTACCTATATCCTCCGACGTGATAGCTTCTACTGTAGCAACAGCATAACGTTTTGCATTTAACGATGCTTCCTGTGAGGCTTTAATACCACGGACCTGGATGACTTCAACCTGTTGTTCTTTTTTTGCGCCTTCTTCTACAGCCTGATCTGCCATAGCTGGAAAGGCTAAAGCAGCAGTTCCTACTAACAAACCTAATTTGACCGCCACGGCGCACTTATTCATTTTATTGTGCAGCATAAGCTTCTCTCCCATTCCTGTTTTTTTGTGCGATGATTTTTTTATGTCCTGAAACAACAGATTTTCATGATTCCATCATGACAACGCTGTCATTGAAATTTAACATACACAAAAAAATCCAGCTTTGCAAACTCCTTCAGCTGAAAATTTAAACGAATTTAAAAAGTAACATATGGCAGGTTAGAACTGTTTTTTATAACCAGTTTTTGATGCTTGCCGGAGGAAAACAAAAAACAACCAAATTATCCAATTGATTTATATACAAAAAATTGTTTTTTATTTTCAAAGTGCCAAAAATGAGGATTTTTCAGGCTAAAAAATATGGAATAAATGTTTGCCGTTTTGGCAAAAAAGAGTTATGCCTAAACTCAATCTTTGTTACAAAATGACCAGCGCTGTCATAAAGTTAGCTGGATCAGTAGAAAAATTAGCTTATTTATTTTCAGCATAAGGCCATTTGGTGCTGTGCTTTTTGGGATCCAGCAATGAAAGTGACCATTCATGACGTAGCGGCTAAAGCCGGTGTGTCGATCAAGACAGTGTCGCGGGTGATGAACAACGAGCCGTCGGTAAAACAGGCGACGATCGACAAAGTGAATCAGGCGATGCAGGAGCTGCATTATCAACCGAGCGCAGCTGCCCGTAATCTTGCCAGTACTAAGTCGTACAGCATAGGTTACATTTACGATAATCCAAATGCCTACTATGTCATTGATATGCAGAGAGGCTTGTTGGATGCCTGCCGCCGTCACGGTTACGAGTTGCTGATCCACCCTACCAATGCAAAATCGCCTGGCATAGTGCAGGAAGTCATTGATCTAGTGCAGCATTCCAGGCTTGCTGGTTTGGTATTAACGCCGCCATTTTCCGAAATGCCGGAAATAGCTGAAGCGCTGAGCAGCATTAATGTTGATTTTGTCCGTATTATTTCCGGTTCTACGCCATCACCCAAGCAAACCAACTGCGTCCTGGTCGACGATTTCACCGCAGCCTTCAAGATCACTAATCATCTTTTGGAACTGGGTCATAGCCAGATTGCATTTTTATGCGGCGATGACGAGCATAGCTCAAGCGGTGAACGCCTTGCGGGCTTCAAGGCAGCGTTAACGAAAAGAGGGATAAACGCCAATCCAAAGTTTATTGTGCCAGGCAGCTATTCGTTTGAATCCGGCGTGCAAGGTGCAACTCAATTGCTGGCATTACCCAACAGACCCACAGCTATTTTTGCCTGTAACGATGAAATTGCAGCCGGCGCTCTGTTTAGCGCGCGTTTACAACATATTGAAATCCCGCAGCAGCTTTCTATTGTAGGTTTTGAAAACAGCCCATTTTCGCGTCAAACCTGGCCACCACTGACCACAGCTCACCAGCCAAACAGCACCATAGCGCAAAGTGCAGCGGAGTTATTATTTAAACACACCAGGCCAGGCAGCGTAAATCAGACAGAGGATCAGCCGGTTTTTATTCCTGAACTTTTAGTGCGGGAATCTACAGCTCAGCTCACTAGCTAAAAAAATGGGGTGAGAACACATAAGTTACGCATAACTTATGTATTCTCACCCCATTTTATTCGCCGCCATCTATGGCGATCTCCCTAAAGGGCCAAGGCTCCGCGTTGTTAAACATTGCTCCGGGCAATGTTTTTATTTCTGTTTAAGGCGCGACCAGTTGCAGCAATATACCTGTGAGGTAGCCACCATAAGTACCCAGTGCATACCCAAATACAGCCAGCAATACACCAACAGGAGCTAATGCAGGGTGGAAAGCTGCGGCAACTATAGGAGCTGAAGCCGCACCGCCCACATTTGCCTGGCTACCGACAGCCAGATAAAACAGCGGTGCTTTGATCAGCCTGGCGACAAAAATCAGTAATCCAGCATGGAAACTCATCCAGATAATACCTACCACAAACATCACCGGATAATCCAGAATTGCCGTCACATCCATATGCATACCTATGGTAGCGACCAGAATATATAAAAAGGCAGAGCCTAATTTTGAGGCCCCTACCGATTCCAGGTTACGGGCTTTCGTGGTAGACAATAACAAACCAAAAGTAGTGGCCAGCAATACCAGCCAGAAAAACACGCTGTCTAAGCTGTACATTTCAAGAGCTGGCGCATTGGCACCAATCCATGGAGCTATCCAGTCTGCCAGCAGATGCGACAAACCTGTGACACCAAAGGCGACAGCCAGCAGTTTCATTAAGTCAGGTAAACTTGGGTTGCGGGAGTTTTCGGCCTGATATTTTTCAATTTTTAGTTTTAACGCTTCAATACCTGAAGTATCTGCACCATTGGCTTTATCAAAACGTGCTGAATTACTGGCCATCCACAACAACACGGCCATCCAGATATTGGCCACTATCACATCTACAGTAATCATCACTGAGAAAATAGGCCCACCTACTTCAAATACTTCTTTCATTGCGGCCTGATTAGCGCCACCACCAATCCAGCTGCCCGCAATGGTCGTCATACCTCGCCAAATCGCATTTTCGCCTTCTCCGCCTACAGCTTCAGGCGCAAAACTTCCGACAAGAGCTAAAGCCAAAGGCCCGCCAATAATGATACCGGCTGTGCCTGTTAAAAACATAATCAAAGCTTTAGGCCCTAAACCTAAAATAGCTTTAAAATCAATACTTAAAGTTAACAACACTAAACTGGCAGGCAATAAGTAACGTGATGCAACTTTGTACAACGCAGATTGATCGCCATCTATTACGCCAAAGCTGTTAAACAGCGAAGGAATGAAATAACACAGCAATAAAGCCGGCACATATTTATAGAAGCTCTGACAATATTTATTACTGCTTTGGCTGGTATGAAATACCAAACCCAGAATCACTGCCAGCAATCCCAGTACCACAGCATCATTGGTAATTAATGCGGTTGATTGTTCCATGATTTTTCCTCGGTTATCCCCGTCCTAATTGAAGCTGCAATCTTGCTGGCGTGTCGCCGCACTGCAATTCCAGTTACTTTGGGTATAGCGCTGGTGATGTGTAGTAAATGGCTATTATTTTCAGCTTTAAAGCTATTTATTTGTGATAACAGACAAAAACATCAGTTATCCATGCCATTCCACCAACAGAACTTTGTAGTTATTTTTAACGTGACGGCTAAATCTATCACAGCAGGCGGGACGGTCAAAAACAAAGTTGCTTGCTACGCCATAGTTCAGCAAAAAATAACGACTAAATCCCGTCACAGACAAAATTGTCAGGCTATAGCACTAAAGTACCGTTGTGGTAAAAAATCAAAACTCTTAACCTGCCAGACAGAACAGTGTTAGTAGCGGAGTTGGCAATGAATGTACTGATCACAGGTGGCACAGGTGGTATTGGGTTTGCAGTAGCCGAACATTTTGGTGCTTTAGGCCATCATGTCATTCTGGCTGATCTCAACGCAGCCCAGTTAGAGATCAGCCAGCAAGAATTAATAGCCGCAGGCTACAAAGCAAGCAGCATACTGCTGAATTTAACTGAACAGGCGTCTATTGAAGCCTGCGCTTCGGCTTATCAAATCGATATTCTGATCAATAATGCCGGAGTGCAGCATGTAGCCCGGCTGGAAGACTTCCCTGAAGAAAAATGGCAACAACTGCTACAGGTGATGCTGACAGGACCGGCTATGCTGACCAAGGCTGTATTACCCCGCATGCAACAGCAAGGCTATGGCCGGGTTATTAATATAGGGTCTATCCATGCGCTGGTGGCATCGCCTTTTAAATCCGCTTATGTGGCAGCCAAACATGGCTTATTGGGCTTTAGCAAAGTAGTGGCCTTAGAAAATGCCAACTTTGATTTCACTATTAATACTATTTGCCCTGCTTATGTGCGCACCCCTTTGGTTGATCAGCAAATAGCAGCTCAGAGCAAAGAACATAACCTGACAGAACAGCAGGTGATTGACCAAATCATGCTGGCACCCATGCCACAAAAAGCTTTTATTGGTGTGGACGAAATTGCCAGCACAGCAGCTTTTTTATGCGAACCTGCGGCCCGACATATTACCGCTCAAACCCTGGTACTGGATGGCGGCTGGACAGCGCGATAAATGTCAGAGCGCAACTATTGTCAGTTGGCTGGACAGCTGCTCCAACATCAGGGCAGAATGAAAACATGCTGTGGCCGCTGAAGTGATTATGACCTTACCTGCCAGCACCATTGGTTTGGGAACCATTGCTGCGTTGTCTTTACTGTATTTACTGGTGTTATTGGGGGTAGGTGCTGTAGGCCGCAGGCTGCAGCGTCGCCATCCACTGTCGCCCTGGATTTTCAGCTTTGCTTTGTCTATTTATTGCACTTCATGGGCATTTTATGGCGTTACCGCTCAGGCTGCAGTAAATGGCTGGTGGATCCCTCCCACTTACATAGGCTCATTAATTTTATTCTGGTTTGCTTTTGGTTTAATAGGCCGGATAGCTATTGCCTGTCGTCGCTACCGTATTACCTCTGTCGCCGACTTTATTGCCACCCGCTATGGTCATTCCCGCTTACTGGCGATACTCACCACAGTGATAGTGCTGATCGCTATTATTCCTTATATTTCGCTGCAGTTGCAGGCCATCAGCACCAGCATTCAGGCGCTGGTGGTGATGCAGGACAACAGGCCCTGGTATCAGGACACAGGGCTTTATGTCACGCTTTGGTTAGCTGTTTTCGCTTTACTATTTTCCGGACGTAGCGCCAAAGCCCATCAGCCGAACCCGGGTTTAATGGCGGCTATAGCTTTTGAATCTCTGGTGAAATTACTGGCGCTGATTGCCATTGGTATTTTTGTCTGTTGGGGCATGTTTGATGGTATCAGTGATATTTTCAGCAAAGCGGCTGAACACCAGGCCGTGCAAGAGTTGCAGCAACAAGGTCAGCCCTCTTATGTGTACTGGGTGCATGTGTTATTAGGTTTTGTTGCCACTTTATGTTTACCCCGCCAGTTCCATGTCAGTTTTGTCGAAAACCAGCAGTTAAGTCACCTGCATCAGGCCCGCTGGATTTTCCCTGGCTACTTACTGCTGATGAGCTTCTTTACTCTGCCCTTAGCATTAGCCGGCATTATGATGCTGGGGCCGCAAGCCAATGTAGATTTAGTGGTACTGCAACTACCGCTGGCGGCCAACCGCACCGATATCGCTTTGCTGGCCTATTTAGGCGGGTTTTCTGCAGCCACCAGCATGGTAATAGTGGCCACTGTGGTGCTGGGTATAATGGTCACCAACGACTTACTCACTCCGCTGATTTACCGCAGACAACACAACGAAGCTCCGGGCCAGCAAAAAATCAAAGTTGTCACTTTAAGGCGCTGGTCCATGTTGGCTGTACTGTTTCTGGGCTATTTGTATTATCGCTGGATAGGCACTGGTACTGGTTTAGCTCAGTTGGGTTTGATGGCTTTTGCCTTAATAGCTCAACTGGCACCACCGCTGATTTTAGGTTTATTCAGTCAACGCATTAACCGTCAGGGCACAGTGGCAGCACTGTGCAGCGGTCTGGCGATTTGGGCTTATATTTTATTACTGCCGGAACTTGCCAGAGCGGGTTTTATCAGCGGCGACTGGCTGACTGAAGGGCCTTTAGGCCTGAGCTGGCTTGCCCCCACCCAGCTGTTTGGCGGCCATCTCGATTCGGTCAGTTTAGGGGTTGTATTGAGCTTAACTGTGAATACCTTGATGTTACTGCTGGTCAGTCACTTCAGCCAAACCCGCTTAGGTGAATGGCTGGAAAGTTACCGTTTTTTACGTCGTCCAAGTCAGCCAAACGCCGCTAACCACAACCCTATATTGAGTGTGCAGGACGGCTACTTATTAGTACGGCGTTTTGCCGGAGAAAAAGAAGCAAAAAAACTGCTGCAACGCTACAGCAAAACTACTCTGGAACCTGAAGAATGGGCCAATCCGCAGTTTATGCAGGCGGTAGAACGCAGTCTGGCTGCTGTAGTAGGAGGCGCTTCTATGCGGTTGTTACTGCAAGCTTCAGGTAAGCATGCTCAGCTGCCTATTGAATCTGTTGCACGTTTTGTTGACGAAGCCAGCCAGGTGTTTCAGTTTAATCAGGCGTTGTTGCACGCCACCATCGACAATATCAGCATGGGCATCAGTGTCGTAGACGCCGATATGCGGCTTATTGCCTGGAATCAGCGTTACCTGGAATTATTTGACTATCCTCAAGGTCTGGTTGAAGTAGGCAGGCCGGTGGAAGAACTGATCCGTTACAATCTGCAGCGCGGTTTAGCGGGTCAGCCTTTATCTCAACTGGAACTCAGCCAGGAAATACACAAGCGACTAAATTACTTACGTCAGGGCAGCAGCTATAAATTTCAGCGCCAGCAGCAAAATGGCCGTATTTTTGAAATGCAGGGCAATCCGTTGCCCGGTGGTGGTTTTGTCACGACGTACAGCGATGTCAGCTCCTTTATTGAAGTACAGCGTGAACTGGAACAAAGCAATAATACGCTGGAACAACGCGTGAAAAGCCGCACTGCAGAGCTGGAACAACTGAACCGCCAACTGGAACAAACCCAACAACAACTGGAAGCCAATACGGCCGCTAAAACCCGTTTTTTTGCCGCCGCCAGTCATGATTTGATGCAACCTTTTAATGCGGCAGCTTTGTTTTGTGGCTTGATCCGTCAGCAAAGCCAGCAGGATGAAGTAAAGCAACTGGCACAAAATTTAAGTCATTCGCTGAATTCGGCTGAAGAATTACTGGCAGCTATTCTGGAGCTGACTAAGCTGGATGCCGGTGTGGTCAAAGCTCAACCTGAAACTTTTGCCTTAGCTGAATTATTGGATCAAAGCGCGCGCGAGGCTGCTGTACTAGCCCATAACAAAGGCTTAAGTTTCAGTTATATTCCGACCCGCCTTGGCACCTTTAGTGATGCCAAACTGTTAAAACGGGTGATCCAGAATTTATTAGCCAATGCCTTACGTTACACCCACAGCGGCAAAATTCTGTTGGGAGTCAAACGACAAGGCACCCAGCTCCAGATTTGTGTCCGTGATACCGGAATAGGGATCAGTGAATTAGATCAACAGAAAATCTTTGATGAATTCCAGCAAGGCAGTCAGGCCGATCAAAAAGGGCTGGGTATTGGTCTTGCAATAAGTCAACGGATTTGCGGCTTGTTAGGACATCAAGTCGGCTTTCGCTCTGTTGTTGGCAAAGGCAGCTGTTTTTACATCACAGTTCCGCTGGCCAGAGTCAGTCAAAGAGTCTTGCCTCAACTCAAAGCCAACCAGCCCTCAGGTTTTGCCGGACAACGTATTCTGCTGATGGACAACGAAGCCGTTTTGCTGCAGGCCATGTCGCAATTACTGCAAAGCTGGCACTGTGAGGTTCAGGCTGTTCACTCCCCCAATGAAGCGCTGGCCGCTGTACAACAAGGGTTTAAACCTGATCTGATGTTGTTTGATTACCATCTGGATCATGGCGCTACCGGAGTTGAAGTGGCGATACAGCTGGCAGAACATTTTGGCATCAGCGCACCTGTTGTTATTAACTCAGCCAATCAAAGGGGCGATATTCGTCAACACGCACTGAATGCTGGTTTTCATTTTATGCTCAAACCGCTCAAAGAAATGTCGTTAAAACGGCTGTTACAGCGTTTATTGAATTAGTAGTTTATACAGCAAAGTCTTGTATAAAGCAGGTCCCTACTTTTATCCCCAATTGCGCCTGCGATCATGCAAATACCTTAGATGACGTAAAAATATCGTCTTTTATTTCATAAAAATTGCATCATACTTTGTACCTACTTTGCTTAAACTACAGGGAGAGCATCATGCTTTATCAGGTCAAAAGCGGAGATACGTTAAGCGCCATTGCCGCCCGTTATTATGGTGACAGCAGCAAAGCAAACTGGATAGCCAGCCATAATCATTTGGCCAATGCCAATCAGATTTACCCTGGTCAACAACTGGAACTACCAGAGCTACCAGACTTAGCGTCAACAGAGTCAACTTTCGTCAGTCCGGCTTTGCTATCAGCCTTATGCCCTAATTTAAACGCCAGCGATCTGAATCTTTTCTGCAAAGCCTTAGAGCTGGATTTGCCCAAAGCTCAGATTACCCAACCTTTATGTGTCGCGCATTTTATGGCTCAAACTGCCCACGAAAGTGCAGGTTATACCCAGCTCAGAGAGAACCTGAACTACAGTGCTTCAGCACTGACTTCCTTGTTTGCAAAATACTTTGTTGGCGTCGATGTGAATAATTACGCCCGCCAGCCAGCAAAAATCGCCAACCTTGTCTATGCCAAGCGTATGGGTAACAGTGATGAACAAAGCGGCGATGGCTGGGCTTACAGAGGCCGGGGTATTATTCAACTGACAGGTAAAGCCAACTATCAGGCTTTTAGCCAGGATTGGGGCGTAGATGTGGTCAGTCAACCAGATTTAGTGGCTACAGATCCTGTGTTAGCTGTGGCGTCGGGCTGTTGGTATTGGCAAAAGCGCAATATTAATGCCGCAGCACAAGCGGATGATTTAACCAAAGTCACTAAGCTGATTAACGGCGGCACCAACGGCCTTGAAGACAGAGCGCATTTGCTCAATATAGCCAAACAACAAATGGGGCTAAATTAATCACAAAAATCCCAGATACATGAGGCGGGCCCTGTGTCCGCTCTTCTTAATGATACTGCGGTGCAGATGGGCGGGCCGGGACAAGCCACGGCCCCTACGACCCGCCCGTCTATAACTTAAATCCAATGTCGGTTCGGACAGGGATAAATTAAAACTCGTCTGGTAGCTTTAATTTCTCAAACAAAATACCGGCCAAAGTGCGATTATTCACGTTCAATTTGCGCAGTATTGCCGACACATGCTGTTTGATAGTGGTTTCCTGCACCTGCATTTCAAAAGCAATTTGTTTATTCAGTAAACCATCGGCAATCATTTTAAGCACGCGGAATTGCTGAGGGGTCAGTTGCTCCAGCCTGCGGGCAAAATCCTGGTCAATCAGATCTCTGGCTTTTTCGACATCGTTCACCAGCTCAGCTGGTACCCAGCTTTCTCCTGCTACCACCTGAGCCACTGCTTCAGAGAGCAAATCCAAAGGCGCAGATTTTGGAATATAGGCTGAAGCACCCAGCTGCAACGCCTGTTTAATCACTGCCGGGTCCTCAATGGCCGACACCATTAAAATAGAGATGTCGGGGTATTCAGTACGAAGTGAAGTTAAACCGGCAAAACCTTCTGCATCAGGTAATTTTAAATCGAGGAATATCAACTGGGTATCAGGGTGTTGCAGCAATAAAGCCCATAACTGCGCCATGCTATTGGCTTGCAGCAGCACAGCATCAGTGCCAAGAATTTGTTGGGAAGCCTGTGCCAGAGCGACACGGAATAATGGGTGGTCATCAGCAATAATTGCAATCATAACAATACTGTATCAACGTAATTAAACCCCTTTATAGCATACTAAACCAGCACTTAGTTGGCCGCTTTTCGCTCGTACTTACATTAGTTTGAACAAAAGACCGGGAGGGGCAAGCCCCTCCCCTACATCTTTTATCAGAAGCGATAACCGAGGTTTAAGCTGACTGTTCGTGGTGAACCATAGTAGCCGATAAAGGTATTGTCTCCACCTAAACCAGGCCTGAATCCGCTTGGCTGAGTTTCATCGGGCGTTACAAAAGCGTAGTTACCCACTAAGTACTCCTCATCCGTCAGGTTTTTGCCATGTAAGCCCAGAATCCAGTGGCCGTCATTGCTGTACCAGGTAACGCCTAAGTTGACTAAACCATAGCTGTCCTGAGTTAACAGGTTATCCAGTTCCACCAGAGAGTAATCACTGCGGTAGCTATAGTTACCGGTCAAAATAACATCACCGCTGGCCATGCCCATACTGTAAGTAAAGCCAATATTGCCGGTAGTTTCAGGCGTATTGGTAATGGAGAAACGATCCGAAATATCCACAGGCTGCCCAGCAGGAGTAAAGCTGATAGCTTCTTCAAACTCAGCATCAATTAAACCCAGGTTTGCGTAAATTTCAAGATCTGCACTGGCCGCCCAGGTGAACTCCAGCTCTGCACCCGTGGCTTCAGAACGACCTACGTTACCTAAACGCTGATTCAGTACTGACGCATCTGTTGGGTCAGGGATCACTGAAATATACTGACGGTCTTTGTGGTCGAGCATAAACAAGGTTGCATTCACCCGAACAGTTCGGCTCCAGTCACTTTTCATACCCAACTCATAAGAGTTGACAGTTTCAGGATCAGCAGCGGGTTCAGCAATGGTAGCGCGCGGGTTAAAAGTACCGGATTTAAAGCCTTGGCTGAAACTGGCAAACCACATCAGATCATCGGTTTGCTTAAATTCCACCCCAAGTTTAGGCGTCAGTTTCGACCAGCTTTCTTCGTCATCCAGCACCACAGGCGTCGTTAAACCATCAGGACGAACATAACCTGGCACCCAACCCGATTCGGGATATACATTGTTAAAAATCAGGCCATTACGCACAACAGCAGCTTTATCGTCTTTGGTGTAACGCAAACCAGCAGTCAAAGACCATTGCTCATCCAACTGATAAGAGCCTTGTGAATAAGCCGCAAAACTGTCGCTGTTACTGCAGCCGCCTACTTCACGGGTTAAACCTGGCTGGCCTAAAGACTGACCTAACACGCCCAAAATAGCATCAAACACACCACAGGAGTCGGCTGTGTAATAGTACAAACCAGATACAGCGGTCAGCTTGTCGCCTGTGTAATTCAACTGAAATTCTTGCGTAAACTGCTCATCATCGTAAATGGCCGGCACGTCAAAAATCACAACAGAGGTATTATCAAAATCAATGTTGGTGGGTGAATAACTTTCCCGCTGAGAAGTGACAGACTTAAAGGTAAAGCTGTCAGTCAGAATCCAGTCAGCCGTTAAACTCAGACCTTCAGTTTCGACTTTGTTCCAGGTTGGTAAACTGGTGTAAGAGTCATACACACTATCTGGTACCGGAGCATTCGTCAGCAGGCTTGGCACTAAACGATAGCCGCCCTTGGAGTTCGACTTGTCATCTGTTTTATCGTAATTCAGCCGGAAAAATAGCTCATCAGAAGGACGGTATTCCAGAGTCAAACGAGCAGCCTGCAAATCTTTGTTATAGTTTTCAGTGTCCTGACCAGGAATAGCTGAAGTTAAAAACTCACCAAAACCGTCACGTTGCAGATTGGCATATCCCACACCTAAATAGAGTTTGTTTTCAACCAGAGGCAACTGCCCCGTCAGTTTGACATCACGCTGATTATAACTGCCTATGCCAAAATCAACTGCCATTTCTGCATCACCAGACATAGCTTTGGTGACGTACTTCACAGCACCACCTATGGTATTTTTGCCATATAAGGTGCCCTGCGGACCACGCAATACTTCAATACGTTCAATATTCATGATGTCCAGCACAGCGCCTTGTGGCCGGGCCACATACACATCATCAATATAAATACCTACACCTGGCTCATAACCCCAGAGTGGATCCTCCTGCCCTACGCCACGGATAAAAGCCGTCAGGGTACTATTGGTACCACGGCTTTGTTGTAAGGTGGTATTAGGTGAAAACTGTGCAACCTCAATCACTGAAGATAAACCACGTTCGCTAATATCTGTAGCCCCTAATGAGGTAACTGCCACTGGAACATCCTGCAGATTTTCTGTCGTTTTACGTGCAGTAACCTGAATCACTTCCAGCGTTGCTTCTTCTTGTTCTGCTGTGTCGTCGCTGGCTTGTTGTGCCAAGGCCGGATTACATAAAACTGAGCCTACCAGCAGCGCTAATAAGGTCGGGTGGAATACAGTCTTCGTCTTGTTATTGTTATGGGCCATGTGCCTTCTCCTGCTAACTTGTCCAGTACCACTCTAGGCTGTCCTGCTGAAATGTTAAGCTGTACCTTAGTACTATAGCCACCACAAACTACACTTAACCGACTGAAAATAATAGAATTAACTAGCGTAGCAGCAAGAAGACTGTACCTTAGTACTATGGTTTGCCCTGCAGCTTTGCACCAGACTAAAGAAAAAACACAAGGTTGTTTCTATGCTGAGTTTATTTGGTCTGTTAGCAGGGCTGGTGTTACTGATAGTGCTGACCATGCGTGGCGTGAATCTGTTTGTTCTGGCTCCGCTGTGCGCTTTGTTTGTCGCTTTATTTAATGGCATCCCATTTTGGTTGGCCGACAACCCGGCCAATTTTGTCCAGGGCTATATGTCAGGTTTTGCTGGTTTTGTCTCTAGCTGGTTTTTGATGTTTTTATTGGGCGCACTGTTTGGCAAGCTGATGGAACACACAGGAGCCGCTGATGCTGTGGCACTTGCTATTGTAAAACGTATAGGCAAACAGCGCGCTGTGCTGGCTGTCGTGCTGGCCTGTGCTGTTTTAACGTACGGTGGCGTCAGTATTTTTGTGGTGGCTTTTTCCGCTTACCCCATGGCGGTGAGTTTATTTAAAGACGCCAACCTGCCACGGCGCTTTATTCCGGCTACTTTAGGTTTAGGTTCTGTCACTTTTACCATGACATCAGCAGGCTCACCGGAAATTCAAAACTGGATCCCAATTCAATACCTGGGCACCAGCCCTTATGCTGGCTGGGAAGTCAGCATCATAGTGGCAGTTTTTATGGCTATTATTGGCTACTGCTGGCTGATGAAAATGATCAAAACTGCGATGTCAAAAGGTGAGGTGTTTGAAGGTCGCGACGCAGATCCTGTAGTAGGTGATAAAGCTTTACCTCATCCAATGATGGGCATTTTGCCTTTGCTGGTGGTGTTGATATTGTCTTATCTGCTGCACGATTCCATGCAACAAGCTGCCTTGATTGTGGCTTTAACAGGTGGTGTCACTAGCTTGTATCTGCTGAATCGCAAATTTTTAACCTCTTTGGGCCAGACGCTGGATCAAGGTGCAACAGGGGCATTAATTGCTATAGGCAATACAGCGGCAGTGGTTGGTTTTGGTTCTGTTGCTAAGTTAACACCGGCTTTTGCTGCTGTGGTAGACAGCATGACGCATTTACCAGGTTCCGAGCTGATAGGAGCTGCAGTAGCTGTTAGTGTGATTGCTGGTTTAACAGGTTCAGCTTCTGGCGGTCAGGCCATAGCCCTGCCAGAAATAGCCCCAGTCTATTTAGAGCGTGGAGTAGATGCCGAACAGCTGCACCGCGTCGTTGCTATCTCATCCGGCGCTTTAGACTCACTGCCGCACAATGGTTATGTGGTCACTACCATTCGTGCTATCTGCGGTGAAAGCCATCAAAATGCCTACTGGCCTGTAGCAGCTGTGACAGTAGTGGTACCCACACTGGGTGTAATTATGGCTATTTTCCTGTTCCAATGGTTCTGAGCAAAGGCTTTTAAAAGGACAGACTGATGAAATTATGGCTGGGATTTATTTTACTCTTCAGCAGCTTTTTAGCTGCAGCAGAGCTGCCTTTGGTACAAAAGCAGCAGTTGGAGCTGGAAAGTTTTACCACCCAAAGCGGCGTGGTATTAAAACAGGTGAAAGTGGGCTGGGAAGCCTATGGCCAACTGAATGCCGATAAATCCAATGTGATTTTAATTACTCATTTTTTTTCCGGCACTTCCCATGCCGCAGGCAAGTACCGCTCTACTGATGCAGCAGCTGGCTACTGGGATAGTATTATTGGCCCCGGCAAAGCCATAGATACCAATACATTTTATGTAGTAAGTGTTGATAGTCTGGCCAATCTGAATGCCTTTTCGCCTGATGTAATCACCACAGGCCCTGCCAGCATTAATCCGGATACGGGCAAGGCTTATGGCCTGAGTTTTCCTGTGGTGACCATTCGTGATTTTGTCGAAGTACAAAAAGCCCTGCTGGATAAACTCGGTATTGAAAAACTCTATGCTGTGATAGGCCCTTCGATGGGCTCCTTTCAGGCTATTGAATGGGCTGTTAGTTATCCAGACAAAGTTGAGCGTTTATTGCCCGTAATAGGCACAGCTTATATCGATAGTTTCAGTGCAGTGCGCTTAGAACGCTGGGCTCAGCCGATAAAACAGGACCCAAAGTGGCATAAAGGTGCATATCCCTTAACAGAGCAACCTCAAGGCTTAACACGGGCTTTGGCATATGTGATGCAGGATGCCTTGCACCCGGATTTATTTAACCAAAGCTACCCTGCCCCAGCTTTGGATAAAGCTATTCATCAGGATATCCAGGCAGAGTTACCAGCCTGGGATCAATTAATCAAAGCAGCTACACAACGTTCAGCCCAAATGGACGCCAATTCGCTGTTGTACCTGGTCAGGGCTTCGCAGTTATGGCGCGCTGGTATGGGCGATAACTGGCAACAAAAGCTAAAAACCGTAAAGGCCAAAACCCTCTGGTTACCGGCCACAGGAGATTTATTACTGACTCCGGCTATGGCAAAACAAAGTAAAGCTCAGATGCCTGATGCATTGTATGAAGAGATTTCAGGTCAGGCAGGTCATTTGGACGGGCTTTTGAATATTCAAAGCAAAGCAGAGCAAATCCGGAGCTTTTTAGCAGACTAAATTTAAACACCACACTTTCTATCCACCCCAAGTAGAGGTTCGCCTTCCTCTGGTTCAGCTAAAGCCCTTGCTTTAGCTGTTTTTTTTCGTGCATGGTTGGCCAGGATCTTTTTACGTAACTGATACCGCGCTAAACACCATGGTCACAACTATAAGAAAACTAAAGATTCATGCGGCACAATGCGGTTCCTGTTTGCCATAAATACACCGAGATTCTTTGAGTTCAGGAGGGTTAAACAGCTTATCCAACGGGCTGACTGTGCCCGCGTAGTGCTGGCCAATCACATGAGTATAAATTTGAGTGGTTGCCACATCGTTATGACCCAGCAATTCTTGCACGGTACGAATGTCATAACCCGATTGCAACAAATGGGTAGCAAACGAATGGCGAAAGGTATGGCAATTCACCTTTTTACAAATACCGCAGGCGACCACAGCTGGCTGCAACGCCTTTCTGACCGCACTATCATGCAAATGATGCCTGCAAAGTCCCCCCGTCAGTGGGTGTGCACACAGACTGGTTGAAGGAAACAAAAACATCCAACCCGCTTGCCGATACGCCGAAGGGTACTTACGCCCCAATGCAAAAGGTAAAGACGGACCTATGCCACGCAGATTGTCTTGCTGCTGCAACGCCAAAGCTCGTGTTATCTGTTGTTTGAGTGCCGTAACCAGGCTACTACTCAACAAAGTTTGCCTGTCTTTTTTGCCTTTACCGTCCCTGACCGTAATAGACAAGTGCTCCAGATCAATATCTTGCACACGCAAACGTAAACACTCCGAAACTCTTAACCCGCTGCCATATAACAAAGACACAATGAGTGCACACATCCCTTTCAGATGGGGCAGCAGTGCAGCGACTTCACTAACAGATAATACGACAGGCAAGCTGCGCTGTTTCGTCGCATGAGTAAACCCCAGCTCACCCAACTCTATTTTCAAAAACTTGTGGTACAAAAAAACTAACGCATTTAAGGCTACTTTTTGAGTGTTCACTGCAACATGGCGCTGATTCGCCAACCAGCTTAAAAAAGCTTTAACTTCATCAGCCCCCATCTGTTGTGGATGCTTTTTCTGATGGTACAAAATAAAACTTTTTATCCAATACAAGTAGGAATGCTCTGTACGAATACTGTAGCCCCTTAACCTAATGTCTTCAGATACAGCTTGTAAAAAAGCACTTTTAGCCATTTCGAAGCCCACCAAACTATGTGTTTATATACAGTATTATTTGTTTTTTCCCAAAATCAAGCACGCTTTCGCTGATCGGCAGGCACAGTTATTTGTTGCTGAAGAAGGAAAAACAATCTAATTTAGAGGCTTAGGATCACAGAGCAAGTAAATAACAGGCCTCCAAAAGGGAATAATGTGCCAGCACGATTTACCCAATACGTAGATAAACCTTTTAAAAATACATTTTGTGAATCAAATGATTAACCGCAGCACGCCAACTGGTAGAACCAGGTAAATCGTGCCAGCACAATATACAAATGTTATGTGTTCAGTTTAATCAAGAGTAGTTGATGAATTATGGATGAAATTAAAATTACAACGGAGCAGGCATACCTGGCAATGATTGCGTTTCTTGAAAACTATTATTCATTAACTAATGCAGATGAAATTGGGGCTTTACTTGGCGGTTTATCATTGCTGCCCGACGGCGGCAGTGCAGATCCAGCAGCAAAAAGTGACTGGGATGATGCAATACAAAAAGTATTATTGGGCAAAGTGAATGCGCAGCTTCAACTCAACACATAACAAGGCGCTGTTGTCGCCACTATCGTGGCTGGGACGGCTTACGCTGCGCTCCAGCCGCCCCAAAGCTTTNCGCCGTATCGCAGCTGGCTGGTTTAGTTTTTAATAAAAAGCAGTCATGCCGTTGTTCAGGTTTGCCAGTGCGGCAAGCCGCGCAAGTTCGGTTCAGGCTGCTAACAAGCAAAGGCAGCCGACGCGTACCGCGCAGCTGCTTTGAGCGTTAACTGGATTTTTAGAGTTGAGTGACAAGTTAAGTCGGAATAATAAATTGATAGCATTTTTGAGAATACACTTTCACATGTTACTTGCTCATTTAGGCGTAGCTTTATTTTCAGGAACCATAATTAGTTGGGCTAAAGGTTTAGATAAAGGATTACTGTTTGGCGCGCTTTATTTCATATTTATGTTTATCGTGCATCTCTATCTATTTTATAAACATAAGCCAAAGTATGGAAAAAACCTTATTGAATAGGCTGTATGCTGGTTACTATTGTTCTTGTGAAACTCCAAGTACAACCAGTTAACAAGTTGCTTAATTTCGTTCCGGCCACAAACAGCGTGGCCACCACTGGACTGCCTACGCTTCGCTGCGGCAGCCAATTAGCAAGGCGTTAGCAGGTTTTCGGGTTTTAAGGGT
>NZ_RZUF01000039.1 GCF_004005375.1 Rheinheimera sediminis | reverse complement strand
GCGAAATAGCGACGAAGCACCAGAGACCAAAGTCGCTAAACGTTTTTATGCAGCCGACTGGACTAGCAAAGACGGCTACAGCACCTTTGAGTTACCGCTGGGTAAAGCACGCACCAGTCAGTATCTGCGCTTGCGTGGCACTAATAATAAAAACGAGTTGGAGCCAGAACCTGATGCCAAAGGCGAAAACCCTTGGTTTGATTTGTGGTTTTACAGCAATCCGGTGTTTATTAAACTGCAATAACCTTCTGTAATCGCCACGAACAGGAGTTTTTATGGCGACAGTTGGGGCTAAGTCGTATTATCTGTTCTGTTTATTTTTGTATGCTACATCTGAAAGAGAGCAGACGTTGTGATTTCAGTGGTGAATTTAATTCAGGCGGCTTTACTGGCCGTGACTTTATTAGGCCTGTGTTTGCTCAGTGGAAAAAAACAGCATCAGGGCTTTATCGGCTTATTGCTGCTGGTTGTTTTGCTCTGCGCTTTTAATCTGCTGGAAGAAACCAACCTGACTCGTGAGCTTTATCTGGTGACACCGGTTTTTGTTTTGGGCTTGGGGCCAGCCTTTTATCTGGCGGTTAAATCGGCTTTTACCAGCAGACTTGAATGGCAAGATACTCTGCATTTTTTACCTATGCTGGCGTTATTGCCTTTAGCTCAACAGCAACCGCAATGGGTCATTGCCATTGGCACTCTATGGCGTTTGGGTTATGCGCTGTTGACCTTCCGCCTTGTCTGGCAATTTAACCAATGGCTCAGACAGCAACGTTCTGACGCAGAGGAATTGTCTTTTGGCTGGTTTGGTTGGGTATTAGCTGTGCAGACTCTGGTCAGTATGCTGGATTTGCTGCGTCTTAATATGCAACCTGCTTTGGGGCAGCTGTTGAACCAGACAGGGCAGGGAGTGAGTACAGCTATCACTTTGGTTTTATTGGCTTATCTGATTGTGAAGCTGGTCAAAACCCCGGTGGATTTAGCGAGTTTAAGTCTGGTTTGGCAAAGTGAACACAGTTCAGACGAGCAAAGCCCGGCAGTTTCTGGAGCAGAGCCTTCTCTGGTTCGCAGTGAAAATGCTGCGGACTACAGCGGTATTTTTATTGAACTGGATCAGCAAATTCGCCAGCAGCAATGGTATACCCAGCCTCGCTTAAGTTTGGAGCAGTTATCCGAGTTGACAGGTTTGAACCCAAGAGATATTTCCCGCGCTATTAATCTGGTCGCTGGGCTTAATTTTAATGACTACATTAACCAGCTCAGAATTAAGCAGGTGCAACGGCAAATGTTGCAACAGCCTGACACGCCTTTACTGACTCTGGCGCTAAATGCTGGTTTTAACTCTAAATCCAGCTTTAATACCAGCTTCAGGCTCTGGGTTGGGTTAACCCCTTCGGCTTACCGTCAGCAGCAAGTCAACCCCTGATTTCAGGTGCAGGATCTTGTTTTTGCACGGATAAAAACAAGATCCTGCACGACCTTCTGCCAAAAAAACATCAGCATCAACAGACCTGAATGAAACACCGGAGCTGTGATGTTAAAAAAACTTGTGTTTACCAAAGCTGGTTTGTTTGCCTTGGCCTTGAGCCTTCTCGTATTTTGTTTTTTATTCCCGGGTTGCAGCAGTATCAAACCTTTACCTGTTGCAGCTGTGGTGGTGATTGATCAGATCAATCTGATTGATGTTAAAAACCGGCAGGTGGTCAGGCAGCAACAAGTAGAGCTGAAAAATGGCAAAATTTCTGCTATTCGTCCAGCTGGTGCTGCCATTGAAGATGCAAATGCTGTGGTGATTGATGGTTTAAATGGTTACCTGACACCGGGTCTTTTTGATATGCATGTGCATCTTACTGATCCAGCAGCGCTGCAACTGTCTTTATCGCATGGAGTCACTCATGTAAGGGTGATGCATGGTTTGCCTGCACATTTAAAGTGGCGGGACTCTATAGAGAAAAATGAAATGCTCGGCAGTAGTATGACCGTCAGCAGCCCTATACTGAGCGCCACTAAAAGACCCACTACTATCTCAGTTACTGATGCAACAGAGGCCAAAGCCGCTGTGCGCAAAGCTTATGCCGAAGGTTACGATCTGATCAAAGCTTATGGCGATTTATCGGCACAAAGCCTGAATGCTGTTGTAACAGAAGCTGCTGTATTGAGAATGCCTGTAGCCAAACATGGCCCACATCCGTCAGGTGCTATGCCTTGGCAGGAGTTGGCTGCTATGCAATCTTTAGAGCATGTGGAAGATATTTATCAGGGGCCTTTGCACTACCAGCAGGACTTAGCCGCGCTGCAAGAGGTTATAGAACAACTGAATAAACTGAAGGTACCTGTTACTCCTACCCTGAATATATTCTGGCAGCTGACCAGCATCAGCCGTGATAAAGAGGCGTTTTTAGCCACTTTAGCCCAGGACTATATTTCCCCGTTGATCGCTTTTGAACAGCGGCATAATCAGGTTAAACGCTGGCTGCAAAGCTCAGAGAAGATGGCGATACATAATAGTCAGACCTTGCAGTTTTTAGTGCAGATCACCCGTCAGTTGCACGAAAAAGGAGTGCCATTGCTGGTAGGTTCTGATGCCGGAGCTTTGTTGTCACCCCATGGTTTAGCCACTCATACCGAAATGCAACTGCTGCAACAAGCTGGCCTGGATAGCTTTACGGTATTGCATGCAGCCACCATAGAGCCAGCAAAAGCGCTTGGTTTAACAAAACAGATAGGTCAAATTCGTGTGGGTTATAAAGCGGATTTTATATACAGCAAGGAAAACCCAATCATTGAGTTATCAGTATTGCGTGAGCCTGATGCTGTGATGAAATCTGGCCGCTGGTATAACAAAAAACAACTGACAGAGCTGCGTCAGCAAGCCATTAACGGGCGTAGTATAGGGCAAGAGTTGTGGTTGATCCTGAGCAATTATTAATAATACATACATCAATAAAGAGTCATTCGATGAAGTTTTTTTACGCCTTTTTCCTTTCGTTTTTGTTGTGCCAGGTAGCTTTGGCACAGGCTTTTTCTAAAGCAGCAAGCACCACAAATACAGCTATCGGCTTTTATCCAGACCAGAATTACCCGGCTGATCCAGTCAGTTATTGGAAGATAAGAGATCAGGCTATTCAGGGAGCTAAAAGAGGTGAGTGGTCTGTCGTTTTGCCACTTTTAGAAAAAATAACACTGCAGTACAGCGATGATGGCGATAGCTGGTTTTTATTGGGTCATGCTTATTTGCAGACAAAACAGTACCAGCAAGCGATCCCTGCTTTTAAACAGGCTTTACAATTAGGCACTATTTTGACAGGCGTGAAATCTGCTTCGTCACCTTCAAACGATATTATGGTGAAAATTGCAGAGTGCTATGCAGCACTGAAGGATTCGGCCAATGCGATGCTGTGGCTGAATAACGCTTTGCAGGCGCGTTGGGATGATCGTAAATCGCTGATCAATAACGCTGCTTTTGCAAATCTGTCGGACCTGACTGAATTTCACAACATCACGGGGGAGTTTAGGCAGCCGAATCTCACATCGGCAGAACGATGGAAGGCCGATCTGGATTTTCTGTTAAGTGAGATCGAACGCTTGCATGTAAACCCGTATCACCACATCAGCAAAGCTCAACTGCTACAGCATGTGAATTTGATTAAAAAAGACATACCTCAACTTAGCGATCCACAAGTGGTGTTTCGTTTTATGCAGTTGTTGGGTTCTTTGGGCAATGGCCATAATTTTATCGTGCCTACTGCTGCCAAAACCGCCTCTTTAGCCAGGCTGCCGCTGCAGTTTTATTGGTTTGCTGACGGTGTTTATGTAGTGCAGGCGACTGAGCCGTATCAGCATTTAGTGGGGTTGAGATTACTTAAAGTAGCTGAAACCCCTGTTGAACAGGTGTTGGCGAAACTTGCGAGTGTCAATGCCAGAGACAATGAAATGCAGCAGTTATGGTTAGGTCCTTATTACCTGGGTTTACCAGATGTATTAGCTGGGGTCGGCGTGGTTGAAAATGCAGAAAATGTGTCGCTGACTTTTACCACAACAACAGGTCAACACAGCAGTGTTAAGCTGACAGCTGAACCTTTTAGCTTCAGCGGTTTTCCTACCTTACCGCCGTTAACGCAAGCAGATAATCCGTTGTATTTGCAAAACAAAAGCCGCAACTATTGGTATAAAACTGACAAGGTAAATAACTATTTATATCTGCAATTTAATGCTGTGGCGCAAGACAAATCTCAATCGCTTGAAGCTTTTAGTACTGAAGTTCGGCAGCAACTGGCGAAAAGCGAAGTCGATAATCTGGTGCTTGATCTGCGACATAATAGTGGTGGCAATGGCTCTATTTTGCCGCCATTAACCCGGGCTTTAATTCATTTTAAAGAGCAGCGTGCAGAGGCAAAACTTTTTGTGATTGTCGGCAGAAACACTTTTTCAGCCGCCCACTTATTGCTGGCTGATTTAAACCGGCTCACTGACGCTATTATTGTTGGTGAACCCAGTGGCAGCAAGCCTAATCATCTGGGGGAAGCGGGCTGGTTTCAATTACCCTACAGCGGTGTAGTTGGAATTATCTCTTCTCAATACCATCAGGCGTCAAAAGCTGAGGACCATAGAATTTGGGTGGCTCCTCAGCTGCCAGTCACTTTAGATTCTAAGCAATATTTTTCGGGCAGGGACCCGGCTATGGAAGCTATTGTGAAGCTGATTAAATCCTGAGCTTTACACCTGACTTTCAGACCAAACCGCAAATTCATTGCCGCTGGGTTCGGTAAAGTGAAACCGGCAGCCGCCCGGAAAGTCAAAAATGGGTTGTATGATCATGCCGCCATGTTGCTGTACTTTGGCTAAAGTAGCTTTGATATCTGCACTGTAAAACACCAATAAAGCGGCGCCTGTTGCAGTGGTGGAGCTTTGTTCTGAACGGAAAAATCCGCCGTCCAGGCCTTGATCGGAAAAGGCGACATAATCCGGGCCATAGTCGACAAAGCTCCAGTTAAATGTCGCGCTGAAAAATGCTTTGGTGGCGGTTAAATCTTTGGCTGGGAATTCGACGTAGTTTAATTTTGCATGTTGATGCATATCTCTATTCCTTATGAAGATCTTGTCGCTGAGTCTGGTGCTGTTAATTTCGCAGGTTGAACCATAAAATACCAGACCACCACCACACCAAAAGGTACCAGATACATCAGTTGCCACCAGACACTTTGCCCGGCGTCATTTAATCTGCGCGAACCCACCGCCAAAAAAGGCAGCAAGATAAGCACTGTGACAAATTGCCTTAAAGTGGGGCTGATAATTTCAGCAAGCGCACTGACCAGCAGTACAAAAACTAAAAACCACCCGTATTGATAACGGCTGGCTGTGCCGGAAAAATCTGCGAACTGCACAAAGCAGTCTTTGATCACTCTAAGTGGATGGGGCGCTTCAAGTTGCGAAGTTTCAGTGTTTAGGATCAGGACGCTGGCATCCACTACAAAGACCGCCGCTAATGCCCGCACTGATTCAATGGATGCGTTAGCTGTGTTTTCCAATCGCTGAATAGTACGCAGATTCAATCCGCACGCTATGGCCAATTGCTCTTGTGACCACTGTTTGTCGGCTCTGAGTTTTTTCACCAGTTCTGCATTAATTTTCACGGTTTTGATCCCTTGCATTGGCCAATAGACGCAAAGATAACCTAAACAACAGCTACAGGTTACGGCAATACCACGACAGCTTTACGACAGCAGCTTAGCCCTGCCTTTGCTGCTGAACTTTTCAGCGCTTCTCTTCCATCAGGCCAATCAGATTACCGTCCGGGTCTTTTAGAAACCAATCCATAGCTGATGATCCGGCATTTGCGCGGCAAGTTGTGGTGCTCTTTCAGCAAAAGCGCCATGTTGCAGCGCTGTCGCAAAAAACTGTTCTATCTCTGTGGTTTTAAAATAAGGGGTAGAGTTTTTGCCAATGTCGCCAGCACCTTGTGGCTGGCTGAGCATCAGACGGGTGTCGCCACATTGAACAAAGGCCAGCTGTTCGATTGGAGCAAACAGAAACTGCAGACCAAGCACCTGAGTATAAAATGGCAGCGCAAGCTGCACATCTTTAACTGTGATTGCAAGCTAACCTAATCCAATGATTTTATGTTCCACAACCAGCTCCTGTTCTTTGTTTTAACCTTATCACCATTGGGTTCTTGCTGGCTGGAGCCGCCGCGCAAGCAGAATACCCAGCCATGCCATTGGCAGATAAGCCACCACCAAATCCAGTGCAATAAACCAGGTTGGGGCTGGGATCATATAGCTTGCCGCTATACCACCACAAAGAAAAAATACCCCGATTACATAAGCAAAACGGCTTTTATGACTGGCAGCGGTGAGGTAAGCGACCCAAGCCCCGGCCAGGGTGCCAAGGGCATGCGCCAAAAAAGGCATAATAAAATCTTTAGGTTGAAATAAGTCGATGCCCAAACTAAGGCTTTCGGTGTCTGTGACATCAACGCCAGCAGGTGGAGGAATAAGCATAGGGCTGATACTGACAAGCGCCATATTCACTGCAGCCCCCACTACTATACCTAAAAGGATGGCGGTCAGATTTCTAATAAATTTCAGCATCATCATGCACCACGGAGATATGTAGCATTTAAGTTAGATGAGTTAAGGCTGCTAATCAATGACAATCACCGCCGTAGTTGAAGGCGCAACATTATTAATGGCATCCGCTACTGAGCTAAAACAGCAGGCGGGCAGTGACAAGCCCAGCCCCTATAATCCTCAATAGCTTTAGGGGTTAACGCTAAACCTGTGCCAACTCACAACAACACTTCAAGCTATGGCTTGAACTAGCAAAGGGAACTGAGTGTCTGTGGCATAAGCTATCACAGCTGCAGCCGCTCAGAACTTACTGAGCTGCAGCCGTTGCAATAAAACGATCCATTTCTGCTTCCAGAATTTCCAGTGGCAAAGCGCCATTTGCTAGCAGGGCATCGTGGAAAGCGCGCAGGTCAAATTGCTTACCCAGTTTTTGTTCTGCTTTGGCTCGGAGCTGGCGGATTTTAATTTCGCCCATCTTGTACGACAGCGCCTGACCCGGCCATGAAATATATCTGTCTACTTCAGCCCTTACATTGGCTTGTGATAAAGAGGTGTTAGAGGACAGGAAATCCAGTGCTTGCTGACGACTCCAGCCTTGCGAGTGAATACCAGTATCTATCACCAAACGGCAAGCGCGCCACATTTCATAGCTCAGGCGGCCAAATTGCTGATAGGCATTGTCATACACACCCATTTCTACACCCAGCCGTTCTGCGTATAAACCCCAGCCTTCGCCATAGGCGCTTAAATACAGGTTGCGGCGAAATTGCGGCACATTTTCCAGCTCTTGTGACAAAGCGTTTTGTAAATGATGGCCAGGTACAGATTCGTGCAGCGTTAACGCGACCAGTTCGTATAGAGGACGTTGATCCAGCGAATCGGTATTGAGCCAATAAGCGCCACCACGAGTGCCACCAATAGCCGCAGGGTTATAAGAGGCCGTAGTGTAGTTAGGTGCTATTTCGGCTGGAACTGGCACCACACCATAAGGCAGACGTGGCAATTTGCCGAAAAACTCCGGCAGCCGATAATCAATACGTTTAGCGATATAAGAGGCTTCTTTTAATAGCTCCAGCGGTGTTTTGGCATAAAACTGCTGATCTGTGCGCAGAAATGTAGTGAAGTCGCTGAAGCTGCCTTTAAAGCCAGTTTCTTTAATCAGTGCATCCATTTCGCTGCGGATACGTTTTACTTCGGCCAAGCCAGTTTTGTGGATTTCTGCCGGGTTCATATCCTGTGTGACATAAGTATTAATGGTATGACGGTAATAGGCTTTACCTTCTGGCAATTGTTCGGCCGCCAGACTTTCTGTTGCGGCCTGCATATAGTCGCCTTCAAGAAAGTCGGCTAAGCGGGCAAACGCAGGTAAAGCGGTTTGTTGAATAGCTTGTTTGGCCGCCTGTTGTAATTGCTGTTGTTCTGCTGGTGAAAATGACGCCGGCAGTGTTTTAAAAGCTTCGTACAGGCTGCTTTGTGTTGGGTCCTTATAGACCTGAGCTCGCACTGTAGGGGCTATGCCCTGAACGACAATTTTAGGTAAGACAAAGCCGTCTTTTATCCCAGTGCGCATGTTGGCAATGTTCTCGTCAAAGTAGCGGCCAAAGTCGTTGATGCGGGCTATGTAATCCTGATAATCCGCTACTTTGGGCATAGACAGGCCATTGCTGGCATCCAAAGCTGAGCTCCAGAAACTGTAAAAGGTATTGGCCGGAATGCGGTCAAGAAACAGCTGATTGGACTGGATCGAATTGCGCAGTACCCAGTCTAGTAATTGATGATTGACGCGGTCTGAGTCTGTTAGTTGTTGTGGTTCAATGGCTTGCAGCCTTTGCAGTAAAGCTTGCTCAGCCTTCAGCCGACGCGCACGATCTGTGGCCGTAACGCCAGGCAGACGGTTATTGTAACCAGCCAGTCCCATACGGCCCGCACTGATTGGGTCTTCCTGCAGACTATAGTGCCAATGGTCATCTATAACTTTTTGCAGTTGCTCTGTCGCACTGGCGGCTAAGGCGGCGGGCGCCAGCCACAGCAGAATGAGGGTGAAAAAAGATAGTAATGTGCGGGACCTGAACAAGGGGTTTCTCCAGACTGATCAATAGGCTGAGTTCTATATCTTCACCTTAGCATGACCCCTTTATCTGGTGGCAACTTCTAACCCGCGATTTAAACACCACACCGCATTCTGTTTAAATCAATGCAGGTTTCATGTACTGAGTTTGATACTCGGAGTTCGATAGATTGTGCCAATTTGGCACTCAGCTTGATCTTTTATCAATAGAAGCAGATAATCTCCCAAAGTGCCATTTTGGCACGGAGGTAACAAATTATGACGACTACACCACCTCGAATCACGGCTCGGGTTGATGCTGAAACTCAAAACTTGCTGTCTAAAGCTGCAGCGATATCTGGGGTTTCGAGCATCAATTCCTTTGTGCTCAGTGCGGCTGTTGAGAAAGCCAAACAAATCATTGAGCGTGAGCAAGCTCTGAAGCTTTCTCAGCGTGATGCCATGTTATTGATGGACGCTCTTGATAGCCCAGCGACTGTACATCCTCATCTGGCTGCAGCTTTTGCACGTTATGAAGGCAAAGTTCAATAATGCAAAGTGTATTACTGGATAAATCGAAGCACGACAGAAATCGATTTAACTGTGGTATTGATGCGTTAAACAACTACTTAAAAGTCATGGCCAGTCAGCAAAGTAAAAAAGACAATACCCGTACTTTTGTGCTTGAAGATAAAGCTAACCCGCAACACATTGTTGGTTTTTATACTCTGACCATGATTCCGATCGATACACAAAGTCTTCCGGCACCACTGCAGAAAAAACACCAGTCTTCAACGTCGGGTGGGCTGATCGCACGACTAGCAGTGGATGAAAGATATAAAGGTCAGAAAATAGGTGAGTGGTTGTTGATTGAC
Organism: Rheinheimera sediminis; assembly: GCF_004005375.1. Taxonomy (GTDB): domain Bacteria; phylum Pseudomonadota; class Gammaproteobacteria; order Enterobacterales; family Alteromonadaceae; genus Pararheinheimera. The sequence continues at coordinate 13,293 of NZ_RZUF01000039.1, read as the reverse complement.
GCACTTAAAAAACTACTGCAAGCCAGTGATGCAGTAGGTTTCCCTATCATTATTGTGGATGCAAAAGACGGCGCCAAAGGTTTTTATCAAAAGTATGGCTTTCGCTGTTTTGAAGATAATGAACACAAACTCTTTATCACCATAGCTGATGTGCGGACCAGTTTTGGTTAAATAGGAGCATTGCTTTTCTGTTCCTCTTTCGCCTTTGGCAAAAAACACGATAAAACCACAGTTGCCAGAATAAAACCGCTGGACCAGACCAGGCAGGCTTCTAAGCCTTGGGTTTGATACAAATAGCCTGACAACACAGTACCAATTAAGCGGCCCATGGCGTTGGCCATATAATAAAAACCCACGTCCAGTGAGACACCATCGGCTTTGGCGTAGCTGACTATCAAATAGCTATGCAAGGACGAATTCACCGCAAATACAGCGCCAAACAACAGCAATACAGAGACTAACAGCGTTTCAGTTGGGAAGGGCAAAGGTAAGAGTTTGGCCAATAGTGCCGGAATAATACAAAGCGCAAAAGCCCAACCCACAGCAGCCCAACGCCCCGGTATTTTGCCAGAGCGCTTGCCAGTAATGAATGGCGCTAAACTTTGCACCAGACCATAACCAATAATCCACAGCGCCAGAAAAGTACCTATGGCCTGCTGGCTCCAGGCCAGTTGCTGGGCTAAAAACAGCGGCAGTGCGATGACAAACCATAAATCGCGCGCACCAAACAAAAATAAACGCGCCCCTGATAACAAATTAATAGGGCCACTTTTCGACAGCATGTCTTTAAACTTGGGCTTGTAACTGCTTTTACCTAAGTCCTTCTTCAGCAAAACTAAACTTAGTAACCACACCAGAGCTAAAGCGCCTGCCATCACTGCCACAGCGCCCTGAAAGCCGATTTGAGTCAGTAAAAAACCACCGATAAAAAAGCCAACCCCTTTCAGTGCATTTTTTGACCCTGTCAGCACGGCTATCCATTGATAAAGTTTGCTTTGGGAGTCCTGCGGTACCAATAACTTAATGGAACTTTTGGCGCTCATTTTATTTAAGTCTTTGGCAACACCAGAGAGTGCTTGAGCGGCCATCACCCAAGGCACAGTGATCCACGGTACAGGCAGCCATTCTGCAGGAACCAATAACATCGACAGCGCTGCTATTTGTAAAAACAGCCCTATATTCATGGTTTTATTCAGGCCAATACGAGCGCCCAGCCAGCCCCCAAACAGGTTAGTCAGCACACCAAACAGCTCGTAAAACACAAATAACGAAGCGATTTCTAAAGGGCTGTAGCCCAGTTTATAAAAATGCAGCAGCACCAGCATACGCAAAGCGCCGTCTGTCAGGGTAAAAGCCCAGTAGTTGCCTGTGACTACCATATATTGCTTCAGTGCTGTCTGCATTTTACTTTTCCTGTTTGCTAAGAACCCAAGTACCCTTGTTTAAGCTTTGTCGGATAAACCAACTAATTTCGCTAACTCCACTGTACGGTTAGCGTAACCCCATTCGTTATCGTACCAGGCATAAATTTTCACCTGTGTGCCGTTAATCACCATAGTCGACAATGCATCAATAATGCTGGAACGTGGGTCAGTTTTATAATCCACTGAGACCAAAGGCCGTTCTTCGTAGCCCAGAATATCTTTTAGTTCCTGCTGTGAAGCTGCTTTTAAAAAGGCGTTTACCTCTTCTGCTGTAGTGGCACGTTCTACTTCAAAGACGCAGTCGGTAAGTGAGGCATTCGCCAGCGGTACCCGCACTGCATGACCATTTAAGCGGCCTTTTAGCTCAGGGAATATTTCAGTAATAGCAGTAGCTGAACCTGTGGTAGTGGGAATGAGGCTGCTGCCACAAGCGCGGGCACGGCGTAAGTCTTTATGCGGTGTATCCAAAATAGACTGAGTATTGGTTAAATCATGAATAGTAGTGATAGAACCGTGTTTAATGCCCAGCTTTTCGTGGATCACTTTGACTACAGGCGCCAGACAGTTGGTGGTGCAACTGGCCGCTGTGACTATTTTATGCACTGCAGCGTCAAACAACTGATGATTAACTCCCATCACCACGTTTAATACGCCGGCTTCTTTTACCGGAGCGCTGACCACTACACGTTTGACGCCTTGATCCAAATAGGCCTGCAGCTGGGCTGAACTTTTCATTTTGCCCGAGCATTCAATGACGACATCACAACCTGACCAGTCGGTGTCGTTGATGGCTTTATTGTGCGTAACCGCAATACGCTGGCCTTTGATAATGACGGTATTGCCTTCAGCTTCGGCCTGATTTAACCAGCGGCCATGCACTGAGTCGAAATTCAGTAAATGGGCAAAAGTAGCAGCGTCACCGGCCGGATCGTTGATTTGCACAAACTCAAATTCTGGCCAGTCAAAAGCTGCACGTAGCGCCAAACGGCCGATACGGCCAAAACCATTAATACCTACTTTAATTCTTTGCATACTCTGTGTCTCCGCTAAAAGTCCGGTTAAGCCGATTGTTCGGCAAGGCTTTGAAAATACGCCTGATGTGGGGCTAAGGTCAGTGCGTAAGGCCGCAAAGCCTGCACTAAAGCTTGAGTTTCTGCTTTGCTATGACCCAGTTCCAGCAACAGCTGAGCTGCAACTAAACCTGTGCGGCCCGAGCCGCCTTTGCAATGAATAGCCACTATGCCACCTGCTTGTAACAGCGGCAGTACTGCTGCAGAGGCTGCTGGCCAGTTCTGCTGAAAGTCTTGCTCAGGCGCATGATCGTCGGCAATAGGCAGTTGAAACCACTGAATGCCGGCTGTTGCACAAAGCTCTGGTAGTTGTTCTGCATTGTTCAGCTGCATTTCAGCTGTGGGCATCAGGGTTAACAACACCTGGGTACCTGCTGCTTTTAACTGCTGCACTGCGCTGGCTAAATCCACGCCTTTGGTACCAGGGCAAGGTGTAAAAATAAGTCCGCCGCCTGCGGTCAGCGGTAATAAATCAAATGGATGTGTCATGCTTGAGTGTCCTTCGCTACGTTTGAATTTGGAAAATAACGGCGGGTTTTATTGGCATACCACACCAGCGACAACATCACTGGCACTTCTACCAGTACACCGACCACTGTGGCTAAAGCAGCACCTGAGTGCAGGCCAAATAACGAAATGGCCACAGCCACCGCCAATTCAAAAAAGTTAGAAGCGCCTATCATGCTGGCTGGTGCTGCTATGTTGTGAGGCAATTTCAGCTTGCAGGCACTGTAATAACTTAAAGCAAAAATACCGTAAGTTTGCAGTAGCAGCGGAATAGCGATCAGCACTATGGCGACAGGTTGGCTCAAAATAGTAGGGGCCTGCAAACCAAATAGCAGTACTACTGTGGCCAGCAAACCCAATACAGACCAGGGTTTAATCCGGGCCAAAAACTCTGGCAAAGCATCCGGGTTGGGGTTTTGTTGCAGTTTTTTTCGGGTCAATACACCTGCAACCAAAGGCAGCACCACATACAAAAGTACAGACAATACCAAAGTGGGCCAGGGCACGCTGATATCCGACACGCCCAGCAGCAGCGCTGTGATAGGAGCAAAAGCAAACACCATGATCAGATCGTTCACTGACACTTGGACCAGGGTGTAGTTGGCGTCACCTTTGGTTAATTGGCTCCAGACAAACACCATGGCAGTGCAGGGCGCTACGCCGAGTAAAATCATACCCGCTATATATTCAGTGGCCGTTTGTGCATCCACCCAATCAGCAAATAACACACGGAAAAATAACCAGCCGAGTAAGGCCATGGTAAAAGGTTTAATCAGCCAGTTTATGACTAAGGTCAGCACTAAACCCTTGGGTTCACGGCCCACTTGTTTGATGGCAGAAAAATCAATCTGCACCATCATGGGGTAAATCATCACCCAGATAAACAGGGCTATCACCAGGTTCACACTGGCATATTCTAAAGAGGCCACTGCGTTAAACAGCTCTGGGATCAATGAACCCGAAGCCACTCCCAGCAGAATACAAAGCCCAACCCAGACCGATAAATAGCGTTCAAATAATCCCATTGGTGTCGCTCCATGTTGATGCTGTAGTTTTATTTAGCAACAGCCTTTTTGCCGCTCTGGTCTGTCGCCCATCATGCATAATTGCTGTTGGTTCAACTCGAGCCAACCAGAATTTGCTGCTGCTGTCTGTTGCAGACACAACAAAGCCCAGTCTGGCAGTTCAGGATTTAAACGGTAATAGACCCACAAACCCTGTTTGCGATCGAGCAAAATGCGATCGCGGCGTAGCTGGGCCAAATGACGGGAGATTTTGGGCTGGCTGTCTGCTAAAGCGGCCACCAGCTCGCAAACACAAAGCTCCTGTTCCTGCTGAATAAGCAACAAACAACGTAGCCGGGTTTCGTCGGATAAGGCTTTAAAAAAGGTGATTGGGTGAAGTAGCATGGCCAAATACCTTATATATGGAAAATCATATCTAATATGATATATGCGTTTTTCCATATGTAAACTTAAATTTAGTTACAACCTGAGTTCGCCTTGCTTGATGCCTTTGCGTTATGCTGGCGCTACTAAAAACAAGGAGACTTTGCCATGACCAATCAGCTGCTTGATGCCGGGTTTCTGGACGACCAATGTTTGTCCGGTCCTTTACCAGATCAGTGGTTGTTATTACCTGCACAGGCCCTAACCAAAAGACGTTGCAGCAGGCTGCTGACTTTGCTGGTTGTGGTAGTCTCATTACTTATTGCACAGTGGTGGTGGGACTCAGGCTGGCCATTTTTGTTATTGCCACTCTGTTGGGCCCTGACAGCACTGGTATTTTTGGCTAGTTGGTTCTGGTTACCATTGGACATCCGGCACACGCGATTTTTACTCCGTACTCAGGATTTTTTACTGCAATCCGGCGTGCTTTGGCGCAAAGCTGCGCTGATCCCGCTGCATAGAGTGCAGCATGTCACTATCAGCCAGGGGCCACTACAAAAACGCTTTGCTCTGGCCACTCTGAAAGTCTATACAGCAGGCGGTTTGGATGCGGAAGCAGTGCTGGCGGATATCGACTATGGGCTAGCGCAGGCGCTGAGTGAGCAGCTTAGTTTATTGATCCCACGTGGAGATGCTGATGCTGAACACTGAGATACCAGGACAGCTTGCTACAGCTGAAGATTGGCAACGCAGTTCCATCTGGGCACTAGTGCCGCTGCTGGTAAAAGCTGTGGTGCAATGGATTGGTGTAATCATTGGTGGTGCTTATTTGACTTTCAGTGGTAGTTTTCAGACCTATGCTCCCTATTGGATCTCAGCGCTGGCACTGTTGGTTTTGGGCAGTGCATTTCTGAGCTGGCGCTACACCTTGTTTAGGGTGTCAAGCCAAGGTGTAGAGTTACGGCGCGGCGTGCTGCAAAAAGAACATCTGCTATTAGCAAAATCTCGAATTCAGGAGCTGCAAATTCAGCAACCCTTCTACTTCCGGCCGCTGCAGCTATTTACAGTTAGTCTGGATAGTGCAGGCAGCCAACAACAAGAGTTTTATCTGACCGGTCTGACGTCAGAGCAACTTGCTTTGTTGCAAGGGGATGTGCAGGTTGAGCAGACAGTGCCTTCCACTCCATTTTTTCGGATCTGGCTTGCAACCTTATACAACAAACATTTGTGGTTGCCGTTGCTGGCTGTCTTGGGCGCGGTGCAGTCGCAATTGGACGATGAGCTGTTTGAACGCCTGTTTGCGCAGGGCCGTGAGGTGTTGCAACAATTCGGGCTGCAGCAGAGTTTTGAAGTACAACTAGTGGCAAGCCTGAGCGTTCTGCTGCTGATAGCCTTGGTGTTGCTGCTGATGACTTTGATATCGCTCTATCCTCAGCGTTTTTTACGTAATGAGCGACAATTAGAATTGACCCAGGGGGCTGTGCTGAAAAAGTCGCAGCGGATCAAAGCGAAACGAGTGCAGATGCTCACAGTACGACAGCCATGGCTGGCCCGTGTTTTCGGTCATTTTTCGCTGGTTTTTCATGGCTTTACTAATTCTCAGGAACAGAGCAGTAAGTTTGTGTTATTGGGGCAAACTGGCGATGACATTAATCAGCAATTGCAGGCACAGCAGCTTTTAGCTTTATCTGACATTCAGCGGTTGCCTTTGCAGCGCTATGTACCTGCTTATTTCCAACGCTTGTTGTTGGTCAGAGGCATTATTGCCGTATTACTGAGTTTGCTGTCTGTTGTTCTGTGGCAAACCGGAGTTGTCGCTTTTAGCACTGGCGCTCTGCTGCTGCTTGCTGCCGTATTGTGGCTGCTGACGGATCTGTGGGCCTACCGTCGTTGGCATGGATTCTGTGTGCAGGATCAGGTGTTGTACTTGTGGCATGGTGGCCTTGGCCAATTCTGGCAGGTATTGCCACTGCGGCAGGTACAAAAGGTACAACTGCTGCAATCCTTGTTTTTCCATCGGCAGCAACTGGTGCAGGTTCAATTCAGTACGGCCAATGGCACAGTCACACTGGCAGCACTACCCAATCAGCAAGCACAGCATTTATATGATCAGGTTTTGAAGTTAAAGCCTGAATCAGTGTTTTGAAATTCATTGCACATTTATAGCAAGCTATTGAATCTCAAAAATGTCCAGTTGGTGAAGCTACTTGTCGGCTTTTAGCAATGACTGCAAAATATCTATGGATAGAACTTCAAGGCTATATTTGGTAAAGAAGTTTTGCCAAAACTTAGGCACTTTGTTGCTTAAAACTACTATTGCGCTCTCTTTATCTTTTAAACAGATGACGACTGATTGTTGTCCAAAAGTACGTCCATTATGCCAGGCAAAATGCCCAAGCTCATCGGTATTCTCAAGTTGCCAGGCTAAGCCCTGATTTCGCAGTTTGGGGTCAGTAAAAATCGGTGATGTGGTTTTGTTTAATACATTTTGCCAGGCTTTTCCTGCATGGCCTGAATGAGCTTTCAGGTACAACAGCATATCTCTGGTTGTGGATCGCCATACACCAGCAGGTTCCATGCAGCTCCAATAAAAGTCAGCTACTGTTTTTCCGCTACCGCTGTGTCCTTTCGCTAAACGATGAGGATGATAGGCAACTGGCGATACATGGGTATCAACCATACCCAGAGGTAGCAGCAGGTGCTGTTTAATTGCTTCTTCGTAGGATACACCTAACTGTTCAGCTAAAATATTTCCAAGCAGTGCCATACCTAAATTTGAATACTCAAAACGTCCTGTGTTTAATGGCTTTTTAATGTTATTTAAAAAACGCTCGTAGTCAGCCTTGCGAAAGTTACTAACAGTGGCGACAAACTTTGCATGTGAAAACATCAATCCGGCCATTGGGTAGGATGGCAGACCAGATGTGTGGGTAGCTAAATCTAATAAGGTGATGTCTTTGGCAAACGGCAAATCAGGTCGAAATTTTTCAATTTTATCCGTTAAATTGACCGACTTATTTTCAACCAAAAGTGCGAGTAATGTGGCTGTAAAAGTTTTTCCTATTGAACCTATCTCAAATACATCGATTCCTGGCTGCTTATTGCAGCCAAAAGAAGCCTCGTAAAGCTCGCCGTTATGCCAAAGAGCAAGGTTCAATTGTGGTATTGAGGTCCTTTTTATAAAGGCTTCAATGTGGGCAAGGATGAGACTATTCATACTTAATGCCTCATGCCCCAAGTAGCGGAAGGTGTTTCAGGCTATGGTATTTTAATGCCAGCTGCAGGCAATGACTTAATGGCCCCGTTTTTATCGCCGTATTTAACGGCAGCACCAGTGCTCTTTTTCCTTCATAGCTAAATTCATCCCGGTATATCTCTCTGAAGGTTTCAACCAGACTGGTTTGGCAATGGAAATAGATCTGAATCACAGTCGGAGTTTTTGCTTTCCAGTCTATCCGGATTGGGCTGCCGCCTTTGACCTGGTAGCTGGCTTCACCCCACTTAAGAGTTTCCTCCACTGTACCCAAGGCATTTTCTGCTGCCAGAGTAAAAATCAGGCCGCGTACATATTCAAGCTGCTTTTGCGCTTCTAAAGGATAAGTGGCAAATTTTGCTTGTATTTCAGGCTCCATACCAGCTCCGGATGACTAACAAATAACAGCTGTTTGTCTGGGTTTACCATAAGCATTCAAATTAGAGTAGTTTTCCTGCATCAGCAACAACTTACAGCTCAATTTGCGTCAACACTTGTTACAAGCCGTGTCTGCTTATAGTTCACTCCATGCGTATAAATAACGAATTCAGCGGGTCCGTTTTAACCTTTAAAAGCGACAATTTGCAGGAAAATTGCTTTTGTTATTTGAGAATGGTTCTTGTTTGTGGCTATACTGCGGCAACTTTCAGTGAACCTCAACGGAGTATCCGATGAAATTGTGGCAAAAATCTTTAGTTGCAGTGGCTTTGTCTGCAGCTGCTTTAGTTCAGGCAGCAGAAGTGAATGTGTATTCTGGCCGTCAGGAAGAACTGATTAAGCCAATGCTGGATAAATTTAGCAAAGAAACCGGCATTAAAGTAAACCTAATCACCGGTAAGCCGGATGAACTGATCAGCCGGATGCAAAGTGAAGGCCGTAACAGCCCTGCAGACTTATTAATCAGCACTGATGTCGGCCGTTTATACCGTGCTGAAACTCAAGGTTTATTGCAGGCTGTGGATTCTAATTTGTTGACCGATGCTATTCCGGCCAGCTTACGTCACCCAGAGCAACAGTGGTTTGGTTTAACTATGCGTGCGCGCCCAGTGATGTACGTGCCTGGTAAAGTAAAACCAGAACAGTTAAGCACTATCGAAGATTTGGCTGACCCAAAATGGAAAGGCAAAATCTGTATCCGCTCTTCCGACAATATTTATAACCAGTCGATGGTTGCGGCTTTAATAGCTCAGTTAGGTGAAGAAAAAACTCAGGCCTGGGCCAATGGTTTTGTCAAAAACTTCGCTCAGCCACCTAAAGGCGGTGACCGCGATCAGATCAAAGCGGCAGCTGCTGGTGTTTGTGATATCGCCATTGCTAACACTTACTATTTAGGTGGTATGTTTGATGAAGCCGGCGACAAAGCTGCAGCTGAAGCGGTAAAGGTTTTTTGGCCAAATCAGCAAGACCGTGGTGTTCATATCAACATCTCAGGCGCTGGTGTGGCTAAATATGCACCAAACAAAGCTGAAGCAGTGAAGTTGCTGGAATATATGGTGAAACCTGAAGCACAAAGCTGGTACGCTGAAGTGAACCACGAGTACCCTGTAGTACAGGGAGTAAAGTGGAGCCAACGACTTGAATCTTTTGGGCAATTTAAGGCAGACCAGTTACAATTGTCGACCTTAGGCGAATTGAACGCTAAGGCTATTCAGGTGATGGATAAAGCTGGCTGGAAATGATTCCCCTGCGTATTCAGTGTTATAACTATAGAAGGGCGACCATCAAGGTCGCCCCTACGTTTTCTTAGAGTAACGTTTTTTTGAGAAGGACATATTTCGTTTGACGAGCCCGTTATTCAGCCGGACTGTAACAGTGTTTGCCTTGCTATTGGCTGTGCCCGTGCTGGTGGTGCTTGGATCTTTGTTTACTCCTCAGCCTGAACTTTGGGCTCACCTGTTTGATACTGTGCTGGCCGACTATGTCACTAACTCCCTGCTGTTGGCTTTGGGGGTGGGTGTGCTGAGCGCTGGCATTGGTACTTTAACGGCCTGGACTGTAGCGCGTTATCAGTTTGTCGGGCGCTCTGTGGTGCAGTGGTTATTGTTGCTGCCTATGGCGATACCTGCCTATATTATGGCGTACAGCTATACAGGTTTATTAGATTTTGCCGGGCCTGTGCAAAGCCAGCTGCGGCTCTGGTTTGGCTGGTCGTACGGCGATTATTATTTCCCTGAAATCCGCTCTTTGCCCGGCGCTATTCTGATGTTGTCGCTGGTGCTTTATCCTTATGTTTATATGCTGGCCCGCACTGCTTTTCGCCAGCAATCGGGCTCATTACTCGAAGCCAGCCGTACCTTAGGTTTAACGCCACGCCAGCATTTCTGGAAAGTGGCTTTGCCTGTGGCTCGCCCAGCTATCTTAACCGGAGCTGCACTGGCGATGATGGAAGCTCTGGCCGACTATGGCACAGTGCAGTATTTTGGCGTTACCACCTTTACCACTGGTATTTTTCGTACCTGGTTTGGTATGGGCAATCAGCTCGGCGCTGCGCAATTGTCGGCGCTGTTGTGCAGTTTTGTGTTGTTGCTGCTCTATCTGGAGCAGTGGTCCAGACGCAAACTGAAGTTTTATCAGCAAGGCCAAAAACAGCAGGAGCCCACTCGTCAGCCACTAACAGGTGTAGCAGGATTAGCTTTGTTATTGCTGTGTTTAGTGCCTGTGCTTTTAGGTTTTGTCTTGCCGGCGTTGCAGCTGCTGGGTTGGGCCAGTGACAGGTTAGAGCAGTTGTTCTCGGCTGACTTTATTCAGCTTTTAATCAATAGTTTTTCTCTGGCAGCCTTAACAGCGCTGGTCACTGTCAGTCTGGCCTTGAGTTTTGCTTATGCCAAACGCTTATCCGGCCACTGGTCATTGGCGTTGCCTGTGCGTATTGCTTCTATGGGTTACGCCTTGCCGGGCACAGTAATAGCTATAGGTGTGATGTTGCCGCTGGCAGCCCTGGATAATTCCATTGATTTATGGGCCGAGCAGCAATTTGGCATTCGTACGGGTTTATTGCTGTCCGGCACTTTAGTGGCGCTGGTGCTGGCCTATTCGGTGCGCTTTATCGCCGTAGCTTTGCATAGTGTGGAGGCCGGCCTGATGCAAATTACGCCTTCAATGGATAACGCTGCCCGTAGTTTAGGCGAAAGCCCGATTGGGGTGTTAAAACGTGTGCACCTGCCCTTATTGCGCGCTTCGGTACTCAGTGCTTTATTGCTGGTGTTTGTTGACGTGTTAAAAGAGTTGCCCGCCACTTTATTGCTGCGGCCTTTTAACTTTAATACCTTGTCGGTACGTACTTACGAGCTGGCTTCAGACGAACGGCTGGCCGATGCGGCTTTGCCAGCCCTTGCCATAGTACTGATAGGTTTAATTCCGGTGATCCTGCTGTCCCGTGCTTTGGATAGGTCTAACAGAGGTGCAAAGTAAATGCTGGTATTAGATCAGGTTTCCATAGCTTATGGCCCGGCCACTGTGGTTAAGGATGTCAGCCTTAGTTTGCAACAGGGCCAGATAGGCTGTTTGTTAGGACCCTCTGGTTGCGGTAAAACCAGTTTATTACGTGCTATTGCAGGTTTTGAACCTGTGCAAACAGGATCCGTTGTATTGGCTGGTGTAGTTCTGTCAAAGCCTGATCAGTTGGTTAATCCTGAACAGCGCCGTATTGGTATGGTGTTTCAGGACTTTGCGCTCTTTCCACACCTGACAGTGGCGCAAAATATAGCTTTTGGTGTGAAGAAGAAGCCAAAAGCACAGCAGCAACAAATAGTGGCAGATCTGTTGGCTTTAGTAGGTTTGCCCACTCTCGGCGAGCGTTATGTGCATCAGCTCTCTGGTGGTCAGCAGCAGCGGGTGGCTTTAGCCCGAGCCTTAGCACCAGAGCCCGAAGTCTTGCTGTTGGATGAGCCTTTTTCTGGCTTAGATGCCGACTTACGTGAAGCTTTAGCACAGGATATTCGTGGCATTATCAAACAGCGTGGCATTAGCGCTTTAATGGTGACTCATGATCAGTTTGAAGCTTTTGCCATGGCTGATCAGATAGGCGTGATGCAACATGGCAAACTGCAGCAGTGGGGCAGTGCCTATGAGTTGTACCATCAGCCTGCCAACAGGTTTGTAGCTGACTTTGTGGGTCACGGCGCTTTACTCAAAGGCGAAGTATTGGCAGATCATCAGGTGTACACAGCTTTAGGTGTGTTTGCCCAAACAGAGTCGGAATTTACATCAGGCGCAACTGTGGATCTGTTGGTCAGGCCGGACGATATAGTGCATGACGACGAAAGTGGTTTTACTGCCAAAGTGGTGGGCAAGTCGTTCCGGGGGTCGCATATTTTATATAGTCTGGAACTAGAAGGCGCAGAGCAGGTGTATTGTTTAGCGCCAAGCCATCACGATCATCAGCTGCAAAGCCGCATAGGTATCAGGCTGGAGCTGGACCATCTGGTATTGTTTCAGCGGCAAGGCCAGAACTTAGGATAAAAAGTGCAGCTGAATTAATAGTTGGGCTGCAATAACTCAAGGCGTTTTTGCTGCTTCAACAGTTGCAAGCCTTGTTCGTATTTTTGTTGCAATAGTTCGGCCTGCGGATGCGCTTTCGAAAAGGCAATATACATAGGCTTTTCTTCCAGTGGGGCGCCTGTGGTTTCTATAGTGCTGTAAGAAGTCAGTTCAGTTTTCAGTAGGTACTCTGCGACCTGTTGTTCGCAAACCACAAGGTCTACCCTGCCTAAAGCCAGCATTTTGAGTGATTCCAGATCTGTATTTACCTCTACCCTGTCAAAGGGAAGTTTCTCTATGACTTCAGGATAGCTGTAGCCACGAACCATACCCAATCTAAGCTTAGTTACAGGTAGTGCGTCCAGCTGTGTAAATACGACTGGGTTCTGTTTATTGTGATACAGCATGACTTTGTTCGAGTACAAAGGTGTAGGATAATTCAGATACTGGGCCCGCTCAGCACTGTGCCAGATAGTAACAACTGCCACAGCCTCACCCTCTTTTGCCTGCAGTAAAGCTCTGGGCCAGGGTAAAAACTCAAAATGAACTTCTTGTTGTTGACTGGCAAAAATCTCTCTGAGCATCTGGATAGCGTAGCCCTGCTCTGGTAAATCCTGACCGTTGTGCGGCACAAACTCACTGCTGACAATGCGCAAAGAGTCGGCGGAAGTTAAATAGCTGAGCCAAAAGAGGATTAAGCCTGCCAATACCTTCATCCAAGTTCCTTTTTTCATCAATTTAACTCACCACAGGTTTAGCTGAAAAGAGCAGCTAAAGCAATGAAGTGTTACTACTCCTTACAAACAAAAGTGTTTATTTTTCAGTTGGCTAAAAGCGTTGAATTCTGCACTTTGAAATCACTTGGTTAAATATAGTTGGTGTGTCTTATCAGCAAGAGGGCAATACTGACAATTTCATCATTCTGCTGAAAAGTCAGTGTGCCAGAGAAGGTGTATTGCAAAGCGTCACTACTCTGAGTGAAATGCCCTGTGCGGATCCGCATGCAGGGTGCTGTGGGGACTGGAAGCTAGAAACCTCCGGTTACCCGATTATAAGCATTTGGTGTCACTTCAATCTCCGTGAATATATTTTTTGCCATTTTTACTTATTATCCAAAGACAAATAACCATCCCGAGGCTTATCCCGCTCTGGCAGGATAGTTGTCACTACTT
>NZ_RZUF01000038.1 GCF_004005375.1 Rheinheimera sediminis | reverse complement strand
CAGTTGCTCTACCAACTGAGCTAAAGCGGCACTACGTCAGTGGGTGCGAATTCTAGTGGAATGCCCCACCCCACGCAACAGGAAATAAAAAAAAACTTATAATTTCTGACCTGAGTGCTCAATAAGTACACAAAACGGTCAATTCGGTTGAATATAACGGGCTAATCCCTGAAAGATCAGTCGGGATTCGAGCTCAACAGGTAAATCGCTCAGGTATTTTTGCAGTAGCAAAGCGTCGCCACCCGTTAAAATAATCCGTTGTGCTGCTTTAATTGCGTAGGCCTGCCGAATAGCCCCCACTAAAGCGGCTATGGCTCCTTGATATAAAGCTGTCGCCGTATCTGTTGCTGGTGACAACTGCTCTGTTTCAAGCTCTGCTGAAAATACTTTGGCAGTTTTACTCAGTACAGCTTCTTGCTGTAGTTTTTGCCCTGCTAAAATCCAACCACCTTGGTGAAGACCTGCAGCATTTAACCAATCAATAGTTAAAGCTGTGCCTGCGTCAACTACTAATAGATCTAAATTTGGGTATAACTCAGCTGCAGCGACTAATGCCAGCCAGCGGTCAACACCCAATAAATGTGGCTGCATATAACTATTAGTAATGCCAAAGGCTTGTGCTTCGCTATGAATTTGAATAAAAGGAATAGCAAGAGGAACGCGCTCGCGTAGTGCCGACACTCTGCTGTCCGCCGCCACACTAGAACAATATACTGCATTGACTGACAACCACTGTTCTGCGCTGATGTCTTCCAGTTGTATTTCCGTAAGATTGCCTGAATTATGCAAACAGGCTTTGCTGCGGCTATTGCCAATATCCAGTAATAATTCCATCAAAGCGCCTTTCTTAAGCTAAGTTCACCGCCATAAAAGCTTTGCTTTTGGCCGCCGATATCCAGCACCAGCCCACCCTGCGCATCGACACCAGCACAAAGACCACTAATAGTTTGACTACCGCTGGATAAAATCACTTGCTCACCAGCAAATTGATCCAATTGATTAAACTGCTGGACGTAATCCGTAAAGCCCTGCTGGCTAAAGTGTTGTAATTCTTTTACCAACTGGTGCTGTAATAAAGCTACCAGCAAATTTCGGTCGATGTGCTGGCCTAAAGCCGAAGTTAAATCGGACCAAGGTTGATCGACTACTTTATCAGTCTGATCCGGCATACGGATATTTAAACCCAAACCTATCACCACATCACATTGTGCGTGAGTCTGCCCTGCCAGTTCGACTAAAATACCACCGAGTTTTTTATGCTCTATATACAAATCATTTGGCCATTTCAGCCGCACTGGCAATTGCCATTGCTGTTGCAACACTTTTGCTACTGCAAGGCCTACCACTAAACTTAAGCCCATAGCAGCCTGAATACCTTGCTCCAATTGCCAGTACATTGAAAAATACAAATTGCAGCCGAAAGGTGAAAACCATTGTTTACCCCGTCGGCCACGGCCTGCAGTCTGAGCTTCAGCCACCAGCACAGCGCCTTTTTCCGGCACTACCCCGTCTTTGAGTTTTTGCATGAGCTGGCTGTTGGTGGAGTCTGTTACAGACTGCACCCAAACAGGCGCTTGTTGCTGCTGTTGCTGTTTAATCAATGCAGCGTCAAGTAATTGTACTGGTTGCGCAAGACGATAGCCTTTGCCTTTAATTTTGTATAGGTCGAGACCATAGTGCTGTAATTGCTCTATGTGTTTAGCGACAGCAGTGCGGCTAATGCCCAATTGCTCACCCAGCCACTGGCCTGAACACAAAGCGCCATCGGCCAGATAATGCACCAGTTGACGCTGGACTATCAGGCTATGAGGTAAAATTTTACGCTGTTCACAGGCCAAGTAAACGCACCTCAGGTTCGAGCTGCACCTTAAATTGTGCCAGGACTTTTTGCTGTATCAGGGCTACCATTTTTTGTAATTCTGAGGCTGTCCCCTGACCAAAATTCACCAGCACCAGCGCTTGTTTTTCATAACAGCCGACATCGCCAATACGTTGACCTTTTAATCCAGTGTGTTCTATCAGCCAGCCAGCCGCCAGTTTAACCAAGCCATTAGCTTGTGGATAAAACGGCATTGCAGGGTAAGACTGTTGAATAGCTTCAAATACAGCATGTTTGACCACTGGGTTTTTAAAAAAACTGCCGCAATTAGGTAAGACAGCAGGATCAGGCAACTTGGATTGACGCACAGCAATAACAGCTTCTGCTACTTCAGTAACAGAACTGTGCTGATTTAAATGCTCCAACCCTTTGTAGCCCACTTTAGGTTGACCTTGTTTTTTTAACGTCAGCCCCACAGCGACTATCAGGCCACAACCCGCCAGTCCGGTTTTAAAAATACTGTCGCGATAGCCAAACCCACAGTCGCTTTTGCTTAAACGCTGCACTTCACGGCTTTGCCAATGAAAAAAATCGACATAGTCACAACAATCTGCCAGCTCAGCACCATAAGCACCTATGTTTTGCACTGGTGCCGCCCCTACGCTACCAGGTATTAACGACAGATTTTCTAATCCCCACCAGCTCTGAGTTACAGTCCAGCTCACCAATTGATGCCAGTTATCCCCTGCTTCTATATGCAGTTGTACTTGCTTTTCATCTTCTGCCAACACAGTCCGGCTTTTGGCTAAATAACGTAAAATGGTCTGAGTTTGATCGCTCAGGAAAATACTGTTGCTGCCTTCACCCAACACTATAGGAACCACTGCAGGCTGATACGCCATTAATTCAGCCAATGAGTCCAACTCAACCAATTCGGCAAGTTGTGTATCCAATGCAAAAGTGGAATAGGGTTTAGCAGAGAGCTGCTGTAACAAACGCATAAAAGCACCAAATAACCAAAGTGCGCTCATTCTACTGAATCCAGCGCAGCAGACCAAAAAAATCTCAGTCTCGAGCTAGAAAAACCTCATTAACCCAAAACGAAATTTATGGCATTATGGCCCAAACAGGTCCAACCAGAGAGTTTTATGTTACATCACACTTTTATTAAAGTCCGGGGTTATCACCTGGATGGTTATCAGCACGTCAACAATGCCCGCTATTTAGAGTTTCTGGAAGAAGCCCGCTGGGGTTATCTGGAACAACATGGCGATATCGAACATTTTGAACAGCTGGGTCTGGCCTGGGTGATCGTCAATATCAATATTAACTACAGAGCTCAGGCTACCATGGGCCAGCAACTGCGTATTGATACCGAATTCAGCGCTATTAATACCAAAAGCTCTGTCATTCATCAGAAAATCTGGCTGGATGGTACTGACATTTTAGTAGCCGACGCCAATATTACTTTTGTTTGTTTGGATAAAAAGACCGGTCGGGCTGTAGTGATTGAAGGCGATTTAAAACAGCGTCTGGAGCCTCGTCTGGCCAATCTGACGGCAATTTGAAGAAGAAAAGAATAAAGCCAGTCCCTTGGCTGTTGTGAAATTGCACCAGCCTTGTCCGCTAATACGGACTGGTTGGTGTGTAATAGAAACTTGCTGTACTGCCATCCAGACTGATTCGTGTTGGTACTATAGAAGTACTGTTATTGATCAGGTTGTACTGATCGCCGCTCACCAGTTTATACCGCAGCAGGTTATTCACCTTCACAGGTAAGCCACAGCTGGTTTGAACATATTGAGTCTGAGCATCTGATCTCAGAACATAAACTTCATTAGTTCCATCCACTATGCCCTGACCCACACTGTTTACAAACAACGAAGTCGCTTCCGAAATAGCCACTACACGGCTGGCAGCGCCCACTTTGGCCTGGAATACCATAGAGCGGCCCATGCGGTCACGTTGACGGAAGTGGGTATCATTAATCACCCCTCGCATCGCAGGGAAATTTAGGAAAGCTGTACTGATATTGATAGTTTCATGGCATAAATCTGTCACAGCTTCAGCACTGATAGCACCAGCTACACCATCTGGGTCATAAATATGCTGACTCAATACATGATCACCAGCAGATGTCCCCCCTACTATACCGCCTTTGTCATACACATGCTGAATAGCAGCCTGAACTTTAGTACCTTGCCAGGCATTCAGATAAGCCGACTGATCACCACCTGCCAGCCAGACAAATTCAGCAGAGCGGATAGCCCAGTCCACATAATCCATATTGGCCTTGGTCACTGTATCCACAATAATAGTTTCGACAGAAGCTGCATTGGTTAAACCCTGCAAATAGCTGTTGTACGCATTGGTACCCGCAGTGCGCAGCACTACGATGTTTCCGCCCTGAATATGTGGCCCAACTCTTAAACTAAAAGCATTGTCCACATCAGCGCCACCGCCCATTAGGAGCAAAGCCGGATCGGATAAAGTGACACAAGTGTCGGTGGCTGAGCCTGTGATATAGCTGGTTAAATTGCTGGGTTTTGACGGTCGTGTGCCGTAGTTACAACCTGTTAAAATATAAATGCCACTATCTGGATGAGTATTATTTTTCGTCGCCAAAACATGACCACACAAGCTGTGGCTGCAAAATAACAGCGCAAACATGCCTAAGAGAGGTGCTTTCATTTTAATTTCCTACTTCTTTATCTGATTTAAAACGGTCAAAAAGGCTATGGTGTTACAGCAGCTGCAAAGCTGCCTGTAAGATTCGATCAGAGAGGGGGCCTATACCCAAAGTATTTGGAGTTGCAGGGAGGCGACAAGCTAGCTGAGTCCCAGGAGCATAGTGGTCTTATGTGACTGTTGCGAGATAGCACATTCAACAAAGCTGCAGCTTCAAATTCGAAGGCTATAAATTTATTCGTCGAACCACTCGGATAGGTGGTAATCACTGGAGCACTCATGCAAATTTGCCGGAGCTGCTGTCCGGGCACATGTTACTGAGCAAGCGTGGATAGAAGTCATAGAGTGTTAACACTAAATAAGTGGTCCGACGTAATATTTATGCTTTTGCTTTCTCTGTCAAGACGAAGCTTTATATCTTTATAAAATTACTTTCACTGGGGCAACTTTTCACTACAAAACATATGACAAAAAAAGCAGGGATATGGCAAGCTAATTCTTTGTTTAACAACAGAGTGACACGAATGGATTTAATTAGTTGGGACCAGTTTGGACTGGTTGAACTTCGGGTAGGTACAGTACTAGAAGTCGCCGATTTTCCGGAAGCACGAAAACCGGCTTATAAACTAAAAGTAGATTTTGGCCCTGACATCGGCGTGAAACAATCCAGCGCTCAAATCACAGCGCTGTACAGCAAAGAACAACTGCTGGGGAAGCAGGTGATTGGCGTTGTAAATTTCCCTGTGAAACAAATAGGGCCCTTTCGCTCAGAATGCCTGATCACAGGATTTTATCGACCTGATGGTGCTGTGGTTTTGGCGGTGCCGGACCAGATTGTACAAAATGGCAGCAAAATATCCTAACAATAGATTTACCATTACATGCACGGCAGATAACATAGCTATCAAAACATCAACACACACTGGAATGAAGAATGTTAAGAAAGTTATTGCTGAGCCTGTTTCTGATAGCACCGGCCATGACGCAAGCCGATTTATTGCAAGGGCTTAAGTTTTACAAAAATAAAGACTACGATAAGGCAAAAACAGAGTTTGAATCTTTGCTCCCTCTGGGCAACAGTGGTGCTGCTTTTAATTTAGCTGTGATGGCATTGTATGGCCAAGGTGAACCGCAGGATTTAGTCCGTGCTTATGCTTATTTTTCGCTAGCTAAATATTTGAAGCAATCCGGAACAGATAAAGCACTGCAGCACATAGAAACTTTAATCACACCAGAGCAAAAGCAACAAGCGATGCTACTACTGGCTCAGATCCAGCACAACACACTACCTCCTTACAGTGCCAACGAACCTGGCCCCAGACCACTTTCACCTCTGAGAATAGCCCATAAAAAAACAGAGCCTGACTACCCTATAGGCGCAGCTAAAAGGGGGATCACCGGCTTTTCAGTTGTTCAGTTTGTAATCGACAAAGAAGGAGAGGTGGTCTTTGCACAAACACAAAGAGGTCTGCCGGAAGGGGTATTTGCTGCAGCATCGGAGAAAGCTATTAGGAAATGGAAATTTAAACCTGGCCCAGCAGCCAGTATTCAGACAGTTCGGCTCGACTACAGCTTGCGTCCTCTAAAAGAGACAGATGACACAGAAGAGCCGAGTGTGAGACTAATCAATTCATTACAGCAGTCCGCTTGGCCTGCAGCTTTAAATGGCTCGGCGGAACATCAGTATCATGCAGCTGCTGTCTTTGATTATCTGGAGAGCGAAGATGATGTTTATGCGACAGCAAGCACGGCTGCAGTTCAGCCTCCCACCGTATCCGATTTAGCCACAAAAAAAACCGGATTCGGACTACCGATGCAGGCCTTCTCTGGCAAAGCGCTGATCCAGGTTAATACAAATTCACAGATAGAGACTGTTCAACCACTGCTAGGCACTGTACCAGCACTGACTGGCACAATAATTCCCGGATTACAGCAAGGCAGCTATCGTATCGAGCCTTTTGATGAGTATTTTGGCTCGGGAAAACCCCAGAGTTTTGCCGCTGATAAAATGTATGTAAAGCCTTTGCATGCTTTACCCCAAGAGTGGACCAGCGCCTACTGGCTGGATCAAGCCGCCCGTAATGGCATGACGACAGCACAAAAAGTCCGGGCAATGCAGCAACCTTATTGGGCCACTTATCTGCAACAACAAAAAGAGCCAACAGCTTTAGGCTGGTATGCCATAGAGCTGATGACACAAAACAGCCCGCAGGCTAAAGCTGCTTTAGCTACTGCCAAAGAAGCCGGCTTCAAAACCACATCAGAATTGGAAGAATTATTCCAATAAAGCTTTAGCCCATAATTCCAGCTTTTGCTCTTTGCTTTGACTGGCATGAGCAGGGCTGCTGGACGGCAACTGAAAATACTCTATATCAGTACGATGTTTTAACAAAGGCAGCAGATGGCGTTTAAACTCTTCTGCTGCTTTGGCGCCATTAAAACAAATCTTTAGGATCTGCGGTTCAGCATCAAGCAATTGCGGTATCGCATTACAAATCACGCTGCTTTTTTTAATGGCACTATCCAGGCTGCCAGCTCTTTCGCAGTGAGCAATCACATCCCATAACGCTATGCCTTGCCCTATCAGTAACTGGCAACGCTGCTGGTAATCCAGTTCTGTCGGAATAGCAAACAGCTGCTGCATAAAAGGCCAGAATAAATTGCGCGGATGGGCGTAATAACGTTGTTCAAGAAGAGAAGCTGCGCCTGGCATACTGCCGAGCAACAAGATTCGAGGTCTGGCACCAAGGACCGGTGTCAGACCTGTTAATAGTTCAGATAACATACATCAAATTTTCAGGCCAGGCTGAAACTGTAATGCCTTTTGCCAGGCCATTTCGGCTTGCATAGGTTCGCCGTCCTGCTCGGCACAATAGGCAAGCGTTGCATAAAGCACAGCATCTTCTTTGTGATCACGTAACCAGTGCTGCAGCTGTTTACGCAGCAATACCACATGACGTTTTAGCGGAATTTGTTTCAGCACAGGCCATACCAATGGCAAGTCACTATAAGCCAGATTATCAACCAGCAACTTCTCAGCCTGCTCTACCTGACCCGCTTTCACTTTAGCCCAAACACGACCCACTACAGCAGCCATTGACTTACGTTCTTTCGACGGCAAGGCCAACCAATAATCACTGCTTTCGTCAAATACGCCCCGGGCCGCCAGATTACGGATGGCCTGCGGATAAATCTGATAACGCTGCGCTTGCCACTGTGCTTTGGTAAACCACTTGTGTTCTATGGCTTTGAGCACTGTATGGAAGACTTCTATATTATGGCCAGCTGCTAACAGCGCCTGGAAATACAAGGGCGCTAATAAAGGCGCATTTGCTGGTATCAGCATAGCAAGCTGCAACAACTCCAGTGCGGCTTCAGCTTGATTCTGACGCAGCAATAAATCTGCTTTGACATAACAACTCTGAGCCTGGGTTGCATCCAGTTGCTCAGCGAGCTGCATAGCTTTGGTCGCATGTCCGGCCTGCAACGCAGCGTAACAAGCCATACTCTGGCGTAGTATAGTGAATTCAGGCATAGCGTCAGAGCGATCAAAATACTGCTCAGCATCCTGAAAACGGCCCGCAGCTAAAGCCAAAGCCGCTTGCTCAAAAGCTAAGCGGGCTTTGCGTTGCTGACGACCACGAAAAGGGTTTAAGGTCCAATTACGAAAACCTAACAAAGGCCGTAAAATGCGCAAACTCAGCCACAACACACTCAGACTCAACAACAAAACTATGACAAAACCTATCAGCGTCATCTCCACTGTCCATGGACCCAGCACCAGCATCAGGTAACCCGGATTCTGCGTCAGCCAGGGCCCCACCCACATGGCAGCAGCCAGCAGTAAAACCACTATCAGCAAACGGATCATTGGCTGCTCTCCACCATGCTCTGACGCATCACCTGATCAAGCACAGCTGTGGATTGCAGTGCCGCAGGAGCAGGAAAAGCCACTGCTAAACCAGCCAGTTGTACCAATTGCTCAGATGCCGAACTGACTTGTGGATCTGCAGCAGCAAAATAACGCTGCAAGGTATCCATAGCCTGCTGCAATGCAGCCTGATACAGCTCTGGCTGATATTTCATGGCTGCCAGCTCGGCCAGTAACAACTGCTGTTGTAAGGTGTTACGTAAACTCAGTTGCTGACCTGCAGTTAACACAGACAAATCTTCTGGCTGAGTCGGGCGCACATGCACCAATGAACGCCAGAACGAATTCCAGTGTTGGATCAGGGTGGATTGCCAGTCAGCCTCTGCCGCGATAGCTACAACTGGTGTTTCATCCAGTACCCGTTCACTTTGGCGCAAAGGTAAATCGTTCACAGTTTTGCGTAAGCTGGTTAAAGCCAGCTGAATTTTGGCTAAATCCGGCACTGTGCTTTTTTGTAGTTCAGCTAAATCAGTCTGAATGGCCTGACGCAACGGCTGCATGCTGCTGTCCTGCAGTAACGCCAATTGCTGTTCGGCACCTTGCAATAAACGTAATGCTGCCGGCATATCTTGCTCTAACCAGATTTTTTGTCCGGCCAATTGCAACAGCTGCTGAATTTGCCACAACTGCCAGGTACGGCCATTGCTTAATTGTTTTTTGCTCTCCAGTTGCAACTGAACCAGGGCCTGTTGTTGCTGCAGATCCAGGCTTTGCTGCTGTTTTTGTTGGTCCGCGACCAAAGCTAGTTGCTGTTGGACCTGCTCAGTCAATTGCTGAAGCTGCAGCTTAGCTTGTTCAGTTTGTTGCTGTTGCAGCTGCTGAAGTTGCAACTGTTGTTGCTGCACTGTCGTCCATTGTGGCCACAACCACCAGACAGCAGCAGTTATAGCGCCAACCAGCGCTATATTTAACAATAAAGAAAGCCAGGCGACAGCCCGACCCGTTTTAGCAGGCCTTGGGCTTTCACTTTTTGGCCTTTCATTTTTTATCGGTTCTTTTTTAACCGGCTCATGTGGAAGTGGAGATTCAGAGGCGGTAACAGCCACCGGCGTATCAGTCATGACAAGTTCCTCTTAACTGGCAAATAGCCTCCAGTAACGCCTGATCATTGGCACTGGCTGACAAAAAAATACGGGACTCTATGATCCCAAGTTCTATAGCGGCTTCTTTCATCCGCGGGCTCACCATTATCCATAACTGTTGCTGTAACCAGCCATGTTGCTCTTTGGGCAATAACTGAAAAATAAGCTGTAAAATTTCGTTGCTGGTGACCACAATACATTGAATATGTTGTCGATGCCACTGGTCTGACAAGCCTTGACCATCTAGCAGCAAAGGGACTCTGCGATAACTTTGCACATACTGAATATGAGCCCCCCGTTCCATTAAGCCCTTTTTAATCAGCTCACGACCTGCGTTACCCCTCACTATCACAATATGTTTACCTGCTACATCCTGTAATTCTGGTAAGGCCAACAGGCCTTCGCTACGCTGATCTTGCGGCACCAGTACAGCGCGGCCACTGCATTTTTCCAATACTGTGGCTGTAGTTGTACCTACCGCTATTAAAGGTGCCGTGATGTTTTTGCAATCATATTGTTGTTGTAAACAACTGACCGCACTGACACTGACAAAAATCACCTTATCAGCCTGCTCCAGCAGAGTACCTGTTTTGGCCTTTAATGGTACTAACTGCGTGGTGATCAAAGGCTGATACAAATAGGGAATAGCAAGCTCGTCTAAACTGGCCAGCAACTGATCCGCTTTGCCTGCTGGTCTGGTGATCAGTACAGGTTGTTGTGGATCCAGCGTGAAATTTTGCACTGCAGATCAGGCCTGCTGATAGACCGCATCTAAAATGCGATCTGCGCCTAACGCCAATAACTGCTCCGCCAGTTGCATTCCTAACTGCTCGGCTTGTTCTGCAGAGCCTCTTATTTCTGAACGTAAAATTTCAGAACCATCCAACTGTCCGACCAAACCACGCAGCCAAAGTTCATTCTGCTGCAGTACAGCAAAAGCGCCAATAGGTACCTGACACCCACCCTGCAGCTTGCGGTTCATCG
This sequence comes from Rheinheimera sediminis, assembly GCF_004005375.1. GTDB lineage: Bacteria > Pseudomonadota > Gammaproteobacteria > Enterobacterales > Alteromonadaceae > Pararheinheimera. The sequence goes on along the minus strand of NZ_RZUF01000038.1, from coordinate 13,331 downwards.
CCCGTTCGGCCAACACACAAATGCGGGTTTCCTGATGTTCCAACGGAGCCAGCAATTGTTGCATCACCAAATCATCACTACGGCATTCAATACCTACAGCGCCCTGACCATTGGCCGGTAAACTGGTGCCAACTTCCAGGAAGCTGGCAATACGAGCTTCAAAACCTAAACGTATTAAACCAGCTGAAGCCAGAATAATGGCATCAAATTCACCTGCGTCCAATTTTGCCAGACGAGTGTTAACGTTGCCACGTAAGTCGCTGATCTGTAGATCTGGTCGCATAGCTTTGATTTGGCACTGACGACGTAAACTAGAGGTTCCGACCACTGCGCCTTGGGGTAAATCAGCCAGCTGTTTATAAGTGTTGGAGACAAAAGCATCACGGGGATCTTCACGCTGACAAATGGTATGGAGCATCAGGCCTTCAGGAAAATCGACCGGCACATCTTTCATACTGTGGACTGCTATATCTGCACGGCCTTCCAGCATGGCCGTTTCCAGCTCTTTAACAAACAAACCTTTACCGCCGATTTTGGCTAAAGGAGTATCCAGAATTTTATCACCCTGAGTCGACATAGGTACCAGCTCAACCTGCAACCCCGGGTGGGCAGCTTCAAGTTCAGCTTTCACAAAATTAGCCTGCCATAAAGCTAGAGCACTTTTACGGGTGGCAATGCGGACAAGGTTCATAGATATTCCTTAAAGCAGCGAAAAATAGCAGCAGTGCCACGACGATAAAAGCCGGACTGCCAGAAAATGCCACCTAGTATATACCCAAACTCAATGCAGGGGCAGAGCTCGGCCATGCCCGGCTAAAATTCAAATTTAGAGTCAAACAGGTATAAAGAGGTCAACGTTTATCAAGCTATACTTCAAGTTCGAAAGCGATATTATTGATAATGAAAATGATGACTGAATAAAAGATTTTGTTGCGGATCAAGGATTTCAACCCGCCATTCGCCTTTTTGCTTGGCATCGAATTCTTTTCTGCTGTAAGTACGCCAATAATCCAGTTTGACCGGCAGTTTAATCCGGGTCATCAATTTACCTTCGTAATACCACAGATGTTCTATGCTCTGACCATTTAAACCTTTAACTTCAGAATATAAAGCCACCTGTGGAACGGCAGTTGCATCAATATGTCCACCTAGGCTGCGGGCCTGAGCAGAAGGCGTTTCGTTGGTCAACAAGGCTAGCCTTAATACTCCAGTGTCAGCACTAAACAATGGTGCACCAGCTTCAGCCGGAGTTTCATCAACAGCTGAGTTCGGTAATACCTGAACATCCGTTGGTTCAACCACTTCTGCCGACGCAATTTCAATGCCTGCTACATTATCAGATGGTCGCTCAATGTTTTGCTGCACAGCTTCCAGTACCAGCTCAGCTGTCGCAGCTTCAATAGATTCAGCAGTAATCACCACAGGAGCAGTTTCAGACAGAGGTTTGGCGACAGTATCAGGTGAGTCAACATTTAACCCACCATATAACAGCAGAGCAGCAGCACAAAGCGTCAATACTGCACCGGCAATACGACGCCAATGCCAGTGTTGCTCTGTTTTTGGTGCAGGTAACTCTGCGGGAGCAGCCGCTGCAGCGCCCAGACTGACCCGAACCACCAGTTTTTCCTGTGCTGTTGTCACTTTCACTGTTCCATTTTTAAAGTGCTGGTAATTGCTGCTGAATGAAACGACTAATATCTGCAATTTGTTGTGGGCAGACACTATGGCCCATACGGTACTCGGCCCAGTTCACAGAAAAGCCCGCAAACTTCAGCGCATTAAAAGCCGCCTGACCTGCGCTGTAGGGCACCACTTCATCATGGGTACCATGGTTCACCAGCACAGCTGTGCTTTTATTAGCACCTGTCATTTCTTCTTTTAACTTGCCCGGCACCGCCATATAAGTAGACAAAGCCATTACGCCAGCCAGTTTATAAGGCAGGCGGGGTAGTAAATGAAGCGCAATAACGCCACCCTGACTAAAACCTGCCAGCAAAATACGATTCGCAGCAATGCCCTGCTCTATCAGTTTGTCGATTAAGGCTGTAACCGCAGCAGCAGATTCACGCACACCAGTTTCGTCCGCTCTGTCGTTTAAATCCCAGGTTTTAATATCGTACCAACCGCGCATTTGCATGCCGCCGTTGATCGTAATAGGGCGTACAGGAGCATGAGGGAATAAAAACCGAATGCCAGAGCTTTTTGGCAAACGTAATTCAGGCACTATAGGAGCAAAGCCATCACCAGAATCACCTAAACCATGCAACCAGATCACAGCAGCATCGGCCGGACCTGCGGGTTTTATATCTACAAAAGGAAGTAACGCCATTCTATTTCTCTATCATTCAGGAATTATCGGTAAGCACTACGTCTTGGCCAGACTGCTTGCTAAAGGCATCCGAAATTAATGCCCAGAACTCAGCACCTGTTCTGTTATCAATCCAAACGCCATCTTTGAATTCAAAATGGTGGCCATTAAATTTAGTCGCAACCCACAACTGATGCAGTGGAGGTTGTTTATTAATAATCACCTTACTGCCGCCCGGAAAACTGATACTTAGCAAGCCACCGTTCGACTCATAATCCAAATCCAGGTCCAATGCTTCTATCGCATCTTCCACCGCAAGTAGCACTTGATCGGTCAGTTCGTCATATTCTACGTCATTCATCGGTTTCACCTGTTTGCTTTTGCTGTTAAGGATGCGATTATAGAGCGCAAAATAATTAATGAAATAAAAACCATGAATACAAAGCGACAAAGACTGGTGTGCATCCTGTTGCTCAGCCAATGGTTACTGGCCTGTGGCCAAAAAGGTCCTTTAACATTGCCTCAAACCCCACAACCCAATAAAGCGCCGGCAGAACAACCAGCGCCAGCCGATCAGCCAGTAGTTTCAAAGGAACAGTAGTGGATTACTTTAATTATCAGAATCAGAACTTATTTGCCGAAGACGTAGCTTTAGCCGATATTGCCGCAGAATTTGGCACGCCAACTTATGTCTATTCCCGCGCGACCATTGAGCGCCATTACAAAGCTTTTGCTGAAGCAGCGCCAAGTCGTGATTTATTAGTCTGTTACGCCGTCAAAGCTAACAGCAATATAGCGCTGCTCAACCTTTTGGCCCGGCTTGGCAGTGGTTTTGATATTGTGTCTGAAGGTGAATTACGCCGTGTATTGCAAGCCGGTGGCGATGCCAAAAAAGTGGTGTTCTCTGGTGTAGGTAAGTCGGTCACTGAAATTGAGTTTGCGCTGCAAACCGGCATTAAGTGTTTTAACGTCGAATCTATTCCAGAGCTGGAACGTATTCAGCAAGTGGCCAGCCGCCTGAATATCATTGCGCCTATTTCTATTCGGGTGAACCCGGATATAGACGCCAAAACCCATCCTTATATTTCGACCGGTTTAAAAGCCAATAAGTTTGGTATCGACATTAACGACGCTGTAGCCATGTACCAGCAAGCGGACGCCGCTTCACACTTAAAAGTCTGTGGTGTCGATTGCCATATCGGTTCGCAGCTGACTGAAACCCAGCCGTTTTTAGATGCCTTAGATAAGTTACTGGCATTGATCGACAAATTAGCTGCAGTGGGTATCAAGCTTACTCATATCGATATAGGTGGCGGTTTAGGTGTACCTTACGATGGTGAAACTCCACCACATCCTGCTGAATATGCCGCCAAAGTAGTAGAAAAACTTGAGGCTTATCCGCAGCTGTCACTGATTTTTGAACCGGGCCGCGCCATTATGGCCAACGCCGGCGTACTGCTGACCAAAGTGGAATATTTAAAACCTGGTCAGGAAAAGCATTTCGCTATTGTTGATGCCGCTATGAATGACTTAATTCGTCCTGCGCTTTACAGTGCATGGCAATCTATCATTGCTGTGCAGCAAAAACCTGATATTCCGGCCGTGACTTACGATGTGGTAGGCCCGGTCTGTGAAACTGGTGATTTCCTCGGTAAAGACCGGGCTTTAGCAGTAGAACCAGGTGATTTACTGGTAGTGCGCTCAGCCGGCGCTTATGGTTTTACCATGAGTTCCAACTACAACAGCAGACCCAGAGCCGCAGAAGTGCTGGTGGATGGTAATCGCAGCTACTTAGTCCGCCAACGTGAACAATGGCAAGACCTGTGGCGCGGTGAACAGTTGGTACCCTGAATGATCCCAGACAATAAATTTAAAGATCGTCCCCACCAAAGCTTAGTGCATTTTTCAAAAATGCACGGTTTGGGCAATGATTTTATGGTGATAGACGCGGTCAGTCAGAATGTGTTTTTAACCAAAGAACAAATTAAAAAGCTGGCCGACCGTAACTTTGGTGTCGGATTTGACCAGTTGCTGATGGTGGAACCGCCGTACGATCCGGATCTGGATTTTCATTACCGCATCTTTAACGCCGACGGCTCTGAAGTAGAACAATGCGGCAATGGTGCACGTTGTTTTGCTAAATTTGTCCGGCATAAAGGCCTGACCAATAAATACAAAATTGCGGTTAGCACCAAGTCTGGCAAAATCACTTTGTACATAGAGCAGGACGGTCAGGTCACGGTCAATATGGGCGTCCCTCAGTTTGATCCGGCCAAAGTGCCTTTTAAAGCTCAGAAGCAAGAGCTGAACTATATTTTGCACAGTGAAGATGCAACCACTTTATGTGGTGTGGTGTCGATGGGCAATCCGCATGCGGTGATACTGGTCGATGATATTCAGACGGCTCCGGTGCATCAGTGGGGACCGGTGTTTGAAAATCACGAACGTTTCCCAGAGCGCGCCAATATAGGTTTTATGCAGGTGCTGTCACCTTCTCATGTAAAATTAAGAGTATGGGAGCGTGGCGCAGGTGAAACCCTGGCTTGTGGTACCGGCGCTTGTGCTGCCGCTGTAGTGGGGCAAATGCAGAAAAAATTACAAACCCAGGTCAGGGTAGATTTACCGGGCGGCTCGTTACAAATTCGCTGGCAAGGACCTGGTCAACCCGTCAAAATGACAGGGCCAGCCGAACATGTTTTTGATGGACAATTATTCTTATGAGCGACCTTCCTCTCGATACAGCGCTGGTGAACCCTGAACTGGCTGAAGCCAGCCTGATTGTGGATTATCTCTATGACCACCCTGAATTCTTTCTGCAGCACCCGGAGCTGTTAAGCCGCTTACGTTTACCGCACCAGCAGCGGGGGGTAGTGTCTTTAGTGGAACGGCAGCTGGAGTTACAACGCGAAAAAATCCGATCCTTAGAAGACGATATAACCCGACTGATGGGTATAGCCCGCCAGAACGAACAGATTTTTTATGCGCTGAACGATCTGCATTTACAGTTATTAAAAGCCGCCGATCAAAGGGCTTTACTGGAAGCCTTGCAGGCTTTTACCGCCCAAATGCCGCATGTGCAAAGTTGTGTCTTGGTTGATTTGCAGCAAAAAACCGAGCAGGTCGCACAGTTACAGCTGATCTTGCAGCGCCGTTTAAGTGGCAAAGCTTATTATTTTGGCCGGATGAATCGCGATGAAATGTCAGCGCTGTTTGAACCTCATATTCACTCAGTCTCATTGCAGCTGTTAAAGCTATCAGAAGACCAACAGTTCCTGCTGGCCTTTGGCAGCGACTCAGACGAGCATTTCCAGCCTGGCATGGACACCGTGTTTTTGGACCATCTGGCGAAGCTGGTATTAGCCGTTTTACCAGCTGCTATTTAAATGGCACTGCCGGCAGAACTGGACCATTGGCAAGCCGACTTGTCGGCTTTCCTAGCTTACTTAAAGCATGAACGGGGTTACAGCGACAAAACCTTGAGCAGCTATCAATTGCAGCTTTGTGCTGTCGCCAGTCAGGTGGCAGAACAAGCAAATCATTGGGTCGAGCTGACAGAAACTCAGCTGCAACTGCATATCTCTTCGTGCCGCAAAAGCCTGAAAGCCCGCAGCTTAGCGCTCAGGGTTGCTTCATTACGCAGCTTTTACCGTTATCTGGTGCAACAAGGCAAACTAAAAGAAAACCCGGCCTCTTATCTACAAGTGCCTAAATTCGACAAACCTTTGCCAAAAAACCTCGATGTCGATCAAGTCAATCACCTGCTGGATTTTGACAGCAGCGAAGACGCCCTCGCCTGTCGCGACAAAGCTATTATGGAGTTGTTTTACTCCTCAGGCCTACGGTTGGACGAACTGGTTAGCGCTAATTTACAGGACATTGACTGGTCCGAAGCTTTAATACGAGTGCGTGGCAAAGGCAATAAACAACGGGTTCTACCTATGGGCCGTATGGCGGTCGCAGCCATCAAAAACTGGCTAAAAGTGCGGGGGGCTTATGTAGGCACAGAGCCGGACGCCTTGTTTTTAAGCAAACAAAAAAGCCGCATCAGCCACAGACAAGTACAACAAAGGGTTAAACTCTGGTCTGAACGCCAGGGTTTAGCCCAGCATTTACACCCTCATATGCTACGTCACTCCTTCGCCACTCATATGCTCGAATCCAGCTCAGACCTACGCGCAGTGCAAGAGCTACTGGGTCACGCTAATCTGAATACGACTCAGGTGTACACCCACCTGGATTTCCAACAGCTGGCTAAGGTGTATGATAATGCGCATCCAAGAGCGAAGAAGAAATAAATCTTAGTATGCCCAAGGTTCGTATTCTTTTGATGACTCTATGTTACTCACCGTGGATTTAAAAATTAATGCGTATTTACAAAGCCCTTTTGCCTTTTAAAGCCATCTCTTTTGATTTGGACGATACGCTGTATAACAACGGTCCTGTGATTGAGCAGGCTGAACTGGCTATGCAGCAAAAATTACTGCAATTGGCACCCAAGCTTGGGCTGATTGACCCTGAATTCTGGTGGCAAAAACGCAAAGAACTAGCACAACTTGACCCAGAAGTTCGGCACGATGTCAGCCGCTGGCGCTTATTGTCGGTGGAACAAGGCTTAACGGAACTAGGTATAGGTCGCTGTGAAGCAGGTGAAATTGCCGAACTGGCTTTTACTGCTTTTTATAATGCCCGCAGTAACTTAACAGTGCCGGAATCCAGCCATCAGTTACTCAAAGCCTTAGCAGAACGTTATCCGCTGGTGGCTATTACCAATGGCAATGCCGATTTAAAACTACTGCGCATTAGTCAGTATTTCCAGCATGCCTATCACGCAGGCCCCAGCGGCAAAATGAAGCCCTACCCTGATATGTTTCATAAAGCCTGTCAGCAACTGGCTATCGCACCGCATGAACTGCTGCATATAGGCGATAACAGCAAAGCCGATGTACGAGGTGCGCTGAATGCCGGTTGTCAGGCAGTGTGGCTAAAACATGAAGCCCATTTTCAAACCTCTGTATTGCCTCATCTGCAAATTGATTCGTTGCTGCAGCTACAGGCTTTGCTTTAAGTCGCAATCCTATTATCAATAGCTTGGGCTTCAACGCTGGGGTGGCAAGGCAGAAGGGTATATAATGGCGCAAATTTTGTGAAAGGTACTTACTGCTGATGGATGTCTCTTCTTTACTGGATGGCTTAAACGATAAACAACGGGACGCGGTGGCCGCTCCTCCTCAACATATGCTGGTATTAGCCGGTGCCGGCTCGGGAAAAACCCGGGTACTGGTGCATCGCTTAGCCTGGCTGATGCAGGTGGAACGGGTTGCGCCTTATAGTTTATTGGCTGTGACTTTTACCAATAAAGCCTCACAGGAAATGCGTAACCGTATCGAACAGACCATAGGCGTCAGTTTAAATAATCTGTGGATGGGTACTTTCCACGGTTTGTCGCACCGTATGTTGCGCGCCCATTATCTGGAAGCAGGTTTACCTCAGGGTTTTCAGATCATCGACTCAGACGATCAATACCGTTTAGTGCGTCGGGTATTAAAAGCGCTGAATCTAGACGAAAAACACTGGCCACCTAAACAAATTCAATGGTTTATCAACGCCCGTAAAGACGAAGGACAGCGTCCTGGTACTATGGATGCGCATGGCGATTTCAGCCTGCAAACCATGATCAAAATTTACGCCGCTTATCAGGAAATGTGTGACCGCTCAGGTTTGGTCGATTTTGCCGAAATTTTACTGCGCAGCTTCGAACTGATTAAACAGCAGCCACAAATTCGTGCTCATTATCAACAGCGTTTCCGCCATATTCTGGTCGACGAGTTCCAGGATACCAACTCTATTCAGTATGAATGGTTAAGGCTACTGGCTGGCGCTGAAAGTAAAGTGATGATAGTAGGTGACGATGACCAGTCTATCTACGGCTGGCGTGGCGCTAAAGTGGAAAACATTCAGCAGTTTTTAAAGGACTATCCTGAACCTGTCACTATCCGCCTTGAGCAAAACTATCGCTCCACCGGCACCATTTTAAAAGCCGCTAACTGCGTGATTTCGCACAACAGTGACCGTTTGGGTAAAGACCTGTGGACGGACGGCGAACAAGGCGAAGCCATTTCGCTTTACACCGCTTTTAACGAGCTGGACGAAGCTCGTTTTATTGTAGGCCGTATTCGGGAATGGAAACGTGAAGGCGGCAAACTGATTGAAGCTGCGGTACTGTATCGCAACAACGCCCAATCGCGGGTGCTGGAAGAAGCTTTAATTCAGGACGGTATTAACTACCGTATTTATGGTGGCTTACGTTTTTACGAACGTCAGGAAATTAAAGATGCGCTGGCTTATCTGCGTTTAATTAATAACAGACAAGATGACGCCGCACTGGAACGTATTATCAATACTCCGGTGCGTGGTATTGGCGATACCACTATGGACAAAGTGCGCGAAAATGCCCGTTCTCTACAAGTGACCTTGTGGCAAAGCCTGCAACAAATGCTAGCCAATAAACAACTGACTGGTCGTGCCGCCAATGCCATTAGCACCTTTGTGCAGCTGATAGATCGGCTCGAAGCCGACAGCAAAGACTTGAGTCTGGATGAGCAAGCCGATCATGTGATTCAACTATCTGGTCTGATGGCGATGTACCTGGCCGAAAAAGGCGAAAAAGCCCAAACCAGAGTAGAAAACTTAAACGAACTGGTCAACGCTTGCGCCAACGCCACTTATGTCAACACCGAAGAGATGACTCCACTGTCCGCCTTTTTATCTCAGGCAGCTTTGGAGGCTGGTGAATATCAGGCTGAAGAACATTCAGACGCTGTGCAGCTGATGACGTTACACAGTGCTAAGGGCCTGGAATTCCCGCTGGTGTTTATCTGTGGTTTGGAAGAAGGCATGTTTCCAAGCCAACAAAGTGGTGATGACAGCGAACGTTTAGAAGAAGAACGTCGCTTATGTTATGTCGGCATGACCCGGGCTATGCAAAAGCTGTTTTTAACTCATGCCGAAAGCCGCCGTTTATATGGTCAGGAGCAATATAACAGACCGTCACGTTTTATTCGTGAGATCCCGGCCGACTGTTTAGAAGAAATCCGCCTGACCACTAATGTCAGTAAACCGACTCAAATGAACCGTTTTGGCAGTGCCGCCAGCCATAGTGCTTTTGAAAATACCGGCTTTAAGCTTGGCCAAAGGGTATTACATGATAAGTTCGGTGAAGGCACTGTGCTGAATTATGAAGGCACAGGGCCACAATCTCGTATTCAGGTGAACTTTGACGAACTAGGCAGTAAATGGCTGGTGACAGCTTATGCCAGGTTAGAGCCTGTTTAATTGATGACGGATCTGCTCCAGGTCATCCATCAGCAACGACATGCTTATCAAGAGCGTGGCTGGCGTTTACCAATCTGGTTAGCAGGTTCAGAGGCTTATACTAAGCAGCAACTTAGCACTTTAGAGCCTGAAGCTGTTAGTTATTGGTTAGGGCAGCAAGCCCCTGCTGGTTTTACGCTGATGTCAGCCAAACAGAAGCAACAATGGCTAGGCACTGAATGTGATCTGTTGGTGGTGGATGCACGTCAGGCTGTGGATTGGGATTTAGTCGCAGCCAGCAGTGGTTGCTTAAAAGCGGGTGGGCTTTGGTTATTTGTCACCAACGAACCCGATCTATGGCGACAACAAGCTAACCCAGCCGCCAAAAGAGTATTGCCCTATCCACTTGATGCCGCTGTTTATACAGGCCTATTTAAACAGTTTTGGTTAGAACAACTATCAGAACAGCGCTGGGTGAAGCTTATCGAAGGCAACTCTGCTGTAATTCCGCTCTTACCTGAAATTATTCGTTCAACACAAGCTGAACTACCCTATCGCACCGCAGAACAACAGCAAGCAGTGGCTGCTATTCATAAGGTAGTGACAGGCCATAGGCGCCGACCTTTAGTGCTGACTGCTCATAGGGGCCGTGGCAAATCCAGTGCTTTGGGAATCGCAGCAGCTCAACTAGCGCAGCAAGGTAAAACTGATATTCTGCTAACAGGACCATCTCCTGTTGCGGTGCAAACCGCATTTTTTATAGCGGCGGCGCTGTTAAATCAGCCGTACCAATCAGGCCAAAATCAGCTGCTAAACGGCACTATCCGTTTTGTGCCTGTTGATGTTTTACTTTCAGAAAAACAGCAAAACACTGTGATTCTGCTGGATGAAGCTGCAGCTATTCCAACCCCTCAATTGCAGCAATTGACGGACTTATATAGCCGTTTAGTTTTCGCTACAACAGAGCATGGTTACGAAGGCACAGGCCGTGGTTTTCAATTGCGATTCCAAAGTTATTTACGGCAGCATTGCCCTGGTTTTCAGAAATTGCATTTGCATCAACCGATACGCTATCAGGCAAACGACCCACTCGAGCAATTGATTTTTAGAGGTTTTTTACTGGAGCATACGGACATTGTGTTCACTGAAATTCAGCAACCACAAGTGACCAGCTATCCGGTAAAAGATTTACTGCTACAACCCCAAAAATTACAACAGATTTTTAGTTTGCTCAGCCTGGCCCATTATCAAACCGATGTGATGGACCTCTGGGCTTTGTTGGATAACCCAGCATTGAAGTTGTATACACTGGAGCAGGATCAGCAGGTAATCGCCTGTGCTTTAATCAGTTTCGAAGGTGAGCTGGATGCAGAACTTGCTATTGCGGTATCGCACGGAAAACGCAGAGTACAAGGGCATTTATTGGCTCAAAGCTTAGCTTTTCATTGCCTACAACCGCAGCTGGCACAGCAAAAAATGGCTAGAATTCAGCGTATTGTGGTGCATCCATTAGTGCAAAGTCAGGGAATCGGCAGTCAGTTGTTGAGCTTTGTATTGCAGGATTTGCTGGACCAGCAGTATCTGATTGGCACTAGTTTTGGCGCCACTTTAGCTTTAGCAAAGTTCTGGCAAAAAGCAGGCTTTAGCCCGGTAAAGCTCAGCCATCAAAACGAACAAGCGAGTAATGAAGCCTCTGTGTTGATGCTTTATGGTGACCAATTCAAGCCTCTACAACAACAGTTTTCCAAACAGCTATACTGGCAACTCGCTGATAAACAAGGTGCCTTGGATCCTGCTTTAGCGCTATTGTGGGCACAGCCCCCATCGACAACACTTACTGCAGAGCAAAAAACAGAATTAGAGTTATTTCAGGCAGGTTTGCGTCCTTTTGATCTGATAGAAACCCATCTACTCTGCTGGTTTAATTTGTTTTCAGACAAAGTTGAGTATCCAACTGCCCTATTACTGGTGCAACGGCTTTGGCAAAAACAGCACTGGCAGCAAATCGGCCTGACGTTAGCAAAACAAAAACTACCTGAACTTTGCAAACTGCTTATTTTATGAGCCAGATTAAGGTTTTATCTAATATCTTTAACTAAACTCTGAGCTATCCAGCTGTAAGAGTATCCATTTATGCAACTGCTGCACATGTCACTTATAAAGTTAATACTGTTGTTGGTCTGCATGTCAGCCAAAGCTGCGCAACCAGAACATATTCAATTAGGAATGTCTGTTCCGCTAACGGGCAATGCCAGCGGTATAGGTCAAAGTTACAAAAATGGTGTGGAATTAGCTATTAACAAACTAAACAAAGAAGGTGGTATTCAAGGCTTAAAAGTACAACTACTCGTTAAAGATGATCAATATGAACCTGAATTAACAGTGCAGAATACCAGGCAATTTATAATTGAAAACAGAGTTTTAGCCTTATTCGCGTATACAGGCACACCAACATCTTCGGCCATTTTACCTTTGTTACAACATTATCAAATGCCTTTTATAGCTCCATTCACTGGCGCATCTCTGCTGCGAAAAAGTGAATATGGTTTTATCTATCATCTTCGGGCTGGTTATGATGAAGAAACTCAAAGTCAGGTCGATTACCTGCAACCGAAACCTGAGACTAAGGTTGGTTTATTACTGCAAGCTGATGAATTTGGCGCTTCTATTGAACAAGGTTATCTAAAAGCGCTTCGACTAAAAGGCGTAACACCAGTGGTTACAGCGCGCTTTCAACGTAATAGCACAGCTATAGAAACTGGAGTATCAGAGTTGATCAAAGCAGGGGCTGAACTGGTATTTATGGCCGGAACCTATAGTCCATTGGCTGAAGCTATTCGTTTGGGTCGTCACCAAGGCTTTAGACCTCAATATGCCACAGTATCTTTTGCTGGTCTTCAACAGTTAAGTGTTTTGCTTGAAAAAGAAGATAAGGTAATGGCCACTATGGTGGTACCAAAACCAACAGATACCAGATGGGTAGTAGTCAAGGAATACCAAAAGTTGATGAAACAGGAAGCTATGGCCCCACTTTCAGACATTGGGCTAGAGGGTTTCATCGCAGGTACCTTGTTAGGACAGGCACTGAAATTATGTTCTCTACCTGTAGAGCGCCTATGTTTATTGGAAAAGTTACGGCAACAAACAGCAGTTTATGATTTTCCTCTACTTTTTGATGCGAATAATCAGCAGGCTTCTCAGCAAGTGATCAGGGTAAAAGTGACTGTTCATGGAATTGAGGACATCAGGTAGCTTGATAGCCTCATGTTAGCTGAACATGGTTTGGTGCTATTTGAAATCGGATTTACTCTGAATTCGGGGCGCTGAACTACATTATTGCGGGCCTCCTGCCCTCCACCCTTCGGGCCGGCTACGCCGTTCAAAAACGTTCCCGACGTTTTTGTGCTCACCCCGTCCCTGGGGTTCCGAGTGAGGANTAGCTCAAGGCGTGAAACAGGCGTGACGCAAAGCAGTTTGCGTCCCGAATTCCCTGTTTCACCCTGGCGGTGAACTACAGTGCTCACCCCATCCTGGGGTTCGTCCCTGCGGGACCCGCCGTTGGCGGTCCAAATTGGCTCCCGGCCAATTTGTCGCATGGGGGATGCCTTGCTCGGGTGGTTACCACCTGATTTCAACGCAAATAAAAAAACCCCTCGCTTGCGCGAAGGGCTTTTCCATTTATTGGGAGCCTGGCGGTGAACTACTCTCGCAT
>NZ_RZUF01000037.1 GCF_004005375.1 Rheinheimera sediminis | reverse complement strand
ACACCGAGAGGCTAATGGGTGACCCCATTTTTAGTTTTAAAGCGCCTTCACAGACAAGGGCTGTTTGGTATCCACAGCTAAGGTATTACGGAGTGGCAGACCAAAGACTTCGGCTTCAATTTCAAAGATGTCGCCGGGTTGAGTCTCAATACCCTCACCAAAACTTAAAGTGGCAGTGCCAAAGTAATGCAGGTGGGCATCACCTGGACGGCAAAATAAATCATATTTAAAGTGGTGATGTTCCAGATTACTGATGCTGTGCGACATATTGTCTTCGCCACTAACAAAAGCTTTTTGCCACAGCAGTTTACCGTCACGGTAAATGCGAGATGTACCTTCAATATGAGCAGGTAAATCCCCCAGCAGCAATTCAGGGCCTACAGCACAAGGCCGTAATTTGGAATGCGCCAGGTATAAATAATTCAGCCGCTCGGTTTTGTGATCAGAGAATTCATTGCCTAAAGCAAAACCTATGCGCCATGGCTGACCTTCAACGTCATTGATATAAACACCAACAATTTCAGGTTCTTCGCCACCATCTAAAGCAAAAGAAGGAGACAGCAGTACAGCTCCGGGGGGGACCACTATGCTGCCATCTCCTTTATAAAACCATTCAGGTTGTACACCGGTTTCACCTGCAGCAGGTTTACCGCCATCCAAACCCAACTTAAACATTTTCATGGTATCAGTCAGTTCAGCCACTGCTTTGCCGCTGGTTTGAGCATGCATGTTCGCACGGGTATCGGCGCTGCCCAAGTGAGTCAGGCCTGTGCCTGTCACCAGTAAATGCGCTTGATCCGGATGATCAAAAGGCGCCAGTAAACGGCCTTCGGCTACTATGGCCTGATAATCAAGCCGTTGCTCACTGAGCAGTTCTGTCACCAGTTGTTGTAGTGGTTTTTTGGTAGCTAATGCCTGATTGGCCAGCTGATAAACGGTGTGGATCTGACCTAAAGGCTGAACCTCTTTGCTGGATAACACCAGAGCCACAGCGCGTTGCTGCTCTGGTGTGACAAATTGAATTAAACGCATCGCACATCCTCGTTAATTTTATATTTGTATTACAATAAGATCAATATCTGTTTTCTACACTCTGTTGTCAAGCAGAACTGTAGGGGCAGGGTTTATCCCCGCCCGTCTATTGATATCGCGGTACGTTTTGACGAGCCGGGACAAGCCGCGGCCCCTGCGCTCGGCGCACCCGTATCAGCTTTACTCTTTGCTTAAGCCTTCACTGGTCATAATGACCCTTTTTAAAGTGCCATCTGTATTGTAAAAAAGTCGGTCAACAGCCACTGAACGGCGGAATTCGCCACCATCAGGCTGAGCTGCACCCGTATGATAAAAAAAGTAATCTTTGCCTTTAAATTCAATAATGGCCTGATGGTTAGTGGGGGAGTTGCCCGCAACTTCATTCAGAATGTCCTGATAGACCCAAGGACCAGTGATTTTTTTACTGGTGGCGTAGACAATTTTCTCCGGGAAACCAGAGGCATAAGACAGGTAATACAAATCGGCTTTTTTGTGTACCCAAATGGCTTCAGTAAAATTCGGCAAATCCAGATTATGGATAGGGCCATCCAACTCTGTCATATTGGCTTTGAGTTTGGCGTAGCGGGCTTTGGTATTACCCCAGAACAAGTAGGCCTGACCGTCGTCGTCAATAAACACCGATGGGTCTATATCATCCCAGTCGATGTCAGTGTCACTAGTCATATCGTTGCTGATCAAGGCTGTGCCTCGCGCATCTTTAAAAGGCCCAAGGGGTGTGTCACCCACAGCAACACCAATAGCAAAACCATTGATACTGGCGTGACGTACTGTGACATACCAATAAAACTTACCGTCTTTTTCAATCACCTGAGAAGCCCAGGCATCGCCCTTAGCCCAGCTGAAATCTGTGGCTTTGAGCTTAGCGCCATGAGCCTGCCAGTTTTTCATATCTTTGGACGAAAACACCAACCAGTCATGCATGACAAAAAAGGTCTTATTGTCTTTGGCTTCATCATGGCCTGTGTACAAATAGACAGTGTCACCCACTACTAAAGCGGCCGGATCTGCGGTTCGGACATCGGTAAACAATGGATTGGCAGCCCACAGGCTAAGACTGAACAAACTTAGCCAGCTGTTGAGCATTAAAATAGTAAAAATCTGAACGTTTTTCATAATACCCCTGTCGTGATTTAATAATAATTATCTTATAGTATTACTAAATGAGCTGAATGTGCAAAATTTGCACGTTTTAGGAGCAAGAAAAAAAGATCAATCAAATCAATGCAGAGTGAATAAAGCTGCACAGCTTTGGTGAAAAATTTTTACGAACTGCTTGAACTTTGGCTTCAGCTTGATGTATTAGTAATACAATATTATTAAATTAAATTGTTTCAGGATTCAACTATGGCCCAAGACGAAAAGAAAAAAGTGCAGCTTCGCTCTGCCAGTTGGTTTGGTACTAACGACAAAAACGGTTTTATGTATCGCAGCTGGATGAAAAATCAGGGTATTCCTGATCATCACTTTCAGGGCAAGCCAGTGATTGGGATCTGTAATACCTGGTCGGAATTAACGCCTTGTAATGCACATTTTCGTCAAATCGCTGAACGGGTTAAAAATGGTATCCGTGAGGCTGGTGGTATTCCGGTCGAGTTTCCGGTGTTCTCCAATGGTGAATCGAATTTACGTCCAACTGCCATGTTAACGCGCAACCTGGCGGCTATGGACACTGAAGAAGCGATTCGTGGCAACCCTATAGATGGTGTGGTGCTGCTGGTCGGATGCGACAAAACCACTCCTGCCTTATTAATGGGCGCTGCCAGTTGTGATTTACCGACCATAGTAGTCACAGGTGGCCCTATGTTAAACGGCAAACACCACGGCAAAGATGTGGGTTCAGGTACGCTAGTCTGGCAGGCGCATGAAGAATACAAAGCTGGCCGTATTACTTTGGAAGAGTTTATGGATATGGAGGCCAGCATGTCGCGTTCTGCTGGTACCTGTAACACCATGGGCACAGCGTCTACTATGGCCTGTATGGCTGAATCTTTAGGCACCAGCTTACCTCACAATGCGGCTATTCCTGCTGTAGATTCACGCCGTTATGTGCTGGCGCATTTATCCGGTATGCGTATTGTCGATATGGTGCATGAAGATTTAAAACTGTCGAAAATTCTGACTAAAGATGCCTTTATTAATGCCATTCGTACCAATGCTGCTATTGGTGGTTCCACCAATGCGGTGATCCACTTAAAAGCTATAGCGGGTCGCATA
The DNA here is from genome assembly GCF_004005375.1 of Rheinheimera sediminis. Classification (GTDB taxonomy): domain Bacteria; phylum Pseudomonadota; class Gammaproteobacteria; order Enterobacterales; family Alteromonadaceae; genus Pararheinheimera. The sequence goes on along the minus strand of NZ_RZUF01000037.1, from coordinate 21,220 downwards.
GGTGTGGATTTGTCTTTGGATGACTGGTCACATGGCAAAGGCATACCTACGCTGGTAAACCTGCAACCATCTGGTAAATACCTGATGGAAGAGTTTTATTACTCAGGTGGTTTGCCGGCAGTGCTGCGCCGTTTAGGCGAAAACGGCATGTTAAATAATGATGCGTTAACAGCCAACGGCAAAAGTATCTGGGAAAACGTCAAAGACTCAGCCTGCTATAACGACGATGTGATCCGTCCTATCGATAACCCCTTGGTGGCCAGTGGCGGCATTTGTATTTTACGCGGCAACTTAGCGCCTCGTGGCGCAGTGCTCAAACCCTCAGCCGCCAGTCCGCATTTATTAAAGCACCGCGGCAAAGCTGTGGTGTTTGAAAACTTCGATATGTACAAAGCCCGCATTAATGATCCGGAACTGGATATCGACGAAAACAGCGTGATGGTGCTGAAAAACTGTGGTCCAAAAGGCTACCCAGGTATGGCCGAAGTCGGCAATATGGGTTTACCGCCTAAGGTACTGAAAAAAGGCATTAAAGATATGGTGCGTATTTCAGACGCGCGTATGAGCGGCACAGCTTTTGGTACTGTGGTACTGCATGTCACACCTGAAGCAATGGAATTAGGGCCTTTAGCTGCGGTGCAGGAAGGCGATTATATTCAGCTGGATGCGCACAATGGTGTATTGCATCTGGAAGTGTCGGACGAAGAAATCGCTGCACGTTTAGAAAAATTAAAAGCCACACAGGTGATTATGCGCACTGGTGGTTATATGGAAATGTATCGCGAACGGGTATTACAGGCCGATGAAGGCTGCGACTTCGACTTTTTAGTCGGCTGTCGTGGTGCTGCAGTGCCGGCTCATTCGCACTAGTTTAGGCATTGGTACCCGAGTGCTTTATGTGCAAGGGGAAGCCGGGCTTGTCAGGTGGGTGGTGCCAGCCTGACAGGCTATTTTATACGAGGCAAAATAATGAATTTAACCAATCACTACCCCAGCCTGAAAGGTAAGACCGTATTTATCAGTGGCGGTGGTTCAGGCATTGGTGCTTGCATGGTCGAGGCTTTTATTGCTCAGGGCGCTAAAGTGGCTTTTGTTGATATTTTAGAGGCTGATTCTAAGGCTTTAGTCGCTGATTTAACGGCAAAATACCAGGATGCCGAGCTGAAGTTTTATGCCTGTGATTTGCTGAATATTGATGATTTAAAGCAAGTGATAGAGCAGGTAAAACAACAACTTGGTGCTATCAGCGTATTGATCAATAACGCTGCCAGCGATACCCGGCATAACTTCCTTGAGGTCACGCCAGAGTATTGGGATCAGCGGGTCCATATCAATTTACGCCATCAGTTTTTTGCCATTCAGGCGGTGTATCCACAGATGAAGGAGCTGGGTGCTGGGTCCATTATCAACTTAGGTTCAATGAGCTGGTACGAAAGTCAGGGCGGTATGCCCGGCTACACCAGTTCTAAAGCTGCAGTGTTGGGCTTAACCCGTGGTTTAGCTCGTGATTTAGGGCCGGATAAAATCCGCGTCAATACGTTAACGCCGGGCTGGGTCATGACAGAACGTCAACTGAAGTACTGGGTAAATGAAGAAACGGCACGGGATATTGAAAAAAATCAATGCGTCAAAGACAGCCTGATGCCGGAAGATGTGGCCGCTATGGCGCTGTTTCTGGCCTCCGACGACAGCAAATTGTGTACAGCACAAAACTTTATTGTGGACGGTGGCTGGATCTAACTGCCTTGCAGCGATCCAGCCGCTTTTTTACCACCACTTTTTATGACTTAAGAGTAAACAAGGGTTTAGCAATGATGATTACAGGCCAACAACTGATTAACGGGCAATGGGTGCAAGGCGACGCGGGTCAATACCAAGCGGTCAATCCGGCAACTGCTGCTTTTATTGAACCTGTGATGAGTTATGCCAGCAAAGCTCAGGTGCATCAGGCGGTGGCTGCAGCTGCAGCAGCTACACCGGTGTTTGCGGCCACTTCACTTCAACAGCGTGCTGAGTTTTTAGAATTATGCGCTGATGAAATTATGGCTTTAGGCGATGCACTACCTGAACGTGTGGCGTTAGAAACTGGTTATCCAAAAGCCCGTGGTGAAGGCGAGCGCGCCCGCACTGTCAATCAGCTGCGGTTATTTGCATCTTCTATCCGCTCTGGTGAATACCTGAATATCCGTATTGATACCGCCTTGCCTGATCGTCAGCCTTTGCCCAGGCCGGATTTACGTTATACCAATCAGCCTATAGGCCCTGTGGTGGTGTTTGGTGCCAGTAACTTTCCATTGGCTTTTTCTGTGGCTGGTGGTGACACGGCGGCGGCTTTAGCTGCCGGGTGCCCTGTCATAGTCAAAGGTCATAACTCACACCCTGGTACCTGTGAACTGGTGGCGCGAGCGCTGCATAAAGCGGTGCAAAAGAGCGGTTTACCTGCCGGTGTATTTTCTTTGATTATGGGATCTGGCCGTGAAGTTGGCTCTGAACTGGTGATTGCGCCAGACGTTAAAGCTGTAGGTTTTACCGGCTCTTTAGCTGGGGGCATGGCATTGTTTCAACTGGCTAATAACAGACCTGAACCTATTCCTGTGTTTGCCGAAATGGGTAGTGTTAACCCTGTAGTTCTTTTGCCAGAGGCGCTTGAGCAGAATGCTGAAGGGATAGCTGCTGGTTTTGTTGGCTCTTTAACTTTGGGTGTGGGTCAGTTCTGCGTCAATCCTGGTGTGGCCGTGGCTATTCAAAGCCCGGCTTTGGACAGATTTTGTGCCGCTGCATCTGCTGCTTTAGCCAAAGTACCAGCTGGTGTGATGTTAAACGAAGGTATAGCAGCTGCTTATCAAAAAGGCACAGCACATTTGTCAGCTCAATCTGGAGTTGAATTGGTCGGCAGCGGTGAAGCTGTGGGCGACAAACCAGGGTTTTGCACTCAGGCCAAACTGTTTAAAGTCACAGCCGAAGCTTTTTTAGCCAATCCACATTTGCAGGAAGAAGTCTTTGGCCATGTCTCTGTGCTGGTGAGCTGCGCCGATCAGGCGCAATTGTTGGCTGTAGTACGGACTTTAAAAGGCCAACTGACAGGTACTTTACAGGCCACAGCTGCAGAGCTTTCTGCTCAGGCCGAATTGATTAGTTTGCTGCGGCAAAAAGTAGGGCGTCTGGTGGTGAATAACTTCCCGACAGGTGTTGAAGTCTGTGATGCGATGATGCACGGCGGACCTTTCCCAGCTGCTACTGATGCGCGTTTTACTTCGGTAGGCACGGCTTCTATTGCCCGCTTTGTTCGTCCTATTTGTTTCCAGAATTACCCAGCACAATTATTACCACCAGAGCTGCAAAACGCCAATCCATGGGGCTTACCGCGTTTGGTGAATGGGGTAAAAACCAGCGTTGCGGTTGACGCTTAACATGGGCTTTGTCGTCACTACCGACACTTTGCTGGTGGCTGCTTTAAAGCGGCCCTTGCAGCTGATTCAGCTGACCAATCCGGCCGGACTTAGTGTGACCTTAAGTAATTTGGGTGCAGGTTTATGGTCAGTGCTTATGCCTGAAGCTGAGACCGGTAACAGCGTTGAGCTTTTGCAAAACTATCAGGACCCAAGCCACTTTGCCCGCAATCCTTATTATTTTGCTGTGACTATAGGTAGGGTAGCGAACCGTATTGGTGCTGCCGCTTACATGCAACAAGGCCAAGTGATATCTTTGCCGGCCAATGAAGGACCCAATCAATTGCATGGTGGCCCTGACGGTTTAGGCAACAGGTTCTGGGGTTTTGAAATAGACCAGCAAGACGACAGTGTCAGCGTGACTTTCCGGACCTCCAGTTTAGAAGGCGATCAAGGTTTTCCTGGTCAGTTGGATGTGCAGCTGCGTTATACCTTGCTGGCGCATGACGAGCTGGTATTGGAATACAGTGCTTTGTCGGATAAAGACACTCCGGTCAGTTTAACCAATCATGCCTACTGGGCCATTGGCGGCGTCGGTAAAGGCACTGTGCTTCAGCAGCAATTGCAGCTTGATGCCGATTTTATTCTGGCTTTGGATAAACAACTGGTGCCCACAGGTGAGTTGTTACCAGCAACAGGTGCTTTTGATTTTAAAGCGGGAAAGCCGATAGGCAAGGATATTGGTCAGCTTGAAAACGGCTACGACCATTATTTTGTATTGAATAAACACCGCGATCAGAACCGCTCTGCGGCTTTAGTGCGCGATCCTGCCTCTGGCCGTACTTTGCAGTTGTTTACGGATCAACCTGGTATTCAGTTTTATAGCGGTAATTTTCTTGATGGTAGCATAGTGGGTAACCAAGGCATGCCAATAGAGAAATACGCCGCTTTATGTCTGGAGCCTCATGGTTACCCAAATGCGGTGAATAAACCAAATTTTCCAACAGCTTTGCTTAAAGCAGGGCAGTTGTACCGGCAATGCAGCCGTTTTGTATTGGGGTATAGCTAGAGTTTTATAACAAAGAGTTCAATCTAAAAATCGCGGGTCCGCCTTTAAAAAATATCATAAGGACCTGTTTGACAAGGGGAGTTAGCGTATGAAGATCAAATCCATAGTTGCAGGTCTTGGCCTGTGTTTTATCTGTCACAGCAGTTTTGCCACTACTGTAGGTTTTGCTCAGGTGGGTTCGGAGAGCGGCTGGCGGACCAGTTTTTCCGAGTCTGTCAAAGCTGAAGCGAAAAAGCGCGGCATAGAGCTGAAGTTTTCCGATGCGCAGCAAAAGCAGGAAAATCAAATCAAAGCGGTGCGTAGTTTTATTGCTCAGGGGGTGGACGCCATTATCATAGCCCCAGTGGTCGAAACCGGCTGGACTCCAGTGCTGAGAGAAGCCAAACGTGCCCGTATTCCTGTGGTGATAGTGGACCGTAATGTGCAAGTGCATGACGAGTCGTTATTTGTCACCCGTATTGCCTCCGACTTTGTTGAAGAAGGCCGCAAAGCTGCGACCTGGTTAATGAGTCAACCTCAGGCGCAACAGCAGTGCAATATCATCGAACTGCAAGGCACAGTCGGAGCTACAGCAGCAATCGATCGTGCTAAAGGTTTTAACGAAGTGTTGGCGAAACATCCGCAAGCCAAAATTGTCCGCAGTCAGACTGCTGAATTTACCCGTGCCAAAGGCAAAGAAGTGATGGAGTCCTTGCTCAAGGCCGAGCAGGGCGGCAAAGGTATTTGCGCACTTTGGGCTCATAACGATGAAATGGCCTTAGGTGCTATTCAGGCTATTAAAGAAGCTGGCCTGAAACCAGGTAAAGAGTTGCTGGTGGTGTCTGTGGACGCTGTACCGGATTATTTTAAAGCCATGGCCGATGGCGATGCTAATGCCACAGTGGAGCTGAACCCGCATTTAGGTGGCCCGGCTTTTGATGTGATTGAAGGCTATCTGAAGGGTAAAAAAGACACAGAAAAGCTGATCCGTACCACAGGGGATTTATTTCTGCAGGATACGGCTGCTGCTGAATATGAAAAAAGACGCCTGAACTAATTCATTTTGTAACGCCAGCCAAAACGGCTGGTTTTCAGGAGGTCCTGATGTCAGATCAGATAAACACTGCAGCACAACCCTTGCTGCAACTGCGGCAGATCAACAAAAACTTCCCTGGCGTAAAAGCATTGCAGCAAGCCCAGCTGAGTTTGTATGCCGGTGAAGTGCATGCTTTATTAGGTGAAAATGGCGCTGGTAAATCCACCTTAGTGAAAGTGATGACAGGTGTGCTGCAAAAAGATGGTGGCGAGCTGTTGTTGGGTTCTAAAGCTCTAAGTTTTGCTACACCTAAAGACGCACAACAAGTTGGCATCAGCACTGTGTATCAGGAAGTGAATTTACTGCCAAATTTATCCGTAGCCCATAACTTGTTTTTAGGTTCAGAACCTAAGCGTTTTGGCTTAATTGATAAAAAAGCCATGGCACATCAGGCGCGGCAATTATTAAGCACTTTTGGCCTCGATATCAACGTCACTGCGCCTTTGTCTGAGTTCTCAGTTGCAGTGCAACAGCTGGTGGCTATTGCCCGTGGTGTAGCCCCTAAACGTGGAGCCGCTTGCACCAAAGTGCTGGTGCTGGATGAGCCTACCGCCAGTTTAGATGCCGATGAAGTTCAAACTTTATTTCAGGTGTTGCGCCAGTTGAAACAGCAGGGCGTGGCCATCGTTTTTATTACCCACTTTTTGGATCAGGTGTATCAAATCAGCGACCGTATTACGGTCATGCGTAACGGCTGTTTTGTCGGTGAATACCATACAGCCAGTTTAAACAAAGCCGAATTGATTGCCGCTATGCTCGGTAAAGAGCTGTGTCAGCAGCGTCATCAGACACCTTGTCTGGTAGTGGAACAGTCAGAATCCATTTTAACAGCGCGGCAGTTAAGCTCTGGCCAGTCAGTGCAGCAGCTGGATCTGGATTTACCTGCAGGCCAGGCTGTGGGTTTAGCGGGTTTATTAGGTTCAGGTCGCACCGAAATTTGCCGTTTGTTATTTGGCTTGGATCAAGCCGATGGCGGCACTTTAAGTTTTGCAGGTAAGGCCATTAAACTGAGTAATCCGGCACAAGCCATAGCCCTTGGTATTGCACTTTGTCCTGAAGATCGTAAAACCCAGGGCATGATTGCAGCTTTATCCATTCGTGAAAATATCAGCTTAGCGCTGCAGGCGAAACAAGGCTGGTGGCGGGTGCTTTCTAAAAAGAAGCAGCAACAACTGGCTGATTTTTATATTGAAAAACTGCAAATAGCCACGCCGGATGCGGAGAAGCCTATAGGTCAATTGAGTGGTGGCAATCAGCAGAAGGTGATTCTGGCACGTTGGCTGGCTGTGGAGCCACAGTTGTTATTACTGGACGAGCCTACCCGCGGTATCGACATTGGTGCTCATGCTGAAATATTGCAGCTGATCCGTCAGCTTTGTCAGCAGGGTATGTCTTTGCTGGTCACATCGTCTGAACTGGAAGAGCTCACTGCCTTTTCCAGCAAAATAGTGGTCATGCGTGACCGGAAAAAAGTAGCAGAGCTAAGTGGTGAAGATCTGAACTCAGATCGCATTATGGCTGCTATTGCAGGAGCCAGCGTATGACGAGCGAGGCAACAGTTTTGAATTCTACCCCCGAACAGTTAAAAGCAGCGAGACAGGCGCGTTATAGTCCGGGCCAGTCGGCGCATCAATTTAGCTTATACCTCTATCCGTTGCTGGCTTTAGCTTTGTTATTGCTGGTGAATCTGCTGCTGGACCCACAGTTTTTCTCTTTGCAATGGCAGGATGGCCGCTTGTATGGGCCTTTGATTGATATTGTCAATCGCAGTGCGCCCGTGGCCTTGTTGGCCATCGGCATGAGTTTAGTCATCGCTACTGGCGGTATTGATTTGTCGGTCGGCGCCGTGATGGCAATTTGCGGCGCAGTGTGCGCTAACTTATTACTGCTAGGCGACTGGTCCATTCCTGCAGTGATAGGCCTGGCTGTACTGACTGGCTTAGCTTGTGGCCTGGTGAATGGCTTGATGGTCAGTTATCTGGGCATTCAGCCTATAGTGGCTACGCTGGTGTTGATGGTGGCAGGTCGTGGTGTGGCGCAGCTATTAAACCAGGGGCAGATTGTTACCTTTCAGAACCCTGACTTTGCCGCTTTAGGTTCAGGCTCCTTTTTAGGTTTACCAGTACCTGTCTGGCTGGTATTGCTGGCGCTGCTGATTATGCAGTTGCTGCTTCGACGCACAGCTTTAGGCTTATTTATTGAAGCTGTAGGCTGCAATGCCAAAGCCAGTCGTTATTTAGGTATAGACGACAGAGGCATTAAGTTGACGGTGTATTTACTGGCTGGTGGTTGCGCTGCTTTGGCCGGTATTATCGCTACCGCTGATATTCAGGGTTCGGACGCCAATAACGCCGGTTTATGGTTAGAACTGGATGCCATTTTAGCCGTGGTGATAGGGGGTGCGGCTTTAACAGGAGGGCGCTTTTCTCTGCCTCGTGCTGTGATAGGAGTACTGATTATTCAGGCCTTGAGCACCACCATAGTAGTCAGCGGTTTACCTGCCAAATTTAATTTATTAATCAAAGCTCTAGTCATATTGCTGGTGCTGATGTTGCAGTCTGAACTGTTTCGTCATCAGCTTAAAAGCCTGTTTAGTTTTGGCAAGCTGCGTGGAGGAAAAGTCTGATGTCCCGCACTTATTTACCTTTGTGGATCACTTTTACTTTGGTGTTGTTGATGTTCGGTGCTGGTGCCAGTCAGTTCGAAGGTTTCGCCAGTCTGCGAGTGGTTACTAACTTAATTAGCGACAATGCCTTTTTGCTAGTGACGGCTTTGGGTATGACGCTGGTGATTTTATCTGGTGGCATAGACTTGTCTGTCGGTTCTGTTATCGCTTTAAGCGGCGTGGCAGCAGCCTTATTGATTGGGCCTTATCAGTGGCATCCACTGCTCGCTTTTGCTCTGATATTGCCTTGTGCCGCGCTCTTTGGCGCTGGTATGGGCGCCTTAATTCAGTATTACCAACTGCAGCCTTTTATTGTCACTTTGGCGGGCATGTTTTTAGCCCGGGGTGTGGCAACGCTGTTGAGTGAAGAGTCCGTCGCTATTGAACATCCTTTTTATGATGCAGTGGCCGAGTTTGGGCTGGAGCTGCCGGATGGCGGCTGGCTGGGTGCAACCTCTTTGCTGACCATAGCTTTGGTGCTATTGATGTTGGTACTTACTCACTACAGCCGATTTGGCTCTTATGTCTATGCCTTGGGTGGCAATAGCCAATCGGCTCAACTGATGGGTGTTCCTGTCGCCCGCACTACTATTTTGCTATACGCGGCAAGCAGTATGCTGGCCGCTATGGCTGGTATTATTTTTAGTTTTTATACCTACTCAGGTTATGCGCTCTCTGCTGTAGGTGTCGAATTGGATGCTATAGCCGCTGTGGTGATAGGCGGTACCTTACTTACAGGCGGCAGTGGTTTTATTATCGGCACTGTGTTGGGTGTATTGCTGATGGGCCTTATTCAAACCTATATCAATTTTGACGGCAGCTTAAGCAGCTGGTGGAGCAAAATAGTGATAGGCGGTTTGCTGTTTTTCTTCATCGCTTTGCAAAAGCTGCTGAGCCAACAATGGCGTCGTAAAGCCGGAGGACAGGCATGAGCGAGTTCACCTTACTGCATAGCATCCCGCTTCAAAACAAATTAGGTGAAGGTATAGTCTGGCATGGCGCCACAGAGTCGGTTTGGTGGACCGACATTCATGGTCGCTTTTTGTATCAGTTATTCTGGCCTTCACTGCAGTTAAATACCTATCCACTGCCTGAGCGCATCAGCTGTTTTGCGTTACTAAATGCACATGACTCCATGCGCTCTGACTATTCCATGCTGGTGGCTTTTGAGTCAGGTTTTGCCTTGTATCAGCCACAAACTCAACAGCTGTTTTGGTTGGTGAAACCTGAAACGCATTTATCTGGCAATAGAATGAATGATGGCCGAATCGACCGTCAGGGCCGGTTTTGGGCTGGCACTATGAAAGAGCAGGATCATGGCCAGCATGGCAGTTTATACCGGCTGGATCAGCAGGGTTGTCATAGGGTGATAACCGGCTTACAGATCCCCAATAGCCTGTGCTGGAACAAAAACAGCAGCCTGATGTATCACGCCGATTCACCCACTGGCGAGATTTATTCGTATGGCTTTGATGCAGAACAAGGCACAGCTTCGCAGCCAGAACTTTTTGCCACAGTCCCCAAGGGCGCAGAACCTGATGGTGCTGTGATAGATGCAGAAGATCATTTGTTGTGTGCTTTATGGGGCGGCGCTGCGATAGCCCGTTATTCGCCGTCAGGACAGCAAACGGCTTTGCATGGTTTACCTGTTAGTCAGCCGACTTGCCTGGCTTTTGGCGGGCCTGAACTGGACCTGCTGTTTGTCACTACAGCGCGACAAGGTTTAACGGAAGAACAGTTACAGGCAGAGCCAGATGCCGGTAGTTTATTGATTTATCAGTCACCTTATCAGGGCTTGCCTGAATCTGAATTGGCGGTGCTGGACTGGTTGGCTTTACAAAAAAATGGAGGTTGTAATGTGGAAGCTGATTAGCATTTTGTGCATAGGCCTGCTGAGTTTTAATCTGTTAGCGCAAGATACCGGACTGCTGATTAAAAACCGCGCCGATCCCTGGGTGTACAGGGTTGCAGCAGATTCTTACTACTTCACAGCTTCAGTGCCAGAGTTTGATCGTATAGAACTAAGGCACAGCTCCAGTATTAAAGGCTTAGCACAGGCAGAAGCTAAAGTGATCTGGCGCAAAAAAGACCAAGGTCCAATGAGCGCTAATATCTGGGCGCCTGAACTGCATCGTATAGACGGAGCCTGGTATATCTACTTTGCCGCGGGTCAGGCTGATCAAGCTTTTCATATTCGCACTTATGTGCTGAAAAACAGCTCTGCTGATCCACTGCAAGGCCAGTGGCAGGAGCTGGGGCCGCTGAACACCGGCTGGGATAGTTTTAATCTGGATGCGACTCATTTTGAGCATCAGGGCCAGCATTATTTGGTGTGGGCACAGCAGGACAAGAACAAAAGCTATAACAGCGCTTTGTGGATAGCCAAAATGCGTAGCGCCACTGAGCTTGAATTACCAGCCACTTTACTGACAGAACCCACTCTGGATTGGGAGACTTTAGGTTATAAAGTCAATGAAGGCGCTGCAGTACTAATCAAACATGGAAAAATCTGGCTGGCTTATTCCGCCAGTGCCACCGATCACCGATATGCGATGGGGCTGCTGACAGCGTCAGCAGATGCCGACTTGCTGAAAACCTCAAGCTGGACCAAAGCGCCTAAGCCAGTATTTTACACCAACGACAGCCTCAAACGTTTTGGTCCAGGTCATAACAGCTTTGTACTGGCCGAAGATGGCGTCACTGACTTAATGCTGTATCACGCTCGTGATTACAAAGAGATTCAAGGTAATCCGCTGCAGGACGGTAATCGCCACACTCGTGTCCGTCCCTTGTACTGGACAGACAAAGGCGAGTTAGACTTTGCCCAGGACAAGCCTGATTAACTCATTATTCCGCTGTGCGTCATCAAAAAATACACGCCTTGTAACAATTTTGTTTCAGGGCGTTTTTGTTTTTCGTTTAGTCTTAGACTTTTGCATTGCTCATTCTCTTTCCGTTAAGCTAGGTAGTGAGTGCAGGGCAAGCTTTGATTAAACACAGGCAGGGAGAAGGTATGAAGTTAAAACAGTCGGCTTTGGCGCTGATGCTTGGGCTGGTGATCAATTCGGCGCAGGCAACAGAAGCTAAAGATATCCAAAGTTTTACGCTTAAAAATGGCATGAAAATTCTGGTGCTGGAAGATGCATCTATTCCCAATGCCAACAGCTATTTGTTCTGGAAAGTAGGGTCACGCAACGAATACCCAGGCATTACAGGTATTTCACACTTTTTTGAACATATGATGTTTAACGGCGCCAAAAAATATGGCCCAAAGAAGTTTGACCAAACCATGGAAGCCGCAGGTGGCGCTAACAATGCTTACACTACTGAAGATTTAACTGTCTATACCAACTGGTTCCCGGCCAACGCTCTGGAGACTATTTTTGATTTAGAAGCAGACCGTATTGCGAATTTGGATATTAACGCCAAAATGGTTGAAAGCGAACGAGGCGTGGTGACTTCTGAGCGCTCAACCGGTCTCGAAAACTCTAACTTCCGTACTATTCAGGAAGCATTGAAAGGTGTGGCTTTTTTAGCCCATCCATACAGCTGGTCTGTGATTGGTCATGAGTCTGACATCAAAGCCTGGACTTTGGATGACTTAAAGCGTTACCACAAAACCTACTACGCACCAAACAATGCAGTGATGGTGGTTGCCGGCGATGTGAAGTTAGCCGAAGTGAAAAAGCTGGCGCAGCAGTATTTTGCACCTATTCCCTCGCAGCCAGAGCCTGAAGCTGTGCGTACTGTCGAGCCGGAACAAAAAGGTGAACGCCGGCTTTATGTGCAAAAAGCCTCAGTTACCAGCCCAAATTTACTCTTAGGTTTTCATATTCCGGCCAGCTCCAGCCCGGATTATTATGCGCTGGATTTACTGAATTCTATTCTGAGTCAGGGCAACAGCTCACGTTTGTATCAGGGCCTGGTCGACAAAGAACTGGCGATGGATGTATTTAGTTATTTGCCTATGTCCTTTGACCCGAACTTATTTTATATGATGGCCATAGCCAATCCTGGAGTCAAAGCTGCAGATCTCGAGACTGCGCTGATTGGTGTTATTAATAAAGTGGCCAACGAAGGTGTCAGTCAGGACGAGCTGGAAAAAGCCAAAAACCAGAAGCTGATGCAATTCTATAGGGAAATGGAAACCATCAATGGTAAAGCCGATATTATCGGCACCTACGAGCTGTATTTTGGCAGCTATCAGAAGTTGTTTGATGCGCCTGAAAACTATCAAAAAGTGACACCTGCTGATATTCAGCGAGTGGCACAAAACTACCTGAAAAAATCCAACCGCACTGTTGCTGTGCTGGACTCTGCTGAGGATAAAGATCTATGAGCCATTTCAGAAAAACGCCAAAAGCTGTGGTGCTTGCGCTAGTCAGTTCTTTTGTTTTTGCTATGCCAGTTATGGCTGCTCAACAAAATACGACCGGCAGCTTCCAGCTGCCAGCCTATGAAAAACTGAAGTTAGACAATGGCTTGACTGTATTCTTATTACCCCAACACGAAGTGCCTTTAATTACAGTGCAGGCCACAGTGCGGGCCGGTGCCGTCAACGACAAGGTGGCAGGTTTAGCCCAGTTAACCAGTCAGGCGTTATTGTTGGGCGCTGGTGGCAAAAGCAAGGCGCAAATTGAACAGCTGGTCGATTTTTTAGGGGCCAGTTTGAACAGTGATGGCTCTATGGAAGGTTCCAGTCTGCGTGCTGATTTTATGGCAAAAGATACAGAACAAATGCTCGCTGTATTTCATCAGGTGCTGACTCAGCCTGCTTTTGACGCCACAGAGTTTGACAAGTTAAAAGCGCGTCAGGTGGCTGCCGTCGCTCAGGCGAAAGAAAGCCCGCGTATGGTGATGGATCAGTACTTTAATAAACTGGTATTTGGTGCTCACCCTTATGGCAACGCGGTTTCAGGCACTGCTGCTTCATTACAGAGCATCAGCCAGCAGCAGGTGAAAAACTTCCATCAAAGTTATTATCAGCCCAATAATACCGCTATCAGCATAGTGGGCGACTTCAAAGCTGAAGTGATGAAAGCGCAGTTGCAAAAGCTGTTTGCCAGTTGGAAAAACGGGGCAGCAGTGCAGCAACCTGATTTAACGGCGGCTTTACCAAAGGCAGAAAAAGCCAAAGTCTTGCTGGTGAATAAAGCCGATGCGATAGAAACCACTTTTAGTATTGGTGGTATCGCTATTAAACAGGACAACCCGGATTATGTCGGCATCAGTGTAGTGAATACAGTCTTGGGTGGCCGTTTTACTTCCTGGCTGAACGACGAGCTGCGGGTTAACTCAGGTTTAACCTATGGTGCCCGCTCTGGCTTTGAGCGTTACTCAGCCAGCGGTACTTTTAATATCGGCAGTTTTACCAAAACTGAAAGTACACAGGCTGCTGTGGATTTAGCCCTGAAAACCTATCAGCGTCTATGGGATAAGGGCATTGATCAGGCTACTTTGGATTCAGCCAAAGCTTATGTCAAAGGCCAGTTTCCACCTCGTTTTGAAACCAATACGGCCTTAGCTGGCTTGTTAGGTGATATGTACCTGTATGGTTTTAATCAGGACTATATCAACAGTTTCCAAAGCAAAGTGGATCAACTGTCAGTGGCTGAAAGCAAACGCCTGATCAACAGTTATTTCCCTAAAGATCAGCTGCAATTTGTGCTGATTGGCAAAGCTGAAGCTATTAAAGACGTTGCCAAAACTTATGGCGAAGTCAAACAAGTAGAAATTACCGCAGATAGTTTCTGATCTATACCCAATGGATTTCGACATGGGCGTAGGCGGCCAGGCTGTGCATCCCAATGAGCTTAGCTGTACTAAGTGATTGGGGTGGACAGACGCAGCCAACCCCCGTGCATTTTGAAAGACGAATGGTATAAAGCTATGGCCCTGCCGCTGTGCAGGGCCTTATACTCCGGGTATTCCTTCGTTAAATAAGTACAGCGCTTGAAGTCTCAATTCAAACTGCTCAGCCTGGTGTTCAGCCTTTGCTTGTTGTGCTCTTGCAGCCCACAGGGTAGTTCTGCTTTTTCTCAGCATATTTATATTTGGCAGCGACTCTGGACAGCTGAACACGCCGGGGCTTTGGCACAAAGCAAAGCAGATTTCACTGTATTGAGGGTTTTAGCTTTGCAGCTGCATCAAGCTAAAGCTGGCCCTGTCTGGATAGAAACGAAGGTCGATTTAGCTCTGCTGGCTGGCGATGGCCGCGCTGTGCATCTGGTGGTGCGTCTCGATGGTCAGTTAAAACAATTACCAACAGCTTTGGTGCAGAAAAAACTCTCCGCGCTGCTGCAATTATGGCAACAGCAAGGGGTGAAGGTCACGCAACTGGAGCTGGACTATGATTGTGCCAGCAGTCAACTTGCATCTTATGCTGACTGGATCAAAGAGTTACGTCAGCTATTGCCTCAGACTCTGGCTTTAAGCATTACGGCTCTACCTGACTGGTTAGGCAAGCCGGGTTGGCTTGAATTGCAACAGCAGGCGGATCAACTGACCTTACAGGTGCATTCAGTTTTATCGCCTGAACAAGGCTTGTTTCAGCCAGAGCTCGCCAAAGGTTGGGCGCAACAATTAGCGACAAAGGCACAAAAGCCATTTTATATTGCTGTGCCTTCCTATCATTCTGCATTGCTAAAACAAGAACAGGGTTGGCTTGTTGAAAGTGAACAAGCATTGCAAAGTCAAAGCGAACGACAAGAGTTATGGCTGGATGCTTTAGCAGTGCAGGACTTTAGTTTGTGGTTAAAGCAACAAGACTGGCCGCTATTGCAGGGGCTGGCCTGGTTTCGTTTACC
This sequence comes from Rheinheimera sediminis, assembly GCF_004005375.1. Classification (GTDB taxonomy): domain Bacteria; phylum Pseudomonadota; class Gammaproteobacteria; order Enterobacterales; family Alteromonadaceae; genus Pararheinheimera. The sequence goes on along the minus strand of NZ_RZUF01000037.1, from coordinate 6,216 downwards.
TCTGCCATCCGATAAGCGCAGCTGGTCCTATTCCCAATTACAGGCAGTCAGTTCGGGTAAAACGCTAACTGCTGACTTGAAATTAAGTTTGCATGGCGAAGCTCCGCAGTTTGAACTGGTGGCAGAAAACCATGGGTTCGTAGCTGCGCCATTACCGCCACAGATCAACCTGTCTGGTGCTTTGTGCAGTGCAGCTGATGCGGTATCAGGGTACAAGCTAAACTTTTCAAAAGATAAAAATCAGCTGCAGTTTGTTTTAAGTAAAGCTGAAGCTATGGTGCAACCCCGTCAACGACTGGTGTTGGGCTGGGCCACTTGTCAAAACTTAACCCTTTCCGCATTTAAAGGATGATTTTATGCTGAAATTTAATAAAGCCTTGCTGCTTAGCTGCATGACCTTAGCAGGTAGTGCGCTGGCCTGTGGTCCGGATTTTCCTATGATGCTGAGTTCAGACCGGGCTCACACCTTTGCGGCACTGACAGAACCGGTATTTTTAGTGGAAGTTCAGGCTTTGGCGGCAGCTGTACCTTCGCTTGTCTCTGAGCCATCAAAGTCAGGCGATACGGTTTTTGCAGACAGTTACGATTATCAGAACGAGCGCTGGGTCAGTGCCACAGAACAAGCAGAGCGCCAGTTGCTCAGTAAAGAACAGGCCCTTATAGTGCAACAAATGCGTCAAAGCGCCACAGCGCAGCAGGCGTTAGCTGCAGGGGAAACTTTGGCTGCTGAACTGCGTTTCTACACAGCAGCTGCTGTGGCTTTTGCACAAAAAGATGATCAGCAGGCCATCGCCTTATTTCGTCAGGTGCTGGCTTTGCCTTTGGAGCAACAGCAGCAAAGACGCAGCTGGGCTTTGTATTCACTCAGCCGGGTTTTGCTACGGCAATACGATATGGATCACAGAGCCGAAGTGGCTACTTTATATAATCAGTTGCAACAAGAAGTCGCTGCTGGCCTTGCCGATCCGTTGCAGTTGGCTGTGGCCAGTTTAGGTGAACAAGCAAAGCTAGCGAAACAACAAGGTGACTGGACTACAGCTATAGCTTTGTATGCAGCGCAAAGTCGCTGGAGTGAAAGTGGCCGCGCGTCTTTATTGTGGTTAAGTAAAGAGCTGGCTGCTATGCCGGACCAGGAGTTAATGTCTTTAGTGAAAATGCCTGCTGTGGCTGCTTTATTAAGTCGTTACCTGATGACCCAGTTCAGCGCTTTAAGTTATCTGGAACCAGAACAGTTGCAGCGTTTGCTGGTGGTGCTAAATCAAGTACCAGATATTCAACTGAAAAATGCCACACAACTTGCCACAGTGGCGTATCAGCAAGGCCAGTTTGCGTTAGTAGAGCAGTTATTGCCTCATTTGGATCAAACGGCTTTGGCTTTTACGCTGCGGGCAAAAATGGCATTAAAAGCCGGTGACAGCAGTAAAGCCGCGGAGTTTTATGCCAAAGCCAGTCAATCTTTTGCCCCTGAGCTCAGCCAAACAGAAGTGGTGCCAGTACAGCAAGACTACTACAGCAAACTTTCAATCGAAGACTTACAAAGGCAGCACTATTGTCGTGTGCAGGCTGAACACGGCATTGTTGAATTAAGCCGTGGCGATTATCTGCAGGCGATTTCTCTGCTAACGGCTGCCGGTATGGAGTATTGGCAAGATACGGCTTATATCGCAGAGCGGGTGCTGACGCTGGATGAACTGATAAGCTTTGTAGCTTTGCACCCTGTGGCTGCTGTACCGGAAAAATCTGAGTGGCATTATTTTGGTGATACCCCAGTTGAGGTGTTATTGCATCATTTAACAGCCAGACGATTGATGCGCGCTGGTCACTACCAGCAAGCACAAGCCCATTTTGTTGACCCTGGATTAAAGCAACTGGCAAAGCGCTATCAAAGCTATGCTGAAGCAGCAAAAAGCAGCTGGACTGATAATGCCAAAGCCGAGGCTTTGTTTGCACAGGCAAAACTGGCCAGAGCGCATGGCCTGGAGTTATTGGGCTTTGAACTGGCACCTGATTATCAAGTGTTTTATGGTCAGTTTGAACCTTATGAAGACGAAAGCAGATCACAAAGTCTGCCTGGTGCTGAGTTACAGCGTTTAGGCAGTTCAGCGCCAACATACAACAGCAGGTTTCATTACCGGCACTTTGCCGCTGACTTGTCGGCACAAGCTGCAGAGCTGGTACCGCAAAACAGTCAGGCTTTTGCGGCAACTTTGTGTCATTCGACAAAATGGCTATTACTACGCCAGCCTGAGCTGGCAAAAGCTTATTATCAGCACTATCTGCAACATGGGCCTTACGTTAGCTGGGGGGCTGAATTTGGCCAAAATTGCCCAGAGCCTGATTTTGTCGCAGCGAAACAACGGCAATACGATAACAGGCAGCAGCAACTACGCCTGTCAGCCAGGCCTTTTAAGCTGCCGATTTATGCTGCCGCTGTACTGGCGCTATTGGGGTTGGGTTATCTGTTTTGGCGGCGTAGACCAGAAAAGTAGGGCAGGCCTTCATAGCGGCTGCCTGACTTATGCCATTAAGTTTTATTTGTAATACAATAATATTGAATTATTATTAACCCTGTCTGTTTCAGACGAGCCAGCAGCATAGCTGGCCTATCCAATATGACAGGGGATTATGATGACAATAGTAAAGTTTAAAAAAGCGTCTTTATGGCTGGCGCTTAATTTGATTTTGGTATCAGCTTGTGGCGGTTCTGGTAGTTCTGAACCCGTTGTAACACCACCAACTTCGGGGAATCCACCGCCAGTGGTTATACCTCCACCAGTAACGAATGCGCCCACTTTTACTAATGTGGCAGTACACGACCCCTCGGTCGTCAAGGTAGGCTCAGAGTTTTACATTTTTGGCTCTCACTTAGCGGCGGCTAAATCCACTGATTTACAAAACTGGACCTTAGTGGCCGATGGTGTCAACGCTAACAATAAGCTGATGCCCAATGCCGCAACAGAGCTGAAAGAAACCTTTGACTGGGCTCAAACTTCAACGCTTTGGGCTGCCGATGTAATTGAAATTGGTGGCAAGTTTTATATGTACTACAACGCCTGCAAAGGCGATTCACCGCGTTCGGCTTTGGGTATTGCAGTGGCAGACGCAGTCGAAGGGCCTTACAAAAACCAGCAGCTGTTGCTGAAATCCGGTATGTGGGGACAAGCCAGTGAAGATGGCTCAATTTACGATGCCACTGTTCATCCGAACGTAGTAGATCCTGATGTATTTTTTGATAAAAACGGCCGCTTATGGATGCTGTATGGCTCCTATTCGGGAGGGTTATTTATTCTGGAGCTGGATAAAACTACGGGTATTCCTTTACCGGATCAGGGCTATGGTAAACACCTGATGGGGGGGAATCACAGTCGGATAGAAGGCGGATACGTGCTGTACAGCCCTGACAGCGATTATTATTACCTCTTTGTATCTTTTGGTGGTCTGGATGCCAATGGTGGTTACAACATACGTGTGGCGCGCTCCAGTAATCCTGAGGGTCCTTATTTTGACGCCTTGGGCAATTCAATGGCGGATGTCAAATCCAACCCTGCTTTGCCGTTATTTGATGATGCCAGCATAGCGCCTTATGCCGAAAAATTAATGGGTAACTTTCTGTTTGAACGCCAAAGCAGCGAAGCTGGCACTGGCATTGGTACTGGTTATGTCTCCCCTGGCCATAACTCGGCCTATTATAATGAAAGTTCTGGTCAGTATTTTTTGATATTCCACACCCGTTTTCCACAGCAGGCTGAATTGCATCAGGTGCGGGTGCATCAGATGTTTATCAACAAGAACGGCTGGCCTGTGATAGCGCCGCACCGTTATGCCGCCACTGCAGATAAAACAGTAACGATGGAGCAAGTAGTGGGCAGCTACAAACTGATTGAGCATGGCAAAGATATTTCGGCCGAGATTAAAAAGCCGGTCAGTATTAATTTATTAGCCAATGGCACTATCAGTGGTGATAAAACAGGGCGCTGGGTGTATGGAGTTAATCAGCAGATCAGTATTAACCTGGATAGCGGCGGTAGTTATGAAGGTGTGATATCACGGCAATGGCACGAGACACCAGCCACATGGACTGTGACTTTTAGTGCCTTATCTACTGAAGGTAAAACTGTGTGGGGGACGCAGAACTAGCACTGGGGTCATAGCACTGGGGTCAGGCCTTGAAAGTTGAATCAATATCCAAGGCCTGACCCCAAAGAAAAAACCCAGCCGAAGCTGGGTTCCAATTTNGGGGTCATAGCACTGGGGTCAGGCCTTGAAAGTTGAATCAATATCCAAGGCCTGACCCCAAAGAAAAAACCCAGCCGAAGCTGGGTTCCAATTTATGGCAGGGGTACAGGGATTCGAACCCCAGAATGGCGGGATCAAAACCCGCTGCCTTACCGCTTGGCTATACCCCTGCAGAACTGTTGTAGCTGAAATTGTGTAATTTGATGATTACACTGCCACTTCAATTAAATGGCAGGGGTACAGGGATTCGAACCCCAGAATGGCGGGATCAAAACCCGCTGCCTTACCGCTTGGCTATACCCCTGCAGAAACTGCAGAATTCTTACTTGCTTGGTGCGGAAAGAGAGACTCGAACTCTCACGCCTCGCGGCGCTGGAACCTAAATCCAGTGCGTCTACCAATTTCGCCATTTCCGCTAACACTGGACGAACAAATTAAGTGGTGGCTACAGCGGGAATCGAACCTGCGACCCCAGCATTATGAGTGCTGTGCTCTAACCAGCTGAGCTATGTAGCCACTATGTCTTAGTTGTCCTAAGCAAGTGGCGCGTATTATGCTCATCAAGCTTTTTTGCGTCAACCGTTTTTTTGCTACATATTTGTCAATTCGGTTTGTTTGCTGGTTTTCTATGCAAGTTGGTGTTAACTCAACCAGATTTTTTGATTTTTTTGCTCTGTGTATGGTCTTCTACGAGCTTTCCGGTAGTATCGGATTGCTAATAAAACTAAAAAATAGACTCAGTGACTATAGAGTCAGTCAGAGGAAAACCCATGTCGACAGATGTAAAGCAGGCCCGTTGGCCACGACAAATCCCCTATATTATTGCCAGTGAAGCTTGTGAGCGTTTCAGCTTCTACGGTATGCGTAATATTTTAACGCCTTTTTTAATGACAGCTTTGCTGTTATCTATACCTGAGGAAATGCGCGCCTCTATGGCGAAAGAAGTGTTTCACTCCTTTGTGATTGGTGTGTACTTTTTCCCTTTATTAGGCGGCTGGTTAGCCGACCGTTATCTGGGTAAATACAACACCATTTTATGGCTGAGTATTGTGTACTGTATTGGTCATTTGTTTTTGGCCTTGTTTGAAACCAGTAAGGAAGGCTTTTACACCGGCTTGTTTCTGATAGCGCTGGGGTCGGGCGGCATTAAACCCTTAGTTTCTGCTTTTATGGGCGACCAGTTTGATCAGAGTAATAAAAAGCTGGCACAAAAAGCTTTTGATATCTTCTATTTCACTATTAACTTCGGCTCCTTTTTTGCGTCCTTATTAATGCCACTGACCTTAAAGCACTTTGGTGCTGCTGTCGCTTTTGGTATTCCTGGCATACTGATGGCACTAGCTACCTTATTTTTCTGGCTAGGCCGCAAACGTTATGTGCATATAGCGCCAGAGCCTAAAAACCCGCATAGTTTTTTAAAAGTAGTGAAAACCGCTTTATTCGCCAAAGAATCGGGCAAGGCCAATGGCGGCCTCTATCTGGCTTTTGTAGGTTTTGCTTTGGCGATTTTTAGTTTAAGCCAAACCCCCACTTTAGGTTTTGTCGCAGCTTTTTGTTTAGCTTTAGTGCTGGTGATGGGTTTTGGTGGGGCAGGTGCTGCTATTCAACTGGAAAGAGCTCGGGGTGTACACCCTGATATAGCAGTAGATGGTGTGCGTTCAGTGCTGCGTATTCTTATTTTGTTTGCTTTGGTTACACCTTTCTGGTCTTTGTTTGATCAAAAAGCTTCGACCTGGATTTTACAAGCCAATGAGATGAGCAAACCAGACTGGTTTGAACCCGCCATGATGCAGGCATTAAACCCGCTGCTGGTGATGCTGTTGATCCCTTTTAACCATATGGTGCTGTACCCGCTGTTGGAGCGTTGTGGTGTGCGTATTACAGCGCTGCGCCGTATGGGGGCTGGTATTGCCTTTGCTGGTTTAAGCTGGATTGTGATTGGTTCAGTGCAACTGGCGATGGACGGTGGCACTGTGATGT
>NZ_RZUF01000036.1 GCF_004005375.1 Rheinheimera sediminis | reverse complement strand
CGTCCCGCACGGGGCGCGTGGATTGAAACGGCTTGTACGTGGTAGAAGCCGCACCTAGCAACACAGTCGCGTCCCGCACGGGGCGCGTGGATTGAAACACTAGCTTTGAATTAGATGATCCTGACTATAAGGTCGCGTCCCGCACGGGGCGCGTGGATTGAAACGACACTCCGCACATCGAAGTTGATTTTCATTGTGTCGCGTCCCGCACGGGGCGCGTGGATTGAAACGGCTTGTACGTGGTAGAAGCCGCACCTAGCAACACAGTCGCGTCCCGCACGGGGCGCGTGGATTGAAACACTAGCTTTGAATTAGATGATCCTGACTATAAGGTCGCGTCCCGCACGGGGCGCGTGGATTGAAACGCGCCGCCGCAAAAGTAGCCGTAACCGCTTGCTGTTGTTACCAACAATGCAAAACTGATCCACTCCAACAATTGAAACTAGCGCCGATAAAAGTGAAGCAGATGGAGTCGAAGGTAGCGTCCCGCAGTGGGCTAGATAGCGGGGAGGGGTTGGCTACTATTGTTCAAAAGCCAGAGTCGCTATGAGCTTTTAGTATGTAAGAGACCAAGCTGGGTAAACCTTATTCACCATGTAAAAAAACCGCACAAATGGCGGTTTTTAATATCGAACACAGTGGCTATAACTTATTCAGCCAGGCTGCCCCATAAGTCGTATTCGTCCGCTTCTTCAACAACTACATCCACCAGATCGCCTGGTTTTAATGAGGTTTCGCCGTTTAAGTAGACTGCGCCGTCAATTTCAGGAGCGTCAGCGAAGCTGCGGCCAATGGCGCCTTCATCGTCCACTTCGTCAATTAACACTTTAATAGTACGGCCAATTTTGCTTTGTAAACGGGCGGCACTAATGCGCTGCTGAGTTTCCATAAAACGATGGTAACGCTCTTCTTTGACGTCTTCCGCAATTTGATCTGGCAACTCGTTGGCTTTGGCACCTTCCACTGGGCTGTATTTAAAGCAGCCAACGCGATCGAGTTGAGCTTGTTCTAACCAGTCTAATAATTCCTGGAACTCTTCTTCCGTCTCGCCAGGGAAACCGACGATAAAGGTTGAGCGAATGGTCAGTTCAGGGCAGATTTCGCGCCATTTTTTAATGCGCTCTAACACGCGGTCAGACTGACCAGGGCGTTTCATCAGCTTTAAAATACGCGGGCTGGCATGCTGGAATGGAATATCCAGATAAGGCAATAACTTACCTTGCGCCATTAATGGGATCACGTCATCCACATGCGGGTATGGATAAACATAATGCAAGCGAACCCAAATGCCTAAATCGGCTAAGGCTTCACACAAAGACTGCATTGAGGTTTTTACTGGCTGGCCATTCCAGAAGCCAGTGCGGTGTTTTACATCCACACCATAAGCGCTGGTGTCCTGAGAAATAATCAGCAGCTCTTTCACGCCAGCTTTTTGTAAACGCGCCGCTTCATCCAGCACTTCGCCAATAGGACGGCTGACTAAGTCGCCACGCATCGAAGGGATAATGCAGAAAGTACAACGGTGGTTACAGCCTTCAGAAATTTTTAAGTAGGCATAATGCTTAGGCGTTAATTTAATACCGTGGTCTGGCACTAACTGCATAAAAGGATCGTATTTTGGCTTAGGTACAAACTCATGCACCTGCTTTAATACGTTTTCATAAGCATGAGGACCTGTAATGCCTAATACGTTCGGGTGTACTTCACGAATTTCATCTTCGCGTGCGCCCAAACAGCCGGTCACTATCACTTTGCCGTTTTCAGCTAAGGCTTCGCCTATGGTGTCTAACGATTCCTGCACCGCGCTGTCGATAAAACCACAGGTGTTGACTATCACCAGTTCTGCATCGTCATAGCTTGGAACTATTTGATAACCTTCAGTTTTTAACTGAGTCAGAATACGCTCTGAGTCCACCAGGTTTTTAGGGCAACCTAGGCTTACAAACCCAATTTTTTTGCCAGAGCCATTGGCTTGCGCCTGAGCCGTCAAGCTTTTCACTGGGGTTTCCAGTGTGGTGGTTTGTGAGGGGTCAAAGGTTTCGACTGTCATGTAAATCCTGCAAAGTAAAAGGGCCGGAAAAAAAGTGCGCGGATTATACCTGAATCAATCGGAAGAAACAGTGGTTGCTGTATGAAAAACAATCAATAAGAGACTGTTATCTGCCGCTATGGCAACAGAATGCGCACAAAGCAGCAAAACAACTCATCTTATGCGCCCGACTGCACTGTATCTTTGTTAATAATGACTAATACTCTAGGCGTACTATTTTTTCTTACCCTTAGTTTCAGGAGTTTGTATGATCAAAGCCTATGCAGCGTTAAAGCCTCATTCACCTTTGTCTGTGATTGAATACGATCTCGGTCCGTTAGGGCGGCAGGATGTTGAAATTGATGTGGACTATTGTGGAATTTGCCATTCAGATTTATCCATGCTCAATAACGAATGGGGCATGTCGGCTTACCCTTTAGTGGCTGGACATGAAGTGGTCGGGCGTGTAGCAGCAGTTGGGGTTGATGTCAGTCATTTAAAAGTAGGCCAGGTGGTGGGGCTGGGCTGGCAGTCTGGGTATTGTCAGGTATGCAGCAGTTGCGGTAGTGGTGATCATAATTTATGTGCAGCAGCAGAAGGCACTATTGTCGGGCGTCATGGCGGTTTTGCCGAAAAGGTGCGGGCTAATGCTGCCAGTGTGGTGGCCTTACCCGAAGGCATGGATCCAAAAACAGCAGGGCCGCTGTTTTGTGGTGGTATTACCGTATTCAATCCGCTGCTGCAATTTGATGTGAAGTCACAGCTTTTACTTCCAGTGAAAGTAAAACTGCAGAAGCCAAAGAGTTAGGTGCTCATCATTGTATTAATTCCAGAGATGCCGATGAAATAGCGGCAGCCGCAGGGCGTTTTGACTTTATCCTGACCACTGTAAATGTAAAGCTGGACTGGAATCTGTATCTTTCTACGCTTAAGCCTAAAGGTCGCTTGCATTTTGTCGGTGCCACTTTAGAGCCTCTGGATATCAACGTCTTCAGTCTGATTATGGCGCAGCGTTCTGTGTCGGGCTCGCCAGTCGGTAGCCCCGCCACTATTAAAAAAATGTTGGATTTTGCGGTACAACATGACATTAAGCCAGTTGTTGAGATGTTTAAGTTTGATCAAATTAACGAGGCCATTGCTCACCTGGAAAGCGGCAAGGCGCGTTATCGAATAGTGCTGGAGAGGTGAACTGGGTCTGAGCAGTCTCTTATGCTCTTGGTCGGACAAAAAATCCTTTGGGGTAATGTAAGCTGAGTTCGGGTAATGAGTGTTGAACAGGCTGCATTTAACTCTATAAATCATACGGATAAACGAATTCATATCAGTAGATTCAGCCTTCACTGACTGAATTCGCAGTTTTTTTAGATCTCAAGGTGCTCTGTCTAACCATAGCTGGCTATGGTTAGACAGAGCAACGCAGAGAGGCGCGAAAAGATGCTTATTCAGTGCTACTGCTTATCCAGCACATAGGGTTTATTTAAAAAGCTTTATTGCTCGCTGTGTTGAGAATGTCTGTATCCAGCGATGAGCATTTTCCAAGCCAAAAGCCAAGACTTTTGATGGCGCCTTCTGAAATAATCTGAAGTATTGCCCTCTCTTCTAAACCCAAACACCCTGGCGCAGCTGTAGGAACATGACAGTTCGCATCCTGTACTATTTTGTTACAACTACCAGCACAGAACTGCTTCAGACCAGCTGGTCAGATAGCGTAGTATACAAAAAATAACGCTATATCCAGAGAACCTTATGTCAGAGATCGAATTACGTATTAGCCAGTTACAACAAGAATTTAAACGCACAGATGCGGTCGCTCCAGGTTTGGATCCTGTACTTGTGAAACATCAGAAAATGGCACAAAACCCCTTTCGTTTTTTACGCGGCAGCAGCGGGTTATTTTATGCCGATATCAAAGGCTCTGTGCTGAAGTTACCAGCGTTACTGACGACGAAAATTCCACTGACTACAGTAGTGGGGGATTGTCATTTATCAAATTTTGGCTTTTTTACTGAAGAAGGTTCATTCGGTGATCGGGTTATTTTTGCGCCAAACGATTTTGACGATGCCTGTATTGGCCATGCCGTCTGGGATTGGAGCCGTTTTGCCGTTAGTATTTTACTGGCTGCAGACTATTGTCAGGGGGTAAAACTGCAGCGTTATAGTAATGATAATAAGCTTGAGCTGGATACATTGCAGGTGGTGTCGGCCAAAGAGGCTGTTCAGGCAGTGCGTGTTTTTCTTAAGGCCTATGTGAGTCAATGTCAGGCTATTTTGGACGAGCCAGAGTTGAGGTATTCAGTACTGGATGATTTTCCGAAAAATCATGTGCTTAAACCTGTACTGAAAAAAGCCATTAAACGCTCGGCCAAAGGTGAAGACTTTTTGCGCAAAAGTACCTTAGCCAAAACTGCTGACTTATCAGCCAGGCCTCTGATGTTTAAGCAAAATGCAGCTAAATTCAGCCGTTTAGCGCCCGAGCTGTACAAGGAGCTGGAGTTTAGTTTCAGACCCTATGTCAACGACGAGATTTTAGACATTGTCAGCCGTCAGGGTGCTGGCACTGGCTCGTTAAACATGCAGCGTTATTATTTGCTGGTGGGACCAAAACAGATCCAAACTGAAGAAGATTTAGCCTTGTGCCATGTAATTGAAGCCAAGCAACAACGTGACTCGGCACCGCTGTTCTTTTTTCCTGATTTAAGCCCGGTTAACAATTTAAACTCAGCCCATTTAACTGTTGATTGCCAGCGCCTGATGCAACGGCGTCCGGATTTAGTGCTGGATGAGCATTACTGGAATGGCGCTCATTATCTGGTGCGCTCATTGCATCATGCTAATGTCGATGTGGACCCGGAAGATGTATGTTTTGCTGACAAAGCACCTGGCGAAAAGCTGGCCGAGTATGCTGAGGCTTGCGGCCGTGCTCTGGCTTTAGCCCACAGCAGAGGCGACAGACGGTCCTTATGTTTTGAGCAGGCTGTGGTGAAGTTTGTCCCCGAAAGCCTGGATGAACTGGTACAGGCTTGTTGTGATTATGCCAGGCAGCAACAACAGGATTGCCAGCTGTTAGCTAAATTAATTGCAGGTTAAGTAATGCTGCGTCAGTCCCAAGAGTGGCAATATTGAAGTTGCCACTCTGAATTAGATAGCATCTGTTGTTTTATCTACCAGTTTTTATCATCCATCTTGTCTTTCGTTGTAAACTGCCGTGACTTAAGTCACAATGCGAATACTTTTCATTGTTATTTTTCCGAGGCAACATATGATGACTTTATGGGATGCTTCAGGCGGTCAAACCGTCATGGTGACCAGCTTAGACCCTGCCATCGATTTGTCTGTTAGCAGCAGATTGCGTGAAATGGGGCTAGACTGCGGCGATCCGGTGCTTTGTTTAAGACGAGGCCCATTTCAGGGCACATTGGTGGTAGCTATTGCCGATTGTGTCTATTCACTGGAACAGCACATCGCCAGAAAAATTCAGGTTAAACCGCTTTAACTGCTGCAGTTAACCCCGTCATTACTCGCCGGCTAGTCCGTCGAGTGATCCAGTTTATTCACAGGTTTTGTTATGAAACGTATTATTTTGGTTGGAAAGCCGAATTCCGGTAAAAGTTTGCTGTTTAATCAATTAACAGGCTTACGCCAAAAAGTAGCTAATTTCCCCGGTGTGACTGTCGAGCTGAAATCAGGTAAGTTTGAGCAGTATCAGTTAATTGATTTCCCAGGTGCATATTCAATGAGCACACTGACAAGGGATGAAGAAATTGCTGTCGAAAAAATCAATCAGGCTCTGCTGGATCAGCAGACTGCATTAATTATTTGTAATCTGGATGCTACCCGCCTGCAGAGCAGCCTTATGTTTGGTATGCAAATGCAGGCTATGGCACAGCGCTACGGCAAGCCTATGGTGTTTGCGCTGAATATGATTGACGAAGTTGCACGTTTTGGTCACCAGATTGACGTAGCAGCGCTGAGCAAAGACTTAGGTGCGCCTGTCTATGCGATTTCTGCCAAAACCCTGGAAGGCATAGCCGAATTTAAAACTGCGGTGCTGCAAGATGCAGAGCAGGCTGCTACCGAGATTAATGCCGAGGACACAGCAGCATTGCCGGCGCTGGATTTTAGCGAGCAGGTAAAACAAAGCCGTTTACTGGCGGCCAAATACGGCATTCAGTCGACTGTGGTGCTGAAACATCAGAATGCCATAGACTCCTTTATGCTCAGCAACCTGAGTGGCGGTATCGCCTTTTTGCTGGTGATGTTTTTGTTATTCCAAAGCATTTTCACCTTCGCCACACCTTTGATGGATGCTGTCGAAACTGTGATCGGCAGCATTGCCAGTTTTGTCACCGATTTAACCGGCCCTGGTATGCTGGCTGATTTCCTGAACGATGCAATTTTTGGTGGCTTAGGTTCATTTTTAGTTTTCGTACCACAAATTATGGTGTTGACCCTTATCATAGGAATGCTCGAGGACAGTGGTTATCTGGCCAGGGCCGCACTGATTTGCCACAAGCCACTGAGCTACTTTGGCTTGTCAGGCCGCAGCTTTATTCCGTTTTTATCGGCCCATGCCTGTGCTATTCCAGCCATTATGGCAGCTCGCACTATCGAATCTCCGCGTAAACGCTTGATCACTATGCTGACTATTCCGCTGATGTCCTGCTCAGCGCGTTTACCTGTGTATGCGCTGCTGGTGGCTGTACTTATTCCCGATACCCGCTATCTGGGCGGACTGGTGAATCTGCAGGGCGTTGCCTTTTTTGGCTTATACTTCTTTGGTATTGTCACGGCCTTACTGGTCAGTCTGGTATTGTCACGCTCCAGCCTGAATGATGACGCTAAGTCGGATATGCCATTTATTCTGGAGTTACCGACCTATCGTTTGCCGCACTGGAAACCTTTGATCCACCGCGTTACCAACAGCGCCAAGCAGTTTGTCTATCGTGCTGGACCTGTGATTTTTATGGTGTCTTTAGGTATTTGGGTGCTGGGTTATTTCCCAACAGGAGCTGGTGGCTTACAGGACTCGTACCTGGGCATGATGGGGCATTGGATTGAACCTCTGTTTGCGCCTCTTGGTCTGGATTGGCGTTATGGCGTGGCTATTCTGATGTCTTTCCTGGCGCGTGAAGTCTTTGTTGGCGCTTTGGGTACCTTGTTTGGCATGGATGGCGCTGATGAGAATATTGCTGGTTTAGCGGCCAATATTCAGGCAGACGGCTTAACTTTTGGCGCTGGTATGGGCATTTTGCTGTTCTACGTTGTCGCGCTGCAATGTGTCGCCACAGTGGCGACTTTAAAAGCCGAAACGGGTAGCACTAAACTGGTGACTGGTCTGGTGATTGGTTATGGTGCTCTGGCTTATTTGCTGGCCATGTTGTGCGCTCAACTGCTGTAGGCCTAAAAAAGGGGCTCTGAGAAAACTCAGGCCCCAACTTCATCCAGCGAGAAGAAAACTTAGAATGTCACTGAATAACGCAACGTCCAGTTGCGGCCTAACCAGTCGTGGACCGAACTGGCGTAACCGTTGGTCGGCGACGAGGCATAAGGCGGCTCTTTGTCCGTCAGATTACGGATACTCAGTAACAGGCTTTGATTGTCGCTGATGTCATAACCTAAACTTGCATTGTACGTCAGCCACGAATCCAGGGTGTCGTTGTCAAACTTAAAGTCACCATCGCCCAATGAACTGATGTAATGCGCGCCTAAGCTGGCATTCCAGTTTTCCAGTCGCCATTCAGTGCCAGCATCTGCAACAAATTCAGGGCGTGCTATTTCAGCAGCGCCACTGAGTTTGCCTAACAAATCTTCAGCAGGGCTGTCCGCGCTCACCTTACGCTCGTATGATAAAGTGCGGGTGCCTGCCAGATTAACCTTAAATTCGCCCAGAGCGCTGGTAGCTAATTTGTAGTTTAATTTAAAGTCGACCCCGTCAGTTTTCTGGCTTCCGACGTTAAAGAAACCAGTGCGTAAAAACACTAAATCCCCAGCTCCATCCAGTACACAACCAAATTCACCCTTCAGAGCAGCGTCGTCACTAACGACAGGAGCAGTACCTGCGATACAGGCTCGTAGGGTAGTATTCGCATCCACGTCTACTATGTCTTGGTGTGTGTAGCGCCAGTAATCGATAGTAAACTGCAAGTCATCAGTCAGGTTCCAGGAAGCGCCAATATTGATGGCTTCGGAATTTTCAGCATCCAGATTTTTATTACCTAAGGTTTCCTGATCAAATTCCAGTTCACCTGTGGTAGCACCAAAATCGCCACAAAGTGCGTCAAATGGCTGACCAGAACCGCAGTCTATATAGTTGGCTATTAACGAAGTACCGGCACCTAGCTGTGACAAAGAAGGGGCACGGAACCCAGTACTCCAGGAGCTGCGTAGGATCAAATCTTCAGTGGCTCGGTAACGCAATGACAGTTTCGGATTGACCGCACCACCAAAGTCGCTGTAGCGGTCGTAACGTAAAGCGGCGATAGCGTCCAGTGTCTCAGTCAGTGGAATATTAAATTCACTGTAGATGGCATACTGAGTGCGATCTGCTGCTGCGTCACTGGCACCTAACGCAAAAATTCCGCCGCTTTGTGCTACGTCAGCCGGGTTGTCTGAAATTTCCTCACCGCGGAATTCGCCACCAAATACAGTGCTGATATCGTCAAACAAGGTTCCAGAGATATTGAAATCCACTGAGTAGACATCGGATTCCCCTATACGTGGTGCAATTTCACGTAATCCGGCAATCACAGAGGCTGAGTTGTCACGGCCAAGGTTAAATGGATTAAAGCTGCCGTTGACAAGGGCATCAGTCAATTTTGCTCTGCCCATATAGCCTTGGACGTGGGTAATTTCATTATCTGTTTTGCCGTAGCTTGCAGCTGTTTCCCATGACCAGTCGCCCAGTTCACCTCGTAAGCCTGCTAAGAGTCTGTAGCTTTGGCTATCGTAGTCCTGAATACGACGCTCAGGGAAACGTGAACGAATACGGATCTGATTGACTTCGCCATCTTCAGCGTCATAGGTGGCTGCCCAAGCCGGAATAAATGCTGCATTACCTGGCACCCGCACATCAAAAGCAGCCGCTGAGTCGTAAGCTGAACCGGTGTTTTGTTGCAGCATAGCTTCGGCAAAAAACTCACGATCATTCCCCAAGCGATAAACATGATTCAGTGTTGCACCTACTGCTTTACTATCCGGCTGGATAGCGCGCTCGTTAACATAATCGTAGGAGCAACGTGTGCCCTTGTTGCTGGTGTCAGTGCCACACCATGGTTCGGCATAATCTCTGCCGTCTATGGTGACGCGGGTACTTGACTTAAAAGTGACGTCGATAGGGCGGTCCGTGTTAAACAACGCGTCCTTATCAAAGTAGTCAATCACCACTGTGGTATTGCTGTTGTCTGTGCTAAAGCCACCTGTGTAGGTCAGGTTGTATTTACGGAAATCACTGCTGGCTGTGTCGTCACCATAAGAGGCTGACAATTCGTGGCCCTCATAGTCTTTACGCAGGATAAAGTTAATAACCCCCGCAATAGCGTCTGAGCCATATACAGAGGATGCACCATCCGTCAGTATTTCAACCCGCTCCAGTGCTGACATAGGAATAGCGTTAACGTTGACAAAAGAGTCAAAGCCGTTGGTAAATGAATCTACAGCTACGCGGCGGCCATTGACCAACACCAGGGTTGAGCTGGGGCCCAGGCCACGTAAACTGACACCTGCAGCACCAGCTGGCGTGCCGTCATTACCGGCAACACCGCCGTTTTCAGTAAAAGTACCAGCGCTTGAGGCTTGAGGTAAGTCGCGCAAAAAGGCACTGACGCTGTCGTAGCCTTTTTTCGCTAAATCATCTCTGCTAAAGATCTGCAGTGGGTTGGCGCCTTCCATGTCCACCCCTTTGAGGCGTGAACCTGTGACTTCAATTTTTTCAATAGCTTCTTCATTTTGCTCTGTTGCTTCAGCCTGTTGTGCATAAGCCTTTGTCACGCCAAACAGCGCACACAAGGTTGCGAATCCAATTTTGCTGAGCTTCATTTTGTTATGTTCTGACATTTTGCTTCCTCTGGTGTTGGTGTTGCCTGGTGGCAATCTGTTTTTTTCGAATAAAAAAGGGCGTGCCAGAGCGAGAAGCGCAGCAAATTGGGCAGCGACAGCAAGAAACAGGCGGATCAACGCCTGAGAAATGTTGTAGGCATGCAAATAAGTGGAGTGTAAGTAATGGCTGGTCTACAGGGACATAACGAACACACTTCTGGCTATGGCAGAAGTTGTGCTAATTATTGAACCACTCGGAGAGGTAATAGGTAGAGCAATAGTAGCTGTTTGGGTTTGCAGCACAACGTTGCATTTTGCTCTCCTTTTGTAATCTGGGATAAATTTCAATCAAAATTGTCTGATCCCGCTGTTGATGTCAAGCGCTTTTTTGATGCCATGTTCAGGCTGTACCTTTTGCCACTTTATAAAGCAGATCTTGTCACCTTTTGGCTTGTTTATTGTGAAAAAAATGTGATTTTTGATTCTCATCTGACCAGATTGAGCTTTTTCTGTTTTGTCTGCTTGACAGTATTTTTTTTCAAACGTACATTTCAAACAGGTGTTTTAATTTAGTCAGGGCTATGGTGAATAAAACAACAACTCAGGACAAAATTCTGGATGCGGCTGAGCAGCTTTTTGCATCCACTGGTTTTGCTGATACGTCATTACGACAAATTACCAGTATGGCGCAGGTCAACCTGGCGGCGGTGAACTATCATTTTGGTTCGAAAAAAGAGCTGATCCAGTCGGTGCTGCAGCGTTATTTGTCTGTACTGATGCCTCGTTTGGATCAGGAGTTCAGCCAGCTGTTGTCCAGTCAAAAACAAAATGACTTAACTGCAGTGTTGTCTGTGTT
Organism: Rheinheimera sediminis; assembly: GCF_004005375.1. Classification (GTDB taxonomy): domain Bacteria; phylum Pseudomonadota; class Gammaproteobacteria; order Enterobacterales; family Alteromonadaceae; genus Pararheinheimera. The sequence goes on along the minus strand of NZ_RZUF01000036.1, from coordinate 17,029 downwards.
TATTAAACCTTTGCTGGAGCTGAATAAAGTGCAACATCACGGTACCAGAATGTTTTTGCAGCTTCTGGGCCGTGGTTACACCGATGTGCAAGGTCATTTGCGCTGGTTTTTCAATCATCATTATGGCCGCACTCTGGATAAATTTGTATTGCTGGTGCAGCAGGCTTGCCCTGATTTACCAGCCAGTGAAATTTTCTGGCGACTGCATTTCTCCCTGGGTACTGTGGTCTTTACCATGGCGTCGAATCAGGCGTTACAGGAAATTGCAGCGGCAGATTTTAACGAAAATGTAGAAATAGAAGGCGTGATCCACAGGCTAATTCCATATTTAGCTGCTGGTATAGCGTCACCTTTAACTTTATCTAGTCAAGCTCACTAATCTCTGGAAGGACGTGTTTATGTCAATTTTGATCCTGCTGTTGGTTGTGTTGATTGTTGTGCTCGGTGTAGCAGACATTCGCCGCAACCTGATCACCAAACCAGTGTTTGGCATCTTTAAGAAAATTTTACCTCCGCTGTCCGATACCGAACGTGAAGCGATGGAAGCAGGTGACGTCTGGTGGGATGGCGATTTGTTTCAGGGCAAGCCTGACTGGAAAAAGCTGCATGCTATTCCAAAGGCTGAATTGTCTGCTGAAGAACAAGCCTTTATGGACAATGAAGTAGAAACTCTGCTGAAAATGCTGGACGATTACAAAATTGTTCAGGAGCAGCGCGATTTACCGCCTGAAGTCTGGCAATACATCAAAGACAACGGCTTTTTTGCGATGATTATCCCAAAAAGCTACGGTGGCCGTGAGTTTTCTGCAATAGCCAACTCGACTATTGTATCCCGTATCGCGACCCGCAGCTTAACCGCAGCAGTCACAGTGATGGTACCTAACTCCTTAGGCCCCGGTGAGCTTTTGATGCATTACGGTACTACGGAGCAAAAAGACCGCTGGTTACCAGGTTTGGCTGCAGGCAAAGAAGTACCATGTTTCGCTTTAACAGGCCCTGAAGCAGGTTCTGATGCCGGTGGTATTCCGGATACAGGCGTAATTTGTAAAGGCCAGTTTGAAGGCAAAGAAGTTATAGGTATTCGCCTGAACTGGGATAAGCGTTATATCACGCTGGCTCCTGTGGCTACTGTATTAGGTCTGGCCTTTAAGTTGTACGACCCTGAAAATTTATTAGGTGAAAAAACTGAACTGGGTATTACCTGTGCGCTGATCCCAACCAGTCATGAAGGTGTTGAAATTGGTGATCGTCATTTCCCAATGAATATGGCCTTTATGAACGGTACGACCTACGGTAAAGATGTATTCATTCCGCTGGAATGGATTATCGGTGGTCCGGATTACGCAGGTCGTGGCTGGCGTATGCTGGTGGAATGTTTATCAGCAGGCCGTGGTATTTCTTTGCCAGCTCTGGCTACAGCCACAGGTCATTTAGCTACCCGCATGACAGGCGCTTACTCTTATGTGCGTCAGCAGTTTGGTATGGCCATTGGTAAATTTGAAGGGGTGCAGGAAAGTTTAGGCCGTATTGGTGCTTACACTTATAGCTTAGAAGCTATGCGCGTAATGACAGCCGGTGCAATAGACTTAAAGTTAAGCCCGTCTGTAGTCACTGCTATTGCAAAATACCATATGACAGAAATGTCCCGTACCTTGTTAAACGATGCCTTTGACGTTCACTCAGGCCGCGCTATTCAGGTGGGTCCGAAAAACTATTTGGCTCACGGTTATATGGGCATGCCTATTTCTATTACAGTAGAAGGCGCCAATATTTTAACCCGTAACCTGATGATTTTTGGCCAGGGCGCAACGCGCTGCCACCCCTATGTATTGCAGGAATTAGAAGCCGCAGCCAATCCGAATGTGGAAGAGGGTTTACAGCAATTCGACAGCCTGCTGATGAAGCATATTGGTTTCGCTTTGGGCAATACCTTTGGTGCGCTGTGGCAAGGTTTAACCCTGGGTCGTTTTAACTCCAGCCCTGTTTCTGGCGAAACTGCGAAGTACTACAAGCAGTTAAGCCGTATGAGTCGTGCCTTGGCCTTAAGTGCTGATTTTTCGATGTTGATGTTAGGTGGCGATTTAAAACGCAAAGAAATGCTGTCAGCCCGTTTAGGCGACGTATTAAGTCACTTGTATATGGCTTCTGCTGTGCTGAAGTTTTATGAAGACAATGGCCGTCAGGTAGCGGACTTACCTTTTGTCCGTTACTCCATCGAACGTAACTTGTTTGAAATTGGTAAGGCCTTCTCAGGCTTCTTCCAGAACTTCCCAAGCGCTGTGGTAGGACGTTTGTTAAAGACTCTGGTGTTCCCTTTTGGCATAGGTTACAAAATGCCAGCTGACGCTGTGACTCAGGACATTTCTGATGCGCTGTTAAAACCTGGTGTGATTCGTGACCGTTTAACTCACTTATGTTTCATTGGTGAAGGGGATGAAGACCCAACAGGTTTAATGGAATCAGCCTTTATTGCAGTGCATCAGGCTCAACCGATCATGAAGAAAATTTATGCGGCACAAAAACAAGGCACTGTACCACGTAAAATGCCTATGCATCAGTTGATCGCAAAAGCACTGGAATTGAACGTTATAACTGCAGACGAATCCAAACAATTGGTACGGATGAACGAATTACGTTTCAGCTCCATCAGTGTCGATAGCTTTAAGCCAGCCGAGTTATCTAAACACGCTCTGTAAGCTTTTGCTTAAGTGAACAAAGCCAGTCAGTCATGCCTGGCTTTTTTTATATTTTTAACCCTGAATCTAACAACCAAAATTTATCGGCTTTGTTGCAATAGCTCAGCCAGAGTGCAAGAAGTCCCCTTGGTTTTTAGTTGGGCCAGCAATAGTTGTGCACAGGCAAAGGCATCGGACAACGCATGATGTTCCGTTACTTCAGGCAGTTGATAACGAGCCAGACAAGCGGGCAAACTCAATGAGTTTTGTGCTACAGGTCCACCTTTTAGCTGCATTTTATACAGCTCCAGTTTCAGGGTATCGACTGCTTTAAACACAGGTGCACGGCCAAAGCTATTTTGGCAACTTTGCTTTAAAAAACTCAGCTCTAAAGCACAATGATGCGATACCAGGACAGAACCTTTAAGTTCCTGTAGCAGCATGCTCAATACGGCTTCCAGCTCTATCCCATGTTGCACCTGAGTATTGTGCAGACCATGGATGACGGCGCTTTGCCCAACAGACGCAGGGCTTTTGACTAATTGATACTGAGCCGAGTTTAATTGGATTTTGCTCTCAGTTATTTTGACCCAGCCTGCGCTGACAATATGATGTTTTTTTGCATTCAATCCCGTGGTTTCAAAATCCAACACCAGGAAGCTGGCTTTGCTGGCCAGACTTTGTTTATCAAGACTATGATCTTTTTCGTAGTCCAGTACCACTTGGTGTACAGGCACAGGTTTTTTCAGCCAGTTCCACATTTAAAGTTCCCGGCAAAAACGTTGTCTGAGTACTTGCTGTTCATCGCTGATTACGGCAAAGGCGTCTTTTAATTGATGGCGCTGCAGCAAATTAAGCTTGGAAGGATCAAGCAAATTGGATAAATGCCGGCCTCTGTCCAGATCTTCAGCCTGCAACTGCCAGCGCAAATGAGCCAGTACATCGAAAGCACCTTGCAAATTTTGTTGCTGGCGCTGAGTTAAAACCCCTTGTTGTTGTAACAAGGTTAATCGCTCTCTGGTGTTCACTGCATGAATGCCCGCAGACAATGCATAGACCCGGACTAAATCTGTGATCAGGCTGATCCCACGCTTTTTTAAATCCAGCCCTTTGCGTTGCCTGCCGTCTAATTCCAATAAGAAGTGTTTAAAAAAGCCCAGCGGCGGTTGGCGCTCAGTGGCATTTTTGGCCAGGTGGTATAAAAACAACTCGTTGTTTTTACAGCGAGCCAATACATCTTGCTGCAGCACATTGAATAAGGCTTTACTGCCGTAGATAAGCCTCATATCGAAAAAAATACTACTACTGAGCAGCGCTTGCGGATCTGGGGTATTCAGCCATTTGGCAAATCTGTTTGACCAGCCTTTGAGACTCAATCTGAGTTCCGGATTGGAGGCCATGATATGGCCATCACAAAGGGCCTGACCTGAGGAGGCTAGGCCATTGCAAACTATATCGGCTAAGGCGGAAAAGTAGTCTGCTACAGCACCTGTGGGTTCTTTTTCCAGCAGCAGCGCATTGTCCTGATCCGCGCTGGGTAACATATCTCTGCGCGCTTGAGAGCCAAATCCCAGCCAGCTAAAGACACAAGGTGCCGGGCCTAGTTGTTGCTCTGCGATCTGCAGCCAGCTTTGCGCTAATGCATCCATAATACTGGTCAGCACACTGCTTACTTCATAGGAGGGGAGTTGTTGCTCCGCCAATTGAATCGCAAGTTGTTGGATCTGTGGGGTAATGGCTTCCAAACCTTCGGCTTTGTGTTGACGATGAATATGGCTGATTAGATAAACCGGATGCTCCTGCTGATTGCGAATTAAATCTGTGGTGGTGAGAACCCCTATGGCTTTGCCATCCTGTTCTACGGGTAAGTGATGGATGTTAAATTGGCTCATCTTTTGAGTCGCTTCGAAGGCAAAGCGGTCGGCTTCGATACTCTGTGGAGTTTTTGTCATCACCTCACTAACTGTTGTTGAAGCAGGCAGACTTTTCGCCAGCACTCGGCTACGCAGGTCTCTGTCCGTAAGGATACCAACCAATTGTTCGTCTTGCTCTATCAGCAGGCAAGACACCCGCTGCTCTGTCATCAAAAGTGCGGCTTGTTGTACAGTTTGACTGCAGGTGATGGATACTTTGCGTCTTGTGACTAAATCTGCAACTTTTAATGTCGAGGTGTTTTTTTGTTGGGTGCTTTGGTACAAATGTAAACGGCGACTAAATAAGCGTTGGAAAAACAGATCAAAATTTTTGTATTGGTGACGTAACCGATCAAAACTTTCTGCAGGTAAAAAATACACCAGGCCGTCTTCTTCACACTGGATAGTGTCAGGATCAGCAAGACCGGTAAGTAGCAACTGATAGCCATAAAAATCGCCACTTTGTAAATGAGTCAGGCGCTGCTGTTCTGTATGCAAAGCAAATAAGCCGGAGCGGATCATAAGTAACTGAGGCTCAGGTTGCAGTTTCTCTCCTGCTGCCAGGTAAACCACGCTTAAATCTCTACAGACAGTCTCAAGCACATGATGAGCTAAATCGTCAAAAGGGGGAGTTTGCTTTAGAAAAGACACTACTTCCTGAACCTGCATACCACCTTCCTGCTTTGTCAAAAGGATAAGGCGTGTCACCACGCCTTATCAGGGTCAGTTATTTCTCGGATTGGCTTAGTGAGCCTGAGCTTCACCAGCACCTTTTGGAAAGCGGATTTGTTCAACAATATCCTGCACATCCTGCGGTACTTCTTTGGTGAATTTGCTTACTGTGAAAGCGACGACAAAGTTCACCACCATACCTACTGTACCTATGCCCTCTGGGGAGATACCAAAGAGCCAGTTTTCAGGTTTGTTTTCAGCAAATGGAGTGATGAAAATCCCTTTGAAGTACAGGATATAACTCACAGTGAAAATGATACCTGCCAACATACCGGCGATAGCACCTTCCTTATTCATTTTCTTGTAGAAAATACCAAGAATAATGGCAGGGAAGAAACTCGCCGCAGCTAAGCCGAAGGCAAAAGCCACCACCTCCGCGACAAAGCCCGGTGGGTTGATACCCAAATAACCTGCAATCACTATAGCGACAGCTGCTGCGCCCCGTGCTGCTAATAGTTCTTGCTTGTCAGTGATATTTGGCATCAGATTTCGTTTGAGTAAATCATGTGAAATCGACGTCGAAATCACCAGTAATAAACCTGCAGCTGTAGATAATGCAGCTGCAATACCACCAGCGGCGACTAGCGCAATCACCCAATCAGGTAACTGAGCAATTTCCGGGTTTGCCAACACCATGATGTCACGGTCAATCGTCATTTCGTTGCGCTCATCACCTGAGTAGAACATACGACCATCGCCATTTTTATCTTCGTGTTTAATCAAACCGGTTTTTTCCCAGTTTTTGATCCAGGTAGGGGCTTCTGCTACTAACGTACCCTGAGCATCAGGACCATTAATGGTATCAATCATGTTGTAGCGAGCAAATGCACCTATAGCAGGGGCAGTTGTGTACAAAATACTGATAAAAATCAATGCCCAACCTGCAGAGATACGAGCATCTTTGACGCGAGGTACAGTGAAGAAACGTACAATAACGTGAGGCAAACCCGCTGTACCTACCATTAAGGCTGCGGTAATAGCGAAGATATCTGCGGTGGATTTTGTGCCTTCAGTGTAAGCGGCAAAACCTAACTCAGCCGAGAGGCCGTCCAGCCTTTCAAGCAAGTGTAGACCTGAGCCATCCAGTAAGGTGGCACCTAAACCTGTTTGTGGTAACACATGACCTGTGATCATGATGGAAATGAAGATTGCTGGCACCATGTAGGCAAATATCAGTACACAATACTGAGCAACCTGAGTGTAAGTAATACCTTTCATACCACCTAATACAGCGTAGAAAAACACCACCGCCATACCGATGATCACGCCTGTAGTGATATCCACTTCCAGGAAACGGGAGAACACCACACCTACACCACGCATCTGACCTGCCACATAAGTGAAGGAGATTAAAATGGCGCAAATAACAGCGACTGTGCGTGCTGTTTGAGAGTAATACCGGTCACCTATAAAGTCAGGCACGGTAAATTTACCAAACTTACGCAGGTAGGGCGCCAAACATAACGCCAGCAGCACATAACCACCAGTCCAGCCCATCAGGTAGACAGAACCGTCATACCCCATAAAAGAAATTAAGCCGGCCATCGAAATAAACGATGCGGCAGACATCCAGTCAGCGGCTGTTGCCATACCGTTCGCTAAGGGTGATACACCGCCGCCAGCTACATAGAATTCCTGAGTTGAACCCGCCCGTGCCCAAATGGCAATAGCGATGTACAACGCAAAAGTTGCCCCAACCACTATATAAGTTAAAGTTTGTAAGTCCATCATCTACCCCTTAGTCTTCGTGGACGTCGTATTTACGGTCAAGCGCATTCATCTTGACGACGTAAATAAAGATCAGCAGAACGAAGGTGTAGATAGAGCCTTGTTGCGCGAACCAGAATCCGAGCTTAAAGCCAAAAAACTGCACCATATTCAGTTGGTCTACAAATAAAATCCCGGCCGCGAAGGATACCGCAAACCAGACCGCGAGCAGTTTAAGCATCAGCGAGACGTTCTCCCGCCAATAGGCTTTGGCTAATTCATTGCTTTGAAATGCCATCGTTGTCTTCCTCTTGTTGTTTTTTGTGGTTGTTATAGAAATTCTGTTGACTTGCATGCTTAATCTAGCAGTAGGTGCGGGAAGTGATAGCCCGACTTTAGTCGAACCCCAAAAAGCAGATCATTGACTTTCTGTTGCTTTAAGCCAAAAGTAACCACTGAAATCAGAGGGGAGTGCGCTTTGTCAGCCTGGATAGTTGCTTTATTGGCCTTGTTGTATGTGGGTTTGCTGTTTTTTATTGCAAACTGGGGCGAACGTCACGCCGGAGATCAACTACTACGAAAGTATGGTGGTCTGCTCTATAGTCTTGCTTTGGCTGTGTATTGCACGTCCTGGACTTATTATGGTGCAGTAGGGACAGCAGTGACGCAGGGCTGGGATTATATTCCGATTTATCTTGGGCCTATACTGGTGTTTCTGTTCGCGCAACCCTTTTTGTTTAAGCTGCTGTATGTAGCAAAAAAACAAAACGTGGCCTCTATCACTGACTTTATCAGCGCCCGTTATGGTAAACGCAAAAATATTGCTTTAGTGACGGCCTTACTGTGCCTGGTGGTGGTGATCCCCTACATTGCCTTGCAGCTAAAAGCAGTTGCCAGTTCCTATCAGGTGTTGCTGGGTCATGATTTATCCGATGAATATCTGCCTTGGTGGCAAGATACGGCCTGGTTCAGTGCTATGGCGATGACAGTTTTTGCGATTTTGTTTGGAACCCGTAAGGTTCAACTGACAGAACAAAATCGAGGTGTAATGGTAGCTATCGCCTTTGAATCTGTGGTGAAGTTATTTGCCTTGCTTTGTTTAGCCTTAATGACCTACTGGTTGTTGTTACCCGACCAGCTAGGCATAGACCAGTTTGTGCTGCACGCGAGCCACTTGCAACAAAACAGGGATCACAATAGTTGGCTTTCTTTGGCTATCAAAACCTTACTCGCCATGACGGCTATTTTCTTATTGCCAAGACAGTTTCATGTCGCTTTTGTTGAAAATGTAGACCACCGGCATTTACGGCACGCCAAACGCTGGACCAGCAGTTATTTGCTCTTGGTCACCGCAGTGGTGATCCCTATCGCACTGGCAGGCATGCATTTACTGCCGGGTCAGGAGCATTTGGCCGATAGTTTTGTGTTGTTGATCCCGGAAAAGTCTGGCTGGCATACCCTCAGTGTATTGGTGTTTATTGGTGGATTTTCCGCCGCAACTTCGATGATTATTATCTCCACATTGGCTTTGAGTACCATGATCAGTAATGACGTTGTGATGCCCACCATTTTGCGCCGTCCTGGCCATGGTCAGCGGATCAAAGACTACAGTGGGCTGATCCTCTTGGTGCGTCGCGCTATGATCATCGCCGTTATGTTACTGTCTTATGGTTATTACGCCTTATTTGCCCGCAATTATGAGTTAGCCGAGACAGGGCTTTTGGCTTTTGCTTTAGCTATTCAACTGGCTCCGGCTGTGGTCGGAGGCTTGTATTGGCGTCACGGTAATGCTTTTGGTGTTTATGCTGGTTTAGCTATAGGTTTTTCATTGTGGTTTTTCTGCCTTATGGTGCCACAGCTGGCTGCAGTGGGTGTACTTGAACAAAAGGTATTACAGCAGGGCTTGTTTGGTATTGAAGCTCTGAGGCCTACGTCACTGTTTGGTTTGCAAATGGATACTCTAAGCCATGGAGTGATTTGGTCTTTAGGTCTTAATCTGAGCTGTTATCTATTATTCTCCTTGCTGATTAAAGTGAATTTAAAAGACCGCTTACAGGCAGCAGCTTTTGTCAAACCCACTTTACCGCTGGAACATAAAGAACTTCCAGTCAAACGAGCTAAGGTTCGCAAAACAGATATCACTATGCTGCTTGAACGTTTTATCGGTGCGCAGCGTTGCGGTGAAGCGATGGCGGAGTTTCAACGTCGTTTTCCTGATCTTGATTTGACTGACAGTATCGCGGGGCCTGAGCTACTGGCTTTTGTTGAGCGCGAACTTGCTGGGGTTATAGGTGCAGCCTCAGCTCTAGCTGTGGTGAGTGCTGCAACTGAAGGCCGGCAATTGGAGCTGGAAGATGTCGTCACCTTATTTGACGATACTACTCAGGCTATTCAGTTCTCCCGTAAGATTTTATTCTCAACTTTAGAGCATTTAAGTCAGGGCGTCAGCGTGGTAGACCGGGATTTAAAACTGGTTGCCTGGAATAAGGCCTATTTAGAAATGTTCGACTATCCGGATGGTATGATCCGAATTGGCCGCCCCGTCGCCGATATAGTTCGTTTTAACGCAGAACGTGGGCTTTTTGGTGAAGGAGCGCCGGAAGAGCATGTGGTGAAGCGTATAGCCCATATGCAAAATGGTACTTCCCACGTATTCCAGCGGGTCAGGCCGGATGGCACTGTTATTGAAATGCGAGGAAATCCTATTCCCGGTGGTGGTTTTGTCACCAGCTTTACGGATATTACCGAACATGTTCGTGCTGTACAGCAGCTGGCGGAAGCCAAAGAACATCTGGAACAGCGGGTGCAAGAACGGACTCAGCGTATTAGCGAAATAAATCAGGAACTGGTGGAGGAGGTAGCAAGGCGCAGTACAACCGAGTTGCAGTTGTTACAGGCAAAAGCCGAAGCTGAAGCTGCCAATGCGTCGAAAACCCGTTTTTTAGCCTTAGCCAGCCACGATATTTTACAACCCCTGAATGCCGCCAGGCTTTTTACTGCAGCCCTGCAAAATCAGACCATGGAACATACTCAGCTAAAAATTATCCATCAGCTGGATAATTCACTCAAAGCGACTGAGGAGTTGATCGCGACATTACTGGATATTGCCCGGCTGGATGATGGCCGCTTACAACCTAAAATCCAGGTGGTGACATTAAAGAGTATTCTTCAGCCGCTGACGGATGAGTTCAGTTGGTTAGCTGACCAAAAGCAGCTTAAATTGAGAACTCATTTTGGTGAATGGCAGGTACAAAGTGACAGCACCTATTTACGCCGGATTTTGCAGAATATTTTAAGCAATGCAATTAAATACACCACATCAGGCCAGGTCATGTTGTCTTGCCGAAAAAGAGGGACACAGCTGTTACTGCAAATCTGGGATACAGGCCCTGGGGTGGCAGAACATGAACTAAAACGTATTTTTGATGATTTTTACCGCGTAGATAGTACAGCCAGAGGCCAGCAGGGTGTAGGACTTGGTCTGGCGGTTGTTCAGCGGATGACAAAACTTTTAGGTCACAAGTTAGAGGTTCGATCACGGGTTGGTAAAGGCACTGTTTTTAGCCTCTACTTACCTTTGGCCTCTGAGCAGGCGATCATTGAGGAAAAAGCCGTAGCCGACTCCCAGAATGCTGCCTTGCCTCATTGGCAAGTCCTTTGTGTGGATGACGACAGTTCAAATCTTGCTGCGCTCAGGGTTCTGTTGGAGCAGTGGCAGCTTGGCCAAGTTACAGGCTATGTTCGTGCTGAGCAGCTATTAGAGCAAGCTGCGGCTTTGGATAAGCCCGACCTGCTAATTTTAGACTTTCAGTTGGGACAAGGATTAAATGGTTTAGAGTTGTATCAGCAGTTAGAGCAATATTGGGGCAAAGTTGCCGGTATTTTAGTTTCTGCCGCACCAGAACCTGACTTAGCATCCCGCGCTAAAGCCGCTGGTTTGTTGTTTTTAGCTAAACCAATTAAACCTGCAGCTTTACGGGCAGGTATTAACCATTTGAAAAACCAACGTTCTTAATTCTGCCTCTATGTACTGAGTCCTTGTTATGGTTAAATGGCGCACAGATAAAACACAGCAATGGAGCGCTTTATGCTGGCGAAGTTAGAAGAACGGTTTTTTTTAGTCATGTTGGTTATTGTGACTCTGGCTTTCGGTTTTGTACTTGAGCCTTTTTGGGGCTGTATTTTTTGGGCCTGTGCTATTACGGTTATTTTTTATCCGGTACAAAGTAAAGTCAGACATCTTATCGGGGATAAACCCAACCGTGCGGCATTGATCACCTTATTGATTTGTATGCTGGTGGTTATATTACCAGTATTGGCTATAGGCGCAGCTTTTATTCAGGAAGGCGTTTCTTTTTACGACAAAATTGAAAAGGGAGAAATTAATCCCGGCGGTTTTATTGAGGCTATACGGCAGGCTTTCCCGGTAGTGACAGATTTCTTGGCTCGTTTTGGCATTGAAACCAATGGGTTACGCGAAAAAATGTCGTCAGGAGCTGTAGAAGCCAGTCGATTGCTCGCCAAAGAAGCTTTATCTATAGGTCAAAACACCTTTGGTTTTATTCTGAGCTTATGTTTGATGTTATACCTGACCTTTTTCTTGCTCAGGGATGGTCATCGTTTAGTTGAGCTCTTAGTCAAAGCTTTGCCTCTGGGCGATGAGCGTGAACGTATACTATTTGCTAAGTTTGCTGAAGTAACCAGGGCTACAGTCAAAGGTAATCTGGTGGTTGCTATAGTGCAGGGCGCTTTGGGAGGCTTTATTTTCTGGTTGTTAGGTTTACCAGCGCCTATTCTGTGGGGGGTGGTGATGGCCTTTTTATCCTTATTACCTGCTGTCGGGGCTGCTTTGGTATGGTTGCCGGTGTCCTTGTATTGGTATGCCACAGGTGACTGGGTTATCGCTACCATTCTTGTGGCTTATGGTGCTTTGGTGATTGGACTTGCAGACAATATTTTGCGACCCGTTCTGGTAGGACGTGATACTAAACTTCCTGACTATCTGGTGCTGTTTTCTACTTTAGGCGGTATCACCTTGATGGGCATTAATGGTTTTGTGCTGGGCCCTATGGTAGCGGCGCTGTTCCTGGTGTTCTGGCAAATTTTTATTGACGAATTTCAATTGCCTCAGCAACACAACGACCCTGAATAGTCAGGTTCGTTGTGTTTTATTGAGTCTGTTGAATTGACTATTGAGCGATAAGCGTTTTATCTGCAGGCGCTTCAAGTTGCAGACGCTGCGCTTGGATCACTACTTGTGTTCTGTTGGTAACACCGAGCTTGCGAAATATGGCAGTGATGTGAGCTTTCACCGTAGCTTCTGAAATATGTAAATCATAAGCAATTTGTTTATTAAGCCAGCCTTCGGTTAAATAAAACAATACTTTATATTGCTGAGGTGTCAGTTCCGCTACTTTAGCTGCCAGATCTAAATCTGGCTGATGTTGGTGCTGATTCATCACCTGACTATAGATAGCCTGTGGTACCCAGAGTTCACCATCAATGACTGCGCTTAAGGCCTTGCCAATTTCCGCAGGATGGGATGATTTAGGAATAAAAGCGGATGCACCAAAAGCCATTACACGTTTAATCACATCCAGATCATCGCTGGCTGAAATCACCACTATCGGCAAGGTTGGATATTGCTTCCGAAGTTGGATCAGTCCCAAAAATCCACAGTTTCCGGGCATATGCAGATCGAGCAGCAATAAATCGGCGTCAGGATGCTGCAATAAAGCCTCGCAAGTGGCTTCAAAACTATCAGTTTCTATGGTGGCTTTGGTGACAAACGTATTACTGATCGCGTGGATCAGTGCGTTTCGAAACAGTGGATGATCATCTGCGACAATTAACTTTGCCATATAAAACTCCTAACCCAGCCTCTGTCATCTAAGCAGAGGCTGGGTTTAGCTAAAGTGTAGTCGCTATTAATGAAATATAAGCAACTTCTTGTCAACAGCTTAGCGGTTTAATCTGTTTTGGATCAAGTGCTCCACAACAGATGGATCGGCTAAAGTAGAGATATCGCCTAACTGATCATATTCGTTGGCAGCAATTTTACGCAGTATACGCCGCATAATTTTACCAGAACGAGTTTTGGGCAAGCTCGGTGTCCATTGAATAATATCAGGTGCTGCAATAGGGGAAATTTCACGCCTTACCCAATCACGCACTGCTTTGGTCAGCTCATCACTGGGTTCTACACCAACACGAGGAGCCACAAACACGTAAATCCCTTGCCCCTTAATATCATGTGGGTAACCAACTACTGCAGCTTCTGCGATGGCATCATGAGCGACCAGACAACTTTCTATTTCAGCTGTGCCCAGACGATGACCGGAAATATTGAGTACATCATCAACCCGACCTGTCAGCCAATAATATCCGTCTTCATCGCGTTTTGCTCCGTCGCCGGTAAAATACATACCTTTGTAAGTGCTAAAATAAGTCTGTTCAAAACGCTCATGGTCGCCAAATACAGTTCGCATTTGTCCTGGCCAGCTATCGAGTATCACTAAGTTACCCTCAGCGACGCCCTCTACCAGCTCACCTTCGTTGGTAACAATAGCAGGTTTTACGCCAAAAAATGGCCGAGTGGCAGAGCCAGGTTTCAGGGCTGTAGCGCCAGGTAGCGGCGTAATTAAAATGCCGCCAGTTTCTGTTTGCCACCAGGTATCGACAATAGGGCAGTTGTCTTTGCCATAACTCTGGTGATACCAGCTCCAAGCTTCAGGATTAATCGGTTCACCAACGCTACCCAAAATGGAGAGGGAGGACAAATCCGCCCCGTCTACAGCCACTGTGCCGTGGGCCATTAAAGCGCGAATGGCTGTTGGCGCTGTGTATAGAATGTTGACTTTGTATTTATCAACCACCTGAGCAATACGTTTTACGCTTGGGTAAGTAGGAACCCCCTCGAATAACACGCTGGTTGCGCCATTAGCCAGAGGCCCATAGACTATATATGTATGTCCTGTGACCCAGCCAATATCAGCGGCACACCAATAAATATCGCCTTCTTTATAGTCGAACACATATTGATGTGTCATCGAAGCCCATACCATGTAACCACCTGTCGTGTGCAGAACACCCTTAGGTTTACCTGTTGAGCCTGAGGTGTACAGAATAAACAGAGGGTCTTCAGCATTCATGACCTCTGGTTCACAGTGTTTTGGCTCTTTTGCCAGTATTTCGTGATACCACAAATCGCGACCCTGGTGGAAATCGATGTTTTCACCAACATGCTTAACTACTATTACATGCTTAGCTGGGTTAGCATCACCTAAGTGTGCTAAAGCCTGGTCGGTATTGTCTTTCAAATAAGTCAAACGGCTACCACGGGCGGCCTGATCAGATGTGATGACTAATTTTGAATCGCAATCCTGAATACGACTGCCTAAAGCATCAGGTGAAAAACCTGCAAACACCACAGAGTGTATAGCACCAATGCGCGCACAAGCTAATAGTGAGACAACCGCTGCAGGGATCATGGGTAGATAAATAGTAACGCGATCGCCTTTGTTTACACCCAAAGTCCGCATTGCATTTGCAAGCTGACATACTTCGTCGTACAACTCTTGATAAGTAACAGCTTTTTGGACTCCAGGCTCGTCACCTTCCCAATAATAGGCAACATCTTTGGCTTTTTCGGGCAGATGGCGGTCTAAACAGTTGTAGCTGGCGTTCAAGCTACCATCACTAAACCAATTGACATGCACATTTCCCAAATCAAAGCTGGTGTCTTTTACTTTTGTAAAAGGGGTAAACCAACTGATCCTTTTGCCATGATTAGCCCAAAACTGATCGGGTTGACTCACCGATTCTTCATACATTGCCAGATACTGTTCGTTCGTTACCAAAGTCTTTGCTTTGATATGTTCTGGTACCGGATAAAGCTGGGCGTGACTCATTTTAATATTCCCCTGTCTTGTAGGCTCGGTGGTTTATTTACTCAACAACAACCACCTGTTATGGCTATGCTTGTTCTACCTTTTTTACTGCGCCAACAACATTAGACCTTAGTCTAGCCAAGCCTGGTGAGGTCGTCAGTTACAAATATGAATAAAAAACAATCTGCGACTAAAGGCTAATTGTCGCTTTGGCAAAAGCAAACCAAAGTTGAATGGTGGTACAGACAATAACAACATTTTAACTTGGACCAGGAGAAAACAATGCTGACGAAAAAACCTCTTGCCAGCTTAGTAGCATTAGCACTAGCCGGGCTCTGCACTCAAGCACAGGCCACGGTAAAATTTGGTGATACAGAACTTACTTACGGCGGATACATTAAACTCGATACCATGTGGACAGATACATCTGATGGACAAATAGCGACTGGGGTCGGACGTGACTTTTACGTTCCTGGTGTAACTCCGGTTGGTGGTGTAGGAGAATCTGCAACTTTCGACGCCCATGCCCGCCAGTCGCGCTTCTTTTTGAAAACAGCAACAATGCTGGATAATGGCAAAAAAATTAATGGCACCCTCGAGTTCGATATGATGTCGACTTATCCTATTGGCGACGAACGTATTAGTAATGGATATGCGCCGGAACTTCGCCATGCATTCCTAACTTATGACAATTGGTTGATGGGACAAACCTGGTCAACTTTTATGGACCTTGCTTCTTTACCTGATAGTTTAGATTTTATCGGTAACACAGACGGGGCTATCTTTGCTCGTCAGGCTCAGGTGCGTTATACCAACGGCGGCTGGCAGGTTGCTTTGGAAAACCCAGAAACGACAGTGACGCCAAATAATGGTGGTGCCCGTATCGTGACAGACGATAACTCAGTGCCAGATGTGGTGGTTAAATATAACCATGCGGCAAGCTGGGGTTCGGTGGCTGTAGCTGTAATCGCACGCCAATTGTCTATTGAATCTGCGGGTATAGATGACAGCACCAATGGCTACGCAGTGTCTTTTTCTGGAAAATATAATATCTCTGCCACGGACGATATCCGTTTCACCATTAATAGTGGTGAAGGTTTGGGCCGTTATATAGGATTAAACACCAGCAACGATGCTGTGCTTGACGCCGCTGGCAAGCTCGATGCGATTAAAGTTACTGGTTATGCTTTAGCCTATAAGCATGCTTGGGCCGATAAATGGCGCTCTAGTCTGATTTATTCAGCCCAGCATATTGATAATGACGCGCAGTTGACTGGTTTGGCTGTAACAGACAATACCAGTAGTTACGCAGTCAACCTTATTTATCAAGCCGCCAGTAAACTGATGTTTGGTGTGGAGCTGCGTCACGCCACCCGTGAAATTCTCTCTGGAGCCGACGGTGATCTAAACCGCGTGCAGTTTACCGCTAAATACGACTTTTAACTGATCCGCAGTTCAAACAATGCAAAGGACGACTTCAAGCGTCCTTTGCATTTTCTGATACATACATCCAAATACCTTCTTAGTGCGTAGATTAAAAAGATAACCTAAATGAGGGGTGGAATATGCACAGAATAGAACATTTGAATCGTCAGGATGTCGTGATCAACGAACTTGTTATCCATTCTATTGAAATGGGTATTTACCTTGCACAAGTAGATTACGATAACAGAGTAGCGTTTCTGGTCGACGCAGAAAACAGACCTCAACGCTTTTTGAGTGTCGAACAAGTGAAACAAGCTTTAGCTGAAGCCACTATCAAAAAAGCATTTTTACAGCATCAGTCCGCTTACGATGAGATGATCGGTGGTCCGGAAAAAGCGGATAATAGTCTGCGTATCCCTGTTTGAGGTCTTAAATGAACGTTTTTTGCTCTTTTTGCTCCTTTAATGAGCGAACGAGCGCGAATATCATCAAATTGTCATTTTAGGGGTTGTGCAGGATTAAAAACTCCCTATAATGCGCGCCATGCCAACGGGGTGATGCGAAAGCAGCTCTGAAGTGGTTTTGAAATGAAGTGAAAAATGATGAAAAACATCGCTTGACACACAGTTGAAAATCACTAAAATGGCCGCCTCGCAGCGCGGTGGAGTCGAAAGGCTCAAAAGTGAAG
>NZ_RZUF01000035.1 GCF_004005375.1 Rheinheimera sediminis | reverse complement strand
GATTGATTGCTTATTGTTAAAGAGCAGTGCTTCACTTCTGAAGCGAAAGTCGTTTATAATCAACGCCTTTCATAATCTTTCGCTACAAACTATTTCGCTTTGGAAACCGTCTTCGCTGTCGATGGAGCGCATTATAGAGATCTGAGAGGAAGCCGCAAGATCTTTTTCGATAAAAGCTGTTCGACCGCTTAGTTTTTAACCGGATCCGATTTTTATGCTTATTTCATGTACAAAACCTGTTCAAAAAACGGATCCTCAACCGGATCCTGACGATCAAGCTAAGCCCTTAAACGACAAATGATCTGGTTTTTTGCTTCGGCATCTATTTTGCTAGTGCTTTTGCTATAGTGCCGGATATGCAATGAAGCAATCAGCTTAACCAAGCTATATAGAGCAACTCTATATATAGAAGAAGATGGAGAACTTATAGATGGTGCAAACGCGCCCGGAATATCAGCCCCTGATCCTGCTTATAGAGGATAACCGCGAAGTCAGACTTGCAGCCCGATTTGTATTGGAAGATCTGGGCTACAGAATTGAAGAACTGGAAAACCCTGTGCAGGCCCGCGAATGGTTGGAACAACAACAACCGGATCTGATCCTGCTGGATATGAACTTTCAGCTCGATACCACTTCAGGTGATGAAGGCCTGCGCTTCTTACGTTACCTGCAACAACAAGGGTATGACATTCCAGTCGTGGCGATGACGGCTTGGTCCAATACCACCTTAGTGGTTCAGGCGATGCAGGCAGGTGCCGGTGATTTTGTTGAAAAGCCATGGAACAACCAGCGCTTGCAGCAAATTTTGCAGCAGCAACTGAAGTTGTCCAGTCTGACACGACAAAACAAAGCTCTGCACCAACAGCTGTCATCAACCCCACTTGAACTGGTCTGGCAAAGTTCGCAAATGCTGACACTGATGCAGCAACTGCAAACCGTGGCAGCCACAGAAGCTAATATTCTGCTGACCGGTGAAAACGGTACAGGAAAAAGTCAGCTGGCACATTGGCTACACCAGCATTCAGGCCGTTCAGCCGGACCTTTGATTTCTGTCAATATGGCAGCTATTCCTGAAGCATTATTTGAAAGCGAACTCTTTGGTCATAAAAAGGGAGCTTTTACCGATGCCAAAGAAGCTCGAGCCGGGCGTTTTAGCTTAGCTAGAGGTGGCACTTTGTTTTTGGATGAAATCGCCACTTTACCACTGGGGCAACAAGCGAAGCTGTTGCGTGTACTGGAATCAGGCCAGTATGAGGCTGTAGGATCCTGTCAGACTGAACAGAGCGATCTAAGATTGATTGCGGCGACCAATGCTGATTTTTCTGCCTTGATCCAAAATGGCCAGTTCCGTCAGGACTTGTATTACCGTCTTAATACACTGGAATTCCGTATCCCCCCATTAAGAGAGAGACCAGCAGATATAGCTCCGCTTTGCCAGTTTTTCTTGCACAAGCATGGCCAGCGTTACCATAAGACTGGCCTGACTTTGCATCACAATGCATTAAGCCGGTTACAACAGTATCAATGGCCTGGCAATATCAGAGAACTGAGTCATCTGCTTGAGCGCGCCGTGTTGTTAACCCAAAACAAAGAGATCTCACTCAAAGAGTTGGCACTACCGGATGAACAGCAGTCTGCAGCAACACAAGCAGCAGCTTTGCCTATGATGACACTGGAACAGGCTGAACTGACCTTGATCCGTCAGGCATTACAACTTTGTCAGGGCAATAAGCAAAAAACTGCTGAAAAGCTTGGTATTACCAAGTCGTCTTTATACCGCAGACTGGAAAAACATGGCCTGGAACTCTGACAGCATAGAGGCGCAAAGCCGTAAGCAGTCACTGCTGATTGCTTTACTTTGTCTGGTATTGGCAACTCTGCTTTGCTGGTTTTGGCCCCATTGGTGGGTGTGGCTTAGTAGCTGTTGTGCTTTTGTACTCATTACCAGGTGGCAGCACTTCAGCAGACAGCAAACTATTGCTGCTTTTCGTCGCAGCAGTGTGCAGTTAGAAGCAATGCAAAATCAGGATTACAGTTTGCAGGCGAAAGCTGTGTTTCAGAAAGGGATAGCAGCGCAGCTGCAGCTCCAGTTACAGCAGCTCAGCGAGCAGTTACAGCAACGGAAAAGCTATTTTGATGAACAACAGTTTTTGCTGTATCGGCTGATTGATCAGTTAAACACCCCTATTCTGGTGTTTGATCATAAACAGCAGTTGAGTTACGCCAATAACGAATTCAGCCACTTGTTTGGCCGCCCCTGGCAAAGTATGCGCCATGCGACGGCAGAAAGTTTGGGATTGAGCGCCCTGCCTCATTGGAATTTCGTCAATAAAGAGAAGGCAAAACAATGGCAGATCCGCCAAAGTCGGTTTTTGGATCAAGGCCAGCGTCACCAACTGCTGGTTTTTATTAACATTCAGGCGGCTTTGCGGGAAACTCAGCTTCAAGCCTGGCAACAATTGATCCGGGTTCTGAGCCATGAAATTCGCAACTCACTGACGCCGGTTCTGAGTTTGTCAGAACATTTGCAGCAGAAACTGCCGCCAGGCCGTGATCAGGACGCTTTGGACTTGATCCGCGAACGTAGTCAGCATTTGCAGGACTTTGTCAGCCGTTATGCTGAACTGAATAAAGAACTGCGGATCCAGCACCAGCAGATTAACGCCGGACAATTGTTTCACTCTTTACAGCTGTTGTTTGAAAAGCATCAACTACAAGCCAGCGGTACAGAGCTGGTATTTAAAAGTGATCAGATGTTGTTACAACAGGTGCTGATTAACCTGATAAAAAATGCTATTGAAGCAGGTAGCCCGGCAGGAACAGTGTTGTTGCATTTCAAGCTACAAAATCACAATCTTGAAATCCAGCTGTTGGATCAAGGCTCTGGCCTTAGTAATCAGCAGGATCTATTTGTGCCATTTTACAGCACTAAACCTCAGGGTCAGGGCATAGGTTTAGCCTTATGCCGGCAGATCATTGAGCAACTGGGAGGCGAACTGAACCTGACTAACAGAACTGACGGCATAACAGGCTCTTGTGCTACTTTATCCTTGCCGCAAGACTGATTTTTTTTTCTCCATATAAAAGTCCGATTCTGGACTCAGAGCGTCCGGAATCGGACGCCAACTTCCAAGCAACTAAATAATATCCATATAAATCATATTATTATGCAATGGCATGCCCTTTGCTCCACTAAAAAAGCATAGCTGCGCCGATTTGAAGTGTCTCCCTGCAACAATTCGACGTGGCTGTGCTTAGATCCAACAATAAGAGGCAAGGCGGAAAAATCAGTATGGATATAAAAAAAGAAAAAGCTGCAGCTCTCTGGAAGAAGCCCATGTTAGTTGTTACTGCGCTGGCGGCTTTGGTTCTGATGGGCACTTTGTTTGCATCCCCTGGCTACCAATACAAAATTGAACAATCCGGTTTATTGCTGGGTACTGTGAAACGCGGCGATCTGCAGGTGACAGTGGATGGTTATGGCGTATTGCGTTCAGATAAACAAAAGCTGATCAGCGCCTTAGCACCAGCAACAGTGGAAGAAGTGGTATTAAAAGCCGGCGCTGTAGTGCAAGCAGATTCCATCATTCTGCGTTTAAGTGATCCGGAACTGATGCAGCAAATTGAAACCGCCAGTATGACCACAGCGCAGGAGCAGGCCAATTTTCGCCGTCAGCATTTAAACAACCAACGTGACATGCTAACCGAAGAAGGTCGCTTTGCAGAATTAGATGCCCGCTACCAAATGCTGGTATTGCGTCATAGCGCCGAAGCAGAAATGGCAGCTAAAGGCATAGTTTCACAACTAAGTTTTCAGACCACAGTGCTGGAGAAATCTCAGCTGGAAAAGCAAGTTCAGTTACAACAGAAGCGACTGGACCAGCTCAAGCTGGTCAATCAGGAGGCTCTGACTATTTCGCAAGAACAACTGAATCAAGCGATAGCTCGTGAGCAGCGTTTAAAACAGCGACTGGATCAACTGACAGTACGCTCAGGTATTGAAGGTGTGTTGCAACGAGTTCCGGTTGAACTGGGCCAAAGTGTAACCGCAGGTCAGGAACTGGCTTTAGTGGGCAGCGATAAGGATTTATTGGCACTGGTGCGGGTGTCTCAAAGCAAAGCCGAACAAATCCGGCCCGGCCAAAAAGCCCGAATTAACACCAGGCGTGAACAAGCCGATGCCATCGTCAGCAGGGTCACCCCCCAGGTTGTCGAAGGCACTATAGAAGTGGAACTCACTTTTGTGGACGCCATACCTGCCTCCGCCCGTCCAGAACTCAATATAGATGCACAGATTTTTACCGCGGAGCTGACGAACACTTTATACCTTGATCGTCCGGTGAATAGCCAAAGTCATAGCCAGACCCGACTGTTTAAACTGGATCCAAGCACTAATACCCTGTCAGCCACCGCAGTGCAGTTTGGTGACGAAGCCGGACGTTTTCTACAACTACACCAAGGTGCCATTGAAGGTGAGCAATTTGTCTTATCCGACATGGCGGGATTTCAGGACGCAGACACAGTCAGCGTTGTGCGTTAAAGACTATTAAGCAAAGGAACTTTTATGCAACACCCCACTATTCTGATGCAGGGCATCACCAAAATTTTCGCCACAGATGAAATGGAAACCCATGCGTTACGGGGTATCGATTTACAGATTTCCTCAGGCGATTTTGTTTCGATTTGCGGCCCGTCAGGCTGTGGTAAATCCACTTTGTTATCTTTGCTGGGTTTATTGGATATGCCCAGTGGTGGTAGCTATCAGATTGAAGGCAAAGAAGTCAGTGGTTTAAGCCTGAGTGAAGCGGCCTTTATCCGTAATGAAAAAATAGGTTTTATCTTTCAGTCATTTAACTTAATAGATGAGCTGACTGTATTCGACAACATAGCCCTGCCACTGCGCTATCGCCGCCAGTCTGTTGCTAAATCTGAGATTGAAGATCGCGTCATGGCTTGTCTGAAAACTGTAGATATGACTCACAGAGCGGGTCACAGACCTAACCAATTATCCGGTGGTCAGCAACAACGTATTGCCATAGCCCGCGCTTTAGTGGGTAGCCCGGCTTTGCTGTTAGTCGATGAGCCTACTGGGAACCTGGACTCCAGAAATGGTGACGCCGTGATGGATATGTTGTGTGAACTGAATAATAACGGCACCACCCTTTGTATGGTGACACACGATCCGCGGTATGCCGATATGGCAAGCCGCAAGTTGCACCTGCTGGATGGCCGTATTCTGGATAGTGACGGCACACCTATCCAGCAGCAGACCGCTGTTTTACGCCAGGTTGCAGCTCAGTAACCGTGCTATTTAGCGGCACAAGCTGCCAGACAAGGAGTGAAGGATGCAACTCAGCCGACTTTTTACATGCGGTATTAGCTTAAGCCTATTGATCAGCTTACTGAATGTGTTGCCCACCTTACGCAGTGTCTGGCCATTGCAAAGCAGCTGGCTGTTGCTGGTATTCGGTTTATTACAATTAGTGTGTCTGCTGGTTTTTGCACTCTTGGTTTCACTGCTGGAACAGAACCAAAGACAAATCAATGCCGGTCGAATATCTCAGGTACAAGGACAATAAGATGATTTCTCGCAAAGACTTCTCCACTGCACTTTATAGGCTTAGCAAAGCCAAAGGGTATGCCGCCACTGTGATATTGACGCTGGGTTTAGCACTGGGTTCATTGGTAGCCATGTTTAATCTGAATTATCAGATTTTAGCGGCACCGCTGCCTTATGCTGATGAAGATCAGTTAGTGGTGGGTAGCACGGCCTGGTTGGAAAAAGATGGATCTGTGATGTATCCGCGCGTGCTGCCGGTCAGCATTTTCCGTCAGCTTTACCCCAAACCCTCAGAGCATTTAAGCGATCAGGCGTTATTTAGCTTTTCTTACGTTGGTATGACACTGCGGGATTTAGCGAACAGCCCACAAGTACAGATTGCTTACACCACACCCGGTTATATGCGGATGTACCAAATGCCGTTTTTACATGGCCGGGCATTTAGTGCGGATGAAGATGTCGGCAGTCACCAAGCTGTAGCAATCCTAAGTGAAAAAATCTGGCGCGAACACTATCAAGCTGATCCGGCTACAGTAGGACGCACAGTACAGATAGGCAATCAGTCGTTTAAAGTGATTGGCATTACCGCAGCGACTTTCCAGGAGCCCGCTCTGACAGGCCCGGCCCGTGTGAATGACATCTGGTTACCTTGGGATTATGCGCCTGGCGCGAATGCGAGCCCGGGTGATATCAGCGGTGCCCACTTTTATCTGGCGAAACTGAAAGACGCCGGTGCGCTTCAGGCCTTCGAGCAAGAGTTAAGGCCACAAATTCAGCAGAAATTTCGGGAGGCAGTTGCAGCAGTACCAGCTCAGGCCGGGCGCACTGCGCGCTTTCATGCCGAACCATTGCGGCAGATGATGGACGGGGACAGCAGCAAAGCAACACTGTCGATGCTGATCGGCAGTGTGCTGTTAGTGCTGATCGCGGCCGCCAATATTACCAACTTATTATTATCCCACGCCGCCCGCCAGCAACGCAGTATGAGTATTCAGGCTGCGCTGGGAGCGCAGCGACACCACTTGTTGGGTGCTGTGTTGGCTGAACTCACTTGGTTACTGACAGCGGCGCTGCTCGTTGCTTTTGTCGTAGCCGAAGGTGCTTATGCGTTGTTGTGGGCTTATGCTGGTACCACTCTGCCGCGACTGACCGAACTGGGAATGGACTGGCCGACTTTGGCTTTTGCGCTCTTGATCAGCCTGCTGCTGGCTCTGGGATTTGCGACCCTGATCAGCAGGCAAATCAACTACCAGGCGCTGCAACAAAACCTGCAAAGCAGTGGCAAAGGCAGCGGCGTGCAAATCAGCGGCCGTAACCGACAGTTGTTGATTGGCGCTCAGGTGATGCTGGCCGGCTTGCTGCTGATTTGTAGTGCACAAGTGCTGTTGCAGTCGTTACAACAACTGCGCCAGCAAGTAGGTTTTGCCAGCAGTGATCGCTATCAAATTACCATTGACGATATGACCCCTGCTCCGGATGCCAGTTTGCCGCTGGAACAACGCCGGGCTGTATATCGTCAACAAAAGGACGAGCTGATGCAGGTGCGTGATATTCTGCAACAACATCCGGCGGTACAGACTGCCTCAGTCAGCAATTATCCGCCGATTTCTTTTGATGGTTATTATGGTTCGGCAAGCTTTATAGCCTCGCCAGACAGCCCGACTCAACTGTTGTTCAGCCGCGCGGTTTACACCGATCAGTTTTATCTGCCATTGTTTGACATCAAATTAGTGCAAGGCCGTAACTTCACTGCACAAGAAATCAGCTCACAATCACTAGTGGTGATCATTAATCAGGCTCTGGCACTGCAGCTTCGACCCGATGGTAACGTGGTTGGCCAGCAGTTGTATTCGCCGGATGGCAGCCTCGCATTTGAGATTATCGGCGTGAGCCTTAATCATCAGTTGCCGGATCTATGGTCACAGCGCGAGACAGGCCGCAGTTACTTAACCCGCAATCTTGGCACTACAGCTAACCTGCAATTGCAACTGAAACCAGGTATGCAGATTGACAAAACCGCCATCAACCAGGCAATGGCGCAAGTCTCTGCAAACTATAGAGCAGCCAATATCTATAGCATTGCAGATAATATCGACAAGGTGCGGCTGCGTAACTATCTGACAGCTGCCGCGACTACCACTCTCGTGCTGCTGAGTTTCCTGCTTGCCGCTATAGGTATTTATGGCGTACTGAGCTATAGCGTGCAGCAGCGCCGCTTTGAATTAGGCGTGCGAATGGCCATTGGTGCTCGTCCAACTACTATTATTCGCCAATTGCTGAACGAGAACCTGAAACCTGTTTGTGCTGGTTTAGTACTGGCGGCATTGCTGCTGGCGATCCTTTGGCTTGGCCTGCGACAAACAATGTTCACAGTGGAACTGTCAGTTGGTGGCTTTGCCCTGCCACTGGTACTGATTGTGCTGTTAACAGTACTTACATCGCTGCTGTCGGTGTGGGGCATTATTCGCAAGCCGGCTATTTATGCGTTGCAAGGACACTAATATGCTGCAACACTGGTTTCACACTGCGCGATTACTACTGCGCCAGCAGCAGCTTTACGCCCTGACTATGATTCTGACACTCGGCCTGACGCTGGGTGCTTTGGTCGCCACTTTTAATCTGAACTATCAGCTCTTTATGGCTCCACTGCCCTACCCTGATGCCGAACGTTTGCAATTAGTGCGCGGTAGCCAGTGGCAACAAGACGAGCAAGTAGCGAAGGAGTGGCTGCCGGCACAAGCACAGCTGGATATTTACCGGCAAGATTGGCCGGAAGTGGCAACAAAAGCCCTGCACAATATCAGTATCGATGTGGCACAAAATCTGCCCGGCAACCCATCGTTTAATCTGGGTTATGTCACGCCGGAATTTTTGCCAATGTTTGACGCGCCTCTGGCGCTAGGCCGCCATCTGAGTCAGGCAGAAGGACTCGATAGTCAGGTACCAGTGACGGTGCTCAGCTATCAGGTTTGGCAACAACATTTTGCCGGCGACCCTGCGGTGCTTGGTAAAACACTGCAATTTCGTGGCGTGTCATTTACTGTGGTTGGTGTGTTGGCAGCACATTTTGTCGAGCCAGTACTAGCTGCGCCTGGTTGGTCGACTGATCTTTGGCTTAGTTACGATTTTCATGATATGGGTACGCCAAACTGGAGTTTTAACAGCAATCAAATGCATCTGCTGCTAAAGCTTAAACCTGACAGCAATCCAGCACAATTAGCCCATAGTTTTGAACAATGGGCTGCGCCGGAATTTACTGCAGCCAACCAGAGCAATGCGTTTTTGAAAAACAGTTCAGTGCGTTGGCGTTTGGAGCCTGTGCGTAACCGAATTCTGGGAGACGCAGCTGGTCTTAGCCTGAGTTTATTGGCAGGCAGCATATTGCTTACCGCAATTGCCATCGCCAATATAGCCAATCTGGTGCTAGGTCGTGCCATGGCACAACAACGATCCTTGACCATTCGAATTACGCTGGGTGCACGTCCAGCCCATCTGTTTCGCCAATATTTGACCGAGTTTTCACTATTGGCCATTCCGGCGTTGCTGTTATGTCTCGGGGTAGCAGAGGCTTGTTATCAAAGTTTACAAGCAGGTTACGCTGGACCATTACCGCGTTTGCAGGAGCTTGGCAGTGGAGCTTTGAGTGTACTCTTTACGATCGGTCTTTTGATCATGCTTTGCCTGACGCTTTCCGTCTGGCTCACCCGGCAGCTGAACTACCGTCAGTTGCAGCAGAGCCTGCAACAAAGTGGCAAAGGCGCTGCTGTGCAAGTATCGGGACGTACCCGCCAACTACTGCTGATGTCACAAACTCTGTTTTGTTTAGTCACGCTGATTTACTGCAGCCAGATTTTTGTGCAGGCGCTTGCCAAACTACGTCAGCCGTCCGGGCTTGATTTACACACTTATCAGGTGGCACTGACGCAGGGATCATTGCTGGCAAGCTCACAAAATGAAGAACGTCGGCAACTTTTTGTGCAAGCCGCCGAAGCGGTCAAACAACAAAGCAACGCCATGCTTGTCGGCGTCGGTGGTTACCCACCGATCTCCTTTTGGCAGGCCGGATTTGCCATGTCATCGGTTAGCCAGCAAGCCGATGCTACGAGGCTTTATCCCAGCTATCGTTATAGCGGCGACACAGAGTATCTGAAGGCGCTGGGGCTTCAACTGCAAAGTGGCGAGATGTTTAGCACTCAACAAGTGCTGAATCAGGACAATGTAGTCGTGATAAGCTCCAGCCTGGCACATCGACTTGCCGCAGATTTTGCGACAGACGGCTCACTGATCGACAAAGTGTTGTACCTGCGAGGAGCAACAACGCCGAGTCGGATCATTGGAGTGGTCAGCGATCTGACACTGCCTGGTCAATCCGATAGTGCAGCTGTCTACACCCCAGCGACACCTCCGGCGTTCCCGCATTTACTGGTGAGGCTGCCGGATGGCCAAAGCCTCAGTCGTGATCTGGTGAATCAGGCTCTGGCGCAAGTGCATCCGCAACTGAAAGTCTTCCGCTTCCATACCAGTGCGGAGATCTTCGCCGAGCATACTCAGGATGCAAAAGTGGCGACCATAGTCACAGCTGCATTGTCGTTACTTGCTCTGGCATTAGCTGGCCTGGGTATTTTCGCCGTTATTCGTACGCAAATTCAGCTACGCCAGTATGAACTGGCAGTACGCCAATCGCTGGGCGCGCGGCCGCAACATTTGCTGCAACTGACCTTGATCGATAATTTAAAACCGCTGTTGTGGGCTGTGCTGTTGCTGAGCCTTGCTTATAGCACCTTGCAGCTCTGCCAAAGCTTTGGTTTGTCATTCCGCTTTGCGCAGCATTTACAGAAAGCGCCACTGAATGCGGCTCTGGCCTTACTGACAGTATTGACACTGACCGTCCTTATTGTCCTTGGCTGCATCCGTCCTTTATTAGGTAGAGCAGTAATTCAGTCCTTGCGTGGTCAGGCCGTTAATTGACACAGGAGCACCAGCCCATGCAGTTGTATTATTGGTTTCGTAGCAGCGCAGCATTTACAGAAAGCGCCACTGAATGCGGCTCTGGCCTTACTGACAGTATTGACACTGACCGTCCTTATTGTCCTTGGCTGCATCCGTCCTTTATTAGGTAGAGCAGTAATTCAGTCCTTGCGTGGTCAGGCCGTTAATTGACACAGGAGCACCAGCCCATGCAGTTGTATTATTGGTTTCGTAGCAGCGCAGCTTCTGTGCTGCGTGATAAAAGTTTCCTGACCACGGTCACAGCCACCATGGGTATAGCAAGTGGTGTATTTTTACTGGTGCTTACCTATGCTTATGTGCTGCTGATAAAACCTCTGCCCTACCCGCAAGCAGAACAGCTACAGGTACTACAGTACCAGCGGCTGGATGCAAGTGCGGTACTGCAATCCTCTGCAGTACTGCACCCTGCAGCAGAAAAGCTATACAAGCAACTTCGGCAATGGCAACAACCTGAGCAAAAAATAGCTGAAACTGCGACATTCCAACAGGCATTGCTGCATCTGACGCTGGAAACTGTGATGTCTGACCCTCGCCAACCAAGACTAAGTACTGGCTATATCACCCCTGAACTGCCACAGATGCTTGGCATGCCTTTACTGCTAGGGCAGGATTTTAGTGAAGCACAATTGCCAGGAGCAATGAACCCGGGTGTGATCATCAGTTATCGGGCCTGGCAGTTGTTATTTGAACAAAGACCCGATGTTCTCAGTCAAAAACTCAGTATTAATGGTGTGTCTCATCCGGTGTTGGGTGTAGTGGCAGCTGCTTTTGTGCCGCCCCGGCTTCATTCGGGTCTGCCTACGGTGGACTTATGGTTGCCATGGGATTACAACAATAGCGATTTTAAAGGAAGCTGGCATCTGGCCGACGACCACAGTGCTCTGTTACTAAAGGGTGAGTCAGCAACTCTGGACTTGCAATTGGCGGCACTGACGCCACTAGCGCAACATGAATTTGCCGAACAACTGGCTGGTGAAAAGAATTTCGCAGGCTGGCAGGTGCAACTACAGCTACAATCCTTGAAATCGGCTCTGACTGCCAACAGTGGCAATCTGATCTTTTTGTTGATAGTGGCAGCAGCAGCTTTGTTATTGATTGCGACCACCAATATTCTTAATTTGTTTTTGTCGCGGCTGATGCTGCTGCAAAAGCAACTGGCGATACGCGCGGCTTTAGGGGCTCGCCGCCGCCAGCTTTGGCAACAACTCTTTGCTGAAGCATTGTTTGTGATGCTGCTATCTGTAATGCTCGGGCTAATATTGGCCAGTGGTTGTTTTCATGCGCTGCTGCACTGGTTTGGCAGTGAAATCCCCCGCAGTAGCGAGTTGCGGATCACTGCATTTAGTATGGGGTGCGCTGTGCTGGTGGCAATTGTATTGGCTTTTATCATCGCGTCCTTGTCAGTACGCACTGTGCGTTATCAACAACTAAGCCGTGCTTTACAAAGCAATGGCAAAGGCGCCGGTGTGCAAATTCCGAAAGTCTTTCGCCAGAGTTTTATTCTTCTGCAAATCAGCAGCGCCATTTTACTGGTGTTTTTAAGCAGTTTACTGGTACAGGATGCAATACAAAAATTGCAACGGCCTTTAGGTTTTAACGCAGATCCTTTGTTGCAGGTCGAGTTTTCAGTGACCACACTCGACTGGAAGGGCTGGAATTCATACGCACCTAAGGTAGCAGAGATGGCAGAACATCTACGTCAACAACCCGGTGTAGAGGAGGTCAGCTTTACATACAGCCCTCTGGTGGACAGATTTCAGATGTCGGCCACAGAGATAGGCAGCGGCAGACGTTTTTATCCTTTTCATCGTAATGTCGATCAATATTATTTTAATCTGACAGAACAAGCCCTGCTCTCTGGTCAAGGTTTTGTTGCAGATGACATTAAAGCGGGGCATTCTCCGAAAATGATAGTCAACCGTACTTTTGCCCGCAAGTTGATCGGAGATAGCGCTCAGACAGATGATTTTCAGCAGGTACTGGGCAAACGCATCCAGCTGGATATTGAGCAAACGCCCTTTAGCATTGTTGGTGTCACTGAAGACATCCAGTTGCCTGGATATGAGATGACGCCACCGCGTTTCTATATCACTAACCTTGGTACTGCGTTATGGCTGCTGATCAAATTAGAACCTGGAGCAACCTTCAGCAAAGAAAATATGATAAAGATGTTGCAGCAAACAGACAGCCAGTTCGCACTGACAGATTTCAGCCAACTGAAAGATGAAGTAGCAAAGCTCTATTTTCCACAAAAAATAATACTGCTAGGCGCTATCAGTCTTGCTGTCTTTACAGTGTTTCTGTCTTGTATCGGGCTGATCGGTGTAATGCACTACAATCTGCAACTACGGCAAACGGAGTTTAGTATTAAATTGGCATTGGGTGCAGAATACAGACATATAGTGCTGGAATCGGGCCGGGACTACCGAAAGGTACTACTAAGCAGCTTGCTGCTTGCCAGTCTGCTGATTGTAGTGTGTGACACATTGTTTTCTTCATGGTTAGCTGGCGTTCTGAACTCTGGCGATACAGCACGACAGGCTACAATAGTGCAGTGGCAAACTTTGCCTTTGTACCTGCTGACCTTGCTGCTGGTGATGGGCTGTGGTGTGTTTGCACATGGCTTGCCACTGCATAGATTAAACCAGCATTCCATCAGTCAAAACCTTAGAGGTCAGTGACACTAGATCCACTCCGTGCTGAATGCAGATTCGCAATGTTTAAACTAAAGTTTTCGTGCTCAGATCTATCTTTCTGTCCATCAAAAAATTCAGATAAAAAAAAGGCCAGCTTGCGCTGGCCTCTTTATTTGGAGTATCACTTACTCAGCTGCTGTTTCTTCAGCTGGTAATGCAGCGCCGGCCACTTCTGGACGGTCTACTAACTCGATATAAGCCATTGGTGCGTTGTCGCCAGCACGGAAGCCACACTTCAGAATACGAGTGTAACCACCTGGACGGGCGTTATAACGTGGACCTAACACGTTAAATAACAAACCAACTACTTCTTTATCACGTGTACGAGCAAAAGCTAAACGGCGGTTTGCAACGCTATCATTTTTCGCCAGTGTAATCAGAGGTTCGATTACGCGACGTAACTCTTTTGCTTTTGGCAGAGTCGTTTTGATGATTTCGTGCTTCACCAACGAGCTAGCCATGTTGCGGAACATTGCAGTACGGTGACTGCTGTTCCGGTTTAACTGACGACCACTCTTGCGATGGCGCATGATCTATTCCTTCTTACTAAACCAGGAACTGGAATCTGGTTAGTCTTTATTTACCAAACTTGCTGGCGGCCAGTTTTCCAGGCGCATGCCTAAAGATAAACCGCGTGAAGCCAACACGTCTTTGATTTCGGTAAGCGACTTTTTACCAAGGTTTGGCGTTTTCAGCAACTCAACCTCAGTACGTTGTACCAGATCACCGATGTACTGTATCTGCTCTGCTTTTAAGCAGTTAGCAGAACGAACTGTTAATTCTAGATCATCAACTGGACGTAACAGAATCGGATCAAACTCCGGCTTCTCTTCACGTTTTTCTGGCTCGCTCTTGTCGCGTAATTCTACGAAGAATTCCAGCTGTTCAGCTAAAATAGTCGCAGCACGACGAATTGCTTCCTCTGGCTCTACTGTGCCATTGGTTTCCATGTCGATAACTAGTTTGTCCAGGTCAGTACGCTGTTCTACACGAGCAGCTTCAACTGAGTAGGCAATACGCTCTACCGGGCTGAAAGATGCGTCCAGTAACAGACGACCAATTGGACGTTCGTCATCCTCTGAGGATACGCGGGCCGAAGCAGGAACATAACCACGACCACGTTCAACTTTCAGGCGCATACTGAATTCAGTTTCGCCAGTCAGGTTGCATATTACGTGCTCTGGGTTAACGATCACTACACCGTCACCACGCTGGATATCACCAGCAGTTACAGGGCCAGCACCTTTCTTAGTTAAAGTCAGAGTGACTTCGTCTTTGTCTTCCAAGCGGACGGCTAAACCTTTCAGGTTCAGTAGAATATCAATGATATCTTCCTGAACACCTTCTTTGGCGCTGTACTCATGAAGAACGCCGTCGATCTCTACTTCAGTCACTGCACAACCTGGCATAGACGAAAGTAAAATACGACGCAACGCGTTGCCCAAGGTATGCCCGAAACCGCGCTCAAGTGGTTCCAAAGTAACTTTGGCACGAGTTGGGTTGATTTTTTCGATACCAACTAATCTCGGCTTAAGGAATTCGGTGACAGAACCCTGCATTTTATCCTCTCTTAAGAAAACGCCTTACTACTTAGAGTAAAGCTCGACGATTAACTGTTCGTTGATGTCTGCAGACAAGTCTGAACGCTCTGGAACACGTTTGAAAACGCCTTCCATTTTCTTGGTATCGATTTCGATCCAAGTTGGTTTTTCGCGTTGTTCAGAAATCTCTAAAGCAGCAACGATACGCGCTTGCTTCTTCGCTTTCTCACGAACAGCGATGACTTGATCAGGTGACACAGCGTAAGATGGGATGTTTACCACAGCACCATTAATCATAATAGCTTTGTGGCTAACTAACTGACGTGCTTCTGCACGCGTGCTAGCTAAACCCATGCGATAAACCACGTTGTCTAAACGGCCTTCGAGTAACTGAAGTAAGTTTTCGCCAGTGTTACCTTTCAAACGAGCAGCTTCTTTGTAATAGTTACGGAACTGCTTCTCTAATACGCCATAAATACGACGTACTTTTTGTTTTTCGCGTAATTGTAAACCGTAGTCTGATAAACGACCGCGACGAGCGCCGTGCTGACCAGGAGCAGTAGTTAAATTACACTTTGAATCAATTGCTCTAACGCCGCTTTTCAGGAACAAATCTGTGCCTTCGCGACGACTTAACTTGAGCTTAGGACCCAAATATCTTGCCATCTTCTTTCTCCAATAATCCTAGAAGCGCTTGTTACACGCGACGTTTTTTCGGTGGACGGCAACCATTGTGTGGAATTGGCGTCACGTCGGTGATATTTGTAATGCGGTAGCCAGCTGCGTTCAGAGCACGAATCGCTGATTCGCGGCCTGGGCCTGGACCATTTACAAACACTTCAAGGTTCTTCAGACCATATTCTAACGCGGCAGTACCAGCACGCTCAGCAGCAACCTGTGCAGCGAACGGCGTAGACTTACGCGAACCACGGAAACCAGAACCACCAGCAGTTGCCCAGCAAAGAGCGTTACCCTGGCGATCAGTGATCGTGACTATGGTGTTGTTGAAAGAGGCATGGATATGAGCCATACCGTCAGAAACTTGCTTTTTTACTCTTTTACGAGTACGAACTGGTGCTTTAGCCATGTTTTACCCCGTCCTATTTCTTAATAGCTTTGCGTGGGCCCTTGCGGGTACGCGCATTAGTTTTAGTGCGCTGACCACGAACAGGCAGACTACGACGGTGGCGTAAACCACGGTAACAACCCAGGTCCATCAAACGTTTAATGTTTAATGTAATCTCACGACGTAAGTCACCTTCAACAGTGTACTTACCTACTTCGTCACGAAGAGAGTCAAGCTCTGCGTCAGACAAAGAAGAGATTTTGCGAGTTTCTTCAATACCCACTGCAGCTAAGATAGCTTTAGAGCGGGTTTTACCGATACCAAAAACATACGTCAAAGAGATGACAGCATGTTTATTATCGGGGATGTTAATGCCAGCGATACGGGCCACTAACGTTCTCCTATAAAAGATTAAAAGGGTGCCGATTTGAAAAGCCCGTAAGGATACTCAAACGGCGGCCATATTGCAACAATAAGTCGGGGCTAGACAAAAAAGTCTAGCCCTGACCTATAATTTTTTCTGCTGTTAGCCTTGACGTTGCTTGTGCTTAGGCTCTACACAAATTACACGCACAACATTGTTGCGCTTGATAACTTTGCAGTTACGGCAGATCTTCTTAACGGAAGCTCGTACTTTCATGACTTAACTCCGCAAAATTACCTTAACGGCCGTAGCCCTTAAGATTTGCCTTTTTAAGTACCGACTCATACTGATGAGACATCAGATGGGTTTGTACCTGTGCCATAAAGTCCATAATAACTACTACGATAATCAGTAAAGATGTACCGCCGAAGTAAAATTGCACGTTCCATGCAACCATCATGAACTCAGGAACCAAACAGATAAAGGTGATATACGCTGCGCCAGCTAAGGTTAAACGTGTCATTACTTTATCAATGTATTTAGATGTCTGCTCACCAGGACGAATACCAGGGATAAAGGCACCAGACTTTTTCAGGTTGTCTGCTGTATCACGTGGGTTGAACACCAACGCAGTATAGAAGAAACAGAAAAAGATGATCGCAGCAGCATATAAAACCATATACAACGGCTGACCCGGAGATAAAGTTAACGCCACTTCCTGCAGGAAGTTAGCAACCATACCTTCGCCTGACCCAAACCAGCTGGCAATTGTACCAGGGAACAGGATTATGCTTGAAGCAAAGATTGGTGGTATTACACCAGCCATATTGACCTTCAGAGGTAAGTGACTGCTTTGAGCAGCAAATACCTGACGGCCTTGTTGGCGTTTGGCGTAGTTAACCACAATGCGACGTTGACCACGTTCGAAGAAAACAACGAACCAGGTAACCGCAACAACAATAGCTCCAATAGCTAATAAAAGCAAAAAGTGCAAATCGCCTTGACGTGCCTGCTCAATCGTCTGGCCAATGGCAGACGGGAAGCCAGCAACAATACCGGTGAAAATCAGCAACGAAATACCATTACCAATACCGCGCTCAGTAATTTGTTCACCTAACCACATTAAAAACATGGTACCAGTGACCAAACTGATGACAGCAGTAATTGTAAAACCAATACCAGGGTTTACTACTAAACCCGGCATCAGGTTTGGCAAACCGGTAGAAATACCGATCGCCTGGACTATTGCCAATCCTAAGGTACCGTAACGTGTATACTGATTTATCTTACGCTTGCCTGCCTCGCCTTCCTTCTTCAATTCAGCCAGCGCGGGATGAACCACGGTTAACAGCTGAACAATAATAGAAGCAGAAATATAAGGCATAATGCCAAGTGCAAATACAGATGCACGCTCAAGGGCGCCACCGCTGAACATGTTAAACATCTCAACGATGGTGCCTTTTTGTTGCTCGAATAATTGAGCTAGCACGGCGGCGTCAATTCCAGGAATTGGCACAAATGAGCCTAACCGAAACACGATTATGGCCAAAAGTACGAACAACAGACGAGACTTCAGCTCGCCGAAGCCGCCTTTTGCACTTTTTGTATCCGAACCTGGTTTTGCCATCGCGTACTATCCTTATTATTCTTCGACTTTGCCGCCAGCGGCTTCAATCGCAGCACGCGCACCTTTAGTCACGCTTAAGCCTTTAACTGTTATTGGGCGAGTGATCTCACCTGATAACACAACTTTAGCGAACTTAACGATACGAGAGATGATATTAGCTTCCATCAGGCTTGCTAAATCAGCTACATCACCAGCTACGGCTGTCAGCTCGTGTAAACGAACTTCAGCAGATACTAAGCCTTTACGTGATGTAAAACCAAACTTAGGCAGACGTTGTTTCAGAGGCATTTGACCGCCTTCGAAACCTGGACGTACTTTACCGCCTGAGCGAGATTTCAAACCTTTGTGACCACGGCCACCGGTCTTGCCTAAGCCAGAACCGATACCACGACCTAAACGGCGTTTCTCTTTTTTAGCACCTGGTGCAGGAGATAACGTATTTAAAAACATTTATTACTCCTCCACTTTAACCATGTAATACACAGTGTTGATCATACCGCGCACTGAAGGTGTATCTTCCAGTGTTACAGTGTGACCGATACGGCGTAAGCCTAAACCAACTAAAGTCGCTTTATGCTTCGGTAAACGACCGATGCTGGACTTAGTTTGGGTTACTGTTACAGTCTTTTTAGACATGGCAAATTACCCCAGAATGTCGTCAACGCGTAAACCACGCTTCGCAGCAACCTGAGCTGGCGATTTGATCGCTGACAGGGCGTTGATAGTAGCGCGAACTACGTTGATTGGGTTGGTTGAGCCGTAGCATTTAGACAGAACGTTCTGTACACCTGCTACTTCTAACACTGCGCGCATTGCGCCACCGGCGATGATACCAGTACCTTCAGACGCCGGTTGCATATACACGTTGGAACCAGCGTGGATACCTTTTACCGGGTGGTGAAGAGTGTTACCGTTTAACTCAACTTGAGTCATGTTACGACGAGCTTTTTCCATTGCTTTTTGAATAGCAGCTGGAACTTCGCGCGCTTTACCGTAACCGAAACCGATACGACCATTACCGTCACCAACTACTGTTAAAGCGGTGAAGGAGAAAATCCGGCCACCTTTAACAACTTTGGAAACACGGTTAACAGCAACCAGCTTCTCTTGTAAATCAGATTGTTGTTTAGCTTCTACGTTAGCCATGATCTACTCCTAGAATTGAAGACCGGCTTCACGCGCCGCATCAGCTAATGCCTGTACACGACCGTGATACTGGAAACCGCTACGGTCAAAAGCACATTTACTGACGCCTTTAGCCACTGCACGTTCAGCAATTGCCTTACCTACAGCTTTAGCAGCGTCGATATTGCCAGTGTACTTCAATGATTCACGGATTGAAGCTTCAACAGTGGAAGCAGCAACAATCACTTCAGCATTTGGTGCGATAAGCTGGGCGTAAATGTGACGTGGTGTACGATGTACAACCAAGCGGTTCGCACCTTGTTCGATAATTGTTCTGCGAACGCGTTTAGCGCGGCGCAGACGAGCAAGTTTCTTATCCATCGTCCTACCCTACTTTTTCTTCGCTTCTTTACGACGCACGTTTTCGTTAGCGTAGCGAACACCTTTACCTTTATAAGGCTCTGGTTTACGGTACGCGCGGATGTTTGCAGCAACTTGACCAACTAATTGCTTGTCAGAACCTTTCACCAACACTTCTGTTTGAGAAGGAGTTTCGATCGTGATACCAGCTGGCACCTCGAAAGCAACTGGGTGAGAAAAGCCTAAGCTCAGGTTTAATACCTTGCCTTCTGCTTTTGCACGGTAACCAACACCAACCAATTCCAGTTTTTGCGTGTAACCTTCGGTCACACCAATCACCAAATTGTTGATCAACGCGCGAGCGGTACCCGCTTGTGCGTCAGCGTTTGCGATGCCGTCACGAGGATTAGTACGCAGTACGTCACCTTCAATAACAACTTCGACTGCAGGGTTAACGTTCAACGTTAACTCGCCATTTTTACCCTTTACTGTCAGGTTTTGGCCATTCAGTGTAATTGTTACACCTGCAGGAACCGTGACGGGGGCCTTAGCAACACGAGACATAGTTACCCTCCGTTACGCTACATAGCCGATGATTTCACCACCGATACCAACCTTGCGCGCGGCACGGTCAGTCATTAGCCCTTTAGACGTAGAAACAATAGCTACACCTAAACCACCCATTACTTTTGGTAACTCGCCGCGTTTCTTATAGATACGCAGGCCTGGACGGCTAACACGATCGATAGTTTCAATTACTGATTTGCCCTGGAAATACTTTAATGTAACTTCCAACTCTGCCTTAACATCAGCAGATACAACGAAATCTTCGATGTAACCTTCGTCTTTTAATACTTTCGCGATGGCAACCTTCATTTTTGAAGATGGCATCTTAACCGCAAACTTTTTGGCAGCTTGGCCGTTGCGGATGCGAGTAAACATATCCGCTACTGGATCTTGCATGCTCATAGCTGTTACTCCCGTGATTCTTACCAGCTAGCCTTACGAAGGCCAGGAATTTCACCGCGCATCGCTGCTTCACGTACCTTGATCCGGCTCATGCCGAACTTGCGAAGATAACCGTGAGGACGACCTGTTACACGACAACGATTACGTTGACGCGAAGGGCTTGAATCACGCGGTAACGACTGCAACTTCAGAACTGCTGCCCAACGGTCTTCGTCAGAAGTCGCCGGATTTGCAATCAGATCTCTCAGTGCATGACGTTGCTCAGCGTATTTGGCTACCAGTACTGCACGCTTTGCTTCACGCGCTTTCATTGATTGTTTTGCCATGACCCTACACCTTATTTCTTGAATGGGAAGTTAAACGCGGCAAGTAATGCACGCCCTTCATCATCAGTACGAGCCGTAGTAGTGATAGTGATATCTAAACCACGTACCGCGTCTACTTTATCGTAATCGATTTCAGGGAATATGATTTGCTCACGAACGCCCATGCTGTAGTTACCACGGCCGTCAAACGACTTAGGATTCACACCGCGGAAATCGCGGATACGAGGAATAGCAATAGATACTAAACGCTCTAAGAAATCCCACATACGCTCGCCACGCAGTGTAACTTTTGCACCAATAGGGTAGCCTTCACGGATTTTGAAACCAGCTACTGATTTACGAGCCTTAGTAACCAATGGCTTTTGGCCAGAGATAGCAGTTAAATCTGCTACTGCGTTATCAAGGATCTTTTTATCAGCTACTGCTTCACCCACACCCATGTTCAGTGTGATTTTAACAATCCGAGGGACTTGCATGACGCTCGTGTAGCCGAACTGTTTAAACAGTTCTGGAACTACGGTGTCTTTATAAATTTCATGCAGTTTCGCCATCGTATTACTCCAATAGCAATTAAATTACTTCGTTATTCGATTTGAAGAAGCGAACTTTCTTGCCATCTTCAAAACGGAAACCTACACGATCAGCCTTTCCAGTTTTTGGATTGAAGATCGCTACATTTGAAACGTGAATTGAGGCTTCTTTCTCAACGATGCCACCTGGGGTGTTCAACGCTGGGATTGGCTTCTGGTGTTTCTTAACAAAATTAATGCCAGAAACATATACACGGTCTTCAGCTACTAACACTTTCAGAACCTTGCCAGTTTTGCCTTTGTCCTTACCAGTAAGAACAATAACCTCATCATCACGACGGATTTTATTAGCCATTGTGACTCCTTACAGTACTTCTGGGGCCAGGGATACGATCTTCATGAACTTATCGCCACGAAGTTCGCGCGTTACCGGTCCAAAAATACGTGTACCGATCGGTTCCAGCTTGTTGTTTAACAACACAGCTGCATTGCGATCAAAACGGATTACTGACCCGTCCTGACGGCGTACGCCTTTGCGTGTACGCACCACCACAGCATTCAGAACGTCACCTTTTTTGACCTTACCGCGAGGAATTGCTTCCTTAACGGTGATCTTGATAACATCACCAATTGCTGCATAACGGCGATGCGAACCACCTAAGACCTTAATACACATTACGCTGCGCGCGCCGCTGTTGTCTGCGACTTCCAGCATAGATTGCATCTGGATCATCTTAGTGCTCCGCTATTCCACTACTATAACCCTCTCGGGTTACGCTGCTTTCGACTATAAACTACCCCCAACAAAAGGGCGCGTGATTATAACAGCACTTTTGTACAAATGGTAGCCTTTAGTCGAACGAGAAAAAAACGGCCCCGAAGGGGCCGTTTTCGCTTACATCTTAATTCATTAAGATGCAGATTCGACAACGGAAACCAGAGTCCATGACTTAGTCTTGGACAGAGGACGACATTCGCGAATAGTCACGATGTCACCTTCTTTACACTGGTTTGCTTCGTCATGTACGTGCAGTTTGGTAGTACGTGTGATGAATTTCCCGTAGATTGGGTGCTTCACGTTACGTTCGATAGCAACAGTAATAGACTTGTCCATCTTGTTGCTGATCACTTTACCTTGCAGGGTACGGGTGTTTTTTTCGCTCATTAGGCACCTGCCTTCTCGGTTAAGATAGTCTTAACACGCGCGATATCGCGACGCACTTGTTTTAACAAATGAGTCTGAGCCAGCTGACCTGTAGCTGCTTGCATGCGCAGATTAAACTGCTCACGTAATAAGCCCAGTAATTCAGCGTTTAACTCTTCAACGCTTTTTACTTTCAGTTCGCTTGCTTTCATTACAATACCGTCCGCGTTACAAAGGTTGTCTTAAATGGAAGCTTAGCAGCTGCCAGCGTAAACGCGTGACGTGCCAGTTCTTCCGACACACCGTCCATTTCATAGAGGACTTTACCAGGTTTAATCTGGCAAACCCAATATTCCACGCTACCTTTACCACTACCCATACGAACTTCGAGTGGCTTTTCCGTCATTGGTTTGTCTGGGAACACGCGGATCCAGATTTTACCAACACGTTTAACGGCACGAGTCATGGCACGACGTGCAGATTCGATTTGACGTGAAGTCATTTGACCACGTTCAACTGCTTTAAGTGCATAAGTACCGAAGCTGACTTTATCGCCTACCAGCGCTAAGCCACGGTTACGTCCTTTGTGCACTTTACGAAATTTAGTACGTTTTGGTTGCAACATCGCTCAATACTCCTACTTAGCCTTGCGAGGAGCCGGTTTTTTCGGCGCCTTAGGCTGTTTGTCGTTGTTGGCGTTCGCGTTGTTGTTCAATGGCATAGCTCCTAAGATCTCGCCTTTGAAAATCCAAACTTTCACACCAATGATACCGTAAGTAGTTAAAGCTTCTGATGTTGAGTAATCGATGTCAGCACGCAGAGTGTGCAGTGGCACACGGCCTTCACGATACCATTCATCACGAGCAATCTCAGCACCGCCTAAACGGCCGCTGACCTGAACTTTGATACCTTTAGCGCCCAAACGCATAGCGTTCTGTACCGCACGCTTCATAGCGCGACGGAACATTACACGGCGTTCCAGCTGGCTGCTGATAGAGTCAGCAACTAATTTGGCATCTAATTCCGGCTTACGGATTTCAGAAATATTGATCTGAGCAGGCACACCAGCGATAGTCGCTACGGCTTTGCGCAGTTTCTCAACGTCTTCACCTTTTTTACCGATGATCACGCCTGGACGAGCAGTGTGAATAGTCACACGGATGCTTTTCGCAGGACGTTCGATATCGATCCGGCTTACTGAAGCGGCTTTCAGTTCTTTTGTCAGATACTGACGAACTTTAAAGTCACCAACCAGGAAGTCCGGGAAGTCTTTTGTATTCGCGTACCAGGTTGAGCTCCAAGGCTTAGTGATACCTAGGCGAATACCAGTAGGATGTACTTTCTGTCCCATTTCTCACTCCTAGTTATCAGCTACAACCACAGTAATGTGGCTGGTACGCTTGACGATACGGTCAGCACGGCCTTTGGCACGTGGCTTAATCCGCTTCATTGACGGACCTTCGTCAACAAACACAGTTTTCACTTTTAAAGTGTCGATATCGGCACCTTCGTTGTGTTCTGCGTTCGCAATGGCTGATAAAAGAACCTTTTTAACTAACTCAGCCGCTTTTTTAGGGCTGTAAGTTAAAACATTCAACGCCTTATCAACTGACAGACCACGGATTTGGTCAGCGACCAAACGAGCTTTCTGTGCAGAAGAACGGGCAAATTTGTGTTTAGCTAATGCTTCCATTATTTACCCCTTAGCGCTTCTTGGCCTTTTTGTCGGCTGCGTGACCACGGTAAGTACGAGTAGGTGAGAACTCACCTAACTTGTGACCAACCATCTCTTCAGAGACAAGTACTGGTACATGCTGACGACCATTATGGACAGCGATGGTCAAACCGATCATTTGTGGAATGATCATTGAACGACGGCTCCAAGTCTTAATTGGCTTCTTGTCACCGCTTTCCAACGCTTTCTCTACCTTCTTCAACAAGTGAAGGTCGATAAATGGACCTTTCTTGAGAGAACGTGGCATGGCAATTCCTCACATTAAATTATTTGTCACGACGACGGACAATGAACTTGTCAGTACGCTTGTTCGAACGGGTTTTGTAACCTTTGGTCGGAACGCCCCATGGAGTAACAGGGTGACGTCCACCTGAAGTTTTACCTTCACCACCACCGTGAGGGTGGTCAACCGGGTTCATTACCACACCACGCACTGTTGGGCGGATACCGCGCCAACGCATCGCACCGGCTTTACCGTATTGACGCAGCATGTGTTCGGCGTTGCCGATCTCGCCGATAGTTGCACGGCAGTCAGCCAGAACTTTGCGCATTTCACCACTGCGTAAACGCAGAGTAACGTACGCGCCGTCACGCGCCAGGATCTGGGCAAATGCACCAGCTGAACGCATTAATTGGCCGCCTTTACCAGGCTTCAATTCGACGTTGTGGACGATTTGGCCCACTGGGATGTTGCGCAGTGGCATAGTATTACCAGATTTAATTGGTGAATCTAAGCCTGACTGTACCGTATCACCCGCTTTTAAACCTTTTGGTGCCAGGATGTAACGACGCTCGCCGTCTGCATACAACACCAGAGCGATGTTAGCAGTACGGTTTGGATCGTATTCCAGACGCTCAACTTTAGCAGGGATACCATCTTTATTACGTTTAAAATCAACCAGACGGTAGTGTTGCTTATGACCACCACCGATATGGCGAGTAGTAATACGACCGTGGTTGTTACGACCACCAGTTTTAGTATTCTTCTCTAACAAAGGAGCGTAAGGCTTGCCTTTGTGCAGGTCAGGGTTCACGACTTTTAAGACGTGACGACGACCAGGTGACGTAGGTTTACACTTTACAAGTGCCATTTCCTAACTCCTCTAATTACTCAGCGCCGCCGACAAAATCAAGTTCGCTGCCTTCTTTAAGAGTAACGTAAGCTTTTTTCCAATCGCTACGTTGACCAGTACGCATACCAGTGCGCTTAGTCTTACCCTTAACGTTAACAGTGCGAACACCAACAACTTCTACTTCAAATAATTTTTGAACAGCAGCTTTGATGTCAGCTTTAGTAGCAGTAGTAGCTACTTTGAACACGATAGTGTTGTTGGTTTCTGCCGCAATGGTGCTCTTTTCAGACACGTGCGGAGCCAGAATCACTTTCAGTAAACGTTCTTCACGGATCATGCTAGCATCTCCTCGATTTGTTTAACTGCAGCAGCAGTCATTACAACTTTGTCGAAGGCGATTAAGCTGACTGGGTCGATACCGTGAACATCACGTACGTCAACCTTGTACAGGTTGCGTGCAGATAAGAACAGGTTTTCGTCAACTTCGTCAGTCACGATTAAAACGTCTTTCAGTTCCATCGCTTTTAACTTAGCTGTTAGTTCTTTCGTTTTCGGAGTTTCAACAACAAAGTTTTCAACTACGATTAAACGTTCTTGACGAACTAATTCAGACAAAATGCTCATGATCGCGCCACGATACATCTTTCTGTTTACTTTCTGGCTGTGATCTTGTGGCTTAGCCGCAAACGTCACACCACCGCCACGCCATATTGGGCTACGGATTGTACCAGCACGGGCACGACCTGTACCCTTCTGGCGCCATGGCTTCTTACCGCCACCGCGTACTTCTGAACGTGTCAGTTGAGCACGTGTACCTTGACGGGCACCAGCTGCATATGCAACTACTACCTGGTGTACCAATGCTTCGTTGAACTCACGTCCAAAGGTAGCTTCGGAAACTTCAAGAACGCCGTTAGCGTCTCTTAATGCTAATTCCATCACTCATCTCCTCCAGACGTTAGCCTTTGACAGCAGGTTTAACAATCACATCACCACCGATAGCACCAGGGACAGCGCCCTTCACTAACAGGATGTTGCGTGCTGCGTCTACACGTACAACTTCCAGAGACTGGACTGTTACACGCTCGGCACCCATGTGTCCGGCCATTTTTTTACCTTTGAATACTTTACCTGGTGATTGGTTTTGACCAATCGAACCTGGTGCACGGTGAGATAAAGAGTTACCGTGAGTCATATCCTGAGTACGGAAGTTCCAGCGCTTTACAGTACCGGCAAAACCTTTACCTTTTGATGTACCGACGACATCAACTTTTTTCGTCTCTGCGAAAACTTCAACAGTAATCTCGCTACCAACAGTGATGTCAGCACCTTCGTTATCTTGCAGGCGGAATTCCCACAGACCACGACCAGCTTCGACACCAGCTTTTGCAAACTGACCAGCGTCTGGCTTGTTCAGGCGAGAAGCCTTCACTGTGCCAGCAGTCACTTGCAATGCGCTATAGCCATGAACGTCTTGCGTTTTAATGGCAGTAACGCGGTTTGGTGTTGCTTCGATTACGGTTACTGGGATTGATACGCCATCTTCAGTGAAGATGCGAGTCATGCCCACTTTACGACCGATTAGACCGATAGCCATATCCTAAACCTCTCTAAAAACCTGTCTGATTAGCCCAGGCTGATTTGAACGTCAACGCCAGCAGGCAGATCTAAACGCATCAGAGCATCAACAGTCTTTTCTGTTGGTTCAACGATGTCGATTAAACGCTTGTGGGTACGGATTTCGTACTGGTCACGTGCATCTTTATTCACGTGAGGAGAAATCAATACAGTGAAACGTTCCTGGCGAGTCGGAAGTGGGATAGGACCACGAACCTGCGCGCCCGTACGCTTAGCTGTGTCAACGATTTCCATAGTTGACTGATCGATCAAACGGTGATCGAACGCTTTCAGACGGATGCGAATCCTTTGATTACTCATAAACCAA
Organism: Rheinheimera sediminis; assembly: GCF_004005375.1. Lineage (GTDB taxonomy): Bacteria > Pseudomonadota > Gammaproteobacteria > Enterobacterales > Alteromonadaceae > Pararheinheimera. The sequence goes on along the minus strand of NZ_RZUF01000035.1, from coordinate 2,204 downwards.
AGCCTCAAAGAGCAAAAAGAGCAAAATAAAACAGAAGCTTTCTGACCCATCAATAAATGGAAGAATGCCCCTGCACCAATGTAACGTTTGCTCCCCAATCGGGAGCACTGTTGTCGTTAACCAATTCAATTGCTGGTTAACCGCCTGCCAAAATCATGGCTGGCCGCGCATTATACTCAACTGATTGAGAAAGACAACCCCTGCTGAATAATTAAACAGCAGGGACAGTTTTATGATCAGGTAAAAATTTAAACGGTAGTCAGAACAGCTTTGGTTCTGCTGATGATAACTCCGCAGGGAACTGTTCAATCAGGCTGAACAGGCTTTCGATACGAGGCAACACTCTGCTGTAGTAAAACTTAGCTTTGAGTTGCTTCGACTGGATAAAATCTTCGCTGTGTTTTTCGGTATCTAACGCAGCTTCCATCTTGTCCCACATAAAGCCGTAAAGCAGATAACCTGTTAAATCCAGATAGTCATTGGCTACCCAAGACAATAATTCAGGTTGAGTTTTAGCCCGCTCTAATAAAGATTGGGTTGCTGATTCAAAACGCCCGGCTGCTGCTGCAATTTGTTTTGTTGCTGAACCTGATAATCCTGCAGTTAACTCACGTATCAGACCTAACACCACAGCACCTTGATCCGAGGCCACTTTACGCAGCATAAAATCTGCAGCCTGAATGCCGTTTGTGCCTTCATAAATCTGTGCGATTCGTACATCACGGACCAACTGCTCCATGCCCCATTCACGGATGTAGCCGTGGCCACCAAAGACCTGCTGAGCTGTGACACAAGCATCCAAACCCCGGTCTGTCATAAAGGCTTTAGTCACAGGTGTCAGTAAATTAGCTCGAGCCTGAGCTTTGGCATCATGACCAAATTTGGCTTGATCAAGCAGATGACCGACATAGACACTGAAGGCCCTGCCCGCTTCATTGATGCTACTGATATTGAGCAGCATACGTTTGACGTCAGGATGGCCAATAATTGCGTCGGCTTTATTGCTGTCTTTAGTAGCAGTTCTGCCTTGAAGACGATCATTGGCGTAGGACAGTGCATTCTGGTAAGCACGCTCTGCTGCACCTAAGCCCTGACTGCCCATCGCCAAACGTTCATAGTTCATCATGGTAAACATACAAACCAGGCCTTTATGTGGCTCACCAATCAGGTAGCCTTCGGCGCCATCAAAGTTCATCACACAAGTGGCAGAACCATGAATACCCATTTTATGTTCAACTGAACTACAAATCAGGCTATTACGCTCGCCCAAGTTGCCAGCGGCATCGACTTTAAACTTAGGCACAAGGAATAACGAAATACCACGGCTACCAGCTGGCGCATCCGGCAATTTAGCCAGCACTAAATGAATGATGTTTTCTGTCAGGTCATGCTCACCTGCTGTGATAAAGATTTTTTCGCCGCTTATACGGTAACTACCATCGCCTACAGGTTCAGCTTTACTGCGCATAATCCCTAAATCTGAACCGGCATGAGATTCTGTCAGACACATAGTGCCAGACCATTCACCGCTATATAACTTTGGTAGATACAAAGCTTTGGTTGCTTCATCGGCATGTTGCAATAAAGCTACACAAGCACCTGATGTAAGCCCTGGGTATAAAGAAAACGCGATATCTGCGCTGCACATCATCTCATCGTACAAACCCGATAAACTTTTTGGCATGCCCATGCCCCCATATTCAGGATCGCCGGACAATCCCGTCCAACCACCTTCACACAGCAACTGATAGCACTCTTTATAATGAGATGGAGTTGTTACTTCGCCAGAAACACAAGACACACCTTGCTCGTCTGCAGCGGCCGCTAAAGGTGCGATTTTTTCAGCGGTAATTTTTGCGGCTTCTTCTAAAATGGCAGCGGCAGTATCTGTATCTATCAGTTCAGCTAACTCGGCTTGTTGTTGCCAAAACTGTTGAACTTGCCAGACATCAAATAATTGGAAGGACATATCGCCTAGCGGCGCCTGATAATGACTCACAATAACTCTCCTTAAAAACCCTCAATGGTCGGATGAGTTAGTTCTAGCACGTTCACTGTGCAAATTCAAACATACGTTTGAATAATTCCGCAAAGGCCCTAGAGACTTTGTATTGAACCGCAGACAATCAGGAGATCGCTGAAATTGAGGTAAAAAAAAGGCCCCGAAGGGCCTTTTTCAAGTGCTGATTATTAAACCAGTACTT
>NZ_RZUF01000034.1 GCF_004005375.1 Rheinheimera sediminis | reverse complement strand
AACGGCTATCCTGCCGTTTTGTCACTCACATAGTCCGTGATGTTCGCCTTCGGCAGCTAAAGCTGTGCAAAACGGCTATCCTGCCGTTTTGTTATCATCGGAGTGAAGCGACGAAGGCCCGAAGGGCATTTTGCAAGATAGCAAAATGTACAAAATCGTCTGGAATGATTTATCACGTCAGTGTGAAGCGACTGCGGTGTTATAAGATATTTTGCAGAACAGAAAAAAGCAAAAAGCCAGTCGAAGACTGGCTTTTTTCAGGCATAAGCTGCGAATTAACGACGCAGACCTAAACGCTCGATCAGAGTAGCGTAACGCTGAGCGTCTTTGCCTTTTAAATAATCTAATAATTTACGACGTTGACTAACCATACGTAACAGGCCACGACGTGAGTGGTGGTCGTGCTTGTGGTCAGCAAAGTGTGGTTGTAACTTAGCAATAGTTGCAGTTAATAATGCAACTTGTACTTCTGGTGAACCGGTATCACCTTGTTTAACCGCGTAATCTGCTAAGATTTGCGCTTTTTCAGCTGTAGTTAGTGACATAGAGCCTCCAATAGAGAGATATGTTGTGCCGGCCACTAATCCAGCAACAACGAAAATGAGCGCGCATTCTATGCGCTTTCTCAACAACAAACAAGCAATAAAATATTAAATTGGGGTTTGCCACACACTGGTGTTCAGTAACCGTCGAACCGACAGAACGCCAGCCTCTAACGAAGCCACACCAATAAACTGCTTCGCAGGCCCATAGAGCTTAATAGCATCAGCAGATCCAGTGCCTAAATCAGCAAGTTCAGATTCAGTTAGCAACACAGTTTGACCATGCACCAAACGTTTTTGCTGTGCTTCAGTGAGCTTCAGCTCAGGCAAGCCGGTTAAGGCTAAATCCATCGGCAACAACAAAGCGTCTAAGCCAGCCCAGTCCTGCTTTTCATTAAAAGGCACTAACTGTTCCTGCGTCAGCATTTGTGCTGCATCAAAAGGCCCGACATGAATACGGCGCAAGGCGCTGACATAAGCACCAGAGCCCAGAGCCTCACCCAAATCGTCGATTAAGGTGCGGATATAAGTGCCTTTACTGCAATGCACCAGGAAGCTGGCGTATTCGCCGTCAAACTGCTGCAATTCAAAACGGAAGATGGTAATAGGCCTGGCTTCACGTGGTACTTCAATCCCCTGACGGGCATATTTGTACAGCGGCTGCCCCTGATACTTTAAAGCCGAAAACATAGTCGGAATTTGCATCTGCGGGCCACGAAACTGCTGCATCATTTGCTCAAGCACGGCTTGATCAAAGGCTACAGGCTTACGGCTGATGATTTCACCTGCCGCATCGCTGGTGTCAGTACGTAAACCGAAATGAGCTGTCACCAAATAGGTTTTGTCTGTGTCTAATAAGAACTGACAGAACTTAGTGGCTTCACCAAAACAAATCGGCAATAAACCACTGGCCAGTGGGTCTAAAGCACCGGTATGACCAGCTTTTTCCGCCTGATACAACCAACGCACGCGCTGCAAAATACCATTGCTGGAAATTTCTAACGGCTTATCAAGTAAAAGAATGCCGTGGACAGCACGACGCGCCATTACTCGTCCTCGTCCTGATCGATCTTAGGTTTACGGTCTGGTTCCTGACCTGCCTCAATACGGCGTTTGTCATCTTCACGACGCACCTGTTCAACCAGATTGGCCATATGAATGCCCTGATCCAAGGACTGGTCAAAGTAAAAACGTATAGTGGGCACAATACGGGCCTGAATACGTTTAGCAATCAGACTGCGGACATAACCACAAGCGTCGTTTAAAATATCAAGGTTTGCTTTGACCTTATCAGCTTCTAAGCCTAAAAAAGTCACAAAAATTTTGGCGTGAGATAAGTCACGCGAAACGTCCACATCCGACACGGTAATCATGTTGTGCAGGCGCGGGTCTTTGATTTCACGTTGTAAAATCACTGCAATTTCCTGCTGCATTTGCTGCGACAGACGGTCTACCCGAGTAAATTCTTTAGCCATAACTCTTTCCAACACATTTGAGCAGAAAGAAACAGGGGCCTACGTAAGCCCCTGCTGATCTCTGTATCTATATTTCTACCAGCACAAAGTTGTTATAAAGTACGTTCAACCTGAACCACTTCAAACACTTCAATCTGGTCGCCTTCACGCACGTCGTTGTAGTTCTTCACGCCGATACCACACTCAAAGCCGTTGCGTACTTCGGATACGTCATCTTTCACACGACGCAGGGACTCCAGTTCACCTTCGAAAATAACTACGTTGTCACGCAGTACACGAATTGGTGCGTTACGTTTAATGATACCTTCGGTCACCATACAACCAGCGATAGCACCAAACTTCGGCGAACGGAACACAGCACGAACCTGAGCCAAACCAATGATCTGTTGTTTAAATTCAGGAGCTAACATACCTGTCATCGCTGCACGAACTTCATCTAACAGTTCATAAATGATGCTGTAGTAACGTAAGTCCAGGTTCTCGTCTTCGATGATCTTACGGGCGGTGCCTTCAGCACGCACGTTGAAACCGATAACGATAGCTGAAGAAGCTGCTGCAAGCGTTGCGTCAGTCTCAGTAATACCACCCACACCGCTACCGATGATTTTGATTTTCACTTCATCAGTCGACAGTCGGCTCAGTGATTCACTGATCGCTTCCACAGAACCTTGTACGTCCGCTTTCAGAACTATGTTCAGTTCAGCCACATCGCCTTCAGACATGTTCGCGAACATGTTTTCCAGCTTAGATTTTTGCTGACGAGCAAGTTTGACATCACGGAATTTACCCTGACGGTACAAAGCAACTTCACGAGCCTTACGCTCGTCTTTCACAACAGTCACTTCATCTCCAGCCTGAGGTACACCGGACAGACCTAAGATCTCTACCGGAATGGATGGGCCAGCAACTTTGATTTCTTTACCATTTTCATCGCGCATTGCACGAACACGGCCATATTCGAAACCACAAAGCACGATTTCGCCTTGTTGCAATGTACCTTCCTGTACCAGAATGGAAGCAACAGGACCACGGCCTTTATCCAGACGCGATTCAATTACCACACCGCGGGCCAGACCTTTCTTCACCGCTTTTAATTCAAGCAGTTCAGCCTGGTTCAGGATAGCTTCCAGCAGGTCGTCAATACCCATACCGGTTTTCGCAGAGATAGGCACGAACTGAGTATCACCGCCCCACTCTTCTGAAATAACGCCGTACTGAGATAATTCGTTCCGAACACGATCCGGATCTGCATCCGGTTTATCCATTTTGTTGACTGCAACAACCAGTGGCACACCAGCAGCTTTTGCGTGCTGAATAGCTTCTTTGGTTTGTGGCATAACGCCATCGTCTGCTGCAACCACCAGAATAACGATGTCTGTCGCTTTAGCACCACGGGCACGCATTGAAGTAAAGGCTGCGTGACCAGGTGTATCAAGGAAAGTGACCATACCGCGTTCTGTTTCTACGTGGTAAGCACCGATATGCTGAGTAATACCACCGGCTTCACCAGCTGCTACTTTTGCTTTACGGATATAATCCAGAGTAGAAGTTTTACCATGGTCAACGTGACCCATAACGGTAACAACAGGAGCACGAGGCTCTAACTCGCCTTCACCTTGACGGTCAGACATGACCGCTTCTTCAAGCTCGTTTTCCTTGGTCAGAGTGAACTTGTGGCCCATCTCTTCACAAACGATAGCTGCAGTTTCCTGATCAATCACCTGATTAATGGTTGCCATAGCACCCATTTTCATCATGACTTTGATCACTTCAGAAGCTTTAACGGCCATCTTCGAAGCTAATTCAGCCACAGTGATGGTTTCGCCAATTTTTACTTCACGTTCTACCGGCTGAGCAGGTTTGTTAAAACCATGCTGCATGCTGACAGGCGTTTTCTTTTTCTTGTGACGATTAGCGCGGTTAAACGCATCTTTATCATCAGCGTCATCTTTTTTCTTGGCTTTGCCAGCAGGGGCTTTTTTCGTCGTACGACGGCCACCACGTTCTTCACGGGCGTCCACTTCGTCTTCAGCAGCTTTGGCATAGACGTTGCTGGTTAAGTGATAATCAGCGTCTTCTGCGGCTGGCTTTGTTTCTTCTTTAGCCCAACGCTCAGCATTTTCTTCTGCTAAACGACGTGCGGCTTCAGCCTGTTGTAAAGCTTCAGCTTCCAACTTACGTAACTGCTCAGCTTCCTGTTGTGCTTTGATGCGCTCAGCTTCAGCCTTAGCTTCTTCTTTCGCTGCACGACGAGCCGCTTCTTCCGGATCATCTTTCATTAATTGAGCGTGTTTTGCTTCGTCACGTTTTTTCTGTTCAGCCGCTTTACGATCCGCCTCTTCTTTGGCTTTACGATTAGCTTCTTCTTTAATTTTTTGCTCAGCAGCTAAACGCTCCTGCTCGCGTTTTGCTGCCTCTGCAGCTTGCTCTGCAGCAATACGCTCTTCTTCGGCCAGCTTGGCTGCTTCTTCAACTGAAGGTCGTTTAACAAAGGTCTTTTGTTTGCGTACTTCAACCTGAATCTCACGGTTGCGGCCAGCACCACCGGCTACACTCAGAGTGGTTTTTTCTTTACGAACTAACGTCAGTTTAGACGGTTCAGCGGACTGACCGCCGTGGGCCCGGCTTAAGTGATCCAGAAGAGTTTTTTTCTCTTCTTCATTGACCATTTGGCCGACTTGTTTTGTTATGCCTGCATCCGCAAACTGTTGGATTATACGATCAACAGTCGTATTGACGTCACTGGCCAGTTTTTCTATGGTTACATCTGCCATGTCAGTTTTTACCTCCGTTGACCCACTTATTTGTCTTCACTGAACCAAACAATATTACGGGCAGCCATAATCAGCTCTGCCGCTTTTTCTTCAGTCATTTTTTCGATTTCAATCAAATCATCTACCCCAAGCTCTGCCAAATCATCAAGAGTGATGATGCCTTTGCTGGCCAACACATAAGCTGTGTGGGTACCAACACCTGGCAGATTAACTAATGCTTCACTAGGCGCTGAGCCTTCCAGTGATTCTTCGCTGGCCAGAGCACGTGTAGTTAACACTGCTTTAGCACGTTTACGTAACTCTTCTACTGTATCTTCGTCTAAACCATCAACAGACAACAGTTCGCTGACTGGTACATAGGCGATTTCTTCTAAGGTTGAGAAACCTTCGTCTACTAACACACCAGCAAAATCTTCGTCGATTTCCAGTGCTGTCATGAAGAGTTCCAACACCTTGGCATTTTCTTCCTGATGTTTAGTTTTCATGGCAGAAACCGTCATCACGTTTAATTCCCAACCAGTTAACTGGCTGGCTAAACGTACGTTCTGACCAGCACGGCCTATCGCCATTGCCAGGTTGCTGTCTTCTACGGCAATGTCCATAGAGTGCTTATCTTCATCAACAATGATAGAGGCCACTTCTGCCGGAGACATAGCGTTGATGACAAACTGAGCAGGGTTATCGTCGAACAGAACGATATCAACACGTTCGCCAGTTAATTCGCTGGACACCGCTTGCACACGTGATCCACGCATACCGACACAAGCACCCACAGGGTCAATACGACGGTCGTTGGTTTTCACTGCAATCTTAGCGCGTGAACCAGGATCTCGTGCAGCGCCACGGATTTCAATCATCTCTTCACCGATTTCAGGCACTTCAATGCGGAATAATTCGATCAGCATTTCAGGGCGGGTACGGCTTAAAAACAGCTGAGCACCACGAGCTTCTGGTTTTACTTCAAACAATAAAGTACGGATACGATCGCCTGGACGGAAGGTCTCACGTGGCAACATTTCTTCCTTAGCTAACATGGCTTCCGCATTGTTACCTAAGTCGACAATGATGCTGTCGCGGTTTACTTTCTTCACGACACCAGTGACTAACTCACCCACCTGATCGACATAAGCCTCAACTACTTGTGAACGTTCAGCTTCACGTACTTTTTGCACTATGACCTGTTTCGCCATTTGAGTGGTGATACGGTCAAAGGTAATAGAGTCGATTTGTTCTTCAACATAATCACCCACTTGCAACTGAGGTTCATCGTATTGAGCTGCAGACAAGGTAATTTCGCGATACGGATGTTCTTGCACCTGCTCGTCTGGGATGACCATCCAGCGACGGAAAGTTTCATAAGAACCAGTTTTACGATCAATAGTCACGCGGACTTCGATGTCGCCTTCGTTTTTCTTTTTAGTGGCGGCCGCTAACGCGTACTCTAACGCCTGGAAAATTTTCTCACGCGGAACTGATTTTTCGTTCGAGACCGCGTCTACTACTAATAAAATTTCTTTAGCCATATTATTTTGCCTCGCTTCGACCCGTGTATCAGAACACTGGCACTACGTTCGCTTTATCTACGTTATCCATCAGCAAACGGTAGAGTTTGCCATCCACTTCCACTACTAACATATCGTCTTCGATTTGTGTCAGCAGGCCTTTAAATTTGCGGCGTCCATCTTGAGGAATAGCCAATTTCACGTCAATGATCTGGCCAACAACTTTGGCAAAATGCGCTGGCGTAAAAAGTGGGCGGTCTAAACCAGGAGAGGACACTTCAAGGAAATATTCATTCGGGATAGGGTCTTCAACATCAAGTAACGCACTCACTTCACGGCTTACAGAGGCGCAGTGATCCACTGTAATACCATCCTGATGGTCAATATAAACCCGCAGAATAGAGTGACGTCCAGCACGAACGAACTCTATGCCGACCAGCTCAAAGCCTGCGGCTTCTACTGTTGGCGTTAACAGCTCAGTTAACTGCTGTTCTTGTTTAGTCAAAGAGACCTCCAGAAATAAAAAAAGGGCATAGAGCCCAGAATAGTAGTAAAACCTTGTCGCCAGATATAAAAACGCCCCGAAATTTCGGGGCGACTTTAAAGCTGACTGGACTCTGATATCGCCAATCAAAGTCCTGAATTCTGTAGGCTTCACAGCGAACTGTTCAACCTGGGCCACACATTTGCTTCAATAAGCAGTTTACGATAAACATCCTTGAAACATCTAAAGTAGTAAAACTTTTAATTCTCAAAAGGAAGTTGGTTGCGGGAGCCGGATTTGAACCGACGCCCTTCGCCCGGATTTATAAAGAGGAGCCCGTGGGCTGATTTCTCTATTTCCTTCTAACCTTGGCGAAGTTGGTTGCGGGAGCCGGATTTGAACCGACGCCCTTCGCCCGGATTTATAAAGAGGAGCCCGTGGGCTGATTTCTCTATTTCCTTCTAACCTTGGCGAATTTGGTTGCGGGAGCCGGATTTGAACCGACGACCTTCGGGTTATGAGCCCGACGAGCTACCAGGCTGCTCCATCCCGCGTCCGTAAGCGACGCACATTATATAGTCCTGGCCTGACTATCGCAAGCTTAGTTTGTGCTACTTTGCTTGCTGTGCTTTGTATATTGGTGCCGAGAGCGGGACTTGAACCCGCACGCCCGAAGGCACTACCACCTCAAGGTAGCGTGTATACCAATTTCACCATCTCGGCTAAAAATCAGAGGTGCAATCAGTTTCCGACAGGAATATCTGATGCTGGCTTTTTCTCTTCTACTGCATCAACTGCCTTAGCATCAACTGGCACAGATAAATCTTGCCATTCGTCTACAGCTTTCACGCGATCTGTACTCAGATTACCCAGCAACAGACTCAAAGCGAAAAATAAAGTTGCAAGTACTGTGGTAGTACGAGTTAAAAAATTACCTGTACCTGATGAGCCAAAAATAGTTGCTGAACCGCCAGCACCAAAAGAAGCCCCCATGTCAGCACCTTTGCCGTGTTGGATTAATACCAAAACGATTAGGGCCAATGCGACTAACAGATACAATACAATAAACAGTTCGTACATTATGAATCCTTTGCCATTTCGCAAATCGCAGAAAAGTCTGCCACTTTCAAACTAGCGCCACCAATAAGTGCGCCGTCTATGTCAGCCTCTGCAAACAAGGCTTGACAGTTAGTAGCAGTGACACTGCCACCATAAATAATTCTTAACGCGTCTGCCGCGTCTACATCATACTGCGCCAAATGTTGGCGTATAAACTGATGCACTAGCTGAGCTTGCTCTGGCGTCGCCGTGCGACCTGTACCTATGGCCCAAATCGGCTCGTAACTTACCACAGAGTGCGCCAGTAAATAAGGCTGCGCAGCATACACCGCATCTAATTGCCGTGCAAGAACCTCTAAAGTTTTTTCTTCTTCTCTTTGCTGCAAAGTTTCGCCGATACAAAGTATTGGAGTTAGGCCTGCATCCACAGCTGTTTTTACTTTCTGACTGATCAAGCCGTCTAACTCGCCATAGAGAGAGCGACGTTCTGAGTGACCAATAATGGCGTGAGTAACACCAGCAGCCGTTAGCATATCTGCTGAAATTTCGCCAGTAAAGGCCCCCGATTGCTGTTCGCTCACATTCTGAGCACCCAGCTTATAGTTTTGATGTTTTGGAAAGTGAGTTAGAAAAATTACTGGTGGGCAGATCAAAATTTCAGGTAGGGGCTGTTTTAACATAGACAAGGCGTCTGACATCTGTTGGACCAGATCGGAATTCCCGTTCATTTTCCAGTTAGCTACCACTAATGGCTTACGTTGTCTCATGTTTGTGCCTCAATATTATAACGGGCGAGATAGTAACCAACCTCACCCGCTCACACAAGACTTGACGACTAAATTAGCATTCTTTAACTAGCGACCCTCACTGCTTCGGCTATTTTTTGGGCAAATAACCGTACTTCATCTTGTACTCTTCCTTCAACCATTACACGAATTAATGGCTCAGTACCGGATTTTCTGATCAAAACGCGACCTTGCCCTTTTAAATCCTGCTCCACCTGCTGTATCACTTTCTTGACGTGTAAATTATCCAGAGGCGCTGTGCCTTTCTCGAATTTCACATTGACCAGCACTTGGGGCATTTTTGTCATGCCCTGAGCCAAGTCAGCGAGCGATAATTTCGCTTCCAGCATAGCCGTCAGCACCTGAATCGAAGCAATGATACCGTCGCCAGTTCCTGCATGATCTAAATTCAATACATGACCTGAGTTTTCACCACCAATACGCCAGTTTTTCTGTGTCAGCATTTCCATTACATAACGATCGCCGACATTAGAGCGGGCAAAGGGGATGTTTAACTCGGCCAAGGCCAGCTCTAATCCCATATTGCTCATCAAAGTACCCACGACTCCGCCCTGCAGCTTATTTAATTTTTGAGCGTTGCGGGCAATAATATAAACAATCTCGTCACCGTCTATAACTCGGCCAGTATGATCAACCATCATCACCCGATCACCATCACCGTCATAGGCAATACCTAGGTCAGCTCCGATTTCAACCACAGTTTTCTGTAACAGATCAGTATGAGTTGCACCACAGTGATCATTGATATTCAAGCCATTCGGACTAACCCCAATAGCCTGAACATCAGCACCCAGCTCACGAAATACATTTGGGGCTATATGGTAAGTAGCACCATGAGCACAATCCAAAACCACTTTTAAACCATTTAACGACAAATGATTTGGCATATGACTTTTACAAAATTCGATGTAGCGACCTGCAGCGTCATCAATACGCATTGCTTTGCCTAAACGTTCCGAGGACTCGCAAACCATGGGCTGTTCCATCGCTTCTTCAATAGCCAACTCGACATCATCAGGTAACTTAGTGCCGTCCGCTGAGAAAAACTTGATACCGTTGTCGTAATAAGGATTGTGCGATGCGCTGATGACAATACCAGCCTCAGCACGGAAAGTACGGGTCAGGTAAGAAACTGCAGGCGTTGGCATTGGGCCCAATAGGCGCACATCGACACCGGCTGCTACTAAACCAGCTTCTAATGCAGTTTCTAATAAATAACCAGAGATGCGGGTGTCTTTCCCAATCAGAACTTTTTTGGTACCACGCTGAGATAAAACCCGACCAGCGGCCCAACCTAACTTCATTGCAAATTCAGGCGTAATTGGAAACTCACCCACTTTGCCACGCACACCATCAGTGCCAAAATACTTCCTAGACATGATCTACTCCAAATAAGGTGGCTGAAGTAACAGCCACAGCCTGCACAGTTTCTTTTACATCATGCACACGGATAATATGTGCACCTTTGATAGTAGCTATTGTGGCACAGGCCAAACTACCTGCCAAACGATCCCCAGGAGGAACATCTAATAACTGACCAATCATTGATTTACGCGACATTCCTACAAGGACAGGGTAATTTAACCGCAATACCTCTGAAAGCTGGCTTAACAACTGATAGTTATGTTGTAAGCTTTTGCCAAAACCAAAACCCGGGTCCAGAATAATCTGACTTTTTGCTATACCTGCCTCAATACAAACTTCTGCTCTTTGCGTCAGAAAGTCACAAACTTCTTTGACTACATCCTGATAAACAGGGGCATGCTGCATAGTCCTTGGTTGTCCTTGCATATGCATAAGGCAAACAGGCACTTTGGCAGCAGCGGCAACGCTGAGAGCTTCTGGAGCTAACAATGCCCTAATATCATTAATAAGATCAGCACCAGCGGCTATAGCTTCTTTCATAACCTGAGCTTTGCATGTATCAACGGAAATAATACAATCCAGCTCAGATCGAATAGCCTCGATCACAGGTATGACCCTGTCGAGCTCTTGCTGTATCGGTACTTCTTCTGCTCCTGGCCTTGTAGACTCGCCGCCAATATCTAAAATCGCAGCACCAGCAGCAAGCATAGCGCGGGCTTCTGCGACCGCAGCAGCTTTACCAACAAAGCGACCACCATCAGAGAAAGAATCGGGGGTAATATTTAAAATCCCCATCACTTTTGGTCTGGATAAATCCAAATGGCGACAACGGGGCAATTGCAACAACATAAACATACTCCTTCATTCTGCACAAAGCAAAACCCCGGGATTTCCCGGGGTTTGACAAGTCAGACATTTTTTTACAGAGGGTTTTCTGCGGATGGCTCTGACGGATTTACTGCGTCAACAGGCTTAGTATCATCGCTGTTGGAACCTTTACTCTTATCCTTTGGTTCCCAATTTTCTGGCTGACGAACTGTGCGCCGATTCATCAAGTCATCAATTTGTTTTGAATCTATAGTTTCGTACAACATCAACGCATCTTTCATCGCATGCAAAATATCCATGTTTTCTTCGATCATGGTTTTTGCTCTGGTGTAGTTACGATCGATAATAGCTTTGATTTCACTGTCGATAATGCTAGCAGTTTCGTCAGACATATTCTTCGCTTTGCCCATACTGCGGCCGAGGAATACTTCACCCTCTTCTTCAGCATACAACAGCGGACCTAATTTGTCCGAGAAGCCCCACTGAGTCACCATGTTACGCGCAATCGACGTAGCGTACTTGATATCCTGAGAGGCGCCTGTTGATACGGAGTCTGTACCGTAAATCAATTCTTCAGCCAAACGACCACCGTATGCCACTGAAATTTTACTTTCCAGTTTACGACGACTGATACTGATGGCATCGGCCTCTGGTAGGAAAAAAGTCACACCTAAAGCACGGCCACGAGGAATGATAGTGACTTTATGCACTGGGTCGTGCTCAGGCACCAAACAACCTACAATAGCGTGCCCTGCTTCGTGATACGCAGTCATTTCTTTTTCAGCTTCAGACATTACCATGGAACGGCGCTCAGCCCCCATCATGATTTTGTCTTTAGCTTTTTCAAACTCTTCCATACCAACGACACGGTTGTTACCACGGGCAGCAAACAATGCAGCTTCGTTCACCAGGTTGGCTAAATCTGCACCAGAGAATCCTGGTGTCCCCCGAGCGATGACGCTGGCTTTTACATCGTCACCTAACGGCACTTTGCGCATATGCACTTTCAGAATTTGCTCACGACCACGCACATCAGGCAAACCTACGACCACCTGACGGTCAAAACGGCCTGGTCTTAACAACGCAGCGTCCAATACATCTGGTCTGTTGGTTGCGGCGATAATGATGATCCCTTCGTTACCATCAAAACCATCCATTTCCACCAGCATCTGGTTTAAGGTTTGCTCACGTTCATCGTGACCACCACCTAAACCTGCACCACGCTGACGGCCAACAGCATCAATTTCATCGATAAAGATAATGCAAGGAGCTGCCTTTTTGGCCTGCTCGAACATATCACGCACACGGCTGGCACCAACACCGACAAACATTTCAACAAAGTCAGAACCTGAAATCGCGAAAAATGGCACTTTAGCTTCACCCGCTATAGCTTTAGCTAAGAGGGTTTTACCTGTACCTGGTGGGCCGACCATTAAAATACCTTTTGGAATTTTGCCGCCAAGCTTCTGGAAACGTGATGGATCTTTTAAATAATCCACTAGCTCAGTCACTTCTTCTTTGGCTTCGTCACAACCTGCAACGTCTGCAAAAGTAGTTTTGATTTGATCTTCACCCATTAAGCGGGCACGGCTCTTACCAAAGGACATAGCGCCTTTGCCACCACCGCCTTGCATCTGGCGCATAAAGAAAATCCAGACGCCTATCAGTAACAGCATAGGGAACCAGGAAATAAAAATCTGTCCTAGCATGCTTGGGTTTTCCGGTGCAGTGCCAGAGAATGTGATGTCATTTTTGTACATGTCATCGATCAGTTTTGGATCATAGCCCGTTGGGATCACAGTCTCGAAACGCTCACCTGAACGTTTTATACCAGTGATCACGCCTTTCTGTTCCTTCACCTCTCGGATCTGGCCCTGACTGGCTTCCTTCAGAAATTGGGTATAACTCATTTGCTTATCTGCCTTATCAGCAGGGCCAAAACTATTAAATACCGACATCAATACAACGGCGATAACCAGCCATACGATGAGATTTTTTGCCATGTCACTCAAGGTGAGAACCTCTCAGTTACGAAAACAGTTACGAAAACAGTTACATTCCAAATGAAACTAACGCTACTTTACTAGACTTTAAAGCCTGTCGCTACGATATATGTCTCACTAGACCGTGCTCTGGAAGAATCCGGTTTACGAACTCGTACCGTAGTGAATACGCTGCGAACCTGCTGCACAAAGGGTTCGAAGCCTTCACCATGAAATACTTTGACCACAAAACTGCCATTTTTCTTCAATACGTTGTTACACATTTCCAGCGCAAGTTCCACCAGATACATACTTCTGGCTTGATCCACTGTGCTGTTACCGCTCATATTTGGCGCCATATCAGACAAAACTACATCTACATTACGGCCACCAATACGCTCTAACAAAGCATTTAACACGGCCTCTTCCCGGAAGTCACCTTGTAAGAAAGCAACACCGGCCAGAGGATCCATAGGCAAAATATCGCAAGCCACTACGCACCCTGATTGGCCCACCAGTTCAGCAGCCCGAGCAGACCAACTGCCTGGCGCAGACCCTAGATCTACGACTGTCATGCCTGTTTTGATCAGTTTATCCTTGTCCTGAATTTCATCCAGCTTAAAAGCAGCTCTGGATCTTAACCCTAATTTTTGCGCTTTCTGCACAAAAGGGTCGCTTACGTGTTCCTGTAACCAGCGAGAAGAGCTGGCGGAACGTTTTTTCTTTGTCATCTGAGTACTCTTAAATAGTCTTCATCACAAGATGGCGGTACAATAGTGTAATTTCAAGCTTTCCAACACGGAAAATCTACACATATGAACCTTAGTAATAAACAAAAACAGTTTTTAAAAGCCAAAGCACACGAGTTAAAGCCAACCATTCTGCTGGGTGGTAACGGATTAACTGAGGGAGTGATGGCCGAAATTGATTTGGCGTTAGAGCACCATGAACTGATCAAAGTCAAAGTTCCAAGCATAGATCGCGAAGAAAAGATTGCCATTATGGACGCTATAGTGCGCGAAGCCAAAGCACAAAAAGTGCAGGTTATTGGCCATATTTTGGTTGTATACCGCGCCGCTAAAGAGAAAAAGTTACATATTCCAAAGGGCTAATCTGCGCTTTTTAAGTAACCTGCGGCCTGCAAATACAAGCGGGCCGATTCTTCATCTTCTGCAATATGTTTAGTCAGATAAGTGGGTTTTTCCACTTCAGTAGCTTTTAAATATTGCCAGGCAAGCATCTCATCCCCGGGCAGCAACAATTCCACATGATGCAGATTCTGTGCAAAAGCCCATTTAGAATTTTGCCTGAGTAAATCCAATGACTGAGCCGGGCTTGCTTGCCACTGTCGGATATCCAACACTACGGCCCAAGGCTGATTGAATACAGACGAAGCAAGAGCGCGAAAATCTCTGATGTACTCTTCAGTACCTAACAAAGAAGACACTCCAAAGGCCTGAACCCATAACACCTGGTCCAGTAATTGAAGTTGATAAGCTTTTGTTTGGCGTCTTTGCATTTACACTCTATTCCCGGAGACAAAGAAGGCGGCTAAAGCCGCCTTCTTCATTAGCGCAGTTTACACATACTGCACCTGGGTGATCTCAAACTCCACCATACCAGCGGGGGTATTGATGGTGACTACATCTTCTTCTGATTTACCAATTAAACCACGGGCTATCGGAGAATTCACCGAAATCCTGAAGTTTTTAATATCAGCTTCATCGTCACCGACGATACGGTAAGTGACTTCTTCTTCCGTATCCAGATTCAGAATAGTCACAGTAGCACCAAAAATTACTTTGCCGTTATTAGGCAGCTTTGTGATATCGATGATCTGTGCGTTAGATAACTTAGCCTCAATATCCTGAATACGACCTTCACAAAAACCCTGCTGTTCGCGAGCAGCATGATATTCCGCATTCTCTTTTAAATCACCATGGGCACGCGCTTCAGCAATAGCTGTAACGATAGCCGGACGTTTCACGGTTTTCAGCTCGTGCAATTCATCCCGCAAACGCTGAGCCCCTTCAACAGTCATAGGGATCTGACTCATCCGTATACTCTCTTATGTAGTTCCTGCACTGATGCAACTGTAGCAAATGCATTGGCTGCATTGGCTTTACAGGTTGCAAAAGCTGCATTTAAAGTTGTGGTGTAGTTGGCTTTATGTTGCAGCGCGCCACGTCTTAACACCTTAGAGTCTTCAATAGCCTGACGACCTTCAGTGGTGTTAACGATATAGCTGTATTCGCCATTTTTGATTCGGTCCAGAATATGCGGGCGGCCTTCAAATACTTTACTGACAGTCCGGCATTCAATGCCTGCTGCAATTAAAGCTTTAGCTGTACCGCCAGTCGCATCCAGCTCGAAACCCAGCTCAACCATAGTTCTGGCTAATTCAACAACGCGCACTTTATCGCTGTCACGCACTGAAAGTAAAGCACGACCACCTGTAGGGATCACTGTGCCTGCACCTAACTCTGCTTTAGCAAAAGCTTCAGCGAAGGTATCACCCACCCCCATCACTTCGCCTGTTGAACGCATTTCAGGGCCGAGGATAGGATCTACACCAGGGAATTTGTTAAAGGGAATTACCACTTCTTTTACAGAGAAATAAGGCGGAATGATTTCTTTGGTAATACCCTGGGATGCTAAAGACTGACCAGCCATACAGCGGGCACCGACTTTAGCAACAGCCATACCTGTAGCTTTTGAGACAAAAGGCACAGTACGGGCAGCACGAGGATTCACTTCAATCAGATAAATTTCGTTATCTTTCACAGCAAACTGAGTGTTCATTAAACCGACCACACCCAGCTCCAGCGCCAGTTTTTTCACCTGCTCGCGCATTCTGTCCTGTACATCAACAGATAAGCTATGTGGTGGCAAAGAACAAGCAGAGTCACCTGAGTGCACGCCAGCTTGTTCAATGTGTTCCATAATGCCGCCAATGATGACTTCTTTACCGTCACAAATGGCGTCTATATCCACTTCAATGGCGTCATCCAGGAAACGGTCCAACAGCACCGGAGAATCGTTCGACACGCTGACCGCTTCAGTCATATAACGACGTAAGTCGATATCGTCATAGACGATTTCCATAGCGCGGCCACCTAATACATAAGACGGACGCACTACCATTGGATAGCCAATGCTTGGGGCTTTAGCAATGGCTTCTTCCAGGCTTGTCACTGTAGCATTTTGCGGTTGTTTTAAACCTAAACGTTCTACCGCCTGCTGGAAACGCTCACGGTCTTCAGCACGGTCAATCGCATCTGGTGAGGTACCAATAATTGGCACTCCGTTCGCTTCTAATGCACGGGCTAATTTTAATGGTGTCTGGCCGCCGTACTGAACAATAACGCCTTTAGGCTGTTCTTTACGGACTATTTCCAGTACGTCTTCCAGCGTAATAGATTCGAAGTACAGACGGTCTGAAGTGTCGTAGTCAGTTGATACAGTCTCAGGGTTACAGTTGACCATAATGGTCTCGTAACCGTCTTCACGTAAGGCTAGAGCAGCGTGCACACAGCAGTAGTCAAACTCAATACCCTGACCTATGCGGTTTGGACCGCCACCGATAATCATGATCTTGTCACGATTGGTTGGTGCAGCTTCACATTCTTCGTCGTATGTGCTGTACATATAAGCAGTGTTTGAAGAAAACTCTGCCGCACAGGTATCCACACGTTTGTACACAGGGTGCAAGCCAAAGCTGTGACGCTTTTTACGCACTTCGCTTTCCGCTACACCTAATAAATCGGCCAGACGTTTGTCAGCAAAACCTTTACGTTTTAATACTTTTAAGCGGCTTTCATCTAAACCGGCAAAACCAGCGGCCTGCACTGCTGCTTCTTCTTTCAGTAAATCTTCAATCTGAACCAGGAACCAGTGATCGATTTTGGTCAGCGCATAGATTTCATCCATGCTCATGCCCATACGGAAGGCATCGGCAATGTACCAAATGCGGTGTGAACCAGGTTCACGCAGTTCACGAATGATTTTTTCTTTTGCTTCAGGTGCATGGATATCAATAATTGGGTCTAAACCACAGACACCAATTTCCAGACCACGTAAAGCTTTTTGCAGCGATTCTTGCTGGTTACGGCCAATGGCCATCACTTCACCGACAGACTTCATCTGAGTGGTTAAGCGGTCATTGGCACCAGCAAATTTTTCAAAGTTAAAACGTGGAACTTTGGTCACTACGTAGTCGATGCTTGGCTCAAACGAAGCCGGTGTTTTACCACCAGTAATATCGTTTGCCAGTTCGTCCAGCGTATAACCACAAGCCAGCTTAGCCGCCACTTTCGCAATAGGGAAACCTGTTGCTTTAGAGGCTAAAGCTGAAGAGCGTGATACACGTGGGTTCATCTCGATGATCACCATACGGCCATCTTCTGGATTGATACCAAACTGTACGTTTGAACCACCGGTTTCCACACCAATTTCACGCAGTACCGCCAAGGAGGCGTTACGCATGATTTGGTATTCTTTATCCGTTAAGGTCTGAGCTGGCGCTACAGTAATAGAATCACCTGTATGCACACCCATAGGGTCGAAGTTTTCGATAGAACAGACGATGATGCAGTTGTCGTTTTTATCACGAACCACTTCCATCTCGTATTCTTTCCAGCCGATTAGCGATTCATCAATCAACAACTCTTTAGTCGGCGATAAATCCAGACCACGGGTACAGATTTCTTCAAATTCTTCGCGATTGTAAGCAATACCACCACCTGAACCACCCATAGTGAAAGATGGACGGATGATGCAAGGGAAACCAATAGTTTCCAGTACGCCGTAAGCTTCTTCCATAGAGTGGGCAAAACCTGCTCGTGGGCAAGACAGACCAATAGAACGCATGGCTTTATCGAAACGGCCACGGTCTTCGGCTTTGTCGATGGCATCAGCAGTAGCGCCAATCATTTCGACATTGTATTTTGCCAGCACCCCGTGACGCTCTAAATCCAGCGCACAGTTTAATGCGGTCTGACCGCCCATGGTTGGTAGCACTGCACATGGACGTTCTTTTTCAATGATTTTCTCCACCACTTGCCAGTGAATAGGCTCGATGTAGGTCGCATCGGCCATTTCAGGATCTGTCATGATAGTGGCAGGGTTAGAGTTCACCAGAATGACGCGGTAACCCTCTTCTTTTAATGCTTTACAGGCTTGAGCACCTGAATAATCGAACTCACAGGCCTGACCAATCACAATAGGACCGGCGCCGAGGATAAGAATACTTTTAAGATCGGTACGTTTTGGCATAGCTATTCTCTGTCTCTCTTATCTCAATTAAGCCTGACGCTGTTGCATCAATTCGATAAAGTGGTCAAACAATTCACTGGCTTCGTGTGGACCAGGGCTGGCTTCAGGGTGGCCCTGGAAGCTGAAGGCTGGTTTGTCGGTGCGATGAATGCCCTGCAAAGTACCATCAAATAACGACTTGTGAGTCGCACGTAAATTGGCAGGTAAGGTGGCTTCTTCGACGGCAAAACCGTGGTTCTGTGCTGTGATTAACACCTTGTTTGTATCCAGATTTTTCACTGGATGGTTACCACCATGGTGACCCACTGTCATTTTGATCGTCTTAGCGCCGCTGGCTAACGCCAATAACTGGTGACCTAAACAAATACCAAACACAGGAATATCAGTGGTCAGGAAAGTTTCGATGGCTTGAATAGCGTAATCGCAAGGAGCCGGATCGCCAGGACCATTGGATAAAAATATACCGTCAGGGTTCAGTGCTAATACCTGCTCGGCCGGTGTTTGAGCCGGAACTACAGTTAAACGACAACCGCGGTCAACCAACATACGTAAAATATTACGTTTCACACCAAAATCGTAGGCAACGACATGAAAGGCTGAATTATCTGGTTTAGCAAACCCCTTGCCTAAAGCCCAGCTACCTTCAGTCCATTGATAGGACTCTTTTACTGAAACTTCTTTAGCTAAATCCATGCCGGATAAACCTGGGAAAGCCCGAGCCAGCTCTAAAGCTTTGTTTTCATCTAAGTTGTCACCCGCCATTAAGCAGCCGTTTTGTGCGCCTTTATCACGCAGAATACGGGTCAGCTTACGGGTATCGATGTCGGCTATGCCTAAAATATTACGGGAGCTAAGATAGTGACTAAGAGAGGCTTGATTACGGAAATTGCTGGCTAACAAAGGAAGGTCACGGATAATCAGGCCTTTGGCCCAAATTTTATCGGATTCCTCATCTTCATCGTTAGTGCCGGTATTTCCAATATGAGGATATGTCAGAGTGACGATTTGTTCAGCATAGGAAGGATCCGTGAGGATTTCCTGATACCCGGTCATCGAGGTATTAAATACCACCTCTCCAACAGAAATACCTTCAGCGCCAATGGCTGTACCGCGAAATACGGTGCCGTCTTCCAGTACGAGCAGGGCGGACTTAGTCAAAATAACCTCCAAACAGCAGAAAACGGGGGAAAAACATTGTTGTTCACCACCCGTTTTGACCCAGAATTTTTGAATCCATGTTTGCTTAGGCAAACCTTGCTATTCTAGGCGATTTCGGCTGTTTGGTCTAACTCTTTTTTGAAATTTTATAAAAATGACGCTTTGATCGCAATTTTATAACATATTGCTCAAAAACTTAAGCTAAGTCGGCCAAACCCAGCACTTGTTGCATAGAATAAAGTCCTGGCTGTTTATTTTGCAACCAAATCGCTGCACGCCACGCTCCTTGAGCAAAGGTACTGCGACTGGAAGCTTTATGGGTAATTTCCAGTCGTTCTCCAAGGTCCGCAAAAAGAGCTGTGTGATCGCCTATAATGTCTCCGCCCCTGACTGTGGCAAAACCTATAGTCTTTTTATCGCGCTCTCCCGTTATACCTTCACGGCCATACACAGCGACATCGGCCAGATTACGATCCAAAGCTTTGGCGATCTGGTGACCTATCGCCATAGCTGTGCCAGAAGGTGCGTCTTTTTTAAATCTGTGGTGGGCTTCGATAATTTCTATATCAGCCGTCTGGCCCATCACCTTAGCTGCAGTTTGAACCAGATGCAGTAGTAAGTTCACACCCACACTCATATTCGGCGCCCAGACGATAGGAATATATTTCGCCGCCTGTTGCACTGCAGCATATTGCGCATCAGTTAAACCCGTCACACCAATGACCAAGGCTTTTTTTGCCTGCACCGCCAGTTCCAGATGCTGTAGCATGGCTTCGGGCATAGTGAAATCAATCCAGATGTCGGCTGAATCTAAAGCAGCTATAGAAGTTTCAGTAAAAGGCAGATTCAATTTGCCACAACCGGCCAGTTCACCTGCATCCATACCTGTTAAAGCTGAACCTGCACGCACAGTAGCAGCAGTAATGGGCAATTGCTGTTCTTTAGCGACACTGACTAAAGCTCTGCCCATACGGCCATTGGCACCTAAAATACCTACTGTACTCATCTGTTATTCCTGTGTGGCTAGTTTGATACGGGCGCTATTAAACGGCAGTCTGGATGGATATGCAACCCCAAACTGCCCGCTCTGTTAAACCGCTGCGGTAAAAATGGCGCGGCTGGCACTGTAATCGATATCGCCATGCTCACCGAGCTTATCCATGCCCTGGTCCATCACTTTGGTCATTAGCTCGTCTACAGAAGAAGCAGGCAAGCCATAAGCTGTTAAACGAGTTGGAACGCCCATTTGCTCAAAGAATGCGCGAGTATGACTAATGACTTCATCAATCTG
The DNA here is from genome assembly GCF_004005375.1 of Rheinheimera sediminis. GTDB lineage: Bacteria > Pseudomonadota > Gammaproteobacteria > Enterobacterales > Alteromonadaceae > Pararheinheimera. Next base: position 10,179 of record NZ_RZUF01000034.1, on the reverse strand, counting down.
ACGCTCAGGATCCTGCTGCTGCAAGCCCCAGACTCTGCTGGCATACTGCAATAACTTCTCACGCTTAGTTGCGCGTTGTTGCTGCATTAAAGCTGGCAGCACTATGGCCAGCGTTTGAGCATGGTCCAATCCATATAAAGCTGTTAATTGGTGACCTAAGCCGTGTGTGGCCCAATCTTGTGGTACACCTACACCAATCAGGCCATTGAGCGCCATAGTGGCCGCCCACATTACATTGGCTCTGATATCGTAGTTTTCTGGTTCGTTTAAGGCTTTGGGTCCTTCTTCAATCAACACCTGTAATAAGGATTCAGCAAATCTGTCCTGCACTGCAGCGTTGACCGGGTAGGTCAGGTACTGCTCCATTACATGGACAAAAGCGTCGACTACACCGTTAGAAATTTGTTTAGCTGGCAAGCTGTAAGTAACTTTTGGGTCAAGAACCGCAAACAGCGGATAAACCGAAGGATGTGAAAAGGCCAGCTTTTGCTGAGTGCTCTGACGGGTAATAACAGCGTTCGCATTACTTTCAGTGCCAGTTGCTGGCAAAGTCAGCACACAACCTAAAGGCAATGCAGCTTTAATACGTACCTTATTTTCTAAAATTGCCCAGCCGTCCTGCTCCAACAGTGCAGCTGCTGCTATGTATTTACTGCCATCTACTACTGACCCGCCTCCTACAGCCAGAATAAAATCAATTTTTTCTGCTTTTACCAAAGCCACAGCCTTACTTAAAGTTTCATAACTAGGATTAGGTTCTATACCCGAGAACTCAACGTAGCTATGGCCTTTTAAAGCATCAATAACTTGTTGATACACGCCGTTTTGTTTAATGGAGCCGCCGCCATAAGTCAGCAGTACTTTACTGCCTGCTGGGATCAACTTTCCCAGTTGGCTAATTTGACCATCGCCAAACACAATACGGGTCGGGTTCTGGTAAGAAAAATTAAACATAAAAGCTCCAGTGTATAAAACTTAATTGAGTTGTTTATATGGGCCTGAACCACTTTAAGTTCAAGCTGCTTTTGGCTTTTTCTTCTGCCGTAGGCAAAATGTCTGAATTCAGTTAGGCTGATTTTAAGCCTTTGAAGCTTCTCGTTTGTTATGAAACTTGTGATCTGAAGCAATCATTTTTATTAATTTGGCTATAGCTTAGTCAGCTTTAATATTTGACAGGACTTCTGGACGTCTCTATATTCCAGAAAATTTTAAAACCTTACAGGTTTAGAGGAAAACTCATGACGTTATCGCAAAAACAGCAAGCTCGTTTATCTTTGCTGCCGTTGCTGCTCTTTGTTGCGCTGTTTCTTGGCACAGGGTTATACCTGCAGTCGCAGGGCGTTGACTACGCTTTCTATCAGCTGCCAGGGCCTGTGGCAATTATCCCTGCTTTGGTATTGGCAATTTGGCTATATAAAGCGCCACTCAATGAATCTATTGAGGTATTGGTAAAAGGCGCAGGCAACAGCAATATCATTACCATGTGTTTTATTTTTTTGCTGGCTGGTGCTTTCGCTACTGTAGCTCAGGCGACAGGTGGTGTAGACGCAGTGGTTAATGCAGGTTTGACGATTGTGCCTGCACAATTTTTATTGCCGGGCTTATTTGTTATTTCAGCCTTAATCGCAACAGCCATGGGTACTTCGATGGGAACAATAGGTGCTTTGGCTCCTATTGCGGTAGGTTTAAGTAGCCAGGCACAGCTGGATCCGGCTTTAGTAGCAGGCGTGCTGCTAAGTGGTGCGATTTTTGGCGATAACCTGTCGATTATTTCTGACACCACCATAGCATCTACCCGCACTCAGGGTGCGGAGATGAAAGATAAATTCAGAGAAAACCTGAAAATAGCTTTGCCTGCTGCACTGGTGACTTTAGCTTTGTTTGCTTTTTTAGCGCAAAGCCAGACCGAAGTGGCAGTCAAAGAGTTTAGCTGGACAGGTGTATTACCCTATGCGGCCATTCTGGTGCTGGCCGTGGCCGGTATGAATGTGTTCGTAGTACTGCTGCTGGGAATAGTGTTAGCAGCTTTACAAGGCGCTTTAGTTACCGACTATCAATTGGCCAATCTGGGCAAAGATATTTACAAAGGTTTTGGCTCTATGCAGGAAATTTTCCTGTTGTCGATGCTGGTCGGCGCTTTGGGTGAGTTTGTCAAGCAACAAGGTGGTTTGCAGTATTTATCCAGCCATGTCACAGCTTTGGCTTTAAAGCTGAAACAGGCTGGTAATAAAGCACAGCAACTGGCGATTGGCGCTTTGGCTTTTGTCAGTAACTTGTGTATTGCCAATAACACTGTAGCCATAGTCGTAGTGGGTGAAGTCAGTAAAGATATAGCTGTGCATCACAAAATCACGCCTAAACGCAGTGCCAGTTTATTGGATGTGTTTGCCTGTATTGCACAAGGCTTAGTGCCTTATGGCGCTCAGGCGCTGTTATTGGGTGCTAGTTTTGGCATATCGCCATGGGATGTGGTAACGAACAGCTACTACTGCCTAATACTCGCAGTTTTTGCCATAGCAAGAATTATGCTGGAAAAAAGCGTCAGGAGCGATTTTTAACGTCGGAGCGCAGCGACGATGACCTGGACAGGCATTTTGCAGGACAGCAAAATGTAAAAAATCGATCGGAGCGATTTTTAACATCGGAGCGCAGCGACGATGGCCTGGACAGGCATTTTGCAGGACAGCAAAATGTAAAAAATCGATCGGAGCGATTTTTAACATCGGAGCGCAGCGACGATGGCCTGGACAGGCATTTTGCAGGACAGCAAAATGTAATAACCAGGCCAGCCTTAAGTTGGCCTGGTTATTTGAATGTTAAGCTTTATTACAATTAGGCAAAGCGCCCTGACTTCGGCGCTGCTGATAATAACTTTCAGCTACCGCCATATGTTTGTTCAGCTCTTTAATTCTGTTATCCGGCACCGGGTGGCTGGATAACAGCTGTGGAGTGGAACCACTGCCTTTAGCCGCCATGTTCTGCCATAACTTAACAGCTTCCGTGGGTACAAAACCTGACTTAGCCATCAGCTCCAGCCCCATAATATCGGCTTCTGTTTCATGAGCTCTGCTAAACGGCAGAGCTATACCCACCTGAGCGCCTAAACCAAAAGCGGTGCGCATTTGTTGCTGATAAGGCGAACCTGCCACCGTCATGGCGCTGTCAGCAACTGTAAGGGCAGTAGAAATAAACTGATCACTGGATAAACGCTCGTTGCTATGTCCTGCCATGACATGGGCAATTTCATGGCCTATCACAGCAGCAAGTTGTGACTGGTTATCAGCCACTAACAACAGTCCGGTATACACGCCCATTTTGCCGCCTGGTAAAGCAAAGGCGTTCACCTGATCATCTTCAAATACCACTATTTCCCAGGGCGTTTTTTGCCATTTGGCATCGGTGTGTTTGAGCAGGTTATTTGCCACACACTGTACATACTGATTCACTTTTTTATTTTTACTGTTCGGAGTTTCTGCCTTCATCCCTTCAAAAGTCTGAATACCCATAGCGCTGAGCTTTTGATCATCAAATAACATCAGTTGGCGGCGACCAGTAGGTGAATGAGCGCAGCTTGCAAGCAGCACTGTGGCAATTAACATAGGGAGAACTAACTTAGTACGCATCAACTGATCCTTCTTTTCGTACTGAAAACAGCAGCTAATAGAACTATCAAAACTCAAATAAGTTCATTCATTCTGCTGTATCTGAAAAAAGAAAACCACCAGTAGGTGGTTTTCTTTCAGCTCATATAGGCAAATAGCCTAGCCGGTTAAATCATCAAAAAACTTCTTCACACCATCAAAAAAGCCTTTAGACTTAGGTCTGTGTTTCGCTTCACTGTCGCCCCCCCAGCTTTCGTCCAACTGGCGCAATAAGTCTTTTTGCTTATCGCTTAAGTTGACAGGAGTTTCCACCACTACTTTGCAAACTAAATCGCCGACACCGCCACCACGAACCGACTGTACACCCTTACCACGCAGACGGAACATCTTTTCAGTTTGAGTTTCAGCCGGGATCTTCAGTTTGACCCGACCATCTAAAGTCGGCACATCAATTTCACCGCCCAAAGCTGCAGTACTGAAGCTAATAGGCACGTCGCAATACAGGTTGTTGCCGTCACGCACAAAGATAGGGTGATCTTTGACATGAACCTGAACATACAAATCACCAGCCGGCGCGCCAAACTGGCCTGCTTCACCTTCACCAGCTAAACGGATACGGTCACCTGTATCAACGCCTGCAGGAATTTTCACCGACAGTGTTTTGGTTTTTTCTACGCGACCATCGCCATGACATTTAGTACATGGATCCGGGATAATTTTACCGCGGCCACTACAGGTAGGACAGGTTTGCTGCACAGCAAAAAAGCCCTGACGCATAGTCACCTGGCCAGCACCATGACAGGTTGGACAGTTCTTGGCTTGAGTGCCTTTTTTCGCGCCTGAACCATCACAGACATCACAGGACACCCAGGTTGGCACTTTAATTTCGACCGACTTACCCCGTACCGCGTCCTCGAGATTTAACTCCAGGTTGTAACGTAAGTCAGAACCACGTTGAGCACGGGATTGTCCGCCGCCACGCCGGCCACCACCAAAGATATCACCAAACACATCACCGAAGATGTCGTTAAAGTCGGCACCACCACCACCGCCACCACGGTTTGGATCCACACCAGCGTGACCATAGTTATCATACGCAGCGCGCTTCTGGTCATCCGACAGGATCTCATAGGCTTCTTGCACTTCTTTAAACTTCTCTTCCATGGCCTTATCACCCTGAGTACGATCCGGGTGATATTTCATGGCGAGCCGTTTATAGGCCTTTTTGATTTCTTTATCGTCAGCGCCTTTTTCGACGCCAAGCACTTCGTAATAATCACGCTTCGACATAACAACTCATCTTAATAGAGGAGCGACCGCACAAGGCGGCCGCTCAAATTAACTCTGGTATGGGGCGCATCTTAAAGACGCGACCCCACAGACACAATGATTATTTGTTGTCTTTTACTTCTTCGAACTCAGCGTCAACGACGTCATCACCAGCAGCATTACGAGCTTGAGGTTCAGCGCCACCTTGTTGCGCTTTCGCCTGAGCTACTTCAGACAGTTTCTGAGATGCCTGGATCAGAGCCTGAGTTTTGGCTTCGATCTCTGCTTTATCGTTTGCTTTGATGGCAGTTTCCAGCGCAGCAACAGCAGCTTCAATTTCTTGCTTGTCGTTAGTGGCTAAATCGTTACCTGCTTCTTCAATTTGCTTACGCGTTGCATGCACTAAAGCATCAGCCTGGTTACGGGTTTGTACTAACTCTTCAAACTTTTTGTCTTCTTCCGCATTCAGTTCAGCGTCACGCACCATACGTTCCACTTCTTCATCTGTTAAGCCTGAAGAAGCTTTGATGGTGATCTTCTGCTCTTTACCTGTGTCTTTATCTTTAGCTGACACATGTAAAATACCGTCGGCGTCTAAATCGAAGGTCACTTCGATTTGTGGCTCGCCACGGCGGCCCGGACGAATACCTTCTAAGTTAAACTGACCCAGTGACTTGTTAGCAGAGGCTTGTTTACGCTCACCTTGCAGCACATGGATAGTTACAGCAGACTGGTTGTCATCCGCTGTGGAGAACGTTTGTGACTTCTTGGTTGGGATAGTGGTGTTCTTCTCAATCAAGGCTGTCATCACGCTACCCATAGTCTCGATACCTAAAGACAATGGAGTTACGTCTAATAACAGAACGTCTGTTACATCACCTGACAATACAGCGCCCTGAATTGCAGCACCTACAGCCACAGCTTCGTCAGGGTTCACGTCTTTACGTGGCTCTTTACCGAAGAAGGCGGTAACAGCTTCCTGAACTTTAGGCATACGAGTCTGACCACCCACCAGGATGATATCGTTGATATCACCTACAGACAGGTCAGCATCTTTTAATGCCTGTTTAAGCGGCTCAATGGTACGCTGAATTAAATCGTCTACCAAAGATTCCAGCTTAGCGCGGGTTACTTTGATGTTTAAGTGCTTAGGACCAGTGGCATCTGCAGTGATATACGGCAGGTTCACTTCAGTCTGAGAAGCAGAAGACAATTCGATCTTGGCTTTTTCGCCCGCTTCTTTTAAACGCTGCATCGCCAGTGGATCGTTACGCAGGTCAATGCCCTGCTCTTTTTTGAACTCGTCGACTAAGTAGTTGATCACACGAGAGTCAAAGTCTTCGCCACCTAAGTGAGTGTCACCGTTGGTTGCTAATACTTCAAACGTCTGTTCGCCATCTACATCGTCGATTTCAATGATAGAGATATCGAAAGTACCACCACCTAAGTCATAGACTGCAACTTTGGTATCGCCTTTTTTCTTATCCATACCATAAGCCAGAGCTGCTGCTGTAGGCTCATTGATGATACGTCTTACTTCTAAACCTGCGATACGGCCGGCATCTTTAGTCGCCTGACGCTGTGCATCGTTGAAATAAGCAGGAACAGTGATTACAGCTTCAGTTACTGGCTCGCCCAGGTAATCTTCAGCAGTTTTCTTCATTTTTTTCAGCACTTCAGCAGAAATCTGTGGTGCAGCTAATTTTTTGCCTTTAACTTCAACCCAAGCGTCACCATTATCAGCCTTAACAATCTGGTAAGGCATGATTTTGATGTCACGCTGAACTTCAGCATCTTCAAAACGACGACCAATCAAACGCTTAATTGCGAACAAAGTATTTTTAGGGTTAGTCACAGCCTGACGTTTGGCTGGCTGGCCAACTAATACTTCGCCGTCTTCGGCATAAGCGATGATGGAAGGAGTGGTTCTGGTACCTTCAGCGTTTTCAAGAACGCGTGGCTGGTCGCCATCTAAAATAGCCACACAGCTGTTTGTTGTACCTAAGTCAATACCAATAATTCTACCCATAACTACTCTCCGCTTATTAATCTGTACAATTAAAATTGTCTTGAATGATTAATGGGGTTTACCCCTATTCGATTCAAGGTTATTTTTTTAAAAAAATTTATCGTTTGTGCGATAAATGAGCGAAAAGGCAGGTTCAGCCACTTTTTAGCGCTGAAACTCTGCTTATAGAACAGAAAAGCATTTAACCCAAAAAGCAATTGCGGCGTATAATCCTGTTCAATTGCTTGCACACAGAGCCTGAACAGAGAGAGAAACCATGCCTTTATTAGACAGCTTTACCGTTGACCACACCATTATGAAAGCACCTGCTGTACGTGTGGCAAAAAAAATGAATACACCCAAAGGTGATGACATCACTGTATTTGATTTACGTTTTTGCGTGCCTAACGAAGAAATACTGTCAGAAAAAGGTATTCATACACTGGAGCATTTATTCGCAGGTTTTATGCGTGATCATTTAAATGGTGATGGCGTAGAAATCATCGACATTTCCCCTATGGGTTGCCGTACAGGTTTTTATATGAGCCTGATTGGTACACCAGACGAGCAGCGTGTAGCCGCAGCATGGCAAGCAGCTATGGCCGATGTACTGACAGTACAAAACCAGTCTGAAATCCCCGAGTTGAATATTTATCAATGTGGTACAGCTCAGATGCATTCTCTGGAAGAAGCCAAAGAAATAGCACAGAACATCATCAGCCGTGGTGTAGGCGTGAATTTAAATGACGAGTTAAAACTTTCTGCTGAGTTTTTAAAGCAATAAGGCATTGATTGTAACAATGATAAAGGCCACAGCTACTGAGCGCTGTGGCCTTTTTGTTTTCGTTTAGTGTAGTTTAAACTGACCGGTGATAGTTTTCAGTTGCTGTGCAGCCTGATTCAACAAATTAGACTCTGTATTCAACTCAGTGGTATGAGACGCCGTGCTATCTATCAATTGCGTAATGTGATGAATATTTAAATTAATATCCTCTGCCACAACTCCTTGTTGCTGCGTTGCAACTGCAATAGCTGCACTTTGTTGCTGTACTACTTCAATGGCCTGTCCTATAGCAACCAATGCGCTTTGCATCGATGTTGCGCGTTCAGAGCTTAACTGAGTTTGCTCGCGCCCTTGTTGCATTTTCGTTTCAGCATCTTTAGCAATAGCCTGCAGCTTTTCTACCATAGTGCGGATATGACCGGTGCTTTCACTGGTTCTACCAGCCAGAGAACGAACTTCATCAGCAACCACTGCAAAACCACGACCTTGCTCACCAGCCCTTGCTGCTTCAATAGCTGCATTAAGCGCCAGTAAATTGGTTTGATCCGCTATAGCCTTAATTACATCAACAACGGCACCGATATTTTCAGATTCTTTCGCTAACCCAATCACCACTTCAACAGCTTCGGTCATAGTACCAGCCAAGATCCCCATATCCTTCACTGCAGCCTGAGATAACTCGGCTCCTTCAACACCTCGTTGCTGAGCTTGTGATGCAGCTGAACTGGTTTGCTGCGCGTTGTGACTGATTTCCTGTACTGTGGCCGACATTTCAGTCACTGCGGCAGAAACGGCGTCTATTTGTAGTTTGTTACTCTGAATTTCAGAGTCCGTCTGACCTGCCACTTTACTTAATTTTTGGCTGGATTGATGCACCAAAGCGGACTGCTCTGAGGTACGTTGCAAGGAGTGTCTTAACTTACTGATAAAGGTATTAAAATGTTGGGCCAGAACCGCAACTTCATCTGAACTTTGAATAGCCAGAGTGCGGGTTAAATCACCTTCACCGCTGGCGATGTCTTTCATAGCCTCGGTTAAATCTGATAGAGGCCGAATAATACGTTGTGTGGTCAGTACAACAACCAGCGTAATAACAGCCAGCATCAGCAAGGTTGCAAATAATGCCCAACCAGTGGCTTTTTGCACAGGAGCTTCAATCAGCTCTGCCGGAATTAATAAGCCGACCAACCAGTTCATTTTTGGAAACTCCAGACTGACAGGCTGATACGACACATAATAACTTTTGCCTGACAAACTGACTTTGGCAAACCCAGACTTTTGATCTTTGGCCGCCTGTGCCAAAGCGCTAAAACCCTCTGTAGCGGCGATATTTTTATCTAACAGGTCCAGCGGATCATTGGCTTTAATTTCAAGACCTGCCGCTTTAGAGAAATGAACCACCTGGCCCACGCTATCAAGCAAAAATGGTAAACCTTCGCCCTGATAACGGATGCGTTCTACTTGTTCGCCAAGCTTATCCAAATGCAGATCCAGACCACCTACCCCCAATAAAGTGCCATCAGGTAAATAAACAGGCCCCTCTACCACTGCGGACACAATACCAGTGGTGAAGTCTGCAGAAGGCGAGCCAACAAAAAACTTATTGTGTTCAAGGCTTAACTTGTACCAGGGACGTTGGGTTGCAAAATAACCTTTGCTGATATCCCCTGCATCCGGCCCTTCTTTGTCTACACCTGTTCTGGAATTTTCCCTGAAGTATTCAGCACTGCGATCCAGTGCAAAAAAAGCCGACAATATATTGGGATCACGCTCACTGATCTTAATAAAACTGTTATTGATGTCCTGATAACCAGGCACTGAGTTCAATTCTGCGTTACGGCCAGGATAATTCTGAAACCAGGCCTGAAACTGCGGCGCTTCGAGAAAAGTACGGGCAACCTGAGCGTACTCAGCAAAGAATTTGCCTATATTCACCGACTCAGTAGTCACTAATGAATCAACCTCTGCTTGAACTTGCTGGCGTGTCAGTTGGCTTAAATGGTTCACTGTAAAAAGTGCTGAGAGCACCAAAAGTACGGCGACCGAGCCGCCTACCGCTATTAATAGTTTTTGTTTTATGGATAAATTTTTAATGTAAGACATAACAGCCCCCAAATGAATACAGCATTATAAAAACATAAGGCAGCTGGTTTTACCACTGAATTTACTTTGATGAATAAGTGAAATTAATCAATGATTTAGATGTATCAGATTGGTGCATATCGATGAATTATTTTGGTGCGATTGGATGATTTTGGGGCAGGGGTCCAGTGTTTGTAGGGGCGTCCCTTGTGGGCGCCCGTTTTGAATTTTAAGAGCAGTGAGGTGTTGAATTCGGATGCGGTGAACTACATTAGTGCGGGCGATGAGGCGACAGCAGGCCGTCTTGTCCGGCCGCTCGCAGAGCGCGCGGCGTCAAGGCGGAGTGAAGCCAAACTGTTGGCTTCCCTAAAGCCCGCCTCGACCCTGGCGACCGCCTGTGCAACGCAAATAAAAAACCCCGCTCACTGAGCGGG
>NZ_RZUF01000033.1 GCF_004005375.1 Rheinheimera sediminis | reverse complement strand
CCCAGCTCCAGTGCTACAGAAATCAATTCAGCACGGGAGGCCGGTATCTCCAGCCAGATCAGCGCATAGTGGTTATGCCAGGCATCGACCGATGCGGCTAAACGTCCGGCAAATTCGGCCACAGTATCTGGCAGTTGCTCCGGCCCTATGTAGCAGCCGCTATAGGGATTAATCACCGCATCAAATAATTTCATTTGGAAATACACACTAAACAGTATTAGAAACAAGACGGGCGCCGATAAACGACGCCCCTACATTAAATAAGCGGGTCTGTAGGGGCTGGGCTTGCCCCTGCCCGTCCATCTGTACCGCAGTTTCATTGATCAGGCAGCGAACATGCCCGAACATTTTATCTGAACAATACTTTTTCTTTCTGGAACCAACTGACACAAAAAGCCAGCAGCGCTGCAGCTATCACCACTGTAGAGCCAAAAATGGCCAGCAGCATACCCACATCTATAGTGCCTTTGATCAGTTCTTTAATCGCCAGCGCTACGTTGGCTACTGGCAACATCGCCATGCTCCAGGTCAGTTCAACACCTGGCATTAACGCCACAATCAACGGCATAAATACAATCATGCTTAAAGGGCCAATGTAGTTTTGTGCTTCTTTAAAGCTGCGGGCATAAATAGATAACGACAGCAGCAAGGAGGCAAAAATAGCCGACAAGGGGATCAGCATCATCAGGATCAGCAGCAAATCAGCCACACCTAAAGTCGACATAGTTTTAGCCACTATATCCACGCCCATTAAAGAGCCAATGACATAACCCCAGCCACCAAAGCTGGTCACTGTAATGAGCGCTGTAGCAAGGCCCGTGGTCAGTACAGTCAAAAACTTACCTAACACAATAGAGGTTCTGCTGATCGGGCATATCAATAAGGTTTCTAAAGTGCCACGCTCTTTTTCACCCGCACCAATATCAATTGCAGGGTAGGAACAACCCGCTAAACACAAAGGGATCAGGATGTAGGCAATTAAGCCACCGATTTTTTCACCCAAATCTTCACGGCTTTCGGCAGTATTTACTTTTTCCAGCTTCACCGGCTGTAATAAAGCATCTACTTTTTCCGCTGTTACGCCTAAAGAATCCAGTTTGGCTAATTGCAGTTTCTTGCTGTAATCACGAAGTAACTCATTGAAATATTTATCAATCATATCAAGCTGAGATGACATGTTGTATATCACAGTCCATTTGCTTTGCGTCAGGTGCGTTGCATCTGCACTAAAGTCGTCAGCGATGATAATGGCCAAGTCAAACTTGTCATCCCGAATCGCCTGCTTCAGGGCCTCGGCATCGGTCAGATCAGACTCCACCTTTTTAAAATTCTTGTGATAAAACAAAGCTTCTGTCAGTTCAGGCGCTTTATCGGCATTGATAATCACATACCTGTGCTCTTCGGCTTCGGCTTGTTTAGCTACGTTCGCGACCACTAAACCCATAATGCCAAACAGCACAGGGAAGACGAGGATCGGCAGCAGAATGACAAAAAACATGGTTTTTTTATCACGAACCAACTCAGTCAGTTCTTTAAAATACACTTGCCACATTTAGTTTTGCTCCCTGTTACTTGCTGTCGCATTAATCACCGTCATAAAAGACTGACGTAAATCCCCATCCGCGCTTAATGCCTTAAAGGCGTCAAAGCTGTCGGAAAAAGCGCTGATGCCTTTGTCGATCACCACCACCCGATCACACAAAGAGGCGACTTCGTCCAAATGGTGGGTCGAGAAAATCACCGGAGTGCCCTGCTGTTTTAACGAGCGGATAAAATCCAGCACAGTCTGAGTCGTCATAATATCCAGACCGGTAGTAGGTTCATCCAGAATCACCACCTTGGGCGAGTGCACCACAGCGCGGGCTATAGCGGTTTTTTGCTTCATACCGGTCGACATGGCATCGGCTTTACGATTGGCAAAGTCGTGCATATTCAGCAAGGTAAACAGCTCGTCTATGCGCTGCTTTAATACAGCTTCGCTCATGCCATGCAAACGGGCAAAATAGGCAATGTTTTCATAAGCAGTTAAGCGGCCATACAACCCTGTGCTGCTGGATAAAAAGCCAATTTTTTTCCGCGCCTGCACAGGATGTTTTAACACATCCACACCTTCAATCAGCACAGAGCCTGAATCTGGCTGTAACGCCGTAGAGAGGATACGTAAAGTGGTGGTTTTGCCAGCACCATTGGGGCCTAATAAACCTAAGACTTCGCCGGAGCCACAATCAAAGCTGACGTTGCGTACAGAATGAAAAGCCTCTTTACTGTAACGCACATCCTGTTTTTCACTGTCTGACAGTTTCTGGCCGCGACTGATGGCAAAAGATTTAGCCAGCGCGTCGATTTTAATCATCGAGAGTTCCCTTTGTTGGTCTTGTGTTAAGTGGTGTGCCGTTTCGGTCTGAAATAACTGGTATCTGCATAAAAAGCCAGATCCTGAACCTGTTGATGCCAGCCCGGCACTCCCAATAATGGCAGTGGACTAAGTTGCTGATTATCAAACAGCAACTCGGCATTCACAAGCTGAGCTGCTAATAAGTTATCAACAAAATCGTAACCTTCTGTGTCTGTTTCGGTCAAGCCCTGTTCAGGCCACTCGATACACCATAATTTAGCTGTTAAACCAATAAAAGGCTTAGTCGCCATTTCATAGTTGGCATGACCAAAAATGATAGGGTTCAGCTCTGCCCATAGGTTTTTATGCTGATAAAAAGCTTCAGTCCATTGATGATTACGTAATAAATCCAACAAAAACCGCTGCGAAGCTTTGAAGCAAATAATCACTCCACATTCATCCAGTAAGGTAAGTTTATGCCGCACCTTGCTGCGTTCTTTGCTGCCAAACTGCTGAATTTGTTCCATATGCAATTGATTCATCAACTGCTTGCTTTTAGGAAACAAACACCAGATCAAAGCACCAAATAAGTCATGCCAATTGTTCAGCCGCATAGGAATTTGTCGGGTTTGGTAAATAAAGTCTTCGTAATATCGGCCATCGGCATCTAATACAGCACTGTCGACAAAACACCAGTCCTGTAATTTTGTCTGCTGATGCAACCATTGGGTCAGTAGCTCTGGCGATGGAAAATGCTTTTGCTCTGCTAAAGGAAAAGTGGCAGCCAAAGCGCTGAAAAGCCCAGGCTGCAAAAACAGCTCTGGTTGCCATTCTGTTGGCGCTACAAATCGGGGATTTACGCTGTTTTTTTGCATGAATAAGAAAAAGCTCGTTGTTGCTGTGAAAACTTACGACCTGCATTACCTGTGAAAAGCGCAAAAAACCTCTTGCAATTTTTCCGTAAGCTGGCAAATTCAAGGAGTACGTTTAGACGTACATACTGCCAAAATGTTTTTGCCCGTCGTAGTTGACGCTGCAGTTTTGTTGCCTTAGTTCGCTCGCCCTGGTCATATAGCACAACTATGGTCACAGGGTGCTCACAGGTCACCGCTCTGCAATGCTAACTACCAGGGGCAATGATCTGGATTCATTAATTTTAGAGGTTACCTATCATGTGTTCGATATTCGGGGTGCTTGACATCAAGACTGATGTTAAAGCCTTGCGCCAGCAGGCGCTACAGTTATCTAAGTTATTACGCCACCGTGGACCAGACTGGTCGGGTGTATGGAACAACGACAATGCAATTTTAGTGCATGAGCGTCTGGCGATTGTAGATACTGAAAATGGCGCTCAGCCCCTGATTAATCCAAATCGAAATCACATTCTGGCAGTGAATGGTGAGATTTATAATCACAAGAATTTAGAAAAGAATTTAACGGTCGACTATCAGTTCCAAACCAAGTCAGACTGTGAGGTGATATTGCCTTTGTATCTGGAGCACGGTGCTGACTTTATTGATCAGCTGCAGGGGATGTTTGCTTTTATTCTGTATGACGCAGAACAAAACCGTTACCTGATTGCCCGTGACCATATCGGCATTATCCCACTGTATTACGGCTATGACGAGCATGGTCAGCTGTATGTGGCCTCTGAGTTAAAAGCTCTGGTGCCTGTGTGTAAACAAATGCAGGAATTCCCACCGGGCCATTACTTTGACAGCAAAGTAGGCAAACTGGTGCAGTACTACCAGCGCGACTGGCAAAGTTTTGATGCAGTCAAAGACAATCCGGCGGACTTAGGTGAACTGCGCGCTGCGCTTGAGCACAGTGTAAAAAGCCATTTAATGTCTGACGTGCCTTATGGTGTGTTGCTCTCCGGTGGTCTGGACTCGTCACTGATTTCGGCTATTACCCAGCAATTTGCGCGTAATCGCGTGGAAGATGATGGTCAATCAGAAGCCTGGTGGCCTCGCCTGCACTCTTTTGCTGTGGGTTTACAAGGTTCACCTGACTTGGCCGCAGCCCGCAAAGTAGCAGACTCTATAGGCACAGTGCATCACGAAGTGCTCTTTACTGTGCAGGAAGGTTTGGATTCACTGCGTGACGTGATTTATTTCCTTGAAACCTATGACGTCACCACCATTCGTGCGTCTACGCCAATGTACTTAATGGCCCGTAAAATTAAAGCCATGGGTATTAAAATGGTGTTGTCGGGCGAAGGTTCTGATGAAATTTTTGGTGGCTATTTGTACTTCCACAAAGCGCCAAACGCCAAAGAATTCCACGAGGAAACCTTACGTAAGCTGGACCGTTTGCATATGTTCGACTGTAACCGCGCCAATAAAGCCATGTCGGCCTGGGGCATTGAAGCCCGTGTGCCTTTCCTCGACAAACACTTTATGGACGTGGCCATGCGATTAAATCCAGAAGCTAAAATGTGTGGCAATGGCAAAATGGAAAAACACATTTTACGTCAGGCCTTTAATGGCTTGTTACCACACGAAATTTTGTGGCGCCAGAAAGAGCAGTTCTCTGACGGCGTAGGCTACAGCTGGATTGATAGCTTAAAAGCTCATGCGGAAAAAGAAGTGTCTGATCAGCAAATGGCTACAGCTGCTTTCCGCTTCCCGGTTAATACGCCGGACAGCAAAGAAGCTTATTTCTACCGTGTAATTTTTGAAGAACATTTCCCACACACAGGCGCTATTTCCTGTGTGCCAGGCGGTAAGTCGGTAGCTTGCTCTACCCCTGAAGCTTTGGCATGGGATGCAAAAATGGCACAAATGACAGACCCATCAGGGCGTGCAGTGCGCGACGTTCACGAACAAGCGTACTAAACACTACCCTGCGTTCCCTCTGTATGTGTTACTTCAAGACGGGCGTGGATAAACCACGCCCCTACACGTCGTTTAGTTGCAACCTCAATCACTTTGGGTATGGCCCAACACTTAAAACTATAGGGTGCTTCGTTCTGTATTGTAGAGGAGGGTCTTGTACCTGCCCGCTTGATGCCGCAGCGGAACAGTGCAAAAATTCCATAGCATTGATGGAACAGCAACATCAAACCTCTGCTGCATAGGCTCACTTATTAGATTGAAGTACCGCTATTCTGTGGCTTTTCTTTTCATCCTCTGCTATTCCTCAATTGATTGTGTTTTTTTTCGTCGAATAATAGCTTTTTATCCGGTTTTGCTGGCGAAATAGTCCGGTAAGTCGTATGTTAAGCGCCATCTGAATATGCCCTGAATTATGGATCGAACGCAGTGATCAATTTATCCAAATCCTTGTTTATATTGTTGGCTATGGTCAGCTTAAGTGGGGATCTGAATGCAGAGACAGCACTGAAAGGTCAATGGATAACCGACTTAGAAGGCCAAACCTTACTGGACCCACAAACTTCAGGAGTCACGTTCCGCAAAGGCGAGTTAGTCATTATTGGCGACCAAAGTGCCCATGAAAGCACCCGAATGAAGTTATTCAGGGTCGACCCTGCCACTGGCACCTCTATCACTCAGCCCATTCCAATCACAGTTGCCCATAACCTGAAAAACAGCTGCTTTTATGGCTATTTGAGTGACAAACCAGACTTTGAAGCTCTTACTTGGGATCGCATAGACGACACTACGCTCATCACAGTAACGGAGGATGCATCCGCTTACGAGTTGAGTGCTGAATGCAAGAAAAAATTCAGCCAGACCAATTCCACCAGCTATCCCAGCCTGTTGGTGAAAATTCAGGTTGACAGCACTCTAACCCGAGCCGAAATTGTGGCAGTGCGGCCTGTGCAATTCCCATTAGAAGCCAAAGTTGGCAATTTTCCCAACGACGGTATTGAAGGTTTAGCTATTGATGATCACCAGACTTTGTATATGGCATTGGAACAAGACATTGCCAACAAACCTCAACTGTTTAAAACCCGTTTAACT
Organism: Rheinheimera sediminis; assembly: GCF_004005375.1. GTDB lineage: Bacteria > Pseudomonadota > Gammaproteobacteria > Enterobacterales > Alteromonadaceae > Pararheinheimera. The sequence goes on along the minus strand of NZ_RZUF01000033.1, from coordinate 26,174 downwards.
CAGGATTTTTGGCTGCGCGATAATTTCGTTAAAGTGATAGATGCAAACCTGACACTGCCTGTGTTGGATGACAAAGATCATCCTATCAACGGTATAGAATTTTTACCCAGCCCGATCAAAGGACACCCCGGCTACTTAATGGCGGTAGCACGCAATGACGACGAATTATGGGTATTTGACTTAACTAACCGTATTCCGCCTTTTGTGCAGAAGCTCAGTTTTTACACCAGCACAGATGACAGCGGTCTTTGCCCTGCTTACGAGAAACTGGTGCAAACTGCGCTGGAAGGTATCACGGTCAAAGATGGGACAGTGTACTTAGTCAATGATCCCTGGAAACAGCATTACACAGATAATATTCAGTGTGGTACTCATGCCGACAAATTCAGACGTATGTCGCCTTTGTTATTTCAGATGCCGGTGGACCCTCGCTGGTTTACTCCTTTCAGAGCAAAAAGCCAAACGTCTTTACCTGCACTCAGTGGTCTGGCAGCCCTGGACCAAAGTCGTTATCTGGCCGTGCAGGATAAAAAAATTCAACGGCAGGGCGATCGCTTAAGCTTAATTCAGCTGAATCCGAATCAACAATTGACAGCGCAGAGTTTATTTGTGACCAACTGGCCCGCAGGTCAGGCGGCGAATGATCTAGAAGCAGTCTGTGCCCTGCCCGACAGAACCAGTGAATTTTTAATAGCAGAAAGCGGCACCTGGCAAGGTGCTTTTGGTCGCCTGTTTCATATCAAGGTATTCCCTACCTACGTTGTGGTACTGAACACTTTTGAATTGCCGGTGGAGCGCGATAACAGCCCGGAGCAGGATGGTGATAACTTTGAGGGCTTGGCGTGCGCCAAAAAAGATGTAAACCGTTATCTTGTGATTGTAGGTGAACGTGGCACTGCTACAGCGGCGGGATTCTTACAATGGGGTGAACTGGATTTAGCCGCAGCGAATATTCAGTGGAACAGCCAGAAGATTCAGGTCACAGGCCCAACCAAACTGAAGAATCGTCATTACAACAGAGTGATCTCCGACTTGCATCTGGAAGCGGATGTACTCTGGGCAAGTGCGGTGTTGGACAGCTCAGACAACGGTCCTTTTGCCAGTGTTGTTTATCCATTAGCCTTAGTCAATCCCACTGCAAAACAGCCTATTAGCTTAATGGCGGAACGGCCAGTGCTATGGCAAATTGACGGCTTTAAAGTCGAAGGTTTAGCCAGCCCCAGCCCATTAGTTCCGGGTTCTGCCCTGATGATGGTGACAGACGATGAACATTATCACGGCCAATTCCGGGCCTTGGCCACTACAGAGCAGAGTCCCTATGGCAACCCAAAACCAAACTCAACAAAATAATCCGCTGCATGGTTTTACCTTGCAACAAATTCTTGAGCTGCTAGTTGAACACTATGCAGGCTTTGCCCCTTTAGCAAAGCAAATACCATTGAAATGCTTCAGCTCCAACCCCAGCATCAAGTCCAGTCTGACGTTTTTACGCAAAACGCCCTGGGCCAGAACTCAGGTTGAAGAATTGTTTATCAAACTGAAGTTATATCAAAAAGGCTAGCCGCGAAGCAGTATTTTGGTTTTATGTCTGAAGAAAGTGGCACACTGAGTTTAGCCATCACAGATAAGGCATCAGTGATGCCTTTCGCCACAACTGAATACCTGGCAAAAAATACCACTGGCGGCTCAGTAACCCTGACATTCAACCTATAGGCACCTGAGCCCGGCTCAAAGTCTGAGCAGGGTGATTATCACTATAAGGTTGAAATTCAGGGAATGTCATGCGAGAAACATGCCTATGATTTCGACTCACGTCAGGCCTTGTGCCTGGCGGTTGAAACCTTCTGGCTGACGATAGAATCCTTGCTATCTGATGGCTGCAGCTGTTATTTTCCTGCGCATCCTCAGCAGCCATTTGATTTCATATCAGCCTGTTTTCCAATGGCAGGGTTGAAACTTTAATATCTTGTATATCAAATAGAATCAAAACAAACTTCAGATAGCAAAGAGGACTGCTGATTTGGAAATATACACTCTGGAAATAACCCTGCCCTTCAAAGCCAAAAAGCCGTGGCGGCGGGTAATTGAAGTGGCAGAAGACACACCATTGTTTGAATTGCACTATTTTATCCAAATGATGGTGAAATTTGATAATGATCACTTGTACGAGTTTCATATCGCCAAAACCCCGGGCAGAAATACGCAACCTATTGATGACGAACAAATGCTGAATGAGGTGTATCCACTGCACCGAAGTAAATTGTTTTACCTGTTTGATTTCGGTGATTGCTGGTTATTTCAGTTTAAAAAATTACGCAAAAAAGCTGAAAAACAACCTCGTGTAAAATATCCGCGAGTGGTTGAGTCTGAAGGAAGAAATCCAAGGCAATACTAAACAGCTTGATTTCAGGTTAAATAACCTGGATTCGGGAGATATAAAAAAGCCCGGTATAGTGCATCTATGCCGGGCTTTTTTGTATGGATTACAGTGACTGCAGAAAAGCCAGCAGCGCTTCACGTTCTGCTGTTGGCAGGTTAACAAAGCGATTTTTGATCACTTCAGCTTCGCCGCCATGCCATAAAATAGCTTCAGTTAAAGTACGGGCGCGGCCGTCGTGTAAATAACCAGCCGGAGTGCCTCCTGCAACAAACTGGGTATAACCTAAGCCCCAAAGCGCCGGAGTTCGCCACATGCGGCCTGTAGCCAGACCTTCACTAAAGTTGTCGGCAAGCCCCTCGCCCATGTCGTGCAGCAGCAGGTCAGTGTATGGCTTGATGTTTTGCAGCCGCACTTCGTCAAATTCAGAGCGGGCGCTGGTTCTTACCTCGCTGGTGTGACAGGCCACACAGCGAATGTCTTTAAATACTTGTTCGCCTGCTGCTATTTTTGCAGGGTCTATGTCCAGATAAGTTAAAGGCGAAACCCCTTTGGGAAAACCACTGACGACACTGCGCTGAGCAGGTACAGCTAACAAATGCAGGTAGTGAGTCATTAAAGTGACAGCTTCATCCGGCAAACCTGGCTCTGCAGTTGCTGGATCACAATGGTTTGGACCAGCTAAACAGTCCAGTTTGGGATATACAGAGGAGGTGACGGCCATATCCAGCAAAGCGGCATTTGTTACCTGATGACGTAAACTGACTTTGCCTGCTTTCCAGCCGTAACGGCCTAAACGAACTTCTCCGGTTTCAGGATCGTAGGCATAATTGGCCCTACCCAGCACGCCGTCTGCATCTGGTGTAGTGCGAACTCTGGATAAAATGGTCTCGTCTGAAATGGCTTCCAGCAAGCCCATACCAATCAAAGGCTGAGCCTGGCGTACCGAATACACTTCTGGTTCTGGCCCTTCAAAGGCAATAGTGGGCTTACGCAGTTCAACCACTGTGCCATCTGCAAGAGTGACACTACTGCTGGTAAAACCTGAAACCCAGGCGCCATTGCCCCAGTTTTGCATCTCGCCAGTGCTGATAGAGCGTCCATTCATTTGCAGCGCCAGGCCATAGACAGGATGAGGCAGGTAAAGGCCATTGGCATCTGTACCTGTAGCCCCAACCCGCACTGCCATAGTGTCCAGTCGTTGATTCCTTACTGTGGGAGCAACACTACGGCCATTATTGATGTGACAGTTAAAACAAGACGATTGGTTAAAGCGTGGGCCTTGCAACTGGCGGCCAGCGTCGTTAGGGTCATTGCCTTCTTCGTTATGCTGCCCTGTCCATAAGTTAGTATGTAACCAGCGGCGGCCTTCCATAAAACGTTGCATGTTTTGCATACCAATGGTGTTGTGCGGCTGCTGAAACATAAAGGTTGGATTATCGGCATAATCATAAGACACAGAACCCAAGCCACCTTGCAGTGTCCTCAGGGGTAATGGTTGGTTCATCAGGCGGGGCTGTACACCATACCAAGGCCGTAAGCCTTCACCCATCACATAGGTCAGTTCATTAGTGTAATAACGAAAAGCACCGCTGTCGCCTGTAGCATCCATAGCTGCCCGGGTGGAGAAAAACGAGCTGGTGAATTCAATTACATCGCCTTTTTTCAACACACGGGAATCTACACTGCTGCCGTTTGGCACCAGGACTCCATCGGCATTGGCAGAAAGTGCTCTGTGACCCGGATAGCGGTCAAACACCACACTACAGCCATCATTCGCACCAATGACACCGTTGTAGCCACTGTCGGGGCGCAATAACACGCCATTGGCAGGTTTGGCGACTACAGGACAAGCGGCGCCTTCATCATGATAAGTAGAATCATCCAGCAAATCTCCCGGGCTCATCCAGCCAAAGCCTGTCACGCCGGGATCATCAAAACGGCGGACAAAAGCATGACCACCACCTTTTTGCGCTTGTTGGAAGTACTGGTTGACGATAATTTTCGGAGCTGTTACTCCAGCCACATTGCTGTTATCGATAAACTCCACACCCCAGGTGCGGTTTTTAAAATAGTTCGCAATAAAATTCAAATGAGCGCCGGGGCCTTTATCCTGCGGATGTCCTGCAGCATCTACAGTGTCATTCACGCCAAAACCAACTTCATTCCAGTCTTCCCCGCGTTCGCGGGCATGGCGGGAGCGCCCTACCATCCCAAAACGTGTGACCAGAGTACCATCGGCTAAGCTAAAACTAATGGTTTCAATAGGTTCAGTCGGTGCAGGAAGTGGGATACGGCCACTGCCGCTCAGTGGATAAGACATAGCTGAAGTGTCCAGTACCGGCATAGAGTTGTCCGTACCGGGCGTTTTAAACTCTACTTCAAATAATGAGTAGCCATACTGAGTTTGACGACTGATACCTTGTAAACGCAGATAACGGACATAAACGCCCAGATTCAGAAACTCTTCTACCGCCCCTTTTGAACCCACCATATAACGCAACTGATACCAGTTTTGCGCATCATCTGACACATAAATAGCATATTCTTTAGCATGGGCATTTTCCCAATACAGCTTCATGGCACCGAGAGCAGTTTTAGTACCAAAATCAAACTGCAGCCAGGCATTGTCTGCATCTGCAACATCATCCCCCCACGCACTTTCCCAGCGTGTCGTCATATCGCCATCTATGGCTTTTGCTGCAGTATTAGTGCTATTTTCATCACCGGAAGAGCTGGCAACCATCACCGACACCAGCGAGCCTGGTGCCGTTATATCGTTGTTACCTGGATTTCTTAACCCAGCCGGAGGTGCCGGCAAAGAGGGGGCATCGGCTTTGGGCAGTGGTGCTATGTTCACATCTGGGGCAGCTTCAAATTCCGGTTCTGGCAGGTCTCCGGTTGGAGGCGTCGCGATTGGCGGCGGCGTGATCACTGGAGGGATCACCACTGGCGGTGGCGTAACGATAGGCGGCACCACCACAGGCGGAGTCCCAGAGCCTGAGTCAACAGACTCTGTGCTGCCACCTCCACTACAAGAGGTAACAAATAATGCCAGTAGAGGTATTATCAACGCATATCTCAGTTTGCAGCCTTCTGCAGCACACTGAATTACAGACCAGGGTTTCATACCCATCACTCCCAATTCATACCAACCAGAACCTTAACCAGTCAGTAAATACGTTTTTCACCAAAATCACTACAATAGCGTAAATAATGACACCAGAATGCCAAATAATTTGTAACTCATGGTCTGCATTATCACCTTGCTACAACTGCAGTATGCGAAAAACGCTCAGAGCCACACTATCCGAGATGAGCAGCTCACATGCAGTTGATACTATTCAACTAATTTTTACAATGCTAGAGTGATGTTTAGATTCGATCATTGGTAAAGGAAATCCCATGACCACCATTATTACTCTCGTTATTGCAGCTGTTGTGCTGTTTTTTATTGTCAGCATATACAACCAACTGGTGAAACTGAAAAACCGTTTTCAAAATGGCTTCGCTCAAATTGAAGTCCAGTTAAAGCGCCGCTACGACTTAATTCCTAATCTGGTTGAAACGGCTAAAGCTTATATGGCGCATGAGCGCGATACACTGGAAGCTGTGATAGCTGCACGTAACAGTGCAGTGAGCCAACTAACTGCCACTGCAACTCAACCAGGTGATGCTACAGCCATCAGCCAACTGGCCAGTGCAGAATCGGCGTTGCAAGGCGCCATGACGAAATTCAGTATGGTGATGGAAGCTTACCCGGATTTAAAAGCCAATCAGAATATGATGCAACTGACCGAAGAGCTGACCAGTACTGAAAACAAGGTGGCTTTCGCCCGTCAGGCTTTTAACGACGCAGTGACTGAATACAACAGCTACAAACAAAGCTTCCCTCCGGTTATTTTTGCTGGTTTTTTTGGGCATCAGAACGATGCTAAATTACTGGAATTCGCTGACAGTGCAGCAATTCAAACCGCACCTAAAGTGAGCTTCTAACTTCAGTGGCTACTAACTTTTTCGCCGCTCAGGATCAGGCACGTAGTAACACTAAGCTATTGGTTTTTTTGTTTACTTTGGCCCTGATCACGCTATTGGTGTTAACCAATCTGTTGGTGATGATCACTTTAGGCGTGATGGATCCAGAGCAATACCAGTTGCTGTTAAGACCTCAAGATCCGCTTTGGTTTGAACAATTACCCTGGAAAATGATGGGCTGGGTTAGCTTATTTGTTTTTGTGATCATAGCTGCGGTGATCAGTATCAAACAGGCTGAGTTAAGTCAGGGTGGCCAGGTGGTAGCCAAAGCGCTGGGCGGCCGTTTGGTTGAGCATCATTTAGCAGACGAAAAACAACAGCGTTTATTGAATGTGGTCGAAGAAATGGCTATTGCCGCAGGTGTACCTGTGCCGCCTGTTTATTTAACACCAGAATCCTCCATCAACGCTTTTGCTGCTGGTTATTCACCGGCAGATGCAGTGATAGGTATTACTCAAGGCGGCCTGAACCTGCTGGACCGTGATCAATTACAAGGCGTAATAGCCCATGAATTCAGTCATATTTTAAATGGTGATATGAAGCTGAATATTCGCCTTATTGCATTGTTACACGGTATAGAGTGTATTGGGCACGCTGGTTACTTCCTGCTCAGAAGCAGTGGCCGCAGAAACGCAGTCCTTGCCAGCAGCTCGAAATCTAAAGACAACGGTGGCGGTATTCTTGGGCTGGTATTGGGTTTGATGATACTAGGCTACTTAGGCACTTTTTTTGGCAGTTTGATTAAAGCAGCCGTCAGTCGCCAGCGCGAGTTTCTGGCTGATGCCAGTGCAGTGCAATTTACCCGCAATCCCTCCGGCATAGCTGGCGCACTCAAAGCCATTGGTGGCGCCAGTTACGGCAGCAAAATTAAGCACCCTAACGCCGATGAAATGAGTCATTTGTTTTTTGGCGAAGCCATAAGCCGCTTCACCAGTTTATTTGCGACCCATCCACCGCTATCGCAAAGGATTAAACGCCTCGACCCGGCTTGGAATGGTGTGTTTCCGACAGAGACGCAATTAAAACAACAGAGTAGTAAGGGGCCATCAAAGCAGGCCAGAACACAACACACCAACGCTGCGCTGGCTGCCTTGCCTGCCTTTTTATTGCAAAGCAGCAGGCATGCTCCTTCAGCCCCAGCCTTGTGTTGCGCTTGCCTTATTCAAACCGAACATTTAGCTAAACAATGGGCTATGGTCAAAGCGGTTGGCGATCAGCAACTGCTACAAAACGTCAATGCAGTGTATGACGCTGTCAGCCTTTTATCAGGCAAACAAAAGCTGCATTTACTACAAATTGCGGTACCGGGGTTAAAGCAGTTGTCACAACAGCAATTTACTGAATTTCAACAACTTTGTCAGAAGCTGGTTGAATGTGACGGTGCAGAAGATTTATTCGAGTGGGCCTTGTTAAACTGGTTACAACACTGTGTTGGCAGTCAGTTTGATTCTGGCTTGCTGCATCGCCGTGACCAGAGTAATAGTCTGGATCAGGTGCAACAGCCTGCGCTGGCATTACTGTCCTTGTGTGCACAACAAGCCAGACATGAGGAGCTCCAGGAGCAGTCCTGGAAAGCAGGTTTAGATGTGTTGGCTTTACCCGCTGCGACTGTGCGGCCACACCTGAGTTTTCAGCAGCTAAGTGAACAACTACCAGCTCTGATCCATAGTTCGCCCAAGGTGAAACAACAACTCTGGCTTTCGTTAAAAATAGCTGTCCAGGCAGACGAACTGGTGAATGAACAGGAAGAGCTGCTGCTGCATGCATTAGTGCTACTGCTGGAGATCCCTGTGGTTCCGGATTTAGACTTTGCGTTCTAAAGCAGGGGATATACCCCTTTAGCCCAGAGGCGGGGCAAGCCCCGCTGCTGCATTGTTAATGACACAGGCGATCTGTGCTGCTGGACTGACTGCGAACCAAGAGCTCAAAATCTTTTGCCAGCAAAGGTTTACTACACAAGTACCCCTGATAATAATCACAACCTTGCCGACGTAAATAGTCCAGTTGGTCTTGATGCTCGACGCCTTCAGCCAAGGCTTTTAAACCAAGAATATGCGCCATCGAAATGATTGCTGCGACTATGGCCTGACTTTCACTGCTATGGGCCACATCATCGACAAAGCTCTTGTCAATTTTCAGTACATCTAGCTGATAACGCTGCAAATAGGCAAAAGACGAATAGCCAGTCCCAAAGTCATCTATCGCCAGATTGACCCCCATTTGGTGCAGATCAGACAACACTTCTTCAGCTTGCTGCGCCCGCGACATAATGGCACTTTCGGTCAGTTCCAGCTCCAGCAACTCTGCCGGGAAACCTGTGTCTTTCAGGATCTGTGCCGTTTGTGCGCCTATATCACCATGGCTGAACTGATGAGAGGATAAATTCACCGCCAGTTTTAAATCGGGTAAAGCTGCGGCTCGCCATGCAGCGCCCTGACGACAAGTTTCTGCCAGTACCCAATCACCTATAGCGCCAATCAAGCCGGTATCCTCCGCTATCGGGATAAAATGTGCGGGTGGTATCAGGCCCTCAGTTGGATCATTCCAGCGAACTAAGGCTTCTGCACCAACAATACGACCAGTTTTGATATCCGTTTGCGGCTGGTAGTATACCAAAAGCTGCTGAAGTGCCAGGGCACCTCGCAATCGGGCTTCTAAATCAATACGTTGACGGGCATACAAAGTCAGATCATCCGAATAATAGGCAAAACGGCCACGCCCCTGCTCCTTTGCCCGGTACAAAGCTGCATCGGCATTACTGAGCAGAGTTGATCCATCAGTACCGTGAGCAGGGTAAATGGAAATACCTATGCTGGCTCCAATCCGCACTTCCACGTTGTTGCTTAACAACCAGGGCTGGCTCATGTCATTAATGAGGTCTGTAGCAAACCTAGCTGCGTCTTCACTTTGATGCAGTTGCTCAAGCAGAATAATAAATTCATCACCGCCAAAACGCGCAACGGTGTCAATATCCCGCAGCCGTTGTCTTAACGACGCCGCCACCAGTTTTAACAGCTCATCCCCCGCTGGGTGACCAAAACTGTCATTGATGTATTTGAAACGGTCCAGATCCATCATCAACACAGCAAACTGGCGCTGATCACGTTTTGCTAAATCTACTGCATTTTGCAAACGTGAACTCATTAATAAGCGATTTGGTAAGTCGGTGAGTACATCATGGTGCGCCAGATAAGCCAGCTCCTGCTCAGAGGCTTTAAGCTGGGTAATATCTGCAAATACAGCCACATAGTGAGTTATTTGTTGGTTTGTATCGACAATAGTGCTGATGCTGAGCAATTCAGGGTAAATTTCACCATTTTTGCGCCTGTTCCAGACTTCACCCTGCCAGTGTCCTTTAGTACTCAGCTCTTGCCACATCTTGATGTAAAAATGTTGGTCATGCCGTCCTGATGCGAACATGGCCGGCGTATTGCCCAAAACCTCAGATTCTTCATAGCCCAACATCTGTAATAAAGACTGATTCACCTGAATAATGCGATTCGACGCGTCAGTCACCATAATACCTTCGCGGGTGCTTTCAAATACAGCTGCGGCTTGCTGCAGAGAAGATTCAAACTGCTGACGTTTCACCGCGTTACCCAAAGCAGTTGCCAGCATTTTCAGGGCATCAAGCTCAACCTGATTCCACTCGCGACAAGAGTGATGTTGCTCCACGCCAAGCAAGCCCCACCATTCCCCATCAACCATCACGGGCACCAAAGCAATAGCCTGGATCCGAAAACGTTTCAACATAGGCTGCAGCATCTGATCCATATCTTGCGCCAGACCTGCAACCACAGCGCCTTTCGTCAGTTGCTGGATCGCCGGATACCAACGGGAAACTTTATGGTCCAGGTGTTTAAAGGTTCGGATATGTTCTTTTTGGTCGCGCCGCCATTGGGTTAACAACGTACCTGTCACCCTGTCCTGTTGCAGAGTATTTTGGTACAAATAGATGGCATCAACAGCTAAAGCCCGGCTGACCGAGGGCATCATGCTGCGCAGTAGCTGCAACCAGTCGCTGTGCTGTAAAAAACGCGCCACCATATCAGCCAGATTAGACATCACTAAAGCACGTTGTTTTAATTCCCGACGAATAGCAACTTCTGAACTGATATCATCTATGGTAACTAAGGCGCCCGAGAGTTGGTCCTGTTCAAACAAAGGTTCAGCATTGAGGTTTAACCAACGTTGTACCCCATCCCGTTCAATCCCCATCACAACGTCGCGCACCGCCATCGACGTGCGCAATACTTCATTACTTGGATACAGCTCTGCCGGAAATTCTGAGCCATCCTCATATATTGTGTGCCAGTCTTCAACTTGCGGGATCAATCCCCGCATTTCGTCTAAGGAGGAATGCAACATCAACTCAGCTGAAGGGTTAGCATCAACAATGGCCCCTGTTGCATCATGCAACACCAAACCTTCGGACATGGTATTGAACAGGGTTTTTAATTTAGTACTACTAACTTCCTGCTCAAATCGGGCCTGTTTCAACTCTGTAATGTCGACCATAGCTCCAATAATTTGCTGAGAAGTATAGGTCTGAACCGGTAATAACCTTAAGTCGTCACGGATGTACCGAACAGAGCCGGAGGCGTCATAAAAGCGGTATTCGTGACGATAATGCCCATACAACAGCGTTTGCTCGATAGCTCGGCTGGCAAAAGGTTTGTCATCCTGGTGCAGGCTATTTTCCCACCACTTATCCATCAGACATTCTTCAACACTGTAGCCGAAAAGTCGTTCAACATTACTGCTCACCCAGCTGGTTTTGCAGTGAACTCCGTCCAAATCTATCCGATGTAATACTGTTGAGCTTGCCGTTAAAATACTATCCAATTGCTGAGAGTTGTGCCGTTGCTCTTGGTGGCTTCGGTTTAAATCAGCATATAACTGACGTTTCTCAGTCACATCTTCAAAGGTGGCCAGTAGCAGATCAGGCTGTCCTTGCTGACTGAATCGCTGCATCATAAGTTTCACCGTCAGGACTTTACCTGTGCTGTGACGCAGCTGAACGTCAGCTTCTGTGGCATTCTGCTCTGCAGTGGCAAAACTGGTCGGCGTAAATTGTTGTGAGTGATGGGCTAAATCACGCAAAGACAGCGCCATAAGTTCAGTTTCAGAATAACCCAGCACAGACTGCAACTTTTTATTGACCCGGATAAAGGGCAAATGAGTTCGGGATAGAATAGCCATTCCAGAAAAGGGCAAATCGAAAAATGCCTGTACCGTTTTATCTTGCTCTGTTTGCTTAGCGGCCAATGCCAGTTGATGAGACTGAATAAGCTCCCGCCAGTAAAATAAGGCACCCGTTATCAGCATCATCAATAAAGTACCAGAGCTGACAGACAACCATAACAACAAGGTATCCAGAGGCTGTAGAACTTCTGTCACATCAATTTTACTCACCAACATCCAGTTGGTTTGCCTTACGGGTGTGTAGGCGCCGAGTACAAGCTGACGTCGGTAATCCAGAGCTTCTGCTGTGTTAAATTGTCTTTGCCGCAACGCTTTCGCTGCCAGTAAAGGGCCATCCAGGGCTGTATCAATTTCATTCAGTAAGGCCTGCTGCGGATGTCGTAACGGATTTAAAAACACAACACTCTGGTCCTGACGTTGCACCAGCAAGACTTCAGCCGTAGGACTGGATACTGGCCAGTTCTGAATAGCCGGGAACAAGAAAATGCTCGTATCGACACTAAACACCAATTGGTAAATCTGTTGGCCTGTGGCCAATTGCAGATACCAGTTCAATTGACAATAACGGTCTGTTCCCTGACTGTCACATTGAGTGGATGGCTGCGGCTGATTTTGCCACCCAGCCAAGGCATCAAACTTTAACGGAGCCCCCAAAGCGAACCTCTGTTGACCCGCAGCGTCGTACACTAAAACCGAACTGAACGAATGCTCAGCAATCATAGAGGCCAGTCTGTTTTGTAGATCCGCTCTTTGAGTTTGATCTCCCAGTTCCAGATAGCGCTCTAACTTGTGCCGAAACGAGCTATCGCGGGATAAAGCACCGATATCGTATTGTCGTTCAGCCAACCAGAGCTCTAACTGCTGTTTTTTGATATCAGTTACTGTGCGTAAGTCTTTCATCGCACTGGCTTTTAGCTGATCGCCATGAACCCACTTCGTGATAGCAGCAAGAGCCGGTATGGCCAATAAGAAGGCAAGAATGAGTAGCACAAGCCGACATTGTTTGTGCCTTACTGTCACTTCGGAATCAAAAAACTGCTGTTTACGCCAGGTAGCCAGCATCAGATAAATTAAACAGCCACTCAGACAAACAAAAGCGACGCCTTTGACTATGCCAAAAAAAGAATTGGATTGTGGATCAGTCACTGTTAAGCGCAGTAAATGCTCTGAGCCAAAAATACATAGCAGTGCAAAACAGCAATACAAGAGTACAATGCGAATCGCAGTTAAAGGGTAAGCAGGTTTGGGCATAAAGGTCCGGGTCGGTCTTTTAATTGTTTACAAGCACAAGATGGTGGCGCTGCGCTTTTGGTAAGGATTGAATCACCAGTCGTCTGGACTGATCGATTTGTCGTTTTATTTCCTGCTCAGGCACAGTGCCATTCAAACGCACTGTGTTCCAGTGTTTTTTGTTCATATGGTAACCAGGCTTGATAGCAGGGAAAAGATCCCGCAAGGCCAGAGCCTCATCCGGATCACATTTTAAGTTCAATCGTCCCTCTCCATGGTCTGTGCCAAGGATAGCGAAGATCTTCCCTTTCACTTTATAAACATAAATATCAGGTCCAAAAGGAAAGTCTTCCTCTGTATCCATGAGTTCAAGGCAGTAGTTTCGAACTTCAGTAAATTGCATACTCAGCTCCACCTGAACCGCGGTTTCATTAGACGGACGGCTAATGCAGGGACTACAGCTTGTCCCTGCCCTTTACCCGCCCCTATATTTTCCGGTTGACTTCAGCGAGTTGTTATTTTCGGGTATGCAGTTTCATCCAGTCAAAGACTTCGTTGTACCAACGCTCTGCATTGCGTGGTTTTAAGATCCAGTGGTTTTCATCCGGGAAGATGACTAATTTGGACTCAATACCTTTACGCTGCAAAGTCGTAAAAGCACCCAGACCTTGCGCATAAGGCACCCGATAGTCTTTTAAACCATGGATCACCAGCATAGGTGTTTTCCAGTTATCGACAAAAGCTGCCGGATTAAATTTCTGATAATCACTGTCTTTGTTCCAGACCGGACCACCTAAATCATGTTCAGGGAACCACAACTCCTCAGTGCTGCCATAAAAACTTGGCATGTCAAACAAACCAGCATGATTGACTAAACATTTAAAACCTTCAGGCCAGTTACCCGCAATCCAGTTCATCATATAGCCGCCGTAAGAAGCACCTAAAGCACAGGCGTTGTTGCCATCCAGCCATTTTTCCTTTTCAGTGATAAAAGCCAGGCCTTTTTGTAAATCAACCAATGGCTTACCTGCCCAATCACGGGCAATAGAATCAGTAAAAGCCTGGCCATAACCTGTAGAGCCGTGGAAGTCGATCATCACCACGCCGTAGCCCTGAGCGGCCCACAACTGCGCATTCCAGCGGTAGTTAAACATATTGCCAAAACTGCCTTGTGGCCCACCATGCACAATAAAAGCGATAGGGTACTTCTGGCCTTCTTTGAAATTGACAGGTTTCATCCAGTAACCATGTACTGTTTCGTCATTGGCTCCTGGGAAATTAAACTGTGCAAATTGGGCGAACTGAATGCCTGAAAGCGCGTCTTTGTTGACCTGAGTTAAGGCTGTTGGTGCACCGGTTTCCGCAGTGATCTGGTAGATATCGCTCGGCTTGTCCAGGCTGTGATTGGTAAAAATCAGCTTGTTGCCCACTACATTTAAATCATTGGCTGTGCCATCTGCATAAATTTTGCTGATATCGCCAAAACTGGTGTTAATCGCAAAAATACCATGCTGCCCCGTGTCCTGAGCTGTCACGTAAAGGGTTCTGTTGTCTGCACCAAATTTATAGTCACTGATCGATCTGTCCCACTCCGGCGCCAACTCTTTGCGCTGACCTGTCACCATATCCAATAAAATCAAGCCGAAACGGTCCGCCTCATACACAGGTTTTTTCATGGCTAAGTAGGCCATAAAACGACCATCGCTGGAAAAAGACGGTTTAGCATCCCAGGCTGCGTTATCGCGGGTTAAATTGATTTTTTCGCCGCCGCTCACCGATACCTGAAAAATATCAAAGTTGGTATGCCAGGCCTGGTCCAGGCCGGGAATTTTCGCACTGAACACCAAATTTTTACCATCAGGGGTGAACGCGACTTCTTTAATACCTGCTATGTCTGTATTCCATTCAGGCATTAAATTTTTAGCCTCCGTCACTTTTTTAGCCGTCATATCGGCAACATACAAATGACTTCTGAATTCATCAGCCCAGCTATCCCAGTGGCGCACCATCAGCTGATCATAAACCATAGCGCTGTCTTGCTGACCTGCTTTTACCTGTTTGGCTTCTACTGTGCAGGATAAGGTTTCGCAGCCCGGCTTAGCGGCCATTTGCAGCACAATTTTGCTGTTGTCGGCAGAAACTAAAAAGCCATCAACATCCAATGGCAAATCTGTGATTTGTTGCGCTTCACCGCCAGCCATAGGTAAACGCCAGACTTGTGAAGAACCTGAGCGGCCGGCCAGAAAATACAAAGCGCTGCCATCTTTACTCCAGGCAACAGAGTGCTCTCTATCGTCACTGTAAGTCAAACGACTGACTTTGTTGTTTTGCTGTAAGTCGATTAAGTATAAATCTGCACTGGTATCGGCTGGTGCAAGACCTCCATTTTTCTGACCATAAACCAAATAACGGCCATCCGGAGACACCACAACATCATAGATTTTGTTTAGTTTATTCAGATGTTCGATGGTTAGAGGGGTTTTGGCAAAGGCAGCACTGCTCACTAAGGCAGTGGCGAAAAAGATCCAGGCTTTCATAATATCTCCCAGTGGAAAAACGCCCTGAAAGTCAGGGCGTTATTAATCATTTTTTAGTTATTGGCAAGTTCAGCTATCTTCACTTTCCAAATAGCAGGTCCTTGTTTATGCACGTTATTTCCCTGACTGTCAACAGCCACAGTCACGGGCATATCCTCTACGTCAAACTCGTAAATGGCTTCCATACCTAAATCGGCAAAGGCGACAACGCGGGACTTTTTAATAGCCTTGGATACTAAATATGCAGCTCCACCTACCGCCATTAAATACACAGCTTTGTGCTCTTTGATACTTTCTACTGTTTTATCACCACGCTCAGATTTACCAATCATGCCCAGTAAACCTGTCTGCCCCAGCATCATGTCGGTGAATTTATCCATACGAGTGGCCGTAGTTGGGCCTGCTGGGCCTACCACTTCAGAACCTACAGCATCCACAGGTCCTACGTAGTAAATAAAGCGGTTTTTAAAGTCAACGCCTTCAGGCAAAGCTTCACCTTTAGCCAACATATCGGCAATACGTTTATGCGCAGCATCGCGGCCTGTCAGCATTTTGCCTGACAGCAATACAGTTTCACCGGCTTTCCACTCCAGCACGTCGGCAGGAGTCACAGTATCTAAATTAACGCGGCGCACATTGTTACCAAGCTCCCAGGTCACTTCAGGCCAGTCTTCCAGCTTCGGAGGAGTTAATACAGCCGGGCCTGAACCATCCAGGTGGAAATGCACATGGCGCGTGGCGGCACAGTTTGGGATCATCACTACAGGTTTAGACGCCGCGTGAGTGGCGACTGATTTGATTTTTACATCCACAACAGTAGTTAAGCCGCCCAGACCCTGAGCACCAATACCCAGTTTGTTGACCTTGTCGTACAGTTCAACACGCAGTTTTTCATCGGCAGTTTCAGCGCCTTTTTCCAGCAGGTCCTGAATATCCACAGGCTCCATCAAGGCTTCTTTAGCCAGCACTGCGGCTTTTTCCGCAGTACCACCAATACCTATGCCCAACATACCTGGCGGACACCAGCCTGCACCCATTTTTGGCAGAGTTTCCAGCACCCACTCCACCACTGAGTCTGATGGGTTGAGCATCACCATTTTGGTTTTGTTTTCGCTGCCGCCGCCTTTAGCGGCAATAGCGACTTCCACATGGTGGCCTGCAATCATATCGATATGCACTACGGATGGCGTATTGTCCTGAGTGTTTTTACGGGCACCTGCAGGGTCAGCCACAATAGAGGCACGCAGCGGGTTATGTGGGTTCAGATAAGCACGGCGAGTGCCTTCATCCACCATTTGCTGCACTGTCATATCGGTTTTATCCCACTTGACATCCATACCAATTTTGACAAAACAGGTGACAATACCAGTGTCCTGACAAATAGGCCTGTTGCCTTCAGCCGACATACGGGAGTTGATCAAGATTTGAGCTATAGCGTCTTTTGCAGCCTGGTTTTGCTCTTTATGATAGGCCTTTTCCAAAGCCTGGACAAAATCCAGTGGATGATAAAAAGAGATGTACTGCAACGCATCTTCAATGCTGTCGATAAAGTCTTGCTGGCGAATAACGGTCATAGAGTTTCTGCCCTTCCGTTTTCCCCGTCGTTCTCAGAGCCGCGGTTTTGCCGACTGCGTTCTTCGCCCTGGTCGCATAGTGGCCATTGTGGCCAATGCTCCCGCGAACTCACTCGCTTGTCGACGCGCTACAACTCCAATTACTGAGAGGAATATGTTTAAATAGAAGCCCCTGTCCGTTCTGCTTTCGGTGCAGGTAGCTTTTCCTGTATTCATAATGTCAGTTGGGCTGGTATCATACAGCGCAACAGATCCAGCGGCTAGACACTTCCCGTATTTTTGCCGGAATTAGCCCGTTTTAAGAGACAACTTATGTCACAGTTTTTCAAATTAGATGCTCAAGAGCAGCATCTGCTGGAGTATTTTTCTGCGATAGCTGCAGAGCCATGGGCTATGTTGCTGGACTCAGCTGCAAGCAACCACGTCAATAGCCGCTTTGATATTCTGGTGGCCAGGCCGGTCGCTACTTTGGTTTATCACAAGGGCGAGTTAATCCAAACCGAACACCACCAAAGCCAGTTAGTACAAACAGACCCCTTTGGTGCTTTACAGCAATTGATCAGCCGTTATTTTCCGGACAAAGCAGCGCTATCTGACCATGCTGATTTACCTTTTATAGGTGGTGCTTTAGGTTATTTTTCTTATGATTTGGGTAGCATTATTGAGCCAGTGCCCCTGGCTTTTGACGCAGGAGCTTTATTGCCTGATATGGCAGTAGGTATTTATCTGTGGGCTATCATTCTGGATAAACAACAGCAGCAACTTTGGTATGTAGATTATCGTGGCAATGCAGAGCAGCAGTGGGCAATCACCTCAACACTCTTTACACCGGCATCAGCACCAGAGCCTGCCACTTTCGCATTAACCTCTGACTGGCAGGCTAATATGGATAAGACCAGCTACAGCCAGAAGTTTGAGCAAGTCCAAGATTATCTGCGAAGCGGTGACTGCTACCAGATTAATTTGGCGCAGCGCTTTCATGCCAGTTACAGCGGTGATGAGTGGCAAGCCTATTTAACTTTGCGTAGCAACAATGCAGCGCCTTTTTCTGCTTTTTTACGTTTGCCTCAGGGCGCTGTATTGAGTTTATCGCCCGAGCGTTTTTTACAACTCAAAGCAGGCCAGGTAGAAACAAAACCCATTAAAGGGACAAGACCTCGTTTTACCGACCCATTGCTCGATCAGCAAAGCGCAGAACAATTACAAGCCGCTCCTAAAGACAGAGCCGAGAATGTGATGATTGTCGATTTACTGCGCAACGACTTGGGTAAACATTGTGTGCCAGGCACAGTCAAGGTCCCGGCTTTGTTTGCCATAGAGTCTTTCCCTGCTGTTCATCATCTGGTCAGCACTATTACCGGCACCTTGAGCCCCAATGCAGATGCCTGTGATTTACTCCGTGGCGCTTTTCCCGGTGGTTCTATTACCGGAGCTCCTAAAGTTCGGGCTATGCAGATTATTGCTGAATTAGAACCCAACAGCCGCTCAGTGTATTGCGGTGCTGTAGGCTACATCAACAGTAAAGGAGATATGGATACTAACATTGCGATCCGAACTCTGGTGATGGCACAAGGCCAGGCTTACTGCTGGGCTGGCGGTGGTATAGTGGCAGACTCCGAAGTAAATGCCGAATACGAGGAAACCTTCCATAAGGTGAATAAAATTCTACCTCTGCTAGGCCAGGTCGCAAGGCCAACACCTGCGAACTAACAGTATGAACCGACAGCAGTTTTTACAACGTTTTTCTCTACAAGCGGCCAAACACTCAGCGCTGCTGCAACTGGAAAAAAGTAAAGCTGCGGCCGTACTCCTGGTACTTAGGGAACATCAGGGGGAATTACACCTCTTATTGACTAAACGCAGCGCGGATTTGCGACATCATCCTGGCCAAATCAGTTTCCCCGGTGGAAAAATCGAAAGCAATGAACTCAGTCATCAAGCAGCCTTGCGCGAGACCTACGAAGAAACCGGCATAGCACCGGAGCAATTGCAATTGATAGGTCAACTTCCCCGTTACGTCACAGGCACTGGCTTTTTAATCCAACCCTGGATAGCTTTTTTAACTGAAGAGGTAGAGCTGCAGCTACAACCTTCTGAAGTAGAATCTGCGTTTTGGCTGCCTTTATCTTTTGTGATTGACCCACAAAACAGCCATAGCCAGTATTTTGCCATGCGAGGTCAGGCGCATTTAGTGCATTTTATCCCTTACGGCTCTCATCTGATTTGGGGCGCTACAGCGGCAATCCTCAATTCCCTTACACTGCAGCTGCGCTTTTAAACTCGCTGGACGGGACAAGCCCAATCCTCACCGCGGTGGCATTAGACGGGCGGGGACAAGCCCAGCTCCTACCGGACTGTAATCAAAACAGCACAGCACCGCGCAGAGTATCTGCTGTAATAAGCACCGACCAGTTACAAGCTCAGTTACGAAATCTTTCCGCTTCCGTTAGAATGGCGCCAATTTCTATAACCATAAAGCAGACTCAAATGATTATTAGCGCTTTTGATATGTTCAGCATTGGCATTGGCCCGTCCAGTTCTCATACCGTAGGCCCAATGCGTGCTGCAAAAAAATTCTGTGAAAACCTGCAAGCTCAGGGTTTGTTTGATCAGGTGACCAGTGTTAAAGCTGAACTATTCGGTTCTTTAGGCCAAACCGGTATTGGTCACGGCACAGGCAAAGCGGTGATTTTAGGCTTATCCGGTTTTTTACCGGAAAACATTAACCCTGACGCTATTCCTGGCTTATTAAAAACCGTAGATGAAACTCAGCAACTACTGCTGGATCAGAAGCATTCTGTCGCTTTCCCGCGGGAAGGCGCTATCGTTTTTCACCGCCGCAAAACCTTAAAAGAGCATTCTAACGGCATGGAGCTGATAGCTTATGCGGGTCATGAGGTTTTATTCAGCGAGATTTATTTCTCTATTGGCGGTGGTTTTATTGTCAAAGCTGAAGACTTTGCCAAAGAAAAAGAAGCCGCTAGCCAATTCGCAGTGGACAATCCGCCGCCTTTTCCTTTTGAAAGTGGCGCAGAGCTGATGAAGCTCTGTAAAGAAAACGGCTTATCCATTGCTGGTTTGATGATGGAAAACGAGAAGGTTCTGCGCAGCGAACAACAAATTCAGGACGAACTGGGTAAAATCTGGCAAACCATGTACGACTGCGTGCAACGTGGTATTCGCACCGAAGGCATTTTACCCGGAGGTTTAAAAGTAAAACGCCGCGCCCCTGCTCTGCATAAGCGCTTAATGGCGGAAAAAAGCTCAGATCCATTGCAAGTCATGGACTGGGTGAATTTATTTGCGTTAGCAGTGAATGAAGAAAATGCTGCTGGTGGCCGTGTAGTTACAGCTCCGACCAACGGTGCTGCCGGCATTATTCCGGCCGTCTTAATGTATTACGACAAATACATTCAACCTGTCACAGCGGATATCTACTGCCGTTATCTGTTAACTGCAGCTGCTATTGGTATTTTGTATAAAAAGAACGCCTCTATCTCTGGTGCTGAAGTAGGTTGTCAGGGCGAAGTCGGTGTGGCTTGCTCTATGGCCGCTGGCGCGTTAACCGAGATTTTAGGTGGCTCTGTGGATCATGTGGAAAACGCCGCTGAAATTGGTATGGAGCATAACTTAGGGTTAACTTGTGACCCTGTAGGTGGTTTAGTTCAGGTGCCTTGTATTGAACGTAATGCCATGGGTTCAATTAAAGCAATCAACGCCTCACGTTTAGCGCTGCGGGGCACAGGTGAGCACAAGGTATCGCTGGATAAAGTGATTAAAACCATGTGGGACACAGGCCGTGATATGCAAAGCAAATACAAAGAAACATCACGCGGTGGCTTAGCGGTAAACATAATAGAATGCTAGAGATACACTGTTAAAGGTCGGAACAAATTTCCTTACTTTGACGACATACTGTAGGACTTAGACAAAAAAAACCGCCTTTCGGCGGTTTTTTCTTTTCGCTATCACTTTTGCAGTGGTAACTCATCGGTTGGATACGCAGTCTCTTCAGAAGTTTTACTGCGGAATACCCCTAAAAAGTCATCCAATATCACATACAAGGCGGGGATCAGTAACAAGGTGATGACTGTCGCAAACACTATACCGTAAGCCAGAGATACCGCCATAGGCACTACAATTTGTGCTTGCAGGCTTTTTTCCAGCACTATAGGTGCTAAACCTAAGAAGGTGGTCAGCGAGGTCAGCATAATAGGCCTGAAACGACGGGTACCAGCTCCGACAACAGCTTCTTTTAACGGCACACCATTGCGGCGAGATTCGTTCACAAAATCCACCATCACCAATGAATCATTTACCACAACCCCAGCCAAAGCTATCAGACCAAACAACGACATAATGCTGACACTTAACCCAAGCAGCATATGACCTAGGATGGCGCCAATTAAACCAAATGGGATCACCGACATAATGATCAAAGGTTGAGTGTAAGACTTCAGTGGTATAGCCAAGAGTGCATAAATCACAAACAACGCCAGCAAGAAACCCATGGCAAGGTCAATCATGGCATCGGCTTCTTCCAGACTAGCGCCTTCCAACGCGGTTTCGATGCCGTATTTTTGCGCCAATTGCGGTAATACCTTTTCCTGAAGCTCTTTGGT
This sequence comes from Rheinheimera sediminis, assembly GCF_004005375.1. Classification (GTDB taxonomy): domain Bacteria; phylum Pseudomonadota; class Gammaproteobacteria; order Enterobacterales; family Alteromonadaceae; genus Pararheinheimera. Next base: position 4,594 of record NZ_RZUF01000033.1, on the reverse strand, counting down.
AATTTTCATCGGCTCAGCCAAGGCTTTATCAACTGAAGCGCTGATAGTGACAGAACGTTCACCATCAACCCTGTTAATTGCAGAATAGCTTGGTTGTGCTTTGTATTCGGCTACCTGAGAAAACGGCACTTCAGCGCCAGAGGCCGTACGTATTTTCATATTCTCCAGATTACCGACTGAGCGGCGTTCTTCTTTGGGATAACGTACCATGACTTTGACTTCTTCACCGTCGCGCTGAATACGCTGGGCTTCGGCTCCATAAAAACCGTAACGCACCTGAGTGGCCAAGTCCGATAAGTTAATACCTAAAGCTTCTGCCTGAGGCTTGATGGTCAAAACTATCTCATCGTTGCCACCGCTGATACTGTCTTCAATGTCATACACACCCTGGTATTCCAGCATCGCAGTTTTAAGCTCTTCCGTCGCTAAACGCAGCTTTTCCAGTTCCTTACTTTTCAGTTGGAATGAAATATCACCACCACCACCACCGCTGGTCGACGAGAATATCTGCAGCGTTTTAACTCCGGCAATTTCTGGTATTTGCTCGCGCCACAAGCGCACAAACTCGTTGGCATCTATGTTACGGCCTTCGCTTTTTTCAAGCTCAATAACAAATTGGCCGCTGGTATCAGACTGAGTGAAGGTTAAACGATGCTTCATCAATCCTTCTTCACCTGACGCCACTATTTTATCGTTGGTTTTTACCAAAGCCGCCTCCAGTTGCTGCATAGCCTGAACCGTAGCTTTGCCTGAAGAGCCTTCCATCATGGTTAAATTAGCATTGATAAAGTCGCTGGGGATATTGGGGAAAAACACCCAACGCACATGGCCACCGGCCATTAAGCCTATCATCAACACCATCATCGCAAAAAAGCTGGTGGCCGTGATATAACGATATTCAATACACCATGCCACAGCACGCTTATAGCGACCTTGCACAAAACGCTCTGTCGCACCAGAGACTTTTAACCTGACCCTTTTCAGGCCATTACTGCAGGCTCTGCCCATGCCATAGAACAAACCTTTGCGCTGTTGATCCCAAGGTTTATTGTCCATAGCTATTAAATGCGCCGGCAAAATAAGTTTAGATTCAACCATAGAGAACACTAAACATAAGATCACTACCCAGGCGATAGATTCCCAGATAGGGCCCTGTGCACCGCCCACCATCAGCATAGGAATAAAAGCAGCTATAGTGGTCATGACACCAAAAGTAGCTGGCATAGCGACACGTTGAGCACCACGGATCACTGTTTCAGCCGACTTGCCGTATTTCTCAATTTCGGTGTAGGCACTCTCCCCTATGATAATGGCATCATCGACCAGAATACCCAGCACCAGAATAAAACCAAATAAACTGATCATATTGATAGAAACGTTAAACATCTCTAATGGCATTAGAGCTATGGTGCCGAGGAAACACACCGGAATACCGACCATGACCCAAAAAGCAACGCGGAACTCGAGGAACAAGGTTAAACTGATCAGGACCAATAAGGCTCCCATCAGCATATTGTCTGTCATCAGATCAAGGCGACCTTGCAGGTAGTAACTGGAATCTCCCCAATAGTCAATTTCCATGCTATCAGGTAAATCAGCTTTTTTCTTCTCCACGTAGTTTTTTACAGCCGAAGCTATTTTTAAGGTGTTGTCCTCGCCTACTGCATCCACTTTGATCGAAACAGAAGGTTTACCATTAAAAGTAGAATACGACTCCATTTCGACAAAACCATCTTTCACCTGAGCTATGTCACCCAATAACAGACGAGTACCATCGGCTCTGTTGATCAGAACTATGTCGGCGAAATCCTGTTGACGATAAGCCTGGCCTTTAGCCCGCAATAAGATATTGCCATTATCGGCTTTAATAGAGCCACCCGGCACATCCACTGAACTGCCGCGCACAGCAGCCACCAATTGTTCAAAGGTCAGGCCGTATTCACGTAGTTTATGCTCAGAGACTTCGATAGATACTTCGTAACCCAAAGCCCCTACCACCTCGACTTTGCTGACTCCGGGCAGCTTTTTCAGCTCGTCACGAACGTCTTTCGCAAACTCCTTTAAACCACGCTGATCGGTATCCCCGTAAACAGATAACCACAGCACATTGCTCTGGAACTTGGTGTTGTACACCACGGGACGTTCAGTTTGTTCAGGGAAAGATGAGATAGAGTCGACCTGCATCTTAATTTCATTCATCACCTGCTGAATATCATAGCCTGACTGAATTTCCACATTGACAGTCGCTAAACCTTCCACAGCGGTAGAGCGGATTTTTTTAATGCCATTGAGGCTTCGTAGAGCCTCTTCAATTTTGTCGACTATCCCCTCTTCTACTTCCTGAGGCGCAGCACCCAGATAGGCCACCCGGACTGTCACTTGTTCCAATTGAATTTCAGGAAAGGTTTGTTTCTTGATGGTAAAAACGCTGGCAATACCAGCCAATAATAAAATAACCATCAATAAATTGGATGCCACGCTGTTGCGGGCAAACCAGGCTAACCAGCCTTTATGGGTTTGATCCAACTGCTGCATCAGGGTTTCACTCCTGATTCAGTGGCTGCTATCGCAGTTTTGTCCTTTTCGGCATCATCCACCACAGGATCGGCTGATGTGCGCAGTGCCATACCTTCCAGCGGATTCGCTATAGCAGTTAATACCAGTTGCTCGCCAGAGTCTAATCCTGCGCTGACATAAGCATACTCTTCGTCCATCCGCTGCACTGTGACAGTACGGATATGTAATTTATTGTCGGTACCGATCGTCAGTACTTTTTGGTCAGGTTTTACTAAATGCCGCTCAACCAGTACTAAATTTTCACCATTTTTTCCGTCGATACGGGCTTTGACAAAACGACCAAACCTCAGTGGTGCCTGGCCGTCCGCTTTTAAGCGATATGGATCTTTTATTTGCGCCACTGCATAAATAACACGGTTTTGATCATCCAGCATGCCTTCGGTACGCACCAGTCTGGCTTGCCAGTTTAGCTGTTGGCCAGCCACTTCAGCTGACAATAACACTTCAGGTTGCTGCTGCTCAGATGGCGTTAACCCTGGCATATTCAAATATCCGACATCGTTATCAGACAAAGGTAAGCGGACTTCAGCCACTTCAGTGCCATAGATAGTACCTAAGTCAAAACCACGGCTAATAAACTGGCCAATGTTGGCCTTTTTCGCTTTGACTATGCCATCGTAGGGCGCCCGGATCTCAGTACGGATCAGATTACGACGGGCGTTTTCGAGTTCAGCTTCAGCAGAGCGGACATTGGCTAATTCCTGAGCCAATTGCGGACGGCGTAAACCTAACTCAGGCGCTTTGCCTGAACTGAATTCACTCCACTCTTTAGCTGCAACCTTACCTCGGGCTTTTTCCTCTTCTAACTGAGCCTGAGCGCGAGCCAAACTGGCTTCAGCCAGTTTGACTGCAGTTAAGTAGTCATACTGCTCAACCTGAATAAGCAAATCTCCAGCGCGGAAAAAACCACCTTCCACAAAGTTGTCAGCAACCTTGACTATTACACCATTGACTTCAGAAGTAAGGTTAGTGATGACTTTCGGTTGCACTGTGCCTTGTGACCAGACCTGATAGGTCAGATTCTGCCGACTGACAGGTTTTACTTCGACGAATAAGTCTTTGCGTATCTCTTTTTTTTGCTCTGGTGGTTTTTTTCCTGCCACAAAAGCTGATGCGAGGATGACTGCGCCCACCACAATCGCTACAGGAACCCCTGCTTTAATCCACTTGCCTGCCATTTTTAGTCCTTTGGTCACAAATTTATCAGAATCTATCTTACAGTTCTGTACGCCGTAACAGTATCTGCAGTTGTTAGCTTTTTTATCCAAGTTGTGTCTGACAGAAAGACCGACCTCAGTCGTTTTTTCTTTTGTCAGAAACAGAAGCCTTATCAGACAGGCCTTACAGCAAATCCTACCAGCCTTAGTATGCACTTTCCTCATGGAATACTGTGAAGTTCCGACATATTTAGTTACAACTTCAGTCGTTTAATAGCAAATTCGTCTATTCACATTCCAGAAAGTTATTTTGGAGAACGTTGCAGCTTAGTTATGGTGAACAAGGCCATTTGAGGTTATTTTTTAGACACTTTATTGTCATCACAGCGCGATAAACTGATGTTTTATGTTCGTTGCCGGATTAATTGAAGAAGGATGCAGCTATGAGTATTAGTAAACAGTATTTAAAAACTAAACCCCAATGCAAAGTTACTTTCACTTTTGCAGGTCAGCAGTACCCACAAGCTCAAACTGTTGCTTTAGCAGGAGATTTTAATAACTGGGATCCCCAGGCCGTTTTGATGAAAAAAACCAAAACCGGCGACTTTACAGCTAGCTTAAATCTGGAGAAAGAAAAACAGTACCAATTCAGGTATTTGGTAGATGGACAAACCTGGTTGAATGACGAGGAAGCCGATGGCTATGTGCCCACTCAGGTTAGCTATGACCAGAATTCAGTAGTTCAGTTGTGATTTTTCACGGGGTCAGACCTTGCATGTTGCAAGGGGGTCTGGCTTTCTAGCCTGACCCCATTCGATATGCGCTCATCAATGGGGTCACCCATTAGCCTCTCGGTGTCA
>NZ_RZUF01000032.1 GCF_004005375.1 Rheinheimera sediminis | reverse complement strand
CGCTATTGACACCGAGAGGCTAATGGGTGACTCCAGTAAATTCTTAGTGGTTAGCCGCCAGCACTTCAGGGAAATCTGAAAATACTTTTTTCGTCACTGCACTGGCACGATTTTCATAGGCTGTAGAAGCCGCAAAAAATGCCCTATGAATCAATTCAGACACAGCATCACCGCCCAGATACAAATGGGTTTTAGTGTGAGTGTCCTGATGACGCCACAAGTTCTGCTCGGATTTTGCCGAAACTAACTTAAATTCCAGCTCCAACACAGACTCTGCAGCAAGAATAGCTGACGAATCTTTACTCCAACGCTGAATATCGACATAAAGCACAGCATCCACATCAGTTAACGCCGGTACCTCGGTCAGCTGCCGCTGTGTTACATCAACCACTTCAAAGCCATGGTCCGCTACAACTTCCGGCACTTCCTTGGCAAAAGCTTTAATCAGTTCAGCGGGCACAGCAGCACCCCCATGCACCACCACCATTATTTTTTGCGGTGCTTCCTGGTAAAGCTGGGCATATTTTTGTTTGTCTGTTGCAGTTGAACTGCAGGCAGCCAAGACAACAACTGCAACAGCAGCAGTCAAAATAGTTTTAAATTGCATCATAACTTCGTTCCTTTAGAGTTAATCAAGTTTTGTTGCCACCGACCACGAGCTGACATCCATACTATTTTTAGTTTGCCAAAGCCGACTGAACCAAAACTTAACCACCAGAACAAAAAGAAAACTATATTGTTGTTATGCCCTGATACGAAGAATAACAACATGAAGTCGCAAAAAAAGGCCTCATGTGAGGCCATTTTAAAAGACTTCTTTTGAGTTATTGTGCGGCTTTTGCCGACAATGCGGTATTCACAGATTGATCCATACCGTCCTGTTTGTGGCGGGAATGGTATTTTCCTACAGGTAAAGTATTGATAACTGAAGAGTTCACCATGCGGGCAATAGGCACATAATCTGTCGTGGCAGTAGTAATAGCTGTGCTGATAATATCTGCTAATAAATTACCACTATTACCTGATGTATTGATTACCACGACATTACGATAAGTCCACAAAGACTCAGCAGACTCCGTAGAAACTAAATCAAACTCAGCACCTACTGTGACATTTCCACCTGTCACATAGTAGTTAGTATCCCATTGATTAATAGTGACAAAAAGTACTGCATCAGCACCAAAAATTTGCTTAAATTTATCCGGACTTACATCACGTAACTGAGCACCATCTATGATGCCTTCCTGTTGTAACATCAGAGTAGCCAACGGAATTGGCATGACATAATAGCCAGCTTCGGCCAAAGGCTGAGCAATAGTTGTGGAATACAAATCGGGGGCATCAGCAGCTGTTGATTTATTGATCGCGGGTACAACCAATACAGATAATGGTGCGACATCATACATCTTAGGAAAAGCTTCTTGCTTGCTGACAATTTTTTGCGTTGCACAGCCAGATAATACTAAAGCAGCCAATACCAATATAGTTTTAAATGGAGTTATCATCGGATCAGCCCGCCTTGTTCAGTTTGTTTAACATCGTATCGACTAAATGCGCCGATTCAGGAAACAACGCTTTTTCCTGCAATAAATAGGCCTGAGCTTCATTCAGATTGTTCACCTGAAGTTCCAGTGTGGCCAGCTCAGCATAAATGCCCGGTGGTATTTTCTTATTTGCTTTGGCTGCGTTTGCGATAATAGCCAGAAGCGCTTTTTTATGTTTCTCACGAGTCTCATCTGAAGGTTCATGTTTATAGTCGTAAGCTGTTTCGGAATAATCACCCCAGTGATAAATCGACTTGTTCGTGCTGGCACATGCCGATACACCAAAGACACAAACTAAAATCAAAGCTTTTTGCAGAAAGTCTTTCATGGAACTCTTACCTCAAACACATTGCCATTGGTGACATAAATTTTTCTTTTCACTAAAACCTGCTGGCCTCTGCTGATTTCAATCTGATGACTGCCCACACTCAAATCAAATTTTGCCACTGTCTCTCCATCCAGACTAAAGGTGTCAGCACTGTCCAGATGAACTGTAGTGGTATTATCTAAAACCAATATTGTGCCCTGAATATTGCCGCTCAGCTGCAAGTAGGCTTTATCGTCCACTTGTTTTACTTCTGTGAACCCCGTGCTACAAGCCGAAAGCAACAAAGAAAAAACCAGACAAATCAAATATTTCATTTAACTACACCTTCCCTTCTTCACGCACAACTACTGTGCTGATGTTCTGTTCACTCAGCGCACCTGAAACCAGTTCGCACACTGACAATTCATCATTGCCTTGTCCAACAAAACCAGTGACACGTAAAGTGGCGACTTTCTGTCCAGGCAAACTGATCAGCATACCTGTTTGTGGATTTTTAACTTGCTGACCTGGGCTCACCACGTCAAAAGTATCGTTTACTTTGATGCCCTGTGCGGAACCACCAGTCATAAAAAACTGACTACCTTGCTTACTGACTAAATAGGCTTGCCAAGGTGAATCAAGCAGATTCTCAGAAATATTGCTCACCAGCTTCGAAATAGCGGCAGACAATGCTTTGTCATTGATCGAGGTATCGTAGGCTGCGCGTTCACCGACACCCATGACTGAGTTTGCCTCAACTCTGGCCTCTCCTGTCGCCTCTTCTGAATACATGATCTGCCCGGTTTTCGTGTTGATTAAACGAACATTAACAGTGGCTGTAGCCGTTTGAATTTTATTACGGCTAAACACTCCCACTTCACTATTAGTTGAACGGCCAAATTCAGATACAGAACCAACGATCAAAAAATCTGAACCGACGGTTTGGATCTGTTCGCCTTTAAATGCATTTTCACTTATCACTTTGTCCAAATCAGCACGTTCAAGCATGATGAATTTATTAGTTTCAGTCAGGCGTGTTGCTAAAATATCTGATGCTTGCTTCCCTAAGCGATCGCCACTCTGATCCAACAAAAAAGCATTACCTCTTTTTGTTTCATCAGAAAAACGAGCTATGGCCACTACTCGCTTTAAGGATAACTCTGGAGCTTGGGCAAGCACAGGACTTATAGTTGGCCCAATTGCAGGCAAAGAATTAACAGTACCGCGTGTTGCTGAAGTACAGGCGGTTAAACTAACCAGACTAAGCAGCGCGATAGGAAGTACTTGTTTTTTCATCATTTCCTCATGAATTTTTATAGATTCCTGAATAGTTCAAGAAATTCAATATGTAAGGACAGATAACAACGCAAAAGGCAGGATAAAGAGAGATTTAATCCATTAAATCGCAGAAGTTATAACTAAGCCATGGCTTACACAAATATTAACATTTGAATAAAACTAAATAAACTTTAACTAAAAGTTAAGTCATTTGAAAGATATAGCTAGTAATAAATATCGAAACTAAGCTTTTGTAACAATGCCTCTTAAAAGAGGCAAGAAGGGTACAGCCAGACTAATGTCCGGCTGTATGGGATTCAAGAACAGCTATTAACTTTGCCAGACTTTGCTTAGTTTCATCGACCGCGGGATTGTGCTGAGTCACTAACTGCTGGCATAAACTCAAAGCAGCCAGAACTATGCTTTGCTCCATCGACAAATGACCAGCCCCCTGCCTCACTTGTGCAATCTGCGCATTCAGCACTCTCGCTGCTTCCTGCAGCTCGGTTTGTTCCTGGGCTGGGCAGCGTAGCCAATATTCCCGACCGGCTATTACGACTTTCTGTTCAACCACCAAGGGCTGTTTTAGCATCTTCAGGCTGACAATGGTTGTTCAAACAACTGAGTCAGTTGCTGTAATTTCTGCTGTGTTTTTTGTTTTTGGTCGTCAGATTCCATCGCATTTAACTGCAAAGTTTCCAGTTGATCTGCGCTGCTTTTCAGTTCCTGCTGCAACTGCTGCTCTTTTTGCTCCAATTGCTGTACTTGCGTTTTTAGCTGCTGGTTTTCAGATATCAAATTCTGGATTAACTGCTCTAGCTTGCTGAATTCGGTTTCAAACATAAAATTCCCTTAATGCATTAGTGGGTTGAAAATAGGATGGGTACAACACAGACGAGAGAGTAAAGCTGAAGATTTGAACCTAAGCTGAATGCCCTTGGCCTGCAACGAAAAAGGGCTGCATCATACAGCCCCTGCAGTTTAAAGCAATGCTTTAAAGCCAGTTGAGCTTCAAGTTTCGCAGCGAAAAAACAACAGTGCTTGTGTGCTATCCACACAGAATCGTTCTACCGAGGCAAGAGCAGAATACAGCCAGCTGTTTGTAACCTAAGTCCTGAACTTCAGGCGACAGGGAATTGAATAAGAAACTCAGTACCAGCTTCTGCAGTGGAAGACACAGTAATGGTACCTTGATGGCGTTTTACAATACCTGCCACTATAGACAAACCAAGACCTGATCCTTGCCCTATAGGTTTAGTGGTAAAAAAGGGGTCAAAAATTTTCGATAAATGTGCCGGTTCAATACAAGGGCCGTCATTATGAATACTTAGTTTTACACTCGTAGCTTCAGTCCAGCCCATCACACGGATCTGTCCATCCGGGCTACAGGCCTGTGCAGCATTACTCATCAAATTCAACATCATCTGTAGTAATTCAGCTGCAGAACCATAAATAGGTAAACAATCAGCCAGCTGAACTGACAAGCGAAGCTCTGATTGCACTGACCCCAGGCTCATGCCAACAGCCTGCTCTGTCAGCTGAGTCAAATTGATTAACTGACTGGTGTGGCGACTCTCATCAGAAAACAACATCAGTCCAGACACTATGGACGCAATACGATCCAACCCATAGACGATATCCGCAATCAAGTCTTTATTGTCGGCAATGGAATAGGCCACATTCAGCTCTTGGCAATAGCCTTGATAGCTCTGAGCATTCAAAGTGCCAGCGGCCAATGACTGCACTATCCACTGGTCCAGCAGTTCAAGCTTATTGCTATAAAAACGCAGAGTCTCTAAATTGCTGCGACAAAAGCCCAAAGGTGAATTAAGCTCATGCGCTACTCCGGCGACTAACTGACCGATAGAAGCCATCTTCTCCGCATGAAGTAACTGACTTTGTGCCGTCTTCAGCTGCAACACAGTACTTTCCAGCTCCAGTACTTTGTCATACAAATCTCTGGATTTGTCATCCAACAACTGCTCAGCCAGCAACCTTGCTTTGCGCTCACGCAGATAGGCAATCTGGTAGCTATCTTCACTCATTGTTTAGTATTCACCCGCACTAAAAACTCGCAATGTTCGCCGCCTTTGTGCACACAAACAGGCTGCTCAATATGAACCTCCTCTTTAAACTGAGCTGCAGCACCCTCTATCAGGCCCTCGGCTAAAGCACACATCTGGCGCTTGGAACGATAAATCAATTTCAGTCCCCCATCAGGCAAAAGCTCATGCTCAAAGGTGGGCAAATAGGTGTCTGGATACAAACGTTTCACTTCATAGTGAACTGTATCTTCAACAAAAGTAAGAAACTCAATGACCCCTTTTACCTGGTCCAATTGCTTGGGTCGCCGCGCGTACAAAGCAGGAAATAAATACACTCCGAACGCTTTCACTAAAACAGGAACTGGGATCTCGAGTTCATCGGAAATAATACTGACCAGTTGCAGTAACTCCGCATCGGGATACTGCTGGGCACTGGTAAAAACTCCGTCAGAGGATAACTGTGCCTGTTGCAATATGCTATTCCAGCGCGACATCCCGAACTTTTCGATCACCATGTCAGATAACGCAGTAAACACCATTCCTTGCATCACTATACCTCTGTTAATTAGGTTGGCTTCAGAATCACAGTCTAGTCTGGGTTTTGTTTTTATCAATTATTGCTTTATTCATCAGCATAACTCAACTACTCATTTCACTAAATGCGGCACAATCCCTGCCGAAGGCGGCTGAATTAGAGCTCACTGGTCTGCCGTGCCGAGAACTAAGCTTCAATTATTGCTTATTGCCAAATCACTTGAAGTGAGCAAAATGCTGCGGCGCACAAAATCGCAGCTTCAAGTACAGCTGGTTTAAACTAAAACACCAGCTTCAGGCAGCTCCAACCGGTCGAAACTTTCGGCAGGCATTTTCTGCCACTCATCTCATTTGTCTGCGGCAAGTTGCTGCACTGGTCTTGATATTTATCAATCACGTAACCAGATCTTTGGCTCTATAATTAGATTCCGGGACCCATGATGAAAAACCTGCATATAGATTTAGTCTCAGATATTGCCTGTCCTTGGTGCGCCATAGGGTACGCGCGGCTGGAACAGGCTATGCACAGCATAAAAGACCAAGTCAGTGTCAGTCTTCAATGGCGGGCTTTCGAACTGAATCCGGATCCAAACTTGATCCCGGAAGCTATTTTGCCTGCGTTAAGCAAAAAGTATGGCCGTAGTGAAGAAGAAATGCGGGCTTCGCAACAGTCGATGATGCAAATCGCGGCAGATTTAGGACTCAACTTCGAAAAAATGCAGCAGCGGTTTACCTGCAATACCTTCGACGCGCATCGTCTGGTGAAATGGGCTGCAGCCTTTGACAAACAAACAGCCATGAAACAGGCCTTATTTGAAGCTTATTTTGGTTTTGCCGAAGACGTATCTAAAATCGAAGTACTGCAACAATGCGCTGAAAAAGCTGGGCTTAAGCCGGAAGAAGCATTAAAAGTGTTGGAATCGGCTCAGTTTATTGACGAAGTAAAAACCGAAGAGGCACAGTATCAGCAAGCAGGGATCAGTTCAGTGCCAGCTTTCGTGATCAATCAGCGCTATTTAATTTCCGGTGCACAAGATGCTGCGACTCTGGCCAGGAGCCTGTTGCAAATTGCCGATGAAATGACCACCGGGTAACAAGATCCATTCAACCAAAAGGTGCGGTATGACCAACCCAACTCAAGATTTTATTTATCACATAGGCATTGTCGGCAATCCATGGGGCGACTCAGAGAAACAGCAGTGGTTAACTGAGCAGCAAATCAAACGCAGTTATCAGGACCAGGTCGTAACACCACTACAGCAGGTACCTGACACTGCTGAAGTGGTGAACTACGGCACTCTGGATTACAGCGCTTTTAATTTACCAGTCTACTCGCTCTTTGCTGTTCGGAGTAAAAACTGGCAAGCCGATAAACCCATTGTCTTGGTGACTGGCGGTGTACATGGCTACGAAACCAGTGGAGTGCAAGGTGCGCTTCAGTTCATTCAAGAAGAATTCAGCCGTTACAGCAAACAGGTCAATCTGCTGGTTTTGCCTTGTATCAGTCCCTGGGGTTATGAAACTATCAACCGCTGGAATCCAAAAGCTGTCGATCCAAACCGCTCCTTTGGTGCACAAAGTCAGTCAGATGAGGCAAGCCTGGCCATGGCTTTCGTGCGCCAGCATGCTGGTGAAGTTTTAGTCCATATAGATTTGCATGAAACTACGGATTCGGACAACAGCGAATTCCGCCCGGCCAAAGCAGCACGGGATGGCACTGTGAATCACAACTGGAACATCCCTGATGGTTTTTATCTGGTTGGGGATACTGACAAGCCAGAGCCTGGTTTTCAGCGCGCTATTATCGAAGCAGTGCAAAACGTCACTCATATAGCAGAAGCCGATGAAAATGGCTGCCTGATCGGCGAAAAGCTGGCTCAGTTTGGTGTCGTCAATTACCCAAAACGTTCGCTGGGACTTTGTGGCGGCATGACAGATGCCAAATTTGTTACCACCACAGAAGTGTATCCTGACAGCCCAAAAGCCAGCCCGGAACAATGCAATGCTGCCCAGGTTGCAGTGATTTGTGCTGGTGTGGATTTCGCTTTAGCTTAATGAAACAGGGGGCAGAGCATATTGTTAACAGTTAACAATTTGAACTGACCCCAGGTTAGTTTTTAGAACGCGTAAGTTGCGCCTAAAGTGAAGTTACGTGGTGTGCCGTAGCCATATTGATCAAAAAAACCAATCTGGCTGTAGTAAGTTTCGTCAAACAGGTTATCGACATTCAACTGCACAGACAGCTGCGGTGTCACTTCGTAACGAGCCATCAGACTGACCAGACTGTAGGCGTCCTGTCGCAGAATTTTTGGTGCTGTCCCACTGTATTGTTGATCTTCCCAGCTGATACCACCACCAATCACTAGACCTTCTAACTCATTCACAAAGTCATAAGTCGTAAACAAGTTTAGCTTTTTACGTGGATGATCGGTATTCACTTCAGTACCAGCAGCGTCCTCAGCTTTAAACTGAGAATAACCTGCAGAAATATTCCAGCTCTCTGTCAAGCGGCCGATCAACTCCAGCTCAAAGCCTCTACTTTCGACGCCTTGAGCAGCGCGGTACATAGTTTCAACAGGCCGCCCCTCTTCTCTCGGGAAAGTACCAATAGGCTGCGCCAGATTGTCCTGATCGATTTTAAATATAGCTACCGCAGTTTGCACAGCACCATCGAGGAAAGAGCTCTTTAAACCCAGCTCTGTATTAGTACCTTCCAGCGGGTCTACATAAGCACCAGACTCTATACGAGCATTTTGTGGTTTAAAGATTTCAGTCTGGCTGATATAGGCATTGTGGTGTGGACTAAACTGATACATCAATCCAGCATAAGGCACAAACACATTGTCATCACCGTAATTTTCTGGTTGGCCATAATTCACGCCTGTGCGTTTCCACGTGGATAAACGACCACCCGCTATCAGTTTTAGCTCATCAGTCAAAGATAAACGAGTGGCGGCATAATAGCCGTCCTGCTCTGTCTCTAAATCTACGGCTAGCGCAGCAGTCGCAGAGAAAGTTGGCTCCGGATAACTGCCACCAGTCCACTGATAAAAATTACCTACAGGAGTCGAGGCTGACGTTGGAGCAAAAGTGGCCGTTTCGGCTTCTTGATCGCTGTTTAGCATGCCAAGCACAAATTCATGGCTACGGCCTGCTAATTGGTAATCGCCTTTTAACTGCAGATCCAGACTGTCTTGCGTGCTAAAGCCAGTGCTTTTATAGGGCCAGGGTGACAAACCTACACCTGTTGCTTTATCCGGCGAACCGAAGAGATAAAGTAATTGGGTGTCTGCTGTGTTTTTTGTATGGTTGTAACTGACTTTTGCTTGCCAGCCGTTAGCAAAGTTGTGCAGCAAATTGGCAAAACTGTTTTTGTTTGTAGAAGCCCAATAAGTCCAGTCCGCTGCAGAAGTAAGACTTCTGTCCCAGTTTGTGGCAGTGCCGTCGCTAAACCAGGCTGCTAAACCACCCCAGGTTGAACCTTGAGGGTCATTATCCTGATAGCTGCTACCAAAACTAATTGAAGTCTGATTGGTTAAATCGGCGTCTATTACGCCATAAACCACTGTTTTATCGTCTTCTGGAATCTCCATAAAACTGTCGCCCATTTCTTTTTTGGCAACCAAGCGTACACGTACATCTCCTTGACTATCTAAGCCTGTTGACAGATCTGCGGTCACAAATTTGTTATTCCAGCGACCAAGTCCTGCATTAACGTATCCTTTAAACTCAGCCGCATTTGCATGCTTGCGGACTAAGTTGATGGAAGCGGATGGATCACCAGCTCCGGTCAACAAACCCGTAGCACCGCGCACTACTTCGATACGCTCATAAATGGATACATCCGTGATGGTTTCACCAGAGTCTCCGGCTAAACTCCAGGCTAAAGGCACACCATCTATCTGGTATTTATCTATATCAAAGCCACGGGCACTAAAGGTGTTGCGGGTGGTATCCAACTGTTTAGCCGATACGCCCACTGTCTGACTAATAACTTCATGAATGCCACTGAAGCCCTGATCAATAATACGTTGAGAAGTAATAACACTGACAGACTGAGGGGTTTCAAACAAAGACAAGCCTAAACCTGTTGCTGTATCTATGTTTTCATTCACAGTGTAGTTTCCTACTACAGCGATTTTTTCAATCTCTTGTTCGGCTTTGTTTTCTGCCGCCTGAACCGCAGCAGCTACGCAAGCTAACTGAACTGCCAGTACTACTGGCAACTTTCTGAATTTTTTTTGTAACGCCATGCTCACCCCCAATAAAGTTGGGCGAATAATACACCAATGCGAATCATTATCAACTAGATTAAGATAAAGGACGGCGCTCTACGACGAGTACATATAAGAAGCTTCACATCTGTCACTTATAGATCACTATGCGACTGGGGCGAAAGCGCGCAGTCAACAAAGCGGCGGCTTCAAGGATGACGGGGTCAGTCGTCTCGCGTCAGCACTTCCAACAATTCAATTTCAAAAATCAGCTTTGAATTCGGCGGTATCATAGTGCCAATCTGGCGTTCACCATAAGCTAAATGGGCGGGTACCCATAACTTACGTTTACCCCCAACTTTCATTCCTTTCAAACCTAAAATCCAGCCTTGGATCACTCTGTTATTACTCAAAATACATTGAAAGGCTTCGCCTCTTTTATGAGAGGAATCAAACTCAGTGCCATCCTCCAGCCAGCCTCGATAATGCGCAGTGATCAAAGCGCCACGTTCAGCTGCTTTGCCATCACCCAAAAGCAGATCTTCAATTTTCAACTCATCTGTCATGCCGTCAACCTGTCCTGATTATTTGTTGCTGATTATAACGAGAAAAGGCAGGCGAAATAATAGCGCTAAAAAAATCAACAACCCAACTCAAAGCTGGAAATGTTCTATAGTTTCTGAATCAACGCCATGGAGTACATACAATGTCCGTCATGAACACCAGGTTTTGTCTGCTGTTACTGAGTCTGCTATTCCCATTATCTGGCAGATCAGAACCACAACAAGTGATTTATTCATGGCCTATGTCGATGTTAAGCGATACGCGTGGCAGTTACCCAATTGCCTTATTGCATCTGGCGATAGAGAAATCTGGTACAGACTATCAGTTGGCTCCCAGCGGACAGGTGATGTCGCAACACCGCACCTTACGCCAATTGGGATCTAAAAGTGGTTTGGATGTGGTCTGGACTATGACGTCGCCGGAGCGGGAAAAAGAACTGCGGCCTATACGTATTCCTATCGACAGGGGGTTAATTGGCTGGCGTTTATTGCTTATCCATCAGGATAACGAGCAAAAAATACAGCAATTGGATGAAAAACATCTGAAAACCAGCCCTTCTGTACAAGGAGGCGACTGGCCGGATTACCCTATTTTAAAGGCGAATAGTTTTCGGGTGCTGGCGGGTGGCGATTTTGACGCTATGTTCAAAATGCTGGAAGCCAAACGTATAGAGTATTTCCCCCGTTCCGTTACAGAAATCTGGCCAGAGTTGCAACAAAGACCTGGCATGTCTTTGACTGTAGCCTCAAAGTGGGTATTACATTACCCTGCTGCGCTGTATTTTTTTGTACAAAAAGACAACATTGCACTGGCCAACGCCATAGAGATTGGGCTACTTCGGGCTATCGAAGATGGCAGTATGCAACAGCTTTTTTCACAACATTTTAGTAGTGCCATACAGCAGGCTGATTTGAAATCCAGAACTATAGTGCAGTTAACCAATCCAATATTACCGGCCGAAACACCGTTAAAAAACAAAGCGCTTTGGTTTGACCCACAACAAGGTTATTAAAACGACCTCAGGGAGGGACCAATGCCGGATAACCACAAATCAAGCAGAAGTCAAACATCAAACCGCAGTAAAAATAGATTGCCGGAAAGTTAAAAAATTAGTCTACTGGTTTGATAACTATAGAAATCTACCAGAGCCTTGCTAACTCTGGGTGAATCAAGGAAGCCTGATGCAAAAACCCCAAATCCACTGGAAATTTCAAACTCCATCCCATAGGTCGATACAGCTTGGCTGGAAAAACCTCAGCCAAAGATCAAAGTTATGGCTGCTACTGGCTAACTTGCTCTGGCTGAGTTTAGTGTTTTACCACTACAGCACCGAAGGCCGCGCATTCATGCTGATAACAGGTATTTATACACAGCTGATGTTTACTCTGTTTTTTTTGCATGCCAAAGGCTTTCCCAGAGCATCAGTCGGCAGCCTGATAGAAGTTCTCAAAGTAGAAAACAACAGAATTTACATATCGGACTATCCCCTACCAGAGACAGTGCGCAAAGTAGTAATAGGTCGGTTCGATATTCAGGGACCAGCTTTTTTACAACTGGCCTGGAATCAAGGGCATCAATGGATATTTCATGTAGATGAGCTGCAACAAGTCCGCTATTTTTTCCGCCAGCATGCGCCTCAGATTGAAATCCTTAACGAATAAGCGGCTGATTATGGGCTGGGCGCAGCCGTTAAATAGCGCTGCTGCAGTTGCTCAAAGCTCCGTTTCCCGACTAAACGGCTTACCGAATCAATAAAGCCAGCCGGCAACTGATCACTCTCTGGTTGCTGCTGGTGCAGCAATGGCAAATACAGCTCCAGTGACTTGCCTTGTTGCTGTATTAACTGGTCCAGTTCATACCAAAAAGCAGCGCCTTTGTCGTAAAACAAAGCATAGTAGCTGTAATCCTGCTGCTCTGTTACTTTCTGCTGCGCCAGATATAAACCAGCTGTTGCATTAGGGCCTGAAGCCGCTCTCTCTGCATAATACAACGGCGTCTGTTCAGGCTGAACCCCGGCGTTTAGCAACGACTTATAGCCAAAGTAATGCGCCAGACTTTCGCTTTGCCACAAAGGTAGTGGCTTGCTGTACAACATATGGAAAAGTTCATGGCCGGAAATCCACCATAAACGCTGTTGGCTTTTTGCACTGATCCCTGAGGCGTCATAGTGAAAATTAGCCAGGTAGCTATTTAAACCTGCAGCCCCACCTAAGTTACGCTGTGCTGGGCTAACCCCAAGCCAAAGCAAGCTGATGGCCTGAGATGGTTTTGCTGCAGTTAACTGCATCAGATAGTCAAACTGGGCTTGTTGCAGCTTTAACTGCGATGGCTCAAGCAAAGTACTGATGTCTGTATTACTATAAATATCAAACTGTTGCCCTGCGATCTTAATTGAACTTAAGCTTTTACCAGTCAAATAAAACAAAGGCGGCTGATTCATTGCCGGAATGCTTTTACAATCACTCAACTGACCTTTTTTCTTCAGGCAAAGCTCTGCAATATCTGCACCTTTTACCCGCAACAGATCATCCCATTCAGTCAGCAGCCACCAACCTTGTTCTGAATACAAATTTTGTTGCTGTGATACATCATAATCCTGCTGTTTTAATTCAATAAAATTCACGGACCAGCGCACTTCGTCACACATTAAATCTGTGTCCAAAGTCGCTTTATTGGTTTTACCTTGCCGCAGGCAAAGTAGATCTGCTGGAGTAGAAATCTCAGATTTCATGCTGCGGGCAGCGCTTAACTGAAAAGCACCCAACTGCTTAGTCTGAATACTCAACTGGGCTTTAGTTGGCTGCTCTGACAACTCCAGTTGATAACGCAGTATAGGTTCGGCCTTGCTACCAGTGCTTTGTAGCAAGGCGCAAAGGAAACAGCTGATTAAAAGTAATCCTTTATTCATGATGATTTCCTAAGATTTAAACTGCTGATTCGATACAGGAAAATATAAGAAGTTCAAAAACGGTTAAAACGTAAAAGCAGCCCACAATCACAGAAGTAACAGCAGGCCCTTATCAGCTAACTCCCCTTATTCGCTAACCTCAACGCCCTATACAGCGCCATTTCTGTGCTTACTCTGATATTCGGCTCCACGCCAACACCTTCAAAGTTAGTGCCTGTAACTGGGTTAACCGGCCTGTACATGGGAATACGCACAAAAAGCCAGTCATTGACCTGAGCTGCGCCTGTATAATGCGCCAGACCAGCGCTGGTTTCGCCTATCACCACAGCGCGGCCAAGCTGTTGCAGCGTATAACTAAAAAACTCTCCTGCACTGACCAATTTTTCACTTTGCAGAATGTACAGCGGCTTGGTTTTTAGCAGTTCAGCATCAGGTACGGCCAGGCTTAGTACTTGCTCTGTGCTCTTGCCATTACGATCAAACAACTCCCATAACAAGGTACCTTCGGGTACAAAGTGGCTGATTAAATACTGCACCAGTTGCGGCGAACCACCTCCGCTGTCACGCAGGTCGATGACTATATGATCGCTATGACTTAAAAACACTAAAGCGGCGTGCCCGACTTTATGCGCTGCTTCGGCCTGCCAGAATTTATGTAGTTTCAGATAGCCAATATTGCCTGGCAGAATTCGCGCCTGCTCAAAGGCAAAGTTATTGATTTTGAGCTCCTCAGTCTCTTTTAAACGATGCGAAACCCCACCTTGCTCCGCTATTAAAGCCAGATTTAAATGACCATCTCCACTGTGCTTGCGCATTAAAGCACCAATCTTTTCAACAAACTGCTCCTGGGTGCTTACCTCAGCCAAAGCCCCGCTTTGCTCTTGTTGTCGCAAAAACTCGCCAACTTTTGATGCAGTTTCGGGGAACACATACTGTTCATTTAGTATGCGAATAACGCCATCGAGACTGGTTTGCCTCTCAAATGGGGTAAGAGCGGTATTTGCCTGCACAAAAAACGGAAAAACGATAACAACAAGCAGCACCAAAGCAAGGAACTGCTTTTTTAATAAAGAATTCATAACCACCTCAAATTACTGATAAAAGTTCTGTAAAACCAATAAAACAGTCATTTGAGTTAAAGCTGATAATAAAGCCGTTTTTTATGTAGATTAGCGTCGTGCCATAACGACAGCCGAAAGCGCCGGCCCGGGCCTGCGCGAATAAACCAGAGTAAAAGCAGAAAACACAGAGGAAGTATCAGAGGAATTAAAACCAAAGCCAGTTTGCCAAATTCCAGCACCAACTGGTAATCAGCTTGCTGTTTCTGATGCAAAAACAATAAAGCAGGGCTGCGCTGAAGTTGCTGTAACAAAGGCGCTTCGGCTGTATCCGCAGACACAGTCCAAAGTTGTTGATACCCTGGCCCCTGTTGCTCAGCCGCAGGCGCATTATGCAAAAAAACCAGCAACCACACCAAAGCACAGCTCGCCAGCAAGGATGCCAGCATTCGCAATAGTTTTGTATTTGATTGAAGTGGCATTGCAAGCTTCCTTTACGACAGGAACCGAGAATAAGGACTGAACTGTTCAAAAACAAGGCTTAACAAGAACAATCTGCACACCCGGTCTGGTATTACTTATTTGGAAAAACGAAAGCTCTGGTAATTTTCTCTGTAGAAAAGCTGGTCAATCCTCAACGCCTACCTCACCAGGTGGCAATTAAATGATGCCGAATCAACCAAGCCTGAGTACAATAGAAATGCGTTGATAATTCTCAGGGTTACATTTTGCACCAAGGCCGTGGCACAGCATCACGCTGACAGCCGCTATAAAGCCCCAACCCATATAACAAAACGCATCCAACTTTAATCAGGTCAGCCTACACTGGCCTTTGAACATCAGCAGGAAATAGAAAAATGGCAGCTTTTGGTAGTGTATTTATGCCTGAAATGGCAATGGCCCGTTTTGATGGTACAGCTTGGGGTCAGTCGGCACTAGTTCCGTCCGACAGCATTAGTCTGCACCCGGGCGCTCATGTGCTGCATTATGCCAGTACTTGTTTTGAAGGCTTAAAAGCATTCCGCCATGAAGACGGTTCAGTGGCTATTTTCCGCATGGATAAAAACGTAGCCCGTATGCAACAAAGTTCTGAATTATTGTCTTTACCTACTTTTGACGCAGCGCTGCTGAGTCAGATGATTGTGGACGTGGTGCGCCATTACGCTGCCGATGTACCAACACCTCCAGGTTCCATGTATATACGCCCAACTCATATCGGCACTGAACCGGCCATTGGTAAAGCAGCAACACCTACACTGACATCTTTGCTTTATGTGTTGTTATCTCCGGTTGGTGATTATTTTGCTGGTGGCAGCCGTGGTTTACGCCTGCTGATGGAAGACAACGCCCGCTGTGCGCCTCATATGGGTATGATCAAAAGCGGCGGTAACTACGCCAGTGCCTTGCACCCAACTATGCAAGCCAAAGCCAAATTCCAGGCCGATCAGGTGCTGTTCTGCCCTAATGGTGATGTACAGGAAACTGGCGCAGCCAACTTCCTGTTGATTGACGGCAATGAAATTATCACCAAAGCACTGGACGCGTCCTTCCTGCACGGTATTACCCGCGACACTATCCTAACGCTGGCCCGTGACTTGGGTATGAAAGTGTCTGAACGTGAACTGACAGTAGATGAACTACTGGAGCGCGCTGCCAAACCAGGTACAGAGGCCGCTTTATCAGGCACAGCTGCTGTATTGGCGCCTGTTGGCACCCTGATCCACCAAGGCAAAGAATACAAAGTAGGCAATGGCGAACCAGGCAGCACCACAGCCAAATTACGCCAAACCCTGAACGATATTCAGTGGGGTAAAGCCGAAGATAAACACGGTTGGTTGACTAAGGTTTAATCTTTAGTTGAGTATCTCCTTTACAATTAAAGCAGGCTGACGCCTGCTTTTTCTTAGGCCTGACTACACTGTCACTGGCCATCAGAGCGCCTTTGGGTGCCACGACACTGCGCCTATCGAGCATAAACTGCCATACCCACAGAAGAACCCCTAAATACACACAAGTAAACATTAGATACAATTATTAAACAAAACAATTGATTTAATTACAAAAAAAACACTAAACTTAATCCATGGCCAGGAAGGCAATAGCGGTCAGACAAGTTCAAAATTCAGCGTTACACCACCATAAGGATATGCAAGGATGTATAAACCCAGAAGCCATTTTATCGCCCTTATCTCACTAGTCATTTTCGCTCTCAATGGTTGCGGTGGCGGTAGCTCTGCAGATACTGCTGCCAGACCAGCTCCGACAAACCGTGCTCCTGTTGCCAAAGTCACGCTAAACCACGACAGCACTAGTGCAGGTGGAGTATTGAAGCTGGATGCTTCACAAAGCACAGATCCAGATCAAGATACCTTGAGTTTTCAGTGGCAACTATTCGGCC
Organism: Rheinheimera sediminis; assembly: GCF_004005375.1. Taxonomy (GTDB): domain Bacteria; phylum Pseudomonadota; class Gammaproteobacteria; order Enterobacterales; family Alteromonadaceae; genus Pararheinheimera. The sequence continues at coordinate 17,316 of NZ_RZUF01000032.1, read as the reverse complement.
CGGACAGCAGGGCAATACCGCTGAGCAACAGCACAGCAGTCAGCACCGAAGTGATCACCACTCAGGCAGGCACTTACAGAGCTGAACTGACAGTCACTGACAGTAAAGGTTTGAACAACACAGCTCAGCAAACTATCAATATCAGTCCGGCTACCCCTGTCTCAGTGGACATTATTGGCTCGATCTCAGCTCAACAGGGTCAGCTATTGACCTACACTGCAACACTAAGCTCTTTGGATATTGAACAGCCACAGTACCTTTGGCTACTGGAAAAGAAACCAGACTTGAGTCAGAGCAGGCTTAAAGAGCCGCAGGCAATGACCACCACATTACAACCCGATCTGCCAGGTGAATATGTACTTAAGCTCAGCATCAGTGACAGTAAGGGGATAGTAGCGACCAACCAACTCAGGCTCAAGGTGAGTGCTGTAAGCAGCAACGCTGCACCCACTGCCCTTATTGACGTAGAAAAAAACTTTATAAAAATCAATGAAAAACTGCGATTATCCGCCGCTAAAAGCTGGGATCCCGAGCAGGCGGCTCTAAGCTATCTCTGGGAGATACTGCAATCACCTGCTGGTGCTGTGTTTAGCCTTTCGGCCCCCACAGCTGTAGATACAGATTTCATCACCGACAGCGCCGGAGTTTATGCGTTGCAACTGACAGTGTCTGACGGAGAAATCTCAGTTCAAACACGGCTGAACATTCACGCAGATACCAACAATCAGCCACCTCGTGCTGAAGTCAGCAGTAGCGCAAAGAAAATCAGACCAGGAGACACTGTCAAACTCACCGCCAAAGCAACAGATCCGGAAGGCGACGCCCTAAGCTATCAATGGAAACTTGGGATCAGACCAAAAGACAGTCAGGCCAGATTATCAACAGAAACGGCCAGTGAAACTGATTTAACCACAGATCTGGAAGGGGACTATGTAGTCTGGATGCAGGTTTCAGATGGCGAGAAGAAATCATTCCCTAAAGGGGTAAAAATTGAAGCCGCTTTCAACTTTGCACCAGAAGTGACTATACAGCCCTTTCAACCTCTGGTGGCTTTAACTGAAATTCGTACCTTAACAGCTATGGCAACTGATTTCGAAGGCAGTCCACTCAGCTACCTGTGGACAGTTGATCAGTCTCCGGCAAGCGCTCAGGTACATTTAAGTCAGCCAACTCAAGCCAGCACTGAATTTAGTGCCAATCTGGTGGGTGACTATTACCTGATGCTGGTGGTAACGGACAATCAGGGCAAAGCCTCAGCGCCACTCAAAGTGCTGTTGCAGGTCAAATGACCCAAGAGCCCGGCTGCAGCTCGAAGAGTGCAGCCGGGTATCACAAGCCAACACCTTGAACAGTATCAGGATTTCCCAGTATAGTCTCCGCTGGTATTTGCTGAAGGATTGGGTGCTTTATGACTACTCAATTACTGCAAAACAGTCCTATACTCAGCTTAATGTACCCGCCCATATGTAGAAGCGCTTATGAAAACATTGTATCAATACTGCCTGGTGCGTTTTCTGCCTTTTGCCGATTCAGGTGAATTCGTCAATATAGGCCTAGTGTTATGCGCGCCTGCAGCCGGAACTTTCGCCTTTCAACTGGTGCCTGAGCAATCGATGCGAGTACCACAATTCTTTCCTCAGTTGCACGAAGCTTTATTCCCTGTAACCATCAGAGCTTTGTCTGAAGAACTCCATCAAATCCAACAGCTGGCAGAGCAACAAACAGCTCCAGAACTATTTGCTGCATTCCAGAACTTAATTCAGGAAAGAGAGCAGCTTGTCCGCTACTCAGCACTGCGCTCAGTGCTGAGTACGGCTAAAATTGACGAGTTGCTGGCACAACTGGCACAACAACTGGTGTACTGACACGACAGTTTTCACTATAAAGCGTGTTATAAGCCCATCTGTTGTTTATACCTGCGGCTTAAACGAGCTAACCGTAACTGATCCAATACCAGCATGGCCAAATGCCAACGGCAGATAGACCAAAACGGCAAAGCCTGACCAAAACGTCTTAGCATCAATCTTGTATAGGCCATCTTTGCCAGCGCTTGCAGAGGTTTTTTGCCAAAATGAAAGGCAGGTAACTCCGGGCTTAGTGCATCCCCTTGCTGCCAACGCTGAGGTAAATTAGGCACCAAAGCCAAAGCTGTAGCTATACCCACCAAAGCAATACCACTGTGCAGCACCTGATCTGCCACTTCTTGCCTGCGAATACCGCCAGTCAGCATCAAAGGCATGTGCGCAGCTTGTTGCAGTTCTTTGGCAAAGTCTAAGAAATAAGCCTCACGGGCCAGCGTAGAGCCATCACGGCTGTCGCCCTGCATAGCGGGAGCTTCATAGCTGCCGCCAGATAACTCGACAAAATCCAGCGCCAGCGGATTTAACCATAACACCACCTGACGGGCATCTTCAGCGGAAAAACCACCGCGCTGAAAATCAGCTGAGTTCAGCTTCAGGCTAATCACAAAACCTGAAGGCAATTCAGCACGCAACAGGCTAACCAGCTCCAGCACTAAGCGGGCACGGTTTTCTAAACTGCCGCCGTACTGATCCTGGCGCTGATTCACCAGAGGCGATAAAAATTGACTGAGCAAATAACCATGAGCGGCATGAATTTGTACTCCGGCAAAACCGGCCTGTAAGGCCAGTTGACTGCTCAGCAAAAACTGCTGCTTAAATTGTGCTATGTCATCCAGTGTCATGGCTCTGGGGCTGGCAAACATCTTAGAAAACTGACCTAAATCCAGTGCTATAGCAGAAGGCGCCATCGCCTCTTGCCCTAAACTGGCTGGCATTTGCCGTCCAGGATGATTCAGCTGCAAAATCAGCTTAGTGCCATTCAGTTGGCCGGCTTCGGCCCAGCCTTTGAATAGAGTTAAATCTGATTTGGCATCCAGCACCACACCACCAGGCCCTGTTAACGCTTTGCGGCTCACCATCACATTGCCAGAAATTAACAAGCCAGCTCCCCCCAAAGCCCAATGCTTGTATAACTCAATCAGCTGTGCCGACGGATTCTGCCCTGCAGCAGCCATATTTTCTTCCATCGCTGCCTTAACCAGCCGGTTTTTCAGCACCACGCCATTAGGCAAGGTGGTGGTTTCAAATAACATAGGGATACCTCTTAGACTAGCGTCTGCCATGCGTGATGATATGGGTCTTAGCATACCAGTAGCTGAGGTATTGCTTTCCGTTTTAATTTAATCTACTTTGTAGAGCAATATTTATAAAGAGACTAAAAATGGCTCAGGACAAGTTTATTGGTGAGCTGGAACAGATGGTTTTGCTGAGTGTTTTGCAACTCAAGGCAGAAGCGTACGGCACCCAAATTCGTCTCTACCTGGCTGATAAGGTGGGACGGGATCTGAGCATTGGCGCTCTGTACACTACGCTGGAACGGCTGGAGCAAAAAGGCTTACTGACTGCTCGTTTAGGTGAAGCCACAGCTGAACGGGGTGGCCGCGCCAAAAAATACTTTGCAGTCACAGCTGAAGGCCAGCAGGCTCTGAATAGAAGCAAGCAGGCTTTTGACCAACTGTGGCAGGGATTAGCTCTAAAGCAAGCTATACACGGAGCGCTCCATCAGGATCTGATGGAGTTACATCCATGAAACAAACACAGTCCGCTCAGTGGAACAAAAGAGTGCCCGGAACATCAACACAACCACAACAACCTGAAGGTTTACCTCCGGGTCCATTGCCACCGGCCTTACAGCCGCCATTGTTGTGCCAGTTATTGCTGGAGTGGGTATTACCTGATGAGCTGCAAGAGCCAGTATTAGGTGATTTACAGGAAGAATTTATCGAACGACAACAGCAAAGCCGAAATCGTGCCTGCTGGTGGTACAGGCGGCAGGCTCTATCAAGCTGCTGGCATTTTTTACATCAAACCAAAGGAGACTGGCTGGTGTTTATATTCAGCGTGTTATTTTTTATTGGCATATCTTTGTGGGCTATGCAGGTATCCAGCCCGGCAGATCCCTTGCAGTTCTACGATTTTGTTTCACTGGTGCTTATTTTTCCGTCAGCCCTGTTATTTGCCGTGGGCGCAACGTCGCGCCAAACCTTACAAAAGGCTGTAGCTTTTTTACTGAACCCGCAACTTGGTTCCGAACCCATTACTTACCAGCAAATCCGTCACTTTTTCGACGTCATGGGGCAAAGCGGCTTGCTGCTTGGTTTTTTCAGTACCTTAATCGGAGTAGTAGCTATTGCCAACGCCATGACTGCAGAGAATTTTGCTGGTAGTTTTGGCCCGGCTACCGCCGTATGTTTACTCACTTTACTTTATGGTTGTGCGCTAAAAACCCTGTGTTATGTTGCCACCCAAAAGGTTAGTTTTGTAGCACGGGAAAGTAGCAGAGACGACAGTGTTTCGGGTTAAAAGACCACCCCATCAATCAGGCCGACTTGTCAGGCTTAGTTCAGTCTTCACCCGGTTTTAAGCACAAGTCTGGCCAGGGCCATTAATGCGTCTCTGGCCTGATCTATGCAGAACAGTGCTGGTAACCTGGGCAAAAACAGAAACAAATGGGCCTGTTTTTGCGTTGAATTACTAAGTTCCGTGTTATGGCTCAGGCTGTACAGCCTGATAAAAATCCTGCAGCTCTTTGATCGCTACAGGTTTGCTGTAGAAATACCCCTGCATAAAACTACAACCTTTATTCAGCAAATAATCCCGCTCTGCTGATGTTTCTACGCCTTCTGCTATACAGATCACACCTAAACTCTCAGCAAGAGTAATGATAGTGTCAATAACTGCCGTGCTGTTGCTGATATTAGAGACAAAACTGCGGTCAATTTTGATGGCATTCAGCGGAAAATCCTGAATATATTTCAGTGAAGAGTAGCCTGTGCCAAAGTCATCCAGGAAAATCTGGAAGCCGGCACTGCGCAATTCATTCATATTGCGAATAGCACTTTCTTGATTACGGATCAGGGTCGATTCAGTAATTTCCAGCTTTATATCAGCTGGTGCAATAGCTTTCTGCGCTACTATCTGCTTAAAAGTTTCAAGCACAGAGCTTGAACACAACTGGGCTCCGGTCAGGTTAATAGACACATAGGGAAACTCGCCGGACTCATGCAGAATGTGCAAATCATCACAGGCTGTTGCCAGCGACTGAAACGCAATATCGTCAATAATACCTATACCTTCAGCTATGGGTATGAATACATCAGGTGAGACAAAATTACCCTCTAGCTGCCACCGGCTCAACAACTCGATACCAACAAGCTGACCTGTTTTTGCATTGACAATAGGCTGGTAATAATTCAGCAACTGGCCTTGCTTCACCGCCTCCCTTAACTGTTGCTGCACTATAAATTTATCTCTGGTTTGCTCCAACAAACCAGATTGATATGACAAGTGCTGCTGACCTGAGCCCTCTTTGCCAACACGCAAGGCTAGCTCAGCCTGATTTAACAACTGCTGAGCCGACTCCTGCATCTTGGTTTGGCTGGCAGTGCCTGCAGCACAGGGAATAGTAATATCCCGCTCTTGCACTATCACAGGTTCTGAAGCAACAGCTAGCAAGCGCTCAGACAAGAACGCAAGCTGTGCTGTATCTGCAGAGCAAAGCGCCACAATAAAGGTAGATTCCGCGGCATGGATCAACAAGTCGGGCGTACTGATCTGACTGCGCAAACGCGATGAAATCTGCAGCAGTACCGAATTGGCAGCTAAATCGCCAAAAGCGCTTTTTACTTCACTAAACTGCTGTAATTTGACAACAATAAAGGCTTTAAAGTCAAAACCACTATCTTCTTGCATTAGATACTGCTGCAGCAAATTACGGTTTGGTAACCCCGTAATTTGATCATAGTGAGAAAGTTGTTCCAGCTCGAGCTCAGTGAGCTTTTGTACTGTGATATCCGTATACAAGCCGTAGACTTTGCTCGCCTTACTCGCCTGTACTGCCGCAACTTTCCCGACATCTTTAAACCAAAGCCAGTCGCCGCTCTTCGCTTTTATTCTGTAGGTGCAGTTAAACTCTAAGCTTTCTGCCGCTTTCAATGCTTGCCAGCTCTGGTAAAATCCTGCTCTGTCTGCTGGATGAAGCAGATTCAAATAATCATCAAGACTGTAGCTCTGCCGTGATTCGCTAAACACCAGCGACATCCTGTTACTGTAAGATAAATGGTCCTCCAGCAAGTCGGCCTCCCAAACATCGCTGGAGGCAATGGCCATAGACAGTTCCAGCTTATTATTCAGTTGCTTTAACGCCTCATGCTGCACCATTAACAGGGCTCTCTGCCTCACCCTATAGCCGATCCAAAACAGCGCCATAGTGACTAACATTGCGATGTAAGAGGCGTAAGCCAATGGGCTGCGCCAGGGCGGGTAAGCAACGGTGATCTTCAGCAAAGCAGGCTTACTCGACTGCTCAGTCGCAGCATTAAACGCAGTGATACGTACACTATAATCACCTGGCTTTAAATTGGGTAAAGCTAACTGAGGAGCAGACTTAAAATAGTCAGGCAGTTCTACAGGCCCGCTCAGATCAAAATGATATCTGCTGTCTCCGTCGGATTGGTAATCAAAAGTAGCTAGCTGGATCTTAAGGCCAAAATCATCATGAGAAAGTCTGATTTCGTCTGCCACAACTGGAATAGCTTTAGCTGCAGTACTTCTGGATTCCAGCGTAGTTTTGGTAATGTATAGCTGAGGTTGAGCGCTTTGGGCTGAAAAAAATTCAGCAGGATTAAAGAAGGTGACGCCTCTCTGTGAGCCGAATACCAACTTATTCTGCTGTGGTATAAAGGAACTGGAGCTGCTATTGAACTCGTTGTAGGCCAAACCATTTCTATGAGTAAATTGCCGCACCAACTTCTTCATCGGGTTAAAGCGCCACAAGCCTGAATGACTACTCATCCATAAATAGCCCTGCTGATCCCGCTGTAATCCATACAAAATAGTGGTGGTTAACTCAGGTGATTCAGCACTAAAAAAGTGACTTTTTTCAGTAAGGCTTTGCGCATCCAATTCAACCAGGCCCAAACCTGAGATCAACAACCAGAGGCTTTGATCCAGCTGTTGCATGCCTTCACCAAACATCACCAGATCCTTATAACGCTCAGGCACCTGGTACACTTTAGACACTCTGTCCTGCTCTGGCTCATAACGCCAGATAGCCCTTTGATAAAAAAACAGTAGTTCATTGTGATTCGCAGGGTTCAAACCAAACCACTGTGCATCTTCCGGAGCTTGCAAAAAGGCGGACAGGGACTGCAGCTTTTCCACCTTGTTGTCAGCATCAATCCGAAATGCGCCCTGGCCATTGAAGGCCAACAACTCCTTTGTTGCCGTTTGAGTGATACTATAAAAATACTGTTGGAAAAACGCTGCGTCTGCCCCTGAGCCAGCGGACACCAGTTGCTTCTCCACAGTGTCAAACTTTAACAAAGAAAGGCCTGTTAACAACCAAAGGTAAGGCTGTTCCTTATCTGGATAGATACCATAGATGGCCGCATCAGAGTCGGGCGCAGCAGTGTCGCTATGGACTAACAGCTGTTCCATTTGGCCACTTTGCCAGTCATATAAATTCAAGCCATTTTGAGTACCAATCCATAACCCGGCTTCGCTGCCATACAAACCAAACACAAAATTGTGACTCAGCCTGCGTTCACCTGTTCGGTTGTAGATATTGTTGAATCCTTTAGCGTTCAGGTCCAGAAAATAAGCGCCGTCACCGCGTGATGCTAACCAATATCTCCCCTCTGCTAATTCAATAAAATCCAGAATGGTATCGTCCGCATAGGCATAAGCTGTTTGACCAGGCTGAAACAAGGTTTCAACAACACCTGTAGCGAGATCGATTTTTAAAAAGCCTGCATTGGTGCCTGCTAATAATTCAGCCTGCCGTGAAAGTTTTAGTTTCCAGACATTGTGCTCAGACAATATAGTTTTAGCCTCTGTGACTGAGGACTGTTCGGACAAGGCCTGCAACGGCAACTGGTATAAGCCGGCGACAGTACCAATCAACAAGTGCTGATCGTGCAGTACTAATGTCTTACTGTTGCGCTGATCGGCTGAAGCCGAACGAGGCAAATAGTGAATTTCCTGTAGTGTTTTTGTGGGTAAGTCGTACTGATACAACCCCATAGAGGTCGCAATAATCAGTCTGTTGTCCAGGCGTAACAAGTCCCTGATATAGTGTTCTTGCGGGTCTTTGTCACTAAAACGAAACTCTTCCGTCAGTTGATGGTCCGGGCCCATACGATAGATACGTAAAGCACTGGCGTACCAGCGGTTTTGCTCATTATCCTGCCGAATTAAGCTAATAGCTTCGCTGCGGGAAAAAGACGGATCAAGTTCCTGCTGTAAATAACGCACAGTCCCGCTGGCTAAATCTACGTCTAAAAGACCAAGATCGGCTGTTGCCAGATGCACGTTATGGCTGGTAACAAAGTCGAAATCCCAGACTACATCATGGCTTAACTTAAGCTCACTTCTGAGGTGCTCAATACTGGTGCCGTCGTAGCGGTCCAGGTCACTTTCAGTCGACAACCACAACTGGCCTTTGTCGTCCAGCTTCATGCTATACACCACCCCCTGACTTAATCCATTGTCTGGGGATAAACGTGAAACCTGAGGCGCTGCAGATAGATAACCAGGAGTTAAAATAAGCAGAAATAACAACAAATAACGCTGTAGCGTGCTAAAGCCGCTGAGACAGCCCGAAAAGGTGCCACTGACCAACATTGAAACCAGATGAAAAATAGCTTTGACTGAAAGATGTCTCAACATGCAGCCTTACACTAGTACTATGTTATAGCGATACTAGCACAGAACTTGTGTAGCCAGGCATCTGACTTTAGTTTGAGCCTGATTAGCAGGACAATGCAGCTCAGGCTGTTTTTTCTTTGCCACTACAGCTGACATTGGCAGAAGGGGAAAAACTTGGCGCCATGGTTCTGCCAGAGCTAAAAGCTGCTACCCAGCTAGCCCAATATTCGGCTGGAATCATAAAACAGTCCCCCAAAATCGCAGTTTAACCCCACGGAAACAAATGATGAAATTGAGCGTTACGCTTGATATTGCAGTAGGCTTTTCTGGCGTCGTAAGCGAGGTAAAATCCGGCGCAAACAAAAAACCAACCTAACCATGGCACAAGTTTTTCACTGGCTGTGATGGCAGACTTGATCTGAGGGTAAGTTCTGACCACCTGCTGATCAATCTGGATGTCCCACACCGAGTGATATCTGTCATCCGAAAACAGCGGGCCATGAGTTTTCTTTTGATACCGCAGCGACACTTGCTTTTCGCCGGCTGTCTCCAGTGCTTTTTTTACCTGATCAGATGAGCCTGCATTGTTCGAATAACTAAAGAGCTGCTGCTGATCTTTCAACGCAAAATGAAAGCCGTACCTATGTTTTTTCAACCAGCTTAACTGCCCACTGGCCTGCAACAAATCGGCTTCAACCTGCAGTCTGGAATCGTGAAACAGCAGAAAATACAACCCCATAGCAACTGAGCACAGTGCTAAAACACTCATACGCCGCCAGCCCGATTGCTGCATTAAAGGTTGTGCTCCATCCTGTCAAAAGTAACTAAAATTACCACAACCAGAGGTGAATACACACCGGTATTATCCAAGCTCATTCTTGTCTCCTGCCATCCTCAGTGGCGGACCGGTATCAAGTTTACGGATAAAACCTGATTACTGCGCCATCTCGCCGCAGTGACATAGCTTTACTATACTTGGGGCATCTCACTGGCTTGTCGCCTCGCCGAAACTTCAAATATGGCAAGGGCTACCTGAGCAGCGAAGAGAGCATTCAGCGGCCTACTGATTTTTTATTATCCTGACTATTTCCTGCTTTCGCTGTCATGCTGTTCTGGTTAAAAACCCACAGCACTCCTGGAAAAAAAATGATCTCAACTCTTATTCTCAATGCCCAGCCCGGCAATATACCCAGCACCAGCCACTCTATCTGGCGTTACCTTGGCTATTTTGTCGCGGCCATTCGGTTTTTTCATTGGCCTGTGATGGATAATCTTTGATACAAGAAAACAAGGCTGGCACGACAAACTGGCCTGAACTGCCCTAACACTGCAAACCTCAAACAATGCTGCGCCAGCCCTGCCTGCTACAACCTGATTAAAGTATTCCAAAGTTGTTCCGATACTTCTTTTAGTTGCGAAAATTTCTAGACTGGATGTCACTTTTATGGAACCAACCCTTGCACTACTGCTGGATTACGACCAACAATTTCTTCAGGCACAAATCGCCGAACAAAGCGCTTCAGAAAGGATAGCCGACCCCATAGAGCCGCCAACGGTCGCTTTTTATCGATGGGACAACAGGGTGTTTTCCCTGCAACCCCTCCCCGACAAACTGGCCGTGCTAGCGCAATTTCAACCGCAATCCTTTGCCTTACAAGTCTGGCAACAATTGCAATGGCTGCTCTCTGCTGATCCGTCAGCTTGTCAGGAACTGATTTGGCAGCAGTATCAACAGCTGAATTTTATTCAAAAAAACATGTGGTACAGTCAACTGATGCGGGCCTCCTTTACCGGTTCGCTGATCGAGATAGAGTTGAGGCCATTTTATGAATCCCTGATCGACAGCTATTGCCAACAGGCGCAGCAGGTCTGCCAGGTGCAGCCACTGCTCGATGAAGGCAATCAACAGGTTGCGGTCATCATCACCAATCAGTTTTTAACAGCCCAACATGGCCCAACGCTAACCACATTAAACTACGCCAGCTGCCTGCAACAGATGGGGATGCAGGTGGTGGTGATTTGTACCGGCACAGTTGCCCGCAATTATCAAATGTATTACCCCATGCCAGCACCAGCATTTTTTGGCAATGTCACAGATGAGTATTATCAGGCAGATATTCAGATTAATCTGGACTCGCGCCAGGTGACCAGCGCCCCAGGCCAAGGCTCTGCTGTCCAATGCTGGGGGCAGCAGTTTTCATTTATTCAGCTGGATACCAATGAAATTCCCGCGCACCTGCAGGAACTGGTTGAATTTATCAACCACACCAATCCACGCTATATTTTTTGTGTAGGCGGGTTAAATCCGGCGGCAGAATGGATTGGGCGAGCGCGCCCGGTGCTGGCGATCCCCTGCGTAACCTCGTTGCAACTGCCGAAGTATATGGTACCAGTGGCACAGCGTGAGCTCACTGAAGCAGATACGCAACATATAGCAAGGCTGCAACTGCCACATCCGGTACTTTGTAGTCAGTTGCCGTTTCGGCTGCGTCCACACCAAGCTGTGAAAACCAGTTCAGCTGCCGATAGCAAAACCCTGTTTGCGATCTGTGGCTATAGGCTGGAAGAAGAATTGACCGCAGCCTTCTTTACCACCATGCGCCGGATCAAGCAGACATTTCCCGGTGCTTATTTTGTATTGATTGGCACCAGTACATATTCAAACTATCCAACAGACTTGCTGCCTTGCACTGAATTTACCGGTCAGGTTCTGAATGCCATTGATCTCATCGGCCAATGCCATTTCCTGCTCAACCCGCGTCGCCAGGGCGGCGGCACCTCTGCAGTTGAAGCTTTATCCTTAGGTGTCCCGGTGTTAACTGATCCCTATGGCGATACTTATCAATATGTGGGGGATGACTTTGCCTTTGATACAGATGAAGCCCGGCTGCTGTTTATCCAAAGTTACCTGGCCTCAACCGGGCTACAACAGCAGTACCACGAACTATGTCTCGGCCGCGCTGCTATGGTGACCAATACCCGACATATTTTTCAACCTCTGTTGCTCGACTATGACAGCTATCTTTATCAATTACAGCAAACAGGTACTATGGAGGTGGCTTGATTAAAAAACGGACTGCGGCCAGCCCAGTCCGTCTCTTGTTGGTGGATCTATGAGTGCGGCCATCATTCTATTGAACCATAAAGAAGGGTTCTTGTTCAGTTTGCTCAGGCACCCTCTTTGCAAAGCACCAACTCACCGCCTGCTGACACTAGTCAGTAAAAACAAGCGGTCAGAGCAAAAACAGCGGCAAATAAAGCCGAATAAACCTGTGGTTGAGTCGTCAGCTGCCCCTGAGGATATAGCTGACGAAGAGTCCCAAACACAGTGCGCCGCTGTTTGAACAAAATGATTTACTGTGATTCAAAATAAGTCATAAGCCTATCTAAAGTCACTGACGTTGTAGCGCGGCGGCAAGCAACCACTTAATGCGCTGCCGCAGCTTTGTCTTTAACTGACGGCACTAAACGTAGCTGAATCGCTCTTGGCAGTAGGTTATTGCAATGGGGGTTGATGAACAAAGTGATGGGCGTCTGCAGCAACATACTGTCTGAGAATTGCAGTTTTTCTCGAAGTGCCGCGGGCAGTTGCATAAAGTTGTAATCGTCATACATGGCAATATCTACACGCTGGCGCATGACTAAATCCATCGACTGTTGAATGGTTTCAGTAAAGGTAACCACAAGCCCTGCCTGATAAAATCTGGACGCAAACGGAGAATCTTCACCACTTCGTAATAGTGCAATGTGCAACCCCACCAACTCATCGAGATCCGTCCACGTAAAGGGCTCTTGCTGGCGCAGACGAACAAGGCCAATTTTAATGGCCTGCTCTGACAGTACTAATTTATCCGTCGCCACACCTTCACTGCCGGGGTAAAAACTCATGCACCATTGGCCATTTTGGATCATGTTATAAGCACGCTTTGGCGGTACCATCAGCGGTTTAAATTTATAGGCTGGAAAAGCTTGTCTTAACACCAGAAATGCTAGGCCGTCATCAGCAGCCTTACTGGTAGTAAAAGGAGGGTATTCCACGGCAAGTACTTCAAACTTATCCTGTGCGAACGCAGAATAACAACAGACTATACTTAGGCATAACCATCTCAACATGACATATGCTCGTAGCACATTAATGATGCAAAGCATGGGCACATATCACCTTCCAGTCAACTCGGTTGCACACTTAAAAGGAGTTACAGCAAGCCACGGGCTGTCCACTCAGGCACTTTATCCAGAAAACAGCTGGCCATTTGCCAAAAAACTGCGCTAACTTAGTGCTAAACGAGTGACAACCCTACATAACCTGATGTGATGCTCTCCCACCGCGGTATCGCTGCGCCATGNCTTAGTGCTAAACGAGTGACAACCCTACATAACCTGATGTGATGCTCTCCCACCGCGGTATCGCTGCGCCATGATTGAATTGCAAACAATCAAAAATGGGAGAAGACCACATGCAGCTTACATAGGTTGCCGGAAAAGGAAGTTTGGCAGTTCAGTTCTTTTTGGCGTTTTAGCCTTTAGATCGCCCGCTAAATACCTTCCCGCTTTTCATCCGCAACTTCAGATTGCACTGGGGCTCGGGGCATTAGACCTGACTCCGATTTTTTTCTTGCTGGACAGGGCCAGTTCACCGGCCTTAGACTAAAAGAGTGATGCTTTCTACCATCAAACCTGCTCACGTTCAGACCACTACACTATGGTTGTCAGGACGGCAAAAAAACATGAACTTTGTGTAGTGGGATATGAATGGAAAGCCACAAAGGTAGTTTGCAAACAAAGGATTGAGTAAGTAAATGGATATTTTTACCCTGATAATTTGCACTGCACTGATCAGCCTGAGCACAGTGGTGACCCTGGCGGTACTTTTGCAGACCTCACCAGAAGAACGCTATCTGATTGACTGGCTGATTGCCGGTGTCTGCTTCTTTTTATCCAATGCGACCGGCTTGATCCTGACGTTTCCCGCTGCGCCTGACGCATTTTTGCCCATGCTTGCTAATAGTTTTTACATGGCCGCCCATACCGCAGTACTAAGCGGAATTAGCCTGCTGGTGCTCAATAAAAATATCAGAACCCTTATTCCGGTAGCTTTTTTAATAACCATTGGCTTACATGGCTTTGAGCCAATCATGTCATCTGTTGAAAACCGGATCATTACCTTTTATCCAATGATGATCGCGCTTACCGCAGCTGGTTTATTGATTTTGTTTTCGAAAAGAGACAACAGAGAAGACGCAAAGGCTTTTCATGTATTGATATTTACCCTTGTGCTTTTTTTGCTTCAGCTGATTTTAAGATTTCCTTTACTGCTCAATGATGAGTTGGACCTGACGCTGGTAGGAAACGATTATATGCAGACCTCCGGAACATTATCTTTGATGTTATACATCTTCTTACTCACAATAAGTTTCTCCACCATAGTTATTTGGAGAAAAGAGAGCAGGCTGCGAAATTTTGCCTTCATAGACGAGCTAAGCGGCTGGTTAAACCGAAAGTCTCTCGAGAAAAAAATAGCGGTGGAGTTCAGCCGAAGTAAACGTGAGGGCGGAGTGCTGAGCTTTATCATGATAGATATTGATTATTTTAAAACGATCAATGACCAGCACGGTCATGCCGCTGGTGATGCCGCCATTCAGCATGTCTGTCGTTTAGCTGAGCAATCTAAGCGTGACTATGACTTAAATTTCAGGGTTGGCGGTGAAGAGTTTTTAATTGTTGCACCAGATACGTCAGAGGATGAGGCGCGAAGTATTGCCGAGCGCATTAGAGAAAAGGTGGCGAATACGCCTTTAGCTTTTGCCGGGAATAACATTAGGCTGACGGTGAGCATAGGGGTTGCTTCATCCATTACAAATATCGAAGACTGGCGCAAACTCTATGAACATGCCGACAATGCGCTGTATTCGTCAAAAGACAACGGAAGAAACAAAGTCACATGTAGTCATCTGGCACAAAGCTTACAGGCCTGATGTGCCTGCAGTTGCTTTAGGCATGCAGTGTCATATGGCCCCCACCAACTAATACTGATGATCTTATACTTCACAAAAAATATAACCTTAAGGTATCAAAAAACTTGACACTGACACCTTAAGGTTCCATATTGATACCTTAAGGTATCTTCCATTGATAAAAAAGGAACACTTATTATGGCTATATGGACTATCGAAGATCAGGAAAATTGCGTAAAAGCCGCTCTGTTCGGTGCACTCTTTGTTGCGCTGCTCACTGGCTTTCAACTGTTAAAAGATATCAGTTTATTTTGGTTTCAAATGAGCACACTCAGCGATGTATTCGGTTTTGGTATTCTCCTTTCTCTGATTTATTTTTTAGTCAAAGTGAGAAAATTCCCCAAACTGCTGTCGTACGGCTGGAAAATCCGCGAGATATGTGGTGATTTTCAGGACGAATATTTACGCAGCCGTTTTCAGCGGGCCACCACACTGGCATTTCACTTAACGATTACGATAGCGTTTGCGGGGTATGCTGCAACCAATTTAATCAACAAGCATGGCGACCCGCAGTGGATCTCATTTCAGCTGTTTCCATTGCTGACGATATTCATCGGCACCCTGAGCTTTTATCTAAGTTTGCGCACAGTGCTGGATGAGCAAGACGAGCCAGCGCAGGAAACCAATTGATGGAAGAGCAAACCCTGTACAACAGAATTGCACAGCTGCGCGCGGCCAGAGGGCTGTCGCAGCAGCAACTGGCCGACGCCATTGGTGTTTCCCGTAAAACCATCAGCACAGTAGAAACCAGCCGTTTTACGCCTTCTGTGGTGATAGCTTTGCAAATGGCACGTTACTTCGAAGTACCGGTAGAGCAGATTTTTAGCTTTGATGGCTTTCGTTGAGGTGGTCTAGCTAGGTCTTGATAAACTCATTGAGCTGCTAGTCCCGAAAAAGAGCTTGTGCTTCCCACTACGCTGTTTTAACTTGGTTTTATTCAACAGCGATAACAGACACTTGCGGGGTTTAACTTTGCTTGAAGTGGAAGAACTGCAGGAAAAGGCAACTCAGGGCCGCACCGAACCCTGGCTTTGTCGTTTGTCTGACGATCAGCTGTATTACATTAAAGGCCCACAAGCCACCACCAAAGGTTTAATTAACGAAGCGGTGTGTGCGTTCTTAGGCAGAGCCTTTGGCCTGAATGTACCAGCACATCAAGCCGCTTACTTACCTGCACAGTTACTGACTTATAATGACACAGCACGTCAAATACTGGGCGACGGCAACTCTGTAGTTTTTGCTTCGAGGCAAGTGAAAGGCATGATTGAACTCTCGCCTTCATCACAGCAAAGCCTGCCCACACAATTCGCAAAAGATTTATTTCTGTTTGATTATTGGATCAAAAACGAAGACAGAACTATGGGCCAAAGCGGTGGGAACCCGAACTTATTCCTGGACGGGCACTCGAACAGTTATGTCGTAGTGGACCATAATCTGGCTTTTGACCCGGACTACAACTTTGCACAAAATGCATCGCTACACTTAGGTTACCCGTTTTGGTTTAACCAGCAGCACGATCAACTTTGGCGAGACTACTACAGTCCTAAGCTAGAGATTGCGCTCAAGGGTTTAGCCCAGTATGCTGCCAGTCTGCCAGAAGAATGGTTAGCTGCAGAGCCTGATTATTTGGCTCATATTTCAGCCAATTTGGCATTATTCAGAACAGACGAGTTTTGGGAGGCTCTGATATGAAGACTTTATATCAGTATGCGATAGTAAGGTTTTTACCTCATACAGAGACGGGCGAATTCGCCAACGTCGGCATAGTGCTGTGCGCTCCTGAACAAGCTGCTTTTGAATTCCGCTTAGCTCCAACCCGCTTTGCCAGAGTGACCGATTTCTTTGAAGATGTTGAAGGCAAGTTATACAAAACCACCATTACTACAGTGCAAAACGAGCTGAAACGCATTAAAGACTACGGCACTACTGTATTACCCAAAGAGTTGGTGGCGGCAATGCAGGAATTAGTGCGACCTCGGGAAACGCTGGTGCGTTACTCAGACCTTCGCACTATGTACGTGGATAAAAAGCCTGCCGAATTGGCAGATCACTTATTTGAACAACTGGTTCACCGTGCTTTTCTGACCGAAGAATATCAGGAACAGTTAATGGTTCGCGCCATCAGGGCTCAGCTGAAAACTGAAAAGCTTGCTCATTTTAAAAAGCAGGCACTTGCTGGCCGCTATGACGAAATAACCTTCCCGCTGGTTGCAAAAACCAACGACACCTTTGTGATCCGCCCTCTGGCATTCCAGCATAAAAACGCCGGAAAAATTCTGGATCACGCTCAAACCTGGCTGGGACGCTTTGACCGTTTAGCGCAAAACGATGTTCTGAAAAAAGACAACATACTACTGCCACTGCAAGGCCCAACACAAACCAACACTAAACTGGCTGGCGCTTTTAAAGAAGTAGAACGCGAGTTTGCTCAGTGTGGCCTGCATACCATTCGTCATAACGACACTAAAGCCATTACCGCTTTCGCCAAACAGGCTTTAACAGCTGATGGGGTTTATCTGGCGTATCAATCACTTGATTAGATAGTCCCGAAAAACAGCTTGCCGTTTCTGAAA
>NZ_RZUF01000031.1 GCF_004005375.1 Rheinheimera sediminis | reverse complement strand
CACCTTCTTCAGAAGGTGGATTCTTTACTTTTCATAACTATCGCCAAAGATACAACTAACTTCAGTAAAAACAGAGCTTAGCGATCATGGTGTTTCTATTCCTTGCGCTGCGGAAAGCTAACCTGACCTCTGAATAATGAGTGTCTAATTTTCTGGATAGGTTTTAATCATTAAGATAGTGGGTTAAAAAGAGGAGCTGTTTTCTCACCAAATAATCACTCAATGGCACTGCGGATCTCCACTGCGTGTTAGCTGGCAAAGGTTTGAAATAAACCATTCGTTTTTATTGTATGTGCAGTTATTTTCATTTTGTTCTTGCGTGACGTGTTAATTTTTTACACACTCTAGCTCTAACTCTTTTTACTAACCCCCACTAAGCGAGATGGCTGACAAGACGTCGCAAGGTACTAAAGGATAAGGTATGCAGTTAGCTGTGAGTTCCGAACCGCATGACAATAGAGAATGGTTGTCACATGTCAAAATTGGTCAGCGTTTTGATCTGGAATTACTGGATCAACGAAAAAGCCGTTGTAGCTGCGAGCTGGTGGGTTATAAAGCAGGTAAATATGTGCTGTTCCGGCTTGATGACGATAGCTTACCTGACAGGTTTTTTATTAATGGTTTGATGGTCGTTTGCCGTTTCCTGGTGGAAGATTCAGTTGGTGAGTGTTTTGCGTTTAAATCTGAATTATTACAACTGATGAGGTTTCCGGAAAAGTTAGTGGTGATTAGCTTTCCAGCCGAGATCCAACGCCGTGCCCTGCGGACTCAGAGACGCAATAGTATTTTTATTCCTGCTTCAGTGCGTTTAAATCTTGAAGTAGTTCAGCATGCCCGTAGTTTCCGTGGCCACGTTATTGATGTATCCAGCGGAGGCTGCCGTTTTCTGTTTGACCCTTCTCATCAGGGCAGTAAAGTAAATCTGGCCCCTATAATTTTACATATAGAGTGTGAAAAAACAGGTATTGACCAGCACATTCAGGGAGAAGTTCGCAACTCCAGACTGGAAGAACGTGGCTTATCTATTGGTATTCAGTTCGATCTACCTCAGCCTTATCTAGATAAATTAGCTGTCGAATCCTGACCGACCTGGGCTTTGGTTAAATAGCTCCGGGTCGCGTTCAAAAGCCACCCGGAACCAGCTTGAGGATTATAACTTAAAAGGAGTAACGAGCGCCGACCATCCAGACGTAAGGGTCAATGGTCACATCGACTGACTGAATAGTAGTGCCATTGACCTGCACCCGACCTTCAGTCTCGATATCCATTTTGCTCAGCATCAGATGAGCGCTCCAGTTGTCGGCAAGCTTGATATTGACACCTGCCTGCATGGCAAGGCCCAGTGAATCTTTTAATTTCAGCTCTACTTTGTCATTTGCATCCGTAACATTCAGAGCCTGCAGGGTGCTGACTAGTTCGCTTGATACTTCTTCCTGAAAGAACTTAGTATAATTCAAACCTAAGCCGATAAAAGGATCAAATCTACTATCGCCCAAGTCAAAGTGGTACTGAGCTAATAGAGTAGGTGGCAAATGTTTAGTGCTGCCTATAGGTAAACCATTAATAGCTGATCCTTTCACCTCGATATCATGGCTAAAGGGAGTAGCCGCAATCAGCTCTATGGTCCAGTTTTTATTCAGTTGATAGTCGATAGTAATGCCCAACTGGGTATTGTTATTTACAGCCAACTCTGTGGAATTGGCCGGTAAACCTGCCACAGTTTCTACTACATTCAGGTGACTACTGGAGTCCTGTGGTGCAACAGTAATAGCACCAACATTGACTGACCAATTAGCCAGGGCAGGTGCAGCAGAGACTGCGAATAGCAAAGAGGCGATTGTTTTATAACTTGTTTTCATCAGAATGATCCTTAACTTAAGAAACTGGCGTCATTCTGCGCTTCTGCTGCCGTGAAACTTTGCCCCAGATCAATAATCAGGGGGGCTTTGCTTGGGCTTTGTCAGTTTTATTGATTTAAAACAACAAATGCAGACTTCAAAAACAAAAAAGCCCGAATCAACAGGCTTTTGTCGTCATTAATGTTTGATGACCTGAACTCGGGATAATGAGTGCCGACTTTTTTCGATTTAATGAATTAAATTAACGAAGTAAAATTATTACGTTAAGCAACCAAAGTCTTTGCTGACTGAATGCACAAATTTTTGTGGATCTCAAGGCGCTCCGTCNTGCTGACTGAATGCACAAATTTTTGTGGATCTCAAGGCGCTCCGTCTAGCCATAGCAAGCTATGGCTAGACGGAGCAACTCACAGAGGCGCGAAAAGATGTCTATTCAGTTTCACGGCTTATTCCGAGTTCAGGTTTGATAGTATTTAAGGCATGTAACGGGACTTTTTATTGTCTTTCAGCATTGTCATATCCACCAGCACTAAGCCGTCTACACAATCTGAAAAATCCGGGTCTACACCAAAAGCCAGAAAACGCACACCACCGGGTTCAGTCAGTTCACTGTACTGTTTATATAATGTAGGGATGCTAACGCCCATATTGGCCAGTAAATGCTTTAACTGGACAAAATCCTGACTGTAGTTATCACCGCTAAAATGTTGCTGTAGCTGGCTTAAGGTATCCATCGGCAGTTCGTAAGGCACATTGGGTACAGCGCTTTGTTCGGGGCAGTGGAAATACAGGCTGTAAAAGTACACCATTAAATCCCGCGCAGCCTTAGGGTAGCTATTGGAGAGACTAACACCACCAAACAAATAGCGAATATCCGGGTTTTGTTTTAAGTAAGCGCCTATGCCGTACCATAAATAATCCAGGCTACGTTTGCCCCAATAACGTGGTTGTACAAAGCTACGACCTAGTTCCAGCCCCTGATCCAAATAAGGTGTCATAGCTTGATTAAATTGAAACAAAGATGCTGTATATAACCCTGTCATGCCTTTGTCTTTCATCACCTTAGCCGTATTAGCGAAACGATAGGCACCCACTATTTCTAAGTCGTCTTTGTCCCATAAAATCAGCTGCTCATAATAACTGTCATATTGATCGATATCACGGCGCTGACCACTGCCTTCGCCTACAGCCCGAAAAGCAATTTCACGCAAGCGACCAATTTCACGCAGTACAGGCGAGCTTTGTTGATACTGATATAAGTAAATTTGTTTACCATCACTAGTCTCCCCCAACCGAGGGCAAGCTTCCACAGCCTTTTTCAGTAAAATACGATCTTCGGGATGGGCTATCGCCGTTTGAGTTTTAAACAGCGGTGATTTGTCTTTTGCAAGACGATACAAATGCTTTTTGAACAGCTTTACCTTGGCCTGAGTTTCTAACTGAAGGTGGGCAAAACTGTCATAAGGAATTTGTTCACCTATACGCATCGCTATGTTTTTATGCTTTTGGTTAAACATCTCCTGAACCAGCAGCATAGTGGCAAGGGGTTTATAAATCATCGAAGCGCCATAAAAGATCGCAGAATTGCGGCCATCTATATAGATAGGCAGGATAGGGGCTTTGGCATTCATCGCAAAGCGTAAAAATCCGCCGTGCCATTTGCCATCTCTGATACCGTTTGGCTTTAAACGCGATACCTCACCTGCTGGGAATAAGATCAACGCACCCTCAGCCGCCAGATGATCGCTGATACGGTCAATACGGCTACGTTCTGTACCACCGCTCATATTGTTGACGGGCAACAGCAGAGAATGCAGAGGTTCAACCGCCATCAATAGCTGATTGGCTATAACTTTAACATCAGGACGTATATCCCGAACCAGCTTAATCAGAGCTAAGCCATCTAACGATCCTATCGGGTGGTTGGCAATAATCACGACTCGACCAGTACTCGGAATACGTTCGACTTCGTTATCGCGAACGGCATAAGCAAAGTTAAAGTAATCAAGCACTTGTTCTACAAACTCAATACCCTGCAAATGCGGGTAACGTTTGGCAAAGGCGACAAATTCCTGTTCGTGTAAGAGTTGGCGTAAGGCCCCTTTGACCGGTTTGGCTAACCAGGGTTTTTGTTCGAGTTTTGGCAGATGCGTCTGCATCATTTGGTCAACACTGATCATAGCTTTATCTCTGTAAGAACCATTCGCTGTGTTGAGAGTAGGGGGTTAACATGACAAAAATGCGTCAGATTTATGGCTTTTTGTAGAAGTTTTAATCAGAGCTGGCTCTGTATGTTGCCAACACTTGAAGTTGCAGACGGGCGACAAGTGAGTGAAACCCCAGATGCATAGCTTCACTATGTGACTGGGGATGTGATCGCTGTCCACAAAGCTGTAATTTCAAATGCGAAAGGCCTCAGGCTACTTTGCTTTGAGCTGGTTGTTCTTCCGCCGGCACAGCTATTGGCATAGCGGCTAAAGTATGACTTTGTTCTGCCCAATGGTACAGGGTTAATGAACCATCTTGTTGCTCTATCAATGCCGTGCAGTTATCAATCCAGTCGCCGTCATTGCAGTAAATAATACCATCCTGCAGGCTGATTTCCGGGTGATGGATATGACCACAAACTACTCCATCAAAACCACTACGTTTAGCTTTGGCGACTGCCGCATCTCTGTAGCGGGCTATGGCCTGCTGAGCTCCCGGGACTCTGCTTTTGATAAAGGCTGCCAGACTAAAATAGCGTCCGCCTAAAGCCCGGCGAATACGGTTACTCCAGCGATTTAAAAACAATAAAAAGTCATATAAATTGTCACCCAACCAAGCGTGAAAGCGACCAAAATTGACTTCTTTATCGAACTCATCGCCGTGTAACAGCAGCAGCTTTTTGCCAAGAGCAGTGGTGTGGCAGCCGCGTAATTGCAGTTTTATAGTACCAAACTGACGACCAGCCCAATGACGGAACTCCTCATCATGGTTGCCGGGAATATAAATGACTTCAGTTCCTTGGTCGGCTTTGGCCAGCAGATTTTGGATCACTGCATTTTGCTCCGGGCTCCAGCATACTTGTTTTTGCATAGCCCAGAGGTCAAGGATATCGCCCAGCAGGTAAATAGTGTCAGCTTTGGTTTGATTGAGGAAGTTCAACAGATAGGTGGCCTGACAATCTTTGTTACCCAGATGAATGTCAGACAAGAAGATAGTTCGACAATGCAGCATACAAAGCTCCTGCGAATTGTTGGCCTTGGTTCTTCAGGCTCGGTTAGAATGAGTTGAACCCGTGTCAGTGATATGACGAAAACTTGAAGCTTTGGTGAACAGATGTCGATAGCCTTGGTGATCCCCGATCGTAAGTTAGATTCTTTAGTTGCACAGCTAAATGCGTTATTGCCTGGCGTTCTTATCCAGCAATGGCCTGATTACAGCGCACCAGAGCAAGTGCAGATGGCTGTTGTATGGAAGCAACCGAAAGGTTCGTTGTCTGGATTAAGTAATTTAAAAAGCCTGCAGTCTTTTGGTGCCGGAGTGGACAGTGTTGTGTCTGATCCTACTTTGCCTGACCTGCCGTTAAGCCGTATTGTTGACCCAGCTCTGGCATCCTCCATGGTAAATTATCTGGCAGGCATAGTTCTGCATTATCAATTAAGGCTGGATCTATTTCAGCGTCAGCAGCAACAACAACTATGGAAACCAAAAAGCCCACGCTTGATAAAGCAGATTTGTGTTTTGGGTTTAGGTGAACTGGGTAAGGCCGCAGCGCAGTATTTTCAGCAGCAAGGTTACCAGATCCATGGCTGGTCGCGTAGTTTAAAGCAGTTAGATGGTGTTTGCTGTTATGCAGGTGTAACAGGCTTTCATGAAGCAGTCTCGGCTGCTGATTTAGTGATCTGCTTATTACCCCTAACCCCTGAAACCACGAACTTTTTAAATGCGGAGCGTTTTTCTAGTTTTAAAAAAGGCGCAATTTTAATCAACGTGGCCCGCGGTGCCATAGTGGATGATGCAGCTTTATTAGCCGCTCTCAATTCAGGCCAGTTAGAGGCCGCTTGTCTGGATGTATTTCGCGAAGAGCCTTTACCTGCAACAGATCCTTATTGGCAACATCCGGCTATATTGCTGACCCCGCACTGTTCAGCAGTGACAAAGGTGGAGACCGCAATTCATCAGATTGTTGAAAATTATCAACGCACTATAAATGGGCTACCTTTAAAGCATCTGGTCAACAGAGAAAGGGGCTACTAATGAGTAGTTTCATTATTGAAAAACATGGGCATGTCGCGTTATTACAACTGACAGCTGCTGAAAAGCGTAATTTATTAACACCTGAAACGGCTTTACAGATAGCCGAAGCTGTACAGCAGCTTAGTCTGGATGACGAATTAAAAGTCTTATGTGTTATGGGGACAGAGCGTGCTTTTTGTGCTGGAGCCGATCTGGCTGTACTGCAACATGCCGTAGATGGCGATGGGACCGAGCTTAAAGAGTTGTACCAGGCTTTTAGTCAGGTTGCAGATTGTCCGTTACTTACTATAGCTTTGGTCAATGGTCCTGCCGTTGGTGCCGGAATGAACCTGGCTATGGTCTGTGATATTCGTTTAGCCAGTAAAGAGGCCTGGTTTGATAGTCGTTTTTTTCAACTAGCTTTACATCCCGGAGGGGGACACTGCTGGTTACTACCACAGTTAGTTGGTTGGCAACAAGCCATGGCTATGTTGTTTTGCGCTGAGCGTTTGACCGCAGAGCAAGCCTGGCAGTATGGTTTAGTGAAAGAAGTGCTAGCCGCAGAGCAATTGTTCCCTCGAGCCCTGGCTATGACTGCTGATCTGGCTGCTGTTCCCACAGCTTTGGTGAGACAAACCAAAAGCTCTATGCGCCAGCTATTAGAGTGTAAAGTGCATAGCCAAGCCGTTGAGTTTGAATACCAGCAACAGTTTTATAGTTTGCAGCAAGAAGCGGCCCGTCAAGCCATCGCTGCTTTACAGCAGAAACTCGCGGCGAAAAACCAAAACTGGCAGCTAAAAATCTAGACAACGAGTAGAGTTTTGGCGCCGCTAGTCTCTTTATCAGAAAATCAGTCGTAAATCTTGTAACTAAACAACAAGTTGTCTACACTGGTTTTGGATTTTTAAAGATCCACAAAAAGCAAGAAAAATAACAATATTTTTTAGTCTGAGGTTTTGTATGCGTAAAGCGTCCAGTCGCGGTCTTGGCTTTACTGCAATCGCCATTTTGGTGTTATTAATGGCATTGTCGGCTTTTTTAACAAAGGCTGAAGCTACACAAGTGACTTTTTATTCACAACAAGAACTATCCGTCGAAGGATAGTACGAAATCAAATACCCCCACGTTGTGGGGGTATTTGTTATTTTTTCTGATGCCGCTCGCGATTTTCACGTTTTTGCTCTGCATTTTTCTGTAGTAGCACATAAGTGGCTGCATAGCCGCCGTGAGCTTTTAAAGCTGTATGGCAAGCCAAAACTTCTGCTATCTGTGGTAGCCACTTAAAACAGTAACTTTTTAATATGGCTGGGTGAGGTTTGCTGTCGCGCCCCATGCCATGATGGATTAGCAAAGTTCTTATACCGCGTTGATGGCAATCGGCAATAAAGCTAAATAAAGCAGCACGGGCTTCGATAAGAGTTTTACCCAGCAGATTCAGAGTGGCATCCATTTGGTATTTACCCAGCCTCAGGTTTTTGTAAACGCCATCCTGCACACCGTCCTTTTTATAGGCAATCACATCGTCTGGAGCAATAAGGTCAACATACTCCATGGAGAGGTAGTTTGGATCGTATTCCATTTCTTGCTCTGCGGCTTTACGCCGGGCAAGTTGTGCCAGACTTGGATTATGTTCACCATTCAGATCGGCAACAGCATCTTTATTTAAGCGTTTTACTCCTGCCATTTCCTGTAGAAATAAATCCAGATCCTCGTCATGCATTCGTACTACTCCAGCTTAGGTTAAACGGGCATTGCATTATATACTTCCTCAAATTTTAAGGTGCAGTGCTCTGCTATAAGTTTTTCTAATTGAGCGTAATAGGTCACAAGTAATATGTATCAAGCGTTTAAGATTTGTTTATTTTTTGTCAAAAAATCTGGATTGCTCTAAGCTTAAACTAACATTTATATCTGTAAGGAGAGCATGATGCTTCCTGAACGGCTTTATGAAACCTTACCTTATTTTTACGTGGTCAGTGGTTCGCAAACTGTTTTGTGGTCGCCGCACTGGGCTGCTGCTTTGTCTGGAGTTATGCTCACATTTATCGGCGCTATAGTCTGGGTAATACGTACCGAGAAGCGCCGCAGTCCTTATGGCATTAAATTTAAAGATCAGGGGGGCGTTCCGTTTTGGCTCTATGAACTGCAACCTTTTATTTATCTGACTAGTGGGGCATTGTTATTTAATTTTGCCCCGACCTACTTAGTCTATCCCTCTGCAATGATATTACTGGTGCTGGGTATACAACTGTGGTTATGTCGGATTTGCTGGCGTAGTCACTCCTGATGAATCAGGTTCAGAGTGATGAAAGCCAGAATAAGACAGCAGATACGAGTCCCTGCTGTTTTCGCAGTTGATATTTAGCACACTGCTCATTGGTCTTACTTTCAAAACATAAATACAGGCTTTGTTCTTCCTCAGCCAATATTGCACGTTGATTGGTATCAAGAATAATCCCTGGTTTACCAAACCAGCCTGGCATATAAATGCTTTGGGTGGTGAGACCTGCACTTTGGTATTCAAGTAGTGCAGGTTTTGGTGTCAGAAGTAAAATGATAAAAAACAGTACTGCAGTACTCCACCATATTTTTGTATTGCTGCCAATGGGAGACTCTGTATGCTCTTCGCTACTTGAGCGATTTTCGACACGCGATGACACAGTGGCTGGAGGGCGCGTAGCGGCAGATGTCTGAGCTTGGGTGAGAGGCTTTTTATTGCCAGCTTTTTTTAGTAGTTTTTGTCGTTCGGCCTCGCTTAAAAGCGAGGCCTTTTTGAGTTGCTTGGCCATTAGTGACGTAAGTTAACTGAGCTATTGGCCACAGTTTCGGTCATTATTAACCAAGCTTGCAAGTTTTGTTTTAATGAATCGGGATCTATTTTGTCCAGCGTGTCATTTGGCGTGTGGTGATAATCAAAATAATCGGTGCCATCTTGCGACAATGCGACCACAGGTACACCAGCCTGAGCTAGTACTGAAACATCAGGACCGCCATAGGTCGTATTGCCTCCCAGCGCAATATTCAAATGAGCTAACTTTTGCTGTAACTCTTTGGCAAAGGGCAGTGCTTTATCACCAAAACGACTTTCAATTTGCCAAATAGGACCAGCACCAAAATCAGATTCCGCGGCTAATACATGTTTGGCTAATTCATTATGGTGTTTTGCTGCATAAGCCCTGGCTCCTAATAAGCCACCTTCTTCATTGCCATAGAGCACAACGCGGATGGTGCGTTTAGGTGTAGCTTTTTGTTTAATCAACGCACCAGTCGCCATAGCTAAAGCTACACCTGCACCGTCATCTAATGCCCCAGTGCCTTGGTCCCATGAATCAAGATGACCGCTGATCAGCACTATTTCATCCGGCTTTTCTGTTCCTGTGATTTCGGCAATCACATTATGGCTGCTGGCCTTTTGTAGCTGGTTGTCCATTTGTAATTTTAATTCTACTTTAGGCGACAGTTTCAGCATTTTTGCCAGATTCTGTGCATCAGGTACTGAAATAGCGACAGCCGGAATTTTAGTGATGGTCTCGTCGTATTTCATGGTGCCTGTATGAGCAAACCTATTGTTGCTGGTGCCTACAGAACGGATGACTATAGCGACAGCTCCTAATTTTGCTGCTTCCACCGCTCCACGGGAGCGGGCTGCGACCACCTGACCATAAAATGAACCAGATTTATCTTTCGTCATCGGTTTGTTAATAAAAACAATTTTACCTTTCACAGCAGCGCTATCTGCTTTTTCCAGCGCTTCAATACTATCGAACATCACCACAGCTGCTGTGATGCCATCAACTGGTGTACCAACTGAGCCCCCTAATGAGGTTAAGACAAAAGGCTGAGCAAAAGGAGATACTACGTCCAGTTTGGCTTGGCCACGAGTCCAGCCCGGCATCTCAAATTCTTCAGTCCATACTTTGTCATAACCAAGTTGTCGTAAATTTGTGACCGCCCATTGAACAGCTCGACGATCGGCTTCACTGCCTGCAATGCGAGGACCAACCTCTACAGTTAGAGACTCGACTAATCTGTAGGCCAGTTCTTGGTTTAGTGGCGCTGGAGCCGCCCATAGTGCTGGGGTAAAGAAAGCGCCCGAAATTAAATTTAGCCAAAATTTCATCTGTGATAGGTTCTCTGTAATGTGATTATCCAGCCAATGTAGCATGACTGTTTCAGAAACATCGGACAGGTTGCGACCAAAAACCAAAGTTGGGAGTTCGGCGTGATTTTATGGACTGTTGTCTGCATTTTTGTTTGCGTAGCTTTTTCGTTATGCACTATGAGTCAGTCACAGGCTGAAATACGACAAATGAGAATAGATCGTATTGTGTAAGCTGGCAGGGCAGTAGCATAATGTTATTTTTATCTGGCAGAAGCAGAAAAATGAAATTGGAAGAAATGCTGAAAAATTCAGCTCAAGCTGCAAAGCTGTTAAAAGCGGTTTCCAATGAACGCCGTTTGTTAATTTTATGCTACTTATTAGAATCTGAATTATCAGTGACAGAGATGAATGATAAATTGGGTTTAAGTCAATCGGCTTTGTCTCAGCATCTTGCTGTGCTTAGACGGCAAAAATTAGTGAAAACCCGAAAGGAAGCCCAAACTGTATTTTATCGTATCCATAGTGACGAGGCTGTGGCTTTGATTGGGTTATTGCACAAGCTCTATTGTGATAACAAAGCCTAGAGCCCTGAAGTGTTATGAAACGACCAATAAAAAAACCACCTTGCGGTGGTTTTTTTATTGCACTGTCACAATAAGCTGTTGTGAACAACAGCTTATTGAAATTAAGCGGCTTTAGTAGCTAAAGCTTTAACGTGTGCGTTTAAGCGTGACTTATGACGGGCAGCTTTGTTCTTATGGATCAGACCTTTGTCTGCCATACGATCCAAAATTGGAACCATCTTTTTGAACGCTTCTTGTGAAGCAGCTAAGTCAGCAGTTAACACTGCAGCGTATGTTTTCTTCATGAAAGTACGCATCATTGAGCGCTGACTTGCGTTTTGCTGACGACGCTTTTCAGATTGAATAGCGCGCTTCTTAGCAGACTTGATGTTAGCCAAGGTAACACTCCTAAAAACTAAACCGGGACCTTTAAAGGCCGCATAATATGCCTATTTTGTAGGCCCTTGTCAAATGGTTTCCTTGACAGATCACAGAATAAAATCAGCCCTTCGCTGGTAATCCACTCTGACTCGGGTGAAAATAGCAGAAATGTCGTTGCAGGAGCAGTCTGTGTCAGGAAAATTATTAAAATCGGGCATGATCGTAAGCTTTATGACTCTTATTTCACGGGTATTGGGCTTGGTCCGTGATGTGATTGTCGCTAATGTATTGGGCGCAGGCGCTATGGCCGACGTTTTTTTTATGGCCAATCGTATTCCAAATTTTTTGCGACGTTTGTTTGCTGAAGGAGCCTTTTCGCAAGCTTTTGTGCCTGTATTGGCTGAAGTAAAAGAAAAGCATGGCGATGACGCGGTACGTGAACTCATTGCTAAGGCTGCTGGTACTCTTGGTGTGATAGTCACTGGGGTCACTTTAGTTGCTGTGATTGGTTCGCCTGTGCTGATGATGTTATTTGGCGCTGGTTGGTTTAGCGATTATTTAGCCGGCGCCGCTGAAGGCGATAAATACCTGCAGGCCAGTTTCCTGCTCAAGATCACTTTTCCTTATTTATGGTTTATCACTTTTGTCGCTTTATCTGGCGCTGTGCTGAACACTTATAACAAATTTGCCGTCGCAGCTTTTACACCGGTATTTTTAAATATTGCCATGATAGGGGCAGCTATTTATTTAGCTCCACAGATGCAGAACCCAGCTGAAGCCATTGCCTGGGGCGTGTTTTTAGGTGGTTTAATTCAGTTTCTGTTTCAGTTGCCGTTTTTAGCCAAAGCCGGATTGTTGGTGATGCCACGCTGGGGTTGGAAAGATCCCAATGTGACAAAAATCCGCACTTTAATGATCCCAGCTTTATTTGGTGTCTCCGTCAGTCAGATTAACTTGTTGCTCGATGCCATTATTGCGTCCTTTTTAGTCACAGGTGCTGTCAGTTGGTTGTATTACTCTGACCGTTTACTGGAGTTTCCACTGGGCCTATTTGGTATCGCCATAGCGACTGTAATTTTGCCTGGCTTGTCGCGTCATTACGCAGCAGCCAGCGAAGAAGCCTTTAAATACACGCTGGATTGGGCTGTGCGTTTTATTTGTTTGTTTGGTATTCCCTCGATGATGGGATTAATAGTGCTGGCTGAGCCTATTATTGCCTCGGTCTTTATGCGTGGCGAGTTCACCGCTGATGATGTGGTGAAAACTTCATACAGTTTGATTGCCTACAACACGGGTTTAGTTGCGCTGATGCTGATTAAAGTGCTGGCACCGGCTTTTTACGCGCGTCAGGACATTAAAACGCCGGTACGAATTGCCATTATCGCTATGGTGGCCAATATGGTGTTTAACCTGCTGCTGGCACCTTTTTTAAGTTACGTCGGCCTGGCCTTAGCCACAGCTCTATCTGGTACTTTAAATGCGTATTTGCTTTATCGAGGTTTAAAGCAGCGCGACATCTATAGTTTCAGCAGCAAAACCAGTTGGTTTATTGCTAAAGCTTTTATCGCTGCTGCTCTGATGGCGGGTTGCTTATTTTATGTGATGCCGGATCTGACAGGCTGGATAGCTTTAGGTTTGTCAGGCCAGATACTGCATTTATTGGCTTATTTTGCTTTTGCTATTGTGGCCTACTTTGTTTTACTTTTTGTGTTTGGTGTTCGTTTGAACGATTTTAAACGCCAGACAAATGCTGAAAGCAATTGATTATAGAGTTATAATCGGGCACTTTTTGAAAGCAGCAGAGTAAGAACACCGGATGGAGTTAATTCGCGCCTTACATACGATACAACCCAAACATCAGGGCTGCGTCTTAACTATCGGCAATTTTGATGGTGTGCATCTGGGGCATCAGGCGGTATTGAAGCAGCTAAAAGCTATTGCAGCTCAGTTAAATCTGCCATCAGTTGTCATGGTGTTTGAACCCCAGCCATTAGAGTTGTTTAACCCGGAAGCTGCACCAGCCCGGTTATGCCGCTTCCGGGAAAAATACCACTGGCTGGCACAACAAGGCGTGGATCGCATGCTTTGTGTGCCTTTTACTATAGACTTTGCCAGTCAGGAACCCGAGCAGTTTATTCAGGATTTATTGCTGAATAAACTCGGTGTAAAGCATCTGATTGTCGGCGATGATTTTTGTTTTGGTAAAAATCGTGCTGGTAATTTTACTTTGTTGCAGCAAGCTGCAGCTTTGCATGGTTTTGGTTTGGGCAGCACAGCCAGCCTGAAACAAAATGAGCAACGGGTCAGTAGCACCTTAATTCGCCAGGTATTGGAGCGTGATGAGTTGGACCAGGCCGCACAAATGTTAGGCCGGCCTTTTTCATTGATGGGGCGGGTACGACATGGTGAAAAAGTAGGACGCCAATTGGGCTTCCCAACGGCCAATGTCTGGCTTTATCGTAAAAATTTACCTGTACGTGGTGTGTATGCCATTGAAGCTGTGACCCAAATGGGCTGTTACCATGGCGTTGCTAATATCGGTTCCAGACCGACGTTACAGGGCAAAAAAGAGCAGCTTGAAGCGCATTTTTTTGATTTTAACGGCGATTTATACGGCCAGCAGATTGAAGTGATTTTAAAAAAGAAAATCAGGCCGGAGCAGCGTTTTGAAGGCCTTACGCAGTTGCAGCAACAAATTGCATTAGATGCGCAGCAGGCGCGCAATTATTTTGCTTTGCCAACGGCTTAAGCTAGTTGCAAAGCGACACGAATTTAAACTTAATGAAGACGGAACAACAACGGATGACTGACTACAAGCAGACTTTGAATTTACCGGACACGGCTTTTGCCATGCGCGCCAACCTTGCGCAGCGTGAGCCACAGATGTTAGCCAACTGGACAGAAAAAAATCTGTACCAGAAAATTCGTCAGGCCAAACAAGGTAAAAAAACCTTTATCCTGCACGATGGCCCGCCATACGCCAACGGTAACATTCACATTGGTCACGCGGTCAATAAAATCCTCAAGGATATGATTGTCAAAGCCAAGACCTTGTCAGACTTTGATGCCCCTTATGTGCCGGGTTGGGACTGTCATGGTCTGCCAATTGAGCTGGTGGTTGAAAAGAAATACGGCAAGCCAGGCGTGAAGCTTAGCGCTGCTGAGTTCCGTCAAAAATGCCGTGATTACGCGCTGACGCAAATCGAAGCGCAAAAAGTCGACTTTATCCGTTTAGGCGTGTTAGGCGATTGGGATAATCCTTACCGCACTATGGATTTCACTACCGAAGCCAATATCATCCGCTCTTTAGGTCGTATCATCGACAACGGTCATTTACAGCAAGGCTTTAAGCCAGTGCACTGGTGTACCGACTGTGGTTCTGCTTTGGCTGAAGCTGAAGTGGAATATCAGGATAAAGTATCACCAGCCATTGATGTGCGTTTCACCCTGGTGAACGAAGCTGATGTGAGTAAATTCGATCACCCTGAAGGTCATACCGGCTCTGGCCCTGTGTCTGTTGTGATCTGGACGACCACGCCTTGGACTATTCCAGCCAACCGCGCTGTAGCGCTGAATGCAAAAATTGATTACAGCCTGGTGCAAGTCGAACAAGGGCCAAATGGCCCTGAGCGTTTAATTTTAGCCACAGATTTAGTCACAGCTGTGATGGCTCGCGCTGGTGTAGAGCATTACCACAATTTAGGCTTCTGCAAAGGTCAGGCACTGGAGCTGGTGAAGTTAAAACACCCACTGTACGACTTTGAAGTGCCGGTGATTTTAGGTGATCACGTCACGACCGATTCTGGTACTGGTGCTGTGCACACTGCGCCTGGGCATGGTCCGGAAGACTTTACTGTAGGTAAGCTGTACAACCTAGAAGTGGCTAACCCTGTAGGCGCCAACGGCGTCTACCTGCCAGATACACCACTTTTTGCTGGTCAGCATGTGTTTAAAGCCAACGACTCTGTGGTTGAAGCTTTAAAACAAGCGGGCAAATTGCTGGTGCATAAAGCCTTAACGCACAGCTATCCGCACTGCTGGCGCCATAAAACTCCTATTATTTTCCGTGCTACGCCGCAGTGGTTTATCAGCATGGAACAAAAAGGCCTGCGTAGCACCTCACTGCAAGAAATTGGTAAAACCCGCTGGATCCCGGACTGGGGTCAGCAGCGTATCGAAAATATGGTGGCGGGTCGTCCGGACTGGTGTATTTCCCGTCAGCGTACCTGGGGTGTGCCTATTGCTCTGTTTGTTGATAAAGACACCAGTGCACTGCACCCAAATACTCAGGCTTTGATGGAGCAGGTTGCGAAATTAGTGGAGCAGTCTGGCATTCAGGCTTGGTTTGATTTAGATGCTGAAACTTTGCTGGGCGCTGATGCGGCTCAATACGTCAAAGTGACAGACACGCTTGACGTCTGGTTTGACTCAGGCGTGACTCACGCTTGTGTGATTGAGCCTCGCGCGGAATTCCATGGCGCTACTCAGGCTGACCTGTATTTAGAAGGTTCGGATCAGCACCGCGGCTGGTTTATGTCGTCTCTGATGACTGGTGTGGCAATTAAACACCATGCGCCATACAAACAAGTGCTGACCCATGGTTTTACCGTGGATGGTGAAGGCCGCAAAATGTCCAAGTCCTTGGGCAATGTGGTGTCGCCGCAGGACGTGATGAACAAGTTAGGCGCCGATATCCTGCGTTTATGGGTAGCAACTACGGACTACACCTCAGAGATGACGGTCTCTGATGAAATCTTAAACCGTGCTGCCGACAAATACCGTCGTATTCGTAATACAGCCCGTTTCCTTTTAGCGAACTTAAAAGGTTTTGAGCCAGAAACACAATTGGTGCCATTTGAAGAGATGGTGCAGCTGGATTTATGGCTGGTGCAACGTGCTGCCAAATTACAGCAGGAAATTGTCGATGCCTATGAGAACTATCAGTTCCATCAGGTCAGCCAGAAGCTAATGAATTTCTGTACTGTGGAATTGGGTAGTTTCTACTTAGACGTCATTAAAGACCGTCAATACACGGCAAAAACCGATGGTTTAGCCCGTCGCTCCTGCCAGACTGCATTATTCCATGTGGTGCAAGCCATGGTGCGCTGGATGGCGCCTATCATGAGTTTTACTGCTCAGGAAATATGGGAAGTGATGCCAGGTCAGCATAGCGAGTTTGTCTTTACTGAAGTCTGGTATCAGGGTTTAGATACGCTACCTGCTGGTCAGTTTGATGATGCCTTCTGGCAACAACTGCTGGAAGTGCGTGATGCAGTCAACAAGGTGCTGGAAGTAGGGCGTCGTGATGGCAAAATTGGTGCTTCATTACAAGCTGAAGTGACCTTGTATGCCAAAGGCCAACTGGCAACAGACTTGAGCTCTATCGGCGATGAGTTACGTTTTGCCTTGTTAACTTCTACTGCTGTGGTGTCCAGCGACGCTACTCCTGCTGATGCAGTAGCCACTGAAATGGACAACCTCTTTGTGGTGCTGAATGCATCTACGGCGCCTAAGTGTGACCGTTGCTGGCACCACAGACACGATGTGGGTCTGAATCCGGCGCACCCGCTGATTTGTCTGCGCTGCGTTGATAACGTCGAAGGTGCTGGTGAAGTGAGGAAGTTTGCCTGATGCGTTTATTTGAGGGGGCGTTATTTAAAACGGGTCTATTCAAAGAAACCGGCTGGCGCTGGTGGTGGCTGGTGCTGTTGGTGCTGGTCGCTGACCAGTTGAGCAAAGTCTGGGTTATTCAGAACTTCAGTCTGGGCGAATCCGTGTCTTTGTTGCCGGTGTTTAATTTCACTTATGCCCGCAACTATGGTGCAGCCTTTTCGTTTTTAGGTGATGCAGGTGGCTGGCAGCGCTGGTTATTTACAGTGATCGCTGTAGTCGTCAGTATCGTACTGGCTGTGTGGTTAAGCCGTCTGCCTAAAGCTCAGCTGAAGTTGTCCTTAGCACTGAGCCTGATTATCAGCGGCGCTATTGGCAATTTAATCGACCGAAGCCTGTACGGCTACGTGGTTGATTTTCTGCATGTGTTTTACCAGAACTGGCATTACCCTATTTTTAATATCGCCGACTGCGCTATTAGTATCGGTGCAGTTTTACTGATCTGGGATAGCTTTACCAACGACAGCGAAACCCAGAAAGCCACTTCAGGAGACAAACAGTGATCATAGGTCCAGGTAGTACTGTGATTTTTCACTTTGATATTAAATTATCCGATGGCAGTGCCGCTGAAAGCACAAGGGTGCATAACAAACCGGCCAAACTGCAAATGGGGGACGGTAGTTTGTCGCCCGCTTTTGAAGCTCAGTTAGGTGGTATGGCGGCTGGCGATAAACGTACTTTTACGTTGGCACCTGAAGATGCTTATGGTATGCCCAATCCTGACAATATTTATTATGTTGACCGCAGTAAGTTTTCATCTGATGCTCCGGCAAAAGTCGGCATGATCGTTGGTTTTGCTATGCCAGACGGTTCTGAGCTACCAGGTCTTATTCGCGAAGTAGTGGGTGAGTCTGTCACTGTGGATTTTAACCATCCACTGGCAGGTCAGACTCTGACCTTTAATGTTGAAATCGTACAGGTTATCAATTAAGTATGGATATCTTACTCGCCAATCCACGCGGTTTTTGTGCCGGTGTCGACCGAGCTATCAGCATCGTCTCCCGTGCGCTGGAAATTTACGAGCCACCTATTTATGTGCGCCATGAAGTGGTGCATAACAAATTTGTGGTAGACGGCTTGCGTCGTGCCGGCGCTGTATTTGTTGATGAACTGGACGAAGTGCCGGATGATGCCATCGTCATTTTTAGTGCCCATGGTGTGTCGCAGGCCGTGCGTGAAAATGCCAAACAGCGTGGTTTGAAGGTATTTGATGCTACTTGTCCTTTAGTCACCAAAGTGCATATGGAAGTCACCCGCGCCAGCCGTAAAGGCATTGAATGTATTTTGATTGGCCATGCCGGGCACCCTGAAGTCGAAGGCACTATGGGCCAATACGATAATGCTGAAGGTGGTATTTACCTGGTCGAGTCGGTCGAAGACGTTGAAAAACTGCAGGTGAAAAATCCTGCGCAGTTATGCTTCAGCAGTCAGACTACTTTATCTGTCGATGACACGGCCGATGTGATTGACGCTCTGCGCACACGTTTCCCTGATATTGAAGGGCCACGTAAAGACGATATTTGTTATGCCACGCAAAACCGTCAGGATGCGGTGCGTGAACTGTCCGCCAAAACAGAATTGTTGCTGGTGGTGGGTGCTAAAAACAGCAGTAATTCCAATCGATTACGTGAGCTGGCTGAAAAGATGGGCTGCCGTTCTTACCTGATTGATACCGCTGCTGATATTCAGCAGGAGTGGTTAAAAGAGGTTAAATCTGTCGGCGTAACTGCAGGGGCTTCAGCGCCTGAAGTGCTGGTGCAGCAAGTGGTGCAGCGTTTGACTGAATGGGGTGGCAAACAAGTCATTGAGCACCCTGGCCGTGAAGAAAACGTAATTTTTGCCGTGCCGGCAGAGCTTCGCTAACGCAATTATTTGGTCAAGTTACCGCGCTATTTAGCCTGAACAAAGGTGATGAGTGGTGTTGCTCATCTCAGGTTGGGGTTATTCACCACTGATGTCTGCTAGTTCAGCTTGCATCAGTGGGTTATCAGGTATTGTTTAAATCAGTAAAGCTCTCGGGGAAAGAACGCTTTTGTCGCAGCAGCTAGCTTAGCTCCCGGATCCTGCCAGTAGCTATCCAGTCGCAATAAGGATTTATCTAAGCGTTTGTGAACGCAAAGTTGTTCAATAGGACTAGGTTTTGCGTTTTTGATGCCAGAATGAGCTCCACAACTACTGGCAAAAAGAGTACACAAGTCTTTGCAATTCAGGTCTATACCCATTAGTAAGGTCTCCACTATCCGTCTTTCCTCTGAGCTTTCGGTGCTGGTGCTTGATCAACACTCTAGGGTCTGTCCTTCCTGATGCTTTGATGCCAGATCGAATAGGTATTCGCTGCATCCTCGAATTCAGCATTTAGGTAAGCAGGGCAACTTCATAGAGTTCAAAGTTGGCACTGGTGCGACCATTGTGAAAAAGTGCTGGTAAGATTTGACCTTTTAAGGAACGGATATAAATTTAAAGTAAACAGACTTTCATGGGCGCCAGGTTATGCCGAATGCCTCAGGTTTTACCTTAATCGAAGTTCTGGTCAGTTTATTATTACTGTGCCTTACAGCTCTGGGTGCTTTGAGTCTGTCTCTGTTTGCAAGGCAACAAGTGATCATGGCTACCCAACAAAGCATTGCTTTGTCGCTTGCAACAGAGTTGACAAGTCGTATGGCAAGTCATAACAGTAGAGTTGGAGATTACGAGGGAGTGCATCCGCTTTGGGGTATACCTGAAACCATAGCTTGCACTGAAAGTTACGCTTGCGATTCGCAGCAGTTGAGTCAATTTCATCTCTATAGCACTTTAACCGCTTCAGGCGATAGTCACAGTTTACGGTTGCTGCAGCAGCCTGCAGTCTGCATTCGTCAACAGGCTTCTGAACTATTAGTGCAGCTAAGTTGGCGTTCTCAGATAAAGGCAGAGATTCAGCGCCCCGCCTCTGTTTGTGACCTGTCACCCAACAGATCACAACTTTCTGTGGTAGCTCCTTGAAGTGCGCGGCTTCACCCTGCTGGAAGTACTGATAAGTCTAACTTTAGGTTTAGTACTAACAAGCTTTTTGCTGGGGACTTTGTTTGCTACGCAGCAATCCAATCGACAAACCCAACAACTGGTGCAATTGCAGCAAAATAGTCAGATGTTGCTGAGTTTGTTCCAATCTGAGCTACCAAATATGATGTTTTTTGCTGGTCGTAGTCTGGCCGATCTGGCCTCAACTTCACACCAGTTACCTCCCGTCTTGGGTGATTGTGTAGCTGGGGTCGACGTTGGTAGTTTTCCAATACAAGGTCAATCTTATTTAACTCTTTATGCAGAACAAGTTAAGACTCAGAATACTTTGAACTGTTTAAGTCAGGCCAAGGTTGGATCGGAGTTACTGCAATTAAAACGTATCGTTGGGAACAGCGTCTCTGCCACTCAGATGAAAGCGAACCGCTTTTATTTCGAAAACTCTGCTGCGGCTAGCAGTTTTGTCACCAGCTCTAGTGCTGAATTAGTGCCAGATTCACTGTATTGGCCTTTTAGTCATCAGGTTTTTTACATTGCTGAGCAAAGGCATAATGATAAGAAAATACCAGTGTTAATGCGTAAACGTCTGATCCGCAATGCTGCAGGGCAAGCTGTGATGTCTGTCGACTCCATTCTGGATGGAGTGGAGAGGATGCATTTTGAATTTGGCTTGGATGCAAATTTAGATGGTCAGGTCGATTATTACCTGAGTACAGCGCAAATGCTGCCGGAGCATTGGAAGCAGCAAAACCGTCGCATTATAAATATTAAGTTTTATCTGCTGTTACGCAGTATAGATGAAGACTTTAGTTACCAAAACAACCAGCTTTATCAGATGGGACATGAGTGGTTTAAAGCCCCTTCGGATCCGTTTCGACGCCTGTTAGTCAGCAGTTCTGTGGCATTTAGCAACACACGCTTATAAAAGGAGGTCGTTATGATGTTGAGTTCTAGAGGTTTTATTCTGGTTACGACCTTAATATTAATTCTGATTTTAAGTAGCATCAGTCTACCAATGCTGGTTCAAGCCAGCTTGAGTCAAAAGTTGTCTGCCAGTGCCACTTTGTCTGCTCAGTTAAAGCTGCGGACTCAAAGCAAACATGCGCAACAACTCGAATTGTTGCAACAGGGTACTATCGAATCAGCCGATTTTGTTCTGGCTCCTTGCCCTGCGTTTTATGCCGCCTGGAGTGATCTTTCTTTTCAGTGCGAATGGCACCAGCTTCGCACTAGTGAGGCATCGTTCCAGCATCAGCACAGTGTGACCAGCTTTCTCGTCAGAAAATCTCTGCTTGAAGGGGGCCGGAATGGTAGTTTGTAGATGTTTATTGGTGTTGCTATTTTATGTTCAGCCACTCCAAGCCGACAGCTATTGGAGCCATATGCCTGGTTTTGGCTCGGTGAAACTAACTGAAATGGAACAGGAACAGCACAATGCTCTTTCAGAACATTTGTCACTTAGTCAACAGCAGACTAAGCAATGGTTGGATGATCTCTCTGCCCAGCTCAAGGCATTGTCCTGTAGCACGACAGATGCGCAGAGTCAGCCGCTGCCCGCTTATGTAGCTCAGCGCTATTTTGTGGTCAGTTACGCTGGTGTGCTTAAATTTGAATCGAATGATGAGCGTGACGAAACAGTCTGGTGGCTCCCCTGGAGCTTATTACCTTTCTTATCGCAGCTTAAGGCTGAATTAGGCCAGCCTGACAGACAAGTACATCAACCTCTGCTTCTCAATGAACAGGAGCTGGGGCAACATGGCCAGTTTATTCTTGTGAGCGGCACCAGTAATCAGAGTCCGTCGTATTTTGCGTTACGACTTAGTCCTCTGCATTTACCCGAACTTTTATGGTCTGTCAGTGCTGATGTAACTGGTTTTGAGGGCTTGGCAGGCACTGCATCGCAGCCCTTAATGCTCAGAGAGCAACATCGGGTATCTGACACTTCATCTTTATCTGTTTTGTTAGCAAATACCGGAGTAACAGAGCAGAAAGCTTTGGTTTATAAGGTGGATGCATATACAGGCAAGCAGCAAGGCCTGTTAAAGATGCCAAAGTCGATTTATGATTTATCTGGGGCTATGACGGCTTATGATCAAAACAGGGATTCCATTCCTGACAGTTTGATTTTTAGTAGCAGAGCCGGACAGATATGGCAGGCTAAAATGGAGAATCATCGATTTCATGATATTACGCCTGTCGCTGATTTGTCGGGGTTTCAACCCAGTGATATACAATTTATCCGCACCTTGTATGCCGCTGTTCCTATTGGTGGTTCAGGCGCTGATTTTCATTCCAGACGAAGTCAATGGCTGGTACTTCTCGGACTTTTACAGCGACAGAAGAGTATTTTTGTAGTATTAAAACCGAAACAGAGTGCAGTGCCGGACGTCTACGATTTTGTTGACCGAACTTTAGCAGTGACGTCAGGGTTGATCGCTTTAACTGACCACGAATTGCAGCTAATACAACAAAAAGATGGTTGGTCTAGCCGTTTAACTGGCCGTTTGACGCAGCCTCCTATAGTGGCTGCTGGCGTGCTATATCTGACAGTCTTAACTCAGGATCCTGCGCATTTTTGCAGTATTGAACACAGCTACTCCGCTTTTATGGCGTTGCATTTACACCATGCATCTCCGGTTTATCGCCAGCCACTTTTTCCTTTAGACAGATCTGCAGGTGCTCTGGTGATTAAATCTAACAAGGAAGGAGGCTTCGTATTGATTGAACAAAACCATCAGCAGGTGCTGATCGACAACCTGCTAGAGATCAGTCCAAATTGTACCTATTGCAGTAAGCCGCTGCAAAAAAGCAGCTTCCCGCGTTGGCAATTGATGGGGACTTACCAGAACGAAGAGGGGGTCTACTGATGAAGCTCAGGAACCAAGGTCTGGGTTTGATTGAGTTGCTGGCAGTTTTGGCTATCACTGGTATTCTGACTTCAATTTTGTTGCCCAGTTATAAAGACTATGTATTACAAAGCTACAGAGCAGAAGCTATGCAGACGCTATTAAAAGTAGCTGCTTTGCAGGAAATGCTGTTGGTGGATCAGTACAGATATAGCGCCGATTTAACAGAGCTTGGTTTTCCTGCCAATGAGTTTTCAACAGAGTCGGGCCGCTATACGGTCAGTGCTGTGGTAACAGAGCAAGGTTACGAATTGAGGGCTCAGGCGCAGCAAGCTCAATCAGAAGATAAGAGCTGTCAGGTATTTTCACTGAATAATTATGGTCAAAAAACTAGTGAACCAGATTCAGTTTGTTGGACTTTTTGATAAGGGCAGGGGGTATTTTCTTGCCATAAACGGCTACGACCGGCTTGACTGATACTTAATCTGTAGTGCCAGTGGTAAGACTCTTTACTGCAGTAGACAAAGGTGCCTGACTCCAAAAAATCCAGGCTACCATCGCGACGAAATTGCAGCGATGGTCTGTTATAAAACAACTGATGACTGTCAATCGGATGTCTCAACTCTCGAAGTAACACATCTTGCCCGGAGTTCAAAGCCCTTTGGTGTAACTGTATGGCGGTCGAATTCCAGTCTGAATTGCACAATAGGCCATAGCGTGGGCATATTTGCACTTGTTTTTGGTGGGTTATCGCATGAACTCTGGCGTAAGCTAAATGCTGACTCAGCTGCCGCATAAAGTGTTCTGCCTGAAAACGTTGCCAAACCTGCCTCAAATCAGGCAGAGCTGTAGCTGAGACTATACCCACAATAGCCAAGACTAAAAGCAGTTCAAGCAAACTAAAAGCTGATGGTATTGTGCTAAGGCGGTTATGTCGCACCATGTTATCCTTCCAGATACAGGCCCAAATCAAGTTTAGTTGCATTTATGTTAATTGGCTAAGTCGCAAATGAAATACAGCAACTGCAGCTGCTTGATTGAGTCTGGCAGCAAAAATCGCTACCATAGCGGCAGTTTATTCATCCTTTAGTGCAGGTTCAGATGTCCTCTGCTGTCTCTATTACCCTGGTACAGCAGCCCTTTATTGTGGCTGCTGTAGCGCAAAACACCGCAAAAGTGCTTGAGATTGCCACGGGCAGTCAAAGCGACTTGTTGTTATTTCCTGAGCTGACCTTAACAGGCTACCCGCCGGAAGATTTATTGCTGCGGCCCGACTTTCAATTGCTGGTAGAACAAAGCCTGCAGCAGATTTGTGCGGCTAAACTGCCAAATACGCTGGTTGTCGGTCACCCATGGCGCGATGGTAAAGCCTTGTATAACGCAGCATCTGTCATTCAAAAAGGTGAAGTGATAGCGCGTTATTACAAGCAAGCGCTGCCCAATTACGGTGTTTTTGACGAGAAACGGTACTTTACCGCAGGCACAGAAGCTTGTTGTTTTGAGCTAAAAGGCCAACGTTTTACCGTGCTGATTTGCGAAGATGTTTGGCAAGGCGCTCCGGCCGCTTTGGCCAAAGAGCAAGGTGCGGATTGGGCTTTGGTACTAAATGCCTCGCCTTATGAAATAGGCAAAGGCCAGCAGCGTGAAGACTTATTGCAAACCCTGGCCAAACACCTGCATTTAGGTTTTGTGTATGTTAATCAAGTGATAGGACAGGACGAGTTGGTGTTTGATGGTCAGTCCTTAGTGGTAAGTCCGGATGCTCAATTGTTGTTTCGTGGTAAGGCCTGTGAGAGCGAACTGGCAACAGTCAATTTGGCGGCCCGGGGTCAGCATTATGGCCATGTCGAGCTTGCCCCTCGCTTGTCTGTTGAAGCTGAAGTCTATGCCGCTTTAGTGATGGCCACCCGCCATTATATTCAGCACAACGGTTTCCCAGGCGCAGTGCTTGGATTATCAGGTGGTATCGACTCGGCTTTAACACTGGCGATAGCGGCTGATGCAATTGGGGCAGACAAAGTACAAGCCCTGATGCTGCCTTTTGCTTATACATCGTCGATGAGTGTGGAGGATGCCAAAGCTCAGGCCGAAGTGATGGGCGTTGAGTTTGATTCAGTCTCTATTGAGCCTATGTACAACAGCTTTATGCAAGAGCTTACGCCGCTGTTTAAAGGCCGGGGCAAAGACACCACAGAAGAGAACCTGCAAGCCCGTATTCGCGGTGTACTCTTGATGGCGATGTCGAACAAAACAGGCCGTATGCTGTTGACCACGGGCAATAAAAGCGAAAACGCTGTAGGCTACTGTACTTTGTACGGTGATATGTGTGGTGGTTTTGCCGTTATTAAAGATGTGCCAAAAACACTGGTGTATCGTTTGTCTGAGTATCGCAACAGCATTTCGCCAGTGATCCCACAGCGAGTGATAGACAGAGCACCCTCTGCTGAACTGGCTCCGGATCAAACCGATCAGGATAATCTGCCGCCTTATGATGATTTGGATGCGATGATTGAAGCTTATATGGAGCACGACAAATCGATGCCCGCTATAGTAGCTATGGGCTATGATGAAGCTACAGTACGCAGAGTGTTGAATTTAATCGACATTAACGAATACAAGAGACGCCAGTCGGCCGTAGGTCCAAAAGTGACCAGCCGCAACTTTGGTAAAGACAGAAGATACCCCATCACATCGTGGATGCGGAAACAGCGCTGAGGTAGTCATGAAA
Organism: Rheinheimera sediminis; assembly: GCF_004005375.1. Lineage (GTDB taxonomy): Bacteria > Pseudomonadota > Gammaproteobacteria > Enterobacterales > Alteromonadaceae > Pararheinheimera. The sequence continues at coordinate 9,581 of NZ_RZUF01000031.1, read as the reverse complement.
AAAGTTGAAGCTATAATTAAGCCTTTTAAATTAGACGATGTACGGGAAGCTCTGGCGGATATTAATATCACCGGTATGACAGTGACTGAGGTCAAAGGTTTTGGCCGTCAAAAAGGTCATACCGAACTGTACCGCGGTGCTGAGTATATGGTCGACTTTTTGCCTAAGGTAAAAATCGAACTGGTTCTGGCGGACGATCAGGTGGAACGTTGCATTGATGTGATTATCAAAACAGCGCAAACAGGCCGTATTGGTGATGGCAAAATTTTTGTATTTGACGTGGAACGGGTTATTCGTATCCGTACCGGCGAAGAAAACGAAGACGCAGTGTAAAAACGCTGTATAAATAAAAAAGGGGGTAAAGCTCTGGCTTTACTCCCTTTTTTCGATCTATCCAGTGGTTAGATCTTTTTGTATTTAATGCGGTGCGGTTGCATTGCATCGCTGCCGTAAGTCGCTTTCATCCAGGTCTCGTAGTCTGAATAGTTACCTTCGAAGAAGTTCACTTTACCTTCGTCGCGGTAATCCAGAATATGAGTAGCAATACGGTCAAGGAACCAACGGTCGTGCGAGATCACCATGGCACAGCCAGGGAAGTCGAGGATGGCGTTTTCCAGAGCACGTAAAGTCTCCACGTCCAAATCGTTGGTTGGTTCATCCAGTAACAGCATGTTACCGCCGGCTTTTAACAGTGCAGCTAAATGCACACGGTTACGCTCACCACCGGATAAGTCACCAATAAACTTCTGTTGATCGTTGCCTTTAAAGTTAAAGCGACCGACATAAGCACGGCTTGGAATTTGGAAGTTACCAATCTGCAGAATGTCCTGACCGTTGGAGATTTCCTGCCATACGGTATTTTTAGGGTTCATGCTGTCACGGAACTGATCAACGCTGGCGATTTGAACTGTATCACCCACTTCAATAGTACCGCCGTCCGCTTGTTCCATACCGGTGATCATCTTAAACAGCGTCGATTTACCTGCACCGTTCGGGCCGATAATACCTACTATCGCACCTTTTGGAATGCTGAAGCTTAAATCGTCAATCAAGACTCGGTCGCCAAAGGTTTTACGCAGGTTTTTCACTTCCAGCACTTTGTCGCCTAAACGAGGTCCTGGCGGAATAAACAGCTCGTTGGTTTCGTTACGTTTCTGGAAGTCCTGGCTTTGCAGTTCTTCAAAACGAGCCATACGGGCTTTGCTCTTGGCATGACGGCCTTTTGGATTGGTACGAACCCATTCCAATTCCTGTTTGATAGAACGCTGACGCGCGTTTTCGCTGCGTTCTTCCTGCTCCAGACGGGCATCTTTTTGCTCTAACCAGGACGAGTAGTTACCTTCCCACGGAATACCTTCACCGCGGTCCAGCTCTAAAATCCAGCCTGCGACGTTATCGAGGAAATAACGGTCGTGGGTAATAGCCACAACAGTGCCTGTGTAATCGTGCAGGAAACGTTCTAACCAGGCCACAGATTCAGCGTCCAAGTGGTTAGTAGGTTCGTCCAGCAGCAGCATGTCTGGTTTTTCTAACAGCAAACGACAAATCGCGACACGACGGCGTTCACCACCAGATAAATGCTTAATCAGCGCATCCCACTGTGGCAGACGCAGCGCATCTGCAGCACGGTCGAGGATATTGTCGAGGTTGTGACCTTCTTTGGCCTGAATAATAGCTTCCAGCTCGCCTTGTTCGCGGGCTAAAGCGTCGAAGTCCGCATTTTCTTCGGCATAAGCGGCATAGACCTGATCCAAACGGGTTAAAGCGTTTTTTACATCAGCAACTGCTTCTTCTACTACTTCACGCACAGTTTTTTCCGGGTCAAGCTGAGGTTCCTGTGGCAGATAACCAATATTGATCCCAGCTAAAGGACGGGCTTCACCGTCAAACTCTGTATCCACACCTGCCATAATGCGCAGCAAGCTGGATTTACCTGAACCGTTTAAACCCAAAACACCAATTTTTGCACCTGGGAAAAACGACAGCGAAATGTCTTTTAAAATAGTGCGTTTTGGCGGCACTACTTTCGACATGCGATACATGCTGTAAATATACTGAGCCATAAGAGTCACTCATCTTGTTGGTTAGAATGCGGCAATTGTACGTTATTTTTAAAAAACAGGGGAACTGCACCAGAGAGGAAAGGGCATTTTAATTCGTCTTTAATTTGGTTTTCTGCTCTAATAGTGGCAATTAAACTAATAGTTCAGATAAAGGTGGTTGCCATGGGCGAATATTCACATGATCCGGTGTTTCAAAATTTTATTGCGGAAGCCAAAACCCATGGTGTGGTTTGGACTTTAGCTAACGGCGAAGATTTGTTAGTGGTGGAGTCAGTCGATTTTGAAGATACAGACGTGATGCCATTCTGGTCTAGTCAGGAAGCCGCTTTAGTGCACTGTTCAGAAGAATGGTCTGACTATAAGCCAGAAGCTATTCCACTGGATGTGTTCTGTGAAGGCTGGTTGCAAGAAATGTACGACGACGGCGTACTGATCGGCACTAACTGGGATGAGTCCTTAAATGGCCCTGAAGTTGAGCCGCGTGAAATTTTAGAAGCTTTGGCTTTAGTGCAATAAAATTTTCAAATGAAACAGGCGACGCAAGTCGCCTTTTTTGTCTCTGCATGAATTTTATATCGGCGTGAAATAACGGCCTCTGATGAACGGTCTGTTATTACCGCTCAGATCCAATATCTGACTTGGCCCGTAACGGTTCACATCATCTACTAACAGGAGCTAATAATGAAAACAATGAAGAAAATTCTGACCGCAGCACTGCTGCTTAGCGCAAGCGGTGCGGCTTTTGCCAATAGCTGTGGCGAAATTTTGGGCCATTCACTGCCGCAGTTACGTAAAAAAGAAACTCTGGATTTATGTGAAACCTATAAAGGTAAAACCTTATTGATTGTGAATACCGCCAGTAAATGTGGTTTTACTCCTCAATTTACTGCTTTGCAGGGATTGTATGAGAAATACAAAGATCAGGGTTTAGTGGTATTGGGTTTCCCTTCTGACGATTTTATGCAAGAACATGACGATGCCGAAAAAACCGCCGAAGTTTGTTACATCAACTACGGAGTGACTTTCCCTATGTTTGCCACCAGCGCAGTGCGTGGTGATGACGTGAACCCGGTATTTAAAGCTTTAATCGCCAAAACAGGTGAAAAGCCATCATGGAATTTTAATAAGTATCTGGTCAGCAACGATGAACAACAGGTCAAGCACTTTGGCAGTAAAGTATCGCCAGACGATGCCGATTTTGTCAAAGAAGTGGAAGCTTTATTAAAAGCTGAATAAGCTGTTTGTTGTGTAAATAAAAAGCCAGCTACTGTGGGCTTTTTGCTTGCGCGCGGCAGACATGGCTTGTCGCGCGTAAGCGCCCCCAGACTACTTAAGCGGGTCAATCTGGTGGCTTGGAGTTAAAAAGTGTTGGCTTATTGGTGGCGTTGTATTCTTACCGTGCCAGTGTAAGTAAATTTAGTGCGGTTGCCGGAAAAAACTCGATAGTCTCCAGGTGCTGCGGCTCAAATCAGCTTTATCGCATTATTACTGCGGGCTTTGCTGGCGATGGTTTTAGCTAGGCTGACTGGTTGGATTGGTGTAGTCAGCGGTTTTTTAATTGTGCCCTTGCTGCTTGCGGCCACAACAATCCCAATATTTGCTGCTATGGCCTGTAGCCTGGCACCGATCTTGCTGCAAAGCGCCACAGGTTTTATCAGCCATTACTGGCTGATGTCTGATCAGGTTGAAACTGATTAGCTGACAGAGGTTAATGAGGGCAAAGCGGTTTGCGTGGTAGTGTTTTATCGACTTAAAATCCAAAGTTATGGCTGCGGAAAAACTTTTCTATACTGCTGATGGGTACTGAGCTTTCATTACTTTGACCTGTGTTCTTTTTATGATGAGGCCTGAAAACCTGTGTCCACTTCTGTGGCATTGTGGGTAGCCGCGACTCTTGCTAACTCATCACAACGTTCGTTTTCCGGGTGTCCGGCATGGCCTTTGACCCAATGCCAGTTCACTTTATGCCCCTGACAAGCGGCATCTAAGCGGCGCCATAAATCCTGATTTTTTACTGGTTCTTTTTGACTGGTTTTCCAGTTGTTTTTTTTCCAGTTGGCCAGCCACTGCGTAATACCTAAGCGAACATACTGACTGTCTGTGGTTAAGTCCACATCACAGGGCTGTTTTAAACTTTCCAGACCAACAATAGCTGCCAGTAATTCCATTCTGTTATTGGTTGTTTGTGTATAGCCGCCAGACATTTCTTTTTGGTGCTGCTGATAGCGCAAAACCACACCATAACCGCCTGGTCCGGGGTTTCCAAGGCAAGAACCGTCTGTATAGATTGCTACTTGTTTACGCATCGATGCTTCCCACAACTGAAATCGGCGTATAATCTAACGCAAAAGCGCTAAGAACACGAATCAGAATGCTGAAAAGACAGATAGTACTAGACACCGAAACCACAGGTTTAAGCCCGCAGGAAGGCCACCGGATCATAGAAATTGGTTGCGTGGAGCTGATAAATCGTCGGCTGACTGGCAATAATTTCCATGTCTATTTGCAACCGGATCGGTTGATTGATCAGGAAGCCATAGCGGTTCACGGTATTACCAATGAGTTTTTAATTGGCAAACCCCGTTTCGCTGAAGTAGCTCAGCAATTTTGTCACTATATAGCTGGTGCTGAACTGGTGATCCATAACGCGGCGTTTGACGTCGGCTTTATCAACCACGAATTTAATCTGCTGCGTCCAGCACTTTCACCTGTCACTGATATTTGCGGTGTACTGGATACGCTGAAAATGGCGCGTGAAGCCCATCCTGGGCAGAAAAACAACCTCGATGCTTTATGCCGTCGCTACGACATTAACAACAGCCACCGTACTTTACACGGCGCCCTATTGGATGCTGAAATTCTGGCTGATGTGTATCTGGCGATGACAGGTGGGCAGGTTAGCCTGAACTTGGCAAATGACGAGCAAGCCGCCGCTCAGCAGAATGTAGTGGTCGGTCAACTTCAACGGACCAGTCGTTTACCTGTTGTTTTCGCTTCAGAAGCTGAACTACTGTCGCATGAGCAGCGTCTGGATCTGGTGCAGAAAAAAGGAGGAAGTTGCTTGTGGCGAAGTTAATTTATGCTTTTTTGCTCTGTGTCAGCTTGCAATTGATAGCGCAGGATACTGTTACTACAGAAGCCATTACCGAACCTTCGGAAGATCCGATAGGTTTAAGCTTATTGCCAGATTTACCAGCCAAAAATCAGATCCCTCTGTTTGAGAACAGATTCCGTATCGATTACGAAGTGGAAGAAATTACTATGGTATTTTTCCGCAAGCGAGGATCGGCGTCCGTTATTTTGGTCAAACCTGATGGCAGTAAACTGAATATCATTAATGCCAATGATCAGGATGTTCAATGGTATGACGATAAAACTTACGATTTAATTAAAATTAAGAAACCCACTCCTGGTCCCTGGCAAGCGCTGGGCCAGATTTTGCCAGAAAGCAAAATTATGGTTTTGACCGATATAGAGTTAAATGTGGCCACTTTGCCCGATCATCTGATGGTTGGCGAAACCATCAAAGTTACTGCCACACTAACTAACGGTGGGCAGCCCATAGTGGCAAAAGACTTCCGAGATTTGTTGCGGCTTGATGTACTTTTCCTCAGCAGTAATAACCCAGAGCATGAAAATTTTGGTGCAGGTGTAATTGAACTGACGACTTTGGCTGATGATGGTCGCAACTTTGATGAAAAACCAAGGGATGGTATTTTTACTGGTGAATTTAGACTGGATATGAAACCCGGACAATGGGTGCCCAAGTTTGTAGTAAAAACGCCGCTATATACTCGTGAAGTAGAACAGGAAGCGGTGATCTTGCATAAAAGCCCCATTAGCTACGAAGTGACGCAAGCAACAAAGGCTGAAGATCTACACTGGCTGACGTTTAAAGTCACAGATCCGATGATTAATCCTAAATCTGTTGCTTTGCAGGGCAAGATCAGTTTTCCAAATAATGAAATACAAAGTTTCACTTTGGGTGAGAGTGTTGAAGTAGATAAAAAGTTAAAGATAGTCAATTACGCCAGCGGGACTTATAAAGTCGAGAGCACTTTGTTTGCTCAGACTGTGACAGGCCGAGATATTGTGATCACTTTGCCTCTGGCTTCTTTTGTGGCAGAAGTGATAGAGCCTGAAGCTGGAGTTGCAACAATAGAGGTAGAAGCCCCACTCCCGGTTCAACAAGAAATATTAAAGAGTGCTGATCTTGTCTCAGCGGTGGAAGAAGAGACCGCTTTTCCTTGGTTATTAGTGATTCTGGCTAATATTCTTATCTTAGGTGGTGGTGGTTTTGCGATTTGGATGGTCGCTACGGATCGTTCTTTTAAGACCTTGTTCGCGAAAAAGAATAATTCTATGGACCTCGACACACTTGCTATGCTCGGAGCGAATGAAGTAAAAACCAGTGCATCAGGGCAAAAAAACAGCAAGTCGAACGACATTCTGGAACTTTCTTTACCGGATGATTAAGGAATAAACAAAAGCGGCAAAAAAGTCGTTGACGGCCCACTGGTGAATCCGTATTATTCCCGCCGCAACGCAGCATACCCAATTGAAAATGCTGCTGTGTATTGGTGCGGAGCGGTAGTTCAGTCGGTTAGAATACCGGCCTGTCACGCCGGGGGTCGCGGGTTCGAGTCCCGTCCGCTCCGCCACTTAAGCATTTATAGTTTGTCTGATTCCGGAGCGGTAGTTCAGTCGGTTAGAATACCGGCCTGTCACGCCGGGGGTCGCGGGTTCGAGTCCCGTCCGCTCCGCCACTTAAGCATTTATAGTTTGTCTGATTCCGGAGCGGTAGTTCAGTCGGTTAGAATACCGGCCTGTCACGCCGGGGGTCGCGGGTTCGAGTCCCGTCCGCTCCGCCACTTAAGCATTTATAGTTTGTCTGAGTGCGGAGCGGTAGTTCAGTCGGTTAGAATACCGGCCTGTCACGCCGGGGGTCGCGGGTTCGAGTCCCGTCCGCTCCGCCAATTCAGCAAGCAAGCCATTAGAGCGTAAGCTCACTCCAGTGCGGAGCGGTAGTTCAGTCGGTTAGAATACCGGCCTGTCACGCCGGGGGTCGCGGGTTCGAGTCCCGTCCGCTCCGCCAATTCAGCAAGCAAGCCATTAGAGCGTAAGCTCACTCCAGTGCGGAGCGGTAGTTCAGTCGGTTAGAATACCGGCCTGTCACGCCGGGGGTCGCGGGTTCGAGTCCCGTCCGCTCCGCCATTTTACTGCTGTAAAGATCAGTAAAAAATCAACCAGCCTTGAGCTGGTTTTTTTTTAACTAAAATTTGTAAGGGCTGTCTGGCGACAGCAGTTCAGTCTGTTGCTCTCTGTTAAAGCATAGCCGGCCTGTCAGGCCGGGGGGGCGCGGGTTCGAGTCCCGTCCGCTCCGCCATTTTATTATTGATGTATCCATATGATTTACTTAAATTTTATGCTAAAAATGCTATGTTTCAAAACGCGGTATTTCTGCATTTTTGGACACAGCTGGACCCATTTGTGTCCAAACTGTGCCAATTCTTTAAATAGGCCGGGTGTCAGCATGGACACAATCCTTCATCAAATAGCCACTCAAATTCTGTTAACCAAAATTTCACAAAGAGTGCCCGGCCAACCGTGGAAAATCAATGACTTACGTTTTCAAAAACGGCTGAAAAGCTGTGTCTTCTTGTGTCCATCTAAAACGTGATTTTTCAATGCACACCCATATTTTAATATTTGAAGTCAGATGCTTACGGCTAAATTTTGTGTCCAATAATTGTGTCCAAGACGCATGTCAAAACTTAAAATTAACTGAGGGCAGGCTTTTGTTTTTCATGGCTAGTATTGAGTAATGCCAATGTAATCCAAAGAAAACTTTTCCTCATCACCAAGTGAGTTTTTGGTCAAAGAAACAAAAAAGTTAAATTCGCATGCCGGACATCCGCCATTGGGTATTAATTTTTGATAACTTGGTATGACCGATAGGATGCTATTATTGTATTACATGAAAAATACTTTAAAAATCAAGCCTATATAGGCTCCGTTACAGACAGTCGGTAATTTGCCATATAGTTGACATGTGACTTAAGTTTTTTTGTCTCTAACATTACGATTTCCGTTTTCTGGCAAAAGTAGTATTTGCTGTAGTATGAGCATGCCCAAGACAAGAAATTTGAACGCTGAATCGCTATGTTGAAATTGTAAAAGGTATAGAAAAATCTCAATCATGCAGATAGTAATATCTGTACTTTTGCTCAGTTTTTGCAGCACTCAACTGTTATTTTACTCAGGGAACCTGGCGCAGGAAAAGCACATTCATTTAAGTCTGCTGCTTCCATATACAATGGTAAATTTCTGCCTATTCTTTCATGCCTAGTTTTCCGGATTGAGCAATTATCCAATCAGCATTTATTCATTGATGGTCTTGATGAAAAAAGACCGAGCCGAAACGATGATTCAGTAATCGATAATATAGCTCTCAAGCTTATGTGCTGAATCAAGCAAAAGTATTTATCTCTTACTGGGAAAGAGACTGACTGGCGATATTGATTTTGTTGTAGTCAATAATTATTTTGAGAGCAACGGCGGGGAGGCTGTCCTTTTGCCGAAACAGTTGCACAGAGAAGAGCAAGTGAATTTTTTAAAATCAGCAGGATACATTTCTGCTGATGAGTTTTTGGCCTAAGCTGAGCAAAAAAATCTGCAAGATTTTTTGAGTAAGCCTCAAAGTCTGTTAATGATGGCTGAAGTTGTAAAACGAGGTTCTTGGCCAGAATTGAGTTTGGAGCTTTTTGCAAAGTCTGCGTGCATTTTACTCAAAGAGCATAATGGCCAGAAATCACGATAAGCCTATAACAGTGAAGAACTGGTTGATACCGCAGGTGCCATTTGCGCCATACGGCTTTTTAGTGATGTGGATGGCATAAGCATTACGGATTCTGAATTTCACACATCCTATCCCAGCTATTGTACCTTAACTCTATGTGAGAAAGAGAAAATCCTGGCAGTTTTGCAACGGCGGTTGTTTGCCAATATTCCTGGTGTAGAAGCGGTTGATTACGAGCATCGGGCTAACAGCCGGGAGTTCATTAGAGACAACGCAATATGCGAACAGGCTGAGTGCAATGGTCCTTCTGAAAATGCAACTGATGCAAGTCAGTTCTGGAAATTGAAAAAGCTGATCAAAATCACTTTTACAATGAGTAGGTGCTTTATAGGTATTGACCTCAATATGGATTATGCGCTCTGAGTAACCTAGGTAATCGACAGGGTTGCTCAAAATTGAAGCAAATTGAATGAAATTTGGGGATTTAATAAATAATTTCAAAACTCCGGCTTGACACAAATTCTGGGAAGTGTAGAATGCGCCTCCTGTTGAACAAGGTCTCAACCGGTTCAGCACTGCTCTTTAACAATAAGCAATCAATCATCTGTGTGGGCACTCACGGTTTAGATTCTGCAGCGAGCAATCGCACAAAGAATATATATCAGTGAAGTGACTTACATAGAAATATGTTTTAAGTCAGTGATACTGAGCAGCCACTT
>NZ_RZUF01000030.1 GCF_004005375.1 Rheinheimera sediminis | reverse complement strand
TCAGGGGAGTCCATATAAGGGGCGACCTTTATGGTCGCCCGCTAAGCAAGCCCAAGGGGCTATTCCGAGGTATCGCCAACCACTTCACCTGTTAACAGCTCATCGATACGCTGCAAACCACGAGGTAACTTGTTACCACGACGGCCACGCTCACCAATATAATGGGCTAAATCATCGGCCTTGATGGTCATTTTGCGTTTACCGGCTACTAAAGTCACAGCTGTAGCTGCAGGCACTACGGTTAAAAGTTTCAGATACTCTTCACGGCTGGCGGCGCGGGCCGATGGAATAGATAAAATCTTATTGCCTTTGCCTTTGCTCAGCTGTGGTAAATCGGCCACAGGGAACACCAGCATGCGGCCTTCAGTACTGATAGCCACCACTAAATCCGTTTCCGGATTTTTAATAGGAATTGGCTGTAATACTTTAGCGCCGGTCGGCAGAGTGAGCACTGCTTTACCGGCTTTATTACGGCTGACTAAATCGGCGAAGGTGCCGACAAAACCATAACCTGCGTCGCTGGCCAGTAATAACTTCTGGCTGTCTTCCGCCATCAATACATGCTCGAAGTTTTCCCCAGCGACTAGCGTGAAGCGTCCTGTTAAAGGCTCGCCCTGACCACGGGCTGAAGGTAAATCGTGTGCTTCAGCAGCAAAAGCACGACCTGATGAATCGATAAAGGCGGCGTATCTATTACTTCTGCCAGAAGCCGCCGCTTTAAAACCATCCCCTGCTTTGTATTGCAGACTATTGCCGTCAACATCATGGCCTTTGGCACAGCGCACCCAGCCTTTTTCCGACAGCACAACGGTCACAGGCTCGCTTGGCAGTAATTCTTTTTCGCTTAAGGCTTTGGCTTCTTCACGCATTACTATTGGGCTTCTGCGGTTGTCGCCATATTTTTCAGCATCCGACAGCAGCTCTTCGCGAATAAGCTTGGTCAGCTTTTTCTCTGAGCCTAAAATGCCTTCTAAGTAGTCACGCTCTTTTTCCAGCTCGGCTTGTTCGCCGCGGATTTTCATCTCTTCCAGCTTAGCTAAGTGACGTAACTTTAATTCCAGTATGGCTTCGGCCTGACGCTCGGTAATACCGAAATGCGCCATTAACACAGGTTTTGGCTGATCGTTTTCACGAATAATTTTAATCACTTCGTCGATGTTTAAAAACGCGATCAACAACGCCTCTAACACATGCAAACGATCCAGCACTTTATCCAAGCGGAACTGCAGACGGCGACGCACTGTGTCGCGACGGAACACCAGCCATTCAGATAAAATTTCCAATAAGTTTTTCACTCGTGGCCGCTGATCCAGGCCCAGAATGTTTAAGTTCACGCGATAGCTTTTTTCCAGATCTGTAGTGGCAAACAAATGCGCCATCAGCTGTTCCACATCAATGCGGTTTGAACGCGGCACTATCACGATACGGGTTGGGTTTTCGTGATCAGATTCGTCACGCAAATCACTGACCATAGGCAGTTTTTTCGCGTTCATTTGAGCCGCTATCTGCTCCAGCACTTTGGAGCCTGAAGTCTGGTGCGGCAAAGCAGTGATAATTATGTCGCCATCTTCCAGCTGATACAAAGCCCGCATTTTGACACTGCCGCGGCCTGTTTCATAAATGGCTTGCAGCTCATGCGCCGGGCTAATAATTTCAGCGTCTGTCGGATAATCCGGCCCCTGAATATACTGCATCAAATCCGGTATAGTCGCTTGAGGGTTATCCAGTAAAAAGGCAGTAGCGTTGGCTACTTCACGGGCGTTATGCGGCGGAATATCTGTTGCCATACCTACGGCTATACCTGTCACGCCATTCAGCAGGATATGCGGCAAACGTGCAGGTAAAGTGCGGGGCTCGTCCATAGTGCCGTCAAAGTTTGGCACCCAGTCGACTGTGCCCTGTCCCAACTCGTTTAACAACACTTCACTGAAACGGGATAACTTAGCTTCGGTATAACGCATGGCCGCGAAGGACTTCGGATCATCCGGCGCACCCCAGTTGCCCTGACCATCGACGAGCGGGTAACGGTAAGAAAAGGGCTGAGCCATCAGCACCATAGCTTCGTAACAGGCGCTGTCACCATGAGGATGGAACTTACCTAACACGTCACCCACAGTGCGGGCAGATTTTTTGTACTTCGCCAGATGCGATAAACCCAGTTCTGACATCGCATAAATAATACGACGTTGTACTGGTTTTAAACCGTCGCCAATAAAGGGCAAAGCCCGGTCCATAATGACGTACATCGAATAATTCAGGTAGGCTTCTTCTGTAAAGCGGCGCAGCGGTAACTGCTCAGTACCCTCATTGGATATCATAATATCTGTCATTTTTCGTTTCCGTTAACCAACCTGATTCTGTTATTTTTCAAGCTCTTTTGATTCTGACTGCGCGAGCAACTGCACCTGCATCTGAGCCTGACGGCGTGCCAGTTGCCACAGCAGTAACACCAGTAAGACTAAACTGGTGCAGCCAAACAGACCTATCCATAACCATTGGTTTTGTCTCTTGCGTTCAGCTTCCTGCAAACGCAGGGCTTGTAATTCATTGTCTTTGGCCAGCAATTCATTTTTGGCTTGCTGGCGCTCGGCATCAAAACCTAAGCGCAGTTTTTCCACTGACAGCTCATGCTCTTTATTGCGTAACTTGTGATAGCCACGAAAAAACTGGTCCAAATATTCATAGGCTTTTTGGTAGCGACCCGAATCAGCTTCCAGCGCTGCTTTCAAATGCAGTATCCATAGCACACTGGACTGGCTGGCATTGTTCTCTTCTTTACTTAAACTTTGTTCTGCCTGAGCCAATTGCTGACTGGCCAAAGAAATCTGGCCTAATTCACGATAGATCAATGCTTTTTCATAGTGATGCGTCGAGTTTTGGTAAGTGGACTGTAAGCCAGGCAGATACTGCTCGGCTTTCTCTATATAGGCTAGAGCACCCTCTAATTTTCCGTTATCTTTGCTGGTGGATGCCAGGCCAAGGTAAGCAAAATATAAATTCGCCTGATCCTGCTGTGCCATAGCCAATTGCAGTAATTGATCATAACTTTGCATCGCTTCGTCATAGCGCTCAGTGTAACTGTAACTTCGAGCCAGGTTAAACAGTACATCCATTTTGTCTTTCTGCCAGCCTAAAGTTTCATAAGCCTTAAGAGCCTGCTCCATAAACTCAATGGCTTCTTTGTCGAAACCCAAACCAACGTAAAGCAACCCAAGCTCTGCATTGACATAAGCCAAACTTTCCGGGTCTCTTAGCTGTACAGCTCTGTCGTAACTACTTTTCAGCAGAACCAATGCTTCCTGAGTTTTATCCTGCATGCTGTAAATAGCTGCAATATTGATATCAGCTTCAATATGCATTTTTTCGGCTTTTAACTGCGCAGCCAGATCTGAAGCCTGCAGATAATAGTGCAACGCCTGCTGATACTGGCCTTGCATCTCCAGCGAAAAACCTAAGTTATTCCAAAAATCTATAGTCGTTATAGTACGGCGCTCACCCAGCAACGCCAGGCCACGTTCTGCGACTTCAAACTGCTGCTGATGCTTGCCTAAACTTTCATACACGTCAGACAGTTGCAATAAAAACTCTACTTGCAACTCATTGTCCCAGTCGCCGAAGCTAGCTTGCTGCTGCTCCAACACCTGAAGCATTTGCTCTGGCTGTATGGCTTTTTGCTGTTGAACTTGTTGCAGCCACTCAGGCAATAGGGCTTCACTGGCCTGTGGCCCAAAGGCAAAACCGAGGCCCAGACACAGCAATGCTCCCCATGACCGCAGGTATTGTTTTTGTTTCATCTGTAGTCCTTCAAGCGAACAGCAAAAGCTACACAGCTACAATAGCACGATCGCCTTTCATCTCCAGCCAGTCTTTTCTGTCTGTTGCCCGCTTCTTCGCCAGCAACATATCCATCATTTCCATGGTTTGAACCAAGTCATCAATGGTCAGCTGCACTAAACGTCTGGTGTTTGGATCTATAGTGGTTTCGCGCAGCTGCAATGGGTTCATTTCACCCAAACCTTTAAAACGTTGCACGTTGATTTTGCTACGCTTTTTCTCAGCTTCTAAGCGATCAAGAATGCCTTTTTTCTCGTCTTCATCCAGTGCGTAAAACACTTCTTTGCCACAATCGATACGGTACAAAGGCGGCATAGCCACATAAATGTGACCCGCTTCCACCAGCGGGCGGAAATGGCGCATAAACAAGGCACAAAGCAAAGTGGCAATGTGTAAACCGTCCGAGTCGGCGTCGGCCAGAATACAAATTTTGCCATAGCGCAGCTGGCTTAAGTCTGCTGAATTCGGATCCATGCCTATGGCTACCGAAATATCATGTACTTCCTGCGAGCCGAGAATTTGTTCAGATTCCACTTCCCAGGTATTGAGAATTTTACCGCGCAGTGGCATCACGGCCTGAAACTCACGATCCCGCGCTTGCTTGGCTGAACCACCTGCAGAGTCCCCTTCGACAAAAAACAGCTCAGTGCGGTTTAAATCCTGCGATGAACAGTCGGATAACTTGCCTGGCAAAGCCGGGCCAGCTGTGACTTTTTTACGGATAATTTTCTTGGCAGCACGCAAACGTTTTTGCGCGTTGTTGATACAAAACTCAGCCAGTTGCTCGGCAATATCCGTATGTTCGTTCAGCCATAAACTAAAGGCGTCTTTCACTACGCCGCTGATAAAAGCCACGGCCTGACGGGATGACAGTTTCTCTTTAGTCTGGCCAGCAAACTGAGGCTCCTGCATTTTTAACGACAGGATATAACTACAGCGGTCCCAGACATCTTCAGGCGTTAACTTAATGCCACGAGGCAATAAATTACGGAATTCACAAAAATCGCGCAGTGCTTCTAACAAGCCCTGACGTAAACCGTTGACGTGAGTACCACCCTGAGCTGTTGGGATCAGGTTGACATAACTTTCTGTCACCAGCTCGCCACCTTCGGGCAACCAGAGCACGGCCCATTCCACAGCTTCGTGGCTGGCGCTTAAGCTGCCAACAAAAGGCTGCTCCGGCAGAGCTATCATGTCCTTGACCGCATCCATTAAATAATCACGGATACCGGCCTGATAACACCACTGATAACTCTGGTTGTTCACCTTGTCGTCAAACTTGATCGTCAAGCCCGGACACAACACAGCTTTGGCTTTCAGTACATGCAGCATGCGGCTGACAGAAAACTTAGGCGAATCGAAATAATCAGGCGCAGGCCAGAAGCGCACTCTTGTGCCTGTATTGCGTTTACCTACTGTGCCGGTAATCGCCAGCTCAGACACTTTATTGCCATGCTCAAACGCTATTTCATAGATATTGCCATCACGGCGTACTGCTACATCGACCCGGCTGGATAAGGCGTTGACGACAGAAATACCCACACCGTGTAAACCACCTGAGAACTGGTAGTTTTTATTGGAGAATTTACCACCAGCATGCAGACGGCAGAGGATCAGCTCAACACCTGATACCCCTTCTTCAGGGTGAATATCCACCGGCATACCACGGCCGTTATCTATCACTTCCAGCGATTGATCTTCATGCAAAATCACATGCACTAAATCGGCATGACCAGCCAAAGCTTCATCGACGCTGTTATCTATCACTTCCTGACCTAAGTGGTTAGGGCGGGTGGTATCTGTATACATACCTGGACGGCGCTGCACTGGCTCAAGGCCGGTCAGCACCTCAATGGAATCGGCGTTGTATTGCTGGTCTGTCATAAGGCAAACATCACTTCTCTAAATAACTCGTTTACTGTATTAACAACCAGTTGTTTTACGCTATTTGGCAAAACTTGACAATAGCGGGCAGGCAATTGGCATAGCCCTGATAACTGTGATCACCACCTGATTGCACATCCACTGTACAACCTGCATAAAACTGCACCGCCTTTTGATAATCCAGCACTTCATCCCCTTCTTGCAGCAACACCAGATAACGCTCCAAAACAGAGGGCTTACGCTCAAGTTCCGCCAACAGCGGCATATGCTGTGGTTCCACTTTAAAATCCTGTTTTAGTACCTGATGATGATAAGTACCAAAATGCTGGCTCAATAACTCATAAGGTGCCACTGCAGGGTTAATCAACGCGGCATAACAGCCTGTTTGTTCGGCAAGATAGGTGCCCAAAAAGCCCCCCAGAGAACTGCCTATCACTGCATCAGGACGACGACCATTCAATGCCTGCTCAATAGCGGCAACTGCCTCTTTTGGCGTATAAGGTAAATCCGGCAACAACAATTCAACATCAGGCAACTGCTGTTGGAAAAAGGCCTTGGTGATTAAAGCTTTTTCGGATTGCGACGAGCTGGCAAAGCCATGTAAATAGACAACAAGTTTAGACATTTACCCTTCCATAAATTGCCAGCGCACTGCGGGATCAGCAGAAGCATTGGCATTAAAAATCCATTCAATATAACCAGGACGCCTGGCCACAGGCTGATAGTCTGGTGTCAACAAAAACTGCACTGAACTGGCAGGACAACCCACCAGTTGGATACCTTGTTGTATTCTGTCATAAGCATAATGGCAATGACCATGGGCAAAACCCCGGATGCGTGGATCAGCCGCCATAATCTGCCATAATGCAGCGGCATCAAGCTGAATATGTTCATCAATAAAACTGCCCATAGGGCTGATATGATGATGACAAAACAACCAAACGGCTGCATCAGCCCGATAAGACGATAACAGCTGCTGTAACTGCTGCTGTCTGAGTTGATCAAAATAACCTGCAGGTGTTGGCCCTTTGCTATTGAGCAAACACAAATGCCAGTCGCCAAGATGTAATTCAGTCTCAGCACAAAAAGGTCTGGCCGCAAAAGCCTGCTGCATCAGCTCTATGTCATCATGATTGCCTGGCAGATAAAACACCGGACAAGTCAGATGACTGAACAAGTCGGCGATCAGCTGATAAGACGCCAGACTATGATCCTGAGTTAAATCCCCGGTCAGGATCACCGCATCAGGTCGGTTGGATTGCACCCTGGCGAACAGCAGCTCTAGTTGACGATAAGGCTGCACGGCACAAAAGCAGCCATCAGCTTCAGCCACTAAATGACAATCAGAAATCTGTAGCAAACGATAAGAATCTTGCTGCGCAAACACAAATGCCATCAGGCCATTAACCCGCTATTCTGATAACCACGACGTGAACACAGATTCAGCCAGTCGCGCAGCAGCAAGTTAATCTGCCGCTTTTCATCGGGCAACAACATATCCACATTGGGGTAACTGTAGACAGCTTTAAACTGCCGCACTTGCTGACAAGCCAACACCTCAGCAAGACGGGCATCGTGGTACAAACGCACTTCGAAACGGGGTTTTATCCAGCCTGTCATCGACTGACCAATCAGCTCGATACTGACGGTCGTTGTGTATTTACACAACTCAAGTAATTCCACCTGATAACTTTCGCTGGCATTGATATGAATAAGGCAACGTTGGCCCTGGCGCTGATTACCAGGCAGGAAAAAACGCAGCTGCGCATAATTTCGCTCACATAAACTGAGAAAATCAGGCAGATAAGGCACATAACGTTTTCTGGCCAGATTTGGCATACCAGCTACTTAACCTCTTTAACTCTTGTGGTGATGATGAATATTTAATCTAACCAGCGCGCTTTAACCTGCTCCAGATTCAAGGCTAACCATTGCAGGGCTATGACAGTAGCCGCATTATCAATTTTTCCTTGCTGCAATAACTGCATTGCCATAAGGCGCGGCAGGCTGTGAACTTTAATATCTTCCTGCTCAGATGCCAAGCCATAAACCCCGCTTGCGACCTGATGCTGCAGCCTGGCCAGCACTAAGTAAATACGCTCAGTACTGCCACCAGGACTGCTTTGATAGCTAAGCATAGGCCAAAACTCTGTCAGCTTCAGGCCGGCTTCTTCCTCTGATTCGCGTTGCGCCACCTGCTCCACAGTCTCGCCCTGCTCAATCATGCCGGCTATAGCTTCCAGCAACCAGGGACCATTGGGATTCTGCAAAGCGCCAATACGAAATTGCTCAATCAGCACCAGACTGTCGTTTTTAACATCGTAAGGCAGTACTATCACCGCATGACCGCGCTCAAATAATTCGCGTTTTACTTCACTACTCCAGCCCCCATTAAATAGTTTATGCGCTACTGTGTAGCTGTCGATCCGGAAAAAACCCTGAAAAACTGTGTTCTGGTCGAGTATTTTTACATCAGAGGAATGAAAAGATGGATAATTTTCTGGCTTGAAATCAGGCATTTGAAGACTCACATTCTGTTACACTTGAACCTATGCTGTTTACGCTTTAGTCATTACTTAGTTAATACCAACAAGGTATTATTGGACCACTTTTGCACAATTATGGACTTTCGGTTATGAAAAAAACCTTGTTAGGCACGTTGATAGGCTCGGCACTGGCTCTCCTGAGTGTGCAGGCAAATGCCGAAAACTTGCAAACCATTTATCAGTTGGCGACTAAAAAAGACCCGCAAGTATTAAAAGCGGCCGCTACCCGTGATGCAGCCAAAGCGCGCATTGATGTATCCAAAGCCAGCTTGTTACCACAAGTAAATTTTACTGCAGGGGCAACCCACTCTTTTGGCGACAACATGAACAATACCACTGGTGCTCTGTATGATGCCGAAAGCAATACAGTCAGAGCAGGTATTAACTTAACCCAGTCTTTATTTGACTGGAGCCGTTATGAGAACTTGTCTATCGCTGAAAAAGCGGCCTTGCAGGGTCAAACCGCTTATGATTCCGCATTACAGACTTTGATAGTTCGTGTCTCTCAAACTTATTTTGATGTATTAACAGCTGAAGACAACTTAAGTTTTGTGGTTGCCGAAAAGCGTGCCATTGAACGTCAACTTGAACAAACCAAACAACGTTTTGCGGTAGGTTTAACTGCCATTACCGACGTACATGAAGCTCAGGCTCAGTTTGATAGTGCAGTTGCACGTGAAATCAGTGCACAAAACAATCTGGAAACAGCCCGTGAGTTTTTACGCGAAATTACCGGTGAATACCATGCTCAACTGGATCCGTTAAATACATCACGGTTCAGCACCAGTCAGCCGACACCAAATAACCCACAGGATTGGGTACAAACAGCTCAGGATAATAATCTGGAGCTGAAAATCCGTAAACTGTCATTAGATATCGCCGAGCACAATGTTCAGATTGCCCGCTCAGGCCATTACCCAACCTTGGATTTGCAGGCATCTACTGGTCTTCAAAACAGTAACGGTAGAAATAAAGATACAGGTGTGGGTTCGAATTCTCCTCGTACTGACACTAGCTCCATTGGTATCAATCTGGTAGTACCTATTTACTCCGGTGGCGGTACTGTGGCTAACGAAGAAGTAGTACGTGCTAACTATGTGGAAGCCGCTGAAGATTTAGAACTGAGTCACCGCAGCGTGATCCGTCAGGTTCGCAGCAACTACAACAATGTAGGTGCTTTGATCTCCAGTACCAAAGCACTGGAGCAGGCCGTCATTTCAGCAGAAAGCGCATTAAAAGCCACTGAAGCAGGCTTTGAAGTAGGTACCCGTACTATTGTTGACGTACTGCAAAGTACCCGTAACCTGTTTGATGCCCGCCGTAATTTGTCGAAAGCCCGTTACGACTATATTTTGTCTGTTTTGGCGCTAAAACAAGCAGCAGGTACTTTAACTGAAGAAGATTTATTCACTGTAAACAGAGCTTTAGGTAACTAATACTCTTTTCACAGCAGCCAGACTGAAACTGCCATTGTAGTTTCAGTCCGGCCTGTTCCTACCAGTTAGCGCTTTTATCCCCGCTTTTTTTCGTTACAATAGCCGCACTTTTTTTGCCCGAGGATTGGTTGTGGTTCATGTCCCGCGTTTTCGTCTGAGTTTTTTGCACCCTAAACACTGGCCTTTGTGGCTTGGCCTTGGCCTGATGTGGATTTTACTCTGGCTGCCTTACCCAGTGCTGATGAAACTGGGCGACGCTTTGGGTGTGCTGTTGATGAAAACTCTGAAATCCCGCGTCAAAGTAACACGCCGCAATCTGGAGCTATGCTTCCCCGATATGCCAGTAGCGGAACGTGAAGCGCTGGTCCGACAAAACTTTAAAGAAACCGGTAAAGCCGCCTTTGAAACCTTTATGGCCTGGTGGTGGCCGGAATGGCGTGTCCGCTCTTTGTGCCATTTCAGTGGCTATGAACACATCAAAGCAGTGCTGGATCAGGGCAAAGGTGTGTTATTACTATCGGGCCACTTTTTATCGCTGGAAATGATTGGCCGCGCCTTTGGCAACACTCATCCATCAGTAGGATTTTACCGACCGAATGATAACGAAGTGATGGAGTATTTTCAGTACCATGGCCGGGTTCAGTCCAACAAATACCTGATTGGTAAACGGGATGTACGTGAGCTGATCAATGCGCTAAACAGCAAAGAAGTTTGTTTTTATCTGCCGGATCAGGATTATGGCCGCACCAAGGCTGAGTTTGTGCCTTTTTTTGCTGTCAAGGAAACCGCCACTACCACGGGCACCTTGTTGTTTGCCAACAGCGCCAACTGTGCCGCTGTCCCTATTCACTGCTATCGTTTACCTGATAACAAAGGCTATCAGGTTGAAGCCTTACCCGCCTTTGACAACTTTCCAAGTGGCGATAACAAAGCTGATGTCACCAGGGTCAATCAGTGGCTGGAACAAGGCATATTGGCGCACCCGGAACAATATATGTGGTTGCACCGCCGCTTTAAAACCCGGCCCAATCCGGACGACCCAAGCTTATATTAACCTGAACTCGGGATAAGCCGTGCCACTGAATAAACATCTTTTCGCGCCTCTCTGCGTTGCTCCGTCTAGCCATAGCTTGCTATGGCGTACGACAAGGCGCCTTGAGATCCAGAAAAATCTGTGCATTCAGTCAGCAAAGACTTTGGTTGCTTGACGCAATAATTTTACTTCGTTGATTTAATTCATTAAATCGAAAAAAGTCGACACTCATTATCCCGAGTTCAGGTTATATTAGCCAAAGGCAGTTGCAGCAGAAACGAACTGAAGTTGCAGCTTGGCGCAAAGGCAGGCTATGATGCGGGTATGCTGGCCTTGGATAAAAGCTATGTGGTTTTGGATCAAGCACTTGTTGCTTGCAGCTTTATTACTGATACTTGCTGCTATTGTGATGTTTAAGCCGGAGTTGCTGTATTTCAAACCGGAAACTCTGTCAGAAAAAAGCTCAGATGCAGTCAAAGGATTCACTAACTTTTATAGTAATATTCGTAGTTCCTTTGAAGAAAAAAACGATGGATCAGCTGACTTTGTCATTGAGTTGTCTGAGGATCACAGCAACCTGGTGGTTCTACTGCGCGAGCGAGCCAACCGCATGGTCGCCTTACCAGAAAACTGGAAAGGCAAAGCAACCGACAGACGTTTCAGAGTAGGTGACACCCTAAAAACAGTGTTGACCATGCAAGGGCGCAAAGAAGGGGTTGAACTGTTTTGGGTTCTCTCTAAAGATTACAAAGTAAAGCACTATTTCCAGACTGAGTTCAGCTATATCAGTGCTATTCAGGAAACATCGCAGGCCATTTCTTCAGACTTTGAACAGCCAGTCCAGGCGTACTTCTGCAACCTGTCCAGAGCTGTGGTGCTGACAGATAAGATCATTCCATTCCTGCAACAAAATTGCATCAACATCAACGCACCACGCCGCAGAGTCAAATAACTTCTGCCTGGCGTATGCGTGCGTTTTTAGCCAAACAACTGCTCCCACACTTCGCGTACTTGTTCCATCGCATTTTCTAACTGCTGCGCGCTTTCAGTGGCTGGAGCCAGAGTTTGCCGGTGGCTTACTCCTCTTAACTGCTGATAAGCCTGCTGCAATGCTTGTGTTTGCTCAGTGTGCAGTAAACCCACAGCTGCAGCCGCATCCAGAATACGAATGTTGTCACTGTAGAAATACAAATCCGCATACTGATGGCCGTAGCCCAATACCAGATACTGACTGATAAACTCCAGGTCCACTATGCCACCGGAAGCATGTTTCACTTCAGTTGACTGCTCGCCGTGATGCTGTCGCAGCTTTTGCCGCATTTCAGTCACTTCGGCATTTAGCACTACTAAATCCCGCGGTTTGGCTAAGATTTCACTGCGTATTTGATGAAAACGTTGGGCAATTTTGCTGTCGCCATAGACCAGACGACTGCGCACTAAGGCCTGGTGTTCCCAGGTCCAGGCTTCTTTTTCCAGATAATCAGCATAGGTATCAATATGCACAGCCAATAGCCCGGCATTGCCAGCCGGACGTAAACGGGTGTCAATATCGTACAAAACACCACTTGGTGTTCTGGTGGTAAACATATGTACTATACGCTGCACCAACTTGATGTAAAACTGACGGGAATCAATGGCTTTATCACCTTGAGTCGGTGCCAGATTATCGCACTGATGCACAAAGACCAGATCTAAATCCGAGCCATACCCCAGCTCCAGCCCACCCAATTTGCCATAAGCCAGCACAGCAAAAGCTTTGGCATCTTCTGGTTTTAAACCTGCTGGTAAACCATATTTTTCTGCCATTTGTTGCCAGGCTAGTTCGACTACGGCAGCAATAATAGCTTCAGCTAAAAAGGTCAGATGATCACTCACCTTCATCAGAGGCAAAATACCTGTGATATCAGCAGCGGCAATACGAAGTTGTTGTGCCTGCTTAAACTGGCGCAGCACTTCCATTTGCAGCTCCAAATCGTCGGTTGGCACTCGAAGCATCACCTGGCGCAGTTTGTCCTGATAATCTGTGGAGTCAGGTACCTGATATAGCTGAGCAGGGTCTATCAGTTCATCCAGCAACAAGGGATAACGGGCCAGATGTTCGGCCAGCCAGCCACTTTTATGACATAACATCACCAGTTGCTGCAGCGCAGGCGGGTTTTCGGATAATAGCTCCAGATAAGCGGTACGGCTGACTATCTGCCTAAATACACCGAGGACTCGTTGCAAGACCAAAGCCGAGCCTTGCTGTTTGGCCAGTTGATGCAATAACACCGGAATAAGTTTTTCCAGCAACTCCCGACCTCGAGGACCCACGCTGCGCTTTTGACAGTCTTGTTTGAATTGCTTCAGATGATCCAACAGCTCTGTGGCTTCTTCAGCAGCTAACCACTCCAGATGTTCGGCTAAATCGTCAGAGGATAATTCGCTGTCCCAACATAGACGGCCCAGTATCATTTCTTCCGGTTCAGGGTTATCGCCTTGATCAATCACCAGTTTAAAATGCTGATGAATACGCCCCATGGCCTGTACTGTGGTATCAATTAGTTGCTGCCAGTTTTCAAAGCCAAGCCCCAAGACCATGCGTTGCCGGTTCAGCTCATCGGCCGGTAAAGTTTGAGTTTGTTGATCGTCGAGGCCTTGTAATAACTGCTCTACTTTACGCAACCACAGATAATCCTGCCGCAGTTGTTGCTGTTGCTCCGTGTCTAATAAACCCTGACTTTGCAAAGCGTCTAAGGCTTTAAAAATCGACACTTGCTGCAACTCTGGAATACGGCCACCACGGATCAGCTGCAGAGTTTGCACCACAAACTCGACTTCACGAATACCGCCAGCACCTAGCTTTATATTATCCACGCGGTTGCGACGACGGTTTTCCTGCTCGATGAGCTGTTTCATCCGGCGCAGAGATTCCAGCGCTGAGTAATCGATGTAACGGCGGTAAACAAAAGGTTTTAGTAGCTGATTCAGCTCCACCGCATGCACTGGGTCTGGGTTTAGAATACGGGCTTTGAGCATAGCGTAACGCTCCCACTCCCTGCCCTGTGCCTGATAATAATCCTCCATAGCGGCAAAACTCAGCACCAGCGGGCCGCTGTCGCCAAAAGGCCGTAAGCGCATATCGACTCTAAAGACAAAACCATCGGCAGTGACCTGATGCAGAGCTGAAATCAGCTTCTGGCCTAACTTGGTAAAAAACTGCTGATTTTCAACGGCTCTGCGCCCACCGCTGGTTTCGCCGTTGTGTGGATAGGTAAAAATCAGGTCGATGTCGGACGAGAAGTTCAGCTCACCGCCACCCAGTTTACCCATACCTAAAATCAGTAAAGGCATAGGCTTGCCTTGTTGATCCAAAGGCTGGCCCCACTGAGTGGCCACATCCTGATAAGCCCACTGATAAGCGCTGTTAATCAGATTATTTGCCATGCCTGAGATATCCAGCAAGCACTGCTCCGTTGATTTGACCTCAAGAATATCGGCTGCCAGAATTTGGGCCAGCTGCGCATTACGGCAACGGCGCAAAGCTTTAAATACGGCGGCTTCGGTTTGCTCGCTAAGAACGAGCAAAGGGTTGTGATGAGCCAAAGGCAAAGCGAGCAGCTCTTTATTCAAAAGCACAGCAATAAGTTCTGGCTGTTGTTGCATCACCCGGCTTAAAAACGGACTGACCGCCAGCAAGAGTTTGAACTCTTGTAGCTGTGCAGTGCTTAAATCAGGCATCACCACAGTGGGTAATACCAGATCGACTTCATGCTGTAACTCAAACGGCAATACAGCGGCTAACCGGGTGGTTAATGGGCTCATCAGTACCTCAGGCAGAAAACAAAGATTCAGAACAATTTAACAGCGCACAGTTATAAGCTGCACTGCTGAAAAAACTCAAGGCTTGTGTCACATCAGGCAGCGTCAAAGCGGCGAAGTCTGCCGAGATCACAGATAAGGCCTTAATACATTGCTCGATCACCTGCCATGACTCTGAATCCTGACTACGTAAAAAATAGCTTTCGTGATACTGCAACGATTTTAATAAAGCCGCTGTACTACTGTTGTCGGCTGGCGTAAAAACCAAAGGCTGATTCTGCACCAAGCGATAACCGCGCTCAGCCTTGGACTGCCAGCCCAACCGCAGCGGCAACAATTGGACTAACTGACGTGATAACTCAAACAAAGCTTTTACATCACCTTGTTGCAGCTCCAGTTCCAGCTCAAATATCGCTTCGCGCTGCTCGCCTGACACTACTTCGCCCTGATCCAACACAGCTTCGACTGTGCTGCCATCCGCTAGCGTTAACAACCAACTTTGACGAACAAAGTCAGTGCGAAACAGCTGTTTTAATTGACTTTGCAGCTGTGTTAAATCTGTACCCTGAGGCCAGATTTCAGCAGGAAAAGCATTGAGTTCAGGCCAAACCGAAGTACAAGGCAGGTTGTACTCAGGCCGCAGATGCAAACCACCATGCTGCTGCCCTGCTAACTTGATGGTTTGTTCAAACTGACCTTTTTTCAGCCGGGTTCGTAAACCAGCGTCAAAACGGCGAAACCACAGATCGTCAGTTTCATAATACGCATTCAGTAACTGTACGCTTTCATGCTTCAATACAGTGACTGCCAGCTGCTGCCATACAGAGTCCAAAGCAGGTAGCATGCTTTGGGTAAGTAAAAATTTAAGTTCAGCTTCCATCGCCATAGCGGCTTATTTCCTGTTCTGTAAAGGCTTTTTATACCCTAAGTAATTGGTGTTGCAATGCGGCGGCAAGCGAATAAATCCCCATGAACATAGGTAAACTATGTGATTGGAGCGAGAGAACCTAGCCAACAAAACTGCAACTTCAAGTACAACGGATTTAAGCTCTTGTCAATTGATAACTATCTGGCCTATGATCGGCTCAATTCTCCATTTTGGCCAGATGTTGGTCGGTTTTTTTAGGATTTTTATGTTGATCACCTCAAGAACATGGCGAGCAGGAATGCTACTAGCCACAGTGTTGCTAAGCACAAGCGTCACTGCACAACAAGAAATAACAGGCACTCCGGTCAGCCCACAAAATGCCTATATCAGCGATAGGCTGATCACTTATCTGTACAACGGCCCAGGCCGCGACTTTAAAATTATTGGCAGCATTGCCGCTGGCGAAGAAATTAAACTACTGGCAGAAGATAGCACTTCAGATTACTGGCAACTGACCGACAGCAAAGGCCGCACTGGCTGGATTTTAAAACAGTACGTTAGCTTAACTCCGGTATTTGGTGGTCAGACTGTTGAGTTGCAACAACAACTGCAACAACAACAAACTATAGTTGCCCAGTTACAGCAGGAAAAAGAGCAACTGCAACAACAACTGAATGAAACCGACGCCGCAGTGCAACAAGCAGAAAAAGCCACAGCTACTGCGCAGCAAACTATTGCACTGCTGACCACACAACTGCAGGAAAAACCATCCGCCTTCTGGCAAGACAAAATGGTATTAGGTTCCATCCTGGGTTTCGCCGGTTTGATATTTGGTTTAGTGGTTCCATCCCTAATCCCGGGCCGCCGCCGCAAAGAACGCTGGATGTGATTGAAGGCTGTTAGCCTTACCCTCTGAAATACCGCTATTTATTGTTGAAAAATCAGGTGCTGAGTTGGTTATAAAGGCTCAGCGTCTGGTTTAAATTTTTTCTGCTTCCGCTTTTTTTGGCCATAAATATATAGAGCAGTAGTGACTTAAATTACTTCAATTAGTACCGTAAAAATCTGAACAACTTCTGTACTACCTACGCAAAATTTCCCACCATTAATTTTTGTGGTTTCAGAAAAACATATTGAAATAAAGTTACATCAGCACTAGCTTGGTATCACCAGAAATTATCAAAGTGCGGCCAAAATATGTTCGATTTGCGGGCAGGCTTAGAAGCTGGATTGTTAGGTGAAATTTCTATGGATAAAGTTACCCAAGAATCGAGTTACAAAGAAATAGTCACTATAACGCTTAGCGGCTACCAGTTGATCGAGGCTCGTATTAAAACATATTTCCACGACTACTTTGAAATAGTGAAATATCGGATTGGCAATGACTTACACTTCGGATTTGAAGGCCAAGATTACAGCAATGCGGCATTGGGAACACTGCTCAAAGTCTTTTCGAAAACATGTGCAGACTCTGAGCTATTAAAGGACCTTCGAGCCGAGATTACTCACAGGGACCACGTTGCCCACCAGTGGGGTCAAGTCTTGCGGTGTGCGTCATTTCCGTTTTTAGCTCATTGCATCCAATCAGAGAAAAGACCAACTACTGGCACCAAATCCCCATTGTGCCCACCAGTGGGGTCAAGTCTTGCGGTGTGCGTCATTTCCGTTTTTAGCTCATTGCATCCAATCAGAGAAAAGACCAACTACTGGCACCAAATCCCCATTGTGCCCACCAGTGGGGTCAAGTCTTGCGGTGTGCGTCATTTCCGTTTTTAGCTCATTGCATCCAATCAGAGAAAAGACCAACTACTGGCACCAAATCCCCATTGGGGCGCGGTTCCGGTACTTCGCTGAGCTCAGTACGTCCATTCGGCGGCAAGCCAAGCTATTGGCTTGCCGCCGAATGAACCCAGAAAAATTGGGTGGCCAAGGTTTTAAGGCTGGGAGTGTTTGAGTGAGGAGCCGGTAGCGACGAGCGAGTTACCCAGCCGCCTTGGACGCACGATTTTGGGCCGGGCTTTATACTCACTTCGTTCGTACCCCTTCGGGGCCAGCTAAAGCTGTTCAACGCAAGCGTTGTCGCTGCGACCTGGGGTCGCCTTTTATGAATTACATCCATGTAATTCACCCTACGGGCCAGCCTTCGGCTGTTAGAAAGTGCTTCCTGCACTTTCTTGCTTTGGATACTTTCTTTTGGCGAAGCAAAAGAAAGTATCTCGCCAGCGGCGAAACGCTTTGAACTCAGAACATTGCATTATTGACTGCTGCCAACCATTCGCTATCAGTGATCGCTGAATACAAATAGACGGGCGGGTACAAGACCCGCCCCTACAATTGACTCAAAACCACGGTAAGCAGATACAAGCACCGCTGCACCATGCCAATTAACAAAAGTTATTCAGCCTTCCCCTCCGGCGCCGCAGCAAACTTCAAAGGCAAACCCGCATCCTGCTTGACCTGCTCTATCACCACATAAGTATGAGTCTGTAACACGCCTGGCAAATCCACAATCAAGCCCAATACACCGCGATACGCCTCCATACTGGATAAGCGCAACTTCAGCAGATAATCAAAACCACCGGCCACCATATGGCATTCAGCCACTTGAGGGATTTTCACCACCGCATCACGAAACTGATCAAACACCGCGCCTGTGGTTCTATCCAGCGTCACCTGAATAAAAGCGGCAGTACCAAAACCCAACTTGCTGGCATTTAAACGGGCACCATAGCCTTCAATAAAACCGTCCTGCTCCAGCTTGCGAACCCTGTCTATGCAAGGGCTTGGGCTTAAGTTGACCTTTTTTGCCAGTTCGACATTAGAAATACGTCCATCTTTTTGCAGCGTGTCTAGAATTGTCATGTCGATACGGTCCGGTAACCGGCCTTTGGCGCTTTGAGTCATGGCAGTATTTTTTCTGGTTTTATGATTTATAAACCGAATTATATAAGGTTAGTTTAAAAAAGAAACCACCAAATAGGGCTGCGCTTTCACTAAAATGCAGCATAATTTTTTTCAATTCACTGGATTAAAACCCTATGTTATTCCAAGGCCAACTGACCACTAGTCACGCTATTCGTCAAACCATGCGCGACCATTACCGCGCTGATGAAGATCAGGTACTTAACAACTTATTGCCTATTGCTGATATTGGCCCTGCGGCGCGCAGCCGTGCCTGGGAAAAAGCCCGCCAGTTGGTGGTGAATATCCGTGAAGCTCAGGTGGGTAAAGGTGGTGTAGACGCATTGCTGAACGAGTTTTCGTTGTCGACCGAAGAAGGTTTAGTGCTGATGTGTTTAGCTGAAGCCTTGTTGCGGGTGCCAGACAAACATACGGCTGACTTGCTGATCCGCGACAAGTTATCCAACGGCGATTGGAGCTCGCATTTAGGCAATAGCGAATCTATATTTGTAAATATTTCGGCCTGGGGTTTATTGCTAACCGGCAAGCTGGTGAATTACAGCGACGACCAGAAAAAAGCTCAGTTTGGTTTATTAAAACGCACTTGTGGTCGTATGGGCGAGCCAGTGATCCGTCAGGCCGTGCGTTATGCCATGCAAATTATGGGCACCCAGTTTGTGATGGGCACCAGCATTGAAAAAGCGGTAGAACGTGCCGTAGAGCTGGAAAGCAAAGGTTTTACTTATTCGTACGATATGCTGGGTGAAGGCGCCCGTACTATGGACGACGCCAACCGTTATTTCGACAGCTACATGATGGCAATTAAAGTCATAGGCACCGCAGCGAAAAAACGAGGCCCATTAAAAAGCCCTGGTATTTCAGTGAAATTGTCGGCCATTCACCCACGCTACGAATTTACCCATCGTGACCGTGTGATCAATGAATTAGTGCCACGCTTAAAGCAACTGGCTGTTGCTGCCAAAGCTTATGACATCAGCTTTACTGTCGATGCTGAAGAAGCCGACCGTTTAGATTTGTCTTTGGATATTATCGAAGCTGTATTCTCAGATCCTGAATTAAACGGCTGGGAAGGTTTTGGTTTAGCAGTTCAGGCCTACTCCAAACGTGGTTTGTTCGTCATTGAATGGCTGCGCGAGCTGACAGTAAAAGTCGGCCGTAAAATGATGGTGCGTCTGGTCAAAGGCGCGTACTGGGATACGGAAGTAAAAGTCAGCCAGACCGAAGGTTTAAGCGACTTCCCGGTGTTCAGCCGTAAGCCATCGACCGATGTGTCTTATCAGGCGTGCGCCAAAAAGATGCTGGAATACCGCGATAGCATTTACCCTATGTTCGCTACTCACAACGCTTACACAGTTGCCACTATTTTAGAAATGGCACCGGATCGCACTGGGTATGAGTTCCAGCGTTTACATGGTATGGGCGATGCATTGTTCGACCAGGTGGTGGCGGATGACAAAGTTCCTTGTCGTATTTATGCCCCTGTTGGTGAACACTCTGACCTGCTGGCTTATTTGGTGCGTCGTTTATTAGAAAACGGTGCTAACAGCTCCTTCGTAAACAACATTGTGGATGAAAATATTCCGGTCGAGTCTTTATTAAAAGATCCGGTAGAAACAGTACGTGCCTGGAGCAAAAAACGTAATAACTCTATTCCGTTACCAGATCAGCTGTACGGTTCGGCCCGCCTGAACTCTAAAGGTCAGGACTTTACCGATGTCGATCAAGTGACGGCTATGCGCGAAGCTATGGATACATGGCTCGCGTCTGTCAGCCAGATTGAAGTACCAGCAGGTGCTGTTGCTGTGACGAACCCGGCCAACACCAAAGAAGTGATAGGTTTCCATCATCACAGCAACAGTGCTCAGATGGAACAGACGGTAACTAACGCTGAAGCTGCATTCCCAGCCTGGTCAGCGACTGCTGTAACTGAACGCGCTGCGCTTTTAAATAAACTGGCGGATCAGCTGGAATTACACCGCGACGAATTACTGGCTTTATGTATTAAAGAAGCAGGTAAAACAGTGGGCGATAGCATGGCCGAAGTGCGTGAAGCTGTGGATTTCTGCCGTTATTACGCCACTGAAGCGACCAAGAATCTGCAAAAATCCCAAGCTCGTGGTGTCGTGCTTTGTATCAGCCCGTGGAACTTCCCATTAGCTATTTTCTTAGGTCAGGTCAGCGCCGCTTTAGTGGCCGGCAATACAGTAGTAGCTAAGCCTGCAGAACAAACCAGCTTAATTGCTGTGCGTAGTCTGGAGCTGATGAAAGCCGCAGGTTTCCCGGACAATGTGGTGCAGCTGGTGATAGCTCCTGGCCGAGAGGTTGGTGAACATGTAGTACCGGACAGCCGTATTCAGGCGGTGATGTTTACAGGTTCAACAGAAACAGGAGCCTGGATTGCCCGTAAACTGGCCGAACGTGGTGGCGAGCCAGTACCACTAATAGCCGAAACCGGTGGTCAGAACTGCATGATTGTTGACTCTACCGCTCTGCCTGAGCAAGTGGTGGACGATGTGATTTCTTCCGGTTACCAAAGCGCTGGTCAACGTTGTTCAGCCCTTCGTGTGCTATTCCTGCAAGAAGATGTGGCAGATAAGATCATCACCATGATCAAAGGCGCGATGAAAGAGCTGCATGTCGGCGATCCGGCCTGGTTAAGCACTGACTTAGGTCCTGTGATTGACAGCAAAGCGTTAGAACGTTTAAACCAGCATGTGCAATATCTGGAAGGCAAAGCCACCTTGCATTATGTCTGTGATGCACCAGCTGCAGGCGATCACTACTTCTTCGCACCACGCTTATATGAAATCAGCAGCCTGAATCTGCTGGAACGTGAAGTATTTGGCCCTGTAGTGCATATCATCCGCTTTAAAGCCGAAGAGCTGGATAAAGTCATTCAGCAAATTAATGCCACAGGTTATGGCCTGACTATGGGGATCCATAGCCGTATTGCGCAAACCACTATGAAAGTAGCCAGCGAAATCAAAGCAGGTAATATTTATATTAACCGCAATATGATTGGTGCTGTGGTCGGCGTGCAGCCATTTGGTGGTCGTGGTTTATCTGGTACTGGCCCTAAAGCCGGTGGCCCGTTCTACTTAAGCCGTCTGGTGAAAGAACATGAATTACAAGCTCCTGCTTTGGATACAGCTGTACAACAGCAGTTGGAAGCGGCCAGCGGTTTTGATGCTCAGCTCAATACTCAACTGCAACAAATGGCTGTGGCTCAGGTGGCATGGCTGAATCAAAACGTGACGAATCGGGGTTCTGTATTACGTCGTTTCATCGCTCAGCTGGCTGGTAACAAGCTGGTATCAGAGCAAGAACACGACTTAAACGAGGTGATCACAGCGGCCCGTGAACAGCTGCAGTTTATCGAAAAAGAGCTGGCTCAGCCTATCACTCTGCCAGGACCTACAGGTGAATCGAACCAATTGCATCTGGAAGCCAAAGGTGTAGTGGCGCTTATTCGTAGCGAACACAGCAGCTTCCAACACTGGATGCTGGCGTTAATCACGGCTCTGGTCTCTGGTAATGCAGTAGTCAGTACTGCAGGTGAGGCTCAGTATGCAGAAATGGATACCTGCCGTAAGTTGTTACTGCAAGCCGGTCTACCAGCCAACCTGTTCCATTGGGTCAAGCTGCCAGCCTTAAAAGCAGTGTTAGCTCATCCAGCTCTGGCGACAGCTGTGATTGAAGGCACCAACCCGCTGAAAGCCTTATCAGCGCAGTGGATGGCGGCCCGTGATGGCGCTATCAGTGCTTTAGTCACCAGCCCTGCGGATCATCAGTTGCTGCACCGTTTAGTGACAGAAAAAACCGTCACTATCAATACGACTGCTGCTGGTGGTAACGCGTCTTTGATGACAATGACAGACGACTTAACTTAGTATTTCATAGAAATCTAATTAAATTTGAAGCCCGCTTTGCTGCGGGCTTTTTTTTAACTTCGAAATAAGCTATCATTTTTATCGTATTTTCACTTATCGGTAGATTTCCGCAAGACGGCAATTTATACAGAGTCGCCCATGACAGATCCAGCTCAGCTAAAAATTATTGCTATTCACGAATTGCAACCAGGCATGTATGTGGTGTCAGTGCATAAGCAAAAAGGCAACCTGGAAATTAAAACTCAGGGCTGGGCCAGAACTGTAGCCGTCATAGAGCAACTGAAGATCAAAGGCGTGTTAGAGTTGGTGGTGGATTTAAGTAAAACTCTGACAGAACCCAAAGCGGAAGTTGTGCCACCATCTGAGCCGAAACCCGCAGTTGCCGGGGGCAAAATACGTGAAAAAGTCAGCTTTGAGCAAGAGCTCAGGCAAGCGAATATATTGTACCAACATGCAAAAGGTTTGCAGAAGAAAGCCTTTTCCGATATTGAGGCAGGCCGTGAGCTTAATCTGCAACAATTTCAGGATTGTGCTACAGGTTTTATTGACTCGGTATTTCGCAATCAGGATGCCCTGCTTTGTATCAGCCGTATTCGGGAAAAAGATGCTTATTTGTTGGAGCATTCGGTTAATGTATCTATTCTGATGACCATTTTTGCCAAACAAATGCAGTTTGATGAAGACCTGATCCAACAACTCGCCACAGGGGCTCTGTTACACGATATAGGTAAAATACTGATTCCAGATAGCATATTGAATAAACCCGGCAAACTGACAGCTGAAGAGTTCACCGAGATGCGCAGTCACGTGGTGTATAGCAGGGAGATTCTGGAAAAAACGCCAGGATTAAGCCCGATCAGTGTTGAAGTTGCTGCAGTGCATCATGAACGACTGGATGGCAAAGGTTATCCGCTTGGCTTGACCGAGCAACATATCTCTGTATACGGCCGGATGATTTCTATTGTAGACACTTACGATGCTATTACTGCACATCGTTGTTACAAAGAAGGCCAAACCGGTATTGCTGCACTGAAGATCCTAAAGCGCGAATCTCCACAGAGTTTTGATCCAGTACTCGTAGCTCAGTTTATTAAAGCCATAGGTATACACCCTGTGGGTAGCCTGGTGAAACTAAGCAATGAAAAACTTGCCGTAGTGATCAAAGCCAATGCACAGGACCCACTGCGTCCTGTGCTAAAAGTCTTTTATAATTGTAAATTCAAGCGATATATAGATATTTCTATCATTGACCTGGCCAGTAGCAAAGTAGATATTGAGATCGAAGGACCAGTAATGCCAGAAGATTATGGCATTGATATGCCTCGTTTTTTCCGCCAATCCATTCTAGAGTGAGGTCATCTAGAACCGAAACTCCAATCTGCTAATGCTTCCACACTGAAGGTTGTCTGATTAAGCTGCAATACCACGTATTGCGGCAAAATTTCTTTCACCTGAATATCTGCAGTGACCCACTGGCCTTGTTGTAAGTCTTTGCCATTCACCTTAATCCAACGTTGTTTTGGGTCTGTGGCGTAAACATGAGCTTCAAAACGCAGCGAAGGTATTTGGCGCTGCAATAAGGTATCCAACTGATTAATATCTTGCGCTGGAGCATCGTGAAAGTTAATTTGTTGTTTTCGCAGTTGCGAACCATCAGCAGCGGCTAAAGCTGACTCAAATTTACCACGCAATTCAGCAGATACATCGGATTGTTCAATCTCTGCTGCAGGTAATAATTCCTCAACAGGTGTCAACTCTGCCTCTGCATCTGCTTCCTGCATTTGTTCAAAATCGATAAAATCCTCTTCACTGTCATTCTCCAAGGCGCGACCTAACACTTTTTCACCGCGTTTGGCTGATACAACTAATTGCATATCATCTTCCGGCACTTCTTCCAGTTGCACAGGCTCTGTTGGTTTTAATAAATCAGCCGCCAGCTGCAGTTCCATGGCAATATCAGCCGCATTGGCAATAACAGGTGTAGCCTGAACAGGGGCAACCATCACTTCAGAGACAGGCTGTTCTTTCACGAATTGATACTGGCCAATAAAAAAGCCCAATAACAAACCTAAAACCACTAATAATGTTAAAGCGACAATACGCCAGCCATGACCTGACGCAGTATTGACTGCGGTCACCGGTACTTGCTGCTGTTGCTTTAACGCATCCATTAACAATGACATGATGGGTTCCTACCAAATGAATGCTGACAGCCCTGCGCCTATACCTAAGGCTACCAGCGTTAACAGAGGCCATAACCAGACAGGCCAGGCCGCTTTTACAGGCTGAGGTTTTATTGCCAGCACCTCAGAAGCCGCCTGACTAACCAGACCCGCATCTATCAATGCCTTTTGCTGACTATAGCCCCCCAACATAGCGCGGTCGCAGATTAAATTGAGTAGACGAGGAATACCACCTGATAACAAAAATAATTTTTTTACCGCGGAAGCCGTAAATACAGGCCTAGTGCAACCCGCCACCTGTAAACGGTAACTAATATACTGCTGCACCTCTTGTTCGGTTAAAGGCATTAAGTGATAACGGGCAGTAATTCGTTGTGCCAACTGCCTTAAATCCTGGCGCTGCAACAACTGCTGCAATTCAGGCTGACCTATTAAAATGACCTGCAATAGCTTCTTCGTATTAGTTTCCAAATTGGTCAACAAGCGCAGTTGCTCCAGCACAGCAGGCTGTAAATGCTGGGCTTCGTCAATGATTAAAATGGTATTTTTACCCCCCTGATGATTTTTCATCAGGCGGTTGGTAATTTTATCCGTCAGCATTTTTAAGCTGGCATCAGATTTTTTGTAGCGAATTTTTAGCTGATCACAAATAGCGGCCAGCAGCTCCAGCTCATTTAGAGTTGGGTTTAAGATAAAAGCTACTTCGGTTTTATCGGTCAGTTCCTGCAATAAACAACGGGATACTGTGGTTTTGCCCGTTCCCACTTCACCTGTTAACAAGACAAAACCACCAGCTTCACCTAAACCATAACGTAAATGCGCTAGTGCTTCGGCATGACGAGGACTTAAAAATAAAAAGTCAGGGTTAGGCGCTATAGAAAAAGGCTGACTGGTTAAACCGAAAAATCCGGTGTACATAAGCTTCCTGATGCTGAGTTTGGGCGACAATCGTAAGCAAGGCGTTATAATGGCAAAAAATAGGTAGGTAGGAAAGCTTTGAAAACTTATCTTGTAGTTGGAGAGGGAATACATTGAAAATTTATCTAGTGGGCGGAGCTGTTCGCGACGAGTTGTTAGGCTACCCGGCATTGGACCAGGACTGGCTAGTGGTCGGCGCTACACCTGAACAATTACTGGCTTTGGGTTATCAGGCTGTGGGTAAAGATTTCCCGGTATTTTTACATCCCAAAACCAAGCAGGAATATGCTTTAGCTCGCACAGAGCGCAAGCAAGGCCAAGGCTACACAGGCTTTGCCTGTTATTTCGCACAAGACGTTAGCTTAGAGCAGGACTTACAGCGTCGTGATTTAACCATCAATGCCATAGCCAAAGATGAATCAGGCCAAATGCACGACCCTTATGGGGGAGTGGCGGATATCAAGGCAAAAATTCTGCGTCATGTCTCCCCTGCTTTTAGTGAAGACCCACTGCGGGTATTAAGAGTTGCCCGTTTTTATGCCCGTTACTTCCATAAAGGTTTTACTGTTGCAGCTGAAACTTTGCAGTTAATGACTGAACTGAGCAACAGTGGTGAGCTGCAGCATTTAACCGCAGAGCGGGTTTGGCAGGAAACAGCTCGCGCTTTAACAGAACAAGACCCACAAGCTTATTTTGAGTTACTGCACAGCTGTGGTGCCTTAAAAGTATTAATGCCTGAACTGGATCAGCTGTGGGGAGTGCCAAACCCAGAAAAATGGCATCCGGAAATAGACACAGGCGTCCACTGCATGTTAGTGCTCAAGCAAGCTGCTTTATTGTCTGAGCGGCTGGATGTGCGTTTTGCCGCACTTTGCCACGATCTGGGCAAAGGCATCACAGACCCGGCTTTATGGCCCAAACATCATGGTCATGAGCACAGCGGTTTGCCTTTAGTGCAGGAGCTTTGCAGCCGTATTCGGGTGCCCAACGACTGTCGTGATTTAGCGTTATTGGCCTGTGAATATCATCAATTGCTGCACAAAGCTTTTGAGCTTCGTCCTTTGACAGTGCAAAAACTCTTTGATGGTATAGATGTATGGCGTAAACCGGAGCGCCTGGATTTGTTGCTGCAGTGCGCCATAGCCGATTTACGCGGTCGGACCGGCTTTGAACAGGCTGCTTACCCGCAAGCCGAGTATTTACGTCAGCTCGCATCAGCAGCTCGTGCTATTGATGTGAAGTCTATTGTGGCTTTGGGTTTAAAAGGTGAAGCTATTAAACTGGAAGTTGCTAAAGCACGGCTTGAAGCTATCAGCGCCGCTAAAGGGTACTGGCAGGAGCAACATCAGGCCAGTTAAACTCTATGGGCCACAGCTTTTGGTTTGCCTTGTAATCTCGCCACATCTGCTGATAGCTAAAACCTGTCAGCGGATGAATTTGTTCTGGTGCCAGTTCGGATAAAGGCAACAACACAAAGGCATTTTTGCTTATTTCATCGCGTGGTAATTCGACAGGCGTTTTGCACACCAGTTGCTCATAGGTCAATAAATCCAGATCCAGCCGTTTGCCACAAAACTTAGGTGATTTGGCAGGACGACCATATTTTTGCTCTATCGCCTTAAAAGCAGCAACACAGTCAGCTACAGATAAATCAGTCGTTGCTTCAGCCACCAGGTTGTAAAAGGTATCACCGTCAAAACCTACAGCTTCACTTTCGTACACTGCAGAGCAACGAATTTCACCAAATAATGCAGACAGCTCCAGATAAGCAGCACTGATATGCAAATCGCGCTCTATATTGCTGCCAATACTGATATAAATCAGCGCCATTACCAAGTGCCACGCGAAATAGACACACCCACACTGGCCGCAGCAGGAACTGCGGCAGGCTTAGCTATTGTCACTTTCACCGCTGTAGTCGGAAATTTATCCAGCACCATAGCTGCAACTTTTTCAGCCACTGTTTCAATCAATTCGTGAGGTTGCTGACAAAGCTCAACAATAGCGTCACAAACAGCGCTATAATCCAACGTATATTGCAGATCGTCCGTTGCCGCAGCTTGGCGAATATCAGTGGCCAGTTCTAAATCAAACTCCAGTGTTTGCTGTATAGCTTTTTCCCAGTCATATACACCTATCACTGTCTGAACCTTGAATTGCCTGATAAAAACTATATCTGTCATAGATTTCCGCTTTTGTTAAAGACTTGTTTCAGGTAGGCTGGTCGGATAGGCAAAGATTAAAAAAGCCTATACTCTGAGCACCTTATTCAATAGAAGCCGATTTTATCTTACTTTGCTGGACTGAGGAACCTTAATCCATGACCCTTACCATAGCGATATTGATGCTCGTAGCTTATTTGAGCGGCTCAATTTCGTCTGCCATTCTGGTCAGCCGTATTTTCAGGCTGCCCGATCCGCGCACTCATGGTTCTGGTAATCCGGGCGCAACCAACGTATTACGGCTGGGCGGCGCTGTTCCAGCCTCAATGGTGTTGGTATTTGATGTACTCAAAGGAACCATTCCGGTCTGGGGTTCTTATTTTTTAGGCGTAGAAGCCTTTTATCTGGGCATGATTGCAGTTTGCGCTTGCCTGGGGCATATATTCCCAGTCTTTTTTGGTTTTAAAGGCGGAAAAGCTGTGGCTACAGCCTTTGGTAGCATGATGCCGATAGGCTTAGATTTAGCGGGTTTATTAATTTCCACCTGGATGATGCTGATAGGCGCTACGGGTTACTCATCACTGGCAGCTATTGTTACTGTAAGCCTGGCTCCCATTTTCACTTGGTTTATCAAACCTTTGTATACGATCCCTGTGTCTATGCTGAGCCTTTTGATTATTATCCGTCACAAAGACAATATCATCCGGCTGTGGAACCATCAGGAAACTAAGGTTTGGCATAAAAACCGCAAAACCAAACCAGAGAATCCTGAACAGGAATAATTAAAGGGCAGGTAACTGCTCCATAGGCCAGCGCGGTGTAACACCTATAGTTAAATCTTGCTGCTGCCCTGCTCTTAAACGCTGAAAGCCAGCAAAAGCAATCATAGCACCGTTATCGGTGCAGAATTCTTTGCGTGGGTAATAGACTTCGCCTTTTAAGCTTTTCAGTAAAACTTCCAGCTGTTCACGCAACGACGTATTGGCACTAACACCACCTGCCACCACTAAACGTTTTAAGCGCTGCTCTTTTAAGGCACGACGACACTTTAACACCAGGGTATCGACTACAGCTTGCTGAAATGAAGCGGCTATATCTGCCTGCACTTCAGGGCTTTTGCCTTCGGCTGCAATCACATTAGCAGCAGCGGTTTTTAAGCCGCTGAAACTGAAATTTAAGCCTGGTCTGTCAGTCATAGGACGTGGAAAGGCATATTTATCGGCTTGGCCTTGTGTGGCTAATTTGGCAAGCAAAGGTCCGCCCGGATACTCCAACCCCATTAATTTGGCTGTTTTATCAAAAGCTTCGCCCGCAGCATCATCGACAGATTCGCCTAATAACTGATACTGGCCTATGCCGTCCACCCGAACTAACTGGGTATGTCCACCAGAGACTAACAAAGCAATAAAAGGAAACTCCGGCGGGTTTTCTTCCAGCATAGGCGCCAGCAAATGGCCTTCCATATGATGCACTGCAAGGGCTGGTTTGCCCCAGGCGAAGGCTAAACTTCGGCCTATTGAAGCTCCCACTAACAAAGCACCAGCTAAACCAGGGCCAGCAGTGTAAGCCACACCGTCTATGTCGGATGCCTCGCAACCCGCTTCTTTCAATGCTTGTTGAATTAAAGGTAATGTTTTACGGATATGGTCACGTGAGGCCAGTTCAGGCACTACCCCACCATAATCTGCATGCAAAGGGATCTGGCTGTATAACACATGACTTAGCAGACCCCGCTCTTCATCGTACACAGCGATGCCTGTTTCATCACACGATGTTTCTATGCCAAGTACTCGCATTTTACTCCCCTTACCTATATGCTACGCGGCGAATTGTACTGGGATCTGAGCATCATCACCAGTACAACACTTATTGCTTTACATTGGGGCTGGCTTTTGAGTAAAATGCCGCACCATTTTTAATCGTATTGGTTAGACACTAACCAGAGTTGACCGAGGTGAGAATTTAATGCCTGTTGTTAAAGTAAAAGAAAACGAACCATTTGACGTAGCTTTACGTCGTTTCAAGCGCTCTTGTGAAAAAGCTGGCGTATTAGCTGATGTACGCTCTAAAGAGTTTTTCGAGAAGCCAACTTGGGTTCGTAAGCGTAAGAAAGCTGCCGCTGTTAAGCGTCACATGAAAAAGCTTTCTCGCGAAAACGCTCGTCGCATCAAGCTTTACTAAGATTATTGCCTGACCTATGGCATTGTTAGAACAGCTGCAAGAAGCTCAAAAAGACGCAATGCGTGCCAAAGACAAGTTGCGTCTCGGCACTATTCGTCTAGCTTTAGCTGAAATCAAACAACGTCAAATTGACTCGCAGATGGTGCCTGATGACACCAATATTCTTCCTGTGTTGACCAAAATGGTGAAACAGCGGAAAGAATCTGCCAGTCAATACAGTGCAGCAGGTCGGCAAGATTTAGCTGATATTGAATTAGCAGAAATCGTAATCGTAGAACAGTTTTTGCCACAAGCCTTATCTCAGGCTGAGCTGGATGATTTAGTGCAACACGCTATTACTGCTGTTGCAGCCTCTGGGATGCAGGATATGGCGAAAGTCATGGCCCACTTAAAACCACAGGTTCAAGGCCGTACCGATATGGCCGTTTTAAGTCAGGTTATTAAAGCTCGTTTGAGTTAAGCTTCTAGCTGAACTACTGCACGCCGTGCCCTTAGCACGGCTTGTCTTTTTCTGTATACCCGTCGTACTTGCAGCTGCAGCTTTGTTGACTGCGCTCATTCGCCCCGGTCACATAGTGTATCTATGCTCCTGGGTCTCACGAGCTTGTCGCCTCCCTGCAACGTCAAGTTGCTTGGGTATATATCAGTAGATGAGGAAAAAGGTGGCAGGACAAATCCCCAGACACTTTATCGACGATTTGTTAGCTCGTACAGATATAGTGGAACTGATCGATCATAGAGTTCCGTTAAAAAAGGCCGGTAAGAATTACCAGGCGTGTTGCCCTTTCCATAACGAAAAATCCCCTTCTTTTACCGTAAGTAGCGACAAACAGTTTTATCATTGCTTTGGTTGTGGCGCTCACGGCAATGCCATTAGTTTTATGATGGCGTATGAACAGCTTGAATTTGTAGAAGCCATTGAAGAACTGGCGAAGCAGCATCATTTAGAGATACCACGCGAACAAGGCAGTGGTAAGCAGTATCCGCAGGCTCAGGCCGACGATTACAGCCAGATGCAAAAAGCGGCAGATTTGTATCAGCAACAGCTGAAGCAACAGGTTCATGCTGCCACTTATTTGCAAAAACGTGGTATTTCAGAAGCCACAGCAACAAAATACAGCATAGGCTACGCACCTGACAGCTGGGATTTTGTGTTAAAGCAGTTAGGCGCTTCACGTTCAGCGCGCGATCAGCTGTTTGAAATTAAACTGATCAGCCGCAATGATCAGGGCCGTGAATACGATTTTTTCCGTGACCGGCTGATGTTTCCCATTCGGGATAAACGCGGCAGAGTGATAGGTTTTGGCGGCAGGGTGATAGGTGAAGGTACACCAAAGTATCTAAACTCACCTGAGACCCGACTTTTCCATAAAGGCCGTGAACTTTATGGCTTATATGAAGCCAGACAAAGTCAGGACAGACTGAGTCGTGTGCTGATTGTTGAAGGTTATATGGACGTGGTGGGCTTAGCCGAGCAAGGAATATCTTTCGCAGTGGCTTGTTTAGGCACCGCTACGACCCCAGATCATATGCATACGTTATTCCGCCTGACCAGCACTGTGACTTGCTGTTACGACGGCGACAGAGCGGGCCGCGACGCCGCATGGCGTGCCTTACAAAGCGCTTTACCGCATTTGAAAGACGGCGTTGAACTGAATTTTGTATTTTTACCGGACGGCGAAGACCCTGATTCGCTAGTACAAAAAGAAGGTAAAGAGACCTTTTTAAAGCGTCTGGAACAGGCCATGCCTTTAGGTCAGTATTTATTTGACCATCTGGCCAAGGAGCTAGATTTAAACAGCGATGCTGGCAAGTCCGCCTTATGGGTTAAAGGTAACGAGCTGATTAAACAAATTCCAAGTGAATTTTATCGCGATGCCTTGTTTGAAACCCTGGGATCGCTGGTAGGTAAATCGTCGCAGCAAAATACGACAGCCAGAGGCCAGAACAAAGTACAGAGTAAAGCGCCTGCAGCGACAAAAATTACGCCGATGCGCCGTGCTATTGCACTATTACTGCAATACCCAGCTCTGGCTAAAGTAATGCCACTGGCTCCGGAGTTGGCAGAAGCGAATTTACCAGGTATTCAGTTATTACTGACAGTACAAAATACCTTACTAGCCCAGCCAGAATTGACTACAGCGCAATTGCTGGAACATTGGCGAGATACGCCTGAATACAACATAGTGGTGAAGCTGGCTTTGTGGGATCATCAGGTCGCAGAAGAACAGTTAACTAAGGAATTCCTGGATACCTTCAGGTCTATTGAAGATCAGTATCTGGGGCAACGCCTGGAAGAATTGCAACGCAAAGATACGTTGCAGCAACTAACCACGGCGGAAAAACACGAATTTGTGTTGCTGTTAAAAGCTTTTAAAAGCAAATAACCGTGAGTAAGCCGTCATTGTGCGGTGGCTAGAAAAGCCGCGCTTTGTTATAATCGCTAATTCGCATTTTTGAACTAACTATTTGGGTGGAAGAACAGCCTCTATGGAGCATAATCCTCAGTCGCAACTAAAACTCCTGATCTTAAAGGGTAAAGAGCAAGGTTATTTGACCTTTGCTGAAGTGAATGATCATCTTCCACAAGATATTATTGACTCCGATCAGATCGAAGACATTATCCGTATGATCAATGACATGGGTATT
This sequence comes from Rheinheimera sediminis, assembly GCF_004005375.1. Taxonomy (GTDB): domain Bacteria; phylum Pseudomonadota; class Gammaproteobacteria; order Enterobacterales; family Alteromonadaceae; genus Pararheinheimera. Next base: position 6,179 of record NZ_RZUF01000030.1, on the reverse strand, counting down.
CAGGTGTTTGAAACAGCACCAGATGCCGATGACCTGATCATGTCTGACGCTGCGCCGGATGAAGACGCCGCAGAAGAAGCCGCTCAGGCTTTAGTCAGTGTGGATAAAGAGTTAGGTCGCACTACAGATCCAGTCCGCATGTATATGCGTGAAATGGGCACTGTAGAGCTGTTAACCCGTGAGGGCGAAATCGACATCGCCAAACGGATTGAAGATGGTATAAATCAGGTTCAGACCTCTGTGGCTGAATACCCTGAAGCCATCACCTACCTGTTAGAACAGTGGGATAAATTCGAAGCTGAAGAAATCCGCTTAAGTGACATTGTCACCGCTTTTATCGACCCTAACGAAGCCGACGACTTACCGCCAACAGCCACTCATATTGGTTCTGATGTGCCAGAAGAAGAACTGGCCGATGAAGATGCTGATATATCAGGTGATGACGAAGAGTCTGAAGATTCTGACGAAGAAGCGGATACAGGTCCGGATCCGGAAATGGCCCGCGAGAAGTTTGGTGAGTTGCGCACTCAGTACGAAGTGACGCGAGCTTCTATTGTCAAAAATGGTCGCGAGCACCCAACCACCAAAGAAGAAATTGAAAAACTGAGCGAAGTGTTCCGTTGCTTCCGCTTAGTACCAAAACAGTTCGACCGTCTGGTCAAAAACATGCGTGAAATGATGGACCGCGTGCGCGTCCAGGAACGTATTGTGATGAAGAACTGCGTTGAGTACGCAAAAATGCCAAAGAAAAACTTTATGAAGGCTTTCAGTGGCAACGAAAACTCAACGGCTTGGATAGACGCCGAAATTGCCGCAGGTAAACCTTATTCAGCCAAGCTGGGTGAGATGCGTGAGGATTTGTATCGCAGCGTTGAGAAGCTGAAAAAAATTGAAGAAGAGACTGGTCTTTCGATCTTTAAAATTAAAGACATCAACCGTCGCATGTCGATTGGTGAAGCCAAGGCCCGTCGTGCGAAAAAAGAAATGGTTGAGGCGAACTTACGTCTGGTTATTTCTATCGCGAAAAAATACACCAACCGTGGATTACAATTCCTTGATTTAATTCAGGAAGGTAACATCGGTTTGATGAAGGCTGTCGACAAGTTCGAATACCGTCGTGGTTATAAGTTTTCAACTTACGCTACATGGTGGATCCGTCAGGCTATTACCCGTTCTATCGCTGATCAGGCCCGGACTATCCGGATCCCTGTGCATATGATTGAAACCATCAACAAACTGAACCGTATTTCACGTCAGATGTTGCAGGAAATGGGTCGTGAGCCGTCTCCTGAAGAATTGTCCGAACGTATGGGCATGCCGGAAGACAAGATCCGTAAAGTACTGAAAATAGCTAAAGAGCCAATCTCCATGGAAACACCAATAGGTGATGATGAAGATTCGCATCTGGGCGATTTTATTGAAGACAGCTCTTCAGAGTCGCCACTGGATTCAGCCACCATGGAAAGCTTAAAAGCAGCCACTAACGAAGTGTTGGCTGGTTTAACAGCCCGTGAAGCAAAAGTTCTGCGTATGCGTTTTGGCATCGATATGAATACTGACCATACATTGGAAGAAGTGGGCAAACAGTTTGACGTAACACGGGAACGTATCCGTCAAATCGAAGCCAAAGCGCTGCGTAAACTGCGCCACCCTTCCCGTTCAGAAGTATTGAAAAGCTTCCTCGACGAGTAGATTTGTTTTTCGTCGCAAATGTGCTCCTGCATTTGCGACCTACCGTCCATCTATGGACATAAAAAAGGCACCTTCGGGTGTCTTTTTCATTGAAGCGGATAAAAAACAAGCAATCGATACAAACTCTGTGTTATCAAGCGGTGACAACAGCAGAAAAACTTCTTATACTGCCTGCGCTCTTCAGGCTTGCAATAGTAAAACCTAAAGACGCTTCTCAAATGGCCCTATAGCTCAGTTGGTTAGAGCATCCGACTCATAATCGGCAGGTCCCTGGTTCAAGTCCAGGTGGGGCCACCATTTTTGAAGACTTCCATAGTTAACACCTACTAACATTCTGAATTTTTCTGTGCTGCGGATCGGTGGCGGATCGGAATTAGTAAAAAAATTGATATTTCCTACTGCCTTCACGTAACACATCAAAAAAATACAATTTCTATTTTTAACTTTGATAAGTCTTGCCCTGCTGTTTTTTTTCAGTGCTAAAGATTAGTTGAAGACATCTATTTAAAAATATTCTACCCTTGCTTGTTAACGCAATACTGAAAATGATAAAGGACTATTATGCGTCAGTCAGTTTTTATAATTTTTTTCATGGCTATTTTTAGCTTCTGTGTATTTATGGCCTTTCTGCTTCTCATGACTAGAAACGATAACGATGGAGCCATAAGTATTTGCCATGATGCTGTTCAGGCTGAAGCAAAATACACGGCTGAAATTGTAAATACTGAAGTTTTAAAGCGTAATTCTGTAGATACAGTGATTTTTGGCAAAGCGAAGTTTCAAAATGGATTTGGAGCTTGGAGTAATAAAGTTTACCGTTGCGATTTTGCGAATGATAAAAAAACTAAGTTTGAGCTTTTCGATAGCTGGGACGCTTATCCTCCTCATAAATTTGGCTAATCAAAGTATGACTTTTCATAGTCAGAAAATTTACTCTTTGGGGCTCTCTCCCCTTATTCGTTAGCTTTTTAAAGCTATCAAAAATTCCCTTTTTATAGACGGGAAACTTACCCTTTTTAGGGGGTAAGAAAATACCCTTTTGCTGCGTTCGCGTACTGGTCTTTAATTACCCTTAGGCGATCTAGGTAAGGCTAATCCTTACTGTAACCTTACTAAACCCTTAGTGTAACCTTAGGGCAATTATCAGGGTTATATAGGGGTAGTCAGCCTACAAGCTGGCTTCACTTTTGGCTTACGTGTTTCTTTTGATAACCCCCACAGCCCAGAATAACCAGCGTTTTGCAGGAATCTGAACAGCCTTTTTTCTGTCCAATGATTGCCCCTGCTGGTGCTAATGTTTTGTTTGTTCAGTAAAGCGGTAGTGGCTTTGTAACTGGGGGGAGTCCACTTACCAGCTATAAACAAGTGAACCACTGTTAAAACTTGCTGGCGGTGCTGAAGTTGCTGCTCTCTGGTCATGCTCTTACCCTAACATTAAACCTTTATCGGTTCGTTATACTTTGGCGGGTATAAGGTAAAAGCCTTGCCGGGCTTGGTGTGTAGGCTGCTTTATACCTTTATACCGAAAATCCCCATAAATATAGATATTCTGTTTTAAAAGTATGGGAACTGGTAAAGAATCAAAATAAATCAAAACATAGAAATAATGGTATAAAGGTATAAAGTTCTCTCTAAGCCTTGTAAATAAAGGGCTTTGCCTTATACCTCCAATGGTATAAAGAAGGTATAAAGCAGATAAAACAAAAGCCCGGCCAGCTAAACAGAAGGGCCATTTATAGGCCCCCTGTTAAAACGTAACGCTTCGTTTTGCCAGACTGTTTTAGCTCAATATCCCCGACTTCTTCCATACGCTTAATAATTTGCTCGTATAGGTCGGTTTTGTCCTTAGTTTGCGGGCTCTTGTTGTGCTGGTCAGTTATCTGCTTTAACTTTGCAAAGCATTTTAAGACAGCCTGCTTTAAGGTGCTGGGTGCAATACCTTCAGTTTTTGTTTTAAGTCTGCGCTTCACTTCTGCTCTGGTGTGCAAGGCAATATCAGCAATAGTTGCATTAGCCTTTTGTGCTGCGTCCTTTTGCAGTAAATAACCAACGTCATCAATACAACGGGCAACCAAAGCAAAGGCATAACTAACGTGCTCTGACTGTACTTCTCCAACTTCCAGCGCCAGCAGGCTTGCTACTTTGTTAACTTGCTCCATTACCCGCGCATAAATTGCCCCCATTACAGGCGCGTTCAATCGCTGGTCTTGATCATAGTAGCTTTGGATCTCGTCCAACATTTGCCGGGCTTTGGGGTTTACTTTTAATGGTTGCAGGCTGCCATTGTTGATAAGGTGCAAACGGTTAAGAATATCCACATCACCGAAAAAAGGCGTTTCCTTTACCTGTTGTAGCTTTTCCCTTTCTTCAGCGCACCTAATAACCAGACAGCGGCCTATTAACCCACTACCTATGTTTTCCTCAGTGATCAGACTATCAAGGCCGCCGGGGGTAGAATGGCCCATTATTGAGACCACAGGATCAGGCCAGCCATTTTCTATAAAGTCGCGCTTTTTGAATAACCAACGCAAAGCCCGGTTCAGTTTTTCAAGGTCTGGCACTTCTTCAGCTTCAGGCTTTTGCCCTTCTTCGGCTTTGGTAATTTTCTTTTTTAGCTGGTCAATATCATGATCTATTTCTTTAAAAAACTGGCGGCGATGATTGCCCGCAAACAGGTAAACTTTTGAAGTTGCGAGCGTCAAAATTAAGTCACCTATCTTGCTTTCATAGGTACTCGCATTTTTGCTATTAATTGCTTTAAACATGCCCTGAATTTCATCAATCCGATAACAGCAGCGCCCATCACCTTCTATAAGATTGCGGATCATATCCACATCAGAAGAAATTCCACCTACAACATGCCGACCTAACTTTAACTGTGCTGCTGTTTCAGCTAACCAGCTTTGGCCGTGCTCTTTGCCTGCGGCACTGGGCGCAATAGCCAGTGTTAACAGGTTAAGTTTAATACTGTCTAACCCTTTGCGGTTGCCTGCGGCTAGTGACAGCATTTGCAAAGCAACAATAGGATAAATTAGCGGTATAGGGCGTTTTGCGGTTCGGTTCAAATACTCGCATATAGCACCAGCTAACCCCGGCGGTGTTTCAATACGTAATCCAGATACATCTACGGGCAACGGCTCTGGTTTTACCGCTTCTGTTTGATCTTCAGCATCAATAAACAGTGCAAAGGCATCATCAGTACCAGCAAGCCCTAACAACTCAGCAGCGGCCTTTACAGCGGCTTTAAAGTCGCCATTGTGTTCTTGCTCACAGTACAGATCAAAGGAATCTAAGCCTCTACCGTGCTGTTTGTGACTTGTGTTGTGAATGTATAGCCGTTCGCGTCCGTCTCGCTCCCCGATTAGTACCTTAGCACCAGCAACACCACTTTTACTTTCTGGCGGCAGATAGCGGTTTTCCCTGATTCGTTTAAATCCCATTGTCTCAACTTGCTGGCTCAACGGATAACGATCACAGTAAGCCTGTACAACACTTTCACCTCTTTGCTTAGGCTTTGTAATGGCTGGTGCTGTTGTAGGCTCTGGCATTGCTTCAGGCACTGTAAACGGCTTGCCTGTTTCAAAGCTTGCGCTGTAATAACCCTCAGCCCGGCCAGCTTCAACCCTTGGGAAAAACCAAGGCTGTGACAGGCTATTGTTTTCACATACGGGCGCTACTTTCACCCCGGATAAATGCAATATGTCTAAAATGGCATCAACACCGCTTTCTAATGTCTGCGCTGTGGCATCACTAGGCACTAATAAACGCCATTTGTTAAAACTTTGGCCGTGCTTGTGGTGACTGTGGCTGGTGTAAATCAGGTGTTCAATACCAGCCTGTTTCATAGCTTCATGCGTCAACTTAGGATCGGGCGCACCTTCTATAATTTCACCGTCTTCCGTGACTGAACTATCACCATCGATAATGATCAGCAGGTGTTTAGCCTGAAGCATAGCCTTATCGCTTCTGTTTCCTTCGCTATGGCCCCGGACAAAGTAAGGGCCGTCTTTAGGCCCCGCTTTGACATTCTGTGGCTGGAACATGGCGATCAGTTCAGATAGTGTTAGGTCAAACGGTTGTAATTGGGTATTGCGTACTCCCCCTGTCACAGTTCTGGACAGGTTAAGTTTTGTACTGCTAAACTCGTGTTCGATTGTTGTATCAAATGCCTCGTTAACTTGTCCGGTTGCGGGGCTTTGTTTTGTGCGATTAGTCATAAATCCACCCCACAAAGTAAGCCCTTGTTTCTGCTGACATATTCTGCCAGTCGATAAAATAGCGCCGGATCTTGTCGTGCGTTATGCCGTGAAAATCAGCAACGCCATTTTCGTCCTGATAACGGTATCTAAACCCTTTTTGTTCTAAGTCCTGTACACGTGCGGCAAGGTGGCAAATACCAAGCCGATCAGCTTCGTAGCGGTTAATAGAGCCTGTCATAAACATGTATTTAAACGCTTTTGTCAACAACAGTCTAAAAGTGATCCACA
>NZ_RZUF01000003.1 GCF_004005375.1 Rheinheimera sediminis | reverse complement strand
GTACATGGTGATCGCCGGCCAGCCAGCTTTTACTTTGTTCTGGCTGTTGTACTGTTTGCACTTGCTGGCAGGATGCGACCAGCACAATCGCAATACCAGCTAAGCCCAACTGCTTTTTATTCTTTACCAAAGTTTTCACTCACTACACCTTACCGCTGAGAAATCAGATTAAAGCAAAACCCTGACTCAACAAAGTCAGGGCTTTTTTCGTTCTACACACCTGAAACTATCAGGAGAAACGTAGGGGCAGGGCGTGCCCTGCCCGTGTCGAATTCGCACTGAAGCTGCCGTCAACAAAGCTGCAGCTTCAAGTACGAGGCGTCAGCCAAAGTAATTGATGTTGCAGCGAGAGCGCGCGGTCAACAAAGCTGCAGCTTCAAGTACGAGGTGTCAGCCAAAGTAATTGATGTTGCAGCGAGGCGACAAGTGCTNTCAGCCAAAGTAATTGATGTTGCAGCGAGGCGACAAGTGCTTGAGACCCCAGGAGCATAGTTCACCTATGTGACTGGGGCGAGAGCGCGCGGTCAACAAAGCTGCAGCTTCAAGTACGAGGCGTCAGTTAGAACTGTACTGTCACCCCTGCCATATAAGTACGACCACTGAAGGTGGTGTTATAAGCTCTGTCACTGGAATCACTATACAACTCATCACGCACATTGGTCAGGTTAATGGCTTCCAGGTTCAGTTTTACGCTGTCACTCAAGCGGTAAAATGCAGAGAAATCGACGTTGGTGGTGGCATGGTAACCACGTTCGTCATCGTCAATAGAACCACTTTCCACACCTGTGATGTAATCGCTGCGATAGGCAGCAGCCACACGGGCTCCCCACTGCTCAGCTTCGTAATAGAGCGTGAAGTTATAGCTCTGTTTGGATAAACCAGGAAAGGCTTTGATTTGGTCTTCACCTGAGTTTTGAACGTTACGATACAAGGTATTACCATCTGCCCAAGTGTAGTTGGCAATCACACCTAAGTTATTAAAAGGCGCGGGCAGGAAATCCAAGTCCCGTTGCATCGCAAGTTCAAAACCTTTGATGGTGGACGAATCTGAGTTTTGTGGTGACGACACAATAAAAATGTCATCCACTGTTTTACCTACAGGTAACAACTGTGCCGGTAGCCCAAGCTCGCTGTATACGATTTGCTGAGTTTCAGTGACGATAAAGTTGTCGATATCTTTATAAAATAATGCAGCTGACAGCAAACCTACATCTTCAAAATACCATTCCAGCGCCGTATCCAGGTTGTCTGATTCAAAAGGTTGCAAATGAGGGTTACCCACAGAAATCCGGCCTATATCATTTGCGCCCAAAGAGGTTTGGCTAACATTAGCCGAAAACGCCATAGCGCCTAAGGAAGGACGAGTCATGTTTTTGCTGTAACCAGAACGCCAAATCACATCTTCGACAAACTCATAAGCAATATTCAGGCTTGGCAAATAATCGGAATAATCACGTACCATTTCTGTTGGAATACCTTTCGACAAACCTTTTGAGCTCAGCTCTGTGGTGAAGTAACGCACACCTATATTGGCTCGCAGCGGCATACCTGCCACATCATATTCGGTATCGTATAACAGATAAGCGGCCTGAGTTTCTTCAGCTAAATCGTAAGCCGAGCTCTCTACTGTGTAGGCGTCAGTTAAGGTAAAATCGCTCAGACCATAAAACGCTTGCAAGGTCGCCATATTGCCTTCCAGCCAAGGTTTGTCAGGGTGACCATTAAACAGTTGCACCTGCTCTGCGGTCAGCGTGTTTACGCCCTGATTTTGTGGTGTAGCTTTATTGGTTGGGAAATCCTTTGCGACTCGCTCAAAACCAGAGTTCGTGAATTTTTTATAGTTGATACCAAATTTCAGGCTGGAGCTGTCGGTTAAACCATAGTCAAAATCCAGTTTGGCATTATCAAAATCTGAATAGATAAAGTTCGACTGGAAGTACAAATCTTTGACTGTGTAGCCACTGAGGCCAGCCACATCAAAACTGGGTGAATAGCTATGACCGTAGAAGGGATCCTGAGTGAAGTCAGTAATAATATTTACTTTTTTCTTGGCTTCAATATTCAGTTTATTGACACGAGGCTGCTCGTAATCAGAAGAACTGTGCCCCAGCATAAAGCTCATTGATAAGTCGTCGGTCAAAGTCCAGTCTGCGGTCAAGCTCGCTTGATTTAATACAGACTCGTTGCGATCCTGACGGTTTTCATTGCGCCAGGTTGCATTTTTATAATCGGCATACATCACTTCTTTGTCGCCGTTGTTGTCACGCCAAACCAGGCTATTGACCGTTGAGTTATCTTTCACCGCCATATGATGCTCAGACAACTGGTTCTCCAGTTTACCGTGCATTAAATCCAGCACCAGACTGAACTCCTGACTAGGTTTGTACTGCAAAGCTGCAGTGATACCTAAACGGTTTTGATCATTTTCCCAAACCGAATAACGATGGCCACGAGGAAACCATAATTCCCCAGAATCCAGTTCAGCTTGTAAGGCGGTGTTTGTTGCATCCGCTGCTTTTTTGCCACCTTCACGGCGCCAGCGTGTGGTATTAGTGCCGTATTCGTTAGTGGCTCTGTCGCTATACGCCACAGACACCAGGGCACCAAAATTCGACCAGGTATTAGACAATAAAGCGGCGATACGAGGGTCTGTGCTATCGGTATTGCTGTTGGTACCAAGCTGAGCAGAAACAGCTGCCTGAGCGCCGTCATAATCAAAAGGTTTGGCGGTACGTAAATTGACAGTGCCTGCTATGCCACCTTCTTCCTGATCAGCAGAAAAAGATTTTTTTACATCAATCTGGTTAAACAGCTCAGAGGCAAAAATATTAAAGTCAAAAGCCCGGGTACGGGAGACTGCGCCACGCGCATCCATGGGCGAAGACGAAGTACCTAAAGCTTCCATGCCGTTTACCTGAACACGGGTAAAATCAGGGCCTAAACCACGTAAAGAAATCTGCCTGCCTTCTCCACCTTCACGGGTAATAGTGACACCAGGCACACGCTGTAATGAATCGGCCAGGTTCAGATCAGGGAAGTCCGCAATATCTTCAGCCACAATCGAATCCTGAGCGATCATAGCTTCACGCTTCAGATCTTTAGCTTTGATAATAGAGCTGCGAAAACCTTTGACTTCAATTACTTCTGTTTCTGATGTTTTAGCTTCTGTAGCAGATTGAGCCAAGACCACAGAGCTGTAAAAAGCCGGAAGTGCAGCCAGCACGGCCAAAGCCAGATGACTCTTGCGAAGATTCGTCTTCATAATTAATCCATTTTTCCTGGTTAGTTAAGCTGATTAAGTAAATCTGCCAGGCGCAAATGCGCAGCAGTCCCCCTAAAGAGCAACGACCAGTGATTTATGGACAAAGAATTTTATGAAGGTTTTTTTACAGTGGGTGGGGATAACCTCACCGGCGTTATGGCTTATCTATTAAACGCCTTCGGTCAACATCAATCTTAAATACGGAATATAACCTTTAGAGCACTTCCAAGACTCACTGTATCTCCCTGTTTAGTTTAAAACCAAGCCTTACGGCAACATGTGATTTCTAAAACCATAATTAGTGTGAATAGCTTTATCAAAATGGAAATGGGTCTTCGTCTTCTTCTGGATCGTCAAATGCAATATATTTATCCTCAATTAATTTATCTTTAAGTGAGTTATACGAAAATCCCTTAGATGTCATTTTATTCCAAAAATCAATCCAAAGTTTTTTATGATTAAGGGGTGCTGATTTTGTCTCTGTATAAATATCAGAAAAAATCACACCGATACCACCAGCATTTAGAATTTGATTTATACCGTATGAGCCTGTGTTTTCTAAAGCACCGGAAAATACACGTAGCAGATCATTGTCATTAAATTGGCTGCAAATTGGCAGTAACAATTTGTTGGCCCTAAATTCAGCTGAATCAAAGCTTAAAGCCTCTGAGAAAATATCTATCGATTTATCCTTTAAGAAACTACAAGGGTATGCTGCGATAATTTTAGCTTGTTCAACGTTATCTAAAAGATCCATCTTATCTAACACATAAGCTCTAATTCCCACATTAACTTCAGCGAGCCTAGTGACTTGAAATTTAGACATTTCATCTAGATCCATTGACTTAATTAGTCCCTCAATTCGAACTCTCTCTGCGTGCTCAACTTTAGACCAAAGCTCTTTCCGTAGTCGAAGAAAAGGGAAAACTCTCTTCAATCTATGGTCTGTCGCCTCAGCCAGCATTCCACTTAACTTCGTAGAGACAACATCCTCATATACCTGTGGATACAGCCTATAAATTGCATTTAAAGATGCGGATAGTCGATTCAATAAGCTAGCTTGCAACCCTGTCTCGTCACGGAATACTCTTTTAAGAATAATAATAGCTAAATTACTTACTCCACTACCTTTCACTCTGCCTAAATTATTCTCCGAGGATAGGAGTGTAAAAGCTTTCTCTTCATCTTCTGGAAAGGATGGCTCATTTATTAATTCATACAGCCTTTGAACAATAACCTTACCTTTGACTGGAGGATGAATTAACAAGTAATTTCCAGCTTGAACAATATAAGCAAGTGCTAGTTCTGCAAGGGGCGTAAACTGACTTCCATCATCCGAGAATGTTGGATGAGCGCATATATTTCGATCGTCCTTCAATCTATCTAAATGTAATTTTTCTATAGTTGAAATAAGTTGAAGCTGATCGCAAGCGATGTTTAATATATCTCTCTCAAAAGCCAACATAGCCTTCGGATCATCAGGTTTAATACTATCAAGCTGCTTTTCAAGCTGTTTTGCTGCGGGATCGTCACTTAAACTGAGTTCTTTTATTTTTTCAATTATATCAACGCACACTGCAATCCAAGTAGTGATCAGTGATGCCCTGTATGCACCAGTTCGATAAGCAGCAATGGATTCATTTATATAGTTTTTTGCATGAATATTACGCACCTTTTGGAGCAACTCATCTAGATTAGTTAGATGTAATTTCAGAAATTTTCTCCTTATAAACAATTAAGGCTTAAATACTTCACGTCATTTCAATATACAACAGGAGACTTCGTATCTCCTCGCTCGTTTCATTTTATGAAGCTACCTATTTACGTTTCTAAAATCAATGCAACACTGACAATAAATCTGCAGTTAGAAACTGCAGCAGATTGAGAGTAAACCTTACTTTTACCACAGACCTGGTGATTTAATTCCAGCGAAATTCAAGATAGAACAACGCAAAAAAGAAAATTTCTCACAGTTATTCCACAATCAATAAAACTCAAATATCAGGACAATTCGAAAATTCTGTCCCACATTTTTACTGGATCTCAAACAATTCCACATCAAAAATCAGTACAGAACCTGGAGGAATTTTGCCAGCGCTGCGGTTGCCGTAACCCAAGCCTGATGGGATAAAAAAGCGGAATTTATCGCCCACTTTCATCAGTTGCAAACCTTCGGTCCAGCCTGGAATAACGCGGTTGAGTGGGAAAGAGATGGTTTCGTCACGCTCAACTGAAGAATCGAACACTGTGCCATCGGTGAGTGTGCCATGGTAATGCACCCGCACTGTGCTGCTGGCGGTTGGGTGGGTTTCGCCATTGCCACCTTGTAAAACCTCATATTGCAAGCCTGAAGCTGTGGTTTTTACGCCCTCTTTTTTTGAGTTTTCAGCTAAAAATGCACTGCCTTTTTCATGGTTCAGCAGAGCGGCTTTTTTAGAACTGGCGCTGTTGTAGAAGTAATAAGCGACACAAGCGAGAACTAAAACAATTAAAGCAATTTTCATGGTGAGTCCGGTTAATTAAGCTAGGTAACAGCCATCTTATTGTTAATGTTGGTTTTGGTCAAAGATGAGGTGAAGTTTGGTTGTTGATTGTTGATTGCGGGTTGAGGGTTGCGGGTTGCGGGTTGAGGGTTGTTGCACTGCCGCTTCGCGTCGAGTGCAACCTACTGCGCGTCGAGTGCAATCTACACCGCGTCGAGTGCAATCTACACCGCGTCGAGTGCAACCTACAGCCCGGCAAGAGCAATCTACACCGCGTCGAGTGCGACCTACAGTGCGGCGAGTGCAATCTGTAGTGGTCTAATAAAACCGGACACCAAGTTAGGTGGTAAAATCAAACCATCGAACGAGGTGAATAATGACAACAGATCGTCGGAGTTTTACTCCAGAATTTAAACGTGATGCAGCCAAACTGGTTGTTGAGCAAGGATACACCATTGGCGAGGCTTGCAAAGCCATGGGTGTTGGCGAAACGGCCATGCGTCGTTGGGTTGAGCAGCTAAAGTCTGAACATCAGGGAATCACTCCCAGCTCCAAAGCGTTAACGGCAGAGCAACAGCGAATTCAAGAGCTGGAAAAACGCATCAAACGCCTTGAATTAGAGAAAGAAATTCTAAAAAAGGCTACAGCTCTCTTGATGTCGGACGAATTCAAAAACATGCGCTGACAGGCCAATTAAGTGAGCAGTACCCAACCGAACTGGTCTGTGCGTTATTTGATGTTCCAAGGTCGACTTTTTACGACCGGCGTTCAAAGCCTGTCGATGAAGAACAGCAGGCACTAAGCCAGCGTATTGTGAGTATCTTTAAAGAAAGCCGTGGCTCCGCAGGAAGCCGGACTATTGTGAGTATTCTGCATGCTGAGGATACAACAGTAAGCCGGTTTAAAGTGATGCGGTTAATGGAAGACGCGGGCCTGCAAAGTAAGCAGCCTGGCTCGCATTCTTACAAAGTGGCGACGGTTGAACGGGTTGATATTCCAAATACTCTGGCGCGTAATTTTAAACCTGAACGGCCTAATCAGGTGTGGACCGGTGATATCACGTATATCTGGGCTGGCCGCTGGGTTTATCTGGCGGTTGTCCTCGATTTGTATAAACGACGAGTCGTGGGTTATGCCATGTCAGACAAAGCTGATGCGGCATTGACAATTGCGGCACTGTCCATGGCTTGGCAACAGCGTGGGAAGCCAAAAGACCTGATGTTCCATTCTGACCAGGGCTGCCAATATACAGCGCTCTCGTTCAGACAAACACTGTGGCGCTATCAGATACAGCAAAGTATGAGTCGTCGCGGTAACTGCTGGGACAATGCACCCACTGAACGTTTGTTCCGTAGTTTAAAAACGGAATGGGTACCAAAAACTGGATATGAAAATCTGGCAGAGGCTAAATCGGATATTAGCCGTTACTTACTCGGGTATTACAATCACAGGCGGCCACACAGCTTTAATGCTGGATTACCGCCAGTGATAGCAGAACAACCTAAGTTAGTGTCCGGAAATACTTGACCACTACAATCTACAATATCTCGATAGAAACCGATCTTGCGGCAAAAGTCTTATTTTTCCTTGTTTCTTTTTGTTTTTCTTTGTTTCTGGCCGCCGCTCTTGAGCCCACTGCTGGCTTTGCCTACAATGGCGCACGTTTTATTTACCATAGGCCAGAGCCATGACAGACACGACCACTCAAGATACAGCAGCACGCCCGGATTTACCGGATCGCCTTTGCACCAACCCGCGCAGCCCACATTATGTAGCGGCAATTTTTGAACACGACGTGGGTATTCGTTTGAACGGCAAACAGCGTTTTGATGTGGAAGAATATTGCATCAGCGAAGGTTGGGTGAAAGTGGCAGCAGCCAAAGCACTGGACCGTCGTGGCCAGCCGTTACTGATGACTTTAAAAGGTAAAGTAGAAGCTTTTTATACCGAGCCTGCTTAAAACCGCAGTTTTGTTGACTTTATAGCTCGCTCAGACTTTCGTCTGGACGCGAGACGGGCAGGGGCAAGCCCTGCCCCTACAAGCCCTGCAGTGATTTAACCAAGAATACCAGCCAGATGCTGGCGCGAACTGTTTATCTGTGTTGCTATTAAAGCAGTGGTCTGAGGTTTAATCGCTAATTCATTGGCCACCTGATTAAAACCTGAGACCAGATCCATCAGTTCCCTGATTAGTTGTTCTGCAACTGACCAACGCGCGAAGCCTGCTGCTTCAGCCAGTTTTTGCAGGGCTTTGAGGGGTGGTTGCTTGCCGAAACCACAAAAAGAAGTGGCATGCTCACCAAAAGGATTTGGACTAAAAGTGACATCATAAAAGGGTGCTGGTTGCCATTCCCCGCTGTCTTTTTGCATAAAGGCCCAGTTTTTACTGTGATCATCCTGATTGCAGAGCAGTAAGTTAAACATAGCTCTTTTAAATTGCAGTTGGCCTGCGGCAGGCGATTTACATAAAATACGGCTCGCTTTAATCAGGTCTTCGTAATCTAAACTTGGTACCCGAAAATCAGCATCCAGCAGACCACAGGCACTATGCAGATGACGCCTCCCGCTGCTTCCATCCGGGTTATTGATGTAATCAAAACGCTTCAATGCAAGCCATTTAGTCGCACCCGACCCTTTAGGCGCATTTAATAACTTCCACTCTGGGGGCATTAACCCTGCCCGCTCTGCCAGGGTTAAATAAGCGGCTTCGCATAAGCCCTCTTCATGGCCCAAGGCTAAATTGGCAGAGGTAAATTTGACTAACCATGCATCATCATTGGCTATAGGTATGGTCCGGCATACTCTGTAGTTGTCGCCCTGGAAATAAAGTTGTGCTTTGGGTCTTGCACCACCGGCACTGCCTGCAGCAATTAACGCGCTTAATACGTCTTCGGTTTGCCCATCAAAAATCGCCTGAGCATTCAGCCCCAAGCTGTCGAGACTAATGTCTGCCGCTGATTCTTCCATATACTCAGAACTAGGGCTGAAGGATAAAGCGCCAAGAGCGGAATCACCGACAAAGGCCAACCTGTCCATGGCAGTGATAGTTGCCGGTAAGATGCCGTGACGACGAAAAACACGATCCTGCAGTAACAATCCCCAGCCATCAGGCAAGGCATCGGCAAATACTCCATGTAAGCCGCCATGTGGCGTTTTTGGCGCTTGTTGCACTGCAGAATTAAAGTGGATGACAAAAGGCGACAAGTTTTCAAACTGGCTCAGATAATCCTGATCATACTGAAAAAACACGCCGTGGCGGTTTTGAGCAAGCACACCAACCGACACTTTTTGGCCTGACTCCAGCGTACGGGATACATTCAGTTTTTGCACGGGTTTAACGGCCATCTCGCAATACCTCCTCAATAGATAACGGAGCTGTAAGGCTTTGGGCTTGTTGTTGGGTTAGTCCATAAAGGCGCTTTAAGTCATCCAGTGTTTGCCAGAGCAGAAGCAACTGGCGAAATGAAATTTGCCCTGTCAGCTCAAATTTTTTGATGGTGGCAGCAGGCACAGTACTGCGCTCTGCCAAATCCAGCCGGGAGAGTTTGGCTTGTTGCCTTAGTTTGCGCAAATGTTCAGAAAAAGCCTTTTGCACATCATTTTCAGCAAGCAACAGATACTTCATGGCAACCTCGCAATGGACACTATAATATCCATTGTAGTTCAATTAGTAACTTTATGGACATAATAATATCCATTGAATAGGAAACAGCAGGCCCCACTGGAGCTCAAAACTCAGCCGTAACTCCAAGCATATAGGTGCGGCCGCTGTAGGTGCTGTTGTAGGCTCTGTTGCTGGAGTCGCTGTATAACTCGTCACGAACATTGGTCAGGTTGATGGCTTCGAGGTTCAGTTTGATATGGTGGTTTAGCCGGTAATAGGCTGAAAAATCGAGGTGGGTGGTGGCGTGATAACCACGTTCGTCATCGTCAATCGAGCCACTTTCCACTCCTGTGATGTACTTGTCCCTGTAGGCTGTCGCTATACGGGCTCCCCATCCTTGGGTTTCGTAATACAACGTCAGGTTATAGCTTTGTTTCGACAGGCCGGGAAAAGCTTTGCGCTGATCCTCACCTGAGTTCTCTACGTTTGGATATAAAGTTGTGCCATCAGCCCAGGTGTAGTTGGCTATCACACCCAAATGATCAAAAGGTGCCGGCAGAAAATCCAGATCACGTTGCAGCGCCAGCTCAAAACCCCGGATACTGGACGAGTCGGAGTTTTGCGGCGAGGATACATTAAAGATATCGTTGACCGTTTTTCCTGCAGGTAGTAAAGAGGCTGGTAGCCCAAGTTCGCTATATAACCTTTGTCGGGTTTTAGTCACAATAAAGTGATCAATGTTTTTGTAAAATACCGCTACAGATGCCAAACCAGCTTGTTCAAAATACCACTCCAGCGCCATATCGAAGTTGTCGGATCCATAGGGTTGCAGCTCTGGGTTGCCTGTTGAAATTTGACCTATATCCTTTTCGCCGAGCGAGGTTTGGCTGACATTGACTGAAAACGCCATAGCGCTTAGCGCCGGGCGAGTCATATTTTTACTCAGTCCTGTGCGCCAAATCAGATCCTCAGCGAACTCATAGGTTATATCCAGGCTGGGTAAATAACCTGAATACCGCCGCTTAATGCCAGTGGGCTGCATTTCAGCGGCCCCCTGTGAGCTCATTTGAGTATCAAAAAAACGCAAGCCAAGGCTGGAGCGTAAAGGCAAACCTGCCAGTTGAGAGTCGCTGTGGTACAGCAGGTAAACTGCGTTGGTTTGTTCTTTTAAATCATACACTGAGCTGTTGATGGTATCAGTCTCTGTTAACGCAAAATCGTGCAGGCCATAAAAGCTCTGCACTGCTGTTACATCACCTTGTAGCCAGCTTTGCTCCGGATGACCACTATAAAGCTGCACCTGCTCCGGAAGAAGACTGAGTATGCCCTGATTCGCTGGTGTACTGCTGTTCAACGGAAAGCCTGTGGCTCTTTGTTCAAAACCTGAGTTACCGAACTGTTTATGATGCAGGCCAAATTGCAGTATTTTGTTGTTACTTAAGTGGTAATTAAAATTCAGCTTGGCATTGTCGAAACTGGAATAGATAAAGTTCGACTGATAAAACAGATCCCTCACTTTGTAGCCTTCAATCGCCGTTACGTCAAAATCCGGCGAATAACTACGGCCATAAAAAGCGTCCTGGGTGAAGTCGGTGATGATGTTTGCTTTATGTTTTGCTTCTATATTAAGCTTCAAAAGGCGGGGTTGACGGTAGTCGGACGAACTATGCCCCAACATAGCTTTGATGCTCAGATCGGCAGTTGCAGCCCAGTCTGCGGCTACACTGATTTGGTCAAACACCGATTCGTTATAATCCTCACGGTTTTCATTTCGCCAACTGGCATTTTGGTAACTGGCATAAACAACCTCTTTGTCTCCTGTCGCACTTTCACGCCAGATCAGAGAGTTCACCAGGTTATTATCTTTCACCGCCATATGATGTTCGGACAACTGGTTTTTCAGAGTGCCGTGCATCCAATCCAGCACCAGACTGAACTCCTGATTGGGTTTGTATTGCAAAGCGCCTGTGATCCCTAAGCGGTTTTGCTCATTTTCCCAGACCGAAAAACGCTGGCCACGTGGAAACCACAACTCGCCTGAATCCAGTAAGTTTTGTAGCTCAGCAGCGCTGCTGTCTGTCGCTTGTTTACCACTTTCGCGCCGCCAACGCGTGGTGTTACTGCCATATTCATTGGTGGATCGAATGCTGTGCGTGACAGAAACCAAAGCGCCAATATCGGACCAGAGATGCGAGAACAAAGCAGAAAAACGAGGATCTGTACTTCGAGTGTTGCTATTGCTGCCCAACTGAGCGGAAATGCTGGTTTTTGCGCCGTCATAATCAAAAGGCTTAGCGGTACGCAAATCAACAGTACCCGCTATCCCCCCCTCTTCCTGATCGGCAGCAAAGGATTTTTTTACATCAATTTGGTTAAACAGCTCAGAGGCAAAAATATTAAAGTCAAAAGCCCGGGTTCTGGACACTGCTCCACGCGCATCCATAGGTGAAGAGGACGTGCCTAAAGCTTCCATACCATTCACTTGTACCAGGGTGAAATCAGCACCCAACCCCCGCAAGGAAATTTGCCGGCCTTCGCCCCACTCTCTGTTGATGGTAATACCTGGGATCCGCAGTAATGAATTAGCTAAGTTCAGGGCGGGAAAGTGGGTAATATCTTCAGCCACCAGAGAATCCTGCCGAACCATGGCTTGGCGCTTTAAAGTGTTAGCCGAGGGTAACAGCGTTGTAGCAAGCTCCTGTTGTTGCCTTATTGAGCTGGAGCGCACCGCTATCACTTCTAAAGGTGTTGCAGGGGCCTGGGTTGTAGTGACAGTAATTGGCGCTATTGCTTCGGGCTTCACTGCCACAGCTTTGGTTTTAATCAGCCAGCCTTTAGCGCGGGGCATGGCTTCTAAAGGGTGCTGCGCTAACAGCTGATTTAATAGCTCTGTGGCTGAAAACTCACCCACCACAGCAGGAGCGACCAGCCCTTCAAGCAAAGCCGGGTCGTACAATAACGGCTGATTCACAGTGCGGGCAAATTGCAGCAAAGCAGTGGATAAAGGTTGGGCAGGCAGATTGTAGAACTGTTGCGGCTCAGGCTTCTGCTGTGTTGCAGCAGCCCATGCCATAGGACTTTGGCAACAGCACAACAGCAAGAAAAACATCAGACAGAGTTCAGGTCGGAACCACACAACCCGCCCCATTCTTACTGAAGTAGAGAGGGCGTTCGGCTGAGCCGGATGCCACTGCTGTTTTGTTCTAGCTTTAAACCATAAGCTTCGCTCAATGCCTGCAGAGTTTGTTGGGTATTGGCCAGTTCAAAACGGCCTGCTACCCGTAAATCTGCGACCTCAGCACTGGCGCTGACAGGCACCAAAGCGGAACGATTTAGCCGGTGCAGCAAATAGGCCAAGGTTTCGTTTTCAATTTCAATCCAGCCAGAACGCCAGTCGACTAACTGCTGCAAATCCACTTTTTGCACCGCTGATAATTGATGCTGCTGAATACGAATTCGCTCGCCACTTTTTAGCAGCACACTTGGACCTGCCGCAGTAGCTTGCACCTGCACAGCACCTTCGTACACTGTGATATCAATCAGATCCGGGTCTCGGTCAATATTAAATTCGGTGCCTACAGCCACCACGCTGGCTTGATCCAGCCGTACTTCAAAAGGCCGTTGTTTATCTTTGGCCACAGCAAAATAAGCTGCGCCCTGGCCTTGCAGCACCTGGCGTTTATCTGGGGTAAAAAATACCGTCAGCTGACTATCTGGCGCTACATCCACCACTGAACCATCATCCAGAGCTTGTTGCATGCTATCGGCCTGAGCTGTTTTTAACTCGTAAGGGGCGGCGGGTGCAAAGAAGTGGCTATTGCCAAAGTAGAACAGCATCAGCAGCACTGAACTGAACGCCATAGCAACAGCTGTCATCCGTAATTTTGGCCATTGAGGCAAAACGCGTTTTAATGGCGAAGGCTGATAGGCCGCCAGAGCTTTGGTTAAAGCCGGGTCCTGCCAGGTTTGAACCATAGACTGCAGCAGCACAGGATGTCTGGCATCTGCCTCCAGCCAATTACTGAACCGCCTTTTGCTCAGGCTGTCCAGCTCACCACTGGCGAGTTTTTCCACCCAACTGGCGGCTTGCAGATACAAGTCCTGCTCTGCCTGTTCTTTTGCATTCAACTTTTCTTGTTCACTCAAAATAGGACTCACAAAACCTGGTTTATAAAGCAGTATTTATAAAAGATTGCGCTGATCGATCAGACGCTGAATATCTGCCAGCGCCCTGCTGACATGCTTAGATACTGCATCCTCACTGATCTGTAGTAAAGCGGCAATATTGCTGCGGCTTTTACCTTCCATCCGGTACAGCACAAAGACTTGCCGCCTTAAGGAGGGCATAGCGGCCAAAGCCTGACTAAATAGATCCACAGTTTGCTGCATGCTGGCCAGTTCTTCCGGATTGGCACTTTGGCATACCACTTCATCTGGCTCTTCTGCTGCAGCTGGTTTTAATCGCATCAGCATATGACGGGCTACAGTAAAAGCATAAGCCAGAGGATTCAGTATAGGCCGTTGTTTTGCCTGCTCCAGCACACGGGCAATAGACTCCTGAAAAATATCGGCGGCGTCTGCACTACTGGCATTACGCTCCAGATAACGTGCCAGAGGCGCAGCATTTTTCAGCGCCTGATGCACATCCTGCTCCGGCTTTTCAACTATAGACATAAAGCCCCCACCTTTTCACTAAGCGGCAAACCATAACTGATGGATATGACAGAACGTTGACATGAAGGTCAGAGAGGCAAAACAAACAACAGGATTTCAGGAGTAAAAACAGAGAAGGCCACCCAAGGCCTTCTCTAACTTTTCCAAAGCATTAATTAATTTCAGTGACAAACTGCTCGCGGCTACGACGGACTTTTTTCAAATCCACCAGCCAGTCGCCTTCATCGGCGCGGTAGCCTAAAGGCAATAACAACACAGAACGTAAGCCTTTTTCTTTTAAGCCAAGGATTTCATCCACTTTCACCGGGTCAAAACCTTCCATAGGCGTGCTGTCTACTTTCAGTTCGGCAGCAGCAATTAAAGCTGAACCTAAACCAATGTACGCCTGACGGGCCGCATGCTGATAGTTGGTTTCAGCGTCACGCTGCGGGTAAGTACTGAGCAGCATAGCGCGGTAATTTTCCCAGCCTTCGTTTTTAAAACCACGAATTTCGTTGGTTAAATCAAACATCTGATTAATGCGCTCAGCTGTGTAATTGTCCCATGCCGCAAACACCAGTAAATGTGAGCTGTCGGTGATTTGGCCCTGATTCCAGGCATGAGGCCTAATTTGTTCACGCACCGCTTTATTGGTGATCACCAGTACTTCATAAGGCTGTAAACCACTGGAGGTAGCGCTTAAGCGGATAGCTTCCAGAATAAAGTCGATTTTATCCTGTGAAACAACCTGGCTGGGATCGAATTTTTTAGTGGCATAACGCCACTCTAGTTTGCTAATTAAATCAGACATCTGGTAATTCCTTAGTAACGAAGAGGAAACTAATCGGAACGCAATTATACGCTTGTATTTTTGTTTTGTTAGTTGATATAGATCTGACTTATCGCATTTTAGATGGATCAGCTTGTGCTTATTCAAGTCACTCTTCGGCTCTCAATCCAAATGGCAAAAGAGCCAGTGGCCCCTTTGCGATTTAGACTAAAACTGCAGCTTCATTAGTGTTTTGCTGTAGGTATCACGCCCACTCTTTCCACGTTGGCATCGAGTAAGTCCATAGCAAACTCCAGCCTCACCAACATATCTTTATGCTCCTGGCCTGTGGCTGCATACTGCCATTGTTCCAAAGCTGTGATACTGACTTTGTCAAAGGTCGCTTCAGGTACTGAACTTACAATACGCACGTTGCTGACTTTACCTTCTGCTGACACATCAAACTTAGCATCCACATAACCTTCAATTTTTTGTTCGGCGGCCTGAATTGGATACTTAGGCTCAACCCGCATGACAGGAGCTGGTTCGCCCTTAGCATTTGTAACACCAGCTGCCTGCGCAGGTTGTTGCAACCAAAGGCCCGCCACTAAAACGGCTGCTACCGCTGCTATCAGCGTATTTTTGCTAAAACCCTGCTGACTTTGTAATTGCTGTAAACGTTGTTTCATCTGTTTCATATCTCCGTAGTGAGTAATAAGCCCTTGCCAGCTGACTGGCGTTGGCTCTGAGTTGCTTAGTAAAGCTTTACCATAAGCAATTTTGTCGGCTTTGGATGCATTAGCTAACACCAGCGCATCACAAGCTAATTCCTGATCCTGACGGTAGGCGCGGTAGGCCAACCAGCACAAAGGGTTAAACCAGAACAACATCAACAAAGTCAGTGCCAGCAGATTGCAAAACAAATCACCACGACGCCAGTGTGTGAGTTCATGCTGAATAATCAGTTGCTGTTGAGTGGGCGAAAAACGCTGGAAAAAGTCGGTTGGTAACAGAATTTCGGCTTTAAACAGCCCGCTGATGTAAGGTCCCTGCGCTTTGTGACTTAACAAACACGGCAAATCGGACACCAGCGCTGCCGAATCGAGATCAACAGATTTGGCGGCGGCTTTTTCTTTATGAAGCTGCAATTGGCTACGCAGCATTAGTGCGGCAAACAGCAAAACACCAGAGAGCCACAACCACAGCAATAAAAAACTGCGACTGAACTGCTGTTCTGCCTGCTGTAAACCCACCTGATACACCTGCATAACTGTCGAAGTGGAGTTACTGCTTAACTGCAACGGCAGCACAAAACACAGCAGCAATAAAGGCACCAGACTCCACAAGGCGTATGAGGTGAGCGCACCAAGCCGCGTTAATAAATAAGGTCGAAGCACCAGCAATGTCAGTAGCATCAACGCAAGCGGTAACAGTAATTCCAGCAGCAGACTAATCATTTTTATTCTCCTGCTCCCAGCGGGCAATCAACTGTTTCAGCTCAGCTATATCTTGCTCTGCCAGTTTGTCATGTTGCGCAAAACCTGCGACCAAAGGCGCAATACGGCCTGAAAAAACCCGCTGAATAAAGCTCTGGCTTTCTTTTAACTGATAATCGCTTTGTTGCAATACAGGGCTGTATAAATAGGCCCTGCCGTCTTTTTCAAAAGACACAGCTCCTTTAGTCACCAAACGGTTCAGTAGTGTTTTAACGGTTTTTTCATGCCACTGACTGGCGTCAGCCAAAGCTTCCACCACCTGATTGGCTGTCGCAGGCGATTGCTGCCACAACACTTTGAGCACTTCAAGCTCAGCCTGACTGATATCTTTCATTGCAGATTGCCCATCGATTACAAACGTAATACATAAACTATTACACCTGTAATAGTTTATGGCAAGTACTAAATTAAAATAATCTGTGGCAAGTTAAAAAGTGTCAGGCTTAGCTGTAACTTGAGCAGTGAAAACAAAGAAGCCGCAGCCTGACTTTTTACCAGAAGTTAAAAACCTGATGTCAGCTGCAAGCTGACATAGCGCCACGAAAACGGAGCTACTGCAAAGGGTTTTACAGCAACATCAGGCTTGATAAATGCAGGTTCACAGCCTTGCTATGGTACTTATGGGCGCTCAGGCCCAAGCATTCCAAGGCTAATCAACCTGAGAGCTTACGGCAGCAACGCAAAAAATTAGTCTTCGAATCTAGCCTTCCAACTTTGGATAAACTCAGGATAGCGTTCAGCAACATCAAAGTTTCGCTGAAATAAAGGCTGGTGCACTTGCCCTAAACTCGAGGTAAGAACAGGCGCTTTACTCTGGTAAAACTGCAACATCGCGGGCTCGTATTGCAAGTTGAGATGCTGACAAATCAGTTGCAACTGTGGTTCGGGATTGCGGACTAATTCTGCGTATTCCACTTGTAAAATTTTCTCTGGATGCAACCTCTTCCAGTGAGCTATTAAGGCCCGTTCATTCAACATGTAGTCGGCTATGCTTTCGGGCGACCAACTCCAGTCAGCCTGATTACGAAAATTAGTTTTAAAACAAGACCAGGCTATGTCTTCATCATTTCTATGGACAAACACAGCTTTGGCTGCAGGAAAAATCTGTGCCCAGATACCAAAATATTGCGTCAGGTTGAGGGCCTTATCGACGATACGGTTTCGCCCCGGGATGCGCTGACGCGAAACCCGCTGATAAACAGCAGCGATGTGCTCTGTGCCTGCCTGAGGGTCCCCATGCTGACGAATAAAGTCTGGGAACTTACTCAGTTGCTCGCGCTTTAAATGCATACAGGCGATAGCCATGGCGTTCAACTCAGCTACGCCATCAACCTGACTGTTGCAACTCAGCATCTGCCCCAATAATGTGGTGCCGCTTCGTGGCAGGCCCAAAATTGCAATAGGTGAAAAACCCGCTGCATTATTTTTCGGTAATTTGTTTTGTACTTCCGCAGAATATTGCTGGATCAGATTCTGCGTAAATGCCTTATGTTCAGCTGGATTGTAGCGACTTAAAGGGGCAATCTGTTCAGCGCCTTTTTGATAACTTTGCCATGCAAGCTCCCATTGCCCACAGTCGTCATAAGCTTTCGCCATAGTGAAATGCAAGTGTCGACTATCCTCCCCCTTTGCAATCGCATGCTGCTGATACAGGTGCCGTAGTTGCTCAAACAAAGTAGGATTTTTCGAAAAATCAACCAGACTGGCTAAGGTGAACCAGGTAATACCTAAATGTGGGCTGAGACTTAATGCTTTTCCTAAATCCTGTTTTGCTTCAAGCAACAACCCCAATTGAGCTTTGACAGTGCCAAGCAAATGATAAATGGCAGGGTAAGGTAGCTTTTTGTCGGCCTGAGGTTGAACTAATGCAAGCGCTTTTTCAAATTGTCCTGCTTCAGCATATAAACCAGCACATTGGATCAGCTGATTTAAGTCCATCTCTTTACGTTTTCTGAACAACTTCAAGGCCTCTAAAGATGCCTGGATTTCACCAATACTCAGAGCTGTTGCGGCGACCAGTAACCAGTCTTGCTCTTTGGTTGCACCTGATTCAATCAAATGAGCTAGCACAGCTTCCGCTTCAGTGCGGTGTCCGGCTTTGATAGCGTTCATCACATCTTGTAGCTGGTAATCTTTAGTCAAGGGTTTTACTTCCAAAAAAAAAGCCGGAGCGGGTTGGCTCCGGCTTACATCTTTACCACAAGTTCATCAGCTTCGCTGATTAGAACTTAATTTCTGCACTCAAACGAACATAACGAGGCGTTTGGAACGAGGTTGGTAAGCCATATAATGCGCTTGCCGTACCTAAATAGCCGCCATAAGTTGGGCTATCTTCATCCAAATCGTCTTCTAAGTAAATTTCGTTAATTTCATTCACCTGAGTTGCTTTCAGGTTATTAAACAGGTTGAACACGTCAGCACGGAAAATAACGTCAGTACCGTTAAAGTCCATAGCGTAAGTTGCTGTCAGATCCAAATTCCAGGTGCTTGGCGTGCGGCCTTCTGAACCACGTGATACTAACTGGCCATCTTTAACAAAAGACTCTGCTTCGTATAAAGTGGCGAAAGCATCAGTAGGGTGGAAACCAAATGAGTTACGCGGACGACCTGACTCCCAACGGAAGTTTGCACCTATGTTGAAATCTTCAGTCAGCGCATAAGAGGCCTGTACTTTCACCATATGACGACGATCGTTTGGCAGATTACCGCTGGCACCATCAACCAGACCTGGTTGGTCGAAGTTGGTGGTTAAACCCGCGTCATCCTGGTCGTTATCAGAGCGGACGAAACCTTCACTGTTACCCCAGCTATGAGCCCAGGTATAAGTTGCGTCTAACATCCAGACTTGGTCAAAAGCCCGGCTGATGTTGAAGTCTATTGCGGCAGTTTTACGTGTAGCCTCTGGATAACCCAGTAAATTACCTGGGATAGTGTATTGCTGAAACGGTAAATCACCGTCATCACCATCCGGATCTGTGGTGATGGTTACATCTTGACCTGGATTGGTCAATACGTAGTAATGGAAACCAGAACACAGAGTACAGCTTGAACCAAATTCCTGTTCTACATACTTATTAAAGCCATAATCTATAGCAACGTCTTCCAGCGAACTTTTCAGATCGCGGTAACTACCTTTCACGCCAAAAGACCAGCTGTCATCCAACATAGTTTCAAAGCCCAGGATAAACTCATCCTGATACATTGGATCTATATCAGCGTTGACCGTCTCGCCAGTGCCTTTTAATTGACCGTTTGAATAAGTGGTTCTGCTAATAGGGTTTGCTAAATCAACAACAGGCGAGAAATCATCATTCACACCTAACAGGTTATAGGTTGTTAAAGTGTATAACTCATCACCAGCTAAACGGATATTGGTATTAGTAGCTACGGGCAGGAAATAACGACCATAGTTAGCAAATACTTTCGATTCGCCATCACCTTTCAGGTCATAAGCTAAACCTAGGCGAGGTGCCCATTGGTCCTGAATATCAACAAATTTTTCACCAGCTTTGTTGTAGTTTTCAAAACCTTCGTTCCGTAAGCCGATACGAGCAGTCAGTTGGTCTGTAACACTCCAGGTATCCTGAATATAATAAGCATTGGATTTGGTTTCGAATGAACCTGCATTGCGATAAGTATTAAAACGCACTCGGGCACACTGTGCATTTTTCAGATCACGTTGAGCAATAGCTTCACGGTTTGCACAAGCTATATATTGGTAAAGTGAACCACTACCTACACGGTACGTGTCTTCTTCAGCTGTCAGATTTTCGTAGTCAATACCAAAACGTAAAGTATGATCTTCATGCACAAACCAGTCTACGTCAAAACGATAAGCTTTACGCTCGTCGTTCATTTCGGAGTCTGTGGCTAAACCATATTGAGTTAACTGAATACCTGACGTTAAGTCAGTTGCACCCACTACAGAATCACCAGCGTTGACGTCACTGTATGTGGCCTTGTTCACACCGTATAAAGCACTAATGGTTAATTCGTCTGATAGAATACCAGTGTACTGGGCGGCGTAAGATCTGCCACCTTCCTTCTGAATGTAGTCACCAAACAAATCACCACGTTGGTCAGTACCAAAGTTATAAGCATACTTGCTAACATTCAGGTCGTTGGAGTTGTCCCAGCCTGTAAATTCCAGAATATGGTTCTGAGTAATATACCAGTCAATTTTACCGGCATACAAAGTATCACCAACGTCGCGGTCATAGGTCAGAGTGGCTGTAGAGAGGTCGCTTACACGATCTTTATAGTTCACTAAACCAAAAAAGAACAACTTATCTTCGATCAGAGCGCCACTTGCCCATAAGTTGTAGTTGTTTTCACCCACTTTGTTTCTGCTATTAGTTTCATAAAATGGTGTACCATTCTCAGCAATAGCTGCAGCATCGGTCAAAATAACATCAGGGCTACTTGCGCGCAGCGAGGAAGGTTCGAAATAAGCGCTGGCGCCACCTTTGAATTCATTGGAACCTGACTTAGTACGAGCATTGATCACACCACCGGTGGAGCGGCCGAATTCTGCTGAATAACCACCAGTTTTGACTTCAAAACTTTCGTACATCTCAAATGGCAATTCAGAACCACCCAGACCATTACGGAAGTTAGTCACGTTTAAACCGTTTACGTAGTAAGCATTTTCACCGACAGATGCGCCACCAAAAGAAGCATGGTTACCAAAGTCAGAATCACCTTTAGTAGTGCCAGGAGCTAATAATGCAACAGAAGCAAGGTCACGAGGCACAGGAATACGGCTTAAAAACTCGGTGTTCACTACAATTTCAGCTTCTGAGGATAAAGTATCAATAGTAGCAATGCTCGAACCACGTACTTGGATCGATTCGATATTACCTTCAGGTGGCATCACCAGATTCATGTTGGTATTACCACCAACACGCACATTGACTTTTTCTTCCGCTAATACACCAAAACCATTTTTTGTCGCTTTGAGTGAATAGGCGCCTGGTGGTAACAGCGGGAAACGGTAGCTACCGTTGCCGCTTGAGGACACTGTACGTGTTAAACCTGTTTCTAAGTTTACTATGGTAATTTCAACATCGCTGACGACCTGACCATTTTGATCTTGAGCCTGACCGACCAGAGTTCCGCGAGAAGCATCCTGCGCCATGGCAGGAGTGATAGAACCTAAAGAAGCAGCTACAGCCAAAGCTGTAATAGTTCTGCTAAAAACATTGTTATTTTTCATTTATGTTCACCTGGATTAATTATTATCATGTGTGAAGTCTTTTTCACACTAAAGTTGTTTTAACATCAGAAACATCCTGTTACAAGGCTATTTTTTCTTATGGGATACAAATTTTGAACCTTTTTAAAAAGTTGAAAATGAGAGATAAGCCCAAAACTCAGACTTTATAAGCCCTGGCTTTAACGTTATGCTGTTTACCCCAACCGAAAAGCTTATTAAAGATGAAAAAAATTCCACTGTTATTCACCGCATTTTTTCTTCTGCCCTTTCAAACCTTGTCGTTGGAACCTCTGACAGCCAAGCATTTATGGCAAGTTGAAAGGCCAGGAGCTTTAACTTTATCCCCCAATGGTCAGCAACTGGCACTGACTGTCACCCGTTATGACTTAACGACAGATAAAGGCGATGCCGATACTCATATTCTGGATCTTCGTACCCAGCAACTGACCGCCTTAACCCAACATCCGGATTCGGACAGTGCGCCAGCCTGGAGCCCGGACGGTCGTCAACTGGTGTTTTTATCCAAACGCGGCAATGAACATAATCAGCTGTTTTTATTGCCTTTAACTGGCGGGGAAGCCAAAGCCTTAACTAAATTACCTGTCGCAGTTCAGCAGCCACAATGGTTTCCTGATGGCCAGCGTATTTTGTTTCTGGCCAGTGTGCCTAAAGGCTTTAATGGCGATTTTGTTGCTTTAGCCGAACAACTGAAACAACGAAAAGACAATAAAGTGACAGCAAAAGTGACGGAAAACAGAGTCTACCGGCACTGGGATCGCTGGTTAACCGACGACAGTTATCCGCATTTATTTAGTATCAATATTCACACAGGTGAAATTGCCGATTTAACCCCAGGCTGGGATCGCTGGTTTAGCTTAAATGGCGACGCAGAGTTTGATATTTCGATGGATGGTCGTCAGATTGCCGTCAGCGCTGTTACCAGTGCGCCGCCTTTTGATCAGATTAATCACGATATTTTAATTGTGAAAACCGACGGCTCAGGTGAGTTTGTTAATATCACAGCAGATAACCCTGCCAGTGATAACAACCCTAAATTCAGCCCGGACGGTAAAAGTCTGGTGTATGGCGCCCAGCGCAGTACCTTTTTTACCGCAGATAATAACCAGCTGATCCGTTTTGATTTTAAACCGGGGCAAAAAACCAATTTAACCAAAGACTGGGATATTTCAGCGGATGATTGGGAATTTGGTCCAAACGGCACTTTGTATTTCCGCGCTGCGGACAAAGCAAAGTCTGCACTGTACAGCATGCCGCTGGCTGGTGGTCAGGTGCAACAACTGTTGCGTCAGGCCGATATCAGCCAGCTGCAAGTGGGTCAACAGCAGCAACTGTACATGGTGCAACACAGCATGAACCAGATGCCGGAAGTCTATAGTCTGGACAATAAAGGCCGCACTTTAAAACAGCTCAGCCGGTTAAATCAGGAACTGCAGCAAAGCATCCATTGGGGTAAAACCGAAGATATCAGTTTTGCCGGAGCCGATGGCAAAATGGTGCAGGCCTACATTACTTATCCGCCTAACTTTGATGCCAGTAAAAAATGGCCTTTGCTGAATGTATTACATGGTGGCCCACACAGTTACTCAGGAGACAGCTTCAGTTACCGCTGGAACTCTCAGGTATTTGCTGCCGCTGGCTATGTGGTGATCCAACCGAACTTCCACGGTTCTACCAGCTTTGGTCAGGCTTTTGCGGAGTCTATTCATGGCGAACACCCGCTTAAACCTTTTATGGACAGTGAAGCCGCTGTGGATTATATGCTTTCGCGTGGTTTTATCGACGCGACTCGTTTAGCTGCAGCAGGCGGCAGCTATGGTGGTTATCTGGTGAGCTGGATTGCAGGTCATACCGACAGGTACAAAGCGCTGATTAACCATGCCGGTGTGTATAACTTGATGGGCCAGTTTGCTTCAGATGGTACCTCACACCGGGTGCATGCTTATGGCGGCGCGCCCTGGAGTGGACTGGACACTATGCTGCAGTGGAGCCCGGCCATGTTTGCCGATAAGTTTGTCACCCCTATGCTTATTATGCATGGTGAGCAGGATTATCGAGTGCCAGTGACTCAGGGGCTGGAGATTTATGGCGTCTATAAAGGCAAAGGTTTAGATGCGCGTTTGGTGTATTTCCCCAATGAAAACCACTGGATTTTAAAACCCAATAACTCCATTTTCTGGTTTAACGAATTCACCAGTTGGTTAAAACGTTATGTACCGGCTGGACCTACAGATTGAGTTCTGACTCTTTAACCTCGCTTTATCAGCAAAAGGTCCAGCAGGGCCTGTTGTTATATGACGAGCCTCAATATCAGGCGATAGTGGCGTTGCAGCAAATTGCAGATCAATTGGTTTGTGGCATGCCAACTTTGGGCTTGTATCTGTATGGCCCCGTAGGTCGTGGCAAAACTATGCTGATGGATTTGTTTTACCAGCAGTTGGCTGTGGATGGCAAAATCAGACTGCATTTTCATCATTTTATGGCGCGGGTGCACCAGGAACTCAAGCTGCATCAGGGCGAAGCCGATCCTTTATTGCAAATCGCCAGAGACTGGGCGCAACAATACAAAGTGCTGTGTTTTGACGAGTTCTTTGTCAACGACATAGGCGACGCTATGTTACTGGGCACCTTATGGCGTTACTTGTTTCAAAGCGGAGTAGTGCTGGTCACCACCTCCAATGCAGCACCGGAAGAGCTGTATAAAAACGGCCTGCAACGTCAGCGTTTTTTGCCCACTATTGATTTACTGCGCCAGCATTGCAAGGTTGTAACGCTGGATAACGGCATAGATTACCGCCGCTTAAAGCAAAGCCCGATGCGGTATTACCAGCAAGCTGGTACTGCAGCAGAGCTAAAACAGCAGGCGCAGCAACTCTTTGGTGAAGTGCAGCCTCTGCCCCACTTTGAACTCTTAGGGCGAAGTTTTCCGGCCTTATGGAGTAACGAACAGATCATCGGCTTTGATTTTATGGCGCTCTGCTCCGGACCACGCAGTCAGCTGGATTATATGCAGCTGGCAAGCCGTTACCAAGCCATAGCAGTGTTTGATGTACCGCAATTCAGCGCTGTGTCGGACACTGCTAATTTGCATGGTGTGGAAGACAGCTATCAGCGTGAGCATCAGGATATTTATATTAGTAAGCTAGACAACGAAGCCCGGCGTTTTATTGCCTTGGTGGATGAATGTTATGACAGAGGCTGCTTGTTACTGCTGACCTCAGCTGTGGCTATTTCAGACTTGTATCAGGCGAAACAGCTGGAGTTTGCTTTTGCCCGTTGTGAGTCACGTTTATATGAAATGCAACAGTGGCAAGCTGCTGCGGCTGGCCAAGGCCAAACCACAGCAGCTGCTTTATCCTGAGTTACAACTAACTTCTCTATAAATAACGAATCCAGGCCTGTTGGCTGCGTTTTTTATACAAAGAGAACTGCTTAGTTGGGTAATACAAAGCTGCAGCTAACAGCACAGTGGTCAGCCAGATCCAGCCCATATGCTCCATGCCAAACCTGTCTCCCTGATTCGCGCCAAACAGCGTTAATAAACCCCAGTGCAGCGCCAGCAATACATACAAATGCAGTATGTAGAAAAACATAGGAGCAGAACCAAAGTTCACCAGTACTTGGCTCCACTTACCTTGTTGTTTTTCCAGAGCAAAGAGCAATAAAAACATCAGCCCTAAAGTCACCAGCAAAAAATTTAACGAAGGTGGATACTTGGTCAGATTTAATAGTGACATCAGGCTGGTGATAAAGTCTGGATACAACTGCCAATCCAGGGGTTCACCATAGATGTTAAAACCGCGCAGCAGCACGAACAGCACTAAACAGCTGGCTCCTATCTGCAACAATAAAGTGCCGCGACGTTCTGCAGACAGAGTTTTACTGTATAAAGGCCCCGTCAGATACCCCAGAACAATCACGCCTATCCAGGGTAATACCGGATAACTGGCCCTAATTTTAATAGCGCCTTCGCTCACCAGATAATTGCGGTCGTGCAAAATGGTCCAGAGTGTATAACCCCATTCATCCGGCTGGAAATTGATAGGCGTCAGCAGGTTGTGCCCAAAGACTATGGCAAAACCCAGCACAGCCAACACAGCTTTTGGCCACTGATTCACCAGCGCCAGCACCACCATACTCACGCCAATGGCCCAAATCACCTGCAACCAAATGGTGTCATAGTTTCCCATCCAGGCAAGGGGCAACACTATCCATTCCAATGCTATCAGGAACAGCCCCCTTTTTAGCAAAAAGCTACGCGGGGAACGCGCTGGGCCATTAGCCGGATTGGCATACAACCAAGCCGATAAACCAGTTAAAAACACAAATACCGGCGCACATAAATGCGCAGCAAAACGGCTGAAAAACAGGCCTACAGACGTAATATCAAGATCCATAGGATCCGACACCTGCAGGTGATAAAAAAACCGCTCCCGCACATGGTCCAGCAACATAATCAACATCACCAGACCACGCATCATATCGATGCTGTCGATGCGACTGCGGATAATCATTTCCCAACCCCTAAGTAATTGACGTTGTGGCGAGGCGACAAGAGTGTGAGCCCCCAGGAGCATAGAAGTCCTATGTGACTGGGGCGAGAGCTCGCGGTCAACGAAGCTACGGCCTCAAGTACGACGGGGTTAGAATGCATAGGTCAGACTCACTTTGTACGAACGAGGCTCGCCTGGCACAGTCCACAGCGCCGAATAGGAGTTATGGATGTAGAATTTATCAAACAGGTTATCGACATTCAGCTGGGCTTTCCAGTTCTGATCCAGATCAGCAGCCCATGACAGGCCAAATAGAGTATGAGACGGCAGCATGTAACTACTGTCGACTGAATCACCTAATCGTTTCGCCACATGATTGACCCGCAAGCCCAAGCGGCTTTCAATAGACCCCAAAGCCAGAACCTGAGTCAGCATCAGGCTGGCATTGTGTTTAGGAATATTCACCAAACGGCTGCCAGCTGGCACATTGACCGCCCAGTCGATGTTAATCATATCGGTCGCAGTTTGGGTATCCAAAAAGGCATAAGACAATTGAGCCGAAAGTTGTTCTGTCAACTGACCTTGTAAGTCCAGTTCAATACCACGACTGGTCGCTTCACCTAAGGTGGCAGCAAAACCTACATTGACTGGATCTGACGTCAGAATATTAGATTTTTTCGCATCAAAGAAAGCGAGCGTGCCTGTGATACCGGCTGCGACAAATTTGCTACCAATTTCATAGGAATCACTTAACTCTGGCTCAAAAGGGTTACCTGCGTAATCAGTACCGCTTAATGGCAGGAAGCCTTCAGAGTAGCTACTGTAAAAACTCAACTGCGGGTTTACTTCATAGACCAAACCAATGCGGGGGCTTAGCTGTGTGCCTTTTTTATCAGACCGGGTGGCTTTTAGCAGCTCCTGAATATCTTGCTGATAGCTATCAAAACGCAATCCCACTAAGACCTTCCAGTTTTGCGTCAGATCCATTTGATCCTGCAGATAGATACCCCAGGCTTGTTGCGACTCCTGATTCTCATACAAAGGCGCCGGAGCAGTCGCAGTGCCACCGTAAACAGGGTTAAAGATATCTAAAGAGTAGGTGCCTTTTGGACCACGAAAACGTGACAATAAGGTATATAAATCATAGTCGTAGCCGTCTGCGCCCATCAGCAGGTGATGCACAATACCAGCAGTATTCAGATGGCCACTCAGCTCAAACCGTACTGATGTATCTTCAGACTGATAATCACGGTAACGGCGCTGCCGGGTTAGGGTTTTACCATCATCAAACAAGGACTGACGAGCTGCAGCTAACTCAGCATCCGAAGAAAAACCGTTCAGTGACGAGTCGCGATAGCCTAAACCTGCTAAAAATGACCAGTCGTCGCTCAGGCTGGTTTCATAAGATAACTGATGACCAACGGCCTCAATTTCAGTAGGGCCATCGCCTGGCTCACCTAAATAACGTGAACGTGGCACTGTATGAAAATCGCCGTTTAATACCACTATACCGCGGTCAAATAACTGCTCTTGCTTCTGGTATTCAAACTCGTACAACAAGGCAGATTTATCATCCAGATCAATACGTACAGAAGGCGTAAATACCTGCTTTTCGCTGCTGACATGATCACGGAAACTACCGTAGTCCTGCACTGCGCCATTGATGCGGACAGCCACATTGTCACTAACGCCATTAGTGTAATCAGCTTCTACTCTATGCTGATCAAAACGCCCTGTAGAGAGTTGCAGATAGCCTTCTTGCTCTTTCTGTGGTTTACGGGTCACCACATTGATAGTACCACCGGGTTCTGAGCGACCATAAAGCGCTGAACCTGGCCCTTTTAAAATTTCCACATATTCCACATTGGATAAGTCGCGATGACCACTAAAACCGCGACCGCCGTTAAAACCATTAATTAAATAACCAGAGGGCATATTTTCATTGCCAGGAAAACCACGCAGCGAAAAACTATCCCACAAGCCACCGCCGTTATTCTGCCGGGAAATGCTGGCTGAAAAATCCAAAGCATCCTGAAAACGAGTTAATGCATTACCTTGAAACAGGCTCTTGTCGATCACTGTAATGGACTGAGGTAAAGACTGAGCCGGAATATCACCACGATAGGCCTGCCGATACAGCACTTCGATACGTTCGATATCTTCCGCCTTTTCTGCCATAGCAACAGGGGCCCAGGCAATAAACCCAAGGGATAACATAAGAAAACAAGGTTTGAAATTTGGCGTTGGCATGATGTTTTGGGTCCAGTAACAACAAAGATGTGGGCTGAATCGATAAAGAAAACGCTGAAATGATACAATATAACATCTCTATTCACCAACATATTTATCTGATCTCTTTGTGGTTCTGGCGGCAAAGTTGCTTGAATATGACCACCTCAGCCCTGATACTAATTGAACAAAGGCTTTTCTCAATCCATGTGAGTAACAGATGGAACAATGGTTACAGCAGCTGCTGACTGACTATCAGGCTTATGCCCTGCTGATTTTATTTTTGCTGACTTTTGCCGAATCTGTGGCGGTATTAGGTTTGCTGGTACCAGGTACAGCCTTGATGTTTAGCTTTGGTGTATTGATTGGTGCTGAACAAATGGATTTTTGGACTGCCTGCCTGACTGCAACAGTGGCGGGGTTAGTTGGGGATTCATTGTCTTATCTGGCTGGACGTAAGTTCAGACCTCAATTAGAAAGCTGGAACTGGTTATCCCGTCAGCAAAAAGAGCTGAATAAAATCAGCGGCGCTTTAGAAAATAATGTCTGGCTGGCAATAGTGGCAGGGCGTTTTATTGGTCCGAGCCGGCCTTTATTACCTTTGTTAGCCGGTATGTTGCAGTTACCGCCATCACGTTACTTTCCGGCAGCAACCCTGGCTTGTTTGTTGTGGCCTGTGGCTTATTTCCTGCCAGGTATTCTGGCTGGTGTCGCCTGGCAACTCAAAGGCACCAACCTGACTTTGTTTTACACTTTGCTGGCAGGCTCAGTACTATTGGCCGTATTAAGCAGCTACTTGCTGAAAAAATACTTGCAGCACAAAGTGCAAGACAAACCTAAACACCACTGGTTTTGGGGTTCTTTAGTTAGTATCTTCCTGACGGCATTTTTGTGTTTTGAATTAAGCCAGCACCCGGCTACGCCTTTGTATTTAAAAGAGTTATCTGGATTGATGTTCTAATTCTATGTTGCATGATGCAATGCCACTTCGTGGCGATTGCATCCTACATTTGACGCCTTAGTCACGGCCTAATTTGGCCAATAAATGCAGTCTGACCGTCGGCCATTCTGCCGCTATGATGGAATAGACCACAGTGTCACGTACTGAGCCATCTTTTAAAATCATATGCTGGCGCAAGATACCGTCCATTTTGGCACCTAAACGCTCTATGGCTTTGCGTGAGGTGTGATTAAAAAAGTGGGTGCGAAACTCTGCGGCTATAGCCTGATGCTTTTCAAATAAATTACTTAATAACAAAAACTTGGCTTCAGTATTTATGGCTGTGCGTCTGACAGATTCTGCATACCAGGTGTAACCAATTAAAGCCCTTCTGCTCTTTGCATCTACCATATAATAACGACTGGTACCAACTATCTGGCCTGTGGCTTTGCAACGCACTACATAAGGTGAATCCCCTATCACTTTGCTGTCTAAAGCCTCTTGCACATAAGCTGGCATCTCTTCCACTGTCGGCACCATGGCATACCAGAGCTTCCAGCTTTCACCATCAGCAACAGCTTGCTGCAAATCTGCTATATGCGCCAGCGCCATAGGTTCCAACCGGACAAATTCGCCTTCTAAAACCTCATTGTTTAACCACGTCATCTGTGCTCATCCTTTATTGTTGAAGCTTGCCACTCTCTACTCATGCCAATGCTGCCGCAGCTTTTGCAGCAAAAACTCTGATAAAGCTTTTAGCACAGGAGAGGAAGACAGACGCTGCACAGCCAGCAAGTACAAAGGCGCTTGTTCAGTTTGATAGTCAGGTAACAACTTCACCAAAGCACCAGAGCGTAAGTCGGATAGAATATCTAAACGGGACTTATAGGCAATACCTAAACCAGCCACAGCCCAACGCCGCACCACGTCACCGTCGTCTGCCACTAAAGCACCACGCACCTGAACCTGCTGCAATTGCCCGTCAAGCCAGAACTGCCATTTGCTATGCACTGCCTCACCCAATACCAGCTGTAACACCTGATACGAGCTAATGTCTTGTGGTCGCTCTGGAGCGCCACAACGGCGGATATAATCAGGGGAAGCGCAAAGCACCCTATGATTATCCGGCACTAAAGGCATAGCTATCAGCTGCGAGTCTTTAGGCTCACCATAACGTAGAGCCAAATCCACAGGCTGACGACCTAAATCAGCCAGCCTGTCACTGACACGGATTTTCAGCTGCAGTTTAGCATGTTGTTGCTGAAATTCCGCCAGCCACAGCACCAGGTTGTTACGACCAAAATCCGAGGGTACAGACAATGTCAGCTCACCGGATAACTGTTCTTTACCTAGTTGCAATAACTGCTGACCTTGCCCCAATAGCTGGATCGCCTGACGCGCATAATCCAGGTAGGCCATACCTGCTGTGGTTAATCTCAAACTGCGGGTAGAACGCAAAAGCAGTTGAGTATTCAACTGCTGCTCCAACCGTTTTAACGCCACACTGGCTAGCGCAGGCGAAAGGTCCAGCTCACGTGCAGCTGCGGAAATAGAGCCTAAATCAGCTGTTAATACAAAAAGCTGTAAATCATCGGTTCTAAGCATCATTATCAAGTTATTTTTGAAACTGAATCCAAATCTAGCATATTTTTCTAAATAGTCAGCGCCTTTACACTAGCTCTATTAATCCAATGGAGTATCCAGATGAAAGCCATAGTGTATAGCCAGAATTTACCAGCTACAGATCCGCAATCTTTGTACGACGCAGAGTTACCTACCCCAACACCAGGCGAACATGATCTGCTGGTTGCGGTAAAAGCAGTTTCTGTGAATCCGGTCGATACCAAAATCCGCCGTAACGCCGACACCCAAGGCCAGCAAAGAGTGTTAGGCTGGGACGCTGCCGGTGTCGTGGTAGCAGTGGGCAGTGCAGTGACTAACTTTAAAGCAGGTGATGAAGTTTGGTACGCAGGTGCTATTGATAAACCTGGTTCAAACAGCGAGTTTCAGTTGGTGGACCAGCGTATTGTCAGCTTTAAGCCAAAAAGCTTAAGTTTTACCGAAGCCGCAGCTCTGCCGTTAACAGCTATCACAGCATGGGAGCTGTTATTTGACCGGTTTGAACTGAATGAACATAACACTAAAGGCAAATCTCTGCTAGTGATTGGCGCTGCCGGCGGCGTAGGCTCAGTGCTGTTGCAACTGGCACGGCAAAAAACTCAGTTAAAGGTGATTGGTACGGCATCACGATCAGAGACTAGTGAATGGGTAAAGACCTTAGGTGCAGATTTAGTATTGGATCATAAAAAACCTATGGCAGCACAATTGAATGCACTTGGTCAGCCGGAAGTCGATTATGTGATCAGCCTTACCCACACTGCACAGCACTTTAATGACATACTAGAACTGATCAAACCTCAGGGCAAACTGGCACTGATTGATGATCCAGAGCCAATTGATGTAAGACCAATGAAACGCAAAAGTTTGTCGCTGCACTGGGAGCTAATGTTTACCCGATCTTTGTATCAAACCGAAGATATGATTGCTCAGCAGCAGCTATTACAACAGGTTGCGGATATGGTCGATGCTGGCTTGTTAAAAACCACCCTGAACTCAGACTTTGGCAAAATTAACGCTGAAAATCTGCGTAAGGCCCATCAGATGCTGGAAAGCCAACAAACTATTGGCAAACTGGTACTGACAGGCTTTTAACTTAACGGTGAAAGACTCAGCGCAATCTGTTGTTGTGGGCGGAAAAGTCCGGCACAGTGCGCTGATAGTCTTGCCCTACTAATTTTGATGTAACAATGAAATCCGCTGTGGCTTTATTACAGGCCACAGGGATATTCCAGACCACAGCTAAACGGATCAGCGCCTTTACATCAGGATCATGAGGCTGAGACGACAGCGGATCCCAAAAAAACACCAGCCAGTCAATTTTCTGTTCGGCAATTAAAGCACCAATTTGCTGGTCGCCACCCAAAGGACCGCTGGCCAGACATAAAACCTCTTTGTTTAATGCCTCATTCAGTAAACGGCCCGTAGTACCTGTCGCTATCAGTTCTTTATCCTGGAAAAATTCTGAGTGTTCTTTAACCCAGGCCAGTAATTCAGCCTTTTTCCCATCATGTGCTACTAAAGCTATAGATTTCATTGTTGTCCCCCTTAAGATTGCTGCCAGCATACACCGGGTTTTGCATAGCGTTCAGCACACTTTACCAAAGTAATTACTGTTGCAGTCAACAACGCTGCGGCTGCAAGTACGAAGGTCAAAAAATTGCAGGAGCAATTTTTAACATCGGAGCAAAGCGACGATGGCCCGACAGGGTGAGCGCCATGGATGGCTGCGAATAAAAAAAAGCCCGGCAAAAAGCCGGGCAAACAACCAAGGTCCACGTAAAAACTCGGTACTTGGGATTAATCTATCAACCGACGATTTTTTTCATCGCGGTCATATAGCCCCTTAACTTTTTGCCAACCAGCTCTACAGGGTGCTGGCGTATTGCTTCGTTCACAGCAATCAGGCGAATGTTGTCGACACCATTGGCAGCAGAGCTTAAGCCCTTACCCACATACTCGGTGCTCAGCGTGTTGACGAAATCACGTAACAGCGGCACTGCAGCGTTACTGAACAGATAGTTACCATATTCAGCGGTGTCAGAAATCACCACGTTCATTTCATACAAACGTTTACGCGCTATGGTATTGGCGATCAAAGGCGTTTCATGCAGTGACTCGTAGTACGCTGATTCTTCAACAATACCTGCAGCAACCATGGTTTCAAATGCCAGCTCAACTCCAGCTTTCACCATAGCGACAAACAAAATGCCGCGGTCGAAGTAATCCTGTTCTGGAATTTGCTCGCTGGAAACAGGTGCGTTTTCAAAACCAGATTGACGAGTCTCTTCGCGCCAACCGAACAGCTGCTTATCATCATTGGCCCAGTCGGCCATCATAGTGCGGGAGAATTCACCGCTGATGATATCGTCCATATGTTTTTCAAACAGCGGACGTAAAGTTACTTTTAATTCTTCAGCTAAATCATAAGCTTTGATTTTCGCCGGGTTCGACAAACGGTCCATCATATGAGTGATGCCACCGTGCTTTAAAGCTTCAGTCACAGTTTCCCAGCCAAACTGGATTAACTTAGCGGCGTAACCAGGTTCGACACCTTCAGCCACTAACTTGTCATACGCCAGAATAGAGCCGGTTTGTAACATGCCACATAAAATGGTCTGTTCACCCATTAAATCGGACTTCACTTCAGCGACGAAAGACGACTCTAAGACACCGGCACGATCACCACCAGTTGCAGAAGCATAAGCCTTGGCAATTT
Source organism: Rheinheimera sediminis (assembly GCF_004005375.1). GTDB lineage: Bacteria > Pseudomonadota > Gammaproteobacteria > Enterobacterales > Alteromonadaceae > Pararheinheimera. The sequence goes on along the minus strand of NZ_RZUF01000003.1, from coordinate 197,098 downwards.
CTAAACCCAAACCTTTAGGGTCGTTTTCAGGATGCACTGCAATCAGCGTTGGTACACCAAAGCCACGTTTGTATTCTTCACGTACTTCAGTACCTGGGCATTTAGGCGCCACCATCACTACAGTGATGTCTTTACGAATTTGTGTACCTTCTTCAACAATGTTGAAACCGTGCGAATAAGCTAAAGTTGCACCTTGTTTCATCAATGGCATCACAGCTTTTACAACAGAGGTATGCTGTTTATCCGGCGTCAGGTTTAATACTAAATCTGCGGTTGGGATTAACTCTTCGTAAGTACCCACTTTAAAACCATTGTCAGAAGCGTTTTGGAACGACTTACGTTTGGCGGCAATAGCTTCAGCACGCAAGGCATAAGAAATATCGATGCCTGAGTCGCGCATATTCAGGCCTTGGTTTAAGCCCTGAGCACCGCAACCTACAATCACCACTTTCCAGCCTTTTAATAAATCAGAGCCTTTAGCAAACTCTTCTTTGGCCATAAAACGGCATTTACCTAACTGTTTTAACTGCTGACGCAAATTTAATGTATTGAAGTAGTTACTCATAACAAATCCCAACGAATTCTTTAGCTGGCTAACTATGGGCTCAGCGTAACAGGGCAGAGAAGTCATGCACTGTTTTGATGCCTTTGAGAATAAAACAGTGCAATGATTGCGTGAAGTGATATATTCACAATATAGTATTTCACTTTATGCAACACAGGATTTATACCTAAGTGGATATTCGCAACGCTCAGCTTTTCTTGCATCTGGCCAGCAGCCTGAACTTCGCCCGTACCAGCGAACAAATGTATGTCAGCCCCTCTACCCTAAGCCGTGTGATCCAACGTATGGAAGAAGAGTTAAACGTCGAGTTGTTTCAGCGGGATAATAGGTCAGTGCGGCTAACCTTAGCGGGCCAGAAAGTACAGGCTTTTGTGAAGAGTTATTTAGAACAATGGCATCAACTACAAATTGATCTGAGCGAGACCAGTGCGTCATTAAGTGGTGAAATCCGGCTGTTTTGCACTGTCACAGCAAGCTTTAGTCACCTTCCGGCTATATTGGATAAATTCCGCTTGGTGTGCCCTTTGGCTGAAATAAAGCTGATTACCGGAGACGCGTCAGCTGCATTGGAGAAAGTAAAACAAGATGAAGCCGACATAGCGCTCGCTGTGTATCCAGAGCATTTCCCGCTGAACATGGCGTTTCGCAGCATAGCCAAGGTACCGCTGCAGCTGATAGCACCAGTGATCCCCTGTAAAACCAACGATCTACTCAATCAAAGCCCTATTCCTTGGGACTCAGTACCTTTTATTTTGCCTGAGCATGGTCCGGTCAGAAGTCGTTTTGAGCTATGGCGCAAAGCCCGTATTGCGGAGCCCAAGGTCGTAGCTAAAGTAGAGGGTCATGAAGCTATGGTCAGTATGGTGGCTTTAGGCACGGGAGTGGCGTTGGTGCCTGCTATAGTAGCCCAGCAAAGCCCTGCCAGAGACAGAGTCAGATATTTAACTCAAGGCGATGAATTTGCGCCTTTTGATTTAGGTTTGTGTACTTTGTCAAAGCGACTGCATGAGCCGTTATTAAGAGCATTCTGGCAGGTTGCATCCGAGCTGATCTAGCTCAGATGCTATGAAGATTTAATGAAATGAGCACACTGTCAGCTTATTTCACGATACGCAGATGAGAGACTTTTTTGCCTTGGTTGGGATCAGTAGGCTCATCATCAGGCGGCGTTTGAGCGTCGCTTTCCATCTCTTCGCTACCTGAGATAGCGTCCAAATGATGAAAATCATCATCGCCATCTTCTTCTGCGTCAAACATAGTGCCTGCACCATTTTCGCGGGCATAAATAGCCAGCACAGCTTTGATAGGCACAGTCAGCGCAAAAGGTTTACCACCAAAACGGGCGTTAAAGGTAATCACATCATTACCCATTAACATATTGCCTACTGCTGACGGCAGAATATTCAGCACAATCTGGCCGTTCTGAATATGTTGAGTTGGTACTTTACAGCCTTGAATAGCAGCATTTACCACCAGATAAGGGGTCAAATTGTTATCCACTATCCATTCGTAAAAAGCCCGGATTAAATAAGGCTTATTCGGGGTCATCTCCATCAGTAACCGTGCCCCCGACGAATTTCACGTTCGGCTTCAGTTAACGATTGCTGAAAGCCATCGCGTTCAAAAATACGGGTCATATAAGTTTGTAATAACTTGCTGCCGGCTCCAGTCAGTTCAATATCGAGCATTGGCAAACGCCAGAGTAAAGCCGCCAGATAACAATCAATCAGGCTATATTCTTCACTCATAAAATAAGGATGCTCTTGGAATAAAGGCGCCATGGCCAGCAAACCTTCGCGTAAATCACGACGTGCAATAGCTGCATCTGGGGCATTTTTCAGAATTTTGTCTGCTAAGCCATACCAGTCTTTTTCAATGCGATGCATCATTAAACGTGCATTAGCACGTGCTACAGGATAAACAGGCATCAATGGTGGGTGCGGGAAACGCTCGTCCAGGTATTCGTTAATAATATCGGCTTTAAATAAAGCTAAATCTCTGTCCATCAAAGTAGGCAAAGAACCATAAGGATTAACCTCGTAGACATCTTCAGGCAGACTATCTGTACTCACCTGCATAATATCGACTGTGACGCCTTTCTCCGCCAGTACCATTCTGACCTGATGACAGTACATGTCATTGGCTGTTGAAAACAAGGTCATCACAGCACGTCTGTTGGCAGAAATCGCCATAGGATCCTCCGGTTATAAGCAAAAATACAAAGGGGCCTCTCGGCCCCTTAAAAGGCTAACATCTGTGTCCTTAGTGGACATCTCTCCAGTACTCTTTCTTCAGCAGGAAAGCGAAGATAAAGAAGATACCTAAGAAAATCAGAACTTTAACACCTAAGCTACGAGATTCCAGTTTGGAAGGCTCACCGACGTATTCCAGATAGTTCACCAAATCAGCCACTGTACTGTCGTATTCTTCAGTGCTTAACTCACCTGAACCATCAGTTTTAATACCTACATTCACTTCTGTTGGCACACCATCGACCAGACGTGTTTCAGTAGCTTTGTAAGGAATGCCCTGTAGCTCCTGTAACACATGTGGCATACCTACCATTGGGAACACTTCGTTGTTCACGCCAAATGGACGGCTTGGATCCACGTAGAATGAACGCATATAAGTGTACAACCAGTCTGGCCCACGAACTCGAGCCACGTTGCTTAAATCTGGTGGGGCAGCACCAAACCAGTTTGCCAGATCCGCTTTAGGAGCGGCGTTTTTAATATGGTCACCCACTTTATTGGCCGTGAAACCTAAGGTCTCCATACCAATATCGTCAGGAATACCTAAATCACGGAAGGTACGTGAATAACGCTGGTATTCCATCTGGTGACAGCCCAGACAATAGTTCTGGAATATACGGGCACCACGTTGCAGCGATTCCTTGTCCGTGAGATCAATAGGTGCTTTGTCCAGAGGTACTGTTGAACCTGCGGCTATAGCAGCGCTGGATACTACCAGCGCCAATACAGTAAATAACGTTTTAATCATTAGGATAACCTCACTGGCAACGGCTTGGTTTTCTCATTTTTGCTGTAAAACCATAACAGGCCAAAGTAAGCAAAATAAGTGAAAGAGAAAATCTGCGCTAACAAGGTATAAAACGGCGTCGCTGGTAATACACCTAGCACACCTAAGGCGACAAAGCTGATGCAGAAATTAACCAGGTTCGCTTTGTGCAAAGTGCTGCGGTAACGGACAGAGCGCACAGGGCAACGATCCAACCAAGGCAACAAGGCCAGGAACAGAATAGCCAGGAACATAAAGATCGCACCAAACAGCTGATCAGGCACAGCACGTAAAATGGCGTAGAAAGGAGTGAAATACCAAACTGGCGCTATATGGTCAGGCGTTTTCATTGGGTTTGCAGGTTCAAAGTTTGGCGGCTCTAAGAAGTAACCACCACCTTCAGGTGCAAAGAAAATTACAAAACAGAAAATAAACAAGAAACCCACAACACCCACAATGTCTTTCACTGTGTAGTAAGGGTGGAAGGGAATAGCATCAACGATAATCTTCTTACCACCTTTGGTGAAATACTGATGGAAAGTAAACTTGTCAGAGACGTTGTTTTCAATTTTTTCGCCGTTGTTTTCACGTTTTACATCAATACCGTCCGGGTTATTTGACCCCACTTCATGTAAAGCAATGATGTGCAGGAATACCAGAACCACTAATACCAGTGGTAAAGCAATAACGTGTAAAGCAAAGAAACGGTTTAAGGTTGCGCCAGAAATGACGTAGTCACCACGGATCCACAGCGTTAAATCATCACCAATCACCGGAATAACACCGAAGATAGAGATAATAACCTGAGCACCCCAGAACGACATCTGACCCCATGGTAATAAGTAACCCATGAAAGCTTCAGCCATTAAGACTAAGAAAATCAGCATACCGAAGATCCACAGCAATTCCCGTGGTTTCTGGTAAGAGCCATACATCATGCCACGAAGCATGTGCAGGTAAACCACAACAAAAAAAGCAGATGCCCCGGTAGAGTGCATATAACGCAATAACCAGCCGTACTCAACATCACGCATGATGTATTCAACAGAAGCGAATGCACCTTCAGCACTTGGCACGAAGTTCATCGTTAACCAGATACCGGTGAGGATTTGGTTCACCAGTACTAACATGGCTAAAGAGCCAAAAAAGTACCAGAAGTTAAAGTTTTTCGGTGCCGGGTACTGCATCACGTGGAGATTCATTTTCTCCATAAATGGCATGCGGTACTCAATCCAGCTCATAAAGTTTTTAAACATTAAGCTGTCCCCTCATCTTCACCTATTAAAATGGTGGTGTCATCGACAAACATATAAGGCGGAATCATCAAGTTCTTAGGTGCCGGGACGCCAGAGAATACCCGTCCTGCCATATCATAAGTTGAACCGTGACATGGGCAGAAGAAACCAGAAGGCATGCCTTCAACCTGAGCTTCAAAATCTTTCATAATATAGGTTGGAGAACAACCAAGGTGCGTACAGATCCCCACAGCTACAAAAATTTCTGGCTTTTTTGAACGGTGAGTATTTTTTGCGTAATCAGGCTGTTGCGGGTCTTCAGACGCTGGATCACGAAGTTTATCATCGAAATTAGTTAAGGTTTCCAACATAGCTGGAGTCCGTTTAACGATCCATACTGGCTTGCCACGCCACTCAACCCGAATTAACTGCCCGTCTTCGAGTTTGCTAATGTCGGCGGTGACTGCAGCACCAGCTTGTTTAGCTTTTTCACTCGGATTCCAGGAAGCAATAAAGGGAACAGCAGCTCCAATCGCACCAACCCCACCAACTACAGAAGTTGCTATGGTCAGAAAGCGACGGCGACCATGATCTACAGGCGCATTGCTCATCCACTCATCTCCACGTTAAACGCTTAAATACTGATATTTTAAGCGGCTGAATTACAGCGATTATTATAAGTTGAAAAATACGGCGGATCATAATGAAAAGCCCTGCTTTACACAAGGATTTAGCCGAATTCTCTTTGTGATGACACTAGTTTTTCGACGAAGTACCGAACCAGAATAGTCAGTAAAACTTTGCATCACCATGTTTTAACCCGAAAAAGGCATTTCTGATATGAGCTAGCGCAAGTGTCATGACATAACATTAAAAGAAATGTTGCCTGAAGAAGGCCTGCTCGCTCAAGCTCACCGCTCGTTATGGTGAGTGTATACGTTACAAGTAACAAAAGTGGCGACTAATAAAGACATTTAAATAGTAAAACATAAAAAGAGAACGGCAACAGAGCTGAACAAGACTGCAACCTTCTTTAGAGATAAAATTCTACTGAATTATTAAATAAAAAACCCGGTACAAGACCGGGTTTTTTGCAACAAAAAACGAATTAACGTTTTGAGTACTGTGGACGCTTACGAGCTTTATGCAGACCCACTTTCTTACGTTCAACTTTACGGGCGTCACGAGTGACGAAACCAGCTTTACGTAATGCAGGGCGCAGAGACTCGTCGAACTCCATCAGAGCGCGGGTGATACCGTGGCGGATTGCGCCAGCCTGACCAGAAATACCGCCACCTTTAACAGTGACGTATAAGTCAAACTTGCCTACCATTTCCACTAACTCTAATGGTTGCATAACAACCATACGAGCAGTTTCACGACCGAAGTATTCAGTGATAGAGCGTTGGTTGATAACGATGTTACCTGAACCTGCTTTGATGAATACACGAGCTGTAGAGGTCTTACGACGACCAGTACCGTAATATTGATTAGTTGCCATGTTCTGCTCCGATTAGATATCTAAAACTTGCGGTTGCTGAGCAGCATGTTGATGCTCGGCGCCTGCATATACTTTTAACTTACGGAACATAGCGCGGCCCAGAGGACCTTTAGGCAACATACCTTTCACGGCTGCTTCCAATACCATCTCCGGCTTCTTCACAAGCAGTTTTTCAAAGTTAATTTCTTTGATACCACCTGGAAAACCACTGTGAGAGTAGTACATTTTGTTTTTTGCTTTGTTACCAGTGACAGTCACTTTATCAGCATTTACAACGATGATGTAATCACCGGTATCAACGTGTGGAGTGAACTCTGGTTTGTGCTTTCCGCGTAAACGAAGAGCGATCTCAGTTGCGATACGACCAAGTGTCTTACCTGTTGCATCAACAACGAACCAGTCACGTTGAACGCTTTCTGGCTTAGCAGTAAAAGTTTTCATCTAAAAACTACCCAAAAAAAATAACACTGTTACACCTAACACAATCTTCATTGTGTCGCTTATCGCACCCCTTCGAGTACATAAACTGCCAGGCTACGGCAGTTTCAGGCTGTAACGTGGGCCGGGCGCGGATTATATAGTAACCAATGATAAAAAACAGCCATTTACAGAAAAAATTACGGTAAATGTTGTCTCGCCAGATAATCCTCTGACTGCATTTCCTGCAAACGACTTAAACAGCGCTTAAATTCAAAGGATAAAATGCCCTCTGTATAGAGCTGTTCCATCGGCACTGCAGCAGAAATAATCAGTTTGACGTGGCGTTCATAGAACTCATCGACCAGCGCAATAAAACGTCTGGCGACATCGTCACGGGTTTGCCCCATCTGGGTCACATTGGACAGTAAGACTGTGTGATAACACTTACTCAGTTCCATATAGTCATATTGACTGCGGGCTGTCTCGCACAGCTCCGGAAAATCAAACCAGATAATACCGTCGGCTTCTTTGCGGCTGGTTAAAGTACGGCCTGCGATTTCAATTTTGGCGTCGCTCTGTCGAGGTTCAACCGACAAAGCTAGAAAATACTCTGCCAAATTACTGTCAGCTTTGGTATCAAGCGGCGAATGATAGATTTCAGCCTGAGTTAAAGTGCGCAGCCGGTAGTCAATACCACTATCGACGTTGACAGTTTCAGTATGTTGTTTAATCAGCGCTATCGCAGGTAAAAATCGAGCTCTTTGCAGACCGTTTTTGTACAGACCATCTGGCTCTATATTGGACGTGGCAACCAGCGTGATACCGCGGGCAAACAGCTCCTGCATCAGGGTGCCTAAAATCATCGCGTCCGTAATATCTGAGACAAAAAATTCATCAAAACACAAAATATCAGTTTCAGCTTTAAAACGATCGGCCACTATTTTCAATGGATCAGACACACCAGGCAGAGATTTTAACTCCTGATGTACTTTGTGCATAAAGCGGTGAAAGTGAATCCGAAGTTTACGGTTAGTCGGCAGGCATTCGTAAAAGGTATCGACCAGATAAGTTTTACCCCGGCCTACGCCGCCCCAGAAATAGAGACCTTTCAGTGGCTTTATTTCTGCTTTTTTGCCTAACAATTTATCGAGAAAACCTTGTTTTACCGGTTCGTCCTGCACAAATTGCTGATACAGACGTTCCAGATGCTGCACTGCATTTTGCTGGGCCGCATCAAACAGAAAATCTTCGCGCTGGAGGTCTTGTTGATATTTTTGCAGTGGTGTAATCATGCCAGATATTGAAAAATAACCCAGTGAACCCTAAATAATGGTCGTAATAGTAACATGCCTTACCACTCTGGATAAGAAGATAGGTTAAACTATTGTTGAACTAACTAATTTTTCAGGAGTTGTTATGACTGTTACTTTTGCCTTGGCCTGGTTAGTAGCTGGCTTAGTGGTTGGCATAGTGGCAACCCGCTTGTACTGTTTGCGTCAATTTAATCAAAGCAAACTTCAGGTGGAGCTAAACGAAACCAAACAACAGCTGCAGCAATATCGTAGCGATGTTACAGAGCACGTAGAGACCACTCATCAACTGATGAGTCAGCTTCACGAGAACTACGAAAAAATTGCCCGCCATATGGCTCAGACCAAGATGCAGTTGATCGAAAGACCAACTTTTGACAACCGTAGCGAACTGAATTATTTCTCAGCGGATACTACGGCACAAATACGCCAGTCGATCCATAAACTGGATGAGCGTCGTAAAGTGAAGGATGAACCATCCTATCAGCCATTGGATTATTCCAATACCGCCAGTGGCTTAATGAAAAATAAAACTGAACGAAACTCATCAGACAACTGAACTTTTCGACTGGTAAAGCATTCTTAGTGGCGTCATCTGTACAGTGGCGTTGTACGTATAAAGGAGCATTACCTATATGAAGTCGCAGTTATCTTTAGTTACTGTCAGTATTTTAGCCGCTTTTCTGCTGGCGCAACCCGTGCCAGCTCATGCCAAGCTGCCGTTTTTTGGTGCTGGCGATCAGGAAATGCCAAGCCTGGCTCCCATGTTGGAGAATGTCACTCCAGCTGTAGTGAATATCTCTGTTGCCGGCAGCCGAGAAGTTCGTCAACGTTTACCTGGTGGACTGGAACAATTTTTGGGCCGCCGGGGCGAGTTACGTCAAGAACAACCCTTCCGAGGTTTAGGCTCAGGTGTCATCATTGACGCGAAAAAAGGCTATGTGGTAACCAACCATCACGTGATCAATGAAGCCTCCGATATTCAAGTGACCTTAAAAGATGGTCGTAGCTATAAAGCGAAAAAAATTGGCGAAGATCCAGAAAGCGACATAGCGTTGCTACAAATTGAAGCTGAAGATCTAACCCAGGTTGAACTGGCAGATTCAGATATTTTAAGAGTAGGTGATTTTACTGTAGCCATAGGCAACCCCTTTGGCTTAGGTCAAACCGTCACTTCAGGTATTGTCAGTGCTTTAGGCCGCGGTGGTTTAGGTATTGAGGGTTATGAAGATTTTATTCAAACCGATGCAGCCATCAATAGCGGCAACTCAGGCGGCGCTTTAGTCAACCTTAAAGGCCAGTTGATAGGGATCAATACAGCGATCATTGGGCCTAATGGCGGCAATATAGGTATAGGCTTTGCTATTCCTGCCAATATGATGAAAAACCTGGTAGCGCAGTTTATTGAATATGGCGAAGTGCGTCGTGGGGCCTTAGGTGTACGTGGCGGTGATTTAAACGCTGAAATAGCTAAAGCCATGAACACTAAAACCAGCAAAGGTGGTTGGGTACAAGAAGTGATTCCAGGCTCAGCAGCCGATAAAGCTGGCCTGAAAAGCGGTGATATTATTACCCATCTGAATGGTAAAAAGATCGAGTCTTTCACTGAAGTTCGCGCCAAAATTGCAACTCTGGGTGTAGGCAAAGAAATAGCTTTAGGTATTTTGCGGGATGATAAAGCGCTTACAGTGAAAGTGACGCTGGAAGCCGCAGAAGCAGCCACAGCTGAAGCGAAAGTGCTACATCCGATGCTTGAAGGTGCCAGTTTAACTGATGGTAAAACACCGGACGGTGAAAATGGCATAGTCGTGGATGAAGTGACCGCCCGTTCTCCGGCAGCTGCTTTAGGCCTGGAAAAAGGTGATGTCATTATTGGTGTCAGCCGCAGCAGAGTAAATAACACCAGAGAACTACGTGAACAGTTAGGTAAAAGTACCGGCATTATTGCACTGCAAGTACAACGTGGTAATCGTATTCTTTATGTATTAATACGTTAAATTTTTGCAGTAGCAAGCCTTCGGCTTGCTACTGCATCTTCGGATTTAGTGTTATGCTTGCAAAATCTTTTTTGTTTCGTAACGTCACCCTGTGCCCAAACTTCTGATTAGTCTCTTAAAAAGCATTGCTTACGGCCTTGCACTCGCTATGCTGTGGTTGGTTTTTTTCGATCAGAACCAAGGATTAAACCTTAATTTCTGGCAGAAAAAAGAAGCTCTGCCTGCACCCGTGTCTTATTCCAGAGCTGTGCGAGCCGCAGCCCCAGCTGTTGTAAATGTTTATACAAAAAGTACAACTCAGGACCCTCGCTCTTACCAAAGCAGAACTATAGAACGCCAGGAATTAGGTTCTGGTGTCATTATGAATGCTCAGGGTTATGTGCTGACCAATTACCATGTGGTCTACGGAGCGGACCAGATTTCGGTAGCTTTGCAAGATGGTCGGGTTTTTGATGCCATTTTAATTGGCCAGGATCAATTAACTGACTTAGCTGTATTATATGTTGAAGCCGACAATCTTCCTGTAATCCCGCAAGATGATAACTTAGAGCCTCAGGTTGGCGATGTGGTGTTGGCTATAGGTAACCCATTTAACCTGGGGCAAGCTATTACTCAGGGTGTGATCAGCGCAACAGGGCGTGGTGGTTTGAGTCCAGCAAACGGCTATGCCGACTTTATGCAAATGGACGCAGCTATTAATGCAGGCAATTCAGGCGGGGCTTTAATTAACAGTAACGGCGTATTAGTGGGTATCAATACAGCCGCCTTTCAGCGCCAACGGAATCAGGACATCCAGGGGATATTTTTTGCGGTACCCTATCACTTAGCCAGTAATGTATTGCAGAAACTAATCCAACACGGTCGTGTGATTAGAGGATATCTAGGCGTTAGTGGCGATCCTGTAGTCAATCCTTCCGGAGATCCGATGATCTCCACTGCTCAAACTTTATTTGGTGTCAAAATCAGCGCCATAGAACCCTTAAGCCCTGCCGCTATAGCTGGTTTAGAAATTGGCGATATATTACAGAAAATTAATGGTGTTACCTTAACCAGCGTGCATCATGCGCTGGATTTGATTGCGGAAACACAACCAGATACCACCCTAATTGTGTCGATTGAACGGAATGGCAAGGCGTTGACTGTGCCGGTGGTAATCAGGGAACTAAACTAAGGCAGTTCCAGCAAACTGAAATAAAAAGCCAGTGACTAAGCACTGGCTTTTTATTTAAAGCGACCGATCAGGCAGGAGCATTGATCCTCTGGATATTGGCACCTAAACCTTTTAGCTTATGCTCTATTTGTTCGTAACCCCGGTCTATATGGTAGATACGATCGACCACTGTCTCCCCTTCAGCCACTAAGCCTGCAATGACTAAACTGGCAGAAGCTCTCAGGTCAGTTGCCATCACTTGAGCACCTGTCAGCTTGTCGCTGTGCTTAATCAGTGCTGTGTTGCCTTCCAGCTGGATATCAGCTCCCATGCGTTGCAACTCTGGTATATGCATAAAGCGATTTTCAAAAATCGTTTCTGTCACCATACCCACGCCCTCTGCAACCACATTCAACACAGTAAACTGCGCTTGCATATCAGTAGGAAAACCAGGGTGAGGCACAGTTTTAACGTTAACAGATTTTAGTGCCCGCCCAGTCATATTCAGACGGATCCAATCTGATCCCGTTGTTACTTCAGCCCCAGCTTCACGCAATTTCTCAAGCACCACTTCCAGCTCAGCAGGAGAAGCTTTTAAACAGGTCACGTCCCCACCTGTAACAGCAGCAGCCACTAAAAAAGTACCGGTTTCAATGCGATCTGGTAACACTGTATGGCAAGCGCCATGCAGCGTCTCTTTACCCGTAATGCGAATAGTATCAGTACCTGCGCCTTGAATATCAGCCCCCATAGCAATAAGGTAACGGGCTAAATCCACCACTTCAGGCTCACGAGCAGCATTTTCAATAATGGTTAAACCATCAGCAAGCACAGCAGCCATCATCAGATTCTCAGTGCCAGTGACACTGACCATATCCATAAAAATATGTGCACCGTGCAAGCGGCTTGCTTTGGCTTTAATATAACCCGCCTCTACAGTGATTTCAGCGCCCATTTTGCGTAAACCGTCGATGTGCAAATTCACTGGACGAGCACCTATAGCGCAGCCGCCTGGTAACGATACTTCAGCATGGCCAAAACGGGCTAACAAAGGCCCTAAAGCTAAAATAGAAGCACGCATGGTTTTCACCAGCTCGTACGGCGCCATCTGACTGTGGATAGCTGTAGCATCCACTGTCACCTGATGGCCATCACGGCTGACTTCAGCACCAAAAATACGCAACAATTTAAAGGTGGTATCAATGTCTTTTAAAACCGGAACATTGCTCAGCACCGAGGGCTGTTCAGCCAGAATAGTGGCGAATAAAATAGGGAGTGCGGCGTTTTTAGCGCCGGAAATAACAACGTCACCTTTTAAGGTGGCGCCGCCTGAAACCAGAAATTGTTGCATCTTTAACTACTATACAGGTGGGTTAAGTAATTTTTCACGACGCCATTGAGTCGGCGTGAAGGTTTTTATCGAAACGGCGTGAATACTACCATCAGCAATAGCTGCCATCAAAGGGGCATAGATCATTTGTTGCTGTTTCACCCGGCTAATGCCCTCGAAGCAGTCTCCAACGGCAGTCACCGCATAATGACTGCCTTCAGCTTTTACATAAACTTCAGCGAGTTTCAATTCTTCAGTTAACAGCTGTTCAATTTCATTACACTGCATCGCCTTTATCCTCTTCTACCAGTGGCAACAAAGCCAAAACATCAGACAACCTGGCCAGAGAAATTAATTGCTCTGGTACATGATACATTTGGATAGCTAAACCAAGCTTTTTAGCCTGTGCGATCTGATGGAGTAACCATGCAAGACCTGCAGTATCCACCAGAGCCAACTGGCTGAAATCAAAGACCACAGTGCCTTTTAAGTTTTTTAATAACTTAAAGGGCCACTGTGTAGGCACAGTATCCCGGTCTAACGCGCCGGAAAATAACAGTGTCTGTTGTTGTTGACTAATTTTTAGCATTATTACCCTGCATAGGCGCTGTAATAGGAGCCTTTGACTTCTCCACTAACAATGAGGTGACACTGGCTAATCCTTGTTGGCGGATCAGATTGCCAAGCTCTGCTCTTTTACTGTCTAACAAAGAGATACCTTCAGCCACCATATCAAAGACCTGCCAGTTTTCAGAGTCTTTAGCACGGCGTAGTTTGAACTCGATATTGATATCTGGTTTACCAGGGTCAATCACCCGAGTTTTAATAGTAATAATGTTTTGGCTACCCACAGCACGGGCAGGTTCAAAAATCACTTTCTGATTTTTATACTGAGTTAATGCCCCAGCATAGGTTGCTACCATATAATCTTTAAAAGCCACTACAAAAGCGTCACGATCTTCTTCTTTTGTTTGTTTAATGTAGTTACCAATCACTCGGAAAGCGGCATAACGACTGTCAATATAAGGGACCAATTCCTCGTTCACTATAACCCGCAAATGCTCGAGATTCTTTTCGATCACAGGTTGATCATTGGCAATACGACGAAACGTCTGATCGGCCACAGCTTCAATCATTTTGTAAGGATCGTTGTAAGTTTTAACTTCAGCAGCGCACACCTGAGCAGCGAATCCAAAAGAGAGCAGAGTTATAGCTGCAATTTTTAAAAACAAATTTTTCATGCTTAGTTACTTCCTCTGTTAAACAAGAACTGGCCTATTAACTCTTCCAGCACAATAGCCGACTTAGTGTCTTCTACATAATCACCACTTTTCAAAATAGAGACAGTTTCATCAACAAAACCAGGCTGTAATCCGAGATACTGCTCCCCCAACAAACCTGAGGTCAAAATAGCCACAGAACTGGTTTCTGGAAAATTGTTGTATTGACTATCAATTTCCATCGCCACTACAGGAGAATACTCTTCAGTGTCCAGATTAATGGAGCGTACACGGCCAACTACAACCCCACCCACTTTAATAGGCGAACGCACTTTTAAGCCGCCAATGTTTTCAAACTTGGCATACAACATATAAGTTTCGCCAGATCCCGCCATACCGCTGTTCGCCACTTTCAGGGATAACAACATAAAAGCTGCTATAGCCAGCGCAACAAATAGACCTACCAACACTTCGATTTTGCGAGATGTCATTTTTTATCCACCAAACATTACTGCTGTTAATATAAAGTCAAAACCTAAGACCGCCAGAGAAGATGTCACCACAGTTTGTGTGGTGGCCTGGCTAATGCCTTCAGAGGTCGGCACCGCATCAAAGCCTTTATGTAAGGCTATCCAGGTCACAATCAAAGCAAACACAGCACTTTTAATCACGCCGTTCATAATATCCTGCTGGAAATCAACGTTGGCTTGCATGGCAGACCAATAACCGCCGCCATCTACCCCTAACCAGTCCACACCCACCAGATGACCACCTAAAATGCCTACGGCAGTAAATATCATCGCAAGCAGTGGCATGCTAATCACGCCAGCCCAAAAACGCGGCGCGATAATACGGCGCAGCGGATCCACAGCCATCATTTCCATACCTGACAACTGCTCAGTCGCTTTCATCAAACCAATTTCAGCTGTTAAAGCGCTACCAGCCCGGCCGGCAAATAACAAAGCTGTCACTACAGGACCCAATTCTCGCAACAGACTTAAAGCTACTAGCGGGCCTAACATTTGTTCAGCGCCAAATTTCGATAGCACTGTGTAACCCTGCAATGCCAGCACCATGCCGATAAACAAACCTGACACCAGAATGATCAACAAAGACAACACACCAACCACATACAACTGCTTCAACAATAAAGGGAAGCTTTTACGTGGTGTTGGCCAGGCGACTAAAGCACCAAACAACATAATAGTTGCCCGGCCCATGCCTTGAATTTTAGCAATACTCTTTTGTCCGAGTTGCTGTAACTTATCCACTATCACTTGGCTAACTCCATTAATTCAGCACTATAACTGGCTGCTTTAAAGTGGAAAGGCACAGGGCCATCAGACTCTCCCTGTAAAAACTGCTGTACCAGAGCGGAAGGATGAGCTCTCAGCTCTTCCGGCGTGCCATGCCCTATGACTTTTTGTTCAGCGACCACATAGACATAATCAGCAATACTCATGACTTCATTCACGTCATGCGATACAACTACAGAAGTGAGACCCAGCGCATTGTTCAAAGAACGGATCAGACGTACTATCACCCCCATAGAAATAGGATCCTGCCCCGCAAAAGGCTCATCGTACATAATAAGCTGAGGGTCCAGCGCTATAGCACGAGCTAATGCAGCACGACGAGCCATACCGCCAGAGAGTTCGGCTGGCATTAAATCACGGGCACCACGCAAGCCTACAGCCTCTAATTTCATCAGTACCATCAGGCGAATTATTTCTTCAGGCAAGCGTGTGTGCTCACGAATTGGGAAGGCGACATTGTCGTAAACCGACATATCGCTGAACATGGCGCCGCTTTGAAACAGCATGCTCATTTTTTGCCTGGCTTTATACAAATCTTTGCGGTTCAACTGAGGTATATCCTGGCCGTTGATCAGAATTTTTCCTTGCTCTGGCTTTAACTGACCACCAATCAAACGTAAAAGTGTAGTTTTACCAATACCGCTCGGGCCCATAATGGCCGTCACTTTTCCACGCTGAAACTGCATGCTCATGTCATCATAGATCACACGGTCACCACGTTTAAACGTCAGGTGCTGAATGTCTACCAGAATATCTGACACGTTGATCCTCATTTAAAAACAATAACGCTTATCGCTCAGATGAAAGGCGCGCAATATACCTAGGCACAGTAGCGACTTCAAGCCAAACGGAATAGTAAAAGCCGCCCATTGTATAGGTTTTTCACAACGACAACCTTATAAAAAATAGTAACAACTGATTGCAAAAACAGAATAATTACTTTGTTTTACTTATTCTTTTGCATTTAATCCTAATAAACACGAAAATATCCGTTTCTATATGGCCGCAAAGTGTGCCGCGCTGAAAATGAATCGCAGCTTAATGCTTGAGCTATCTCTATGATCATTCGAAAAAACAAGCAACGACTAATTGATGGGGATTTTGCATGACTCTGGACTTTCGCCCTCAGGCCCTGCAGGTATTAAAGATTGAAGCAGCGGCTGTTACCCAACTCGCTCTTTACATAGACGAAAGTTTTAATATGGCTTGCCAAATGATGTACGACTGCAAAGGGCGGGTGATAGTAGTTGGTATGGGCAAATCAGGCCATATCGCCAATAAAATTGCGGCTACCCTGGCTTCAACAGGCACCCCTGCTTTTTTCGTTCATCCGGCTGAAGCCAGTCACGGCGATCTGGGCATGATTACGACTGACGATGTAGTGCTCACGATTTCTAACTCGGGTGAAACTGCTGAAGTACTGACTATAGTGCCAGTACTGAAACGTCGCGGTATTAGAATGGTCGCAATGACAGGTAGACCAGACTCTACTTTAGCAACCTTATCTGATGTTCACCTCTGTGTCCGGGTTGAACAGGAGGCTTGTCCCTTAGGCCTGGCACCAACAGCCAGTACCACTGCGACCTTGGCGATGGGTGATGCAATAGCCGTGGCGCTTTTAGATGTGCGTGGATTTTCTGCGGATGATTTTGCGTTGTCCCATCCGGGTGGCAGTCTGGGTCGGCGTTTGTTACTGCGTTTAGAAGATGTAATGCATTTTGGTGATGCCTTGCCTGTTGTGCATCAGCAAGTCAGTCTGAAAGAAGCTTTATTGGAAATATCCCGCAAAGGTTTAGGCATGACTTCTGTGGTGGATGATTCAGGCAAACTCGTAGGATTATTTACCGATGGCGATTTACGTCGGGTCCTTGATCAGCAGGTCGACTTACACACAGCCAGTATAGCCACTCTGATGACCAAAAACTGTGTTACAGCCAAACCTGCTATGCTGGCAGCAGAAGCTCTTCAAATTATGGAGCAACGCAAAATTAATGGTCTTATTGTGGTAAACGAGCAAAAAGAACCTGTAGGTGCATTGAATATGCATGACTTGTTAAAAGCAGGAGTGATCTGATGTCCAGTTTATTTACCCAGATGTATCAGGTGGTAAGCCCAGAGATAGAACACAAAGCCAGACAGATCAAATTAGTGATTTGTGATGTAGATGGTGTCTTTTCTGATGGCCGAATTTATATGGGTAATCAGGGCGAGGAGTTAAAAGCCTTTCACACCCGTGATGGTTACGGCATTAAAGCCTTACGTCATGCAGGTATAGAAGTTGCGGTCATTACCGGCCGCGATTCTGTGATAGTACAACAGCGTATGACCTCACTCACGGTGCAATATATTTACCAGGGTCAGGAAAATAAACTGGCGGCTTTCGCTGAACTCCAACAAAATCTCAAACTCGAAGCCTCAGAAATTGCCTTCATTGGCGATGATTTGGCAGACTGGGCTGTGATGCAATATTGTGGTTTAAGTGTTACGGTGCAGGACGCTCATCCTTATCTGTGTTTGCATGCTGATTACCGTTGTACTTTACCTGGTGGCTTTGGAGCAGTGCGTGAACTTTGTGATTTGCTACTGATCAGTCAGGGCAAATTTGCTGAATTCTCAGGAAGTAGTACATGATCCGTCAGTTTTTTTGGTTAATTCTTGTTGTGGCCGCTGCAGCTGGTTTTTACAGCTGGCAATTACTTGAGCAAGACAACAAGACTGCACCAGAGACTCAGGATAATCAGCCTGACTATGTGGCTGTGAACCTGACCCGCATGATTTACGATGAACAAGGCCATCTATCGGATCTGATCCGTGCGCAACGTATGGAACACTTCGAACGTTTTGGCTTTTTACAATTTGATTTCCCTATCTACACCATTTATCAGCAGAAAGTGCCATTATGGCAAGTGACAAGCGAACAGGCTGTGCTTTATCCTGATGATAAACTCATTCTTGAACACAGAGTGGAGTTGCGTAACATGTCGCCAGATCCACTGTTCACACGAATAGAAACTAACGCGGTTGAGCTTGTGTTCAACACAAATACCCTGCAGTCAAATGAGCAGGTACGGATTTTCGGGCTGGGTTTTCAAATCACAGGTAAAGGCATGCTGGCCGATTTGGACGAACAGAATATTGAGTTGAAACAGCATACAAAAACGGTTTATTACAATGAAAAGTAACATTATTTTACTCAGCCTTTGTCTCGCATTCAGTGGCTTTTGCTTGGCGGGCCCTGACGATTTTAAAAAAGAAATTCAGGTAGGCTCAGATCGCCAGTTTGGTTCTATTAAAGACAAAGTCATGACCTTTGTTGACAACGTCAAGGTACAACAGGGTAGCCTGCTGATTGAAGCGGATAAACTTGAAGTGCTAGCTACTGCGGGTAAAGGCAAGGAAGTATTTATTGCCTCGGGTAAACCTGCTAGTTATTCCCAAATGCTGGATGGCGAAAAACCTATAAAAGCCAAAGCCAATGAAATTCGTTATGACGTCGCCGAAGGTACGCTGGTGCTGACAGGCAATGCGGAACTAAGCCAGAATGGTAGTATGGTGCAAGGCGCTATCATTAAATACAATTTGGAAAAACAGGAACTGGAAGCTGAATCTGACGGTAAAAAGACCGAAAGAGTTACCACAGTGTTCAGCCCTGAGGGAAAAGAATAATGAAGTTAATCGCGTCCCATCTGGCTAAAAGTTACAAAGGCCGTCAGGTGGTCAAAGACGTCAGTCTGGAAGTAAATGCGGGACAAATTGTTGGATTGCTTGGCCCAAATGGGGCTGGAAAAACTACCACCTTTTATATGATCGTTGGTTTGGTTCCCTCAGACAAAGGCCGAATTACACTGGACGATAACGAGATCACTTTTGATCCTATCCATGCCCGGGCACGAGCTGGTATTGGTTATTTGCCACAGGAAAGCTCAATTTTTAGAAAATTGACCGTCTACGATAACCTGCTGGCGATTCTGCAACACAGAAAAGATTTAACCGAAGATCAGCGCGAAGAAAAAGCCGATGCCTTACTGGACGAATTTCACATAGGCCATATCCGTAACAGCCTTGGTATGAGTTTATCCGGTGGTGAACGCCGCAGGGTGGAAATAGCGCGGGCACTGGCTGCCGATCCGGCATTTATCCTGTTGGATGAACCTTTTGCTGGTGTTGATCCTATTTCAGTGTTAGATATTAAAAAAATTATTCAGCATCTGTGCCAACGAGGCATAGGCGTGCTTATCACCGACCACAATGTGCGCGAAACGCTTGATGTCTGTGAAATTGCCTATATTGTAAGTCATGGAGAACTGATTGCTGCAGGTACACCGGCTGAGGTTTTAGCAAACCAGCAAGTTCGGGATGTCTATCTGGGCGAGCAATTCAGGTTATAGTTTAAAACAAGATCCGAATAGGGTTGTTTGGAGAAAATAAGAAGTACATGAAACCGTCTCTGCAACTTCGTCTTGGTCAGCAGCTCACAATGACTCCTCAATTGCAGCAAGCGATTAAATTGCTGCAATTGTCTACTATTGAACTGCAACAGGAAATTCAGGAAGCTCTGGATGCTAATCCATTGCTGGAAGCTGAAGATGACTATGCAGCTTTTCAGGAACCCTCTTCTAAAGATCTAAATCATGGTGCTGAATTTGACTCAGCCGACTACGACAGCACTCATGATGAGCACTACGAGCCCGAAGTAAAGGACAGCAGCGAAGCGATGTCCGAACAAAATATCAAAGAAGATTTACCGCTGGACAGCCACTGGGATGATCTAGTCAGTGCAGCCCCTGTCTCAGGAGCTAATAACTACAACGGTGATGAAGATACGGTATTTCAGGGTGAAACCAGCGAAACACTGCAGGACTACTTACGCTGGCAAATGCAGCTCACTCCTTTTTCTGATACAGACCGCACTATTGCTGAAATAATTATTGAAGCCATAGACGAAAACGGTTTACTTACCATAGACACAGAAGAAATTCTCGAATCATTGGGCCTGCCTGATGTGGAAGCCGACGAAGTTGAAGCTGTGATCAAACGTATCCAGCTATTCGACCCTGTTGGTGTTGGAGCCCGTACCATTCAGGAATGTTTATTGGTACAACTTCGCCAATTTGATCCTCAAACACCTTATCTTTCAGAAACACGTCACATTATCAAAGAATATACTGATTTTTTAGCGAATAGAGATTTCCGTTCTTTGATGCGTGTGACTAAACTCAAAGAAGACGATTTAAAAGAAGTGATGCGTCTGATCCATAGTTTGAACCCAAGACCTGGCGCAGATGTGATTCGACAAGAACAGTCGTATGTGATCCCTGATGTATCGGTAGCGAAAATTAAAGGACGCTGGATGGTCGAGTTAAATCCTGATGCAATGCCAAAGATCAGAATTAACGAGCA
The DNA here is from genome assembly GCF_004005375.1 of Rheinheimera sediminis. Taxonomy (GTDB): domain Bacteria; phylum Pseudomonadota; class Gammaproteobacteria; order Enterobacterales; family Alteromonadaceae; genus Pararheinheimera. The sequence continues at coordinate 176,636 of NZ_RZUF01000003.1, read as the reverse complement.
ATATGCCGCCATGTCGCGCAGTGCACGTAACGCTTCAGACGGTCAGTTTATCCGCTCCCACTTACAGGAAGCCAAGTGGTTTTTGAAAAGTCTGGAGAGCCGTAACGAAACTTTACTCAAGGTCGCCAACTGCATAGTGCAGCAACAACAAGCATTCTTTGAGCACGGCGAAGAAGCCATGAAACCCATGGTATTAAACGATGTTGCTGAAATGGTGGGAATGCATGAGTCCACCATTTCACGAGTGACTACACAAAAATATATGCACACTCCCAGAGGAATATTTGAACTTAAGTTCTTTTTCTCCAGTCATGTAAGTACTGAGAGCGGTGGTGAATGTTCATCCACCGCTATCCGCGCCTTTATTAAAAAATTGGTGGCGGCGGAAAGTCCTGCTAAACCTTTGAGTGATAGCAGGATGGCAGAAATACTGTCAGAACAAGGGATCAATGTCGCACGGCGAACTATTGCCAAGTATCGTGAAGCCTTGTTTATTCCGCCGTCTAATCAGCGCAAGAGCTTGCTTTAACAGCTCTATAAAGAAGGAAGAGTCTATGCAAATCAACTTAACTGGTCGTCATGTAGAAATCACTGAAGCACTGAGAGCGTACGTCGATAGCAAATTTTCCAAACTTGAACGCCATTTTGATCATATTAATAATGTACATGTAGTGCTGAACGTGGAAAAATTAAAACAGATTGCAGAGGCTAAGATACACCTCAGTGGAGGTGAAGTATTTGCTGTATCGGAAGACGAAAATATGTATGCTGCGATAGACCAGCTGATTGATAAACTGGATCGCCAAGTTATTAAACATAAAGAGAAGATTTCTCGCCATTGATTCTGAAACTATGAACCTGAGCTCAATGTTATCGGAGGACTGCACCAAGAGTGCGGTCCTTTTTAATAGTAAAAAACGCATACTCGAATACATTGCTGAACTAGCACATCAGCGTTTACCGGACATTGCTGAGTACAGCATACTCGAAGCTCTGATGAGCCGTGAAAAGCTTGGTTCAACAGGTATTGGCGGTGGTATTGCTATTCCACATGGCAAATTAAAAAATGTCACAGCACCTATGCTGGTGTTTGTTGTCAGCAAAGATCCAATACAGTTTGATGCCATTGATAATCAGGCTGTGGACATTTTTTGCGCCATCCTGATCCCAGAAAATCAATGTCAGACCCACTTGTCTACCTTGTCAGGTATAGCCAGGATGCTAAGCCAGAAAGACTTCACCAAAAAAATCCGTCACAGTGCAAATAGCCATGATTTGTATCAGTTATTGATGAAAGGATCTGAACAGGTGATCACAAAATGAAGTTATTGGTCGTTAGCGGTCGATCGGGGTCGGGCAAATCAGTTGCCCTACGAGTGATGGAAGACCTTGGTTATTATTGTGTTGATAATATACCCGTTAATTTGTTGCCTACTTTAGCGAACGCTGTCATGGAGCAGTATGAAAGAGTGGCAGTCAGTATAGATGTTCGCAACCTCCCCCAAGACCCTGAAGAACTGACTGACATATTGTCTTACCTGCCACACAAAGTTGACCTGACCATTCTTTACCTTGACGCCGACCATACCAGCTTGATTAAACGCTTCAGTGAAACACGACGCTTACATCCGCTGTCGCACCAGGCTATGTCATTGGATGAAGCCATACAACGCGAACAGCAGCTGCTGGACCCAATCTCCAGTCGTGCAGATTTATACCTGGATACCACAGAGCTCAATGTACATCAGCTGGCAGAACAGCTTAGAGAACGAATCCTCGGGCAAAAAACCGGACGACTGGTGATTCTTTTTGAATCTTTTGGTTTTAAATATGGTATTCCCAAAGACGCAGACTACGTATTTGACGCCCGCTTTTTGCCCAACCCACATTGGGAGCCGGAACTAAAAATACTTACAGGGCTGGATAAGCCAGTACAAAACTACCTGTCATCTCAAGCTGTTGTCGCTCAGTATATCTGGCAGATAAATCAGTTTATCGGTACATGGTTACCGCATTTAGAACGCAATAACCGTAGTTATCTCACTATAGCTATAGGCTGTACAGGCGGTCAGCACCGTTCCGTATATATCGCTGAATCTTTAGCACAAAGCTACCGTTTACAGCGAGAGGATGTGCAAATTCGTCACCGTGAATTAGTGAGGCATCATGGTAGATAAAAATACAAATCTATCGCGACAAACTGCTGAGGTGTATAGCTATGACAGATAAACTCCGGCAAACAGTCACCATAGTAAATCAACTTGGCTTACACGCCAGAGCTGCTACTAAGCTGGTGCAATTGTGTCGTCAGTTTGATGCCAAAATAGAGCTGCATCAGGAAGGACAAATTGCAGATGCCAGCAGCGTGCTTGCTCTGCTGATGTTGGCGAGTAGCAAAGGGAAAACTCTGGAAGTCTGTACTGGGGGTCCAGAGGCTCAGGCTGCATTAGCAGCTGTAGTGGGATTAATCGAAAACGGCTTCGACGAAGAACACTAACAGCAGATCAAAACTCAGTCTACAGATCTGCGTTTTGTTTTCCTGAAGTGTGCTCAGCAGTTTTCAGCTTTAAATGCAACGCCGCTTTGACCAGCATATGAGCGGTAATAGGTGCAGTGATAAAAAGAAAGAGCGCAATAAGCAGTTGCTGTAAGCTCAGCTCCTCTTTGATAAAATTAAAATAAACCATTGAGGCAATCACAATAGCACCTAAGCCCAATGTTGTAGCTTTGGTTGGGCCATGCAGACGAGTATAAAAATCAGGCAGTTTCACCAAGGCTACTGAGCCCAATAAGACAAATAACGACCCTGCCACCACTAATACAGCAACCAGCCATTCAAGCCAACTCATATCGAACTCCTTAGTATCTGCGCTTTACTCAATAATATCGCCACGCAGTAAAAACTTACACACAGCGACTGTACTGACAAAACCCAACATTGCTATCAGCAAAGCCACTTCAAAATTCAGGCTGATCCCCAGATAAATACCATAAAGCAACAATAAAGCTATGCTATTTATGTACATAGTATCCAGTGCCAATAAACGGTCAATTACGGAAGGGCCTCGAATTGCCGCGTAAAAATTTAATAACAAAGCCAGCCCAACTACACAAAAACAGCCTTGCAGTATCAGTTCAAGCATCAAAATATCTCCTTGAGTGGAGCTTCATAGCGCTGTTTCACCTGCCGGATTAACTCAGCTTCGTCGGCTAAGTCCAACACATGCACAAGTAAAAAGCGTTGCTCATCCTTACTCGCATTCAAAGGTAACACCTCGGCGCTCACAGTACCCGGCGTTAGTGACACAGTACTGGCCAAAATAGTAATGGATAAATTATCAGTTAAATCTAAAGGAACTTTGATAAAAGCAGGACGCAGCCTTTTATTTGGTCCTAACACCAGCTTCACCACCTGCAAATTCGCGACAACAATATCCCACAGGACCATTAAGCCATAACGTATTGCTGCCGTTGGGTTTTTCATACCAGGCTGGACCAAACGGAACTTGTAAATAAGCTGAGGAATTAACCATGCCAACACCAAACCAAAAAACAAATGGAAAAACTCAACGCTATTGTTCAGTAAGATCCAAACCAGAAATAAAAACAAGCTGCGGACAGGAGTTGGCCACCATTTCTTTATAGATGTCATCAGAAGGCTCCCGGACTAAGATTAGCTATAGTCTGCAATTGTGTTGCCGCTGCCTGACACCACTCAGTTAAAGGTCCGGCAAACAGACTTAACAAGGGGCTGGCTAGCACCAACAAGACTAAAGCTGTGCTACGGCGCCCACCAGCCCTCCGGGCTTCAGCATCGGAGCTTGAGACTTGCCAAAACAAAATACTGCCAGCTCTGCTTAACGCAATCAGCAACATCAAGCTGCTACCCAATAACGCGGACCAATACCACAACATAGCTGAGCCTTCTGACACGGCCTGCAGTAGTAACAACTTGCCAATAAAACCAGAAAAGGGTGGCATTCCTACTATGCTCAGTGCCGTTACAATAAAAGCTGAACCAAGCAAGACTGGCTGCGCGACTTTCCGTCCATTCACTAAACGGTCACCCGCTTTACCACGCTGGTTTGCAATAAGGTCTGCCAGTAAAAATAATGCAGCCGTAGCTAAGGTTGAATGTACAAGATAATACAATAGCGCTTGGACTGACTCCGGGGTACCCAAAGACAAAATAGCAACTAAAGATCCAACAGATACAATCACCAGATAGCTGGCCATTTTGCGTAAGTCTTCACTGGCTAAAACGCCTAGCACTCCCATCAGAATAGTCAAAAGCCCAGTCCACCACAAAACAGGGAACACCCAATCTGCGACAAACCCCGCATCCTGCAACACCATGGCAAACACACGAAGCAAACTGTAGATACCTACTTTGGTCATAATAGCAAACAAAGCAGCCACAGCAGGAGTGACCGAAGAGTAGGCACTGCCTAACCAGAAATGCAGCGGCATCACTGCGGCTTTCAAACCGAAGACTACTAGTAACAAGGCTACAGCGCCTTGCAATAGTTGTAATTGAGTCTCAGATAAGGATGCTACTTTGGTCCCTAAATCCAACATATTTAAAGTGCCTGAAGCACCATAAATCAACGCCAGTGCAAACAGGAATAAGGCAGATCCCACCAGATTCAAAATAACATAATGCACAGCAGCCCTGGTTTTTGCTTTGCCACCGCCATGGATCAATAAAGAATAGGAAGCGATCAATAGCACTTCAAAAAATACAAAGAGGTTAAATAAATCTGCAGTTAAAAAGGCACCATTAATACCCATCAGCTGAAAATGCAGCAAGGAGTGGAAAAAAAAGCCTCCTTCATCTTCCCCGCTGCTGGCATACAAACTCGAAGCAACGGCCAACACCGAGGTCAAACACAACATTAAACTGCTGACTTGATCTAATAACAAACTAATACCAAAAGGTGCAGCCCAGTTACCAAGCTGATACAGCTGTGCCGGACTGCCTGTGCTTTGTATCACCAGCAGCACGCTGATAAGTAACAACACCACTGAGCCGCCAACACTTAAATAGCGACGTAACAACAGGCTACGATCAAAGGGTGGCAGCAAGGTGAGCAAAGCGACCAACAAAGGCCAAACTATGGGCAAAATAATCAAATGGTTCATGACGATGCTCCCTGCCGGGTGTTTTTCGCCACTGGTAATTTTCCATCCACATGATCATTACCTAAATCAGCACGGGCGCGGATAGATAACACCACCAGGAAAGCTGTCATCGCAAAACCAATCACTATTGCAGTGAGCACCAGCGCTTGCGGCAAAGGATCTGCGTATTCTTCCGTAGCATGCAGCACAGCTCCTGCGCCTATTTTTAATCCACCGCTGGCGAAAATAAATAAATTCACTGCATAAGATAACATGGTCAAACCCAACATCACTGCAAAGGTTCTCGCTCGCAGGATCAGAAACACTGCGCAGCAGGTCATAACCCCAATTATAATAGCGACCAATAACTCCATTAGCTTTGCTCCCTATTCACAGGTCTGTGTTCAGTAGTCATTTTGCCTAAGTTGGCTAAAATCATCAGTGTTGCACCCACTACAGTCAAATAGACTCCTAAATCAAAAGCGATAGCGCTGGCTAATTCAATTTCACCAAACAACGGTAGATGGAAATAATCAAACCAGGACGTCAAGAAAGGTCGGTCAAAAGCCCAACTGGCAGCACCTGTTGTGGTTGAAATAAGGACACCAGCAGCGATCAAACGATGATAGTCCATAGTTAAACGCTCGCGGACCCAGTCCACACCTTGTGCCACGTACTGCAAAATAATGGCAATGGCTGTAATTAGACCCGCCACAAAGCCTCCACCTGGCAAGTTGTGGCCCCTAAAAAAGATATACACAGACACGAGCAAGGCCAGAGGTAGCAAAGCCTGAGATACCACAGCCAGCAACATTGGGTGTTTGTCCAGAGCCCATTGCCGTCCTTGCGCGTCTGAACTGGATCTAAACAGAGGTAATCGGGTCAGCAGTTTAAAAATACCCAATGCAGCTATGCCCAAGACTGTGATTTCACCCAAGGTATCAAAGCCACGGAAATCGACTAGTATCACGTTCACCACGTTGTAACCACCGCCGCCCGTTTTGGAGTTGGCAAGGAAAAACTCAGAAATGCGTTGTTGTGGTTCCAGCATCAACGCATAACTTAAGCTACCTATCACTACGCCACAGATTGAGGCTATAGCTCCGTCCCGGATCAACCTGCCAGCATTGGAAGCCCTGCTGATTTTGTGAGGTAAAAAGAACAGGGCTAACATCAACAACACAATAGTCACCACTTCAACCGATAACTGGGTCAAAGCCAGATCCGGCGCTGAAAACCGCACAAAAATCAGCGTGACCACTAAACCTACAATAGAAATCATCACTAAAGAAAGCAGGCGCTGACGCTGACATAACACAGTAGCTATAGCCGCTATAGTAGCGACGAAAGTAGCAGCAAACATTAAGGTATCAGGCTGCTGCATAACCTTGTGCTGAGAGAATTGCCCCATTTGCTGCAGTGGCCAAATCAGTAACACAGCCACTATCACAAACATCCATACCAAGTAACGCTGCAACGCAACGGACTCAATACTATGGTGCCATTTTTTTGAAAAACCCAGTAAAGCATTGATTTTTAAATCAAAAAACTGCAAGGGGTTCAGCTCTGGTAATTCAGCCTGAAAACGGAATAAGTGTTTGCGGTTGAAGTACAACACTATGCCCAGAGTCAGAGCCAATACACTCATCATCAAAGGCAAATTGACACCATGCCAGATCGATAAGCTATACACAGGCAAAGGACCGGCTAACACAGCTGAAGAGGCCACGGCTAGCAAATCTCCAACTATATAAGCGGGAGCCAGACCAACCAGAATACAAAGTGCCACCAACACCTCGACAGGCACCCGCATGTAACGAGGTGGTTCATGAGGAGTCCGAGGTAACCCCTTGGGTTGACCATTAAAAAATACGTCGTGAATAAAGCGGGCTGAATAAGCAACAGACAAAGTTGCAGCCACGGTAGCCAGCACAGGGATTAGCCAGGACAAAGCCCCTAACACTTCCTGATGCAATGTTTCGGCAAAAAACATTTCTTTGGATAAAAAGCCATTCAGTAAAGGCACCCCTGCCATAGAGGCAGAAGCGACCATGGCTAAGGTCGCGGTCACAGGCATAAATTGCCAGAGCCCATTGAGTTTGCGCATATCTCGCGAGCCGGATTCGTGATCAATGATACCTGCAGCCATAAACAGCGAGGCTTTAAAAATAGCGTGATTCATAATGTGGAAAATAGCTGCAACCGCAGCCAAATCAGTACCTAAGCCAAACAACAAGGTAATCAAACCTAAGTGACTGATGGTGGAATACGCCAGCAAGCCTTTTAAATCATGCTGAAATAAAGCCAGGTAAGCACCAACCAGTAGGGTTGTCATACCGGTGATAGTAACCATCAAAAACCATAAATCACTACCTGCCAACAGTGGATACATTCTTGCCAACAAAAATATGCCCGCTTTCACCATAGTCGCCGAGTGCAAATAAGCGCTGACTGGAGTGGGAGCTGACATCGCATTTGGCAGCCAAAAATGAAATGGGAATTGCGCAGACTTGGTAAAAGCGCCGAGTAATACCAAAATTAATATCACCGGATACAAACTATGTTGTTGCAATACAGCAGCCTGAGATAACACCTCGTCTAACTCAAAACTACCCAGTACTTTACCTATCAGTAAAATACCGGCAAGCAAGGCCAAACCGCCAAAGCCAGTGATCATCAATGCCATACGGGCGCCCAGGCGTGCGTCCGCTCTGTGCCACCAGAAACTGATTAACAAGAAGGAACTGATACTGGTCAGCTCCCAGAAAACCCATAACTGCAGTAGATTATTCGACAGTACTATGCCGAGCATAGCCGTCATAAACAACATCAAAAAACCATAAAAACGCGCCATAGAGTCTTTTTCAGACAGGTAATATCTGGCATACAAGATGATCAGTAGGCCTATGCCAAGAATTAAAAATACAAACAACAGAGACAAGCCATCAAGCCGAAAGCTCAGCGACAATCCTAAAGCTTCAACCCAAGGCAGCTTGTAAAACAGAGTTTCACCGGAAAACACAGCTGGTGCCAGCTGTAACACCAGGGCCAAAGCAGCAAAAGGCAATAAGGCGGTAGCGAGCGCACTGTAACTTCGTGACCATCCTGCTGTTATTACTGGCACCAAAGAGCCAATCAAAGGAAATAAGACTATCAACAGAAGCTCAATCATGTACTTACATCCTCTTTACGGGCTGAACGGGCTGAGTTGTGCTCACTTGGAGTAGCAAAGAAAACACCCTAAGCAATTTGGCAAGCAACAAAGTCTAAGTGCCGCCTGACAGAGGGTAAAATGCCCTGAAAATTTCACATGCCGTACTTTATACCTGTCCGCATACACGCTGTCCAGACGTTCTGGTCAATCACAAGCTGAAGTAGGTGAAATCAAAGTTCAGAGGCATTATATCTCTGATCCATAACAACTTAATGTTCTGTTATAACTGCTGCGGCTGCAGCATCATAAGGCTGGATCCAACCAGCAGCGTAAAGCCAATGAATAACCTCTGGTAATAGAAAAGTAACACTTAACAGGCCTACAACGGCTAGCACTATAGTATAAGGCACGGCCATCCAAACCATCTTCATGTAAGACAACCGAATCAAGGGCGCTAAGGCACTGGTTAGCAGGAATAAAAAGGCGGCCTGACCATTAGGAGTCGCCACACTGGGAAGGTTGGTTCCTGCATTGATAGCTATAGCAAGCATTTCAAACTGCTCACGGTTGATGTTACCCGCTTGCCAAGCTGCTTTGACTTCGTTGATATAAACTGTACCTACAAAAACATTATCGCTGACCATAGATAACAAACCGTTGGCAAGAAACAACACTGAGGTCTGTTGTTGGCCGTCAAAAGTCAGAACAAAATCGATCACAGGTTTAAATAAGTGCTGATCAATAATGACAGCAACTACAGCAAAAAATACCACCAACAGAGAAGTAAATGGCAAAGCTTCCTGAAATGCTTTCCCTATAGCATGTTCATCTGTCACGCCACAAAAGGCAGTGGCAAGAATAATCACCATTAAACCTATTAAGCCTACAGAAGCTAAATGCAAACTCAGGCAAAGGATAAGTAGTACAGAAATGATACTTTGCACCCACAGTTTGCTAACATCTGAGGCTGACATACGTTCTGTCTGGTAGTTATCATAAGCAATCAAAACATCTTGTACCGCCTCGGGTAAACGCACACCAAAATCAAACCAACGGCATCTCTCAAGCACTACAGTAGTGATCAAACCCGCAATTAGCACAGGCACACTGACAGCAGCCATCCGCAATGCAAACTCACCAAAGCCCCAACCAACAGCTTCGGCAATAATCAGATTTTGTGGCTCGCCCACCATGGTAGCGACACCACCCAAAGCAGTGCCGACCCCAGCATGCATCAACAAATTACGCAGAAAACCTCGAAAAGCATCTAAATCAGCCCGAGACAACTCTGCCACTTCATGATCTTCATTGTGGTTGTGTGGATCAGGGAATTTTTTTCCAGAAGATATTTTGTGATAAATCGCATAAAAACCTATACCCACAGCAATGATAACAGCAACAACAGTCAACGCATCTAAAAACGCCGATAGGAAGGCCGCCATGCCGACAAAAGCCAGCGAAAGTAAGGTTTTAGAGCGCACCCGGATCAATAACTTAGTGAAAACAAATAACAGTAAGTCTTTAACAAAGTGAATACCGGCGACCATGAACACTAACAATAATATCACTTCGATATTAAGCTCAATTTCATGCATCACCTTAGTGGTACTCGTCATACCTATAGCTATAGCCTGTAAAACCAGCAAACCACCTGGCTGCAGTGGATAACACTTCAATGCCATGGCCAGAGTAAAAATGAACTCCACCACCAAAACCCAGCCTGCCAGATAGGGGTTTTGTAAAAACAGCAAAGGATTAATGAATAGGAAAGCGATAATAGACAATTTGTACCAATTGGGAGCTTGACCAAGAAAATTATTGTACAAGGCTAAAGCCATGCCTGATGCTTTCATAATGAGTACTCAGATGTGAATTGTTTCGGATGTAAGCTGGGTTTTATAATTACCATAGTCCAAATCTGTGTAAAGGCGATGACAAGTACACAAAAATAATCAGATAGTTCAATTTGTTATACCTATTACCTAAGTTTTTGTCTAGCTGCACATTTGGAACAATCAGTATCCAAGCATCAAAATAAGGGCTGGATTGAACACGAAATTTGGCCTGCAACACTCTTAGGCAGATCGATCTGAGTTAAATGCTCAGAAATCAGCAAAAATTCGAAAAAAACGCAAGATTCACTGTGGCTTCTGTTGTCTTGCTGATAAAAAATAAGTAAAACATCATGGCTTGTGAAACTTTTTTCACTAAATTAAAAATATCAGCTTAAATTAAATCAAATAATTACCGCAGGAATTCATTATGGCATTACTCAACGTTGCAGAAGTCGCCGCCTTTTTAGGTATTCAGGAAATCCGTGTTGAACGTCTGGCGCGTGAAAATTTGCTGGTTGCTAACGGCAAGGATGACGAAGGCAAACCGCTATTTGATGAAGAAGATGTCAAACGCTACAAAATCCTCGCCGAGCGCTTAGGTGGCATTTAACCTCTCATTTTGAATAAGCCGCAGTAAAAGCTGATAACAGTCTGCTGCGGCTTGTTTGTATCTGGGATCCTGATTGTCCAGTTCTTCCTGCCAATACCACAACCAGCAAAAGCCTGAATACACTATTTTCGCCAGCGCCACTTTTTCCAGTAACTGCACGCTGCAAGCCGAACCTCTGGCTGATCTGTAACTATCCAGCAACTGCTGTTGTTCAGTCTCTGACAAATTAAACTGCACTATGATTGCCACTAAATCAAAGACCACATCAGCCAACTGGCAGTATTCAAAATCAATCAGCCACAATTTCTGTTGCCAAAGCAACAAATTTTGCGGATGCAAATCCATATGACACAAGCCAATGTCTGCCTGAAAATACTGTAAGTCACGGGCTGCTGTGATTAAAGGCAACCAGATGTTTTGCGCCTGCGCAGTCCACTGCGGTTCCAACTGAGTTTTTAATTGTTGCAAATATAACCAAGGGTCCAATACGGCAGTTTGCACTGGTAACTGATGTAAAGTGGCCAGCTTTTGGGCTAAAGCCGGAATACTCTGTCGGATGTATGCCACGGAAGGACTTTGAGCTTCTGGCAAAAATTCAGTGATCAACATACGTTGATGGTTGTTCAGGCACAAAGGTGCAGGCGCTAAACCAGCAGCAGCGGCCGCGTGCTGACACCTTAGTTCCTGCTGCCGACAAACCCCCAGCACCGAAGGGCCATAGTGACGCAACACATAATGGCCTCTGTTGGTTTGCACCTGATAAGAGCTGGTTCTTTTACCTTGCGTCAGTTGCGTTAACAACAATGGCTGGTGATCAGCAAAAAACTCCAGCTGCTGGCATAAATGCCAGATCAGGCGGGGTTGATCTGCTGTTGTTGCTGATAACTGCTGCGCCATACAAAAAATCCGATCAATGCAATAATGGTATAGAGTACAAAAAGTGCGGTCGTAAAATACAGATGTTTTTGTATATACACATAAATACAGATAGCATCGATCACCACCCAATACAACCAGTTGGACACCACTTTACGCGCCACCAGATAGGTTGTCATCACACTAAAAGCTGTAGTTTGCGCATCTATGTAAGCGAAATCAGCATGAGTGTATTGGTCCATCAGATAACCCAACAGTAATCCACAGAGCGCTGTACCGCCAATTAAATTCAGATGGGTGCCAGCTGACCATTCGGTCATCCCCGATTGTCCGGCGGGTAGCTGTAGCTGTTGTTGCCGCCAGCTGTACCAGCCGTACAGCGCCATACCCGCATAATACAGCTGCAGTAAGGCATCAGATAGCAAAGCCGAATGCCACATAATATGGGTGTACAACAAAGTGCTGAGTAAAGCGGCTGGCCAACACCATAAGCTTTGTTTCATTGCCAGCAACACATAAGCCAGCGCCAGCAAGGTAGCGGCTAACTCAAGCTGAGTCAGCGTTTGCCAGCCGCTAAAAACCTGCAGCCATGCGTCTAACATGGCCGCAAATCACCATGTAAAAATTTCACCACAAAGACTACTTTGCCATAACGTTCAAAGGACCAGCGAATGCCCTGTTGTAACAATGCCATCACTTCGTCGTAATCACCAAACACCTGGGTGCTTAATGTATTGGTGATCACCAGTACGTTTGGATTGCTGTTTAGTAATTCGATAAAACCTTTTATAGGCTCTATATAATCACTGGTTAATGGGTACTTACTGATTTCTATAGATAATTTCATCATTCACCCTTTAAAACTGGTAACTGGCGGTGAAACCTATACGACGTGGTTCACCCAATTGTTCGTAGGTATGAGGCTCGTAGCCATCTCGTGGGTCATTGCCAAAATAAAAGCCGCGCACTCCGTATTCTTCATCCAATGCATTACGGCTCCATAAAGCCAGCTGAATTTGATCCCACTGGTACTGCAAACGCAAATTCACTAAGTGCATTTGCTCTGAACGCGAGTCGTGACTGTCGGAATAATAAAAAGCGGCTTTGCTTTGCACACCCAAATTAAAACTCAGATCAGTCGTCAGTAACCACTCACTGTTGACACTGTATTGGTAGTGCGGAGCATGGGCCTGATCACGACCGGTTTTATCAACCCCATCTTCAGTGATAAAACCACGGATTTCACTTTCAAGCCAGGCGGCATTGGCGAATAAAGTCCAGCTGTCAGTCAGTTGCACACGGCTTTCCAGCTCCAATCCATGATTGCGGCCTGAAGCGGCATTATCAATAAAACCGACAAAAGACTGATCTCGCGTGACCCAACTGTTCACCTGCATATCATCACGCCACATGGCGAATAGCGCCACTCGACTGACAATAGTCTGATCGGCAGAGCTACCTTTCACACCGAATTCAGCATTCCATAAGGTTTCAGGCGAAAAATTAGCTTTGCTGTTTAAGTACTCAGAAAGCTCATCCACACCACTGCCCAAAGCCTTGCCTAATGCTTCACCATTCACACCACCAGCTTTGTAACCCCGCGAACCCAACAGATACAAACTGGTTGAATCCGTCAGAGCTAAGCTTAAACTCAGTTTCCCCCCCCACATTAGCTCGTCGTTTTGCTGAGCAATCCCGTTGCTATCATTGTATTCGTCATCATAGCGCTCAGCCCTGGCGCCCGAAGTTAAACTCCAGCCATCGCCTAAATCTGTGGACCACTGGCCAAATACCGCCATATTCTGGCGTTTAAAATCACTGAAAAACTGCGCGGCCTGCCATAAATCCCAGTTCCAGAATTGACGTTCTAAATCAGTTTGCTGACCACTGGCATACCAGCCGAGCACCCAATCTCTTTGAGCTTTGCCTAAAAAGCGTTGCTCCAGACTCCACTGATCACGCAGCCGTAAATAACGGTCTTCAGTGGCATAGCCATCAGGATGAATGCCCTCAAAGCTCCAGTCTTCATCAAAACCATAGTCAGTGTCCGCTGTCAGGCCGCTGAATTGGGTATAGACATTAGCCCAACTTAAGCCCTGATAATCAGCTTTTACTGCTAAAGCACGGCTTTGTTGTAAATCCTGACCAGGCTTATCCGATAAAGTGGTGCGGTTACGATCCAATGAAAACGCATCGTAGCCGTTGTGGATATCGCGGTAGTGAGCAATAAAATCCAGCGTCAGATCGTTGGTGGCCAGATAACGCAGCGCAGCACGGGCTGAGGTTTCGTCAATATGGTTGGTATCGTCACGGTTTAAAAAGCTATTGTCGATAAAACCATCTGAACTTTGATGATCGACTGCCAGCCGATAAGCCCACTGCTGGTTGATCGCATTGCTGTAGGCGCCAGCTAGTTGATAACTATCGTAATTTGCCAGGGTGCTACTGAACTGACCTTCGCCGTCAAAGCTGGGGGCATTGGACGTTAAATTCAGCATACCGGCCATCGCATTGGCACCAAAACGAGTTGCTTCCGGGCCACGAAAAATTTCAACTTGCTGCACATCAGCTAAAGAGCTGACACCTAAAGCTGAATAATCAATGCCGTCAATCAGCACGCCCACCGAAGGATTGATACTGTCGACAAATTCACTGCGCTCGCCTATGCCACGAATTTGTAAAAAACGGCCACGGGACGCACCAGCTGAAAAGTTAACGTTGGCGGCTTGTTGCAATACATCATCTAAATGCTGGGCATTCTGACGGCTGATATCCTGCTGACTCAATACCAGAATACTACCGGGTAGCTTTTGTAACTGCTCTTGACGGAAATCGCCCTGAACCAAAATACGCTCTACAGCCTGCTCGGACGCCTGGTTTTCTTCAGCACTGTTCGCAATAGCAGTTGTGGATAAGGCGGCCAGAATGGCCAGGGATAAATAAGAAACTCGAGACATATGATTCTACTCCATATCGAAAAGTAGGATCACCAAAGCAAAAGGAATACAGAAGTACCATCCCTCCGCCGGTATGATCCGGATCAGGTTCGAAGGGTTCGCGTTTGACGGCGTCTCAGCTAAAAGCACCCCTTGGTTCGCGGCGCAGTGTATCGGCTTTTTTTCAGACAGGCAATTGCCAGATCTGTAACTTTATACAGATCTGGCTTATGAATTAAACCAAAGCAGGTAAATACCAGCTGGCAATAGAGAAATAAATTACGACACCAGCTACATCGGCGATGGACGTAATAAGAGGTCCGCTGGCGGTTGCAGGGTCCATACCAAAACGGCTGAGTAAAAAGGGTAAAGACAAGCCAACTAAACTGCCCACCAGCACCACAATCAGCATGGTGGCAGCCACCACCAGCGCTATGTCCAGCCCGCCACGCCAGTAGCCCAACGCGTAGACAGCAATAGCCATGGTCATACCTAATAAACCAGCCACCAGCACTTCTTTGCCCAGCATCTTGCCCCAGTGCCTTAATTTAATATCCCCTGTGGCCAAAGCCCGCACCATCAGAGTACCGGCCTGAGCTCCGGCGTTACCGCTACTGGCAATCAATAATGGCAGGAAAAACAACAGGGCTATATGTTCAGAAATAATCTGCTCAAAGGCGGCTAAACCTGCACCTGAGAAGATATTGCCAAACACCAGCACCACTAGCCAGACTACACGTTTACGGTATAACAAACTGATTTTGGCATCTTTGACGCTACCTTCCAGCTTGCCTATAGTGGCAGTTTTGTGAAAGTCTTCAGTGGCTTCGGCAGCCGCTACGTCCATTGCGTCATCGTGGGTGACAATACCCACTAACTGACCTTGCGCATTGACCACCGGAATAGCTATTAAGTCATATTTAGCCACAAGCGTGGCCACTTCTTCCTGCGCCGTATCGACTTTGACATGAATAGGATCATGTTTCATCACATCATCAACCAGCGCATAAGTAGGTGCCAGAATTAATTCACGTAACGACAAAGCGCCTATTAAAGTGCGGTCCTGATCCACCACGTACGACAAGTAAATGGTTTCTTTATCCGGCGCTTCGTTACGAAGCACTTCAATGGCTTGAGCAGCAGTTAGGTCTGGCGACAACATGGCGTAATCTGAGCTCATAATGGCACCTGCTGTGCCTTCAGAATAGGCCGATAAACTTAGTACATCATCGCGCTCGGCCTGAGCCAAGGCGGGTAACAAAGCTTGTTTTTGTGCATCAGACAACTGGTTAAATAAGTCGGCGCGTTCATCCGACGACATCTGCCGGATCACGAGCATAAAATCCTGCCGGCTGACATTATGGGCCAGCTCTACCTGCTGCTCTTCAGGTAAATAACTGAATACGTCCGCTTGGGTGCTTAACGGAAAACAGCTTAACAGCTGCCACAAATGCTCTATGGAAAACTCCGCCAGAGCACCGGCTAAATCAGCGGCATGAGTATCAGCCAAACGCACAGACAACACAGATAAATCGTCGCTCTCAAGAGCAGCACGTAATGTATGGATTAAAGCTAAAGATTCCATGTGTTCACCTCGAACTACAGGCCGTAGTCGCAAGGTCAGGACATACCAGCGGTCTACAGCAAAACTAAAGGACTACGTTCAATGTCAGGCCAGGCCTGTGACTGGGAAGGTCCATAAAAACGGCACTCTCCTTTACAAATGGGTAGGAATATCAGACGTACTCATTGCTGATACGGTAAAAAACAAGCATTATTTTACTCCTGTACCCCCTTAACCTCAACTTAATAGCTGTCATCTGTACGCGATTAATTCTGCGTAAAGTTGTTTATCCAAAGGACTATGCATGTTTGCTGAAAATCAGGCGCTCTGGTGGCAACCCCAGACGCTGCTGAATGAACAAAGCTGTAAAATATTGCTTGGGCCCTTACATATAGTTTTGCAACGCAAAACAGGTGAATGGTGGCTTGCAACAGAGCGAGTACCTCAAAGTGAACATCAGCATGTTGAATTACAACAGCTCAGCCAGTGGCCACAGGATCATCAACCCAGCCGTTTTGTATTTCAACATGAGCCCCTGCAGTTTTGCCTCAGACCTCTGCTGGCTGACCGGCCTGTGGTAGTGAAAACTCACCAGCCTGTGTATGTACCACCCGGTGAGCAGGTTACTTTTTATATCAGCAGCCCAGTCAGTATTCGTATTGAGTTGCAACAACCCAATCTGCTGCTGCAAGAGATCCAAACACAACGCTTATCCGATACTTGGTTTGGCCCAAACACACAAACAGGTGAGCTTTGTTATGCTGATAAAACTCAGGCAAGGCATAGCAAGGAAGAACTGCCAAAACGAGTGCATAAAGCAGTGACTCCTGTCATGGTCAAGAACAACTCCAGCCAGATGATGAGTATTGAAAAACTTAGTTTACCTGTGCCTTATTTATCTTTATATGGACTTGCCGATGGCAGCTTGTGGACAGATCAGGTGATTTTGGATCATCAGGATGAAGCTGAACTGAGTGAATTGCATATCAGTAAACAAATGCCTGCGGGTTCAGATGGCGCTGAACGCTTGGCCAAACCCCGTTTATACATGGAAAAACATGGCCTGTTCAGAGCTTTTAGTGATTTGTTTGCTCATGCAGCAAGCAGAGGGTCTTTATGATTGATTTAGTGTTGAACTACTTAGATTCCGACAAGTTTTTCTCTTTGCTCCAGGCTGCCTTGCTATTTACAGTTGGTTTTTTAGCAGCAAGTTTGATGGCACGCGCCACTTATAAAATTTGTTTAAAAAGGTTTAGTCCGCATCACGCTAGTTTAAGCCGCCGTCTGGTGTACTGGCTGGTATTAGCCTTGTTTATTGCCAGCGGTTTAAAACAGCTTGGTTTTAATTTAGGTGTACTCTTGGGTGCTGCCGGTGTTTTATCCGTCGCTATAGGTTTTGCTTCTCAAACTTCGGTATCGAACCTGATCAGTGGTTTGTTTCTAATTGGTGAGCGGCCTTTTCAGATTGGCGACACCATTCAGGTAGGTAACACTACAGGCGAAATATTGTCGATAGACCTGCTATCCATTAAATTGCGTACCTTCGATAACCTTTTTGTACGGATCCCAAATGAGAGTCTGATAAAAACGGAAGTCACTAACCTGACCCGGTTTCCTATCCGTCGGTTAGATATAAAAATTGGCGTAGGCTACAAAGAAAACGTCCATCAAGTCCGGCAGGTGCTCATGCAGGTTGCAGAACAAAACCCACTGAGTCTGGATGAGCCCAACCCGCTTTTTCAGTTTTTAAGTTTCGCTGATTCTTCACTCGATTTGCAGTTTTCAGTCTGGACCAGAATGGAAAATTATCGTGAGCTACGCACATCGTTGCTAGAAGAAATCAAAATAGCTTTTGAGCAAAAAGGCATAGAAATCCCCTTCCCACAACGTGATATCAAATTGAGCAGAGAATCGGCGGCGCTCTTGAAAGGATTAAAAAATGACGAAAGCTAAGGATGAATTGGCAAAGCGCTGAAACTATCCTAGAGTTAAATTGGCTTAGCCACTATTTGGTAAGTGTAGTTAAATCAAGGACTCATATGAAAACTATAAATAAAATTTGTGTTGTATTGTTTTGCTTGGGAACCGCCTCTGCTTCAGTAGCTGAAGAAGAGGTCCTGTATTCAACAGAAGGCTATTGTGTACTGGCTAATGAAGGGGTCGACAGCAGAATGTTAACTGCTTATGCTAAAAAGCTTGGCAACACTCCGTCTAAAAAAGTCTGCAATGCCTTCAAAGAAGTGGTTGCTGAAACCCGTCCCAAAGCATGGGATTATCCTATGGGAAGACCTTACCCAGGCAGTGCCATTCGTTTGTCTGAAAGTCAGATAGAAGCCATCAAAGCGGCGTCACACTGAGTTTATTCTCGATAGTTAGACTGGGAACACTATAAGTTCTCAGTCTTTTCTCCTTCCTCTTGCGAAAAATTGTGTCATGATGAAACTCAATCAACAGAAATGGATGTTGTAGTGTTGTCGATGCTGAAGATGTACAGCCATATTTTTTTATCCCCACAAACAGTAGCTTTCGTGCTTTTTTTGTTGTTAAGCAATACTGCCCAAGCGTCTGATATGTGCAAAGCTGTGACTCAGACGACAGATTTTCACACCTACCAAGGTAAAACCATAGTCCGAATAGACTTTGTCCGTAACGACGTCTTTGATTTAGAGCAACCTAACACCTACTGGTTTCATCGCTTCGCCAACCGCTCCCACATAATCACAACCGAAGCGACGCTGCAGGAAGATATCTTATTTAAAATTGGTGAACCACTAGATGCCGAAAGTTTGGCAGAAACTGAACGTTTACTCAGAACCAGGCGCTATTTACGCAAAGTAGAAGTGAGAGTGACTCACCAGTGTCCGGACCAACAAGTGATAGTTACAGTAAGCACCTGGGATAATTGGTCGCTTTTACCAAAGGTGTCCTTAAGCCGTGAAGGTGGAGAAAGTCGTTCTACTTTTGGCTTGGCTGAAGATAACCTGTTTGGTACTGGTAATCAGGTGAATCTGGATTATGAACACGACAGTGAACGCACCAGTTACCTGCTCAACTTCCGTTCGCCGAATATGTTTGGCAGTCACTGGGGTTTAAATACACGCTATGCCGACAAGTCAGATGGTGAATCTTATCTCATCGCAATAGAAAAGCCGTTTTATCGTCTGCACGCGCCCTGGTCTTTTGCCTTAACTTTGGATCATGACAGCCAGAACATTAACGAATACCTGTTAGGTGACGAAGTTAATGAATTTCAAAAACAACAGAATTACTTTGAAATCCAGGCTGGTTTAAAACTGCAGTCTGAAAAAGACTGGGTGCAACGGGTCTTTATGGGTGCAACCCACAATGCAGTCCAGTTCAAACAGACACCCGATACCTTCTTTGGCACACCACTAAAACGCGACTTATCACAACTTTGGCTGGCGTGGCAGTATCTGCAGGCCAACTATCGCCAGATGTTTAACATATACCAGTTTAACAGAGTTGAAGATATTAACCTGGGTTGGCAGGCTGATGTGAAACTCGCCTATCTGACGCCAGTGTTGGGCGCAGACGAGCACGGCTGGCAGGTAAAAACATCCGCCTATAAAGCGACAGAGCTGACCACAGATGATTACTTACTGACTTCTGCGTCGGTCAGTCAGCTGGAACAGGCAGACCTAAGCCAAACATTGCTGAAAAGTCATTTAATGTGGGTCCATAAATTGGATCCACAGCATAGTCTGGTAGGTCAGTTAACCTACCAATACGGCAATGACTTATTCCGCGATGAGCGTCTCAGTTTAGGTGGCGATACCGGCTTACGAGCTTTTCCATTGTATTACCAAACTGGTGAGCGTCTGGCTCTGGCGACTATGGAATACCGTTACTACAGCAGTTTATCCATAGCGCAAATTTTTGACGTAGGTTACGCCACCTTTGCCGATGTTGGCCGCACCTGGGGTGATAACCCCGATTTACCGGGCAGTTCAGGCGATCAGACGTTATATGGCATAGGCGCAGGTATACGACTACTGTCCAGTCACAGCAGTCGTGGCACCATGATCCATATCGATCTCACCAAAGCCTATGGTGGCGACGATGATTTATCAGGCGTCGAATGGCGCATATTGGCCAAACAGAGTTTTTAGCGCCTGTTGCTGCAAAAATAACCCTTAAACGTCAACACGCTCTAGTGTTCGCCCTGACATTGTGGGCAATACACTGTGCTGCGCTGACCTAAACGTATTTCTTTTAATTCAGTCTGACAGCTGAAACACTCTTCACCACCCCGGCCATAAACCAGCAATTGCTGAGCAAAATAGCCCGGTTTACCATCGGTTTGGCTAAAGTCTTTTAAGGTAGTGCCACCTTGAGTAATAGCCTTGGCCAAAATTTGTTTCACCACCTGCACCAGCAATTCAGCTTTTTCTGCGGTCAATTGATTAGCAGGCATTTTTGGATAGATACCCGCCTGAAACAAAGCTTCATTGGCATAGATGTTCCCTACCCCCACCACCACATGATTGTCCATCAGCACCAGTTTGATCGCACTGCTGCGTTTTTGACAAGCCGCCAGCAACATAGCCCCGTGGAAATCCCCCAGCAAAGGCTCAGGGCCTAAGTTCGTCATCAGTGTATGCACGCTGTCCTTTGTTTGCCACAGCACGGCACCAAAACGCCGGGTGTCGTTTAACCGCAGCATCAGGCCATTACTTAAATAAATATCGACATGGTCATGTTTGCCAGCAGCTGTACTTTGGGGCACAACTTTCAAATGACCTGACATGCCCAAGTGGATAATTAGCTCGCCTTCTGGTAAATGAATTAACAGGTATTTAGCCCTTCTTGTCACATCAAGCACTGGCTGCTGGTTAATCTGCAGTACTTCATCAGGTATTAGCCAACGCAACTGACGTTGCCGTACTACGACTTTTTCGATACGTTGTTGCTGTAAATGCGGGCTGATACCTAAACGGGAGACTTCTACTTCTGGTAATTCTGGCATAGCACCCTCAACGTAAAACGGCTGGAAACAACAAATCGGCCTGGCCTTGTGGCAAGCGGTACCACAAATCAGCATCTACAGCTTTTAGCCAATCATACTCACCGGCCTGATACAACTGCCATTGCTGCTGAGCGGGTTTACCCGTCAGCCAGACAAACACTTCGGTCACAAGCACTGGATTAATTGGATTCAATGGAGATTGTTCTGGCAAAGTCGTTTGTTGCCAATGCTGCAGTAACATAGTTAATTGCTCTTCTGTCAGTACAGCAGGCTGTGAACGCCAATTAGGCCCTGCCCGCTCAATCTGATGCTGCGGAAAATGCAGAGCCAGTAGTGTCTGGTTTACAGAAATCAGTTGAGGCTGAGGTTCATTCCGCCCTTGTTTTAAGTATTCAGGTAAACCAATAAACAGGGCGACTAAAATCACCACTGTATAAATCATGACGTTATTCCAGCCTTTTTGACTTAAACGGATCATAAAGATAAAAACCGGGATAGAAGAAAAACAGCAGTGTAAACCAGAGACAGGCGGAACAACCAGAAGAAAGCGAAGAAGATATAGATAGGCAAAGTTATGACGCGGATATGCAGTACTTTATAGCTTATAAAAAACCCGACTTGCGTCGGGTTTTTTAAGTTCAATTACTTGATTTTCGCTTCTTTGAAAATCACGTGCTTACGCACTTTAGGATCGAACTTTTTGATTTCCATTTTTTCTGGCATGGTGCGTTTGTTCTTCGTAGTTGTATAGAAGAAGCCAGTACCAGCAGAAGAAACTAAACGAATTTTATCGCGCATAATTTAATTCCTTAAACCTTCTGACCTTTAGCACGCAGATCGGCTAAAACAGTATCGATGCCATTTTTGTCGATAATACGCATACCACGAGTGGAGATACGTAAAGTCACAAAACGGTTTTCGCTTTCAACCCAGAAACGGTGAGTTTGCAGGTTAGGCAGGAAACGGCGCTTAGTTGCGTTGTTGGCGTGTGAACGACGGTTACCTACCATCGGACCCTTACCAGTGATTTGGCACACTCTAGACATGTCAATGTTTCTCCAAAATTACTTCAGCTCGAGCTTCGTTCATCCTTCTGGCCAAGAAGAATGCCCCGGATTTCTGAAAGGGCGCAATTTATACACGAAAGCCTGATCAAATTCAAGCAAATCTGTACGGTTCAGGCGATCGTTTGCACATCCAAACTTCAGACCTTTATAGCCAGCCGCGTTCGGCAAAGGAAATAACCTCTGCATCACCTACCACAAAATGATCCAGCAACTTAATGTCAACCAGAGACATGGCTTGAGTCAGGCGTTCCGTTATAACCCGATCGGCACGGCTCGGCTCTGCAACTCCGGATGGATGATTGTGAGCCAAAATAACGGCGGCGGCATTATGCGCTAAAGCACTCTGAACTACAATACGCGGATACACAGGACTGGCATCAATAGTGCCGAAAAATAACGGTTCGGCGCAAATGAGCCGGTGTTGGCTGTCTAAATACAACAACATAAAAACTTCACGTTTTTGCGATGCTAAACTTTGCTGTAAATAGCGCTTCACCAAAGCGGGCTCAGTGAACACAGTATCACGCTGCATGCTTTGCACCAGGTAGCGCTTACTTAACTCCATAACCGCTTGTAATTGCACATATTTTGCTTGCCCTAAACCATGACCTTTGCAAAAATCAGCCTGACTGGCTGCTAACAAAGGTCGAAGCCCACCAAACTGATGCAACAAAGTACGGGACAATTCCACCGCATCCATACCAGCCACACCAGTGCGTAAAAAAATAGCCAACAATTCGCCGTCTGATAAATGCTCTGCGCCATGCGCCAGCAGTTTTTCTCTTGGCCTTTCACCCTCAGGCCAGCTTTTGATACTCATCTTCGCCTCCTTGAGTTTTTGTTTTCCTTTATCTTTCCGTGTTATCTTAACGCCAACTTAACTACTTTTTTGCTGCGACAGACATGGCACTATTACTGGCAGGAAAACGCATTTTATTAGGCATTAGCGGCGGTATTGCCGCTTACAAAAGTGCCGACTTAATTCGCCGTCTGAAAGAACGTGGCGCTGAAGTACGGGTGATTCAAACCGACGCAGCGCGCGAATTTATTACGCCTTTAACTTTGCAGGCCTTATCCGGTCATCCGGTGGCCAACAGCTTGCTCGACCCTGCTGCCGAAGCCGCTATGGGTCATATTGAGCTGGCAAAATGGGCCGATTTATTACTGATAGCCCCTGCTTCGGCTGATTTAATTGCCCGCTTAGCTCATGGCCTCGCTAACGATTTGTTAAGCACTTGTGTGCTGGCCACAGATGCACCTGTAGCAGTGGCTCCTGCAATGAATCAGCAGATGTATAAAAATATAGCCACAAAACACAACATAGATACATTAAATACACGTAATTTTTACATATGGGGCCCAGCAGCAGGCGAACAAGCCTGTGGTGATGTCGGCATGGGCCGGATGTTAGAACCTTTGCAGCTGGTGGATTTAGTACTGGAGCATTTTGCGCCGCGAGTTCAGCCTTTAACTGGCGTGTCACTGGTGATTACCGCTGGCCCTACCCGTGAACCGATCGATCCTGTGCGTTATATCTCCAATCACAGTTCGGGCAAGATGGGTTTCGCTTTGGCTGATGCCGCTGCGCGCTTAGGTGCGGACGTGACTTTAATTGCAGGCCCAGTGCAGCTTAAGACTCCTGACCAGGTAAAACGTATTGATGTAGTCACGGCAGATCAGATGTATCAGGTCGCATTAGAGCAGGCGACCAGCGCAAGCATCTTTATTGGCTGCGCCGCTGTAGCAGATTATAAAGTAGCGCAGGTAGCGGCTCAGAAGCTGAAAAAGACCAGCGACGACAGCACCAGCCTGACTCTAGTGAAAAACCGCGACATTATTGCCGCTGTAGCCGCATTAACGTCACAACGTCCTTTTACCGTAGGTTTTGCCGCTGAAACTCAGGATGTCGCCAATTATGCCCGGCAGAAACTGGCGAAGAAAAAACTGGATCTGATTTGCGCCAATGACGTATCTGTAACTGGCCAAGGCTTTAATAGCGAACATAATGCCCTCAGCGTGTTTTGGGCAGACGGCGAACAGCAGTTTGGCTTACAAGCCAAAACAGAGCTGGCGCAGCAACTTCTTTTATTGATTAACGAGCGTTATCTGCATGAAAAAAGCCATTGATTTAAAAATTCTCGACCCACGTATCGGCACTGAATTCCCATTACCGGCTTATGCCACACCGGGCAGCGCTGGTTTAGATTTACGGGCTTGTCTGGATGCAGAAGTACAACTGGCTCCGGGCCAAACCACGCTGATTCCAACAGGTTTGGCTATTCACATTGGTGATGCTAATTTATGCGCCACTATACTGCCGCGCTCTGGTTTAGGTCATAAACACGGCATAGTGCTGGGTAATTTAGTGGGTTTAATCGACTCGGATTATCAGGGCCAGTTAATGGTATCTATGTGGAACCGTTCTCAGGAACATTTCACTATCCAGCCGGGCGATCGTATTGCGCAACTAGTGTTTATGCCTGTGGTACAGGCAGAATTTACTATTGTTTCAGATTTTGACGCTTCAGACCGAGGCGAAGGTGGATTTGGCCATTCGGGTAGGCAGTGACAAGGATTTCCATGGCAACGACAAAACGTCCCAACCGCAAAGAAGATATTTTGCAGGCTCTGGCCGCAATGCTGCAAAGCCATGCGGGTCAGCGTATCACCACGGCTGCTTTGGCGGCTCAGGTGGGTGTATCCGAAGCAGCTTTGTACCGGCATTTCCCTAGCAAGGCCCGGATGTTTGAAGGTTTAATCGACTTTATTGAAGACACCTTGTTGTCGCGCATTAATGCGATAGTGCAGGAGCACAAACAAACCGAGCAGCGCATAGAACTCATTATGCAGCTGTTACTGATCTTCGCCGAACGTAACCCCGGCATCTGCCGCATTCTGACTGGTGATGCCTTACAGGGCGAACAGGAACGTTTGCAGGAACGCATCAGCGCCTTGTATGAAAAGCTGGAGACTCAGTTAAAACAATGTTTACGCGAACGTAAGTTACGTGAAGGCAAAAGTTTTAGCGTGGATGAAGGTGATTTAGCCAACCTGTTGCTAGGGATTTGTGAAGGCAAAATGCAGCAGTTTGTCCGTTCAGGTTTTGCCCGTTTGCCAACAGCTCAATGGCCTAACCAATGGGCTTTACTGCAGAAAACCTTGTTTGCGGTTTAAAACTACGGGTCAACGGGGTCAGGCCTTGAATGTTGAATTTGATTCAACATTCAAGGCCTGACCCCGGCACATTTAGCCAAACTTTTGCCAGATAGCTGCTGCCCATACGAGCGCAACAAAGACTAAAGCCGAAGTCACAGCAGCTGAGCCCATATCTTTAGCCCGGCCTGATAATTCGTGCCGTTCTAAACTAACCCGGTCGGTTAAGGCTTCAATGGCCGAGTTTAATAACTCAACAATAATCACCAGTAACCACACGCCCATCAAAATAGCAAAGTGACCAAAATCAGCAGCTAAATACCAAGCAAAAGGAATAGCAGCTAAAGTAAGCCCGGCTTCCTGACGAAAGGCGGCTTCGTTCACCCAAGCTGCAGTAAAACCTTTACGGCTACAATCTGCAGCTTTAATAATACGCCCAAAACCTGTGCCGTTTGGCTTGCTCATTCCTTGTCCTTATTATACCCGTCGTACTTGAAGCTGCAGCTTTGTTGACTACGCCCTCTCGCCCCAGTCACATAGGTTGACTATGCTCCTGGGGTCTCGCTGACTTGTCGCCTCCCTGCAACTCCAATTACTTGGGTCTAAAACATGGTTAAAACCCTAACTCACACCATACTGGGCACGATACGCAGACACAGCGTCTAAATACTGCGCCAGCTCAGGTTTGCCTTGCAGGTAGTTAATCAAGTCGTTTAAACAAATGATAGAAACCACTTGAGTACTAAAGTCGCGTTCGACTTCCTGAATAGCTGAAAGTTCGCCCTGGCCTTTTTCCTGACGATCAAGCGCAATCAGCACACCACTTAAGCTGGCACCCTGCGCCTGAATCAACTGCATCGATTCACGAATCGCAGTACCGGCTGTGATCACATCATCCACCAGCATCACTTTACCCTGTAAAGGCGAACCTACTAAGTTGCCGCCCTCACCATGGGTTTTCGCTTCTTTGCGGTTAAAGCAATAAGGCACGTCTTTACCGTACTGATCAAACAAAGCCACAGCTGTAGTAGTAGCTATAGGAATACCTTTGTAGGCAGGGCCAAACAGCAGGTCAAACTCAACGCCAGCATCTTCTAAAGCGGCGGCATAAAACCGGCCTAAACGGGCTAAATCACCGCCTGTATTAAATAAACCTGCGTTAAAAAAGTACGGGCTGGTACGGCCGGATTTCAGCGTAAAACTGCCAAACTTCAGGACCTGACGCGACAAGGCAAATTCAATAAAGTCTTTTTGAAACTGTTTCATAACTTAGTGTGACCTCAAAACTTTAAGCAAAACTTAAGCTAAAACGCGTTTTTGTTCGTCGATAATTTCGCGGATGGCGTGTTTGCCTAATTCCATCATCTGCTGCATTTCTTCAAAGCTAAATGGCGCTTCTTCAGCCGTGCCCTGAATTTCGATGATTTTGCCGGTTTCAGTCATAACGATATTCATATCGGTTTCAGCGTTTGAATCTTCGGCGTAGTCTAAATCGGCAACTGCTGTGCCTTTATAAACACCCACAGAAACTGCAGCGACCATAAAATTCAAAGGGTTGGTTTTGATCATGCCTTTAGCGCGCATAAAATTCAGCGCATCCACTAAAGCCACACAAGCACCGGTAATAGAGGCAGTGCGGGTGCCACCATCGGCCTGGATCACATCACAGTCGATAGTAATAGTGTTTTCACCCAACAGCTTTAAATCCACAGCAGTACGCAAAGCGCGGCCAATCAGGCGCTGAATTTCCATAGTACGGCCACCCTGCTTACCACGAGCCGCTTCACGGTCGTTACGGGTATGAGTTGCACGTGGCAACATGCCATATTCAGCTGTGATCCAGCCTTTGCCCTGGCCTTTCATAAAACGTGGCACACCTTCAATCACGCTGGCAGTACAAATAACTTTGGTGTTACCAAACTCAACCAATACTGAACCTTCAGCATGAGCCGTAAATTGACGGGTGAAAGTAATAGGACGAATTTGACTCGCTGTTCTGCCGCTAGGACGCATGGTGAAGCCTCAACCTGATATTAAAAGTGCTTCATTATAGGGATTTCACCCTTGCTGTGCCATCTATACGCTAAGTAAATGCGGCAAGGCGTTTGAACTCTGGCTAACGGCCATTCTATAACCAGTTTCAGTCAACAAAGTTGCAGCTTCAATTAAGACGGGTATACTCGGTTTTATTTTGTTTTCAGGACCCACTTATGATCCACAGTATGACCGCTTATGCCCGCCACGAAATTCGTGCCAGCTGGGGCAATGCCGTTTGGGAAATCCGCTCCGTTAACCAACGTTATCTGGAAAGCTATTTCCGCCTGCCAGAACAGTTTCGTTGCTTAGAAGGTTTATTACGCGACAAACTGCGGCAGAAACTGCACCGCGGCAAACTGGAAATCAACCTGAAATACAGCGCATCAAACACTGCTGGTGAGTTAAAAATTAACGAAGCTTTGGCCAAACAACTGATGCAAAGCGCAAGCGTATTAGCCGAGCAAAGCGGCAAAGCCCAGCTTAACGTGGTTGATATTTTGCGCTGGCCTGGCGTGATGGAAACTCAGGAAGAAGACATCGACAGCTTACAAGCCGAACTGATGGCCGCTTTTGACGCCGCCTTAGTCGACTTCGTTGCAGGCCGTGGCCGTGAAGGCGTCGCCATAGAGCAAATGATCCGCGACCGTCTGGATCAAATCTCCATTCATGTCAGCACCTTACGCACCCATT
Organism: Rheinheimera sediminis; assembly: GCF_004005375.1. GTDB lineage: Bacteria > Pseudomonadota > Gammaproteobacteria > Enterobacterales > Alteromonadaceae > Pararheinheimera. Next base: position 148,606 of record NZ_RZUF01000003.1, on the reverse strand, counting down.
TACCGCAAGCCCTGCAATGGCAACGCGACAAAATGTTGAATCGTCTGCAGGAAGTAAAAGCCGAACTGGACCAAAACCGCCTCGAGCAGGAAATGGCCTTTTTAGCCCAGAAATCTGACGTGGCAGAAGAGCTAGACCGTTTAGACGCTCATATCAAAGAAACCCGCCACAGCCTAAAACAAGGCGGAGCCATAGGCCGCCGCCTCGATTTTATGATGCAGGAATTCAACCGCGAAGCGAACACCTTGTCCTCTAAAGCCATCTCAACCGAGATCACCAATACAGCGGTGGAGCTGAAGGTTTTAATCGAACAGATGCGGGAACAAATACAGAATATTGAATAAAATCAATCAATTACACAAAGCCTACTCATAAAACTGATTAAAGTCTTTGCTTGTTCTTAGCTCAAGCAAAGACCCTTTCTGCCAGTCCATCGCAAAATGTTTTACTTCATCTCCAGCACCTTGGCTCAAGTGTCCTTATCCAAAAGGACATAGAGACAAACCACTAAGAAATGTCCTTATTAGCTAAATTTATGTCCTTATGTCGATTAAATTTAGAGGCAATGATTCTATTTTTGTCCTTATCCACATGAGTAAAGACAACTTAATACAGCAATCAGCCAAGATGCTGCTTTGTTAGCAGTTGCACTGTTTTAAGCGCTTCGCTCCAGGCTACAGGCTGTGGGTGACCAGAGGCCCAATAAATCGTTTATAACGTTCAGCGTATTTGGATTCTTCTAACTGCGCCAGGCCAAAGAGCAATTCACTGCCAGGATCTGCTCTGAACTCAGGGTGTTGTTCGCCAAACTGAGCAACATCAGTCGCTATCACCACGTCAATTAACTGCTTAAATTCTGCTTTGCCTACAAGCTCGGCTTGGATCTAATAAAGATCGTAAGCATGGCGGATTAACTGATCATCATCTTGGCGCTCTGCATAACGGGTAGTTAATGCCGTTCTGCGTAGTAGCGAAATCAGTTTTTCAGCAGCGGTGGATTCAAGAGAGACACAAGCAAACTTTTCAACCTCTGGTGCCAGCTTTTTCACATCAGCATAAAGCGAACTAACAGAGTGGTAAGCGGCAGGCTGTAATAGCTCAGACTCTGTCAGTTCTAATTGAATATGCGTCCGTAGTGCGTCGCTGGAAGGGAATGCATTCGGGTAATTGAGCAGCAACTGCAAAAAACGACGTTCATTTCGGACAACAGCATCCTTGCTCTGAGTAAAAAGCCCACTGCCCAGTAATTGATTCGTAATATTAAGGTGGATGCGTTTTCTAAGTGTTCTTTGCGCAGAATTACTTAATTGCTTTGTGGCATCGTCAGGCACTAATTTTAAATCTATGTCTTCAGACATTCGGTGTGTGTGTTTATACACCTTAGCCAAACAGGTACCACCAGCAAATACTAGCTGATATCCCTCGGTGTCTGTGGTACTGAGCAGGCGTAGAAGTTGTATAAGGAAGTAATCTTTTTCGACAATAGCAGGGTTTGTGATATTGAGAAAATCTGCGACTTCAGCAAAAAGTTCGGGGGCGGGCAGCGTCATGAACGCTGCTCGACCTGAAGCTGCATATTCCGAAGAGAAATTTTGCGGTTAAAACGTTTTTTAACGATAACCTTAGCATTCACAGGAACCTGAGTAGTCTCACCTTTGTTGTAGCGCACCAGTTCATCTGATGGTTGCCAGGCTACCCCTAATCGCTCCAGGGCTTGTTCAGATACCATCTTAAAACCACCAACAGATGCCAGCATAGGTTTACCCGTGATGCTACTGATCCGGGCTTTGGCATATAAGCCGTAACCAATTTTTAGTAGCTTACCGTCAGCAACTAACTCCCGAAGTGCTCGCCCTACCTGATCATAGCCACCCAATTGGTCAAAATCAGCGCGCAAAAAGACATCCTGCTTAGCGCTATTAATTAGTTGCTCAACCTGTTGCTTTAACCTTAACTTTGGCACAAGGCACCTCCAAAATACGTTGCATCCAGCTTAGCAAAAATACGACAAACTCCCAAGCAAAAATACGACACTTTGCTCAGCACTCTGTAAACGATGCCCCTTGCACATAGTCGGCACCGCAATTTATAGGATAAAATCAAGCGCCTAAGCAGCAAAAGCATCAAGTTGGTAGCTTCAGATATTGTACTAAGTGAAACCTTTTCTGTTGAAACGGCGGCTGTTGCGTTAGATGAATATAACTAACTTAGCTTTGACAGCTTCCAGATGGAAATCTCGGCATTGATACGTTAGAATCCAGCTTGAGTCAGGGAATCTATGTCAAAAACAGTGACCAAAACTACCGATGAACGCAAGTCTAAATTTTCCCCTAATTTGGAAAATTATAAGGTTAGCCTGAGTTACGAAGGACTGTCTTTGAAAAAAAGCAGCGAACATAAATCTATCGCAGACCTAAAACGTCAGTATGCGCGATAAGTATGGCGTAGAACGTGATAGCTATTGCTACTCAGGTTCAGATGTCTTAATTAACCTGTTGAATATTAAAAATCTGGTTTGGTCTTTTAGAGCGATAAAACCAACAGCAGATACCCCCAAAATCTCATTTAAAAAATTAACCACTGGTTTTGATGAGTGGTTAACTCCATACAAGTAGTTCTGATCTATGAGTTAGCTTCTAAGTCTGATTTCAGAGAGCTAAACAACCAACTGTGGCTAAATCCCAGCTGGTTTTTTCTTGTGGTACTGCGCCAATTGCTGCTGCAGCTGCTGGTAAACAACCAGATGTGTTTGCCCCAAGAGTCCGCTATCAATTTGCTGCATATATTGGCTGGAGAGTCTTTGATCACTCAGCTGTATGGCAATCTCTGCCAGCCGGACATGATAAATGCTCCAGTTGTGCGGGTCCGTATTTTTGGACATATAAGCCAGTGACTGCTGGTAATGTTCTAAAGCGGCTTGATAGCGCCCTAACAATTGCTCGGTACGGGCCAGATTGCCAAGAGCTACCACTATTTTTAGATTGTGAGCCGTAGGCAAAATAGCTGTTACTGCGCGCTGCCGATACAGCAAAGATTCTTCAAAAGATTCAGCACTGTCCGAGATCAAAGCCTTATTGCTATTCAACTCGAACCAGAATATCGGATCCTGGCTATTGCCAGCCCTGTGTTCGGCTTCAGACAAGGTTTGAACTGCAAGTTCATTTTGCCCCAGCGCTTTTTGTAAATTAGCAAGTTCCACCAACCTCAGTGGATTGCCAAAAGATTTGTACAATTCAGTGACCAGATGTGCAGCTTTTAGACCATAGGCTTCAGCCTGACCCGGTTGGTTAAAATGCATCATGGTTTTGGCATAGTAGAAATACACTTGCGCCAGCACGACAGAGGGCACATCCTGACGTTGCAACAGCATCTCAGCCTGTAGCTTTAAGCTGGTGAAGTCGATTTTGTCGTAGTAATAATCCAGCAGGTAAGACTCAAGCTTGTACCAGCTTTTGCTGCCAGTTGGCTGCTGCTGCAATTGGCGCTGTAACTCAAGTAAACAGTCGGTGTTTTTCGGCAGGCTAAAACAGAATAACTCATGATCGCTGTAATGTTCCGAAGCCTCTAGCGGCCAAGTACACAGCAATACACTACTTAAAATAACAACACGACTAAGATAGTTCCGCAACACTTCATAACTCGCTAGCCGCAGCGCCTTATCCGGCAGGCTCTACGGCTTTATCATGGTTGTGCCCGCCTAATAATGCCATGGCGGGCCAGAGATCTGAAGTATCAGATTTTTTGCAAACGCAATCAACTCTTGTTTAACAGCCAGGCTAACTATACCCGTCGTACTTGAAGCTGCAGCTTTGTTGCCTGCGCCATTTCGCCCCAGTCACATAGGTTTACTATGCTCCTAGGGCCTCACTGGCTTGTCGCCTCGCTGCAACTCCAATTACTTTGGGTATATAACTCCCCATCAGCGACACAGTGCCTCGGCAATAAGGCTGCACTATAAGTTAAATAGAAAAGCTGAAACTCTGCCTCAACAGCGGCTCTATGCTCGCTTTCCTTTGCACTTTCACCCCATTCACATACAGCCTTGGGTCTAATGTGACAAAGCCCCAGAATTGTAAAAAGCGCACTACAAAACGCGATTCGATCATTTTTCCGAGCTGCTCTTCTGGTGAGAAATACTGCTCATCTGGCAGTTGCTGAAGCAGAGCTGGAAATGCGACACACACTTCCTCAATCAGCTTTTCGAGCGATGCATGGCTTTGTAAACGCCATAACATAAAAAGCCAGAAGGGTTGCAGATTAACCTGCTCACTCCAACCATCCAGATAAGCCCAGTTGTAGTGCTTCACAGCGGCTTCCAGCAAGGGTAGGAAAAAAGCCCGGATGCCCTGTTGCTGATACTGTTTTATCGCTGCTTTTTTCACATAAAAACTGCCCGTTTTTTTATAAAGAATACCGGCAAGTTCAGCCAGTAATCGGCTGTAATGCAGCGCATTAAATTTATCTTCATTGCTGCCAGAAAACTCACTGATACTGGGGTCTGTTTCAAACCGGGCTACCGCAAATTCTGGCAACAGCTCACTGGCTTGCTTTACTAATTTGGCAGGAAGATTGCCTTTGGTAGTCGCCTTAAAAGATCCGCCTTGTTCTATGGCTTCATCCAGCATCAAAGCCAAATAACGCATCACAGGGCTGGCGGATAAATCAGCTGGAGTGGTGATTTTGACTAGGGCTAATTCGCTTAAAGGCGCATACAACCAGTTTTCCATCTGCGTGGGTGACAGGCCACAAAAATCAGCATCAGGCTTGCTGTTACGCTCCGCCATTTTGTGCTGAGCCACCAGATTCAATTCATCCAAACTCAGGTTTGGATTCATCGCCACAACTTGCGCTATCTCGTCAAACACTTCTGCATGTTGCTTTGATACAGCATTGATGCAGCAGTGTTTGTATTTCTTACCACTGCCGCAAGGGCAAGGATCGTTACGGCCTGTTTTCATCCTGATACGCTCGGTACTATTTCTCAGTTAACTACAAAAGCAAAACAACACTGCCCTGAATAATCCGGTGCTAAAGATTAAAAGCCCCTTGCTTAGTGATTTGCTCACTACGGCTGATCCCCAGTTTGGTTGCCACAGCTTGCCAATGCTTCACCTTGCTGAGTACTTCGTCATAAATAGCGGTAGCTTCAGCCTCCGTTAAACGGAAGAAATCTTTCACTTCAAAAGCCAGCTGGTAATCAAGGGCGTTGGAGTTGTCGGTAATGTTCAGATGCAAACCTTGTTTGTTATGGTTTGGGTTTAAATCGTAAGCCGGAGAAAGTTTCCAGCCTTTTTCTGTCAGTAAAAAACCGTGGTTTCGTAAGTGATCGTCGGTATTCGACACTGCAATATTAAAGACTATTCGCCGCCACAACTGAGCAAGGTCTGCTTTAGTCTGTGCGCCGTTGTTACTCAGGAACTCTGCAATTTCCAGATAGCTTGCTCCTGCTGAATGTTCACCATCATAGTATTGCAGCTGCGTCATGGCCGAGGAAAAGTGAATTCGTTGGGCACCCACCCGATCAAAACGTTTGGTCAGAAAGGTATGATGGGTGGAGGAAAAGCGCTGTACGCTGCAAGGAAACATTTCAATGCCAGAGGCTAGCGCAAGTTCATGGCACAACATTTCCCAAGCCCCAACGTCGAAGTTATCGTTTTGATTAGGAAATTTAGCTATCCAAAGGTTGTTATCCGCATCAGTCACACAAGCTTTGGGTCTGGCTCCGCCCAATGATGAACCTGGAGAAATTAACATCTTTAACCAGCGGTAGTATTCGTCACTGTCGATGTTGTCATCCTGCTCAATTTTCATCGCAGCATATTCAAGCTCTCTGAGTGATGTAATAGGTGGCGCAGCACACTCGGCGTTATTGTCCAGAAAGTCTGGCGATCCGGCAGTTTTAAAGCGGATCCCACCCATTCGATAGGAATCATGCACACCTAACAGGTAATCCAGCTCTGTTAATCTGGCCGAAGCTCGAATGCCCTTACGATGTTCAATCGCAGCACGTCGTTGCATTAACAAACGCCCCCAACGGTCTGGCGATGAGTCTAAAAAGGCACGAAAGTTTTGATCGGGCGAGTCGTTATAAAGCTCACCGCTATGCAGCGCTAACAGTGGGTCGATTTGCAGACGATATTTAGAACTAAGAAAACTTTTGTCGTAAGTAAAACTAAAAATGCCGCCTCTGGTTGTCTCCGCAAAGGTCAGTTGCCCTATCTGTAAAGGCTCTGCTATAGGCATCCATGCTGCATAAACCTCTACCAGAGTTCGGTTCATCGTGCGCGCTCCAACAGCTGGATGTTTTGCAGTTTGGTACCAACTTCATCATGTGCCGCTACTTCAGCAAAATTATCTTCCATACCCAGCACTGCCATAACCTTCAGATAGGCCCCTATGGATACACCTGGATCACCGGCAAATACTTTACTGACAGTCTTGTTATCAAAGCCTGTTCTGTCACAGATGGTTTGTTTATTAAAACCACGACGTCTGGTCGCTAACAGCAAGTCTTCACCAAAAGTAGCGAGGATTTTCTGCTGCTTAGGAAATAACACTCTGTGCATATCGCGCTTTGACATAAAAACCATCCAAAATGGGACTATATTCTCTTTATTTGAGCTATAGATGGAATATAGTCCTGTTTATGGTTTATTTCAATCTAAGCTAGCACCTGATTCGGAAAGTGAAAATGGGACTATATTCCCATAAAAGCATAGCTTAGTATGAATATAGTCCCATTCAGGTAAATAGAGCCGATTGAATAAGCACCATCGATGGCGGCTCCCAAATTCAGCAGTAAAACCCAAAACTACTTACAAAGCCCCCTCGGCAACAACCCCGCAGCTTTATACGCATCATCAATCAGTTGCATCTGATCAATAGCATCCTTGCCACCTGTCAGCGGCTTGGTTTCGCCTTTGATACAGGCGACTACATGCGCTAATTGGTGGTCGTAAGTGGTATCGCCGTTAATTTGATACTCTCGGGCCTCGCCGTCTTTGGTGAGGCGTAATTTGTGACCCTGATGCGGTGCGACCAGGTTCAGCACTTCCAGTTGAGCTTTGTCACCTTCAAGATACAAAGAAGCATCGTGGTGGCGGCTTAAATGTTCGCTCATAGCGCAGCCGACATAACAAAGCGGGCCGTTTGGAAACTGCAGGCGAAGCTCGAAGCTGCTGTCGAGTTGAGCTTTAGGGCAAATGGCGTCGGCCCATAAAATCTCTGGTGTGCTGGCAAATAAAGTGCGTAACCAGTGCAAAGGGTAACAACCTAAATCCATTAGAGCGCCACCGCCTAAAGGCACGTTGTGGCGCAACGAGCCTGTAGTTTCGGCGATACGCACTGAAAAATTGCTGCGCACTCTGTGAATGGTGCCAAGCTCGCCACTCTTTACTAACCGCTCTACTTCAGCAAAGACCGGATGAAAGCGGTAATGGTAGCCTTCAATCAGCAAACGATGACTGATCTTCGCAGTAGCCACCATATCTTTGGCTTCAGCGACGTCCATCGCAAAAGGCTTCTCACACAATACGTGTTTACCATGCAATACAGCTCTGATTGACCACTTTGCATGCAAAGATGGAGGTAAAGCGTTGTAAATTAAATCGATATCATCGCGGGTAATGAGCTCGTCATAACTGCCAAATGCCTGCTCTATACCAAACTGCTGCGCAAAAGTCTGAGCTTTTTCAAGATTCGATGCCGCCACTGCAGCTATTACTACATCAGAACGCTTTGCGGCGGGCTGAATAATAGCCTGGTCGGCAATTCGGGCTGCGCCTAATAAACCTATACGGATCATGCTGCTTCCTCTGAGGTTGTAACCGGTAATTGCACCAGTAACTGATAACTTTGGCCTAGCGTGATAGTACGCACCACTAACTCGTCCTGCTGCACAGCATCCAACCAGAGTATTGGCGCTTTGACATCAGCAACTCGTTCAAAACGGATATGAAAGTCTGCGCCACGGAAACGACGTAACACCGAAGCTTTATTCCAACTGGCTGGCAGTTGCGGCGCTATGGTTAAACCTTGTTGGTTGCCCTTCACACCAAACAAACCTTCGACCAGGCAGCGGTACACCCAGTGCACAGTGCCTGTATTAAATAACTGGCTGGAGCGACCTGCAGTGCGTGGTAAGGTCTGGTAAGCGCCACGGTAATAATTTGGAATAAATACCGGCAGCTGACCCCGTTGTAACTGATCCTGTGGGTCGTCCGATGGCAGCATTTGTTTTAATACCTGATAGGCTTTGTCGGCTTGATTCACCTGATACAAAGCAAACAGATAAAAAGCCGCAGCGTGGTTATACACAGAGCCATTTTCTGCTGAACCTGGGTATTTCTGGGTAACACGGCCCACGTCTTCACGCATGGAGGTATAAGCAGGCGCCAGCATTTGTGGGCCATAAGGCGTATACAATTGCTGCTCTACCGCTTTTAACAATTGCTGCTGTTGTTCGCTGTCGGCGGCACCACTTAATAAAGCCCAGCTTTGTGGGTTCAAATAAATACGGCCTTCGGTGTCTTTGCTGATACCAAACACCAGGTTCTCGTCTGTGATACCACGGCCATACCAGTTGCCATCCCATAAATACTGATTTACTGCGGCGTTAAATTCACTGGCCTGTTGCTGATACAAAGCGGCTTGTTCGTCAAAATTTAAATCACGACAAATTTGCGCCCACACCTTCAGCGCATAAGCTGCAGCTAAGCTGAGCCAACCCGACACCCCTTTGCCTTTGTAACCCACCATATTCATGGGGTCACACCAATCGCCCTGCTCTATATAACTTAAGCAGCGCTGGTCTTTTTTCAGCCATAACCAAGCCATAGCGCGGTGGATATGTTCAGCCACAGTGTGCTGCTCGGCAGAGTCTTTATAGGCCACTTTTTCGCTTAACAGCGCATAGTCATTGGTTTCAGCCAGATAAGCACTGATGCAGACAGGTAACCAAACACATTGATCGGTATGAGGCACCTGATTGATGTATTTGAGTTCGGCATCTTTGTGCAACAAGATACCGTCCGGCATTTCACCCGACAGATGCTGCTGCGATAAAGCCGTTAAAAAGGCCTGACGTGCCACAGCAGGAGCCAGATAGCTCATGCCCATATTATCCTGCAGATAATTACGGCTTTGTGGATCTGTGGTTAAGCGGTTCACATCGCCGTGGTAATACACCTGACGCGCCAGCCAGTGGTTCACATAGTTATTCAGCTCTTGATCCGGCGTGTCGATTTCTAAGCAAGGCACAGCCTGAGCTACATAAGCGGCATACGCCTGCTGAATCTGGCCGAAGCTCTCTGGCGTGCCAAACACCTGCTGACGAATTTGCGCTACTTCTGCTTTGTCATAAGCAGGACCAAATACAAAACGGTATTGCTCTGTTTGGCCTGTGGCTAAAGATACTCTGTATTGCATCACACAAGCTGGCGTTTCGTAATCTGAATCACCACAAGCTAAAAACGGCTGTTGCACTGCAGAAGGCGCATGTAAACCGCCCTGCCCTTCGAAATGCTGCTGATTCACTTCCCAGAAATCCGGTGTGCGTTCAGCCAATAAGAAGGTTTTGTCTTTTAACAACTTGTTTTTAAAGTAATCCGGGTACTTTTGATAAGGCGTGACTGATGAGCAGATAATAGCTTTTAAATCCGCATCATAACGGCCAGATTGGTTCATCCAGGACATATAACCGACCGGGAAATACGGATATAAACTTAAGCTTCGGCTTTGCGCTGAATCATTGCGCACCGTCAGTTGCCATAACTCCAGCGGTTGATCCGGCGTTAAGGTTAATAACCATTCCACCGTTAAACCAGAGTCCAGCGTGAGCTGCCAGCGGATATCCGACTGGCCTGCTGAAAACACAAAGTTTTGTGCTTCTTTGCGCACCGGCTCGTACGGCACAGACCAGATTTCACCACTGTTTTCATCTTTGATATACACAAAACGGCCCGGATGATGAGCATAATAGGGCTGCTCAGGCTGCATAAACGTCTTAGCTTCTAAGTTCGGCGCATGGGCATATTTGGCTGGTTCTGGTTGCATAAACTGCGCTGTGGCATAACCACGGCAGTTTTGCTGGATCATCATCACCTTGTTCCATAAAAAAGCTGCAGCCTGTGGCATCGCAGTGGCGCTGTACAATTCATAACGCTGGCCGTTTTCTGTGGCTTGCATCAACTTCTTCATAGTTACTCCGACACTCCGACTACTGCAGTTTGGTTAAAGGGTGCAGCTTTGCGCTGATCCAGTTCCTGTTGAATGGTCAGCAATTGTTTTTCATCTAAATGGTAAAAGCGCATGACAAAGGCAGCGAGTAAAGCCACTAAGCCAGGGATCACCGACACCATCAGCAAAATGCCCATTTGTGAGCCTGCACTTTGTTCGGCATTAGCTACATAACCTATCAGCGCCAATAACCAGCCGATCACAGCTGAGGCAATAGCACCGCCGAGTTTTTGTGAGAAGGTAGCGGCTGAAAAGGTCATGGCTGTAGCACGTCGGCCAGTGCGCCATTCGTTGTAATCTGCAGTGTCGGCATACATAGAAAAAGCCAGTGGCGATTTAGGCCCTAACACAAAACCTATCGCCAGATTGATAGCAAAAATTAAACCCACCTGATCGGCAGGCACAAAAAACAGGCTGATAGAAAAAAGTCCGGCCAGACTCATCAGCAACATCATCAGCGGCTTTTTATCCATAAACTTAGTCATTAAAGGCGTAGAGGCGGCACCTAAAGCCAAAGCAAACATGTAAGAGGATAAAAACTCGCCGACCAGCTCTGGCCGCATTACATAGTATTTAAAGTAGTAAGTACCGCTGCTGGCGCGCATGGTAATAGTGATCATAATGATCAGCGCCAGGCTAAACAGCACCAGCCAGGGTTTGTTGTTTTTTAAATCCAGCAAATCCTGCATCACAGCGCTGTTGTTTTCGCTGACCGGCTGAATACGTTCTTTGGTGCTGGCAAAAGTGAATAAAAACAATAAAGCCGCAGCTATACCAAAGACGCCCATGGTTAGCTGCCAGCCTAAGATTTCATCACCCTGCCCCAATATAACTACCAGCTTAGGGGTTAAATAAGTCACCAAAATACCGCCGGTAAAACCACCAATAAAACGGAAGCTAACTAAAGTAGTGCGCTCCTGGCTGTTTCGCGTCATCACACCTGACAAGGCGGAATAAGGAATATTGATAGCTGTGTAAGTCAGCATCAGCAGACTGTACGTACAATAAGCCCATACCAGTTTACCGCCGGGGCCTAAGTCTGGCGTGCTGTAGGTTAGAACTCCAGCACCAGCTAGAGGTAAAGCTAACCACAATAAATAAGGCCGGAACTTACCAAAACGGCTTTTGGTTCTGTCTGCTATAGCGCCCATCATAGGGTCGGTAAAAGCATCAATGATTTTAGTGATCAGCATCATGGTGCCGGCGGCAGCCGCTGAAATACCAAACACATCGGTGTAGAAAATTAATAAAAAGGCAGAGATATTGGCCCAATAGAAGTTAAAACCCATATCGCCCAGGCCATAACCGACTTTTTCGCGCAGCTTTAGCCTGTCTTGAGGTACCGCAGTTTCTGTTGTCACTTTGTCACCCTGTCGTTGTTCTGTTGTTTTGATTCGCAGATTTATTGATCATGCGCCAGCCACTAATGGCTAGTCGTGACCGCTTGTTATAATCGTTGTTCTGTTTTTACTAGCACTTGTTGCATCAGTTCGTTGACGCTATGGCTGATATCCAGGCACAGCACATCAGGCTCTTGTTCTACCGATTCCATAGTCGCCAGCTGACTTTGCAGCATAGACACCGGCATAAAATGATTTTGTCGTTGTGCCAGCCGCTCAGCCAGTAATTCAGCACTGCCTTGTAAATAGATAAACTGTGGCCGTAGCGCAGCCTGACGAATACGCTCACGATGCTTGCGGACTAAACCTGAATAACTTAATACCACGGGGAGTTGTTTGGCTGAGCACTCTTGTAAGGCGGCACATAAACGGCCAACCCACTGATCACGCATTTCACTGGTAATAGGCCTGCCTGATGCCATCATTTGCTTGGCCTCAAGGCTATGAAAATCATCCCCTTCGAGATAGTGCCAACCCAGTTGCTCTGCAAGGCGCAAAGCCAGCGTAGATTTGCCGCTACCGGCCACGCCCATAATGATCAGACTTTGGCAGCTTTTTAAATGAGGAGCATGGCTAACCTTCTCTTCATTGCCTGAATTGCTTGCCTGCTGCCCTGTTGGATCCTGTTGCATCAGATACGATCACACCTTCCATAAAATGTGGCCTCAGCTTAATTCAGATAAAATGATAGCGCAACCATTTTGACTCAAACTGAGCTTTCAGTTATTGTTTTTTAAAAATAATGAGAATGGCGCGATGAATAAAAAACCTAACCTGAAAGATGTAGCAAAAGTAGCAGGTGTCAGTGCTATCACTGTGTCGCGCGTGCTTAGCAATCCTGATAAAGTCTCAGAAAAACTACGGACAAAAGTTGAACAGGCTGTGCATGAAATTGGTTATATTCGTAACCATGCCGCCAGTGCTTTGGCTTCCCGGCGTTCAGGTGTGATTGCGGTTATCATTCCATCATTGTCTAACATAGTTTTTAATGATGTGTTGCAGGGCATATACAGCGCTGTGAAACAACATCATCTGCAGGTGGTTTTGGGGGATTGCCATTATTCACCACTGGAAGAAGAAAAATTGATCGCCACGCTACTCAGTCAGTCGCCTGAAGGCTTTATCTTAACTGGCACAGATCAAACCGATTATGCCCGCAAATTGCTGCAGCAATCCGGTATTCCGATAGTGCAGCTGATGGAACTTAGTGACTGCCCCATTGATATGAATATCGGCTTTTCGCACTTTAATGCAGGGGTGGATATCACAAACCATTTGCTGCAAAAAGGCTATCGTAAACTGGGCTTTTTGGGCGCCCGTATGGATACCCGTACTCAGCAGCGTTTAGCGGGTTTTAAAAAGGCGATAGCGGACTTTAAACAACCTTGTCAGAGTTATGTCGTTACTACCACTCAGTCTTCCTCTATCCGTTTAGGCGGTCAATTGTTGCAGGCCGTAATGGCAGAATCTCAGGGCCAGTGCGATGCGGTGTTCTGCTGTAACGACGATTTAGCCTTGGGTGCTTTGTTTGAAACCAAACGGATGAACCTGAAAGTGCCGGCAGATATTGCCATTTGTGGTTTTAACGATTTAGAAGCTTCAGCTTTGGTCGAACCCGCCATTACCAGCGTCGCCTCACCTCGTTATGAGATGGGCCAGCAAGCGGTTGAATTACTGATGACGGCATCGGGCAAGGACAAAACCCATAAGCCACCTATAGATGTGGGTTATCGGATAGTGGAACGAGCTTCAACTTAATCCAGGGGTCAGGCCTTGAGCATAATCCAGCAACTTAATCCAGGGGTCAGGCCTTGAATGTTGAATTAAAATTCAACATTCAAGGCCTGACCCCATAGTTACAAGGCCTGACCCCATAGTTATTTTTTCTGTAAAAAGGCTTTATCCAAGGCGAGGAAAACCACTGGTGTGGTTAATAAAGTCAGTACCTGGCTAAAAGCTAAACCACCCACTACAGCTACACCTAAAGGCACACGCAGTTCTGCGCCAGTACCAAAACCCATCATTAAAGGCACGGCGCCTAAAATAGCGGCCAAGGTGGTCATCATGATAGGCCGGAATCTCACTAAACAGGCCTGATGAATCGCCTCTTTTGCCGACAAACCTTGCTCACGCTGAGCTTGCAACGCAAAGTCGACCATCAGAATGCCGTTTTTCTTCACTATACCTATCAACAAGATAATGCCGATCAGCGCCATGATGGAGAAATCCAGCTGCCAGAACCAGAGCAACAAAATGGCTCCTATAGCAGCAGATGGCAGAGTGGACAAAATGGTCAGAGGGTGAACAAAACTCTCATACAACACGCCCAAAATGATATACACAGCTAACAAAGCCGTGAAAATCAGCAGAGGTTGAGTAGCCAAAGAATCCTGAAAAGCCTGAGCTGCGCCCTGGAAAGAACCAGACACCGAGGCTGGCATTTGCAATTCGACACGGGCTTGTTCAAGGACATTCACTGCATCACCTAAAGCCACACCAGCAGCCAGGTTAAATGACAAGTTCGCAGCAGGTTGCATACCATTGTGTGCAATTACCACAGGACCACTGGTAGCTGGCAATACTTTGGCAAAAGCCAATAAGGGCACCATCTCACCGGTAGTGGGAGAACGTAAGTGGAAATAATTAAGGCTTTCTGCTGTACCACGCTGCGCCGGGTCAAGTTCCAGTATCACATTATATTGGTTGGTTTCGGTTTGATATTCGTTGATTTGACGCTGACCAAAGGCATCGTACAAGGCCTGATCCAAATCAGCAGCGGCAAAACCTAAACGCGCTGCTTCCTGTCGGTCTAGCTCCAGCTTGATAATATTGGCATCCCATTGTAAATCGTTGGATAAATCGGTAAAGATCGGGTTTTGTCTTAGCTTTGCCGTTAGCGCCTGAGTCCAGGTAGCTAATTCGTTACTGCTGATAGCTTTGAGTACATAACTATACTGAGCGCGGCCACCGCCCGCTCCCAGATTGATGTCCTGGGCTGCTCGCAAAAACACTTGAAACCCAGGGATTTGCGCAAACTGAGGTCGTAAGCGGTCTATGATCTGGCTGGCACTGGCGTCACGATCGTCCGGGTCGCTCAATACGACCCAAACCCGCCCTGAACCTGTTGAGCTATTGCCGCCCACTGCATGGTTAAAGCCTGTTATATCTGGATCTTTTTTCAGGATAGCTTCCATTTGTTTGTGTTTGGCTACCATATCTTCATAGGAAATATCAGAAGCGGCCTGAGTGATGCCTATCACAAAACCCGTATCCTGTAATGGAAAAAAACCTTTAGGTATCGCCATAAAACTGGCGACACTGCCAGCCACTGTCAGGAAAAACACCCCAAGCATAATGCGCTGATGATCCAGAGCCCAGGTCAGAACTTTGTCGTAACGTTTCACTAAAAGGTCAAAAAAACCTGGATTGTCCGGATCATGTGCTGGAGCTTTGTCCATAAAAATAGAAGCTAAGGTTGGAGCTAAGGTTAAACACACCACCACTGAAATCAGAATCGCCGCCGCTGCTGTTAACGAAAACTCCAGAAACAACTTACCGATAATGCCGCCCATAAAGAGCAGTGGGATAAAAGCTGCCACCAAAGACACGCTGATCGAGACCACGGTAAAACCGATTTCTTCTGCGCCTTTGAGCGCCGCTACTCTTTTGCTGTCACCCGCCTCTAGGTGCCGGTGAATGTTTTCAATCACTACTATAGCGTCGTCAACAATAAAACCTACTGCGATCACAATAGCGACCAGCGTCAGGTTATTCAGACTAAAGCCAACCAGATACATAAAAGCACAGGTCCCGATCAACGACACCCCAAGTACAGCGGACACAATCAAAGTTGCGGACCATTGACGTAAAAACGCTGCCATCACTGCAATGACCAGTACCACAGCTATAGCCAGGGTCAGCTCCACTTCATGCAAAGAAGAACGGATAGTACGGGTTCTGTCGTTAAAGACTTCAACTTTCACGTCTGCAGGTAAAGCACTGGTCAGTTGAGGTAAAGCAGCTCGGATGCGGTCCGCTGTTGCGACAATGTTAGCACCAGGCTGGCGGCGGATGATTAAGGCCACACCGGACTCACCATTAGGCCAAATCTGCACAAAATCATTTTCAGCACCTAGTTGTACCGAGGCTACATCACGCAAATAGACAGGGGCGCCATTGTTGTATTTGATTATAAGGTCTGCGTATTCCTGAGCCGTAAATATCTGATCGTTGACCGCCAAAGTGGAAACTCTGTTATCACCAAACAAAGCACCTTTGGGCAAATTGACACTGGCGCGTTGCACCGCGGCGCGAATCTCAGCCAGTGTAATACCTGTAGCAGCCAGCACCTCAGGTTTGGCCTGGATACGAATCGCAGGTTTTTGTTGTCCGCCGATAAAAACCTCGCCCACGCCATTAATCTGACTCATTTGACGGGCCAATACAGTTTCGGCCAAATCACTGATTTCAGTGCGGGACAAAGTTTCAGAGGTGACACCAATAATTAAAATAGGACTATCGGCCGGATTAACCTTACGCCAAGTGGGTAAGTTAGGCATATCTGGCAAACGCCCAGCAGCCTGATTCAGCGCGGCCTGAACCTCCTGCGCTGCAGTATCGATGTTTTTTTCCAAAACAAACTGCAAGGTAATATTCACCGAGCCTAATGCACTACTGGATGTCATTTCAGTAATACCCGGCACAGAGCTCAATGCGACTTCCAATGGTGTAGCAACAGAAGAAGCCATAGTTTCAGCACTAGCACCTGGCAAACGGGCGTCCACCTGAATAGTAGGAAAATCAGCTTCAGGTAAAGGCGCTATAGATAACCGTGGAAAGGCCAATATACCTAATAACACTAAAGCGAATGTTAGTAACACTGTGCCTATAGGGTGATCCATGCACCAGGCATAAATGCTGCGGCTTCTCATCTTTATTGCTCCACAGCAGCAATTGGGGCTGTCTCTTGCAGTATTTTTAAATCAGCACCTTTACGTAACCGGCTTTGCCCATCGACCACCACCTGCTGACCTGCACTGACTCCAGTCACCACAACTTGGTTGTTGTCCTGCAGTATCACCTCAACCGCTGTGACGGCGGCTTTGCCTTGCTCGTCAAGCCAGACAAAGGAGCCTTGTGGTCCTTGCTGTAAGGCTTTAGCCGGGATAGTTATAGCATTCTCCAATACCTTACTTTGCAAAGCTATCACCACAGACTGGCTGGGCCATAAGGCCGAATCCGGATTAGCAAAATCAGCTTTTACTCTGATAGTACCACTGGCAGAAGCTACCCTGTTGTCCACTACTGTTAATTGGCCCTGAGCTAAGGGATCCGCCCCTTCTTTTAAATAAGCCAGCACTGGCACAGTTTGCTTTTGTCTTATTTGTTGCATCAACATCTGTAACTCGGGCAAACGCGACTGCGGCAACGCAATTTCAATACTGATAGGGTCAAGCTGCACCACAGAAAACAAACTGGTTGCATCACTGGTTCGCACATAGTTACCGGCATCCACATTACGAATACCAACCTGACCTGCAATAGGCGACACTATTTGAGTAAAAGACAACTCCACTTGCTGGGCATTAATAGTAGCTTGCACACTACGCAGTTCAGCTTCTAACTGCTGGACTGTAGCTTGTTGCTGATCGGCCATTTGTGCCGATACCGCCTGATCCTTGCGTAAATTTTGATAACGTTTTAAATCCAGTCTGGCGACATCCAGCTGCGCCTGAACCACAGAAAGCTGAGCTCGGGCTTGTTCAAGCGCTGCTTTAATGCTGCGATCATCTATCACAGCCAGCAGATCCCCTGCTTTGACTAACTGGCCTTCCTCCACCAGAATGCGCTGCAATATGCCATCGACCTGGGGGCGAATTTCGACACTTTGCTGGGCTTTCACCTGACCTATAGCTCGGATCCAGACCGGCACAGCTTGCTGTTGCACCACAGCTATTTTGACAGGTACAGCTGGGCTTTGTTGCGCCACAGCAGTACAGCTCAGCCATAGGCCGGAAAGCATCACTAGCTTTACCAATTTCATACAAAAACTCCATTTGATTCAGTGACAGTAAACAGCCTGTGCAGCCCACTTAGCATAGCCAGTGCTATTCAGAAGTAGCAGGCTATTTCTTTAATTTATTCAGTATTTTGCACTATTATTACAAGCTAAACGATTTAGGTTCTGCAAAGGATCAGAGAATGCGTTCAGCGGCAAAAAAAAACAGACCAGAGGAAATAACTAAACCTGCAGAATTCATTCAGCTCAATGCCTAGAAAACAAACTATAGTTATTTAACCATTTATTTACAGGCGGAGTTTAGGATGAAGCCGCTATTGTGTACGTTATTTTTCTGCTGTTCTACACTTCTGGCTCAACCTCAATGGCCGCAAGCTGATTGCGTAAAAGCAGCAAAAAAACTGCAGCAGTTGGAACAAAAAATTAGCTCAGGGTACAGCCTCAAAGAAGCAGAGCAACTAAATCTGGATCAACGCCTGCTGGAAAAACAGCTGGATCAGCGCTGCCAAAGACCAGTAATACCACAGAGTAAACCAAAGAAAACCATCAATGGACCAGCAACAACAGCTGCACTGGATGCTCTGGCCAAAGGCCCACAGCTTTATGTCAGCTCATTCTCCGTAAAGGCACCTTATCAGGGCAAAAAACAACAAGCCTGGCTGGAGTATTATTCTGAACCTGAACAATGTTTTGGCGCTCGGGACAGCAGACAAATAGTATGGTGTGTCGAGCAACGCCAGCAAGCTAAAGCAAATTTTGAGCGACAATGGCAGCAAAAATTCGCACAATCACCACCAGAATGATAAGCTCCGACCAGTTGAATTCTGGAGCATCCTTTTATGAACGCTTTAACTAAAGCCAACTTACAACTTTGGTGGTTTGGGTTTCGTTTTATTCCGTTGATAGGCTTTTGTAAGCCAAAAATTTTGGAATTAAGCGACGAGCGCACTGTGATCCGCATGCCGCATCATCGCCATACTAAAAACCATCTGGGCAGTATTTACTTTGGAGCGCTAGCCATAGGTGCCGATTTAGCCGGTGCTTTTTTAGTTTTTTACAAAGCGCGGCAGAAAAAGCTGAATATCCATTTTGCTTTTAAAGACGTGCAGGGTGAGTTTTTAAAACGCCCTGAAGCTGCAGTGCATTTCATCAGCAACGACGGCGCTTTAATAGACCAGATGATCCAACAATCATTGGACACAGGAGAGCGGATTAATCAGTCAGTGACCATTGATGTCACCTGCCCTTCGTTGCATGGCGAGGAGCTGATGGCCAAATTTACTTTGACTTTATCGGTGAAAGCCAAAAGCAAGTTATAGCATAGTGCTCCAGCGCATAAAGTAAAAATCCACAGTTGCTCTGTGGATTTTTAGCTTTAAAGAACAACTTTTGCCGGCCCCGAATTAGTCTTTGATCGGTAGTGGCGCATCTGGATGCACCAGGCCCGCTCGACGCAACTCACGCCAGAAGTCAGCAGGTACCAGCTCTTTTAAAGCGGAGCTGTCTTCAATAATACGATCAGGTTTACTTGCTCCTGGGATCACGGCTGCAACAGCTGGGTTGGCCAAAGCAAACTGTAAACCTGCAGCTTTCATACTAATGCCGTACTGGTCAGCCAGAACTTTAATCTTTGCCACTTTAGCTAAAATAGCGGCAGAGGCCGGTGCGTATTCAAAGTGAGGACCGCCGACTAAAGCGCCTGAGCTGTAAGGCCCACCGACCACTATACCCAACCCCAGTTCTATGACTTTTGGCATCACCCGCTGCAAAGCCTTTTCATGATCCAGCAGGGTGTAACGTCCAGCCAGTAAAAAACCATCTGGACGAGGTTCTGCCAAATCCAACAGCAATTCGATAGGCTCCACTTTATTCACGCCTAAACCCCAAGCTTTAATCACCCCTTCATCGCGCAATTTGTCCAGCACTTTGAAGGCACCTTTGCGTGCACTTTCAAACATACCGAGCCACTCATCGCCAAAAAAATCCTGTGCTACATCATGCACCCAGACCATATCTATATGGTCGGTTTTCAGTCGTTTCAGACTATCTTCAATAGAGCGTAAGGTAGCGTCTGCTGAATAATCATTGATGATTTTATTGGGGCGGCCGTATTTAAAGACGTCACCTTTTTCACCTAAATCACGGGCACTGATATCTTCAACTTCATCCAGCACCAGCCGACCCACTTTAGTGCTAATGACATAATCCTGCCGCGGCTTGTCTGCCAGTGCATCGCCCATCCGGATTTCAGCCAGACCTGCGCCATAAAAAGGCGCGTTATCAAAATAACGGATGCCGTTACTCCAAGCCGCATCTACAGTAGCCCGCGCTTCCTGTTCGGGAATGTCACGGAACATGTTGCCCAGTGGCGCAGTACCAAAACCAAGGGGGCCGGGAAGAATATCTTTTAGTGCCATTTTTTGCTCCTTCATCTCCAAACAGATGTCATCTCTTTGAATCATTAAAATTCAAGCCTGTTACCATAGCAGCACAACTAGGACGTATTTACGATACTCTCTGAGACAGATCACTGCGAAAAAACCTATCAGCTGTTGGCAGCACAGTGGCGATACGGCTAAAATCGCCTTTTGATTGCAGAAGGTGGCAGGCATGCAAGATTTATTAGGTAACTTATTTATTATTTCAGCACCAAGCGGGGCAGGAAAATCCACGCTGATCAATGCGCTGTTAAAGCAACATGCCGATATGCAACTGAGTGTGTCTCATACCACCCGCTCACCACGCCCGGGCGAGACCAATGGCGTGCAATACCATTTCACTGATGTTCCAGCCTTTAAGCAGCTGATTGAACAAGACCAGTTTATTGAATGGGCAGAAGTGTTTGGCAATTATTACGGCACATCCAAGGCCGCTCTGGCCGATAAGCTGGCGCAGGGTATTGATGTGTTTTTAGATATAGACTGGCAAGGCGCCCGTCAAATCAAACAACAGCTGCCTTTTGTCACCAGTATTTTTATTCTGCCGCCCAGTGTGGACGCTTTAGAGCAACGGCTGAATCAACGAGGTCAGGATAGTGCAGAAGTTATTGCCGGCCGCATGGCGAAAGCCCGAGATGAAATCAGCCATGCCGATGAATACGACTTTTGGGTGGTGAATGATGATCTGGAACTGGCACTACAACAGTTTTCCGGCATTATCCAGACTCAGCGCTTAAAACAGCAGAAGCAGGCGATACGGCAACGGAAGTTAATTTCTAGCCTGTTGGCGAACGAAACGAAATAGAGTAGACTATGCGGTCTTTATTCAGACCCAGATTAACCGGAGTGGCAGATGGCTCGCGTAACAGTTGAAGATGCAGTAAATAAAATTGGTAACCGCTTTGATTTAATTCTGGTGGCCTCACGTCGTGCCCGTCAGTTAGCTGTTGAAGGCAAAGAGCCAATGGTTGATCCAGAAAACGATAAGCCTACTGTGGTTGCCTTACGTGAAATCGAAAAAGGCTTTATTACTAACGGTATCCTGGATCAACAAGAACGTCGTGAACAGTTACAGCAAGAAGCGTCCGAAATGGCTGCAGTAGCAGCAATCATCGGTTCCGACGAATAATCTGAACTTCTACCCTCTGCCAACGGTATCCGGCCGTTGGCAATAGTTTGAAATCCAAGTATATTCAAAGGAACACGCCAAAGCGTTGTGCGTATTGGGGAGTTTCGGATGTATCTGTTTGAAGGCCTGAAAAATCAAATCAGTGCTTACCTGCCAGCTGAGCAGGTCGTTCTGGTGCAACAGGCTTATGTTGTTGCCCGCGACGCGCACGCGCCACAAATTCGCTCCAGCGGCGAACCTTATATTACTCATCCTGTAGCCGTCACCAGTATCCTCGCCGAAATGCGGATGGATTATGAAACCTTAATGGCTGCGTTACTGCACGATGTCATTGAAGACACGCCGGTCAGCAAAGAAGACCTCACCCGAATGTTTGGCGACACTGTGGCTGAACTGGTGCAGGGCGTAAGTAAACTCGACAAAGTTAAATTTAAAGATATCAAAGAGTTCGAAGTTACTAACCTGCAAAAAATGTTTATGGCGATGACGCAGGATATCCGCGTGATCTTAATTAAACTGGCCGACCGCACTCATAATATGCGTACCATAGGTGCCCTCAAACCAGAAAAGCGCCGTCGTATTGCCCGTGAAACTTTGGAACTCTATGCCCCTATCGCCAACCGTTTAGGTATTCATAATATTAAAAACGAACTGGAAAACTGGGGCTTTCGCGCTTTGTATCCAATGCGCTATCGCGCTCTGGAATCTGCAGTAAAGCAAGCCCGTGGCAATCGCAAAGAAATTATTGAAAAAATTCAGTCGGAAATTGAGCAGCGTATTAAAGCCGCTGGTATTGAAGCGGAAGTCGCAGGCCGTGAAAAACATCTGTATAGCATCTATCGCAAGATGAAAAGCAAAGAGCTGATGTTTAACGATGTGATGGATATTTACGGTTTCCGGGTGCTGATTAACAGCATAGACAACTGTTACCGCGTCTTGGGTGTAGTGCATAACCTGTTTAAGCCTATTGAAAGCCGCTTTAAAGACTATATTGCCATTCCAAAACAAAACGGTTACCAGTCTTTGCATACGTCCCTGATTGGTCCACACGGTATTCCGGTGGAAATTCAGATGCGTACCCGTGAAATGGATGAAATGGCCGACAAGGGAATAGCAGCCCACTGGTCGTACAAAGGTGCGGGCGAAAACAAAAATACCACAGCGCAAATTCGTGCTCAGCGCTGGATGCAAAGTTTACTTGAGCTGCAACAAAGCTCGGGCAATACCTACGAATTTGTTGAAAACGTAAAATCTGAGCTCTACCCGGATGAGCTGTATGTATTCAGCCCTAAAGGCCAGATTGTTGAATTACCTATTGGTGCCAATGCGGTCGATTTTGCCTATACAGTGCATACCGACATAGGCAATAAGTGTGTCGGTGCCCGGGTTGATCGTAAACCTTACCCACTGAATAAACCTTTAGAAACTGGCCAGACGGTAGAAATTATTACCAGCCCTGGTGGTAAACCTAATGCCAACTGGCTGAACCATGTAGTCACCAGCCGTGCAATCTTAGGTATTCGTAACTACCTGAAAAAGCAGCAACTGAGCGAAGCTGTAGGTTTGGGCCGTCGTCTGCTGACCTCTGCTTTGGGTGACGTTAAACTGGAAAATATTCCATCAGAACGTATTGAGCAGGTACTGCAAAGCACTACGCAAAAATCGCTGGATGAATTGCTGGTTGAAATTGGTTTAGGTAATCAGCTACCTATAGCTGTAGCGCGGCGTTTAATGGGTGGTTTTGATTCAGGCGAAGAAGCTTTGCCTGCAGAAAATCCGGCCAACCAAAAAACCAAAGCTTTTATTATTGGCTCTGAGGGGATGTTACTGACCTTCGCCAAATGTTGCCGCCCTATTCCGGGTGACGAAATTGCCGCCAACGCAACGCCAGGCAAAGGCCTGAACGTGCACCGAGTGGAATGCCGTAATATTCGAGGCTGGGAGAAAGAGCCGGGTAAATACTTCCCAGTGAAATGGGATAAAACCGGCGATAAACAGTTTTTATGCGATATCAGGGTCTTTATTGTCAACCAACCTGGCGTATTGGCCAAACTGACGACAGTGATAGCGTCACAGGATTCGAACATTCAGGACTTGTCGACCGACGACAGAGATACAGGTGAATACGTGATTAAAATCACCTTGTCGGTGCGTGACCGGATTAATTTAGCCAACGTCATGCGCAAAATTCGCGTTGTACCTGAAGTACTTAAAGTTTACAGAAGGAAATAGTTGTTATGTCAAAAGTGATCATCAGTACAGATAAAGCCCCTGCCGCTATTGGTACTTACAGTCAGGCCGTTAAAATTGGCACTACTGTGTATTTATCTGGTCAGATCCCTTTAGTTCCGGCCACTATGCAGATGGTGTCAGAAAACTTCGCTGAACAAACCCAGCAGGTGTTTGAGAACCTGGCTGCAGTGTGCCAAGCCGCGGGCGGTAGCTTAAACGATATGGTCAAAGTGAATATATTTCTGACTGATCTGTCTAATTTCGCGACCGTTAATGAAATTATGAGTCGACATTTCAGCGCGCCATACCCAGCCCGCGCCGCAGTGCAGGTCAGCGCTTTACCCCGTGGCGCTCAGGTTGAAATTGATGGTGTCATGGAAGTGCCCTCAACAAATTAGCCGGTATTTTTCTTGCTCCCACCAGAGAAGGCAAACTGAGTGACTAAAATCCTGTGTTGTATTTTACTGCTGATACTTCCTCGTATTGCAGTTGCAACTGATACACCAGTTCTGATCTGGTGTTTGGATCACTTTGCCCCCTCTCATAGCTATGAACCAGGCAAAAAACCTTATGGTCCGTCAGTAGACTTAATGCAGGAGCTGGCAAAACGCGCAGCCTTCCAGTTGCAGTTCAGTCCAAAAACACCATCAGCCCGCTGCTTTCGTCAAATGCAAACAGGTGAAGCCGACTTAATGAGTAACCTGAACGCGACCAAAGAAAGGGCTGAATTTATGTATTTGATGCCCTATTACGAGAGAGTTCCTGAGTCTCTGTATCTTCAGGCTAAAGATCCACGGCAAATCCGCAGTTTTAACCAGCTTGCCTCTTTGAGTTTAGCCACCGTAAGGGACTATACCTACCACCCTAGTCTGATGTCTTTGATTAAAAGCTCCAAACGTCATATTGAAATTAGCAGCATAGAAACAGGTTTTGAAATGTTGCTGCGTGGTCGTATCGATGGATTAATAGTACCGACTCAAAGCTCCTTAGAAGTCATAGCCGATGATCAGGAGCTGCATTACCAGTTTAAAAGAGCTCAAGTTGATTTCTCAGTGGTAGAAAAACGGTTTATTCATATAGGTTTATCTAAAAAGAGCAAACATCTGGCACTCAAAAGCCGGATTGAACAAGCTATAGAATCTATGGTTCAGGATGGCACTGTAAAAAGACTCTACACCTTAGAAGCTGTGCACCAAGGCCCTATTTATCTGGCGGAGCCACAACCTCAACAATAGCCCTAAGGCAAAGCGGCAAAAGCAGATTGGCTATGCCTGACGGCCACGAAAGGTTAAACTGCTTTGTATCAACTCCTTGGCTTTTCAAAACTGCTCTTAGTTTAAGCGACAATTCAGCAGCAAAAAGCGCAGCCCCCTCTGTCTTCAGCACTTACAGAGGAGTGGGAAAAGCAAAGGCAGCTTCACCTACGAAGGGATCACATTTTGACAGTTACAGCACTGGATAGCCTATCCGTCAGCCAGCTGAAAGGCGTTGGCGCCAAAGTCAGTGAATTGCTGCACAAGCTAGGGATTCAGAGTGTGCAGGATTTGCTGTTCCACTTGCCTCTGCGTTACGAAGACCGCACCCGCCTTTACCCCATAGCAGACTTATGGCCACAACAAACAGCCACAGTGCAGGGTGAAGTGATCAGTAGTGAAATTACCTTTGGTAAAAGACGCAGCTGGCTGGTGTCCATCCGCGATGGCTCAGGTCATTTAACCTTACGTTTTTTCCACTTTAATGCAGCCCAAAAAAATGCCGTTACACCAGGCGTTACCTTAAGAGTCTTTGGCGAAGTAAAAAGGGGGATGCGTGGCTTTGAAATGATGCATCCGGAATACAAGGTGTTAAAAGAGGGGTTGGAGCAAGAGGTGGCTGAAACTCTGACTCCTGTCTACCCTAGTACAGAAGGTTTAAAACAAAACAGCTGGCGCAATTTGACAGATGCCGCTTTGCAAGTGCTGCAGCGTAGCAGCCCGACTGAATATTTAGCACCTGTCTTGGGTCAGAACAGCTGGTCCTTGTCTGATGCGTTATTTTATCTGCACAGACCACCGCCAGATGCCTCGTTACAACTACTTGAACTCGGTCAACATCCGGCGCAGCAGCGGCTGATTTTTGAAGAATTAGTAGCGCAGCAATTGTCTATGCTGCAATTACGCCAGCAATGCAGAGTGCAGCAAAGCCGTAGTTTTGTGGTGGACGAAACTCAAAACCAAGAGTTTTTAGCAGCTTTGCCTTTTGCGCCAACTGGCGCCCAGCAGAGGGTGATTAGCGAAATCCGCCATGATTTAGCCCAAAGCGAGCCTATGTTACGTTTAGTACAAGGCGACGTGGGTTCGGGTAAAACACTAGTCGCGGCTTTGTCTGCTTTAACTGTGTTGAGCCGTGGTGCTCAGGTGGCACTGATGGCGCCAACTGAGCTGTTAGCCGAGCAGCATGCCAACACCTTTAGGGCATGGCTGGAACCTCTGGGCTACCAGATAGCCTGGTTGGCGGGTAAAGCCTCAGTCAAACAAAAACAGCAACAACTGGCTGCTATTCAAAGTGGCGAAGCCAAAATGGTGATAGGCACTCATGCCTTGTTCCAGCAACAAGTACAGTTTCAGCAACTGGCCCTGGTCATTATCGATGAGCAGCACAGATTTGGTGTGCATCAACGTTTAGAACTGCGTGAAAAAGGCGCAGACACAGGCTTTTATCCACATCAACTGGTGATGACAGCCACTCCCATCCCCCGAACCTTAGCCATGACAGCTTATGCGGATCTGGATACCTCGATAATCGACGAGCTGCCACCAGGCCGCACTCCTGTCACTACAGTGGTGTTGCCAGACAGCAGAAGAGCTGAAGTGACAGAACGAGTGCGTCAGGTAGTGCAACAACAAGGCCGACAAGCCTATTGGGTTTGTACCCTGATAGAAGAGTCAGAGCAGCTGCAATGTCAGGCGGCAGAAATAACTGCGGTCGAACTCACTGCCGCCTTACCAGATTTACGTATAGGCCTGGTGCATGGCCGTTTAAAAGCGGCTGAAAAACAACAGGTGATGGCCGCTTTTAAAGCAGGTGAGCTGGATTTGTTGGTGGCGACTACTGTGATTGAAGTGGGCGTTGATGTACCCAACGCCAGCTTAATGATTATTGAAAATCCAGAACGTTTAGGTTTAGCCCAGTTGCACCAGCTCAGAGGCCGGGTCGGTCGTGGCAGTGCAGTATCCCATTGTGTTCTGCTTTATCATGCACCTTTATCGCCAACAGCTCAGGCGCGTTTGGCTGTGCTTAGAGAGAGCAATGATGGTTTCGTTATAGCACAACGTGATTTGGAAATTCGTGGCCCAGGCGAACTACTGGGCACCAAACAAACGGGCCAGGTCAGTTACCGTATTGCAGATTTAAGCCGGGACGCTCAGTTAATCCCGGCAGCTCAGCAAGCCGCGGCTTTGCTCTGGCAGCAGTATCACCCCAACTGCGCCCCTCTGATCCGTCGCTGGTTGGGCGTGCGGGAGATCTACGCTCAAGCCTGATGGCGTGCAGACAGAGAGCGACTCAACAAAGGAGCGGTTTATGTTCCACATTTTACAGCTGGACCATGTCGTATTAAGGGTCAACAACCTGCAGCTGATGCTGGATTTTTATCAGCAGGTATTAGGCTGCAGTTTAGAGCGGCAGGAAACTGACTTAGGTTTATATCAATTAAGAGCAGGTCAAAGCCTGATTGACTTAGTGCCCGTCGAACAGCCACTTGGACAACTAGGTGGCAAAGCACCAGGCGCAGAGGGCCATAATATGGACCATTTATGCTTACGTATTGAGCCCTTTGACCCACAAGCTTTGCAGCTGTATTTTCAACACAAAGGCGTAACAGCAGGGCCAGTTGAATCTCGTTATGGTGCCGAAGGTAAGGGTCCTTCGATTTATATTCAGGACCCCGAAGGCAACACCATCGAAATTAAAGGTCCGCCCTATTCAATAACCTGAACCATTGGTTTTTTCCGTAATGCCAGATAAGCGTCTAGCGAGTAGACGATCAGCGCCAGCCAGATAAAACCAAAGGTGACCAGCTTAGCGCTGGTTAGAGTTTCGTTGTATAACCAGACACCAAACACAAACATAAAACTTGGGCCTATGTACTGGAAAAAGCCCATAGTCGACAGTTGCAGCCGTTTAGCAGCCGCTATAAACAACAATAAAGGCACAGTAGTGACAAAACCTGCAGCCATCAGCCATAAGTTCAAACTCCAGCTGTTTTGACTCAAATCAGCAGCGCTGCTGTCGGCAAACTGCCACCAGTAGTACAAGGCCAAAGGCAATAACAACAAGGATTCAATAAAAAGTCCGGTAATGGCATCTATCGCCAGCTTTTTACGGAATAAACCGTAAAGCGCAAAAGTACTTGCCAGTGTTAAAGCTATCCAGGGCACTGAACCAAAAGTCACCAGCTGGATCACTACACCTGTGGCGGCTAACGACAAAGCAAGCCATTGGAATTTACGCAAACGCTCACCGAGGAAAAACATGCCAAGTAATACGTTTAATAAGGGGTTGATGTAATAGCCCAAGCTGGCATCCAGCATATGATGGTTATTTACAGCCCAGATAAACAAGCCCCAGTTACCGCCTAAAATCAGCGAAGTCCCCAACAGAGCCAACACCAATTTCGGCTGAGCTAAAATCTGCTGTACTTTACCCCATTGCTGCATCGCAAACATAATCAGCATCAGCAATACAAAAGACCAGACGACTCTGTGGATCAGAATTTCCTGAGCTGGCACAAAATCAATGTGTTTAAAATAAAGCGGAGCTATACCCCACAAGGTATAAGCGCCAGCGGCAAAAGCGCCACCGAGTTTTTGTGCCGGACTTAATGTCATGAGTACCACCTTGTTCCGCAGCAAACTCTGCGTTATGAGGCGCGCATTGTACTGGATGAAGGCGGATTAAGTAACCTGAACTCGGGATAAGTAATGACATCTGGCGCAGGAATAAAAAATCTCGCCTTATTCGAATTAATTTGGCCGCAGTAAGCCTCAGCCAGTCAGCTTAGCAGCGAGTTTTCTGTCTTAGCCGAGCCAAATGCAGAGCACTGGCGGCAGATACACTAAAAAATCTGTGCATATGACTGCCACTACAGCCGTTTTTAGCAGTAGCTACTGAAGGCTTCAAACCACCTCTGGTAGCTGAAACCTTTTTACCGCACCCTCCAGGGTTTCAGCCATAGCAGTCAGTTGCTGGCTGGCGGCGGCGACCTGAGCGACCAAACCGGTATTGTGTTCTGCGGCCTGATGCACTGCGCCGACGCTGACATTAATCTCTTCAATAGCGCTACTTTGCTGTTCTGCCGCGCTGGCAATTTGCATGCTCATACCATGAACTTTATCAATAGAACTATTGACCTTTTGCATCAGCGAACTGGACTGCTCAGTCAAGGCAATAGCTTTGCCACCCAACTCACTACTCTGTTGCATTTTTAGCACAGCCTGATTTGCACTATGCCGGAAAGTACTAATCATATTCTCGATTTCAGTGGTTGAGGTTTGAGTACGCTGCGCCAGATGCCGGACTTCATCAGCCACCACGGAAAAACCCCGGCCCTGTTCGCCTGCTCTTGCAGCCTCAATGGCAGCGTTTAACGCCAGTAAGTTGGTTTGCTCTGCTATAGATTTGATCACCACTAACACAGCACCTATGCTTTCACTGTGTTTTTCTAACTCAGATAAAGATGCAGTACTCTCTGTCAGACTTTGCACTAACAACTCTGTACTCTGAGCTGCTTGAGTATTGATGCTCTGACTGGAGCTAGAATTTTTTGCAGCTTCTTCGCTGGCAGAATGAGTGGTAGCTACACTGTGCGCCACCTCGTGAGCTGTGGCTGACATCTCGTGCATAGCGGTGGCAATTTGTTCCATCTGCAAACTTTGCTGCTGTACGTTGTCTTGCACACCCTGGCTGCTTTCAGCCAAAACTCCGGCTGCACCAGTAACCTCAACAGTAGAACTTTGTACTAACCAGAGCAATTGCGCCAGATCTCTTCTGGTCTGCTCCATCAGTCTTAGCATGTCACCAATTTCGGCCGCCTCGTCCACAGCCACAGCGGTGCTAAGATTACCGCGTTGCAACTCTCTGAGTGCTCCCATAGCTTTATTCAAACCTCGTTGAATGGTTTTCCGGGTAGCTCGGCTTACCAGCACAGATATCAGTAACACCAAGACTGCAGCCACCACCACCTGTAACTCTAAGGAGCGGGTTTGCTGATCAATACTCTGGATCTCCGCTGACGTAAAGTTTTCGACATTATGCAGTAGCCTTTTGACGTCCTGTATCAGTTGTTGATCAATGGCGGCCAACCTGGTTTCCAACTCAACAGCCTCTTGCCCGGCACCGGTTTGCTGTATCAGTTGCTCTGCAACCAAAGTCCATTCGGAAGACATGACTTCAATGGCCCGCAACAATTGAATGTTGTTCTGTACCTGGAGTAGTTGTTGCTCTGTCATACTGGCTGAGGGTTTCAACAGAGACTGGGCTGCTTTTATAGCGTTGTTCAGTTGCTGATGATGCTGCTGAAACTCGGCTTTAACTTGCTGAAACTCATCCGCAGTCTGAGGCTGCTGCTTCGGCACGTAACGCAACTCCTTATGCAGTAGTAACTCCTGCTCATACTGCTGCTCCAACACCTGAGTCAGTTGTTCAATGGCAGGATTATCTCTATTCACCACCTCACTCAGATGTGTCTCAATCTTAGCCAGTTGTATAAAAACAAAAACCGTCATCGCTACCAGGCCTACACAAATAACGCTGACAGACAACATCAATCTTTGTTTTATCGACAATTGCATTGTGCTCCCCTTCTTCACAGAAATCTCTTTGGATAAAACGGCACACTTTGAGTGTGGGCCCGACTTCGAAAGTGGTGGTAAAAATACCAGCTTTTTATTTTGGCCAGACAAAACTCCACTTGAGCGCCCAGCTTGATTTTAGCGCCAACACCAAAAGGTTTCATTATTATCAATTTGTCTTATCTGTCAAGCCTGAACTGTTATCCTTATAATCAGTGCAGGTTACTTAAAAACACAAATCACAGCTGATCAGTTATAGCTGAAAGAGGAATAAAAGAAGGGAAATAATTTAACCAGAGCTCAGCTAATAAACCTGAGTTGGGGATAAGCGGTACCACTGAAGGCTTAATCTACTGATATGAATTCTTTTATCTATATGATTTATTCAGTTAAAGGCAGTCTGTTCGACACTCATTACCCTGAGCTCAGGTTAATAAATATCGACTGCAGCCAATTTAGCGAGCCAGATAAACCAAGTAAGTTCATTATTCCAAACAAGCTAAGCTTTAGCTGACTCAGTACACATATTTTATGGACCTTAAGGCGCCAAAAGCTATTCATTCAGGGACACAGTGTCTCCTACCCAGAGGTGCATTTAGCAATGCCTGCTCAGAACTTAGAGAGCTTCAACCCACCAGATAAGTACCAGTCCCCAAAGCTATATGAATACCCTGCTCGTTGTGCAACTCCATCCGGCAAACACACACCTTATTCCCAGTACGGATCACTTGTGCTGTGGCTATAAATTGCTGACCACGACCAGGACGTAAATAGTCAGTGCGAATATCTATGGTGCTCATTTTGCCGAGTTTTTCCGAAAGTTCAGCGTCAGCTATATCACCGAAACGGCTTAGGGCACTGGAGACGGCCATCAAGCCCCCTACTACATCCAACACTGAGGCAATGACACCGCCATGTAAAATCTGCTGCACCGGATTGCCGACCAATTGGCCTGCCCAGTCAAAACGCACTTCAGCTTGTTGTTCGTCAAAACGGGTGACTTTTAAGCCCAATAACCTGTTAAAAGGCATCTGATCAAAAGTATCGGCAATAAAAGGTAATAACTGATCGGCGTGCATGGCGTCCTCAACTTCACTGGTAAGAGCAGTATGCAATCTACTCCAGCAGAACCAATGACACAATGCCCAAGACAGCCTCTTCAGATTTGATTACAATGCGCCAGATTTTTCATAACGCAGCCTTGTCCCTTGCCACAACTATTGTTCGACACCTTAAAACAAGCTTTTGGTTACAGCCAGTTCCGTCATGGACAACTGGAGGTGATCCAGGCTTGCCTGAGCGGTCAGGACACTTTTGTCCTGATGCCTACCGGTGGCGGCAAATCGCTGTGTTATCAGTTACCTGCTTTGTTACTGCCTTATGTCACTGTGGTGGTCTCGCCTTTAATGTCGCTGATGAAAGATCAGGTCGACGCATTACAGGCCAACGGCATAGCGGCTGAATTTATTAACAGCAGCCAAAGCAGAGAAGAAATTCAGGATGTGATCAGGCGTTTACGAAATCAGCAGTTAAAGCTGTTGTATCTGGCACCCGAGCGTTTGTTGCAGCCAGACTTTATGTCGCGCCTTGCCGAAGTAGGTGTCAGTTTATTCGCTATAGACGAAGCACATTGTATTTCGCAGTGGGGCCACGACTTCAGGCCACATTACACTGAACTGGCGCAGTTAAAACAGTATTTTGCGCATGTGCCCATGATGGCCCTTACAGCTACGGCAGACCCTGCGACGCAAAAAGACATCAGCCGTCAGTTGAATTTACAACAGCCTTATGTCTCTATTGGTAGCTTCGACAGGCCCAATATCCGCTACACAGTACAGGAAAAATTCCGCCCGCTTGAGCAGGTGGTGAATTACCTGAAACAACAGGAGCAGCAAAGCGGCATCATTTACTGTGCTTCACGTCGTAAAGTCGACGAGTTGACCGAGCAATTAGCCAGCAAAGGCTTTCAAGTGGCGGCATACCATGCAGGTTTAACCAATGAGCAGCGCAACTCGGTGCAGGAAGCCTTTAAAAAAGATCAAATCCAGCTGATTATCGCCACAGTAGCTTTTGGTATGGGCGTTAATAAATCCAATATACGTTTTGTTATTCACTTTGAACTGCCACGTACCATCGAAGCTTATTATCAGGAAACTGGCCGTGCAGGCCGTGATGGTGTGCCCGCTGAAGCTTTGATGCTGGTGGACCCTGCAGATATAGCACGGATGCGCAGTTGGATCGAAAAAGATGAGAACAACAGCAGAACCGAAGTGGCGTTGCAGCGTTTTAACCAGATGGCGGCTTTTGCTCAGGCTCAAACCTGTCGACGTTTAGTGCTGCTGAACTATTTTGGTGAATCCAGCCAGAAGCCCTGCGGCAATTGCGATATTTGCGTAGATCCACCTAAACAATTTGATGCCACTGAGCTGGCACGAAAAGCCTTGTCTTGTGTCTACAGAGTGAATCAAAGTTTCGGTATGAATCATGTCATAGACGTATTGCGTGGCAGCCAAACCAGCCGCATTCACGAATTGGGTCACGATAAACTATCCACCTTTGCCATAGGCAAAGATCAGTCACACGACTACTGGCTGAGTATTTTGCGCCAATTGGTGCATTGTGGTTTATTACAGCAGGACATCAGCCAGCACTCGGTATTAAAACTACAGGAAGCTGCACGGGCTGTATTAAGAGCAGAGCAAAAGCTGCAACTGGCAGTACCACGTCTGGTGCAAACCAAGGCCAGCAGTAGCAGTAAAACTGCAGCACCACAAAACTATGACCGCAAATTGTTTGCCCGCTTAAAAGTGTTACGTAAATCCATTGCAGAGCGCGACGATGTGCCACCTTTTGTGGTGTTCTCAGACGCTACACTGATAGAAATGGCGCAAGCCTGCCCCACCAATAGCCTGGAGTTCTTAGCTATCAGCGGCGTAGGCCAGACGAAATTAGGCCGGTATGGCGCAGATTTTCTTGATTTAATCAGCGATTATTTAGCGGGTGATTAACGCTACATTGACACAAAAAACCATTCAGATTAACCTGCCGCCTCAACTACAACTTTAGACCCACCGCCACGCAGTAAAGGAAAAGCTTATGCAAAAACATGGATTTAGTTTTATTGCCATTCTGGCCAGCACAGTATTAATGACGGGTTGCAGTAGCTACGATAAACATCAGGCCGCCCAGGCTTTTCTGGAAGGCGCGACCAATAGCGCTGATGAAAGAGAAAAACAAGCAGAACAACTACACCAAAAGCCAGGTTCGTCTGTGCTTCCAGATGTGATAAACGGCTTTTTAAATGTGGGTTTGCAGTGGCTGGTTTCCTCAGAAGAGCCCGCAGATAAAAATTGATGCTTTAGATAGGCCGGCCACTTCCAGCGGCCGCCCAGCTGCACACAATGACTATTTCTTTGCAGGCAAATCAGCAAAATAGGCGGCTAAATCCAGAATATCCGCATCAGACAAACCTGCTGCCATAGGTGACATCACCGCATGTTTACGCTGACCATCACGGTAGGCTTTGATCGAGCTTTCCAGATACTTCACTTTTTGCCCTGCTAAGTTCGGGTAATCCGGAATCACAGACACCCCTTCGGCACCATGACAAGCAGCACAAACCGCAGCTTTGGTTTTACCCGCGACAAGATCTTGTGCCATAGCTGGTACAGAGAACCCGACTAAAACTAATATTATCAACGGCATAAATCGCATTATTGTGATTCTCCCTCATTATGGACTTTGGGTTTATTTTTTGTATCTTTGGTCCATTAAAGACCTAAGCTGTTGTTTATACAAGTCAGAGCGCAAAATACATCCAAAGTACGGCCTCAACAGCAGAAAGCGCTTGAGCTAAGCAGACACAGCAACCACAATAGGCCATCGCAGTTTTGGGATTGGTTATGTCACTTATTTTAAGTTCCACTTACGCCACACATTTACCTGACTTAGTCAGCGCTGTTGCTGTGACACCATTTGCAGAGCCCAAACTTCTGGCGTATAGCGCTGACACTGCAGCCTTGTTGCAGCTCCCCGCCGCGTTTTTTAGCCAAACAGATGCCGCTGACTATTTAAGTGGTAAAAAGCTGTTTGCCGGCAGCAGCCCTGTGGCACAAAAGTATGCAGGTCATCAGTTTGGTCACTACAATCCGGAATTAGGCGATGGCCGGGGTTTACTGCTAGGTGATGTAAAAGGAACTGATGGTACAAATTACGATCTGCATTTAAAAGGCGCAGGACGCACGCCTTATTCACGTTTTGGTGATGGCCGCGCTGTATTACGCTCCAGTATTCGTGAATTTTTAGCCTCCGAAGCTATGCATCATTTAGGTATTCCGACCAGCAGAGCTTTGAGTCTGGTCGGCAGCACCGAGCCTGTACAACGTGAAACAATAGAACAAGGCGCTATGGTGATACGGCTTTGCCCAAGCCATATCCGTTTTGGTCACTTTGAGCACTGTTTTTACACTGGTGATAAAAACCAGTTACAGCGGCTGATCGACTTTACAGTGCAGCAGCATTTCCCCGACTGCCTGAATGCCGCAAACCCCGCTTTGGCTATGTTGCAACAAGTGGTAGTGCGCACAGCAGAGCTGATTAGCCAGTGGCAAGCCGTGGGTTTTAATCATGGTGTAATGAATACAGATAATATGTCGATTTTAGGTCTGAGTTTTGATTATGGCCCCTATGCTTTTCTAGATGATTATCAGCCGGGTTATATCTGCAATCATTCAGACCATGGTGGTCGATACGCCTTTGATGAGCAGCCAGGTATAGGTTTGTGGAACCTCAACGCGCTGGCTCATGCCTTATCCCCTTTGATTGAAGTCGAAGACTTACGCTCGGCACTTGGTTTGTATGAGCCGACTCTGGTTAACCATTACATGACGCTGATGGGCAAAAAGCTGGGGCTGAGTACACAACAAGCCGCAGACCGTGCCTTAATAGGACAGTGGCTGGCACTATTGCAGCAACAGCAGCAGGACTACAGTTTAAGTTTCCGCCGTCTGGCTGATTTTAGCAATGATGCAACAGGGTCTTCTGTACGGGATCATATGCTGGATGTCGCAGCCTTTGATCAATGGGCAGAATTGTACCGCGCTCGTCTGTCATTGGAATCTGTTTCAAATGGTGAACGCAAAAGCCAAATGAATAGCGTCAACCCCTTGTATATATTAAGAAACTATTTAGCTCAACAAGCCATTGAAGCTGCAGAACAAGGGGATACTGGCCCCTTGTATGAACTTATGCAGGTATTGCAGAATCCCTATCAGCTACAAGCAGGTAAAGACGCTTTTGCCGCCCCGCCACCAGATTGGGGCAAAGGTATGGATATTTCCTGCAGCAGTTAATGGAAGTGCTATGAATCACAATGTCATCAACGGTTTTATAGTACAAATCGAGCCAAAACAGCTGCTGCTGACCCCTTTATGGCCTATGCGATTTGAACAAGTGCAGCAGTGCAAGCTTTGGTTTGTACAAAGCGCAATCCGAACCGGTACTTTGTCTTACGGCGCGGACAGGGTCGAATTAGGGTTGATTTTCGTTAATGAAACTTTTACATTTTGTTACGAAGACTACAGCGAAAGTTATTGGGTGACAGCTGACAGTGCAGGTAGCGCTATGTTACTGTCAGGTTTAGCTAAAGAATTCAGTAATTTGAGAATTGAATGAAGGAAAAACTGCAGCATGTATTAAAGCTCTGGTGGCTAATGCTGCTGATGTTTTGCGGCAACGTTTTTGCTTTTCACGCTCAGCTAAATCAATTTGATAAACAACTTAGCCGCCAAGAGTTAGGCCCTGCCCTATATTTTCAACAAAGCCACAAGGCTTTACCGCTGGAGGAACTGATTTTTGACCCAGAGCGGCACCATGCCTTTCGTCTGGTGAAGGAATATAAAAAATCTCTGCAAAGCGCCGATCAGGCATTATGGTTGTTTACCCGTTTAAACTACAAAGGTCAAACCCCTATTCAGACTGTGCTGCATTATGATTTTCCGCTGGCCGATCTGGTGCAAGTGTACAGCTACAATAGAGAAAAAAATGATCTGCAGCTATTAAGCAGCACAGGCGCTTCGGTGCCTTTTTATCAGCGCGCTCTGGCCTATCGCAGTTTTGCCTTTCCAATTAACTTTACACCTGGCCAGGAACTTGATCTCTTTATCAAAGTTCAGGATGCAGCCATAGCGCCTGTGCAGCTGACTTTATGGCAACACAACAACTTTGTGTTAGACCAGCTGTATAAGAATATTCTGGATGGACTGCTTTGTGGCGTTTTATTATTGATGGCGCTGTATAACCTGTTTTTATTTTTCTCTGCACAGCAACGGCTCTATTTGTATTATTCAGGTTTTTTCATTAATTGCGCTTTGGTTTTAGCCATTCTGAATGGCCTGGCCTTTGCGATGCTTTGGCCCAACTATCCAGAAATTAATCAGGCGATTTTATATGTAGCGGCCGGTGCAACTTACACCTGCCTGACACTGTTTATCTGGCATGTACGGCATCAGCAAGGCGGCATATTAGGGCGTTTCGGCTTTTATGTCTGTTTAGTCAGTGGCTTGTTATTGCTGTTCAGCCCTCTCTACGCCAGTAATCAACTGCGTTTTTGGGGTTTATTGGTGGTGACTGCATTGTGTTTAGGTATCAACAGCCTTTTCGCACTGGTGCATGCGATTAAAGGCGACCGTACCGCCAAAACCTTTGCTCTGGGCTGGGCATTTTTCTTCGGTTGTATCGTTGTATTGGCTCTGTCGCAAATAGGCTATTTACCCACAGGTCAGGCCTGGCAATACCTGTTGTTGATGGCCGTCATGGGCAGTATGGCACTGATGAGTTTCAGCTTGGTACAAAATATCAGGAGCGCCCAACAACAAAGCATAGATCATCAACGGCTGGCACATGCCCACTTGCAGCAGTATTACGACATTTATCACAACGCTGTGGAAGGCATGTTTACCAGTACCCTGCAGGGGCAATTGATCACGGCCAATCAGGCATTGCTGACGATGCTGGGCTATCAAAATTTACAGCAAATGCAACTGGACGTGTCCAAATCCGGTATGGCGCGTTTTTACGCCAACCCGCAAGACAGGGAACAGATGCTGAAACAGCTGCAACTAGGCGACAATAAAAATTTTGAAATCAGGGGGCTGCGCGCTGATGGTTCAGCATTTTGGGCTTTAATGTCTGCCAGGCTGGCACAAGGAGACAAAGCCCAAACTGCTTACGTGCATGGCTCTATAGTCGATATCACAGCCCACAAACAAAATACTGAACAGCTGGCTTATCTGGCCACTCACGACCCGCTCACCTCTTTGTACAACAGGCACTATTTTATTGGGCAGTTGGATTTGACGCTAGGCAGCGAACACAAAGCAACGCTGCTGTATCTGGATATTGATCAGTTTAAGCTGATCAATACCACTTGCGATCACAGAGCAGGTGATGCCTTGTTGTGCCAGCTCGGCAATCAAATGCAAAGAGTACTGGATAACAGAGGTATTTTAGCCCGGCTGGAAAGTGACGAATTTGTGGTGCTGCTGCCGCACGTACAGGGTAATGAAGCTTTTGCTATTGCCCGTCAATTGCTGGACACAGTGAAAGAATTTCGTTTTATCTGGCAGGACAGCGTGTTTAACATCAGTGTTAGTATTGGTCTGGCAGAAAACTCGGACGGCAATAGAAATTCTGAACATTGGTTAAAACAAGCAGACTCTGCCTGTTTTGTTGCCAAAGAAAAAGGCCGTAACCGTATTCATATGTTTAATGCCGATGATGAAGAGCTACAAAGGCATCAGTCTGAAATTCAGTGGTTAAAAACCTTACGTCAGGCGCTGGAACAAGATAACTTTGTGCTTTTTATACAGCCTATAGCTGCAATACAGCAGGCTCAACAGGGTTTGCATTACGAGCTGTTATTGCGTTTATCTTTGCCGGATCAGGGACTGATAGCACCGGGAAATTTCTTAAGTTCAGCCGAACGTTATGGTCTGATGCCGCAAATAGACCGCTGGGTGATCCGCAATTACTTCCGCTGGTTGGCACAGCAACCCGAGCATCTGGCAGAACTGAATTTAGCCAATATCAATTTATCCGGCGCTTCGTTAACAGATCCTCTGTTTAAAGCTTATGTCGCCTCCTTGTTCCGTGAATACCGCATTCCTTTTGCCAAGGTCTGTTTTGAAATCACAGAAAGTATGGCAATTTTAAATGTGCATCAGACACTGGATTTTATTTCTCACTTCCGCACTTTAGGCTGTAAGTTTGCTTTGGATGACTTTGGTAGTGGTTTTTCTTCTTATGGGTATCTGAAAAACTTCCCGATCGACTTTGTTAAAATTGACGGCAGTTTTGTCCGTGACTTGCTCATCGACCCATTTGATTGCGCCATAGTGCAGTCTATTCACGATATAGCCAGAGCTATGAAAATTCAAACCGTAGCCGAATACGTTGAAAACATGGAGATTTGTCACAAGCTGACAGAAATGGGAATAGACTTCGCTCAAGGCTACGGCATCGCCAAACCCCGCCCTCTTTATCAACAGGAATAAAACCAGCAACTACCCCCATTTTCAGCAGCAAAAGTATATTTTTTGCGCCCTATTGCTGAGTCTGATTCGCTGTCATTACAATAGCGCCCCGCCCCAGATGGGGTCTTGCTGTTTGTTCGGAGAACCTATGCAGCAGCTGCGCGAGACAGCCTCGACGTTAATGATCCTCAACGACGAAATTGCTCAGACTTACAGTAGTTACCAGAATGATCGCAAACTGTTTTGCCGCAGTGGTTGTGGTGAATGTTGTCTGCATCCTGGTATTGAAGCCTCAGTACTTGAAATGTTGCCTTTGGCACTTTATTTGTACGAACAAGGCACAGCTGAAAGCACACTCGAAGCCCTGCAACACCATGAGCTGGATGGCTGTTATTTTTATCAGGCCTCTTCAGAAGATCGTAAAAGTGGCCAGTGTGGTGTTTACCCCTACCGCCCTGCCGTTTGCCGTATGTTTGGTGCAGCAGGTTACCGTGGCCGCGAGGGCGAAGTCTTACTGTCAATATGCAAAGTGATACGTACAGATGAACCTGCTGCAGTGATTGCAGCAGAACAAAGCCTGACCAGTGTGATGCCGCCAATGATGATGAATCATAAAGCTCAAATTGCTCAGTTGGATTACGAACTCAGTAAGCAAAATATGCCTATCAAAGAAGCTACAGCTGCGGCTCTGGAAAAAGTACTCACCAAAGCCTGGTATGCCGACATGGCAGGCTGATTAAAGCCGCTGCAAAAATTGTTTGGCGTAACTCAGCGCTGTATCTGTGTGGCTAAAATGTTGGGGTTTATGTGAGTGCTGGTATTTCATTTCCAACAACTGTTGCTGAACTGTATTTAAACCGACAAAACAGCGCAGCACACAGCCATGTTGATCTTCCCAGGCACTAAAGGCTGTCATCATACTGAGCGCATCAGGTGTCGCCAGCTCCCAACCTTGCATATCCATAACCCTGGCCCACTTTTTTCCGGAAAATTCTTGTACCTGGGCTTTTAGATCCTCAATAAGTTGCTCTGAAGCCTCCTTGTTCCAGGCGCCCTGAATTTCACACAATAAAACTTCGCCTTGAGGTGTGACGCTGAACTTACCATGGGCAATAAAATCGGTCATAGCTGGTAACTCCTATTGGCTCTTTGTGTCTGAGTATAGGTTGGATTACTCATCACCCAAATCTGTCAGGCCGTAACGCTCAATTTTTTTCAGTAAGCCCTGACGGGAAATACCCAAAATACGCGAGGCTTGACTCTTATTACCTCTATGTTGGGCCATGGCCTGTTGAATTAAACGGATCTCCAATGCTTTGACCTGTTCATCCAGACTACTTAAATCCGATCCTGGCAAGAGTTCGCTGTCTGTCGGAGTGCTTTGATGCTCCAGATGCAGCAGTTGAATATCTGCAACCCGGATCACCCCTTGTTGGGCTATAGCAGCGACACTTTCCAGTGTATTCTTTAATTCGCGCACATTCCCTGGCCAGTGTTTTTGCAAGAACCAGCTGATAGCCGCCGACTCCAATTGTAGTTTCAGGCCATACTGCTGGCTTAGTTGTTCCAGAAAAAACTGGATCAGCAAAGGAATATCTTCCCGCCGCTCATCCAAAGCCACTGTTTCTATGGTGACCCCTTTGATACGGTAATACAGATCTTCGCGAAACTTACCTTGTTTCACTAAGTCAGGCAGATTGGCATTGGTGGCCGACACTAAGCGGATATCAATTTTTTGCTGCTCACGCCCGCCAACAGGATAAAAAGTGCCCTCTTGCAGCACCCGCAGTAATTTCACCTGCATCGCCAGCGGCATTTCGCCAATTTCATCCAGAAACAAAGTACCGCCATCCGCCAGTTTTAATAAACCCTGCCGGTCTTTATCTGCACCGGTAAAAGCTCCTTTGACATAACCAAACAGCTCACTTTCCAACAGTTCAGCCGGAATAGCACCACAATGAACTGAGACAAAAGCTTTGCCCGATCGTGGGCTTAGTTCATGCAAAGCTCGCGAAATCACTTCTTTACCTGTACCGGATGGCCCTGTCACCAGCACCCGCACTTCTGTAGGTGCTATACGTTGCACTAAGGTACGAACTGTTTCCATATGCCGCGAATGACCAGCCAACTTCGGCAAAAAACTATGCTGCTGCAAACCTTGTTTTAACTGACTCAGCTCTTTTTCCAGCTGATGTTTAGTGATAGCCCGTTTTACCACTACAGCCAATAATTCTGGATCTATGGGTTTGGCAATAAAGTCCCACGCGCCCTGAGCTATAGCCTGCAATGCCAGCTCCCGTTCGGCATGTCCGGTTAAAATAATCACAGGCCTGCTGGAGAATTCAGGCACAGCAGCCAGCGTATGGGCGGGGTCAAACGCAGGTGGTAACGCCAAGTCCAATAAAATTAAGTCGGCATCAAACTGCTGCAATTTACTGCGGGTTTCTTCCAGATTAGCAGCTGCTGCCACCTGATAACCTTGTTGCTGTAAAAAACGTTCGGCTAATAAACGAAAGGCCGGTTCGTCATCCACTATTAAAATGCGCGCCTGTGCAGGCGTGATAGCGCTAAACATAAGGAGTATCCTTCGGAAACTTTGGAAACAAAAGTTCAAAACTGACAGGCCAGCCCAAATCAGTACGGAAACTGATCTGGCCCTGATGGGCATCCATAATACGTTTCACTATGGCCAAACCTAAACCACTGCCACCGCTACGTTTGCTGATAAAGGGCCGGAATAATTGTTGTGTGGTTAAACTGGCATCCAAAGCCGGACCATTGTTATGCACCCTAAACCGGATTTGATGCTGTAGATCAGTCACTTCAATCAGCAAAGATGCGTTGGCCAGGTTACGTAAGAACGCATTGGCGTTATCAAATAAGTTTAAGAATACCTGCTGCACTCTGTGCTGATCGGCCTGCAGCATCAAACCAGTTGGTACCTTCAGCTCAAGCTTTACCTGCTGCCAATCGAATTGTTGTAACAAGCTTTGCAACAGAGGTTCAAGTTCCATCTGACTATATTGCAGCTGCAACCGACCTGAGTAGACCAACATATCGGAAATCAGCCGGTCGGCCCTTTTCAGTTGCTGCTGAATATGACCACGCAACTCGGCATCGACACCAGCGGATGCCATCGAAATAATATTCAGCGGGTTACGCAATTCATGCGCCATAGAAGCGGCTAAAGCGCCCATTTCAACCAGATGTTGTTGCGACAACTGCTGTTTTTCAGCTTCAGCCAGCTGCAAAGATTGCGCCAGTAACTCGCAGCTGCTGCCAAGCAAAGAGCCAAAGACTTCGGCCATTAAACGCAGACCAGGTGTTAGATCATCCCAGCCCACCAACTGCACTTGCCATTGGTTTTGTTGTCTGTCGCACCGCAGTTTTAGCTGACTTTGCTCACCGGCTATAGCACCTGGTAGTTCCACCTGCACCTTCTGTGTCAAAGTAGTCGACAATAACTCAGCTGCGGTTTGACTTAGTTGAAGCCAGTTCTGACACTGACCCAATTGCTGCCGCCAGACGTTGATCAACGCCGGATCCAAAGTGGCACCAGGGTAAATCAAGCGTTCAGCCAATTTAGCCACAGGCCGGTAACAGGCGGCTGTTAACAACAACACCAGACTGGAATACAACCACAATTGCCAGCCAGGTACATTCGCCAGAGCCTGCATGCCCAACTGACCAAAAATCGAGCTGACCAGTGCCATCAACAACAGCAATAACAAGGACATCACCAGCCAGAGTAAGGCTCTGTTGGCCAGTGCATTCACCGCCAGCATCTGGTAACGCACTACGCCATAGACCAGCAACACCGGATAGCTCGGCAGCAACAACATAGGATAAGGAAACCAGTCCAGCCCAAAGGAAGGAAATACGACCGGAGTCGCCAGCAATAAACCCCAGCCACCCGCTAAAAACATCGCCACTATTGAGCGCTTTTTATTGCCCTGATGATAACGCCAGCCGTACCACAATACGGCATGAGCCAATACACCCAGAACCACTGTGTAGAGCAGATTTAAAAAACCATAAGAGTGAAAAACAAAAACCTGGCCCAAAGCAACACTTTGCAGTACATCAGCGGCATCAAGGCTCCAGCTCAGCAACACCACTAACGAAGTCAGAAAATACAACCAGCCAATATGGCGACGAGCCCAACCCAACCAAGGCGCTCTTACCTGATCCTGCTCGACAAAACGCAACGCAAAATGCAGAAAAAAGGTTGGCATGAAAGGATTAGCCAACAATAAATAGCGGCCAAGCTGCGGCTCATTGTGTAATACGAAAATATGACCCAGACACCAGAGCGCCATCATGGCACCAAAGCCAGCCAGACCTGCCAGCCTGCGCTGATAACGCGAATGCCACCATAACCAACCCGACATCAAGGCAGCACAAGCACTGGTGACTAACATCATCAGCTCAAAAGCTAAAATTAAATCCACAGCTCACCGTTAACTTAGTTGTCACCACTTTGGCTTTGAAGCGTAAACCAAGTTAACAATACCTGCAAACACTAAATTTTATTCATTTAAAATCATCACGTTATAAATACATGAAATTATGGCCTGATTCTGGCACTACAAAGCTAAGCAGCCTGAATGCTGTATAACTTGTCAACAAAGAGAACACTATGCCTGACCTGTCGATTTTTGCAGCCGAACTGCTGACCATGTTGCTGTTGTTATCCGTGGCCATAGCGCCTGCTGCGCTTAGCCGGATCAAAACGTCTAAAAACTGAGGTAGTTATGGAACTTGATGTCAGTATCCTATCCAGGATCCAGTTTGCTTTTACGGTAAGCTTCCATATTATTTTTCCTTCTATCACCATAGGTTTAGCCACGCTGATTGCGATCTGGGAAGGCTTATGGCTGAAAACCGGTAATCCGCAGTATCTGCAACTGGCTAAGTTTTGGATCAAACCTTTTGCCATTACCTTTGGTATGGGAGTGGTGTCGGGCATTGTCTTGTCTTATGAGTTTGGTACTAATTTCTCCAAATTCTCAGAAATGGCAGGTGCAGTGATTGGGCCTTTAATGGCTTATGAAGTACTGACTGCCTTTTTCCTTGAAGCTGGCTTTTTAGGGGTAATGTTATTTGGCTGGCAGCGTGTCAGCGCCAAAATGCATTTTTTCGCCACTGTCACAGTTGCAGTGGGCACCTGGATCTCTGCGTTCTGGATTATTGCGGCCAATTCATGGATGCAAACCCCACAAGGGCATCAGTTTGTTGATGGTAAATTTGAAGTCGTCAGCTGGATAGAAGTAATTTTTAACCCCTCTATGCCCTACCGCTTTTTCCATATGTTATTAGCCGCTTTTATCACAGCCACTTTTGTGGTGATGGCTACTCATGCCTGGTATTTACGCAAAGGCCAACATATAGATTTTGGCCGCAAGGGGTTGTCTATGACCTTATGGATAGCTTTGGTGTTGACCCCGCTGCAAGCCTGGGTGGGTGACTTACATGGCTTAAACGTGAAGGAACACCAACCAGTGAAACTGGCGGCCATGGAAGGGATCTGGGCAGAAAAAGAAGCCAATGTTCCGCTGTTATTATTTGCTTTACCTGATATGAAAGCTGAAAAAAATCACTATGAAGTGGCAGTGCCAGGATTGGCAAGCTTAATACTGACGCACAGCTGGGATGGTGAGTTGCAAGGCCTAAAGTCAGTGCCCGCAGCCGACAGACCTAATGTGCCTATGGTGTTTTTCAGCTTCCGCATCATGGTGGGTATTGGCCTGCTGATGATAGGCGTTGCGCTGCTGGGCGCTTACCTGCGCTGGCGTGGCACCTTGTATCAAAGCAACTGGTTCCTCTGGCCTGTCAGCTTGATGGCTCCTACAGGAATTATCGCGGTGTTAGCAGGCTGGTATGTGGTTGAGATTGGTCGTCAGCCCTGGATTATTTATGGTTT
The DNA here is from genome assembly GCF_004005375.1 of Rheinheimera sediminis. GTDB lineage: Bacteria > Pseudomonadota > Gammaproteobacteria > Enterobacterales > Alteromonadaceae > Pararheinheimera. The sequence continues at coordinate 103,868 of NZ_RZUF01000003.1, read as the reverse complement.
GGTGCGCACCAGTGAAGTGGTCAGCCCTTTACCTGCAGAACGGGTATTATTTTCGCTGACCTTGTTTGTGCTGACCTACAGCCTGCTGTTTGCTGTGTATCTGTACTTTATGCGTAAGCTAATCAAAAAAGGCCCGGCACCTATCGATCACCTGCAACAACAACGTATAGGCGTAAAAGCTTCGGGTTATGCGCTGTCTTTTACCAAAACCTTAGCCACTGATGCTGAAACATCAAATTCCCCTGCCACTGAAACAAAAGGAGCCTACTAATGGAGCTGGAACTGGGTTTAGGCCTGTTTTATCTATTACTGCTTGGTTTTGCCATTCTGATGTATGTGCTACTGGATGGTTTTGACTTAGGCATGGGCATTTTATACCCCTGGTTTAACAGCGATGCCGAACACGATCATTTGATGCGGTCTGTCGCTCACGTCTGGGATGGTAACGAAACCTGGCTAGTGTTTGGCGGCGTCATATTATTTGGAGCCTTCCCTGCCGCTTATGCCGCTATTGCCTCGACTTTTTATCTACCGATAATACTGATGCTGATAGGCTTAATTTTCCGTGGTGTAGCTTTTGAATACCGATTTAAATCAGACACTTCAAAGAAATATTGGAACTCAGCTTTTGCCATTGGATCCAGCCTTGCTGCGTTCTGTCAGGGCCTGATGCTGGGCACTTTAGTACAAGGTGTACCAACAGATTTTATTGACCAGTCCAGTTTTAGCTGGCTCAGCCCTTTCAGCTTATTTTGTGGTTTAGCCGTAATGGCGGGTTATGCCCTGCTGGCCTGCTGCTATCTGGTGATGAAAAGCCGTGGCGAGCTGCAACACAAAGCAGCCCGTTATGGTCAGCGTTTAGTATTGATTGTGATGTTATCCATGCTGCTGGTCAGCCTCTGGACTGTCTGGATTGAGCCGGAAATTCGGGCTCGCTGGTTTGGCGGCTGGCATGCGTTATGGTTAATCCCACTGCCTCTGTTGTCGATGCTTGCCGCCCGTTTATTATTCCGCGACTTAGGCCGGGTAAACCGCAGCCATAAAGCTGAAACCGCAGTGCAGCAACGTCATGAAGAAAGGCCGTTCTGGCTGGCTTCTGGCTTGTTTTTGCTGGCTTTTGTCGGTTTACTGGTCAGTGTGTTTCCTTACTTGCTGCCACGCCAACTGACCTACCTGGAAGCCGCAGCGCCTGACAGCAGTCTGATGTTTATGCTGCCAGGCATCTTTATCTTTCTACCTCTTATTTGTGCTTACACTTTATGGGGCTATAAGATTTTTGCTGGAAAAATTGAAGATTATCAGGAGGGCTACTGATGAAATGGTTCAATAAACTTTCCCAGGGCCAGTGGTTTGTGTTGTTGTATCTGACAGGTTTTTTAACTTTGCTGCTGGTCGCCTGGCTGTTAAAACAGGGCATGAAGTTTTTATGAAGCACTAAAAAAATCAACAACTTTCATCTATTAAACAGCAGACTTTTATTGATCTGACACAAGGAAAGTGTCGATCTTTAAAATAACCCTTATCACTTTTTTCATTTCTTTTATTTGCATTTTAAAAAACAACGCTGCTATAGTCAGGAGAAGGCCAAGCTGTATTGGTTTATTCCGGGCGCGAAAAATGAAGTATTTAAGTTTTATCGCAGTGTTGTTTTACCTGAGTTTGCTGTTTCCTTCAGCAGGCCATTCTGCATCCAGCAGTTGGGTAGATTTACAGCAGGCGAATAAAAACTTCACCGTTGCTCTGGTGGCCTCTGCCACTCATTCCACTGTCGACTTAACAGAAACTTCAACTGATGACGATAAAGGTGCCGCCTGCTGGAATAGCTTTGAATTTCCCGCAGCACAAAATCGTTTTTATCAGCAACCAGATACAAACTTCAATAAAGCGCAGCAAAGCTGTTATGCAGCGCGTGCGCCACCAGTACACCTCTCTTAATTCATTGAAATAGTCAGAGTTTCAGGCTTCATCGCCATAGATCTGACGACATCCATTGATTGTATTGATATTCGGTTCGCTGCCTCTGAGCGGACTGACGAGAGGTTTCTATGAAAAAGTTAAATTTATTCAACGTTGACGTGATAGATCATTTAGTTCAGCCCGCTGAATTTGCCGAAGCAACGTTAAATTCAGCGGCGCTGGATTTCCTGTCTGATTTTAAAACCAACAGCCCTATGATGATTGATTCTGGCACCTGTGCAGTCGAAGCAGAGGATATGATGAATCACGAGCATAGCAAGCTAAAACTGGTAATAGACGCCAATCAGGAACTGATTGGTTTAATCAGCTACGAACAGTTGTCTATCCAGAATGTACTGCAACGCTTAGGCAAAGGGGTCAATCGTACTGACCTGACAGTAGCTGATTTAATGCGTCCACGCGATAAAATCAAAGCCTTGGCCTATCAGCAAATCAAACACTGCTCTATCGGCGATGTGCTGAGCACTCTGCAACACAATGGCGAGCAGTATTGTTTAGTAATAGATACCGAATCTCACCATATTCGGGGCGTCATATCCGCCAGCGATATCGCCAGCCGTCTGCATATTCCGGTTCATATTGAAAAAGTGCCGACTTTTTTGAATATTTTTGACCATGTGTATGCCTGATTGCTCTTTGCCGAGCTGCTAACCCGGCCCGGCAACAATGTTTTCTCCTAGTTTTCCCTGTTTCGTCCTCATTCCCACGAAACAGGGTTTTGAAAGCCGCCACAGAGTACAGGTACCTCCAAAGACCTCCCTCTGTCAGATGTTCTGGTTTATGGCGGCATTTTCCTTTTCAGCGGACGCAAGTCGCTCTACTTGCTGATTTTCTCACCCTTGTAACGGCTGAGTTTATGCCAGCATTTTCCTTACCCGACGGCCATAGCAAATTCAGTAGCAAGGATTTCACTAAAGCTTTCCCGATCACGGCAGATATAGAAACATCAGGTTTTACTGCTGTTGAAAGGAGACATACATGAACGAAGCCAACCGCTTACAACGCATGCGTGAACTTGGAGTAAGGCTGCAGGAACTGCGTTTACTGCCTTCGCACTCGGTGAACTCTTATGCTGGAGCTGCGCTGAATTTTCTGTTTCAGCATCATCAAATTAAAAAGCCTGCAGGTGCACCTCTAGATGACAGTTTAAGAGCTCTCGCAGTAGGTTTAGCGCTGAAACATAAAATGCTGACCAGGCCTGATCCGGACAAAGTGATCGACTTTTTTTGCCGCCACTATCAGGTGCATTAACCACACAAGCCAATTTCGATGAAAGCTGCAAAAAAGCAGCTTTTTGCGTCAGAGCTTTATCAGCTCAACAGCGCCACGTTTTTGCATAGTGACATATAACAAGCCTGGGTCTTTTTGCGAAAAAGTGACATTGGTCGGAAACTCACCTTTTAACTTGTATTCTTTCAGCAAAGTGCCGTCCGGGCTCACTTTAGCAACCACACCTTTACCATAACGCGCTATATAAAGATTGCCTGCAGCATCACAGCGCATGCCGTCTAAGCCAAAATCAGGGAACTGGATCAACAGTCTTTTATTGCTGGCGTTAAATTTGTCATCCAAATCATAAACCCAGACTCTGCGCTGCGCGCTTTCATTGACATACAACCTGGTCTGGTCTGGGCTGATTTCCACTCCGTTGGTGGTACCCATTTCTGTTTCGACCAGACTGGATCTGCCATCTGTTTCAATACGCCACAACTGGCCTCTGCGGTTTTTCCAGTCCGGGTCGCTGGCGAAAATCACGCCGTTAGTGGCTATGGTTAAATCGTTTGGCTGAAACATCAAAGGCTGATGAGCATGCAGCTGCAACTGTTTTCCGTCGTAACGCCAAATATTATGGCCTGTGTAATCTGCTATATACATCAGACCTTTTTGGTCAAAACGTATACCGTTGCCAATGCTGCCTTTAGGTAAAGTCAAAGCTAAGCTCACCTCACCTTCTGGACTGACTTTGCCTATAGTGCCTTCAACGCCATAATTCACTGCATACAGATAGCCGTTTTGATCTGTAGCCGGGCCTTCAATAGCGGCATGAAAAACCCCATCAGCCACAAAATCTGTGCTGTGGATTTTCTGTTCAGCCACAAGGCTGAAAGCTGGCAGGGTTAGTGATAAAAATAATAAATTCAATAGCTTAAACTTCATCCTCTGATATCCCTCTTAGGTCAGGCTGGTGTGATGCCTTGTGCAAATCGTAGTAACCACTGTGGATCGTAACGGCCTTTCAGTTGCTGTAGTTTGCTGTAATGACCCGCATAATAAGCATCAGGCCAGTTTTTAAGTAAAGCGTCTGTGTAGTTTAAATAAGCCCCACCTGTACTGTAAGGCCGCATAACAGTACGCATCTGATTGACCCAAAGCGCAGCATTCTTTAATGAAGTCTCATCAGTACCCACAGGGTAACTCACCATATATTGAGCACAAAATACCGCATCCCTGTGTACAAAAGCGGTCTGATCTATGGCAACTGAACCAATAGCACCGCCCATCAAGGTGAATAAAATACCGCCTGAAAACCCCTGCCGATGTCGCTTAAGCACCTGTTCCAGCAAAGCTGTTAAACCAGCCTGATTAATAGGCTGATTAAAAAAATCCGAACTTCCGGTCATTGCAGTGCGGTTCAGTTTGGCCTGCTCCGACTGATGTGACAGTTTGCATTCAGACATCTCCAACCCATCACAATCACTGAGCATAAAATCCCGATAGGAATGCAAAGCCACTTCCTGGGTCAGCGGCTCTACTTTCAAAAGCTGCAACCAGTTTTGCCATAATTGCTTGGCCTGTTCAGTCAACCCCAGGCTGGTGAGACGTATTTGTACCACCAGTTCACGTTTTGTATCGCCGCTCCACCATAAAGCCACTTGCGACCATAACTGTTCTGGTAACTGCTGACTCCAGTCTTGCCAGGCACTCAGCACAGCTAAAGCGTCTTTCAACGCAAAAGAAGCCCTGCAACTTAAGATATCGCTAGTGGCAAAAGTTTGAAATTTAAAGCGGGTGACTATGCCAAACTGACCACCGCCACCGCCCTGTAAACCCCAGAATAAATTTGCATTGTGCTGCTCACTGCAACGCAGCACTTCGCCATCCACTGTCACCAGTTCAGCCTCGAGCACTGCATCACAGGTTAAACCGTATAATCGGTCTGCAATACCAAAACCGCCGCCTTGAGTTAAACCTGCAATACCCACACCTACGCAACTGCCTGCCGGAATGGAGCGGCCTTTTTTACTCAGTTGGTCGTATACATCGCCTAATTTAGCGCCAGCGCCAATCCAGGCTGTGTTGTCTTCTGGCTGCAACTGAATATCGGCCATCAAAGCTAAGTCCAGCAAAATACCCTGAGTACTGGAGTAACCCGCATAATTATGCCCGCCACTGCGGCCTGTAATAGGCAATTGATAACGACGGGCAAAAGCTAAAACCAGCTGTATATCGGCCTTAGTGGCACAACGCGCTATCACAGCTGGAATAATTGAGTCGTAACGGGAATTGGCCGCTTTATAAAAACGACTAAAACCGTTCTCTGATGGAAATAGCAACTGGCCGGAAAAACTGGCCTTGAGCAGCTGCCAGTCTGTAGCTTCTGGCAAAGCAGTAACAGGGCTGAACTGGCAACCGGATAACGTAGCTACAGCAGCGGCACTGCTTAAAGTTAAAAAATGGCGTCTGTCCACAGGCAAGTCTTTTCAAAATGGCAACCGCAAGCAAATTAGCATAAATTGGCTGAATCTTCTTGCGGCTAAGTTAAACAACCTGAGTTCGCGATAAGCCGTGCCACTGAATAAACTTATCAGTGGTGCTTTAAAAATCACCCTGCCAGTTCCACTGTAATTTCAGCCAGGCCGTGCGACCTGGCTCATTCACTCTTCCTGTTTGCACGTAACCCGGTATAGCGCCGCCCATACCATTGCCGGAAGCACAGCTGACAAACTCAGCATAAGTGCGATCAAACAGGTTATCCACACCAGCGGTGAATAACAAACTAGCCATTGGACGCCAACTGGCATTCAGTGAATACACAGCAAAACCCGGTGTTGCCCCTAAGTCTTTGCCCACTATATTGCCTTTATTCAGATCAAAGCGGTTTTGTGCATCCACCACCCGGACCAGCGAGCCAACAGACCAGTTATCCTGGGCATAACTTAAACCCAGTTTCAGTTCTAGTGGTGATAACTGGGCTAATGCTGTGCCATCCGTGTCATTTTCACCACGCACATAAGCCAGAGTAGCTTCAGTTTGCCAATGCGCTGTCAGCTTGTGCTGTATGCCCAACTCAGCACCATAGCTGCTGGCATCTATGTTGCGAACGAAACCGTTACTTTTCATCCTTGAGCTGTAATCAACCAGAATAAAATCGTCAATTTGATTGTAAAAGGCTGAAACCGACCATTGGGTTTTGTCATTTTTAAACAGGTAACCTGTATCCAGTTGAGTAGTGATTTCGCTTTGTAAGCTATCAAAAGCACTGATACTGCCGGCCGCTTCTTTGGCGATTAGCTCCCAGTAATCAGGAAATCTGGACGTTGTGCCAAGCCCCAGGTACCAACTAGCAGGCTGCTCTGCAAGCTTATGCTCAAAACGGGCAAAGCCACTGTGCAAGTCGTTAGTTCTGCGATCTAAAGCTGTTGGATTAGGTACTGAGCTCATCATGCCTTTAATCACCAGACGCTGATCTTCAGCTTTCCAATGATCCCATCTGTAGCCCGCCACCAGGGTGTTTTGTAGCGAAGCAGCGTAACGCCACTCAGTAAAAACACCAAACTGTGACACTTCGGCATCATCCAGCCAGTTGGTGTAAATGGCTGAAACTGGCGCAGAACGTGAGCTGTGTGCACTTTCTTGGTGATCAACTCCCAAGGTCAGCTTGTGAGCGCTTGCAGGCACTAACACTGCAGAAAAACGGCCACCTTTGGTTTCACGCAATGGGTTGGCGTAACCCATCATGCCGGGCTTACGCAATTGCTGATCATCCATCAGATGATCAACTTCATTATCAAAAGCGTGGAATTTGATTTGTTCCAACCAGGGTTTAATGGCATTTTTCTCGACCCTGAAGTTCAGGCTATCGCGTAAAAAACGGCTGCCATCCATACCACGATCGGCATAAGCAGCTTCACCGTCACTGCGTGACGCAGACAGTTCGACTTTGGTATCGCTGTCCGGTGTCCAGCCCAATGCAATATTGCCACTGTAGCGCTGATAACGCGAATGCACTTCAGTGCCATCGCCATCTTTGTAGTTGTCCGACTGAGAGTTGCTGCCACTTAACAGCAAATAGCCCTTTTCTTGCCCCAATTGCAGATCGGCAAGCTCATCATGACGGCCGAAACTGGCACCTGTAGCACTCAGATGTGCGCGGTAACCCGGTTGCTCAAAAGCTTCGGTAGTGCGCTCAAATAAAATCACAGCAGCGGAATGACCAGCGCCATGAATCACAGATTGTGGCCCCTTAATCACTGTCATCGAGTCATGCAATTCAGGATAAATATAAGCAGTTGGTGCATCCATTCTGGAGTTACAGCCTCCCAATATATTTTCACCATCGACCAAAATGCCTAAACGCGAACCTGCCATACCACGGAATAAAGCATCGCCATCAGCGCCACCTTTGCGGGTCACAGAAAAACCCGGAATGGTTTTTAAATAATCAGCACCATCGTGGGCAGGCAAAGGCTGACGCGCAGCTTTAGGGTCCATGATCAACTGACCAGGGCTATTCAATACCTGGCCTGTGACCGAGACCCGCTCTATCTCCTCATCGTCTTTATTTGCCGGGTCAGCGGCAAGCACAGTGACAGGAAAACAAACTAAACTTAAAGCAAGAGTCAGGCGGGATAGCGGAAAATTCATAAAAACCTTCAGGAAATAGCTAGTTGCATGTCCCTGATTTTACTAAAAAGTTCCGTTGCTACCCATGTGACATATTGTCGCAGGGTTGGGGTATCAAGAATTACGCCTCACCACTGAAGCTAAACGAATAGACAACAACGTTGCCGAAAGTTATCTTATAAGATAACTAAGCTGGTCGCGTAAATAGCGTTAACGCCTGCTCGCGAACGACAAAAAGAGGTTCAACATTTATGAGTCTGCAAATACTAAAACAACGTGCTTTAGATAATCCTGAAGTAAAAGCTGAATACGAGCAGTTGGAGGCTGAATTTAACTTTATTGATCAACTGCTCTCCATGCGCACTAAAGCCGGGCTCACGCAAGAACAGGTTGCACAAAGGATGCAGACACAAAAGAGCAATATCAGCCGCTTAGAAAAAGGTAACTCCAACCCCAGCTGGTCTACGCTGGTGAAATATGCCCATGCCTGTGGTTTTGAGCTTTCGATTAAGTCGCACAAGATCTAAGTTTTTCCCAGAATATTTTACATTGCCCTGCACAATCAGCATCAGATTGCCATGCATCATCCTTCTGAGGCTAAGTCATTGATAGGTAATACTAAGTAACGAAACCCTCTCACCATAAAATAAAGTGTGAAACACGGCTTAAGACTTGACGTTGAGTGGGTCGGGATAAACCCGACCCCTACATTTTTTATCCACTTTTAGGAAAACTTTACGCCGATGACCGCCACCAATTAGCTCACAGAAACCGCAAGTCCAAAACAACGACCCCACCAATTTCCCCTTGCCGCCTGAAAAAAAGCTGTTTATGCTGGCTGCACTTAGCTTGTCGGAGTGCTGCACAAACCTTGTTTGTCAGCTGAGACCGCCCTTGGGCGGAATCCGTGGAACCTGAACAGGATAATACCTGCGGAGGGAAACAAGAGCGCTAATAGCGGCGGTGATCCGTCTGCCTGTTGGCGCACTCATTCGGCTCATCTGTTGATGGCTGTCCACGCTTTTCCCAAGCTCTGTTGAAAATTAACTATTTAATTATTTCATCGGAGTTTATATGTCAGAAAATCAAAACCGTCGTGCCACCCGCGCCGCTGCCGAACAATTTATTCAGCAGTTTCAGGGCCAGCCTTATCCCGCCAGCCGCAAGGTCTATATCGAAGGTGACTTGCCCGGCGTGAAAGTCGGTATGCGTGAAATTGAACTACAGCCCAGTTTAATTGGCGGAACCAAAGACAATCCATTATTTGCACCCAATGCACCGGTTCGTGTGTACGACACCTCAGGTCCCTATTCCTGCCCAGATGCCAAAATAGATATCCGTAAAGGTTTGCCAGCCCTTCGTACCAACTGGATCAAAGAGCGTGGCGATACGGAGCTGGTCACCGATTTTGGTTCTGTCTACAGCAAAGAGCAGTGGCTGGATGAAAGCCTGCAAAGCTTAAGATTTGAGGCTTTAACAGAAAGACGCAAAGCCAAAGCTGGTGTGGCTGTGACTCAACTGGCGTATGCCCGTCGTGGCATTATCACCCCTGAAATGGAATACGTGGCTATTCGGGAAAACTTAAGCCGCGCTAATCAGGCAGCAGCCACTGAAGCCCGAACTCAGCATAGAACCCAGCATCCGGGCCAGAGTTTTGGCGCTAACTTACCCACACAAATTACCGCTGAATTTGTCCGGCAGGAAATAGCAGCAGGCCGTGCTATTTTGCCTGCCAATATCAATCACCCTGAAATTGAACCTATGATTATTGGCCGTAACTTTCTGGTGAAGGTGAACGCTAATATCGGCAATTCAGCGGTCAGCTCGTCTATTGAAGAAGAAGTGGAAAAGCTGCTATGGGCCACCCGTTGGGGCGCTGATACTGTGATGGATTTATCCACTGGCCGTTATATTCATCAAACCCGCGAATGGATTATCCGCAACAGTCCTGTGCCTATTGGTACTGTGCCTTTGTATCAGGCGCTGGAAAAAGTGGGTGGCATAGCCGAAGACTTAAGCTGGGAATTATTCCGCGACACCTTAATTGAGCAAGCCGAACAAGGGGTGGATTATTTTACTATTCACGCCGGAGTGCGCTTAGCTTATGTGCCTATGACGGCCAAGCGCCTGACCGGCATAGTCTCGCGCGGCGGTTCTATTATGGCGAAATGGTGTCTGGCGCATCATCAGGAAAACTTTTTATATCAACACTTTGACGATATCTGCGACATTATGCGTGCTTACGATATCAGCTTTAGTTTGGGTGATGGCCTGCGCCCTGGTTCTATAGCCGATGCCAATGACGAAGCACAATTTGCCGAGCTGAAAACCTTAGGCGAACTAACACACCGCGCCTGGGCTAAAGATGTGCAAGTTATGGTGGAAGGCCCGGGCCATGTGCCTATGCAGCTGATTCGTGAAAATATGCAGTTACAGCTGGACTACTGCGCCGAAGCGCCTTTTTATACCTTAGGCCCACTCACCACAGATATAGCACCGGGTTACGATCATCTGACATCAGCTATTGGCGCTGCTCAGATTGGCTGGTATGGCTGCGCTATGCTTTGTTATGTCACGCCCAAAGAGCATTTGGGTTTACCTGATAAAAACGATGTTAAAGAAGGTTTGATTGCCTACAAAATTGCCGCTCACGCCGCCGATTTAGCCAAAGGCCATCCCGGTGCACAAATCAGGGATGATGCCTTATCCAAAGCCCGCTTTGAGTTCCGCTGGCAAGATCAGTTTAATTTAAGTTTAGACCCGGAACGCGCCCGCTCTTATCACGATCAAACGCTGCCACAGGAATCCGGCAAAGTGGCGCACTTTTGTTCTATGTGTGGCCCTAAGTTTTGCTCGATGAAAATCAGCCAGGATGTGCGCGACTATGCGGCCAGTATTGAAGTGAAACAGCTGGATACAGAGCAGCAACAAGCAGAGATGCAGAAAAAAGCGCAGCAATTCCGAGAGTCCGGTGCAGAACTGTACCACGGCTCAGATAAAACACTGTCAGCGCTGGAGGAGTCACAGCTATGAGCCCGACGCTGCTTATTCTGGGCGGCGGTTTAATGGGGCAATTATGCGCTTTGGCTTTGTCCGAACCCGGACTTTGGCCAAAGCCAGCCCGTATTCGCCTGCTGGAAAAGGCGAGTTTTACCCCTACCCAAGAGCTATATCAACCCAAAGCTGCTGTTGCTGCTGCCGCTATGCTGTCGCCTTTGGCGGAATCTGTGCTTTTAGAGCAGGATTTAGTGGAGATGGGTTATCGTAGCATGCAGTTGTGGCACCAGTTGCAACAGCAACTGCCGGATTTTGGCCTGCAGCAGCAAGGGGCTTTGCTGCTGGCACACCCACAGCAACAGCACCTGTTATTGCATTTGGTCAGTCAAATTAAAGCTCAGCCAGGCTATCAGCCCAAATGGCTGACTAAAACTGCACTGGCAGAACTTGAGCCCTCGTTAGCCAAGCGTTTTCAACATAGTTGTTATTTGCCGGGCGAAGGCCAGCTGGATAATCAGGCTTTTTTAACGCATTCCCTGCAACTATTGCAACAAAGAGGTGTATCGCTGGAAGCTCAGTCTGCTGTTGAGTGTAAAGGCGATCAAATCTGGTGTAATGGTGAGTTACAGCACGCTGATTTGGTGATTGATTGCCGTGGTTTAGGTGCATCTACTGAATTACCACTATTGCGGCCAGTACGGGGCGAAGTGCTCAGAGTGAAAGCACCAGCAGTGAAACTAAGCCGCCCTGTGCGGTTATTCCATCCCCGTTATGCACTTTATATAGCCCCCAAGGGCGAGGGTATTTTTGTGGTGGGCGCTACAGAGTTGGAATCATCCGATCAATCTGGCCCTTCAGTGCGTTCGACACTGGAACTGCTCTCGGCTTTGTATTCAGTAGACCCTGCTTTTGCAGAGGCAGAGATTCTAAGCATACAGGCTTCGGCCCGCCCTGCTTTACCGGATAACAGGCCTGAAATACAGCAAAAACCAGGCCTTATTCGGGTCAATGGTTTATATCGCCATGGTTATTTATTGGGCCCGGCTTTGGCTGAACAAGTGGCTCAACTGGCTTTACTGCAGTTCAGCGAAACTAAGGAGCTGTGTTATGGCTGAGCATCTAAACACAGAGCTAAGCATTTGGCTGAATGGTAAAACCGAAATCTTAAACTCCAGTCAATTAAACGAGCTATTGCCGCGTTTTAAAGCCCCTTTTGCTGTGGCCTTAAATGGCTGTTTTATTGCTGCAAGCCAGTATTCAGACACAGTGCTTCAAGCCGGTGATCAGCTGGATATTGTTAGCCCTATAGCAGGAGGTTAAATATGAACTCAGGCTTCAACATATATGGCCAAACCCTGAACAGCAGGCTGATTTTAGGTAGCGCCTTGTATCCAAACCCGGCGCTGATGCAACAAGCCTTGCAGCAAAGCGGCTGCGAAGCCGTGACTTTAAGCTTGCGTCGGCAAGCGCCTGAACAACAAGGTGGCGAGCAGTTCTGGCAGCTGATCCGCGATTTAAAACTCAGGCTGCTACCCAATACCGCAGGTTGCCATTCAATACAACAAGCTGTGACCTTAGCGCAGATGTCGCGGGAAATTTTCCAGACCAATTGGATAAAACTGGAGCTGATAGGCGATGACTACAACCTGCAGCCCGACCCGATTTTATTACTACAAGCAGCCGAACAACTGCTGGCGGATGGCTTTGACGTATTGCCTTATTGCACCGACGATTTGGTACTTTGCAAAAGGCTGTACGAACTCGGCTGCAAAGTGCTGATGCCCTGGGCGGCACCTATAGGTTCAGGTTTAGGTGTGTTAAACCCTTATGCGCTGCGGACTTTACGGGAACGTTTACCAGACGCCACTTTAATAGTAGATGCAGGTTTAGGTTTGCCCAGTCACGCTTGTCAGGTGATGGAAATGGGATTTGATGGTGTATTACTGAATTCTGCCGTGGCTTTAGCCAAAGATCCTGTAGTGATGGCTTTGGCTTTTTCGCAGGCAGTACAAGCTGGCCGCTCGGCATTTTTAGCGGGCGCTATGCCAAAACAGGACTTTGCCAGCCCTTCGACACCAGTGCTTGGCATGCCGTTTTGGTTACAGGAGGCGCCATGATTCAAACAACTCATGCAGCAAATCAAGCAACAATCCTCTGGAGCATCGCAGGTTCAGACAATAGCGCAGGCGCTGGTATTCAGGCCGACTTAAAAGTCATTCAGAGTTTTTCTGCCCCAGAACAGCCTCTGCACTTATGTACTTTAGTGACAGCTATTACAGCCCAGCATAGTTCTGGGGTCGATGCCTGCATGGCGGTCTCTGTCGATCTGCTGCAACAACAAGCTATAGCTTTACTCAAAGATGCGCAGCCTGCTGTGATAAAAATTGGGTTACTGGTGAACAAAGCTCAGGTGCTTTGGCTGACTGATTTTTTACAACAGCTCAGACAAAGCCTGCCTGACTTATTGGTGATTTATGACCCTGTAGCTATCAGCAGTTCAGGCTCAACTATGGCTGAACCCGAATTATATCAGACGGTTATCCAGTATTTATTGCCACAACTTGATCTGCTTACACCTAACCTGCCAGAGCTTCAAGCTTTAACCCACAGCTCAGACCCTGAGCAGGCGGTACAACGGCTATTCACTACTGGCGTCAGAGCTGTACTGGTGAAAGGCGGCCATGCAGATACCAGTGCTTGCACAGACCAGCTTTTTATCAGCGCTAAGTTTCGCTACCGCGGTTATCCGGCTTATACCCATCAAGTCAGCCTTCGCAGCCCACGCCAACAGCATAGTTTTAACCACGGCACAGGCTGTAGTTTCAGTAGTGCTTTGGCGGCAACTTTGGCGTTAGGTTATGCGCTGGAAGATGCCTTTGTAGTGGCAAAAACTTATATCAATCAAGGGTTAAGTCTACCAGTTGCGGTCAACCCTTGGTCAGGCACTGTCGGACACTGCGGCTTTCCCACTGATCCGCAGTATTTACCAGAGCTGCTAACGGATGATCTGCAGCCGCCAGACCAGGCCTTTGCGCCACTGAAAGCGCCTTTAGGTTTATATGTGATAGTGCCTTCGGTCACAGAGTTAAAAAGAGCTTTAGACGCCGGAGTAAAAACCCTGCAACTACGGATTAAAAACATAGAACAGGCGCTGTTGAGGCAACAAATCCGGCAGGCAGTCCAGCTTTGTCAGCACCCTGATATTCAGCTTTTTATTAACGATCATTGGCAATTGGCGTTGGAGCTTGGCGCTTATGGTGTGCATTTAGGCCAGGAAGACATTGATCAAGCAGACTTAGCGGCTTTGCGACAAGCCGGAATTCGGTTGGGTGTATCCAATCATGGTTTTTATAAACTGTTAAGAGCACAGCAACTCCAGCCCAGTTATCTGGCGATAGGTGCAGTTTTTACCACTCAAACCAAAGAGATGGGCGGCAAGTTACAGGGGCTGCAGAAGCTTTATCGCTATCCGGCCTTATTCCCAAAGCTCCCGTTGGTGGCTATTGGTGGCATTAATGCAACCAATGCCAAAGCTGTGTTGGCAAGTGGTATCAAGCACTTAGCCGTGGTGCAAGGCTTTGCTCAAGCGTCAGATCCAAAACTTTGGGTGCAACAAATGCAGCAGCTGATCGCCGAGGCCCAACTGGAGCAAAAGCCATGCTCAGTGATTTAGAATTTATCCGTTATAGCCGCCAGTTGATGTTACCCGGCTTTGGCGAAGCCGCTCAGCTAAAACTAAAACAAACGAAGGTGTTGCTGATAGGTTGTGGCGGTTTAGGCAATGCTGCCAGTCAGTATCTGGTGTCATCAGGTTTAGGCCAGTTGACGTTGGTTGATGGCGATAAAGTGGAGTTATCTAACCTGCAACGGCAGATATTATTTCGTGACAGCGACAAAGGCCTTAACAAAGCCAAAGTAGCAGCGCGCCAGCTTAAACAGCTCAACCCGCATGTGCAAATTACAGCAGTCGACCAGCATTTTAGCACCGACAATGCCGACGCCTTGCTGGCAAAGGCGGACTGGGTACTGGATTGCACTGATAATTTCCACAGCCGTAAACTGATTAATCGGCTTTGCCAGCAACAGAAAATCAGCCTGATCAGTGCAGCGGCCATAGCCCAACAAGGCCAGTTGATGCTTTGGCCTTTTGCGCATAACCAAAGCCCCTGCTACAGCTGTTTATTCCCTGAACTCACAGACCAATCCGGTAACTGCAGTAGCTTAGGTGTAATAGCCCCTTTACTTGGAATTATCGGCGCTATGCAAGCTATGTTGCTGATCCAGCAAATTATTCAGCCAGACATTCAGGCAAAATTTTGGCAGTTTGAAGGTAAAGAATTCCGATGGATAGGTTACAACCTGCCTGCTCAGATTTGTTGTTGTCCAGTTGAGAATACAGCGAGAAATATAGATATTGGTCAGGTTATAGTGACAATATAAAGTGATATTTTCCAAGGATGGTTATTATGCGTTTTGTTGTAATTTTATCTGCGTTGCTGGCGTTATCAGGCTGTGCCTCAATCCCTTTTAGCACTATGGCTACAGTCAGCCAGTTTGATGAAAACACCCTGACCACACTGGACCCAAATCAGATGCTGGTAAAAGTCAGTGTGGGTGATGATTTTAGTCTGGAGCCGGATTCAACTAAACTGCAGTTGACTGTTCAATTAGACAAGGTCAACAAAAGTACTGAAGCTGTTTTTGGTTTAGTACAACTGAGTAAAGTCTCACAGAAACGCGCCACAGGTCTGTTTAGTGCGGATATGGAGGTCACAACTTATCAATTTAAACTCGACCAGGCCGGAGTGAACACCTTAAAACAACTGCAAACTCAGATTAAAACTGCTGGCAATAAAGGCAGCATAAGTTTTAGTGTGGAAACAAACTTCGATGTGAAAGATGCTACACAGATCAAAGATGAAGTGCTGCTTTGGATTGATATCCGGTTATCTGAACAGCAAGGTTATATTCCGTTGTTCGATGCAGCGAAATTGGAAGTAAAAAAGGTTTAAGCAGCTGCAGCCTATCCATTTACCGCCCACCCGCTAAATCGATAAAAGTACCGGTAGCATAAGAAGCCTGCTCGGATAATAGCCATAAAATGGCCTGAGCAACTTCTTCCGGCTGACCACCTCGTTTCATTGGAATGGCATCTTTAATGCGGTCAACGCGACCAGGCTCACCGCCGCTGGCGTGAATATCCGTATAGATAAAACCCGGCCGTACGGCATTGACACGGATACCCTGCTCAGCCACTTCTTTGGATAAACCAATAGTGAAGCTATCCAATGCACCTTTTGACGCGGCGTAATCAATATATTCACCCGCCGAACCTAAACGGGATGCTACAGAAGAGACATTAACAATGACCCCACCTTTGCCACCTAGTTTTGTCGACATACGCTTCACAGCTTCACGCGCGCATAACATAGGGCCAACAACATTAGTTACAAAAACCCGCTGCAAACGGGCTTGATCCATCTGAAGCAGGCTACTTTGTTTCTCCAAAATGCCTGCATTATTCACCAGCGCAGTTAAGGGCCCTAATTCCTGATCAACACGCTGAAACAACGCCACTATTTCTGCTTCAACAGCAAGGTCGGCCTGCATAGCCACAGCATAGCCGCCTGCAGAGCGAATAGCAGCAACTACTGCATCTGCGGCCTGTTGATTGGTTAGATAGTTAACGCAGACTTGATAACCCTGAGCTGCAGCCAGTGTTGCAGTAGCAGCACCTATGCCACGGCTGCCTCCGGTAATAATCAGAACCTTATTCAAACCCGCTTAAAGCCTATTCTAAAGCCACCCCAATGTCGGCCTTTCACCATAATAGGCACCGACAAATCATGCAGAATTTCGCCTGTATCACGTTTATAAGTTTGCAGCAGCATAGGCTGGGTATTACTGCCACAGCGGCTGCCGGTGCGGTCGCCGAAGACGCGTTTAGTGCGGTTTTGTAGTAAATCTTTCTCGTAGTTCCCCGTTAAGGCCTGGCTGTATTTTTTATTATGAGTTGGGAAATAACCTTTACGATCCACGCCACCCGCGTACAACACATTGCTATGCCGCTCTAAAATAGGCTCCTGGATCATCGGGAAAAACTGGTCGGTAAAACTGTCGTAAGCAGTATGGAATTTTTGTGGATTGGTATTGGCTATAGGCTGATACTGCTCGGCAAACAACTGTTGTTCGGTTAGTTTACCGTCACTCAACGCTTTTTCAAATAAAGCGCTTATAGCTGCAGCAGCTTGCTGCGCTTCTTTTAACACTGGGTTAAAGAAACTCTGGTTGGTGACAGCACTAAGTTCACGGTAAATACTTTCAGTTTCTACTGACAACTCTATGGCCTGTTCAGCTACTGAGCTCCCTTTGTATTCTATCGCTGACAAGGCTTTGTTAATACTCTGAATAGACTGCCCCACTTGCTGACTGGTATTCTCCAGCCCAGTGCTGGCCTGCTCTATTTGCTCCAGCGCCGCAGATACCTGCCCAACTTCTGTGTTAATACCATTAAAGCCAGAAGCTACAGATTGCAATTCCTGCTGCACCTCAGCACTAAGTTGCACCAGTTGCGTCATCACGTCAGCGGTTTGCTCACTTTGGCTGCGAATATCAGCCAGCATTTTAGCAATATCTTTGGTGGCTTCTGAGGTTTTCCCCGCCAAGGCCCGCACTTCATCAGCCACTACCGCAAAACCACGACCTTGTTCACCTGCCCGTGCTGCTTCAATAGCAGCATTCAGTGCCAGTAAGTTGGTTTGATTGGCGACACTGGTGATCACCTCGGTAATACGCTGAATATCGTCTGCGCTGCCTTTGAGTTGCTCCAGTTGAGTGGCCGCAGCACTTACGGCATTTGCCAGCTGGTTGATATTACCTACACTTTTTTGCAGACGTTGATCGGCCGTACTACAAGCATTCGCGGTCTGGGTAATACTTTGACTGATTTGCTGCAAATTGTCGGTCAACTGACCACTGGTATCGGCCAGGCCTGCAGCTGCACTACCTATCTGACCACAGTCGTCACCGCTGTGTTTGATATCTTTAATTAAACCATCGATATAAAAGGAAACTTCGGCAGCACCTATCGCCATTTTAGAGGTCGCTTCGGTAATAGAGTGAGCGCTTTGCGCCAGCGCATTGGGCTGATGTTGCTGCTGCACTTCTGGTTGTTTCCGGCCAGCCCACAACAGAAAACCTGCGACAACAAACAAATTTACTGCTACTAACAGCCAGGTATTGAAGCCAAGCCACAGATACACTACTTGTGATAGTAACCACAACACCAGAAAAACCACTACAACACGAACATTTTCCATAACGACTTCCCATCAATAGAGGCCAGAAGACAACATGGCAAAAGAAAACTACAACAGAGTCTAGATACTCTGAAATACTAAGTTCACGGCAGTGTTTCTGTTCTGTAAGCAACTGTCAAACCATCCACAGAGGTTTGCGACTAAAGTCTAAGTCACCGGATACAAAGCCTCAGATCTCAGTGCTGTATCGGGAAACCGCTGTCACTCCAAGCCTGCACACCACCCTAGTGAGTATAGGTGATGAAATCCGGTGCGCAGCAGTGATTCTGCAACCAGTGTAGACCAGGCAGCGGAGCAACAAAATAGAGACAAAGGCTGGTTCGGCAATAGGGTAAAAGCTGGGACGGCATCCTTGCGCTGCAGCAACAGCAGCCCCAGCAGGAGCTAACTTTAGTTTTAACTACGGCAGCCAGAGCCTTTACCACTAAATATATGGAAAAATAGTAAAACAGCAATTCACCTGCAGACTATGCTTTTTCAGGCGAGAGTTTTGTTGTATCTGCGCAGCTTCGAATTTTCCCCGGCTTTTGACCACAACACGAAATCAGAAGCTCAGCCTCCATCCGCTAACCGCTGCAAAAACAGCAGTCTTTGCTTTTCTTCGTCACTTAACACAAAAGGCTCGTCACTGAGTTGGCCAAAGTTAATGGCGTCCACCATAAAACCAGGTTCTTTGCTATCGCCGTAGCGGCTGACTTCTCCTGGCCTGGCGGAACGTAATTCCAGCACAAAAGTGCCGAGCCAATAAGGCCCACCTTGTTGCTGTAATACTTGTTTAAATGCTTTTAAATCCAAAGTGGCAGCACCTTCGGTCAGTTTCCCCTCTGCCGTCAGCACAGCCAAAGGCTGTTTGCTTTCGGTAAATAAATTGGCTCTTAAGCGATACATACCGGTTTTTTTTACATCCAGCTGCACGGGTATTACTAAATCAGCACCACGGGTACTGCTGCTGCCAATACCCGTGATAGTTGCGACTGGATAGCTGTAATCCAGCCCTGTTTGCAATTGTTGGGTTTTACCTTCAGCTTCAAACAGCACCACCAACTCCATAGCTCCATCCCAGTTTTCACTGGCATCAAACTGATGCGGCCATTCAGTGGAGTCCGGTGTGGCAGTTAAGTCAGCTTGCGCCAACACTTTGCCGCTTTGTTGTTCACGTAATTCAGCTCTGGCATATTGTGGTGATACCCCTTCCATTACCAGAGTAAAAACCACAGTTTCAGGGTAGCTAAAGCGGTACTTGGGCAACACCAGACTGGCGCTGGCGCCACCTTCCAGCGGCAAAGCCACAGTGTCAAAATGATTGGGGTTGAGTAGCTGATAATCGGCAGCCGACAAAGGCCTGGAGTAAGGCGGATAACTAAGTTCAGCCGCATATACCTGCGACAATAGACTAAAACTTTGCTGCAACTCTTCCTGTTGATACTGATCCATCTGCACTGGCTCAGTTACTTCAGCCAAGCTGTCTTTTTGGGGATCAGCAACAACTGGCGCTTGTGCTTTACCAGCCGAAACAACAGCAGTTTCAGTTTTGGGCCACAACCAAAAAACTGCCAGTGTTATCAGCACCAGCAGCAGACTTAACAAAACTTTCTTCTGCATTAATCAGCAGCCTGACTGACTAAAGACGACATACTGTGACGATCCGAACCTGTCACTAACAAATAGTTAGTAGCAAACACCCACCAGCCGCGTTTTTGCTGATAGGTCTGGAACTGCAAAGCTTCGGCGTTCAGGTAATTAGCTCTGGCATTGGCAGCTGTTACTTCGCCATCGCGGCTATTTTCAATCAAACCGCTGTGGCTGTAGTCATTGCCCATCAGCATGGGGTAGTGGTAGGGCATAAAGCCTTTCACACCGCGGCTTTGGCTGGCTAGTTTGCCATCAAAAGCCACATTGGCACTACAGCTATCAAAAGAGCCAACAACAGAAGCACCACAACTGGAATGACTGGCAACCACGCCATCATCAGTGCCAGGTAAAAATGGCCCTGTGGCATTTAGAAAATCAGAACCTGCGCCAGCAAAACGTAAACGTGGTACACGACTGGTTGGGAAGCTGGCAAGTTGCCGCGCCGTATTTACCCGCAGATCGTTCAGCACACCGATATTGGAAGGCGACGGCATCTGGCCTAACCATAAAGATAAAGCAGCCCGCAAAGCTGCGTCTGTCCAGCTGCTGCCTCCGGCCACATTCACCGCTAAATCTGCCAGCTCAACACCACCACCGGCGCCGGCAAAGTCAAAACTGGCGATAATGCTCAAAGGTTGTAAGCCAGCGTTTTGTAGCCATAAGGCCTGATTGTCGATGATATAACGGGTGACTAAATCTCCTGTGGAGTGGCTGACAAAAATACAGCCGTTAGCGCAGGTGCCGGCACGGGATAACTGCTGTAGTTTTGGCCAGATATAGTCTGTGGCAATTTTTCCGGTAATACGTTCTTGTGATGGCCAATCGATGCGAGCATCAGCACGACTTAACCAAAAGCCAGCCCAGTAATCAGCGCCATTGCTGGTAACATCGCTAGCTGTTGGCCTGTCGGCTAAATTAGCAGGTTGAAAACCATGCACCAAGACGACAGGATGACCATTTAACGCTGCAGAGAGAGGTAAGCTCAGCAGTGCCAATGTGGCTGCCGCTATTTTTAGTAGTTTCATTCGTTTGTCCTTGCCTGTAAATTTATTGTTTTATTTGCATCATTTCCGTGATACCAAGTTACAAATCCCAGTACAAGATAGAACAGCCAAATAACAATGCAATGGCACTTTATAGCGAAAATAAGCCCTGCTACACTGCAATAATGCTTTTTTGTTTGAATCAGCTGTAACACTTTAGTTAACAATTCAGCAAAGCTATACCCTGTAATTCCGATAGCGGTAGCCACTAAAAGCAGTCATCACTCTAAGTGTTTAAAGTGATTACTCAAATTATTTTTTAGCAGAGCCAGAAAATAGTCTTTGGACAGCAAAACTTATCACTTTTGCCACCTTGACCTGAAAAATTACTGCCATACTGAATATAACTTCCAACTCAGTATCTTGATGCGAGAAGTCTCTTAACCGCCTGTTAGCCGTCCGTCGGATAGCTGATACTCAAACACCCAATGAAGAAAACAGGATGCTTTATGGGGAATGAAGATGAACTGCAAAAACTGCATCAACACGATAAAATAAATTTATTATATTCAAATAGTTATGCTGGAGTTTTCATTTCAATACTCGCCTCTGGTACTTTGGCTTTTGGTTTTTTACAACCAAACAATAGCGAAGAAAAAATACAGTGGTGGCTAGTGATGAACCTGCTTCTCCTGTTCAGGCTGGCAGACTCTATAATCTGGGCGCGCAAAGTCCGGCAGGGATACCAAGGCCAGCGCAAAGATTTACGCAGATTCTCAGCGGGCGCTCTCACTACAGCTTTGCTTTGGTGTTTCTATTGCCTGTATTTTTATCGCTATTTTGAACAAAGTGAACTGACCACCAGCATCATCATTGTTTCAGCTATGGCAGGAGGCGCTGTAAATATTTTATCGGGTGACAAATTTACCTCTGTCATTTACTCCATGCTCTTACTCCTCCCCTTTTCTATCTTGCTGTTGTTATCGCCTGAGTACTTTCAGACCTTATTGGGTGGACTGGGATTATTTTTTTCAATGGTGATGATAGTGTCTGCGATCAAATCGGCAGACTTCACCCTTAAATCTATTGAGCTACGCCATCAAAACAAGCTATTGCTGGAGAATATGGAAGATCAGGTCATAGCCAGAACCAAACAAATCTATGATTTATCCAATTTGGATGTGTTAACCCGATTATTTAACAGAACAGCTTTTTTGTCTCATGTGCGGGAAATAAAACAAAATTCTATTAAATTAAACAAAGGCTTATCTATTTTGTTTGTAGATTTGGACGGTTTTAAAAGAGTCAATGACAGTATAGGCCATAGTGTCGGCGATGAGGTATTGCTGCTGACAGCGCAACGAATTAAAGCCTGCTGTACTGAAGCGATGATTTTATGCCGCTGGGGCGGCGACGAATTTCTGATCTGTGTTCCAAGCAATGATACTGAGCTGTTAGTGCTGTTATCAGGGCAGTTGGTGGAAGGCATTTCCAACACTATGGATATACGGGGGCACAGGATCCGTATCAGCGCGACCATAGGCATAGCACTTTTCCCTGACCACAGTAGGGATGAACAAGAGTTAATTCAGTTAGCCGATATGGCTATGTACAACCAGAAATCCAGTATCAGCCAACGTTGGGCCTTTTTTGATGATCATCTGGCCAGCAGAATGAAAAGGGAAATCTTCCTGCGCAACAGGTTAGATACCGCCATAGAGAATGCCGAGTTCCGCCTGGTATTTCACCCTATAGTGCGTGCATCTGATACTGCCGTTGTCGCTTTTGAAGCCTTACTACGCTGGCAGCTGGATGGCGAAAACATAGCACCAGACGAGTTTATCTGCCTGGCAGAGCAAACAGGGAAAATACGACAAATTGGCTATTGGGTTTTGCACAATGCCTGTATGGAAATCAAAACCTTAACTGAACTTTATGGCGAGATCTCTGTGTGCGTTAATGTATCAGTAGTGCAATTTCAAGATCTGAGTTTTGCCGTGACTGTCGAAGATATGATCCAGCATTACGGTATTGAGGCTCGTTTTCTGCACATCGAAATCACTGAATCTGTGTTTTCTGGTGACAAAGACAATCTGTTCTTTATCATCAAACACCTGCAAAGCCTTGGTATTAAGGTATCTATTGATGACTTCGGTACAGGTTATTCATCCTTGTCAGCCATGCAGGATTTAAATGTCAATATTGTAAAAATAGATAAGTCTTTTATCGACAAGCTCGACCTGAACGGCATGTCGATCGTATCAGCTGTGATGAGTATTTCCGCCAACATGGGTTATAAGGTGGTAGCTGAAGGGGTTGAGACTGCTGAACAGGCTGAAAAACTGACAAAAGCAGGGGTACACTTTTTACAGGGCTATTTGTACGAGCGACCACTGGAACTGCATCAAGTGAACAGCTTTATCCAGAAAAACCGCGAGCAATTGGTACATTAATAGCAGCAGCCACTATATTGGCCAATCTGGCACGAAGCTCTGTGATAGAGCTGTTTCGATTGGGATGAACTCTGTTCGATAGCAGAATGATATAAGTGCGGCTGGCTGGGTCTATCCAGATACTGGTGCCGGTAAAGCCTGTATGACCGAAAGAGCCTGGCGGCATTAAATCCCCTTTAGGCGCCGAATAAGGCGTATCCATGTCCCAACCCAAAGCCCGGCTTTGGCGACCAATAACAAAGGGAGTCAACAATCTCTGTATTGCCAGAGGAGATAATACTCTTTGGCCTTTTAACTCTCCTCCGTTCAGCAACATTTGGACAAATAAGGCCAAATCCTCTGCTGTACCAAAAATACCGGCATGCCCTGCTACTCCACCTAAACGCTGAGCTGTTGGGTCATGTACTACCGCATGTAAATAAGGCTGAGCGTAATTCGGCAATAGTTTTTGATAATCCGCATCCCCTTTCAGGTTTTCAGTGGGGGCTATACGTTGCAGATAAGCAGTATTCTGCAGCGCAGTACCCAAAGGCAAATAGCGACTGTCTTTCATCTGCAAGGGCTGAAAAATGCGCTGCTCGGCTACTAAATCCAAAGGCTGTTTTGTGATTCGCTCCACCACCAAACCCAATAAAATAAAGCCTATATCCGAATAGACAAACTCTTGATCGGGTTGGGTTTTTAACTTCAACTTTGCCAGCGCAGCATCTAAGCCTGCTTTACCCTGCCAGAATTCACGCCGATCGAAACCATCGGCTAAACCTGAACTATGGGTCAGTAATTGCAACATAGTGACTTTCTTCACTTCAGCATCGGTCAGCTGCGGTAGGTACTTACCGATAGGGTCTGTTAAACGTAACTCGCCCCGTTCCACCAACTGCATAATTAAAGTTGCTGTGACTACAGGCTTAGTTAAGGAGGCTAAATCAAACACAGTATCTGTTGCGATCACAGGCGCTGCAGGCGAATAAGTTTTGAAACCAAAAGCCTTGCGGTATAACATCTGATCGCCACGCCCTACTAACACCACAGCACCGGGGAATTGCTTATCAGCGATCGCCTTTTCGATTAAAGGCGCTATAGGGTCATAAGGTTCAGCAGCCAGCACAACTGAACTGACAGAACACAGCAGGGAAAATACTATACATTTGATTTTCATAATTTTTTTCACGTTATGTTTAGCCCAAATGTAGGGGCGGGGGCTTGTCCCCGCCCGACCAGAAGCCGGGTCGGTGTCGAACGGGATTGCCCCTGTGGAGTTCAATCCTCGCTAAACAGCGCCAACAGATCCTGTGCCTCCCCCTGCCAAATATGGCTTTGACCCAAACTGAAAATCTGGTCAGCCAAACCTTGTTTAAACTGCTGTAACTGCTGCACTTTCTCTTCCACAGTTTTACTGATAATCAACTTATACACAAATACCTGCTTGTCCTGACCTATACGATAAGCCCTGTCTGTCGCCTGATTTTCCGCGGCCGGATTCCACCAGGGGTCGTAGTGAATCACAGTATCAGCTGCTGTCAGGTTTAAGCCTGTGCCGCCAGCTTTTAAGCTGATTAGAAATACCGAATTATCACCCTGCTGGAATTCGTCTATTTGTTCCTGGCGTTTTTTGGTCTGGCCTGTCAGCTTAC
Source organism: Rheinheimera sediminis (assembly GCF_004005375.1). Lineage (GTDB taxonomy): Bacteria > Pseudomonadota > Gammaproteobacteria > Enterobacterales > Alteromonadaceae > Pararheinheimera. The sequence goes on along the minus strand of NZ_RZUF01000003.1, from coordinate 79,029 downwards.
TGTAGCTGATATCCATATACTGCAGTTCCTGCTCTATCAGGCTTAGCATGCTGGAGAACTGACTGAAAATCAGCACCTTACGGCCTTCCTCTATCATGTCAGGCAAGGTATCGCGCAGCCACTGCAACTTGGCATTGTTCTGTACCAACTGTGCTTGTTCTATCGGCAATAACCTCGCATCACAACAGGCCTGACGCAGTTTTAACAACGCGTCCAGATACTCCATCTGACTGGCGGCTACGCCTTTGCGCAAAAATAGTTCCCGCACTTTGGTTTCCATAATTAAACGGATGCTTTCATACAAGTTGCGCTGATCAGATTCCATCTCCAGCAGCTGCAGAATTTCGGTTTTATCAGGTAACTCTGTCGCGACCTGCTTTTTGGTACGGCGTAACATAAAAGGTGCAATACGCTGGCGCAGCGCGTGCGCCCGCTCAGCATCGGCTGACTTTTCGATCGGCTTGCGAAATACCTGCTGGAAACGAGCTTCAGTGCCTAATAAACCCGGCAGGACAAAATCAAATAAGGCTTTAAGTTCACCCAAATGGTTTTCCAGCGGTGTGCCTGTGAGCGCCAGTTTAAAGTCAGCTTTGACCAGCCTGGCGCTTTGCGCAGATTGTGAACCGGCATTTTTAATATGCTGAGCTTCGTCCAGCGCCATCAGGCTAAAGTGATGTGTCTGATAATAGGCAAGATCCCGCACCAACAGCGGATAGCTGGTGACTATCAAATCGTAGTTTTCCAGCTGATCAAACAGCGCCTGACGTTTAGGGCCATATAAAGTCAGTACTTTCAGTGAAGGGGCAAAACGTGCTGCTTCCTGTGCCCAGTTACCCAATAAACTGGTAGGACAGACGATTAAAGCCGGGTGCTTCAGCAAACCCAATTCTTGCTGATGCAACAAAAACGCCAGGGTTTGTACTGTTTTACCCAGGCCCATATCGTCGGCCAGAATACCGCCTAAACCGAAACGGCGCAGGAAACACAGCCAGCTTAAGCCCTGCTGCTGATAAGGCCGCAATTGAGCTTTTAAACTGACAGGAGCTGCAATATCTTCAATGCCGTCAAAATGATGCAATTGAGTGACTAACTGCTGCAACCGACCAGCATTTAAATAACGGATTTCTTCAGCACCAGGGCCTGGTAACAAGGCGGCTTTGTAGTCTGGCAGCTCTATTTCGCTCGGTGCTTTTTTCAGGTTTAACAGTTCAACTATGGTGTCGATCAAAGGCTGAATAAGACTGACAGGCAAAGGTAATTTGCCTTGCGGTAAACTGAGCCATAAAGTTTCATCGGCTGCGGGCAAACCATAACTGCGCAACCACTGCGTGATTAAAGGCAACAACGGAATGTGTTGGCCATCAATTTCCACCTGAATAGCTAAACCAAAACCACCGGTGTTTTTGTCTGTCACTTCCAAATAAGCTTTGGCGTGGATCACCGCCTGATTAAAGGCTTTGTCCTGCTCAATACGCCAGCCTTGTTGTTTTAACTCTGGAATAGCCTGCAATAAAGGCTGCCATAACAGCGGGTTTTCCGGCCCTTCACCGCAATCAAAATAGGCCCCACTCGTAGCAAGACTCGACTGCTCAACCGGAACAGAACGCAAGCCATACTGGGATAGAGTTTCCAAGGCCTTGATTTCGCTATCGCGGTCGCGGCGGATAAAAACCGTCTGGTTATCCAGTTGCAACTGAGTTTGGGATTGCTGCAAATCCAACGGCAGTAAATGTGGGCCATAAGCCATCTGCAGCAAGGCCACAGCTTTGCTGACTTTGTTTTTTTGCGTCAGTAACTTCAGCTGCAACACAGGCAGGGGTTTACTTTCAATTTTCTGCACAGCGCTGTCGTCCGGTACAGGCAAATTCAGTGTGGGGAAAATTTGCTGCAGCCGTTTCATGCTGTCCTGCAAAACTGCAGCCGGCACAGGGGGCATCCGCATTAAAAGTTTTAACTCGCGGCCACTGATGTCACTTTCGAGTAAACCCAGCTGATTATTGACCAGGTCGAGATAACAAGGCGGATCTGTGTAGACCAGTTCCAGTTCCCGCTCTTTAGGCATCAGTTGCAATAACTGCCAGCCCGCTTTGCTTTTCAGCCAGCGTAACTGCAGTGGCAGTGTCTCGCTCCAGCTTAATTCACGGCGTTCTTCGTCCAGCACACAACGGCCAGTTTCCAGCATTTTTAACAGCAGCTGATAACCCCACTGATCCTCCAGCAAGGCTTGACGGCGTAAGTCAAAAGCAAAAAACTGCTGCAATAATCTGTAGTCATCTTCGGCCAGCCATAAAGGCCGGATTTGGCCGGCAAGCTCACTTTGAGCAATGATTTTTCCTTTGCTGAAGCTGCCATTTTTGGCTTGTTTCACCCTTTTCGGCAGAAGCTGTAAACCTAAGCTACTAGGTCGTAGTTCATACAACACAGTATCTTCAGTCTTTGTTGTACTTGCAGGAGGATTGTAGTGCTCGGCTTCACTAAACCATTGATTCAGCTGTCGCACCGGCTGCTGCACAGCTTTTTGCTGCAACTGATCCAACTGATGTTTCAATTTCAGTAAAGCGGCCAGCACATGTTTGCATCTGTTGCCTTCAGAGCAGGTGCAGGAATCGGTCATTTGCACCTGGCCATCACGCTCAGAAATAGAAATCAGCTGTTTAAAAGGACTAAAACCATCACCCCAGACCTGACTGCGGATTTGCGAAAAGTCAGGCTCATAATCCAGTTGCACTACTTTTCCAGCCAAAAAATAGGCCCGCGCCTTATGAAAGGTGGCAGGGTGAAACCAGAGTTGTAACTGCTCTGCAGAGACAGGAAAAACAAAATCAGCCGTCATACGCCAAATTTTTTAAAACCAAATGGCGTTTATGCTACCTCAATTTGCGGAGTAGCCAAAGCAGGCATTTTCACAAGCTGGTTAATCTTCAGCAGATAAGGTGGTTAACACCACATGCTTTTTGATGTCTTTGATTAAAATGCCACATTTAAACAACTGCTTATGAATTTGTTTTTGAAAATACAGATCCAGCTTTTGCTCCAGCGCAGCAGCGAGAGCTGCTTCGGAGTTAAACTGACAGCGCACCAGCAAAGAGCCAGGAAAGTTTTCAAACTCCATACTGAACCAGCAACCAACAAAATCCGCATAAAGTGGCGCAGCGGCCTGTTCAACTACTTCGAGTGACTTCAGCACATTGGCTTGTTGTTTTAGTTGCACCACACTTAGTTTTTTCGCCATGCTTTACTCACACTTCTGGATTTCAGGGGCAGGATTATGCCATGAATTCAGCAGGCACAGCAGCAGTCTTTCGGTGTTGCTGCTATTGGATATGTCTGTTTTTTCTGCCTTGTTTTGCTTACCCATCCTCACGTAAACAGCATGAACAGCGGCTTGGGTCAGTAAAAAAACCAAGACAGCCTGGGTTCATAAAACAGCGGTAAGATAGTTCATAACAGTCACCTGTACTGTGATTTAAAGATTTACTATGCCGGAAACGGCTAATGGAGATAGCGATGAAAACTTACACCTCAGTGTCAGCACTATTGTTCACAGCCCTGCTGACAACCACTATGGCCGCCTGCAGTCAACAGGACACTGAAAAAGCCGAAGATAAAATTCAACAGCTGAAAGTTCAGGTTGAGGAAAAAGCTCAACAGGCCGGTGAGAAACTGACAAAGGCTGCAGAAGAAACTGCCGACAAAGCAGCGCAAGTGACTGAACAAGGTGCTGAGCAACTGGGTGAAGCCTTGGATCAAGGCGCTGAAAAATTGCAAGATGCAGCAGATAAAACAGCAGAAAAGCTGAAAGAGCTTTGTGAAGATGCGAAACAAAAAGCAGATACAGAGGATAAAAACTGCTAATTATCCTGTACAGTCTAGTTGATAGCAGAGCCAACCTTAGGCTTGGCTCTGAAGCATTCAGCATTGAGATAAACAGAAAAAACGCTGTAAATTCATAGCGTATTGGCTTTTTTTGTCTACAATGCATTGTTACAGACTTTGCCAAGCCATCCCTGCGCTCAGGACAGACCTTTATGAAGTTCCGCACTCAGTTCAACCTGCTTGTATTTATTGCGTCTCTCGCAACCATGACGGTAGCAGGACTGTCAGTGCATAACGAATGGCAAATGTATCAGCAAAGTGTCACGGCTGTAAAAGCGCTGCAGAACGTTTCTGTTGCACTGATTGCTGCAGAGATGGCCTCGAAAGAGCGAGGCCCGACCAATGCGCTGATCAGTCAGGCCAGTGAAACCGATGTTGCTATCCGGACAAAAGTTACAGAAGCGCGAATTCAAACAGATGCCATGCTGGCAGCGCTAAGCACTTTGTCCGATGCATTACCTCTGAGTGCGGACCATAACAACTTCAGTTGCTTGGCTACCAGTCATACACAGCTGATGCATGCCAGGCTTGCCGCCGACACAATGGCTGGCACAGCGCCATCCCAGAGAAGCAAAGCCCAAATACAGCAGATCATCGCAGAAATGGCCGCGACAGTAGCTTGCGCCCAACATATTGCCTTGCTCGAAGCCAAAAAAGCACACACAGCGCTGCCTGAGTTGACACACAGAGTGCAAGGCGCACTCTTTGTTTTTGAACTTCGAGAAAAAGCGGGCTTGTTAGGTTCTCTACTCACTCCGGCTTTTGCCTCAGGCCGGCCTATGTCTGAGCAGGATTTAACAGATATTCAGATGATGCTGGGGCGTGTTACACAGATGCAGGACCTGCTGAAAGCCCGGTTAAGTTCATGGCAAGAGCCCGATTCTGACGATGCCTTAACGCTATGGGCCCAGGTGGAGTCGACCTATTTCCTGCAGGCGTTGGCCATAGTGCAGCAAGTAATTACCGCAAGCACCAACTCAAGCCCTTATCCAATGAATGCCAGCGAATTCGCCAGCCGCTACGTGCCTAAAATGCAATCAATGTTAAAGCTGCGCGATGTGCTGCTGCAAAATTCGCAGCGCGCCGCTCAACAGCGTTTGGCGCAGGCTCGATGGGATTTTATGCTTCACGTCGTTTTTGTCATACTGCTGCTGACGACTTTATCTGCGGTAGTGTTTTTATTGCACTACAGATTGCTCAGCCCTTTGCAAAGCTCGGTTAAAGCCCTGCAGGGTGTAGCTGAAGGCAAACTGGATTTGCCCTTACCCCAAGTACACAAAGACGACGAGATGGCCGCAGTTGTGGAGGCCGTGGAGCTGATCAAACAGCATGAGCAAGAGCGCAGCCGGTTGGAAGCTGAACGTGAAGCCCTAATCGAACAACTACAGAACTTATCCAACACAGACTTTCTGACCGGGCTCTTCAACCGTAGAGCATTTTTAAACACCGCAGTGCCAGTACTAAGCCGATCGGCCCGCTATAAAGCACCATTTTCGCTGATAGCGCTGGATATCGACCATTTTAAAACTATTAACGATACCTATGGTCACGACAGCGGCGATCGGGCTTTGATAGCAGTCGCCGCAATTCTGCGTAAAGCAGTACGTGCTCACGACCTGGTCGCCAGAGTTGGTGGCGAAGAGTTTGTGATCTTGCTCGAATCGTGCAACAAACAACATGCGCTGGATTTTGCAGAACGCTTGCGCCAGGAAGTGAAAAAGACCGGGATCGAGCTGTTAGATGGCCAAACTCTGTATCTGACCGCCAGTTTTGGCGTAGCTGAAAGTCAGGACGAACAGGCTGAGCTGAATGATTTACTGCGTCGGGCCGACAGCGCCATGTACAAAGCGAAACAGGCTGGACGAGACAGAGTAGCGGCAGATTAACCATTCCCCTTCTGTCGCTTGTATTGATACAGCACATCTCAATCCCTGACCATTTCCCGTTTTCAGTGATTAAGCACCGCACTAATGGCGCTTATGCTATAGCAACGAAAGCGAAAGTAGCAGAACGGCAACAAGCCTTTCAGAATTCAGCAGCTTCAAGTTACTTAAGTACAAATTACACACTAGTCTCTGCTGTTTGGTCACATCAAGCATTGAGATAACAATAATCAGGACTGTTTTAGATTCAGCCATAATGGGATAAGCTGCCCGGAAGTAACACTCAAGCGATCCCAGTATTTTATGGCCAAAGCCTATACGCCGCCTTTTAGCATTACCCCCGGAATCATTCGGCTGATTGCAGAGATCAATCAGCACTTGGGGCGCTTGTCAATGCAGGACGAAAAGCGCCAGTTAAAGCTACGTCGTATTAATCGCATCCGCACTATTCAGGGTTCACTGGCCATTGAAGGCAATACCCTGAGTGAAGCACAAATTACCGCCATTCTTGAAGGCAAAAGAGTGATAGCTCCCCCCAGGGAAATCTTGGAAGCCCGTAATGCTCTGATGGCTTATGAGCAATTTGAGCGCTGGCAACCAGACAGCGAAAAGCATTTGCTCTGTGCTCATCAGCTATTGATGACAGGCTTGGTGGACGATGCAGGTTTGTATCGGCAAGGCAATGAGGGGGTGATGAATGGCTCACAGGTCGTTCATATGGCGCCACCTGCGAGCAAAGTACCACAGCTGATGGCTGATTTATTGGGCTGGCTCAAGACAACTGAACAACATCCGCTGATTGCAAGTTGTGTATTTCATTACGAATTTGAGTTTATTCATCCATTCAGTGATGGCAATGGCCGTGTGGGACGTTTGTGGCAAACATTAATTCTCAGCCGCTGGTTCCCATTGTTAGCGCAACTGCCAGTGGAAAGTATGATTCATGCCAGTCAAAGCCAGTATTATCAGGCGATCAATCAAAGCACTAAACAAAGCGATTGTGCCGCTTTTATCGAGTTTATGCTGACAGTAATCAATAACACTCTGCAGGAAAACGACAAATATCTGCATCAGGACAATGCACTTTATCAGATCAGTCCCCAAGTCAACCCGCAAGTCAGCCCCCAAGTCGGGCAGTTGTTAGCTCTGCTCGCTCAAGGCCCATTAGGCCGTGATCAACTGCAGCAGTTGTTACAACTTAAAGATCGGAAGTCTTTTAGCGCCCGCTATTTAAAGCCAGCGCTGCAAGCCGGATTGATAGAAATGACCTTAGCGGATAAACCCAATAGCAGATTACAACAGTACAGGCTAAAGCAACTTTAGCCTGCTCACATTACAGCTTTAAGGTTTGGCCTTTACCGCAGGATCAACAGGAACTGGCAGACCTTTGCTATGCCATTTCATCACAACAAACTTCAACGGCTTTTTGCCTGTATTGCGGATACCATGCGAATCCCATGGCGCTGCATATAAAATATCACCGGCTTTCGCAGCAATATCTTTGTCTTTCAGCGACCAGACGCCCTCGCCTTCAATCACCATCAGATACTCTTCTTCAGCATGAATATGAGGCGGATGAATTTCATTACCTGGCTCAATCACAGCCACACCTGTCAGTGCATCCTGGGTACCAAAAGTAGGCTTGGTAAAGTAGCTGTAAAACACATAACCATCGCCTTTTTCGGCTTTGGCTTCGGCCTGTGTCATAATTTGTGATGGCTGCACTGGCTCTGCCGCTGCCGTGCTCAGGCAAGTCAAAGCCAAACCCGCAGCTAACCCTAACTTTAATTTAAACATCCTTACTTCCTGCTGCTGAATTAACTTGCCTTTACACTGCCCTGAAAAGCAAAGCAGGTCAAACAGCTATTGGTCTGATCTGTAGGCTGTAGCCCTGTAGAACCGGCCCTGAATAGCCTGTACTGGACTGATAAAAATAGCCTTTGCTATTTATCCTTGTTAAGTTACCCATTCAAACTACAAAAGTTGGTAACAAGCCCTACAGCCACTGACAACGCAACAGAACTACAAAGAGCTAAAAAATGGCCGAAGCTGTGCGTTTGTTTTGACCTTCAATTGACAAGGGGAAACTAATGATTGTTTTAACACCAAAAAGCTTACTGCTGGTGGCTCTGAGCGCAGCTTTACTGCTCAGTGGCTGTAGCGATAACACAACGGCTAAACCTAGCGACAATTCACCAGCAACAAAGCAGCCGCTTGTCACTATCGAAAGCGGCCAATTACAAGGCGTGACAGCGCAGAATATTGAGATTTATAAAGGCATTCCTTATGCAGCAGCACCTGTTGGGGCAAACCGCTGGCGTGAGCCGCAAGCTGTAGCGGCCTGGTCTGGTGTGCGAGAGGCCACTAGCTTTGGTCACGACTGTATGCAAAAACCCTTTGCCAGTGATGCAGCGCCATTAGGAGAAACTCCGGCTGAAGACTGCCTTTACCTGAACGTCTGGACTCCGGCTGAACAAGCCAAACCAGCCCCAGTCTTGATCTGGATCCATGGTGGTGGTTACGTCAATGGCGGCGCTTCGCCTGCCGTATACGACGGTGCTGAATTTGCCAAAGCTGGGGTAGTGTTTGTTAGTTTTAACTACCGCTTAGGACGGTTTGGATTTTTTGCCCACCCAGCCTTAACTGCGGCCAAAGAAGGGCAACTGGGTAATTACGCCTTTATGGATCAGATAGCTGCGGTGAAATGGGTGAAAGACAACATTGCAGCTTTTCATGGAGATCCAGAGCAGATCACTATTATGGGCGAATCTGCTGGCGGTGGCTCAGTCCATACTCTGATGCAAGCTCCGGCCAGTAAAGCGTTGTTTCAACGCGCCATTATTATGTCAGGCGGCGGCCGCTCATTAATGGGAGAGCGCAGTTTAACTGAAGGCACAGAGCAGAATCCTTCAGCAGAACAAATAGGCCTGAACTTCGCTGAAAAACACGGTATAGCTAAAGACGACCCTGAGGCTATCGCCAAAATGCGCGCCTTATCGGCTGAAGCGGTTTTAGACGGGCTAAGCCTGATGGATTTCTTTCAGCCTGCAGAAGGCAAACCCACTTATGTTGGAGGTCCGCTGGCGGATGGCCATACAGTTTTAGGCAGCACACAGCAGATGTTAGAAACAGCCCAGGTTGCCAAAATCCCAGTGATGGTAGGAACCACCAGTCAGGATATAGGTTTTACTATGTCGCCTGATAAAGACAGCCTGTTTGCATCTTTTGGCCCCCATGCTGAGGAAGCGCGCCAGGCTTATGATGCAAAAGCCGAGTTGCCGCTGCAGTTGCTGAACTTTATGGTAGGTCAGGACAGGGGCATGCAGGAACCTGCCCGCTATGTTGCGAAGAAAATGACAGCTCTGGGTCAAGCGGCTTACCTCTATCGTTTTAGTTATGTGGCAGAAGCCATTCGTGACGGTCAAGGCGCTCAACACGCTGCCGAAATTCCATTTTTCTTTAAAACCATAGATAAAAAATACGAGGCTCTGACAGAGCAAGACAAAAAAGCCTCTGCCCTGCCTTTTAGTTATGTAGTCAACTTCGCCAAAACCGGCAATCCGAATGGCGATGGCTTAACAACCTGGCAGGCTTTTGACCCTGAACAGGGCAATATCATGGATTTCACTATGCAAGCCGAGGCAGTGCATGGCGTAGACCCATGGAAAGCTCGTTTGGATCTGGTTGAAAAAGCGACAGACCTTAAAAAATAGCTCCCGCTGAGTTTGATATCTCCAGGCCTGATACTGTGCTGTCAGGCCTGATTTGTTTTACTCAGTACATGCTGGTTTTAGGTTGGGTTTTAAAACTGCTTGATACTGCCCCCTCCTCCACAGCAGAACTTGAGACACCTCACAAAAAATTCACTAATTTACCTAAATACCATCTACACTTTAGTACCATATTGGGACCAAACAAAATAACTCAGATGGATTTTTGCCATCCTCACTATCAAGCGACCAATAGACTGTACCTATAAATTCATTAAACACTGGATTTCGGGACTGCATTGTGTCGCCAATACCCAATAGGTAGCAATGCAGTTAGATAAACCGATGTCAATTTTAACAAGCTGGTAATCATTCACGTTTTACAGGATCCCGTGGCTTATCCCTAAAAGCGCAAGATTGCCAAAGTATCCACAAACAACAAGGAATACAGTGATGTTTTTACGTCAAAGCGTGTGGGCAAATGGCGGTGACTTTAACGACCCGTTGCTATTCTGGTATGCCAAAGGCGTGGCCGAGTTGATGACAAGACCGTTAAGCGACAAAACCAGCTGGCGTTTTTTAGCCGCTATACATGGTGAAGATTTTAGCAATAACACCGCGACCTCCTTCTGGCAGCAATACCTTTATTACAGCCCCGGCGAGCCATTACCCAGCAAGGCTGAGCAAAATGCGTTTTGGAATCAATGTCAGCATCAATCCTGGTATTTTTTACCTTGGCATCGAGGCTATTTGATCTCGCTAGAATCCATTGTACGCGACGCTATAGTCAAACTCGGGGGGCCATCTGATTGGGCGCTTCCCTACTGGGACTACTCTAACCCAAACCCAACTTCGCGCGATTTACCGCCAGCTTTTATCGTCACTACATTACCAGATGGTAGCCCTAACCCTTTGTTTATTAAACAACGCTATGGCTCGTCAGTTAACCCTCCCACCTTACCTTTACCGGTACAGGATGTGTCACTTAAAAATCTTAACATCATACCTTACGTTGGCACTGGCGGTGGCAGTCCGGGTTTTGGCGGGCCTAAAACAGCCTTTCATCACGGTGGCGGTTATTCTGGCGGATTAGAATCTCTGCCTCATAACATTGTGCATGTCGATGTAGGTCAGGAAAATTCAGGTGGCCCTGGCCTTATGGCCGACCCGGATCTGGCCGGATTAGATCCTATTTTTTATTTGCACCATGCCAATATTGACAGGCTCTGGGCATTTTGGCTCAGTCTGGGTGAAGGCCGAGCTAACCCTAGTGACCAGAGCTGGTTGCAAGGCCCAATCAGCCGCCGCTTTATAATGCCAATGCCGAATGGGCAAGACTGGGTATATGCGCCCAAGGATGTTCTGGCCACGGAGCAGCTTGGTTACCGTTATGATCCTTTAGACAATGGAGATATAGTACCGCCCAGCAGCAAAAATACTCGACTTGAGCAATTTGGTTTAAAGGCCTTAGTAGCGCCAACTATACTGTCTGCAGAGACTCCTTCACAGACAGAACTGTTAGGGGCCAACGAAGCAGCCATTAGCCTGAACAGTGCTCAACATAGCTTGGTTAAGCTTGATAAGCGCATGATGCAACGCAGTGCTCGCGGTTTTAAAACCACTCTGTTGGCAGAGTCTGGCAGTCGGGAGCCCGATCGTTTCTTCCTTAATCTGGAGTCTATTCGCGCCAACCGTGAAGGCTTAAGTGTGGATGTGCATTTGTTAGTCGATGGTCAAGAGGTAAAGCTGGCACCACTGGGTTTGTTTGGAATTAAAAATGCCTCACGCCAGGATTTAGCCCATGGCGGCGCTGGTTTAACCATTGTGTTGGATGTTACAGACGAGCTGGATAGGCTGCAGTTAAATCAGGGTATTGAAAACCTGAGTGAGATTGAGGTGAAACTCACCCCACGCAACACCAATACCGCAGGAGCTGATTTAAGCATTGAGCGCATAAGTCTCTATCGCCAACAATAAGCCCCATAGCAGCGGTTGACCAGACCTCAACCGCTGCGATACTCATCAATTGGCCTACAGAGATCTTGACCCATGACCACAGCAGATAACCAAGGCGATCGTTTGAGCCTCATTCATACCAAGCTGCAGTTGGCACAACCTTTGGTGTTGCCTTTGGGAAACTGTAGCGATTTGAGCCAATGGACTAAGAGTCAACACTCAACATACCTGCATATAGCTGGGATCAGTGGCACAAGCGAGGGTATTACGCTGGAAGTTTATCTGTGCGCAGAAAACCACTCCGTATTGCTCAGCACTGAGGGGCTGTACGGGCTAAGAAATGCTGGCAAGTCCTCTGATGGGCTATCAATTTGCACTGAAATATCGGCTGGTTTAGTTCAGTTTTGTCAGCAGTGTTTTAGTGCTGACAGCACCTGCTCTTTACTGCTACAGCCACGCCATAAGTTGCAAGAAAAAGGGGCACTACAAATCAAGCAACTGTCACTCAGCGCGAGCGGCTGCACAAGGTAAGATGATGAAAATTAGAAGTTATATTTGGTTTTTATCCCAGCCCCCACTGCCGATATTACTACTGTTCTCAAGCATTGCCTGGCTATTATTGTACTTTGGTGGTCACGATCACAGCGCCCACTCACTCTCAGCCACTCTGCAAGATATACCAATGGCAGACCAACATCATCACATGCACAACCACTCCCCAGCCCCAACTCAAAATCCATTTTACTCTGCTTTTATTCAGCTCTCCGGCTGGCTGACTATGATCGTGGCCATGATGTTCCCACTGCTACACAATGCTATTCGGCATATTTGGCTGCGCAGTTTACCAAGATTACGGCTTGTCGGAAGCGTACTTTTTTGTTTGGGTTATCTGTCGTTATGGCTTGGAGTGGGCTTAGTGTGCAACCTGATGCTGATGGCACTTAAAAATACAGCTCCGTTACAGATAGCTCTTGTAGCCAGTGCAATTGTGCTGTTATGGCAAGCCTCACCAATGAAACAGTGGGGATTAAATTACTGCCACTATACCCAAAGGCTTGCGCTCTCTGGCTGGCAGTATGCTTATGACTGCTTAAGCTTCGGTGTTAAAAAAAGCTGTTGGTGCATAGTGTCTTGCTGGCACCTCATGGTGTTTCCAATGCTGTTTGATTCGTTTTTACTGCTGTATATATCAATGCTGATAGTCTGCATGTGGATGTTCGTAGAGCAACATCTCTCCCCAAGGCCCGCAAACTGGTATCTTCCATTCCGCCTGGAGTCTTTACGTAGCACAGCACTATATAAGCAAGTGAGAGCTTAGTCTCATGGCGCTGTAGTAAGCCTGATGGTCAAGACCGCAGCTACATTGAGTATCAACAGTAAAATGCCAAAATCGTCCATCGGTGCCAAAGGCATGACTCAGCATGTAATGCAGCAAAACCAGAGCGGGAGCAAATGATGATGGATGCCGCTCAAAGATGCCGTAGACAAGGCCAGCTTTCAGTCATAAAAGAGTCTGGTTCACACTAATTTTCCCGTTTCAGGATGACTCCATATTGCCTAATGCCTGAATTAAACCGCACCTGCCGGGAATATGCACTCAAACTCTTGAAAGACAACGGGCATGTCAGCCCTGGGCTCATAGCCAGTGCCTTGGAGCTCGTGATGGTAATAGTCCCAATGAGCCTTGTGCCACCAATCAAGTGAGCCGTCGCCCTCACCTTCAATTCTTGCATGTGCCTCAGTGACCTCGTTGAGCGGGAAGATCTGTACATTGGTTGTGCGAATAATACATACGGCCTTGCCATTCCAGTCCGTCACTATGTTCAAATCGCCTATACGCGGCAAAGCCTCACCGCTGGCTTCAAAAGACCATAGTGATGGTGATGTTGCGCGCTTTGTACCGCTCACGACTAGCTGAGCACACTCATTAGCATCCGTCTCGTTGTCGCAGAAATACCAGGCTGGCGGTGCATCTGTGGGGAACTGTGATAGCTGAGACTGATGCGCAAGGTAGTCATCCCACATCAGCTGTACTGATCGGTGCATAAAAATGTCCTAAATATTTAACCTGAACTCGGGATAATTTCAGGTTATTTAGCGCGCAAACGCCAGTGAGAGTTGCTGCGGGCGCAGACCGCAAAGTGCCCCGCCTTGTAACACACTACACCCAAAAGCATTGCAACCAAGAGCACGACTGTCATTACTTTTCAGCACTTAACTTGCCTAAATTCGCCTGAATAATTGCCAAGCCATGAATATGTTTAAGTTTTATTTTGGCTACAGACATGGCAATAAAAAAGGCTACTGGTGCCAGTAAATAAATTAGCGGGTTAAATTGAAGTAATAAGCAACCAGCCACATGAACCAGCGCGCCAACGATACCTACTGAAATTCTATGTTTTGCCTTGTAAGTACGGCCAACAAATCGAGCAAACAAACCTACAAACGCAGGCGGCAGAGCAAGCATAAGGTATAAAACTCCCCCCATCTGCGCAAAAAAGAAATACATTCCCATAGCTGGAACTGCACCAATGAGAGAAGCAATAAATGCCAAGACAGGTTTTTGATTACGATTAATCTCGGCCAAAGCATTTTCCATTTCTTCATTTGAATATCTCAAAAGTTACTCCTTTTATGATTCAAGCTAACGCCCGCATGTGCGGCTGGTTTGGAGCGCAGCCGAACACCAGTCCGACCATGTGCGGGCGTTCGCCATTCACACTGATAATACTCCGCACCACATAACAGTGTTACAAACAACCATTTGGTTAATAAAGAAACCGGCTAGAACCCCTAGCAACCCCATTGTAAAACCAACCAAAACGCCTTCGATGCTTCTCATCTTTACTATATATGCACTAAGAACCAGCCCAATTGCAGCACCAGGCAATGAAAATAAATGGCCTAGCCCAAGCAGCCCCTCTGGACGTTCTGCGCTCCAGTTGAGGCTAAGATAAATTAAAAATGTAACCGACAGTCCAAGTACCGCTCCGGTTTGAAATAATGGTGGTGACTTGAAGCCCCATGCAATCAATAACGCAGCTATTGGTATAGCTAAATAATACCAAATACCAATATACATCGCGTCGCCTAGGACCAGTACAAGTACCATTACAACGCTGAGCAATGAGATTGAGAAATATGTGTCATGTATACGGGATATATTCATAATGATGGCTAACTACCCAATTTAGCGCGGAAAAACGCGCAAGCGTTTTGCCGTCGCAGCCCATGTGCAGCATAGGCGAATAAGATTTGCTTGTTAGCCATATCAACCAACTTCCAGCTTTTGTAGATAGCACTACCAACTGATCGGTTGAAGGGCGGACAAACACCAGGGATGATTGCTAATGTGCCGCTGCCACCCCATCGCGACGAGAATCAGAACCTGCGACATATCCGTTGGCAGTTTTCATAACACCTTGTCCGCCACCAAATACCAGTCCTGGGTTATTGCCGTGAAAAAAGCCCTGCACGGTAGCCATCACTGGGTTTTGCGGCGCATGTCCGAGCGAATAAAGCTCGTCCACTGTACTCTGTGGGATCCCTTGTTCAAAGCTCACTCTATTCCCTTCCCAATGGCGAAACCTTGGCGCGTCAATAGCTTCTTGTACATCCATTCCAAACACCACCATATTCAACAGCATTTGCACATGTGCTTGAGGCTGCTGAGGTCCACCGACAATGCCAAAGCTCAACCAAGGTTGTTGCTTACCCTGAGCATCGGCTTTAGTGACAAAACCAGGAATAATGGTATGAAATGGCTTTCTACCGGGGGCAACTGTGTTGGCGCGCTCTGGTTGCAGCGACAAACCCACACCGCGATTTTGTAAAGCAAAACCGGTGCCTGGGACAACAACGCCTGAGCCAAAAGGCCCGGCAATGCTGTTAATAAAAGACACCATATTGCCGTCTTTGTCAGCCACGCTCAAATAGGTCGTGTCGCTGGTATTTAACGACTTTTCTGGATCAACTTGCTCCATGGCTTGATCCTGTTTGATCAAGGCGCGCCGCTTAGCGATAACAGAATCATCTAACAACTGTTCCGCTTTTATCTGCATAAACTGGGGGTCACCTACAAAATATTCGAGGTCGGCATAAGCCAACTTTTTGGCTTCAATAAGATGGTGTAAATAAGTGGTAGAATTATGCTGCATTGCCTTTAAATCATAGGGTTCGAGGATTTTCAGCATTTCAAGCGCAGCAATGCCCTGTCCATTCGGCGGTAACTCCCATAAACGATATTCTTTATAGGACACTGACATCGGCTCCACCCACTCAGCCTGATAATTGGCGAAGTCGCTTTGGGTTAAAAAGCCACCTAACTCTTGTACTCTTGCAGCAATTTTCTCACCCAGTTCACCACCATACAGTACCTGCGGACCTTGTGCTGCGATCAGTTTCAGAGTGTTAGCATAGTCTGGATTCAAAAACCTATCACCGGCAACAGGTGTCCGGCCGCCTTCAATTAAAAAGGTGCTTCTTGCCCCTTGGTCATAATTGATTTTACTTTCAAAAAGGCCCCATTCTTCTGCTGTTGTTTTAGAGATTGGGAAGCCTTTTTCGGCCAATTCAATAGCTGGTGCCAGCGCTTGTGCCAGACTGATTGTGCCATGGGCTTCCAACAACATTGCCCAGCCACTTAACGCTCCAGGCAAGGTAATAGATTGAGCGCCCTCGTCTGGTACACGATTGCGGCTCGCTAATTTGTCGAGCGTCATCAACGTGCCGGCATGGCCACTGCCATTGATACCGATCAGGCGCTGCTCAGGCTCCAACCAAACCATAGCAAACATATCGCCGCCAATACCGGTCATATAAGGTTCCACTACACTCAACACGGCCGCCGCGGTCACTGCTGCATCTACGGCATTACCACCATTTTGCAGCACGACCAAACCAGCCTGACTGGCTAAAGGTTGGCTGGTCGCCACTACGCCATGCGGTGCATACACTGCTTTTTCTTTGAATTCAGTGGTTGGAGTGCCTAACCCCGAGCGAAACGACAAACCCGCCACAAGCGATGCAATGCCAATCACTGCAATGACGGCGAATGCCCATTTCAAAAACCGAATGATTCCCTTCATAGATGTCTGCTCCTGCAGTGTGATTGTTGCCAGTACTATAATTTAATAGTTTAAGTACTCTAATGAGATAAAAGCCCGCTAACGTTTAATAGAACTGGAAAATGCGAGCGCTTTACAGCGAGTGGTTTTCCAGTTGATGTTTTTGTTATAGGGCTGTTGCATCAAATGGTAAACAGAACTTGCTCTGACGGCACAAATAGAGAAACGGCGACTCCAACAAGTACAATAAAAACACCAACTAATTTTGCAGAGTTGCCAACTAGTTTGCTCGTTTTTGATTTAATGAACTTAGTTCTCTTCGCTCCATTTGTTATGCCATATTCAAAATTCACATCTCCCTTGAGTACTAATGATGCACCAATATACATAAAAACTATTCCTACCAAATGAGATGCTGTTACTTCCATGATTTTGCCCTATAACACCCCACTTAGGGGCTAAAATGCGAGCGAAGCGAGACAGCCCATGTGTTTTTGTCCTAGCGAACGCAGTGAGCGACTACAGTGGTTTGTTATACCTTTTCCAAGTGTATGCAAGCTACACCAGCTTTAATTGATTTTTGCATACTTTCAAAAGTTAAATCAGCCTGAGAAATATAGACTTTCAAAAGTTCCGAGACGGCTCGTCTATAGGCAGGAACGTAAATTAGTACACCCAACATGAAGTTAAACCAATGATCCATGTTTTTCCGTTTAACAATTCTTTTATTGAGCGAGCCAAGTCTTTGGCTGCGAATAAACTTCAAATTTTCAGAGTTAGAACCGTAAAAATTTTCTACTGGCTCCACAACTCCCAAATTTACAGCAAAACTTCCGCCATATTTATTAAATTGAAAATCTAATGTTTGATACTGGCCATTCGCGATACGTTTAAATTTGGAGCCCTTTCCATGCCAACCGTGCTCTTTTAAAAAAGGTTCAACATGAGCCTTTAATAGCTGCCTCATTTTGTCATTTGTTTCTTTAATTTTCAGATTAAAAAATGTATGCATAAGTTTGACTGGTATAACTATCGCCTAGACGGCGAGCAACTTGTTGCGAGTCCAGCGGCCGCAGGCCGCATTGTTTAAGGCGCTTGTTATGAGTTGTTTTGCAGCAAGATTGTTTCACTGAAATCACTCTTGAATGCATACTATTCTTAAGGCTTGCCTGCTTTATCAAGGTGCAACGAAAATAGCACTGGCTTTCTGCTTTGACTTGTTATGAGAAATAATCTTTTTTTCGAAGCCATGAACCGGATGGCCTTTCCATGATTGATGCAGTAAAGGATTTTGCAGTAACGCTACAACACTGTGAACTACATCTCTAGCTAGGACAAACTGCCTGTGTGATTTAAACTCCTCTGTCGTGTGGAGAGATGAATCTGAGTCCTTACACTGCCTGTATAACTTATCGACAAGGATACAAGTTTCATCATCGAAGACATCTTCCGAGTTCCTAAAGTCTTTGGATATTTCAGTAATAGCCTGAATTTCGCACCTAATTTTCGTCGCCTCAATTGGCTTTGACCATTGATTACTATTAAGCTCAAGCGCAGTTTTTGAGCGCGGAGGGCCAAAAATAGTAATTTCGTCGTAATCCTTACCCAAGCAAAACTCCATAAGGCGGTAATGTATACACCTAGCACTTTCGTAAAGACTTGAAGCCCATTGCTGAATATGAACCTTCCTTCTTCTTAACTTAATCGCCTTTTGAATATAGATATCAACAAACCAAACAAGGAAAGCAACAAACAAACCAGATGAGACTGCAAAAGAAATTTCAGAAAATCTGCTTTTGACGAATAGAGTTTCTACAACTGAACCTATTAGAATCGGGAGCATTGAAGCTGTAGATTCTTTAAATATCAAATACAAAGAAATAAAACCAACGAGAAACATCATTTTATTCTGAAATCTAGCAAGATATTTCAAGTTCAACTCCTTCTGTAACATGGCGCGAAAGACTCATAACAATCCGTTTTCAAAGGCCGCCTGCCCGCAAGTCGAACATTTTTTCTGCCTTCTTTCCTGAATTTTACTCATACCAAACTAACTCTGATGTACCTCTATTTCAATAAATTTTTCTGAAATCAGTAAATGTGCATCCGACAAAATGTATACAGCCAGTACGCTAGTTGTTCTTCAATTTACTCAAGGGCAAAATCTGGCAATTTAACCAGTGGTTGTAGTTCAAAAAAGAAGCAACTAACGCAAGTGTGTCACTATGACGAATCTCAGGTTTTGGCAGATAGTGCCAACACAAAAGATCTAAGAAAACTACCGGACAACAGCGTTACACTTGCCTCAACCCTATGCCAAGCCCACTGGAAGTTCTGGCGGCCTAACCAACCTTTAATCTCTGCGAATTAACCAACAAAGTAGAAGCATCGGGTTCAGGTTTCTTGGCCTGTTCTATTAACAAAAGAGCGGAGAGTTTAACTGGAAGCGGGATAAAAATTTACACCAACCCTACTAATATGCTCAATCAAAGCTGTATCGGCAGTAGAGTCTGTTTTAAAAGGTCAGATCAATATCAGAACCTTCCCTGAAATTTCCTTTAGCGCGAGAGCTATATAAAACAGCAGATCGCACTTGTGGATACTGCGACAGTACCAGTTGAATAGCCTGAACAACCTGTGCGGGTAGACCGTCGCTTAGAACCTTATTTATAAGGGGCTGCTTTATCTGCCAATTGCTGCTTTAAAGCCATCAGTGCCGGCTAATATCGCTGGATCACCTCTAGTGTAATTTCATCGGCGGTATTCTTATTGTAAGAGTGCACTGTATGCTGGCGGCTTTTCATCATATCCATCCAAAGCTGGACATCATCGATCAAACCATATTTGAAAACGTAGCGGAAAGCATCGCGCCTACCTTGGATGGATACCTGCGGTTCTTGGTGGTGGCAATAGTGTTCAATAAATTTGCAAGCCAAATCAAAACATAACTCAAATCTATGGATAAAGCCCGACTGTTCAAGCTCCGTAAAAGCTCGCTGTTCAGATAAAGCAATAGCTTCAGCTAAAGGCTCTTCTGAACGCTTAAAACGCACAAGCTGTTACTGACAATCCATAGGTTGTTTCATCATGCATTGAGGCAAAATTTCAAACTAACAGTACTGCCCTGCCACCCAACCGGATGCCCAGGCCCATTGAAAATTATAGCCTCCTAACCAACCAGTAACGTCTACCACTTCGCCGACAAAATACAGGCCTGGTTGTTTTTTTGCTTCCATGGTTTTGGACGAGAGTTCGTTGGTGTCGACCCCGCCTAAAGTCACTTCGGCGGTGCGGTAGCCTTCGGTGCCGTTGGGTTTAAACACATAATGAGTCAGGCTGTCGGCTAAACGCTGGATGGATTTAGCGTGCAGCGCCTTAATAGGCTGATTTTGAAATACATTCAGCTCCAGCAGTTTTTCGACTAAACGCTTTGGCAGCAAACGCGACAGTATAGTTTTAAGTTCCTGCTCTGGGTGTTTTTGCTGTTGCTCCAGCAGGAATTCGTTTAAATCCTGCTGCGGCGATAAGTTAATAATCAGCTCGTCGCCCGGTTGCCAGAAGCTGGAGATTTGCAAAATAGCAGGGCCACTTAAGCCCCTGTGGGTAAACAGCATATCTTCCGGAAACACCACATCGTTAGCTTCAGCCGTAACAGGTAAAGACACACCGCTGATTTCTTCAAATACCGCTTTATCAGCCGGTTGCCAGGTTAAAGGCACTAAAGCAGCGCGCACCGGCAATACATTTAAACCAAACTGTTCGGCCAGCTGAAAGCCATAAGCTGTAGCACCTAGATTCGGCAAACTTAAACCACCACTGGCCACCACTAAACTCTGACAGCTGCGGCTAAGCTGAGGTGTAGTGACTGTATAGACTCCATCAGCAAAACTAACGTTTTGAATATCTTGTTGCAGCGCAATAGAAACGCCAGCCTTGTCGCATTCTTGTTGCAGCATATCCACTATGTCTTTGGCGCTGTCGTCACAAAACAGCTGGCCCAAAGTTTTTTCGTGATAGGCAATGCCGTATTGCTGCACCAAAGCAATAAAATCCCATTGGGTATAACGGATTAACGCCGATTTACAAAAATGCGGGTTTTGCGATAAAAAATTAGCCGGGCTGGCGTAGATATTGGTGAAGTTACAGCGGCCGCCACCCGACATCAGAATTTTGCGGCCTATACGTTTGCCGTTATCCAGCACCAGGGTTTTACGGCCTCTTTTGGCAGCTTCAATAGCGCTGAATAAACCAGCTGCGCCTGCACCTATAACTATTACGTCCCACTGCTGCATTAATTTGTACTCTGTATGATTTGGTTTGTCTGGTTCAGGCCCGCTTGCTGATAACCCAGCTCAAGCGCAGCGAATTGGTCGCTCTGCCAATGGAAGACTGGCAACTGCTGTTTTTCTTTATTTAAAGAGCGCAAAAGACGCTGCAGATTCTGTGCTTTCCAGCTTTGATCAGGATAGTCTGCTACGTGGCGAATAGCGCATTTATCAAAGTCGATCAGCCAAAACTGGCCCTGACTATCCAGCAAAATATTGTGGCAATTTAAATCAGAGTGATACACCTGATGCTGATGGAAGCGGGCTATTAAAGCACCCAGCTCTGTCCATTCTAAGTTGGTTAAAGCGCGTTGTTGCAGCAGGTGCGCCAAGTCTATGGTGCCTGGGATCCGTTCAATCAAAATATCAGCGCTATAGCTGAAGCCGTGCTTTTGATACAAAGCAGCGCAAGGCCGCGGCACAGGCAAACCCCATAAGCGCATTTGCCAGAGTAAACTAAATTCCGCCATAGCACGGCTTTGTGCTGCAGGCTCTGGCCAGAATTTATCTTTATTCAGTTTGCCAACCAAACCGCCTCGGTAATAATGCCGCAGCACCGCCTCTTTGGCATTCTGCTGGCGGATAAACCAAACTGTATTACGGCCTTTCGACTGACCTGCGACTAAGCCCTGTTGCAACCAGAATTCGCTTTGGAAGTAAGCCAACTCAAAGTTCGGATAAAAGTGCGGGTCAAACCAGGCTAAGTTATTGCCTTGATTTAACTTTTCAACTTCAGCCATAGGCACTAATTCCTGCACTTTTGCCATAATCCGCGCCACTGCACCTTGTTGCTGCTGATACAGCTGTAAACCCTTAGCGCCGGTCTGAATAGCAAGCTCTGGCTGCTGAATAAGTTGAGCTACAGTGCTCACCAAATCAGTCACTGTACTTACCTGAACATAAGCCTGCTGCTGTTGCAGCAACTGAAACACCAGCTGAAAATTAAACACATAAGGGCCGGATAAAACGGCTTTGCCAAAAGCCATAGCTTCCAGCGGGTTATGGCCACCACGTTCAATCAGGCTGCCACCGATAAAAACAAAATCAGCGAGTTGATACCAGCTTAATAACTCGCCCATCGAATCGCCAAGCCAGACTTGGGTGCTGACATCGGGCAAACCATTCACACTGCGGCGGACAAAGTTCAGTTGCTGTTGTTGTAATAGCTCTGCCACAGCATCAAAACGCTCCGGATGTCGTGGTACCAGCACCAGCAGCAGCTGTGGGAACACAACTTTTAATTGCTGATAAGCCTGAATAAGCAGCTCATCTTCACCCACATGAGTACTGCCAGCCACCCAGACTGCCCGGCCTTGCAACAGAGGTTTTAAGCTGTGCGCCAGTTGAATGCTGCTTTTAGACACATCCAGTTCAAATTTTAAGTTACCTGCCACCTGCACATGCTTTGCACCCAAAGCTAAAAAGCGGCGGGCACTGGCTTTATCCTGCGTCAGAATTTGGCTGATGTTCTGTAGCATAGGCCGAGTGAAAAAACTAAAACGCCGATAACCTTTGGCTGAACGTGCCGATAAACGCGCATTGACCACCAAAGTTGGAATAGACAGCGCTTTGCAATTCGCTATCAGATTAGGCCACAGCTCAGTTTCTAAAATCAGTAGCAACTGCGGCTGCATAAAACTCAGCCAGCGCCGCATCAATACAGGGTAATCAAAAGGCAGGTAACAATGCTCTAGCTTGCGGCCCAATTCGCGCTGTTCAGCCACTAGCTTAGCAATAGCGGCTGAAGCTGTAGGTGTGGTGCAAGTGATAGTTAAGGGAAGTTGCGGGTACTGCACTAACAACTGTTTAATCAAAGGCTTGGCGGCGTTAAACTCCCCTACAGAGACTGTATGCAGCACTATGCCGTCTTTAGCTGAAGCTGCAGGTAAGGTTAAAGCGAAACGCTCCGCAAAACGCTGGCGATATGCCGGGTCTTTGCGCGAGCGCAATAGCAGATAAAGCAACACTAAGGGGGTTGCCAATAGCAGTAACACTGAATAGAACAATAAACTCAAAGCAGTCACAGCCTCAGCAGAAAAGGTATTCAAGCCGGCAAATGATACCAGATAAAATCCTGAGCCGGAAAAATGCAATTCAGCAGTTCACCAGCGTCAAAGGATATATTCCTTGATCCAAAGCCTGTCTTTAGATGATCATAACCTTCTATTTAAGTTTTAATCTCTGAATAAATGGTTTATCGCATGCCTGAACATAACCCTCAAATCAGTATCATTATTTCTACTTACAATAGCCCATTGTGGTTAACTAAGGTGCTGTGGGGCTTTGCCGCCCAAACCGATACAGATTTTGAAATCGTGATTGCAGACGATGGCTCTACCGAAGCTACAGCTGAACTGATTAAGGAGTTTCAGCAACAAAGCACACTTCGGATCCAACATGTATGGCATGCGGATAACGGCTTTCAAAAATGTATTATTTTAAATAAAGCCATAGTGGCAAGCACAGGCAATTACCTGATATTTACGGATGGTGACTGCGTGCCACGCCGTGATTTTGTTGCCGTGCACAGAGCCAATGCCAAACCGGGTTATTTCTTGTCAGGTGGCTACTTCAAATTACCTATGAGTTGTAGTGAAGCCATTGATCAGGACGCTATTCAATCAGGTAAAGCTTTTGATATGAACTGGTTAATTCAGCATGGCTACCCGGCCAAAGGCAAAAAATTACGTTTAACGGCATCAGGTTTGCTGGCTGACCTTTGCAATGCCCTGATCCCTACGGCCAAAACCTGGAATGGTCATAATGCGTCTGGCTGGAAAAAGGATATTCTGGCAGTAAACGGTTTTGACGAGCGCATGCAGTATGGTGGTGAAGATTGCGAAATGGGCGATCGGATGAAATTTAACGGTATTGAGGTAAAAAGAGTTCGCTACACCGCAGTGTGCGTACATTTGGATCACGCCCGTGGTTATGTCACGGACGAAATGAGAGCAAAAAATAAACAAATCCGTAAACAAACCCAGCAACAGAAAAAACGCTATACCGACTATGGCGTAGTCAAAGCCGGTTAAAAAACGTAAAAACAGGCTAGCTCAGGCCTGTTTTTACTGCAGCCTTTCTTAGCTCTGACTTATGGTGCTTAAATCGCCTGATATAGCGGTTTTACGAACCCAGCCTAGCTGCACTCTATACCTTATGTTGTGCCAAAACGCAGTGCCGCCTTTGCGGCTACCGCCACTCATCAAATCAATTTCACTTTCAAACCTACTGGAAGGCCAGACGGTATAGGGCAAAATTGAGTAGACAGTAAAATCCAGTTCAGGATAAAACTGCAAATCGACATCCACAGGCCGGAAAATTTTTGGCCTTGCCAGTAGTTTTTTCGCACCTTGTAAACTAATGGCATAACCCGTAGTGCAGTTTGGCACTTTACGAAAATTCACTAGCCTGTAGTCTGCAGTTAATGGTAAAGATTGATAGCCCTGGCCATTACGGTTATCCGACAGTTTGATCATGTCCCATTGCTGCAATTTCTCAACCAGTGCCAGCACATCAGGAAAACCTGGTTCAACCTCTATATCGTCTTCCAGCACTATAGCCACTACGATATTCTCATCGACCATACGCTGCCATAAAGCCCTGTGGCTTAAATAGCAACCAATTTCACCTGGCGATAAAGGTCGGCGAAACAAGGATTTATTCAAATGGCGGTCGTAACAGGCTTCAACTTGCTCTGCAGTTAAATTTTTACCATACACTGCACTAAAACGTTCCGCAGTTAACCCCAGCTGCTTTAGTTGCTTTACTGTAGACTCATAACGCTCGAAAGAGCTATCCAGATTTATCACCCAAATTGGCATAGTAATAGCGGCCGTCAAAGCTGTCTCCTGACTGATTCTGCCTGTGAGTCCACAATCTTATCCTATAAGCAGCAATGGACAAAAACTGTTTCATCCAGTCCATTGTTCAGTCCGGGCTCAGGTCTTTACCGCAAAATCATCAGCTAAAAAAAGTTGAACGCTAAAAAGTTCTTTTGCAATAAACAAGATCCGTTAAAATGCTTTATTCATTGAGCTAAACCGAGCCTGCTATGTCAGATGTAAAATCCAATTCAACACCCAGTTTAAAAAGCAGCTTTTTAGATAGTTTACAACGTCACCGTGACGCTTTTGCCACAGTGGAAGCCTATCATGAGCAAGCCATGCAGCTGTTGGAAGCAGTACAACACTGCTTAAAACAAGGTGGCAAAGTAGTATGGATGGGCAATGGCGGCAGCGCCGCCGACAGCCAGCATTTAGCAGCGGAATTTATGGTGAGATACAAAGCAGAACGTGGCCCACTGGCCTCTATCGCCTTAACTACCGACACTTCTATTTTGACCGCCCATGCCAACGACTACCATTTTGACAGCGTATTTGAGCGCCAGGTGTTAGGTTTAGTACGGCCACAAGACGTGGTGATTGGCCTGACGACTTCAGGCAAAAGCCCAAATATCAATTTAGCTTTAAAAGCAGCCAATGACTTAGGCGCTTTCACAATCGCCCTGACTGGCCGTGATGGTGGTTTAGTCAAAGACATCGCCAAACTGCCTATTATCGTTAAAAACGACGAAACAGCCCGTATTCAGGAAGTACATATGTTTATTGGCCACTGGCTTTGTGAAGCGCTGGATTTAGCCATTACGGGAAACAACTGATGATTAACTTAAGCCTGCTGCAAAATTTGTCTTCTGCTTCTGTGCTGGTGGTGGGTGATGTGATGCTGGACCGCTATTTTAATGGCGACTCGCAGCGTATATCGCCCGAAGCCCCGGTGCCTGTGGTGAAAATCAGCAAAATAGAAGACAAAGCCGGCGGCGCTGCCAACGTGGCACGTAATATCGCCCATTTGGACGGTAAAGTGGGCTTATTAGGTATTATTGGTAACGACAGCGCTGGTGAATCGCTGCAGCAATTGCTGGCGGGTGAACAAATTCATTCAGAATTGTTTAGTCAGAATGACAAACCTACTATCGCCAAAATGCGGGTGGTGTCACGCCAACAGCAAATAGTGCGGCTGGATCAGGAAGAAAGGTTCAGCAGCGAAGATGCCGAACTCCTGGCGGAACGTTTTGCTGCTGTGTATCAAAACTACGATGTGATCCTGTTTAGTGATTACAATAAAGGCTCGTTGCAGCAGATTTCTAAAATGATCACACTGGCCAAAGCGGCAGGCAAAACCGTATTGGTTGACCCCAAACAAGCAGATTTATCGGTGTACGCCGGTGCTGATGTGATTACACCGAATTTAGGTGAATTTAAAACCGCTGGCGGCAAAATAGCTTCAGTGGAAGAAATGCTCAGTTCAGCCCGCGAACTGATGCAAAAAGCCGGTTTAGCCTCGATTTTATTAACCCGCAGCGAACAAGGCATGAGCCTGATTACCGCGACTGAACATCATCACTTCCCGGCCCAAGTGCTGGAAGTCAGTGATGTAACAGGTGCTGGCGATACCGTAATAGCCACTTTAGCTGTGATGTTAAGTGCTGGCATGTCGCTGCATGACGCTACTCAACTGGCGAACTTGGCGGCTGGCATAGTGGTCGGCAAAGTCGGCGCAGCCACAGTTTCTCCAGAAGAGTTGGCCGCTAAGCTAAATAAAGATTTATTCCGTCAGGGCGATTTTTACCAGACGCCTTTTGATAAAGTACTGCAGCATATTCAGTTTGCCCGTCAAAACGGCGAGCGTATAGTTTTTACTAATGGCTGTTTTGACATTTTACACGCTGGTCATGTGCGTTATTTAGCTCAGGCTAAGGCCTTGGGTGATCGTTTAGTCGTAGGCCTGAATTCTGATGCTTCAGTGCGCCGCTTAAAAGGCGAACAGCGCCCTATCAATACCTTAGAAGACCGCGCCACAGTGCTGGCAAGTTTGGCCAGTGTCGACTGGGTGGTGCCTTTTGGCGATGACCTTGCCGAAAATGACACGCCGCTCAAATTAATCAGCACCATATTGCCAGACGTCTTAGTCAAAGGCGGCGACTACAGCATTGCAACCATAGTAGGTGCAGATGTGGTGATAGCTCATGGTGGCGAAGTACAAGTACTGACTTTTGTTGATGGCCGGTCCACCAGCAAAGTCATACGGAAAATTCAGGACTTGCAGGGAAATAACTAATTTGTCAGTGCCACAGTTCAAGTCCATTTGTATTCTGCGTTTATCCGCTATAGGTGATGTCTGCAATGCAGTCTCTGTAGTGCAAGCTATTCAGCGCCAGTACCCAGAGGCACAAATCACCTGGATTATCGGCAAAATCGAAGCCCGTTTGCTGGAAGGTTTGCCAGCTGTACGTTTTGTCGTCTTTGATAAAAAGCTCGGCAAAGCCGCTTATAGCCAGCTGAAGCAGGATTTAAAACACGACTATTTTGATCTGCTGCTGCATATGCAGGTGGCCTTTCGCGCTAACCTCGCCTCGCTCTGCATTAAGGCGCGCAAAAAGATTGGTTTTGACTGGCACACTGCCAAAGAGTTACATGCGCTTTTTATGCGTCACCGCATAGAACCAGCACCACGCAGCCATGTATTGGATGGCTTTCGCCAGTTTGCCAAAGCTGTTGGGGTTACAGAGCAAGAACTTGGAAAAACTCCAACATGGCAACTGCCTATTCCTGCAGCAGACGAGTTATGGGCTAAACAGCAGCTAGCCGCCACTGGCAACTCCCGCGTTTTGATTATCAGCCCTGCCGCCTCTAAAGCAGAACGTAACTGGCTACCAGAACGTTATGCAGCTTTGGCCGATTATGCTCATGCCAAAGGCTTTGCCGTGATCTTATGCGGCGGCCCAACAGAGCTGGAACGCAGTTTAAGTCAGGCCATTCTGGCTTCAGCCAAGCAGCCCATTACAGACCTGACCGGCAAAACCAATTTAAAACAGCTGCTGGCTTTATTAAAACACGCCAGTTTAGTCTTGGCACCCGACACAGGCCCAGCTCATATGGCGGTGGCTGTTGGCACTCCGGTGATAGGTTTATATGGCCACAGTAATCCGGACCGCACCGGGCCTTATTTATTCCGCCAGTATGTGGTGGAGGTCTATCACCAGTCGTTACTGGCACAGCAAGGCAAAACTGCAGCAGAGCTGAAATGGGGCACCCGCGTCAAAGGCAGCGATATTATGCAGAAAATAGCTGTAGAGGCCGTGACTGCTATGTTTGATAAAGTAGTGGCCGAACAGAAACTATGAAAAAGATGCAAAAAGCCGCCTTTTTAGACCGTGATGGTGTGATTAATGTCGACCATGGCTATGTCAGTGAGCCTTCGCAATTCGAGTTTATTGACGGCGTATTTGACGCTTGCCGTCATTTGCAGCAACTGGGTTATCTTTTGATAGTGGTCACTAACCAATCTGGTATAGGCCGCGGCTATTACAACGAGCAGCAGTTTCATGAATTAACTGACTGGATGAAAGCACAGTTTGAAGCTCATGGCGTGACTCTGACCGATGTATTTTTTTGCCCACATCATCCGGTCAATGCCAAGCCACCTTATCAAATCGACTGCGATTGCCGTAAACCAGCGCCAGGTATGCTGCTGGAGGCCATCCACAAGTATCAGATTGACCCCAACCAAAGCCTGATGCTGGGTGATAAAAAAGCCGATATGCAGGCAGCCAAAGCTGCTGGTGTTGGCCGTAAAGTACTGGTGTTATCAGGCCAAAGCTTAACAGCGGAAGACCAGGCCAGTGCTGATGAAGTCTGGCCTTCAATTCAAGCGGCGCTGGAATTAGTTACAAACTAAACGCCTGGCTCGCACTTTTACAAGGAATGTAATGCAAAAGCTTTTAACTAAGACCTTAGTGGCTTTGCTGTTCGCCTTGCTGGTCTGCGGTGGCCTGGTTTTTATAGCCAGCAATCACAGCAACACTAAGCCGCAAACTCAGCAAAGCGATGATATTGAAGAACCCAACCCTGTGCCCTTCGCTGTTCAGAAAGAACTGGTAACACAAACCAACCCGGCCCCAGCAGCTACAGCTGAACAGCTGGTCGTGATTGAACGACCAGACTGGACACTGGATCAGCCTTTACAAACTCAGCTGATAACACTGAAAAATCGGGCAGACCAAGGCGATCTGCCAGCTGCTTATAGTCTGGCAATGAACCTGAAGTTTTGTAACACAGCGCCACTGGATGAGACTGATTTAGAGGAGCGGCTGCAACAAGCCTATCAGTATAAAGATGATGGCTTTGCTATAGCTGACATCAAACAACGCTATGAGTTTTGTGAAGGAATAGACCAACAGCAACGGGCTGAATTCTACCTTTATTTAGAAAGTGCCGCCAAAGCGGGTTATGTGCCGGCTCAGGAGGAGATGGCCACAATCACGTCAGAGCAATTTATGCAATTAGCTGACTCAACTGAGCTTGAACGCGAAGCCTATATCCAAAAGCGGGAAGAATTTATTCAGCTCCAGCTCTCTTTACTGGAATCCGCGTCGCAGCATGGCAGCATCAAAGCGCTGATCACATTGTCGACTATGCACCACTCACAAAACTATGGTGCCAATGGCCGGGCTAAATCTTACGCCTTAAACCTGCTGATCCTGGAACTGACAGACGACAATGAATTACAAAGCAGATACTCATGGTTTGTGCAACGTCGTGAGTCAGAACTTAGCCCGGAGCAGATTGAACAAGCTCAGGTTTTGTCACAGCAGTGGCTCACTCTCATCAAGGCAAATGGTACCTTGTATTTGCCATAAGCGGCCCTTATCCGCTCGCAATAGGCTTTGAACCTTAGCCACAGTCATAAGGAACTATGCTATATCTATGATGTTATGACATAAACATCAGGTGCTTAGCAAAATATGAACTCCGCAGAAAACGAAATTCAGCAATGGAACAATGAGCAAGTCAATGCTGTAGTGGCCGACTTAGCCCAGTTGCGGTTGTTGGTCGATTTAGAACTGGTTCCACGTTACCCTTATCTGGGCACTAAGACTTACCCCTTGGGGCGCTGCAAAGAAATTCGCGATGCGGTTTTTATCAAGTTACAGCAACAACTACCACAAGCGACAGAACCTGGGTTGGTTTTAATCCGCGACCAGCTGCAAAAAGGTGAGAGCCTGAAAAAAATATGGGGCGCTTTACGGGGTGTTTATTTTCAGAATGCGATGGCTATTGGCGATTGGTATTTGGATGTTTCAAACGATACAGTGAACCCGAATAAACCGCGGATTGAAGTGTTACCTTTAGCCAGTTCAGGTTTTGCCGCAGTAACCAGCTTTGAGCAATTTATAGCCGTAGCCCGAAGTTATTGGGAAGTAGACGTTTATCGCAATGATATCTGCCCCGCTCTGGCACCTTATATGCCTTTGCTATACATCTCAAAAAGCGGCACTTGCTGGCTCGGAGAAGCCACAGATAACATGCTGGCCGTCGCGACTGAAAGTGAGTTTGCAGCGTCCGAACGTATTTTATTAACTCTGCCTACAGCTCCACAACAAGCCGTTATTGGATGGAAAGAGGTGTTATCCAAAATTCAGCAGAATGATTTCCTGCACCAGCAAGGCGATGCCGTAGCCTATTGCCAGTCCTATCGCGCTCAGCATTATCATCAAGACTCACGCATACGCGACAGGGCTGTCTTAGCCTATGTCTCCTTGCCCAAAAGTATTTCCTTAACCTATTGAAGCAGCAATTAACTATAGAGCTGGCTTACACCAGCTCTAACATCACTTCAGCTTTACTAACTTCAAACTGTTTGGGCTCGTCGACATTCAGCGCTTTTACCACTGCATTGTCCACAACCATAGCATAGCGCCTGGAACGCAGACCGCCAAAATCGCCGCTATCCATATCCAGACCAATAGCTTTGGCAAACTTGCCTGCACCGTCTGCTAAAAATACAATGTCAGTGGCGTTGTGAGCTTTACCCCAAGCATCCATCACATAAGCATCGTTCACCGAAGTACAGATAATACGATCCACACCTTTATCAAAAAACTGCTGCGCCAATTCAATAAAACCTGGTAAATGGGCTGCACTGCAGGTGGGCGTGAAAGCACCTGGTACCGCAAATAACACTACTTTTTCGCCTTTAAAGACTTCTGCTGTGGTCAGGTTCACCGGGCCATTGTCGGTGAAACGGGCGAAAGTGATTTCAGGTAAGGTATCGCCAATCTTGATCATAAATTTATCCCTTTTTAATCCAGCTCATTCAGTTATTCGAGAGCTGCTTTGACATACACATCAAATCTATTATTTTTGCCTTCAATTTGCATGCTGGGTTTTTGCCCAGCTAAAAACTCTGCATAACCAGGCCGCTTTACCACTACTCTTTTGCTGGCCAGTTGCCAGGCGAGCGGAAACAAGGCATCTGCATCCTCATCTGTACCAACCACCTGATGAAAGGCCTGCATTTCTTTTTTCACCAAGGCCGATTTTTCACGGGCTGGAAACATAGGGTCTAAATACACCACATCAGGGCTTGGCAATTGGGTCAACGCCTGTTGAGACGGCGCAAATACCAGTTGCATACGTTCAGGCAACCAATGGGCTAATTCAGGATCTAGGGCTGCCCGGCGTAAACCATCCGCCAATAAAGCCGCTACAGCAGGCTGACGCTCCACTAAAGTCACCTTTGCGCCAAGACTTGCCAGCACTAAGGCATCACGGCCCAAACCTGCGGTTGCATCTACTACAGTTAAACCCGGTTTTTTAGTTAAGCCCACAGCTTTGGCTATGGCTTCACTTTTACCGCCACCAAACTTACGTCTGTAGGTTGCAGCACCACTGGCGAAGTCGACCAGTATATCGCCTTGTTTATTAAGTTCAGTGTTACGTAACACCAAAGCCTCACCAGTCCAGCATAAATACCAGCCTTGGGGCGAAGCTGTTGCTTGCAAACCAAAGTGGTGTTGCAGGCTTTCGGCCAGTTCAGGGGGAAAGTCGGGCTGGATTAAATAACAGGTGCTGGACATAGCGTTACTTTAACTTTTCAGATCAAGGACAAAACTACAGCTAGTGTAACCGCCCTAGCCCTGTTTAAAAAAGGGGTCAGAGCACATTGTTAACAGTTAACAATGTGCTCTGACCCTAATTTTAGGTTTTCATTCCTACATAGTTATCACCGCAGCTAAAGGCCNCTTTTGCTTCGCCAAAAGAAAGCTATCCAAAGCCAGAAAGTGCAGGATGCATTTTCTTACAGCCGAAGGCTGGCCCAGCAGGGATTCGGTGGCAGTAGTTAGTGTGGCCACTTCTGATCATTTGCTGGAAACGAAAATCGGAAATGACGCACACAGCAAGACCTGACTCTGAGCTAGCCTGCCAGCTGCTTTGTGCTACACCTTATTTTGCTCTGGAGCGGGCTTTGCGCTCTAAGTCACCAAAAAATTCCATTTGCCTTTGTACACATTCAGAAGCTTCCAGCATAGCGCCAGTGGTATCAGGGAGCACGTCTTTGAGGGCCTGAAGTTCATAACCGTACGCTCGGGATAAATAAGCGAGGGAGGTTTCAAAATCATGTTTTGCGGCTTTGGGACCTTCGTCTGGTGGTGCAATAATCACATTTCCAATGGTGCGCGCTTTATCGATGCGTTCCTCCAGCTCATTGATATAATCATTGATTTTATTGTCTTTACCCAATGAATAAAGAGGTTTCAGTTCGGGTGGAAAATCTGTTGAACTGACAGTGGTGATATAAGTAAAAGCTGCGCCTAAATCAAAACGTTTGATACCGAATGCGGTGTAAGCCAGTGCCTTGTAAATATGTTCTTCAATGTCAGTATTAATTTGGCCTGTCTTTTTGTATATCATCTCAGCATTGCTTAACTCTATTAAGATTAAGTGCGACAACGCTGTTCCTGTGTGGCCTTTAACAACCAGTCGTTGTGCAATATTACGCTGGCTTTCGATCTCAACATCATGACGGCTCAAAGCGGCAATCATGGCATATTCATTATCGTTCTCAATTTGTTGCCAAAGTGCATCGTAAGTCGATGCCATATAGGGTACAAGATATTGACTTCTATCAGACCCATAACCATCAGGCAGTAAAGGAGAAATGTGTCCACGCGACAGGTTCCGGTCTTCCAGCTCGCGATGATAATAGTCGATATCCTGCTGGTTTAAGTCTGTCACCGCAATACACCAGTCAGAGTCGTAATCCATTTTACCTTTATTGGCGTTATCGGCATCTTTTTGCACTGGCAGTGCAGCCTGAAGGGGCGTGTTATTACTCATATCACTTAACAGGTGTTTTGAACCTGACTTGCTGACGTTCAGTTCAGGCTCTATCTGACTTTGAGTAGCTTGTTGATGTTGTTCACTACTCAACCAATAGCCGCCGAACCAGCCATAAAAAATCAGTATTAGAACGAACAGTATTGTGATTGCTTTAATAATGCTTAGTTTTTTCATGCAACTTCACTTGTGATTGGTCTGATACCGCTTGTTGGGGTTAATCCCTAAGTATTTTTCAGCCTGAAGGACCGTGTTCCTGACATCTATTACTAATCAACAGCTTTTTCTTTGAACTACACAGAATACTGTTTATAAGCTCGTTTCTGATTCAACTGTCCAGCTCCATTAGACCAGTTGATAAATAGTTATTTTTTTGTACATTGCAATTCATACATTGCGCGGTTTATTTCGCAGCCATTTACATACCCATCTCGCTTCGAATTAGCGATATTCATACAGGAGTCATAGTTACGAACTGTAATACCACCAAAAATCACCTTCATTCCGACCTCAACATCAAAGAAAGCAGGACACACATAAGCCACCGCATTTTGATAATGGCTACCCGGACCAATAACGGTATTTAGGCAGCTTCTAAAGGCCAGATTGGCTTTGGCAAAACAGACTTCTTTAGTTTCTTTTGATGGATCTTCCGGCGCCACCGGCGAACCACCGCCACCACCACCGCCACCACCGCTACCACCGCCAGGACCTGGCGTTTCCCAGCGTTCAACTACAGGCTTTTTGATCGGCTTCCCTATAATTGCGATAATCTCAATGCCACCATCTGATGCATGGGCTGAGTCTAGTGTAACTTTAATTGAACTCCAAAAACTAACATCCGCACCACTCTCATTTACTGAGTTATCATACTGCACTCCACCGAACAAACCTAATGATAGTAAAGCGACTTTAATTCCGTTTCTCATTTATCTGTATCTCCAAAAATACAAAACAATTAACTGCGCCCATCCATTTAAAAATAAAATCAAACAAATGTAGTAGAACATTACTCTAGTTGCTAGAAGACAATTCGTAAGGAATTGACCGAAACATAATGCAACAAAAGCAATCAAAATTGAAACATTAAAATAAAATAAAATAAACAAATAAACCCAAAAATAAAACACAACGCATAACCGTCTTGGCCCAGCGTTTTATGCATAGACCACACTTACTATAGATGATTAGCGTTCCGCGGAGCAGAGATCGACCTCGTTAAGGGTGTGAAAACTAACTTTTCATCCGTACTTAAAATGGTAAGTAAAACTTGAGCTTACGGCAGTCTTTGCTTGACTTGAGTATTTAGCCCAAGTCAGTGCATGTAGGAAGGTTGATTGTTTAACTTTTAGTTATGTGCAGGATATTTCCCGGGCAGAAGTGGTATAACAAATGATTAAAAAGAGGCAATGCTTTGACCTTGCCCCTTAAAACTACATCTTCAGGCCTACATGGTTATCACCAAAGCTAAAGGCGACCACTTTGCTGATTTCCTGCAGGCTTAAACCTGATTCTTGTTGCCACAGGTTAAATTGCTGTTGAATGGCTTTCTGGTTTTTCTGACTGGTTAAACCACCTTCGACCACACCAAAGTTACGCAGATAAGCTTCTAAATCCTGGCTGATAATAAAGGTATCTTTACCCAGCATACGAAGCGCATAAGCGCCGGTATTACCGCCTAAACGACAGCCGTGTTTTTTCAGATAGCCCCATAAGCCAATAATGTCTTCACCTGGCCACTGAGCTAAAAAAGCGCCAAAGCTGCCATATTTGTCAGCGACCTGCTGGATCATCAGCGCGTTGTCGCGTATCGCAAACACCTTGGTGGCGTTGCGGATAATACGAGGGTCTGTGGCTTTGGCTGCCAGCATCTCGTCACTCATCAGCAGCATTTTTTCCGGTTCAAAACCAAAAAAAATCTCTTCAAAACCAGGCCACTTTTTCTCTACCACAGACCAGACAAAACCAGACTGAAAGATTTTTTTGCTGAATTCACTTAAACACTCCGCATCTGTCAGCTGTTTCAGCTGGGCGGCTGTACGGGGTTTATTTAACAAAAACTGCAAGGCGGCTTTGCCCCCTTTGCGCTCAGCTGCCCTTTGATAGATCTGTTCAAACTTTTCAACAAAAGCCATCAAGGCTTCTCCTATTCATAGTCCAGAGTAATTGGAGTTCATGTAGGGGCGTGGGCTGGCCCCCGCCCGCATCCTGCCTGAGCGAGGAACCTGATCAACAAAGCTGCAGCTTCAAGTACGAAGGAACTAAGCTGCTATGCCCATATGGCGTAATAGAGCCGCATTCGATGGTTCACGGCCACGGAAGGCTTTAAACAGCTCCATAGGTTCTGCGCTGCCGCCTTTCTCTAAAATACAGTGCAGGAAATCCTGCCCCACAGCAGCATTAAAAATACCTTCTTCTTCAAAACGACCAAAGGCATCGGCCGACAGTACTTCAGCCCATAGATAGCTGTAATAACCAGCACCATAACCACCAGCGAAAATATGACTAAAGCCATGCTGAAAGCGGTTAAAGCGTGGCGGCATAATCACTGAGACTTGCTGGCGCACATCATCCAGAATGTGCTGCACACGGCCACCCAAAGCCGGGTCGTATTCGGCATGTAAACGGAAGTCAAACAAAGCAAATTCCAGCTGACGTACTAAAAACAGCGCCGACTGGAAGTTCTTCGCTGCCAGCATTTTATCCAGCATATCTTGTGGCAAAGCTTCGCCTGTCTGGTAATGACCAGAAATAAGCGCCAAGGCTTCAGGCTGCCAACACCAATTTTCTAAAAACTGGCTGGGCAATTCCACTGCATCCCAGGCTACACCGCTGATACCAGCCACATCAGACGCATCCACTTGGGTCAGCATATGGTGTAAACCATGACCAAACTCATGAAACAAAGTAACGACTTCATCATGGGTAAATAACGCAGGTTTGCCGCCTACAGGTTTATTAAAATTACAGGTTAAATAGGCCACCGGATGTTGCAGGCTGCCATCCGCTTTCCAGCGTCGGCCCTGGCAATCGTCCATCCAGGCCCCCCCCCGCTTTTTCGCACGAGCATACAAATCCAGATAAAAACTGCCGCGCAGCTCGCCTTTGGCGTCAAAAATATCGTAAAAACTCACATCCGGATGCCAGACATCCACGCCATCACGTTTTTGCACGCTGATGCCAAATAGCTTATTTAACACGCTGAACAAACCTGGCACCACTTTGCTTTCAGGGAAATAAGGCCGCAAAGCTTCATCGGAAATGGAGTACTTGGCCTGCTTTAACTTTTCTGAGTAATAAGTCACATCCCAGGAATTTAATTCCTCCACGCCAAATTCAGCTTTGACAAAAGCTTTCAGCTCAGCCAAGTCCTGCAAGGCCTGAGGCTTAGCTCGACGGGCTAAATCTGCCAAAAACTCCAGCACCTGAGCCGGGCTTTCGGCCATTTTGGTCGCCAATGATTCTTCCGCTGCGTTATCAAAATCCAGCAACTGCGCCAGTTCATGACGTAGCGCTAAGGTTTCTTCAATAATGGCTGTGTTATCAAACTGACCCGCCGTTGGTCCTTGATCGGATGCACGGGTGCAATAAGCCTGATACAACTCAGCACGTAAATCGCGATTGTCGGCATAAGTTAAAATGGCGATATAACTTGGAAATTCCAGCGTAAAGACCCAGCCGGATAGTTCTTTTTGCGCAGCCGCTTCTGCCGCAGCTAATTTGGCATCTTCAGGCAAACCTGCCAGCAGGCTTTCATCTTCAACATGCTTAAACCAGGCTTGGGTAGCATCCAGAGTATTGTTAGAAAAACTCGAGGCTAAATCAGAAGCACGGCTTTGAATTTCACCATAACGCTGTTTTTTCTCATCCGACAAACCAATGCCTGACAATTTAAAATCACGTAACGCGTTTTGAATTACTTTCTGCTGCGCCTTTGTTAAGGTGGCGTATTCCGCACTTTGCGACAGCTTTAAGTACGCCTGATACAAACCTTCATGCTGACCCACATAAGTACTGAAATCGGATAACAGCGGCAAGCAGCTTTCGTAAGCTTCACGCAGTTCAGGGCTGTTTTTCACAGAGTTTAAATGCGATACCGGCGACCAGAACTTACCAAGCTCATCGCTGTTTTCTTCCAACGCCACAATCAGCGACTGCCAGCTTGGATTGGGCTCTTGCACTACAGCTTCGATATCTGCAGTACAATGGGCTATCAGTTGCTCTACACGAGCTTTGATTTGTGTCGGTTCAATTTGACTAAATACAGGTAAGGCTTGGGTCATGATGTATCTCTGTGAACTCTCTCTGTAGAAGCAGTATTGGGGCTTTTAGCACATTCTCAAGCATAGAATGCCTTTTTTATGGAATTGGCGATCTAGACCCTCGCCATGCCAATCGAACTGCCAGTTCTGTTTTACAAGCGACCAGCAAAAGCCACCAACATCAACAGGCCCCAACCATCAAAGGAACCTGATGATTTAGGTTTAACTTCTATTGTCACCTGATTGTTTTGCACTGTTACTGTCACTTCAGTCTGGCAGTTCATTCTGCACTGTCTTCCAGCTCTATTTCCCGCTCGACAATCTGAACTCCTGAATGTCACAGGAGAACGATCATGGCAATAACTCATCGCAGTACAGCCCAGTGGCAACATTTTATTGAGCTATTACAGGCTTTTGACCAAAGTGCCGCGCAGTTTTGCAAAATTCATGACCTCGGTTACCTCAGTTTTTTTCAAATGCCTCCTGCGATTTGGTGCTGAACATAATGCCGATGTTCAGATACAAGCCCGAGCTTTTTCAATGTTGGTTTTAATTAGTTTGGCGTGTTCAGCAAAATCATAAGTCGTTTCATTCCAATCAGTCGTCAACAACAGTTTTTATTGCCGCCGTCCATTGATGTGTGGTTGCCGGAGCGGCTTATAACCCTGCGCAGCTATTGGCTATTTGGGACTATGGCTACTCCACCGTTTTGTTTTCCAGCGTAAACTGGAACTGGCAACTTATGATTCCTTTGCTTTGCACTTTTTGCCCGACAGTCCCCATATTGACCAGGGTATGCTGGCTAATTTCCGTAAAACCTTCTTAGTTGAACAGAAAAGTCTGTTCGTGCAGGTATTGCAACTGGCGCAGACGATGAAACTGATGAAGTTCGGCCAGACCGCTTTGGATGGCAGCAAAATGAAAGCTAACGCATCAAAGCACAAGGCGTCCTAACATGGGTGTATCAAAAACAAGAAACGCAACTCAAATAAGAAGTCCGGATGTAGCTGCAAAAAGCAGAACAGCCAACCATTCAACCGATACAGAATCGCAGGATTTACTGGCCGAGCCGGCTTGGTGCGGGGAGCGTTTAAAATAGATAACCCAAGCCGAGGACAATGACAATAGCCAACCCTTGAGCCTTTAACTGTTGGAGATATTTAAGTAGCCGATTAATACAAAGACCGATTGCGCGGTCTAAACCACCATAGTATCGGCCGACCAACTGCTGGAACAAGGTTTTGCAACTGATAACTAGGCCTGCGCGAAGCGCAAAAAATAAACCCTGCGCTAGTGGCAGGGTTTATCAATATTGACTTGACTAGCCTTTAGTTTTGCTAAGTTTTACTTGCGAGTGCGGCGACGGAAAGCAACACCTAATAAGCTCATCATCAACAGCGAGCCGAAACCTATAGCACCACCTGAAGATTTTGGTTTCACTTCGGTTACGACTTGTTTATCTTCAACTTTCAAGGTCACTTCAGCTTTACTGCTTAGCATGCCGTCAGACACCGTCACCACAAAGCTGTAGTTACCGCTGGCTACATTACTCAGCGTTAATTTACTACCTGCTGCTGTTGTAGTTACTGCAGTGCCAGACTTCTGCTCCCAAGCAAAACTTAATGCATCGCCATCAACGTCCAGGCTATTTGAGGCATCAAGTGTGATGGTATTACCCGATGTACCCACGACGTTACTGCTAACCACATTTGCTGTGGGAGCATCGTTTTCTGGTGTTACCGTCAATATGAAACTCGTGCTGACTTTGTCTGAAGGCTGATCGACATCGGCAACTGTGACTGTCACTGTAGTCTCGCCATTAAAATTCGCTTCCGGTTTAATAGTTAGAGTGCTGCCAGAGGTGTGCTCGTCGACGGTACCAGTAATGTGCTCCCCTGTAACACTAATTAGGTTCGCTCCATTATTTTCATCGGCATACAACACTTTAACGCCTTTGAGTTCCGAGTCTTCATTAATCATCGCATTTGCAATAACCCCAATAGTTAGATCACTTGGGATGACGATATCCAGCGACATCGAAATGTCTTCCATTCCTGCGACTGTGCTATTTGCCTTGACGGTCAACGTCTGACCGATGGCTTCAGGCGCAATTGTCCCGCCAATGTTTACGCGAAACTGCGAAGACTCAGGACCGATGTAGTTGTAACACAGCACTTTCCCGACGCTTAATTTGCTATCTAAATCTTCAAAAGCGTATTGCGAGGCAACATAGCCTTCATAGGGTCCAAAAGTCGAGAGTTGACCAAGGAAGCCCTGAACACCGACTGAGCCACGGCTATTGCCGCCGAATTCTAATTGGTTGTAAGCCATGTAGAGTTCGTATTCACCATCACCAAATTGTGGTTGGTTGTTAAAAATCAGCTGGAATTCGAATCGGTCATCACCGTCACCAAAGATAGGTTCTCCATCTTCATCATCTCCAATGTACGGCATGGTATGCATGCCATCCCATTCGACTATGGTCCAGCCGCTTTGAGTGCTTGCAAGAGTGATACCGCTATCCCAGCTCAGTGGTGTCGCTGCAGTCTCATACATAAAAGGTGCTCCACCCCAACCACGCCACAAAACCCCCATCGCTTGATGCGGTGCAGCATAATAAGGAAATGGATAATGAGCAGCGAAGAAGTACGGATCACTGCCAAAGGTGACATTACCGTTACCGCGAATTGCCATCACTTGCGATTTTGCGAACTCATTGTTGTATAAGCCAAAGCCTGCGCCATCACTAAATAACCAGTTATACGGGATTTCTGTACCGTGTCTTAACATAGTTGGGTCATCGCCAAAGCTTGGTGCAAATCCAAAGTTACTTAAGTTCACATATCGATCATTGTTCTGACCGAAATTGGGCACACGACACAGCAAGTCTTCATCGCTGGAGCTGATTTTATAAGCAGGAGTAATATCGGCAGTGTTGGGCTGGGTTCCCTTGATAGTGAGAACGCCGTCACTGAGGGTTGTTTCCTTAACGATACTTTCAGCACTCACTTTGATAGTGTCGGTTGATAACTGAAGGCCTGCAGGAATTGTTGCCGTCAAAGTAAAATCCCGATCCGCACCTGACAAGTTTGGTAGTGCCGCAAGCGTAAAATTGACCTGCTGTCCCACGCGAGCTTTGGTATTACCTGCTGACAAGGTCACATCGTTATCGCCACGGCTAAGTTTCACAGGGATAAACCCAATATTGCCAGGATTGGCGGGGGATGATCCGATATCAAAACCTGTGTAAAACACATCGCCAGTCACCATCTCAGGTTTATTCCAGTTGATTTGTAAATTCACTGGCGTTTTCCCGTCGGTTTCCGCAAGGGTCGTGATATTGATATCTGTCGCTTGATCTGCTGTTACCACAGCATAAGTGTATTCAAAGGTGTCTGTGCCAGCATCCATCCAGTCATTCGGGTTATAGAGGATAGCAAAGTATTTACCTGGTTCAGGATCGTTGATATTACACAGATTGTTGTAGTCCACATGCCATGACACACACAACATCTCAGTATCCAGATCCATTTCGCCGTTATTGTTGAAATCCTTCCCTAAATAAACGATGGCATTGCCAAAGTTATAGGCGTCTTTATTGCTCGATGCTGTTCGACGGAAGTTTTCAACAATTAAGCGTTTACTATTGGTTGGAACATCAATCCAAAAACTATGAACGG
Organism: Rheinheimera sediminis; assembly: GCF_004005375.1. GTDB lineage: Bacteria > Pseudomonadota > Gammaproteobacteria > Enterobacterales > Alteromonadaceae > Pararheinheimera. The sequence goes on along the minus strand of NZ_RZUF01000003.1, from coordinate 38,092 downwards.
CCTCATCGATTCGATTTTCCGGGAGGGCGCCATCACGAAATGGCCATGGGAACGTAAAGTCATTATCTTTAGTTAAAGTAACGGTATGACGCTCCGCCTTGACGGCTTGGTATGTTCGAGTGACCGGCTGTTTCATGGCTGGCAAAACCATCTCTTTCACCGTAAAGCTACTGTTATTACGATGAGCGGTTACAGCGAGACGCTCTGGCAATGCGCCATTATCGTATTGAAACACCACAGGTAAGCGCATTTCAGGAGCTTTGTTATTTACTTCCTTGAACATAAGATGCGAGTGCAATTCAACCTCTGAATTTCCCGCAACATCTTGAGAGTTCATGATGGATGCTTTCACCATCACCGATTGACTTTCGCCCGCTTTTAACGTGAATTCATTCGGGATGATTTCTAGTTTAGCGCCCTGTTGCACAAATCGTCTGGAATCATCCTCTGACCAATTGGTAATTTCGTCGGCGGATATAGTCCAGCTACCGTCTTTTGTTGCGGTAAAAGTGCGGATCCAGTGGCATATTGGTTTACAACTAAAATTAACCATTTCAGGTAAATTCAATTTGTGCACGACCCCACCATTAGCTGGATTTGCTGCCAACATATTCTCGTAGCTTTCATCCAAAACTAACCCAGTGTCGATGGCTGCGGCGACATTAATACGACCTGTCCCTGCACGATACACTTCGGCTTTTGGGTTTTTCTCCCAAGCCTGACCTTTGGCAATAGCGTAAGTCACAATAGGTTCTGCGGTTAACTGTAAAGCTGATTGTTTTTCAGCAACAGTCCATGTGGGATGCGCTTGGCTTAACAATGCTAATGCGCCTGCGACATGGGGGGCAGCCATTGATGTCCCGCTGTAGATGCCAAAGTCACCGGTTGACGGTGTTTGCCCTAACCTCTCAGCAAAAGGACTTTCATCGTTGATGGCTGCATAAATTGCGACGCCAGGAGCTGCCACTGAGGGCACCAGGTGCTCTGGATTTGCGACACTAGGGCCGCGCGACGAAAAATCAGCCAATTCATCAGCTGCGTCATCATCGACTTTGCGCTCAATGTTTGTAGCCGAAATTGTCAGACGATGGCCTGTGCTGCTAGCGGAATTCAGCCAATTACTGAACGTAGACCACCATTGGTTGCTGGTAATATGAATGCCGGGAACGACATAAGTATCTGTGGAGACAACATTGGCTTCGTCGCCATAAGTTGCGGTATTTCGTAAGATAAAGCCTTCAGCACCACCTGCTGCGATGTGCTCTGCTTTCTCCACGCGAGGGTTAGAGCCGCGATCGCAAACCACAATCACATTCGCAGGATTGCCATCCGGATCTAAGTACGGGTTTCCCTCACTGTTACGCAGATTGTCGAAGGTACCCGCAGCAAACGGCTCAGTACAGAGAGCGTTACCAAATTGCTTCGCATGAACCACGACCCCGGTGACTGAGGAAGTATTGATTCCACCCGTTTTTAACGACTGAGTGGGAATATTACTGCCGCCACTGAAATCTTTCACCGTCGTATCAATTTCAATGGTGCGGCCAGTTGTAGAGGCAGCTACATTTAACAACCATGGGGATACATGATCGATGTAACTCATCAGTTCTTGGCCACCACTTGAGCCTGAATTTCCTGCAGATGCGGCAATTGCGATACCGGCCTGATGAGCGCCCAAGAATGCAAGTTCGATACTGTCGTCCCAAGGCGAGGTGGTATTCATCACATTGCCAATAGAGAAATTGATCGCATCAACGCCATCAACTACCGCATCTTCAATAGCGGCAATCAGCGCTTCACTGGGGCAGCCTTCTAATGGGTAGCACACTTGGTAAGAAATTACGTTTGCATGGGGCGCTACCCCTGATATTTCAGGGAATAACTTTTCTTTGAGCACCTTACCATCACTGGCTGGGCTTGGAATTGCAGTCACAAAGTCGACATTTTTCAGCACATTGCCGGCAGCTGTAGAGCCAGTGTGTGAGCCATGCCCTGACACATCTTCTCCTACCTTGGGATAAACATCGTCATAGGTGTCAGTAATCACGCTATAGCTGCGCATCCCAATGAGTTTGTCGTTACAGCGGGATTTAAACTCATCAATTGCACAATCCCCAATGTAATTTCCGGCACCCAGTGGGTTAGTGTGGTCATAGCCATCACCGCCAATGTCGGCAAATGCCGGGTGATCACTATTCACACCGGTGTCGATGATCCCGACAATGGTGCCTTCTCCTTTAAACGGCAATGCCAGACTTGTGTTACCGGTCCAAACTTTGTCAGCGCCAATACGTTGCGGACCGATATCGGTCTGTAACTGGTACATCTTTGAGCGTTGCACACTCACGATATTTGATAGCCTGGCCACTTGTTCTGCTTCGTCTTGCGTTAAGCTGATACTGAACCCATTAAGCGCATTGACGAAACGTTGACGAAACTCGCGATCTCCAACCAGGTTAGAAATTTCACTCAGCACATCATCTTGCGCTTCGTAGAGGTAGTCTTGGTATTCCCTAATAGCATCGTTGGTGGGTTTACTTTGTCTAAACAAGCGTTGTTCAGCGCTCGCCTTTGTCAATTTCGTTGCTGATAGCCCGCTAATGCCACCTGTATATTGACTGACTGGGTTTTGTTTCAGGCGAACGATATAAACCTGCTCACCCTCGATACCCTCTTCGCGTACAAAATTCACTTTTTTCGGTTGGAGCGCTACGTTCAAGCCGTCATTAGCTAAACGATTATTTTGCAAAGTTCGGCTATGTTGACGTTTATTGATTTTATCCGCGTCTACCATGACAGATTTTAACGTGTTCGGGTTGCTTGGTTGCTCTGGAACTGTCGGCAAATGCGTATTTGCCGCATGCGCAATGGCAATACCACCTAACGCTGCTGCAATTGCATAAGTTATTGTTTTAATTTTCACTGGATTCTCCATTGATGATTATTGTCACGACTGGTTATTTTTCCGTCGCTAGTTTCATCTAAGCATCCTGTGGTGCTAAATCGCGAAGCTTTTCATGTATCAGTTTGTATCAGCTAACTAAGCGAGTTTATGGAAAAAACCTATTAACATCAGAGCTGTAGTGTTTGGTGATGATCTTTTTCGCCCGCTCAGCGGCGGCCTTGGAGTACAGCAGCATCCAGGGTTGCGGTATCCCCATATACTCTGCATGCTTAGCGGTGTACTGATAGATGTCATCAATAGGCTGCCACTGTTGTGCCGACAACGCCTCCGTAATGAGCGACAGCGGATGATTGGGCAATGGCAGTACTGCCACTCTGGACTCTCTAACTTATTGATTATTGACGCGGCTTGTTATTTTCTGTCGCTGAACTTATCGAATCATTCAAGCTGTAAAATGCGTGAAGCATTTCATGTATCAGTTTGTATCAATACAGTAAAACTAAAGATTTCATTTTGAAGAATTGCTAGAGTAGAGCCCGCTTGTTTTATTTTTTTGGATCTTGATGAAACTGTTTCTGGCGATTGTGCTGACTACGCTTCTGTATAGCCATCAGGCTATAGCAGATTCCTCTCTGACCGAAGTGGGCCAGTGGCGATTTGCTTTGTCTGTCGGCTCGGGAAAGGTAACTACACCTTTATCCAATAGAGACGATTTACATGGGGCTGTCCTACCAGCTATTAGCTACTACGGTGAGCATTTTTATGTAGAAAATAGTTTTGTCGGTTATAGCTTGATGGAAAACGTACACGGGTATATCGATATCGTCGGCTCACTGAATGACGATGGCTTGTTTTTTGAATTAGACGGCATAAACCAATTTGGCTGGTGGGATGCTCTGGGTCAACACCCCTCAAACGGTAAACCGCCCCATGAGGAAAGCTTTCAGGATATTGAACGTGCCTTATCTTATATGGGAGGTCTAAGCTTTAACTGGCTGCACGATCTTGTAGATAGCAGGCTGACATTATTACAAGATATCAGCGGCGTGCATCATGGCCGCGAAATTCACCTGACGCTGCGAAAAAATTACAGCCATCAGCAATGGACATTGCAGTGGCAAGTTGGCGCTATTTATAAAAACCAGCGACTGAATAACTACTACTATAACGTTAGGCCCTATTAACTCAACAATACACCCAGTTGGTTCAGCCTACCCTCATCCAGACAATATTTTTTTGGCCTTAACCTCAGTTATCAACTGACACCAGACTTTGCCATTCAAGCCTTCTGGCAAAAGAATCAGCTGGACGAGACGCTGTTACGTAGTCCGCTAGTACGAACTGACTATTACTACAGTCGATTTGTCGGAGTGAGATACAGCTTCTGATGAGTGGAAGGCTTAGTTTGGCAATTCATCTGTTTAGTTTAGCTCTGGTGGGTGCTGCAGAAGCAACCTCAGCCGAACTACAGCTGAAATTAATACCGCAAACCTGCGTCGTCACAGAGCAGAATCCTCGCTGCCAGATCAAAGCGCGACTACTGGTGAATAGTCACTTGCAACAGCAAATCTGTCTGCATCAGGATACTTTGTTACATAGCTGCCAATTGCATATCCCAGGACAAACAACTGCTTTTGAGTTGTCAATAAACTCTCACAACAGTGTACTATTGCGCCTGAAAACACCTCAAGGTAAAGCTATTGCCTCCGCTACATTGCAACTGGTGCAATTTCAGGGTGCCTATAAAAGGCACAAACGTGGTTATCTGTGGAATATGCTCTGATGCACCAGCACAGCCGGATTTTATTAATTGAAGATGACCGCGGCCTTGCCTTGGGTATTTGTGAATATCTGCGCGCTCAGCAGATCCAAATCACTCATGTAGCTGATGCCAGTAGCGCGTTAACTGCACAAGGCGATTATGATTTAGTCTTGTGTGACATTATGTTACCCGATGGCAATGGCCTGAATTTATTAGTAAAACTACAACAACGCAGATCCTGCCCCGTTTTGTTTCTTACAGCTCTGAGTAGTGCTGAGGACCAAATTTGTGGTCTGGAAGCAGGCGCAGCAGATTATCTGTGTAAGCCTATAGATCCAAGTTTACTGCTGGCAAAAATCCGTAGCTGTCTGCGCGCTAGCCAACGCCAACTTCAACCTTATCGTCAACTAGCTCTTCATGACCTGGTGATAGACTTCAGCTTAAACCGTGCTTTGCTCGCCGGAAAACCTTTGCAGCTCACTAGTCTTGAATTTGATATTTTATGTTTCTTTATCGCACGTCCAGGCCAAATTATCAGCCGCGAACTACTGTTTCAACATTTGGTAGGGCGTGAGTACGATGGTTTGGATCGGGCTATTGATGTGCGGATCAGCAGATTGCGCAAACATCTTGAACACCTAGCAGTTCAAGGCTTATCGATAGTCACAGTACGTGGACAAGGCTATTTATTTAACTATTTGCCCAAAGGACTGCAGCCATGAACAAGCAGTTCTTACGTTTTTATCTGTTGTTGCTACTGTCGTGTGCAGCTTTGCTGTGGGCGCTCGGTAGTATTTATCAGTTAACACAGCAGGAGCTATGGAACTATCAGCTTGATGCAGAACCTTTATTCGAACTGCAACAAAAAAGCCCAATTTTTAAGCAAGTATCGGCATCGAGCCTTTATTTCCCTCCCGAATTAAGTGAATTAGTGCGCCAACAACAGATCGTTGCAGTAGATTTGCCAAACGGCTACAGTTTTTATTATCGTCAAAGCCTCCAACCTAACATGCTCGACCAGTTAGGTCCGCTGCCTACACCTTCTTTTGCTGATGATAGCCTGCCATTCTTACTCTATGGCGCTTTGGCGTTACTGTTTTTAGCCTTGTTATGGCCAGTATTCAGAGATATCCGGACTCTGACGGTATTGACAGAGCAATTTACCGCCACGCCAAGAGCTTTACGCAGTCAAATCAGACCAGACTCCAGTTTGTATCCATTAGCACAAAGCATGGAACAAATGGCCAGCCAAATCAGCCAATTGATAGCTGTTAATCAAGACATGTCACGTACCATAGCTCACGAAACACGCACACCATTAGCTCGAATGAAGTTCACCCTTAGCCTAGCAGCATCGCAGTTGGATAACAGGTATCAGCGGCGTTTGCTGAATGATATTGAAGAAATTGATGCTTTGGTCAGCAATTATCTGGATTTTTCAAAACTCGACTACTTCCGTCATCAGCACCAGCAACCCCATCAGTACGTACCGGAGTTGATGGCCGAGCTGGCGTCCCGTTTTGATGTTTACCAGCACGCTTTTGACCTGAGCTTTCAAAGCTCTGTTACCAAAGCACAGTTTCACTATCCGGCTTTACTGCTCGCGGGGCAAAATTTGCTCGCAAATGCAGTACGCTATGCCAAAAGTACTATTCAAGTCAGGTTTGAACAAGAAGGCAACTATTACAGATTAACTGTATTTGATGATGGCCCCGGGCTGGATGAACATCCCGATGTACTGATGCGTTTATTTCGTAGAGGTGACAACAGTTCTGGCTTTGGCTTGGGTTTGTATATTGTTAGTAAGGTAGCGCAGTGGCATCAGGGTGAAGTATGTATTCAAAGCAACCCAGACCAAGGCACGAACGTTAGCTTACGCTGGCCTGTAGACGAAACAGCTCCAGCAAACTGATCGCTTCGTCGCAAATGCACTTGAGTTAGCCCACAATAGCCTCATATTAAAATTCAACCAAACAAAAGCAAGGCTAAACAACATGACTGAACATTTTGACTATATCGCCATAGGCGGCGGCAGCGGCGGTATTGCCAGCGCCAACAGAGCGGCCAGTCATGGCCAGAAATGCGCCATTATTGAAGCTAAATTTTTAGGCGGCACCTGCGTCAATGTCGGCTGTGTGCCGAAAAAAGCCATGTGGTTTGCCGGCCAAATTGCTGATGCTTTTAAGTACGCGCCGGATTATGGTTTAGATGTTGAAATGCCAGCTTTAAACTGGAGCAAACTGGTCGAAAGCCGTGAAGCTTATATCTCTCGTATCCATAGTTCTTATGACAGAGTGCTGGCAAAAAATGGCGTTACAGTGATCCGTGGCTTTGCCCGTTTTGTTGATAAAAACACAGTCGAAGTAGAGGGCAAACTCTATAGCGCTGACCATATTACGATAGCCACTGGCGGTCGTCCTGTGCGTCCTGATTTACCAGGCGCAGAATTGGGCATAGACAGTGATGGCTTTTTTGCCTTGCAAAGCCAGCCTAAACGAGTAGCAGTAGTAGGTGCTGGCTATATAGCGGTAGAAATTGCTGGCGTAATGCAAGCCCTTGGTAGCGACACCCATTTATTGGTACGTAAAGACAAACCACTACGCAGCTTCGACCCTATGTTATCCGACACTTTGGTCGAACTGATGGCCAAAGATGGCCCACAACTTCATCCCCATACTGAAGTCAGTTCCATCAGTAAAAATGCTGACAACTCTCTCACTGTGCAATTGTCTACAGGTAACACCTTGACTGTGGATTGCCTGATTTGGGCTATAGGCCGCGAGCCTGCCACTAACCAACTGCAACTGGAAAAAGCTGGTGTCAAGCTGGATGAGCAGGGGTTTATCCCAACAGATGAGTATCAGAATACCAATGTACCTGGCATTTATGCTGTGGGCGATAACACAGGCCGTCTGGCTTTAACGCCAGTAGCAGTGGCAGCCGGACGACGTTTATCCGAGCGATTATTTAATAACAAACCAGACAGTAAACTGGATTACAACACAGTGCCCACCGTAGTGTTTTCGCACCCTCCTATCGGCACTATAGGTTTAACTGAAGACGAAGCGCGTCAGCAGTTTGGTGATGAACAAATTAAAGTCTACCGCAGCGAATTTGCTGCTATGTACACGGCTTTAACCCAGCATCGTCAATTAACCAGAATGAAACTGGTGTGTGCAGGCCCTACTGAACAAGTGGTAGGTTTGCATGTGATAGGTTTTGGCGCTGATGAAATGCTGCAAGGTTTTGGCGTCGCCATCAAAATGGGCGCAACTAAGGCTGATTTTGATAACTGTGTGGCTATACATCCAACCTCATCTGAAGAATTCGTTACCTTAAGATAAAACAAATGGGTCAGCACACATGGTTAATCATTAACAATGTGTGCTGATCCCGTTTTTTGTAACAAAAGACTGTTCTTTGCCTGTTTTTGCTATAGTCGATTCAACTCGGCTTGATGGATACAGCTTCACTATGCGTTTTTTGGTTTTCTGTTTGTTTTGTATCGGGTTTTGCCCTGCACTCGCTGCTGAACGAGACATTACTGTAGGTGCTTCCAATAATTTACCTGCGGATCACCCCAGCATTGTCTTAATGCAACAGGTCTATCAGCAGTGTGGCTACAATATGGTATTGATTGTCATGCCGTTGGAGCGTAGCGCTCACGAGAGTAACAAAGGCCACATACTGGATGCTGAGTTAAGCCGCACTGCTGAAGCTGCCGAGATTTTGCCAAATATGCTGAGGATAGATGTGCCCATTGGCTATGTGCGCATTACCGCCTTTAGCCGTGATCCTCAACTCCAAATTAATCACTGGCAAGATTTGTCGGCATTTCGTGTTGACGTATTGCGAGGCATTTATCTTGCAAAAATAAATATGCAGGGATTAGTCTATACCGAGGTCAACTCTGTTTCTCAGGCCATTCAAAGGCTGCTCTCTGACCGCACTGATGTAGTTGTAGCCTTGGGTGATGAAACAGAAAAGTTGTTAAAGCAGCAAGCAACGCAAGGGATCTACACCATAACTCCCGATTTAGCTAAAACGCAGATCTATCACTATGTTCATCAACGCCACGCAGCTTTAGTTCCTCAACTGGAAGCTGCATTGCGTCAATTAGTTCAGCCAGCTCAGTTGTAAGATCGAAAACGTGCCGCATCCAGTATGGCGAATAAATGGGCAATACCGCCGATAATTAAAGGAATAATTAACCACCATAGCGCATAGCCGACAACAGTAATCACAAAAAACAGTATGGCAGCTATTAAACGCCCCTGTAAAAGCTGGCCTAAACCAGGGATAAACACACTACATAATGCGGCCAGTACATTGCCGCCGGATCCTTGTCCTGACATTGATTTTTACTCCAATTCGTTGCGGCTTCAGCTTAACAAAGCTAGCGAGAGACTGGCAGACTTTTTTGTGACAAAACATAACAAAGGCGGCCAGTGCCGCCTTTAATAAACAAAAGTCCGGGGCTAGAAACTAGTTCTCAGACTGAGCCACCAGCTATTAACGTCGTTTGGTTTCAGGCTTAATTGCTGAAAGCCTAAACCCAGTTTCCATTCGTCTGTCAGTTGATAGTTCAGCTGAACCCCAAGCATCAGGTCGACACCGTCACTGTCTGAGCGTATCACTGAATCATCCCTCCGGCTTTCAATGTCAAACTTCCAGAACATCAGTCCTAGTGGCACTTCCACAGCCCATTGCTCGTTTTGCCACAAGGTATAACGGCCACCCAGAGTAAAACCATCGGCCAACACAGGGCTGACTTCTTTTACCAGCTCATGATATTGCTCTGGTGTCAGGCTTTGTGCTGTGATTTGGCTACTCGCCTCACCTAAATCCTGATACCCCAGCTCCAAGGCAAAAACCGGGTGCAACTGATACCCCAGATAAAGACCATAAGAAGCGGAACTATCATCAAAACCAGTGATAGTGCCGCTGGGCAACTCTTCGACTAAACGGCTTTGTTTTTGGTCGGCCTTACTATGACCGACAGAGCCTTGCAGATACCAATCGGCACTCTGACTAAAAGGGCTGAACGACAGTAGTGCCACAGCAGCCAACCCGAGCACTGAACGGCGACGCAATATCACAGCTCCTGCTAATATCATCACCATCCACCAGGTCATACTGCCTCCGCTTGATTTGTTATCTACGACTACATCTTTATAAGCACGCACAGTGACACTAACCTGAGCACTTGCCTCCCCCCCAGCGCCGTCTGTAATGGTATAGCTGATGATGTCTACCCCATCAAAACCGGCTTTTGGTGTGTAGCGTATGCGTTGATCGGCCTCGATGCTCACAGCCCCCTGTACTGCACTGGCATTGCTGATGATCAGTGTATTGCCATCTTCATCCGAATCATTGGCCAAGACATTGATCAACAGCACTGTTTTATCGTCAGTCGAAGCCGAGTCATTGACTGCAACAGGCGCAGTGTTACCCAGCACTGTAATTACTAATTCGCTGCTGGCAGTTCCGCCTTGACCATCGGTAATGTTGTAAATCACCGTATCAATGCCGATAAAGTCCGGGTTAGGGCTGTAGCTTAGCTGTTGGTCGGCCAGAATGGTCACTGTACCAAAGCTACTCACGGCCTGACTGACAGTTAAAGTGTCTCCGTCAGGATCGGTATCATTCGCCAGTACATTCACAACCACTGCAGTGTCGGCTCTGGTCGTAGCTTGATCCGCGACTGCTACAGGCAGATTGTTACCGTTTAGCTCTACTGCAACACCACCGGGGTCGACAATGGCGCTGTTGGCAATACCGTCAGCATCATTAGGGCCGCCATCTTCCACTGTGACCTGCACACACCAATGACCTTCCGTTAAACCCGGAGTCCACTCTGTACCGCCAGGTGGTGGACAGAAGCCTCTCTCGCCCTGAGTACTGGCAATTGAGTTGCGCTCATTGCTGACAAACGCGACCCAACCAGTCACATTGCTATACTTACGATATACCGCATTTGCCGGTACAGGTAAGCGTTGTGGTATCACCAAACTGTAGCTTTGACCCTGCTCCGGTAAACCATAGGCGATGAAGTCAAAAATACCGCCAATATTCAGCGCAACATTGTCGGTTGCGACAGCATCTTTGGCAATTTGCAGACCACCGGCATCGGTTTCTGCGGCTATGGTTCCTAAACGTAAACAGACTCCCGGATCACCTTCGGCCAAAAACTCTGTCTGTCCAAGAAACTCAGTAGGCATAACGTTACATTCATCTAGTGCATCCAGATAATCCGGAATACCATTACCATTGGAATCAGCAAAACCTTCCTGATCATCAGGTATTAAATCACCATCTGAGTCTTGCGAGCCCAACACAGGTAAACTGGGCCTGATCACAATAAAGACTGAGGTGCTGGACGATAAATTGGGAGTACCGTTGTCTGTCGCCGTATAGCTGACCTCAAACAAACCAGGGCCTTGGTCTGCAGGGTCAAAACTCAGTTGTGTTTGATCTGAGGTTGCATTCACCAGACGACCAAGATTCCAGACACCACTCACCTGATCTAGTGGATTGGCATCCGTAACTGTTGCAGTTACACGAACAATCCCTTCACTTTCACTCACAGTCAAGCGGCTTTCATTGCTCTGATTGACATCTAAAGTCACTACAGGGGCAATATTAGCTTCGGTGACCACAATACGGCTGGTGCGCTGACTACCGCGATTCACACTGGCATCCAGGCTAATCACTATGTCTTCGGTTCCTTCGTTCTGGCCATCTTCCAGCACAGTAAAGCGGATACTGGTACTAAAGCCAGACGTGATTTCAGCCACACCTGATACCAGTGTATGGTCATTTCCGTCCGCGCTACCGCTGACAGTATAAGGAACTAACACAGGGTAGACAGGAGCAGGGCCATTGAGGATCACCTCAACGACGACTTCACGACCTTCCGTCACTTGTTGATCTTTACTGAGGGAGATCAGCGGCTTCACACTGACTTTTTGTGCTTGAGTGGCAGTATTGCCAGCAGCATCAGTGGCTTGCCAGTAGACAATATGCTCACCTGGTTGGAAGAACAAACTACCGTTGATCAGCGATACTCTCAGACGACGACCAGTGCTATCCACAGCTGTGGCTGTACCAAGAGGCACGCGGGTAAACAAGGCTGTAGCATTGACTTCAATATCAGCAGGCACTGTAATCACAGGTAAGCTTGATGCAGCTCCACCTTCAATAATTAAGCTGACGTTGGCACTGGCTCGGCCACCTTTAGCATCCGTCACTGTATAACGCAGACTGACAGGGCCTACATAGCGGTCCGGCGCGGTTAAAGTTAAACCTTCAGCATTAAAGCTAACGGTTCCTACGCTGGCTGAAGCGCCATCTATGGTTAAAGTATCACCATCTACATCGGTATCATTAGCCAATACATTCAACAGATACTGATTATTCTCAGTGCGCTGCAGGCTGTAACTATCATCCAGCAGTACAGGATTATCATTAACTGGTGTTACAGTCAGACTGATAGTGGCCACATTCGAGCTTAGCTCAGCATCTTTTGCAACGAACCCAATACTGTCTGAACCGTTAAAATCCGGGTTCGGTGTGTACAGCACTAAGGATCCCTGCACTGTTGCAGTACCATGTTCAGGTTGAGTCATAATCTCAAAGGTCAGGGGATCCTGATCCGGATCCTGAGCTGTTAAAGTCAGGCTCAGAGGCGTATCTTCTAACGTAGTAGCAGCGCTGTCGGTGACAACAGGTGCATCGTTAACATTAGTTACCGTCAGCGTAAAGGCTGGCAGTGCAGCACTCAATTCGCCATCTGAAACTGAAATCACAATACCAGCAGTCACACCTACATCGGCATTACCCGGAGTACCGGTGAGCGCACCTGTTGCCGTATTAAAGCTGGCCCAGGTGGGTTTATTCGCGATGCTAAAGGTTAAGCTTGTACCCACATCCACATCAGCCGCTGCAGGCACAAAGCTATAAGCTGCGCCCTGAGCTACAGTGATTGCAGGGGTTCCACTGATGCTTGGTGCATCGTTAACATTAGCTACAGTGACAGTAAAGCTTTGATCTGCAAATAAACCTGCCGCATCAGTTACTCTTAATGTGACTGCATGTGCGCCTACATCATTATTAGCCGGAATACCGGACAATACAGCTGTGCCAGCATTAAAGGTCAGCCAGGCCGGCGCAGTCACAACTGAGCGGGTTAAAGTATCACCAGCGTCCACATCAGTCGCCGTAAAGCTATAACTGTATGGCGAACCTTGAGTGGCTGAGGTGACTGCTGTTGAAGTGACAACAGGGGCATCGTTTACATTCACCACAGTAATAGCAAAAGCAGCCAGTGACGCTGTTGCTGTGCCGTCGCTGACACTGATCACTATGGCTGAGGTGGTGCCTACATGATCGTTGGTTGGTGTTCCGGTCAGTGCACCTGTTGCCGTATCAAAGCTAGCCCATGTGGGTTTATTACTGATGCTGAAGGTCAAGGTGGTACCTGCATCTGTATCTGTCGCCACAGGGGTAAAGCTGTACAAGCTGTCTTCATTCACTGAAGTTGCAGGGCTGCCGGAAATCACTGGTGTAGCATTAAATAGTTTCACTACAGTTGCTGTAGCAGCTGCACCTGCATTACCTACTGTATCCGTCAGAATAACACTCAGCTGTAATGTTCCTTCAGCCAAACCTGTCACATTAATAGGCCCAATTTGCTGATTGACCGCTGTGACCACTCCGGTGTTAGTGACTGAATTAGTGCCATCACTCACCACATAAGTGTAAGTAGAGCCGACTTCAGCACCAGCAAACACAAAGCTCATAGCGTTCTGATTGGCTGCATCAATACGGTTTTGCTGAATCACAGCGCTATAGCCTGATGGAGGCAATAGATCGATAGTTAATTCATTAGTGGAAGCGTCAGTTCCCTGATTGCCCTGGGCATCTGTGGCCGTTACCACTAGGTCGTAAACACCGTGAGGCAGAGCGGCAATCTGATTATCTGCTAAAGTCCAGCCGCCATTACCGTTGTTGGTTGCTGTATAGGTTTGACCATTCACCACCAAACTTAAAGTGGCAGTGGTATCGTCCACAGTACCAGCTAAAGCTGGAGTTGAGTCTGCCGTAGTAAGCGTAGTAACAGTGACTACAGGGGCCACAGAATCCTGAGTCACAGTCACCACGTCCACAGCTGCCGATCCATTGGCCGCTTTGTCTTTGGCTATAACCACAAAGTTATTTGCTGTGTTTTGTGTCAGAGGTGCCGTCAATGACCAGTTGCCTGTAGTAACAACACCCACCTCTGCGCTGGCCAGCACTGTGCTGTTATCTGCAACGCCATCATTGTCGGCGTCTGCAAACAATTCTACTGTGACACCATCTTCAGCATGAGTACCGCTGATCAGTTGGCTGAGGGTATTCACAGCCAGAGCGGTGGCAGGACTGGTGACCACAGGAGCAACTGGTGCAATGGAGTCTTCGGTAATAGTAGCAACATCCACGGCAGCCGAGACATTACCAGCAGCATCTTCAGCTATCACAACATAGTTGTGTGCTGTGTCTGCAGTTAAAGGCTGCACCAAACTCCAGTTGCCATCGGCATCGACCACAGCACTGACCAAAACCCCACCGTCTGCAGTGCCATCATTGCCTGTATCTGCATAGAGGTTGATCGTCAGGCCAATTTCAGAATGAGTGCCTTTAATCTGGTAATTAGCAGCATTTACAAACACAGCCTGAGCTGGATCTGTCACTACTGTTAATGCAGGAGCTGTAGTATCGACCTGAGCAGCGCTATTGCTTGTAGCAGCAAAAGTCAGTACCGCATCGTTATTACCCGAATCACGGATGGTATCGCCATTAAGGCTGATACTGTCGCTGAGGATTGCAACACCTGAATTGCTGGTATTTTCACCAGCTACTACTGTGTAGCTATAGGTCATGGTATTGCCCGTCGCACTTACAAAAGCAGCTGTTGTATTGGCGCCCCCCACATTAATACCTAAAGTAGAGTTCATGCCGGATACGGTGACTGAGTCATTGAGTGTCACCGTAAAATTAATGCTATCTCCGGCTTTAAAACTACCGTTTGCAATAGCCACAGCGGTGACAGCTGGCACATTAGCGTCCTTCACCACAGTATCAGTGACTGGTGAGCTGACATTCCCAGCCGTATCCGTCAAAGTCAGACTTAAAGTTAAAGTGCCGTCATTTAAACCACTGACATTAACCCCACTGATAGTTTGACCTGCCGAATTGACCGCGATACCAGATGCAGTCACAGGAGTACCGCCACTGCTACTGGTAATAGTATAACTTGCTGTGGAAGCTGTCTCAGCGCCAGCCAAAGTAAAGCTAACAGCCGCCTGGTTCGCCGAGTCAACTGATGCCTGATCAAAACCTACGCTCGTAATAGCAGGAGCATCCCTGTCTACGGCATGAGTACTGCCAGCCGTAAAGGCTGCAGCCTGATTCCCAGCTAAATCAGCTATACCAGAGGCATTGGAATCCAGTCTTAAGGTACCAGTACCGGTAATACCACTGACGGTGACATCAACACTGTTACCGGATACAGCAGATACGCTGCTGACAGTTCCCGCGGCAGTGCCTGTCGCAGTCACACTAAAATCAGCTGAGGCCAGACCATAGACTGTGTCATTAAAACTCACTGTATAGGTCAGGCTGGCAGCGTTGATTAAAGCCGCACCATCAGGAACAGAACCCGTTACCAGTGGCGCCGTAGTATCAATAGTGATAGTTAAGCCAGCAGAAGCCACTGATTCATTGCCCGCCGTATCAACGGCTTTCGCTGTTAACGTATGACTGCCCTCACTCAGCACTGAACTGGTAATGCTCCAGTCGCCCCCTGTCGCAGTCGCAGAGCCCAGAACTGTAGTACCGTCTGTATCATACAAAGTCACAGTACTGTCTGACTCAGCAGTCCCCGTCAGTGTTGGCGTGGTGTCGTTGGTCACATCATCTGTAGAGCTATTACCCAGATCAGACCCAGCCGCTAAATCGGGCGTAGAAGGTGCATTCGGCGCTACATTGTCTATAGCGTAGTTGTTGGAGTTGGTGGTGCCTGTGCCTGTATTACCTGCCGCATCGGCTACACCTGTGTTATCCAGTGTGATCTGATTCGTTGAGGCTGTGACCCCGGCTGAAGGTGTGAAGGTTGCTGTCCAGGTAATGCCACCATCAGCGCTGCTGACCGCAGTTAAAGTGCCGTTGGCTATGGTTAAATCTGCATTGGTAAAACCTGTCACAGCTTCACTGAAGGTGAAAGTCACCAGCGAGGTTTCACCTGATTTTAACGATGTATCAGCCACTACTATAGAAGCTGTTGGCCGCGCTGTGTCTATGGCGTAGTTATTGGAGTTGGTTGTGCCAGTCCCTGTATTGCCCGCTACATCATTGATGTCGGTGTTATCCAGCGTAATTACATTCGTAGCATCAGTAATACTGACTGTTGGCGTCAAGGTCGCTGTCCAAGTCACACCACCGTCGCTGCTGCTCACCGCAGATAAACTACCGTTTTCTATAGTCAAATCGTTGTTATTAAACCCAGTAACCGCCTCACTAAAGGTAATAGTCACCAGCGAAGTTTCACCAGCAGTCAGAGAGTTATCAGAGACGACCACAGTCGCAGTTGGTCTTACAGTATCTATGGCGTAATTGTTGGAATTGGTGGTGCCCACACCTGCATTACCAGTTGCATCTGCTACATCTGTGTTATTCAGGGTAATAACGTTAGTCGAGTCTGTAATACCAACAGTGGGTGTTAAAGTCGCAGTCCAGGTAATGCCTCCATCAGCGCTTCCAACTGCGGTTAAAGTACCGTTTTCGATGGTTAAATCGTTATTATTAAACCCAGTGACAGCCTCACTAAAGGTAATAGTAACCAAGGAGGTTTCACTTACATTTAAGGAAGTATCAGCAACCACTATGGTTGCTGTGGGGGCAGTGGTATCAATCACCAAAGCTTTGTTTGCACCCAGTGAATTAGCAGCACCTGGTGCAGGTAAAGTTAATATAGCATCTACAGTTGAACCGTCTTTAATAGTGCCGCCATTAAGGCTTAATGCATTCACAGAGATATAGTCCAGATCGCTGCTGGTATCCCCTGCCTGTACTGTGTAGCTAAAGGTCAGCGTAGAGGTGCCTGAGCCACTGCTGTAATTAATGGTTCTGTCTGTTGCGCCAGTTTCCAGCGTCAGTTGTGGCGTACCAGTGACAGTGACATTGGCACTGAAATTCACCTGAACAGTGACGACATCACCCGCTTTATAAGCACCATCGGCAGTAGATGCCGTGACTGAAGCAACTGAAGCGGCAGCCCCGCTGGCGGTAATCCCATTGCCTGTTAAATCGGCTACATTCACGGCAGCATCAGCACCTCCGGCCCAGTCTTCTGCTGCTGCAAGATTATAGGTGGTTCCGTCACTGGAACTGGTGCCATTTTTATTAACAAGAGATGCCACATTAGTTTGGTCTGTGGCGCTAAACGTCAGGGTAAAACTGGTTGACGATGTCACTTCAACGTTAGTTGTGTTGGTCAGGGTATAGGTGCTGCCGCCCTCACCAGTAATGACAAATTTATTAGCCACAATATCGTTTGTAGAGCCGCTTTGCCGCACAAACCCACTGCCAGTAACCACCATCACGCCGGTACCTATATTATATGTGGCTGCGGTAATAGTGGGGGGAGCTATATTAGACACAGTCACCACATTGCCTGAATCTGACGTAGTAGTGGTAGCATCAGCACCAGCAGCCCAATCCTCCAGACCGTTTAACTGATAAAGCGAACCATTGACACCTGATGTACCAGCTTTTCCCGATATCAGGTTAAACGCCTCTTTATCGGCTGAGCCTAACACCAGGCTAAAACTGGTACCACTGGTTAGTTCCACACTTGCTGTATCAGTAAAGGTAAAGGTTGAACCAGAACCACCTTCTCCTCTGTAACTGAATTTAATACCATCAATATCATTACTGGCGCCGGCTTTACTTAAAAAATCAGTACCAGTGACAACCAAAACGCCGGTAGTGGCGTCGTAAGTGGCTGAAGTAATAGCAGGAACAGCAACGTTGCTGACCGTCACACCATTGCCCGCCGTATCCGCAATCACGACACTTGAAGCAGCACCACTGTTCCAATCTTCAGCTGCGGCCAGATTGTAGTTGGTGCCGCTGGTGGAACTGGTGCCGTTTTTGTTTACAAACAGGTTCAAAGCAGCCTTGTCCGTTGCACTCAGCGTCAGGCTGGCACTGGTACCAGAGCTAATTTCAGCATTGGCGGTATCTGTCAGGGTATAGGTGCTGCCACCCTCACCAGTAAAGGTGAATTTATTGGCCACAATGTCGTTGGCGGCACCACTGGCAGACTTCAGATTAGTGCCAGTAATCACCAATGCACCGGTAGAGGCATTGTAAGTGGCCGATGTGACTGTAGGCTCTTGAACGTTGGAGACTGTAACACTATTGCCTGTTGTATCAGTTGCTGCCGCCGAAGCAGCTATAAAGCCTGCGGCACCGGCAAGGTTATAAGTTGTTGCACCTGTAGAGCTGGTGCCGTCTTTATTGACAATCAAATCAAGCGCAGCACGATCTGTGCTGCTCAGTGTCAGCGTAAAACTGGTGGCAGTGCTTATTTCTACATTGGTTGTATTGGTAAGCGTGTAGGTAGCACCACCCTCACCTGTAAAAGTAAGCTTATTGGCGATCACATCATTGGGCGCACCACCTGTTGCCGTAAAATTCGTCCCTGTAACTACCAGAGCCCCGGTACTGGCATCGTAAGTGGCGCTGGTGATAGTGGGGGCGGGAGCTGAAACTACCACACAGGCATTGTAGAGGTTTTGGCAGGCGCTGAGGCTATTGCCCGTTTTGCCAGGTACAGGGAAACCATTGGAGTCATAAATATAACAGGCTGCGCCGTTATTATACCAACCAATCCCAATATAGCTTGCATTACGACCTGGTTTGTCGCAGGCTTTATTACCACTTCCAGTGGGAAAAGCCGCAAATTCTTTTCTGGATATAAAGTTTTGCCCTGACTCAGTCGCTTGTTGTTCAGCTCCCGGCACCAACAAGCCCTGCTCTGCCAAAAAGGCTAAAGTGTCTGCAGCAAGTTCAGTTGGTAGGATATGTTCAGAGCCTACGCTAGTACCAAAAGAGGCAAAAGGATTACTTTGTGTAGCAGCGTTCTCTGGCTCGTTGTTCGATAAGCTGCCAGAACCAGGCAAAGCCATGGCTGCAGTACGGGACTGAGCACGCGACACTGAACTACTTCGCACAGAAGCAAAGGCAGGCTGCGCCAGCAACAAAGCAGGCCATAGGGCTTTAAGTGAGGTTTTCAGAATTGAGTTTTTAGGGCGGGCACTCATGATGCAATCCTTGTTTGATCAACAGCTATTAGTCATTCACTCTGCCAGGGCAGGAAAACAGAAATGGTTACGCATTCGGGGATGACCGGGTTCTATCAGCTCAGGAAAGCTGCAGCCAGTTAACACCGCTACGTCATAAATCTGATCGACATTTCCGGTAAACTTAAGAGTGGCTATAGTTTTGCCGCTGTCAAGGTTAAACAACCAAATACCGGAACAAGTGTCGGAATATCTGTTGGCTAAGGGTGCAGGCGAAGTTACGTCGCTTTGCCGTACTTTGGATAAACCAACAATTAAAAAAGGGCCATAAAAAGCCATGCCACGGGTAAAACCCGGCACTTCAGCCAGTATGTCATTCTGGCCGGTTTTTGGGTCATAACAACAAATCTGGCCTTCTCCTGAATTGCAGTAATACACTTTGTTGCGATAATAGCGGGGAGAATGCGGCATACAGAGGTTATCTAACAAAATTTTATTTTGCTCAACATCCATTAAAGTGCCATCAAATTTATCGCCTTTACGCCACATGGCTGGTTTATTAAATTTTGAGAAGGTGGTGACATAAGCAGGTTTGCCGTCTTTCAGTGCCATACCATTTAAATGGCAGCGATCTTCCGGCATTAATTCAGTAATAAAATAGGGTTTCCAGCGAGGAACAAAACTGGCTTCTGGGCTTAAGGTACATAAACAGGAAAAACTTGAGTTAACGGCCCATAAGCCTTCAGAGCCCCATTCAATATCATGGATATTAATCATGCCGCTGTAATGGGCACTCCGGGTTATAAAACAAGCATCTGTACGCTCATCTACCGGCTCCATCAGTTGTTGCTGATAATCCAGCCAGCGTTGTTGTTCCTGCTGCAGTTTTTCCTGCTCAGCCCTCTCTTCAGCCATCAGATCTGAGCGCTCGTCAAGGCTGCTTTCCACTGCATTGTCTTCGGATCCGGTTTTCAGCCGTGGCGCTGTAATATCCTGCTCTATAGGTAATAAAGGCTGTTTGATTTGTTCAAGCAGCGCATCTTCACGCTGAAATTTCAACACTTGTGTAAAGACGCCCAACGTCAGACTATTTTTTGTAACGGCAAGTCCCATAGGACGAGGAAAACTTTTGTAATTGATATCTAATTGGCCGCCATCAGTTCGCACCAGCATTAAACGACCAGCCTGATAGGACGTAAACACCAAAGCAATATTCAGCTGTTTTAACAAAGCGGGTAAATTGTCGCTGTATTCAGCACTGTAATCCGTCTGCACTTGTTCCTGCATTACAGCAAACCTCATATCCTTTTGTCTTATTGTGCTTCAACTTAGTTTTTACTATTAACTTGCTTGGTTGAACACAACAATTTCACTTAAAGTTTCATTTTTTTCATTGTGCCGGGGTTTTGGTTACAATGTAAACAGTAAAATGGCATTTTGTGCACCAGATTGCTACGGGTCAGAGTTCTCTGCAGCTTTGCCAGATACAGGCGATACCCACAGCTGAAGTTGATCTGGCCTGGGATAAACTCCGGAAGCCATTTTTACAGCCAGCATAGCACTGACATAAGCAGTTGCTGCTGAAGTGCCGGTAAAAGCGGAGGTTTTGTTGTTTGCACTGCTTGCCAGTTGAAAATAAGCCGGGGCATTGATATCAATACAAGGTCCGTAGTTAGAGTAAGGCCAAAGCTCGCCATCATGTTGTGCTGCTGCCACCAGTAAAGCGCCTGGCAGCGCACTAAAAGCATTAGAGCTGCAGGCATCGGCGGCGTTATTGCCGGCAGCAAAAACAAGATAAGGCTGCTGTTGCTGCCATTCATTTAGCAGCTCTGCCAGAGGGTCAGGCAGAAATGGCAAAATCCAGCTGCTGTTCACAATATCAGCCTGCATCATACGGGCAACAGTAAACCCCAGCAGCAGATCAGAAGTCCAGCTGGAGACTTGCCTGATCAACACCAATTCAGGCTCCAGGCCATGCTGCCTTGTTGTGTGCAACAGCAACGCGGCCACCCTGGTGCCATGTTGATCCTGCGCTAACTTCGGGCTGGCATCCGCCAGCCGTAAATCGGCATCATACTGCAAGGCGATATTCAAACTTTGCAGCGCCGGATGCTGTAGATCAAAACCATCATCAATAATGGCCAGCCGTACTGTTTTGGTGGCTTTTACAGGCGTGATAAGCTGTTGATGCCTGGTCTGCTTAGAGCTTTCCTCTGCTCCTGCGTTTTGGCGTTGCAGCAATAGATCGGGTTGAACGGCCAGCACCTGAGCATGCTGCTGAAGAAACGACAATACAGCTGAAGGTGGATTATCTTTGACTGTGACCAGCCACCAACTGGCCTGTTGCAATTTCGCCAGTTGCTGCACTTTTTCAATAGCAGGGTGAAATTGCCTCAGGCTGGCTGCATTATGCAGAAGAGCAGTTTTTACCAGCAACCTGTTACTCAGTTGCACTTTTAATGTTTTACCCTGAACTTGCATTTGATAGTGCGAAGCAACAGGCTCCAATTGCAGTTGCTGCTTCGCATTAACAAAAAACAAAGGACTTACAGCTGTCGTGTTTAGCTGAACCGCCGCAGCCAGACTTGATGTCAGAACGGCGTTAGCCAGCAATAAAACACTACACCAGCCCATGGTTTTAATTGGCACGCATCGGGAACATACCGTCAACACAAATACAAAACCTTAAGGCCAAAAATGGCTGACGGTTTTCATGAGCTAATGCAGCTCCATTTTGTCCACCACTTACTCCTATAGTTTCTTCATTTAACGGCACAGCGGTAGTTCCGGAAAAATTCGGCAAATAGGCAACACCACCACTCCAGTTGGACAAATACGTTGTATCTGTGGCCGTATCTGTCAGCTTGACTGGAATTGTATTTGCAGCCGTTACGCCGTGGCTATGAGATGGTATTGTTTGTTCCGTCAGAGTGACAGTTGTTGTGCCACCAGCTTGCCCCAGTTGATGGTAACTTAAAGGGGGTTTCTGACCGCTTTGGCCACCTACATGCAAAGGCACACGAGCACGTAAGTCGGGTAAAGCAAAGTTGGTTTGTCCGTTGCCGCCATAATGATTTCCAAGCAATGCAAACAAAGCGCTATTTTGTTGTACCAGCATGACAGTGCCAGAGCAATCAGCCCAGTCGCGTGGCGCAAACATATAAGGTAATATCCGGATTTCTGCGAGATAAGGTGAAGACATAACAGACTCCTTAGTTTCGGCTTGGGAATACGCCCAAAAGCGCAATAATAAAATTAACGCCCAGATAAGGCATCATATTGTTATGTGGCTGACTGCCACCAACAGCTTGCAAAGCCTGAGCAGAAATAGTAGCTGTTGCCGGATTATTTGTGCTTTCCACATAGTGATTTCCCTTAGCAATGCTGTTACCTGCAGCTGTATTAGCCGTAGCTGCAGCGCTGCTGACCATAAAACTATGGCTGTGGGATGGCAGTTGGTTTTGACTTAAAGTTACAGTTTCTGTTCCTGCGGCCATACCCAGCACCCAGTTATTGGAGCCAACATCTGACGCCTGGCCTCTATGCACAGGAATACGGCCCTGTAAACTGGGCACATTAAAAGTGTTAACCCCATCGCCGCCATAAGTGGTACCGATCAGCGCATATAAGGCTTCATTTTCGACAATAGCAACTGACTGACCATTACAAAATGCATAGCTGACAGGGCTGAATACCCCGGCAAAGATCCGGATATCACCAATAAAAGGTTCCATAATTCGTCTCCTAATTGCGGCTTGGATAAAGGCCTGTCAAGGCAATCACATACATCAGGGCCAGACTGGGCTGAACATTAGTGTGGGGTTGTCCGCCTACAGTCTGAACTGTAGCAGGCAGCAAGGTGGTATCCGGGTCACTGCTATTGTAATAATTAGCATCGGCTGTAGCCAATGTGGAATTTGGTGCTGTGCTCCCTATCAGATTACGTAAGGTCGCAGGTGCAGAGCTGGCCTGAAACAGATGGCTATGGGGCGGTATTTGCGCCAGGGTCAGGCTTACATTTTCCTGTCCGGCGCTAAGACCCTGATTATAAGTAATATTCAGAGCTGGATTAGCCCCAAAGCAGACAGGGGTGCGGCCACGCAAATCCGGCAAGTTAAAGTTGGTTTGGCCATTACCACCAAACTGCACACCGAGCAGGCTGTACAATGCCTGATTGGTATTGATAACCAAAACTTGCCCGTCACAGGCGCTCCAGTACTTAGGGGCAAAATTATAAGCGACAGCTTTAATTTCTCCGACATAGGGTGTTGACATAGTTGTTCCTTATTGCTCAAACAAAGGGATTAAACAAACTACTGCTGTGTTGGTCATACCCACTTAACTGACCGCTTTTTTCCTCGAAATACAAATGTGATAACTGTCAGCCGCATGAGGCGTCAGCAGCAGCTCTGCTGTGCCAAAAGCCGGATGGCTTAGCCTGTAAGTGCCCTGAGGGCAATGCAGATCAGGCGGGCCTTTTAATTCCACAGAAAAGGCGTCAAAGGCATGTTCCAGCCCTTTATTCCGGCTCACTTGTGTGACAGTAAGCTGCAACTGAGTCTGCTCTGTTTCAGGGTGTAAAACAGCAATCTGCTGCCCCACTAATTCTTGTACTCTGTCGTAAGTAAATAATTCCAATCTGGCCTCCCGGTTGTGGTTTTTAGTGTCCGGCTAAGCAACTACGCCATGCTCTGACTGAAACTGCGTAAGGCTGGCGGGTACCAAATCATGCGCTCATAAGGGGGTTGAACAACTTCGGTGGAAAACCCAAGGCTTTGGTATAACTGCTTTGCCACCTGGTTTTGTTGCTCTACCGATAACAGCATGGGAGCAGCCACCTGAGCGGCACAGTGCTGCAGGGCTTGTAATACAGCCTTACCAAAACCCTGGCCACGGGCTTGCGGAAGAAAAGCAATATCAATCAGATGCACCAGATCATGAGAAAAATCTATGCTGGCTTTGCCTATAGGCTCCTGCTGCTTTTCGATGATGAAATACATGGCGTTGGGAAACTGCTCTGAGTAGCTCTGAGTTTGTGCTTTCAACTGCATTTCCACTATGGTTTCAACCAGATCTTTTTCGGCACCTATCCATTGCAAATCCTGCCGGACTGCATGATGTAGTTTTTCCAGAAAAGCCTTATCTGAAGCAACAGAGGGGCGAATATGTAATCCGAGTGGTAATTGAATGCCCTGCACTTTGGGGTCCTTGTAGTTATTATCGCTGCAAACAACTATAAGCACGACTTTGAAAAACAACAAATTAATTTTTTAAAAATCAGACACATCGGCACAGTCCGGGAAATGACTCTTTAGTGGTGGACGACAGAAAAATGTTTTACAGTAGCAAAGCCTCAAATTTTCAGGAAAAGCCGAATGATATCAGCTACTTTTGTGTTCTCTACCGGTCGTTGTGGTACTCAGTGGCTGACAGAAAAGCTGAGCTTGTTGTACCCGAACCAACAGATAGTGCATGAGCCTTTGTCTTTCCATTACCGGCCAGACCTCAATACGGAACTATTGCCACTGAGTTGTAATAAGGAACTAATACAACAGCACATGTCCGAAATTCAGCAACATTTAAACCAGGGGCGGAGTTATATTGAAACAGGTTTTCCCTGCTGGCGTCATTTAGAGTGGTTCAGGCAGCAACTAAATGGGCGGGTCAGGCTCATACATCTGCACCGAGACCCACTGGATACAGTACATTCGTTGCTCAAGATAAATGCTTTTGTGCCGCCTTTTGTGCCGCATTTACCACTGAAAAATTTGTTTTTGCCAAACCCTGAACAGGGTTATCTGGCAGAGTGGCATGCACTCTGGCCTCTGCTCAACCCAGCTGAAAAAAACTTATGGTACTGGACCGAAGTGCAGGCTAAAGCTTTACAACTCCGGCAGAATTGGCCTGCTGAGGATTGGCTGGAATTAAGCTTTGAGCAATTATTCAGCGCAACAACTGAACAAGCCTTAACTGAATTTTTCGGGCCTGAAGCTGTTGCTGATGCGGCCTCTCCGGGCCTGGTTGATCAGTATGGCGCTGGTGCTATTGCCCTTTGTGCTATTGAATTTCCGCTGTTACAAAAAGTACCTGCTATTAAGCAAGTAGCAGAACGTTTAGGTTATAACTCCGACTTTTGCAGCAACAGCTGATACAAAGGCTGTAGCCTGCCCTGGATCAGCTGCTGTTGCTCAGGGTCAAATACCACATCAAGCCGTGCTGAAGCCTGCTGAAAAGCCTGTTCAGGTTGCTTGGCGTCTCTTGTGCTGAAACTTTGCCAGCGCTGTAGCTCATTGCTGTCAGGTGTCCGGCCAAGCCAGGCCGCCAGTTGATCTGGGCTTGATTGGACTAAGTGCTGATAGTCGATGAAAACAGCCTGCTTCTGCCGAACAAGAGCTTCACTACTTTGCATCAGGACATAAAGCACTTCACAACGGCCACTAAAAAAACTGCCACAGTGTTGCCAGATATCACCCAGAACCCCAAGCTGACTAGGAAGGCCGGCCATATGCATACCAGAGATCCGCTGATGTGAGGCCAGAATAGCTTCAGGATCCCGCCCGAGGCACAGCGCTTTGGCAGCAGGAAACTGTTGCAGCCACAGCGGCCACAGCGGCAAATCCCAGGCGTTTAATTTCATTACCAACTGAGTTTCTCCATGCCGGAAGCGGCCTTGCAACTGAACAGCCAGAGTTAGCAGTTGTGGTTTGAGATCTTCAGGCCAGAACGGGTCCAGTAACATATCGCTGATTAACATAGGTTCAGACAGCAGCTTTACCCCGGATAGCTGACGATATAAGCCCCCCAATAAGGTAGAACCGCAGCGGGACCAGTGAAAAATAATCAGGTCCGGACTGACTAGGGCTAATGTAGCAGTTTGTGTCAGCAGGTCAGAAACTAAGGTGACAGGCCTGATAAAGCGTGCCAGCAGCTTGCCTCGTTGTTTTAGTACATCGTCCTGAAAAAAAGGCTGCTGCAACGGCTCAAAAGCGGGAACCCAGTTCAGGGCCTGATGCATTTTCCGGTAATCTGCGGGTTGCCAGAAACGACTGAACAGCTCCAGATCAGGCACCAGCACAGTGTTATTCTGCTGATCTAAAAAGCTCAGCATCAGGTCAAAGGTCAAATCTTGCCATTGCAGATACAAGGCCATTTGTTGCACAAAATCAGCGATAGAGCAGCTTTGCTGTAATGCTGCCAGTTTTTTGCCATCATGCAACAATTGCCAATACAGTGTTAATTGATACTGCACTCAGGCTTCACTTTTTATCGGGTAACAGTTGATATAATGCACCATGCGGGGTTTATCTGTTGTATTGACACTGGGGCCGTGAGGTAAGGCATGATGCCAGATGATCAAATCTCCGGCCTTTGCCGCTATAGCTTTCACGGGCCAATCAGACCACTGCTGTTGCTGTAACTCAATCTCCGTTTTGTCCTGACTGGTGATCCAGTGTTCCGCCTGCAGATGAAAACCTGGCACACAACAAAAAGCCCCTTGTTGCTCTGTGGTATCAGTTAAATAAACTAAACCCTGAGTTGCAAACTCAACAGGAGCACGAAGTGGCATATCCCAATGCAAATCCGGGCCAGGAAAGGCCCAGTCTGCCGTCTGTGGTGGGTTAAAACTTACTCTGTCTGTGCTCATCACCAGATCGGTTCTTTGCCAAAGCTGCTCAAAAACCTGTCGGATCAGGGGCACTTCCCGGTTGGCATCTAAAGCCGGATGACGAAACAACGGCAACATGATTTTTTCACACAAGCCCAAATGCCTGTACCAGCTTTGTGGTTGCTCTGGCGAGGCCTGCAGATAGTGCCAGATAGCGGCCCTGCTTTGTTCACATTGTTCCGGTGTCAGTACAGCCGGCACCACCAGATAACCAAATTGGTGCCAGAAAGCCAGCTGTTGCTCTGACAGTACTGAAGGTATTGCGCTACTCTGTTGCCCGGCAGCCAGTTCACGCAATTGCTGATTGATCTGCTGCTTTTGTGTTTCAGTAAGTGCTAATTGCCGCACTTCCTGTTGTAACTCAGACAGCCTGTCGCAGCGGTATAACAGCTGCAAACCCGGATGTAAGCCTAAACCCGCCAGATCCAATAGTGCTCTGTCGACTAACCATTCGTTTGCAGGCAAGGCAGTGGGGAGTTTTAACTTTTTGATCTGAGTTTTTTGCCACAATCTGTAAAAATGAAAGAGCCCTTCGACACTCAAATCATCACTTGCCGCCAATGGAAAGCTCAGGCTTTGATAATCTAATTGCCACAACGGAATTTGCCCGGATTGATAACTGAATTCAAGCACAGAGCCGGGTTTAAGCAGCAATTGTTTGCGGTATTTTGCCAGAGTTAACTGGCTTTGCTTCTCCACCAGCCGAAACTGCTGATAGACCTGAATTTCAGTGCACAATTTAATATCTACCGGGCCAGGTTCAAATTCAGGCAATAGCATCTGGTTTTGTAGTAGTCCGGTTTTGCCTTGTGCCAAAGCTTTAGCACTATCCAGGTCCAAACAAAATACAGGCCCTAATCTATGACGTTGCAGCTTTTGTTTATACTGCCATTCCAGATCTGCCGACAACAACACTTGTTGTGGGATCAGACAACCGCCGTCTTTCAGACAAGGCTGTAAATTGACAAAAATCTGCACCTGAGGTTCCTGCTCCAAAAACTGATTCATGGTTTCAGACAAGATCAGGTCATAGCTCACGCCTGATTGCGGTTGCCACACAGTCGCATCAGCGCATACCCAGTCCGCTATTCTGTCCTCCAGTTTCAGCGTTTTACATAAATGCCGGAAGCTATCGAGGGAAAACTGATGAATATCCAACGCAGTCACCTGAAGCTGCTGTGCACTGAATACACTGAGTAAGGGCAAGATCAGCCAACCTAAAGGGCCAGTGCCCGCATAGAGCACAAACACTGGGCGATCTTCGGTTAGACGGTCCTGTACCGCCCTGTAAATAGCCTGAATAAAGACCCTGCTTCGCTCAATATCCTCGGCGCACTGAGCCGCTGTTGTTGGGGAAACCGCTTTACCAAAAGCGGTCAGGGTAAAGTCTTTATCTTTGTATTGGTCTGGGTGCAGGTCCAGATCGAGATGCTGGCATAAGGTGGCGAGCAACGAAACAATCAAAGGCCGCGCTTCAGCTGCACCCTGACACTTGAGGATCTGAGTCGCAAAAAGTGATAACACATCTTCAGTTAACTCTGGATAACTCAGTGTGCCATCCGGCATAAATTTGCTCCTTTAATTCAGCATTGACTACACAATCCAGCACCAGATTGATACGAGGCTCGGCACCTTTATTTTCAACCCTATGTACCTGATCAGCGTTGATGTACCATAGCTGGCCTGCTTGCATAGGCACCAGTTGATCATTGACAAAAAACTTCAGTAATTCATTGGTTTGCAGTGGCAGATGCAAACGAGCTTCGCCATGTTCCAGGCTTAAGCCGTGATCACAATGCGGTTTAATTTCGGCCGCAGGGTGTAAGCGCATCAGTCGCACTGACTTCACCTGATAGGGCAACTCGTTGATGAAACGTAATAAGGCAGGGCTTTGTTCCAATTGCGGCAAATTGCTCCAACCTTCACTGGGGTAAAGAGCAAAACTCTGCAAAATAGCATGACCATTCAAATGCTCTGAGGCACAACGCAAAGGTAATACATCCCATCCGCCCTGATAGTCTCTTTGATTCACATGAGTATGCCATTGCAACTGCAGCAACAATTCAAGTTCTTCACGCATTTGTTGAAATCCGGCAACAGGGCCGAGCAAAGCAAAACTACAAATAGTCATAGCTAAGTCGTTATTTTTGTTTTATAAAAATCTAGGCTAGCAGAAAAAAGGAACAAAGAAAGGCAATGAGGGACAAAATCACAGCACCACTGCAAAAAGTATTAGCCTTTTTTGACAATATTGGTATTAGGTATCAGCTCCAGCCATTGGCTGAACCGAGCTTTTTAGCAGGAGTGTTGATTAAAGAAGGAGGTCTTTGTATTGACCCTGAACAGCTTACTCAACCGGGAGATTTGCTGCATGAAGCAGGTCATATAGCCGTTACGCCCACAGCCCAGCGTCATTTGCTGAATGACAATGTGAATGAATCTGCCAATCAGGGGCCAGCCGAAGAAATGGCGGCTATCGCCTGGTCATGGGCAGCTTTGGTGCATTTAAATTTGCCGCCTGAATTTTTATTTCATAGCGAGGGCTACAAAGGCGGTTCAGAAGCCTATATAGCCGCCTTTAGTGGTGGAGGCGGTTTTGGCCATCCGCTATTGAGCTGGTATGGCATGTGTGAACAATCATCTGCTGCAGATGGCTATCCACAAATGAAACTATGGTTAAGACCCTAAAGTTATTGCTGCAGTAAAAAATGCAGCTGGTTACGCACAGCTTCCGGATCTAAATGGGTAAAAGGTAAAATCAAATCCATTTTACCGTTTTGGTCTATATCTGCTGTGGAGGCCAGCATACCGTTTAACGGTATAGCCTGCTTTAAGCGAACACTTTTGCTGCTAAATAGTTTTTCTTTGGCACTTTGATATAGCTTTAAATGATCTTCATCCCCTATCAACAACAAAGCCGGAGCCTGCTCTGAGACCAGTGCCTTCAGTACAGGCAAATTCACCTGAGCATTGCCAATGCTGACCTTCGCTGTTGCATCTTGCCGATACACAGGCTTATCAGGAAATTTTCCGCTGGGTAACTGTGGAAAAAACTGCAGTTCCATAGTCGCAGTACCAGCCAGTAAGGCCCTCACTAAAGTACCTATACCAAATTCAGCTGCAGGGGTAAAAAAATCTAACTTTTTGTCGTTGTTCAGATCGGTAAATACAGGTTCAGACTGGATACCTTTGGTATTAATACGTGCATCAGGTTCGGTGTTGAACTGCAAAGCCCCCTGCTCAACTGTTCCATAATGAATACGATAGCTATAGCTTTGCTCCACTGCGTCGGCAAACTGCTCCTGACGTACAATAAAGTCGGCAACTCCATCGTTATTTAAATCTTTCACATCGTACAACCTGCTGATCGACAAGCCTTTAAAGCTTCGGCCATCGCCGCCCCTCAGCTCAGCCTGAACGTCTGGTGTTAAACCTAACCCAAGCTGAATGGTCTGGGCCTGGGTAGCAAAACCGCTTTCTGTTTGCAGATACAACAACAAGTTATCATCTATCGCAAAGCCAATATCAGTGCGTCCATCACCATTCCAGTCCAGAAAGCGTGCTTTGCGGCCAATATAATCCGGGTTTTCATCAAAAATGCGGGATTTGGCTTCCACAGCCAAAGAGAATTTATTAAAACTGCCATCCTGTTGCTGCATATACACATGATGCGCATTAAAATCTGTCACTACAAAGTCAGATAAACCATCATTATTTAAGTCATAGACAAAATCCAGTTTCAGCAACCTTTTGCTATCCACTGTGCGATACATAGACTCAGTGTTGAGTAACCTATGCCAGCTGCTATCTTCAGGCTTGAAAAAACTAATGCCTTCATTGCCCAAGACAACCAGTACTTCAACTGGCTGACTTTTGATCTGCGCTTTATGAAAGAACTGTGCCTGTGTTGGGATAGCCACCTGCTTCGCTGTATTGTTGGTTAAATCAACCCAGCTCAACCAGCGACTCTCGGATGAATGACCAGACTGCAATACAGCCTTTGCACTTGGTATCAGTAAGGTACTGCCATTCGCCGGATGTTCCAGCTGCACCTGAACTTGTTTAAACTCGGCGGCCATTGAAGGTGCAGCTGATACAACAGCTGTGATGGCTAAACCTGTCAGATACTTCAACTTCTGCATTCCCTGTGACTCCGTTGTGTATGCATTACAAGACTCTTCTACGTAAAAAGCTGCTAATCGGAGGTTTAAGCCGGAAAAAAGTTCCTGCCTCAGCTGATAACAGCGTAAAATATTGAATTGTTTCCTGTTCCAACCGCCAAGCGGCTAACCCAAGAGAGTTTTTATGTCGATAAACTGGTTCCCAGGCCATATGCACAAGGCCCGTAAAGAAATTGCCGAGGTTATGCCACAGGTCGATATCATTATCGAAATGCTGGACGCCCGCATTCCTTTTTCCAGCGAAAACCCTTTGGTGCCCGAACTGCGTGGTGACACTCCGGTGATCAAGGTGCTAAATAAAGCCGATCTGGCAGACCCTGCTGTCACCGCTTTGTGGGTAGAACGTTTTGAACAGGAAAAAGGCATTAAAGCCATTCCTATTAGTCAGCAAAATCCCGAACAAATCAAGGCTTTATTACAACTTTGCAACCAAATGCTGCCAGAGCGCAATTTAGATATCCGCGGCGCACGCGCCATGATCATGGGTATTCCAAACGTAGGAAAGTCGACCATTATTAATACCTTAGCTGGCCGTATTATTGCCAAAACCGGCAATGAAGCTGGTGTTACCAAGATACAACAAAGGATCAAACTCGATAACAATGTAATCCTGACTGACACGCCGGGCTTTTTATGGCCCAAGCTGAGTCCGGCCAGTTGTGGTTATCGTTTGGCCGTTACTGGTGCTATTAAAGACACCGCCTTTGATTATGCAGATATAGCTATTTTCGCGGCAGATTACTTGCTCAAAGCTTACCCTCAACAAGTAATGGCAAGGTATCAGCTAAAAGAACAGCCCGAAAATGACGTCGCCTTATTAGACGCTTTGGGCGAACGCCGTGGTTGTATGCGTAAAGGTGGCGTGGTTGATTTACAAAAAGCAGGTTCGATTTTAATTACCGAACTTCGCGCTGGTTTATTTGGCCCTGTCAGTCTTGAAACACCAGATATGGTGACAGAGGAACTGCAGAATGCTAAGTTAGAGGAGGCCATCAGAGCTGCTGAAAAAGCCGAGCGGGAAAAAGTCCGCCAGCAAAAAGCCAAGAAAAAATACCGTTAGCCCGGCAGGTCCGGCAACGGACCAACCAGGGAATTCTGTTATGCGTTTTTTTACTCCATCTATTTTCAGTGTAGCCCTTCTCAGCAGCTCTTTATCGGCTGCACCTGTCATGCTGCATAATATTCAGGGTTATGGCTTTGATGAAAAAGGCCAAATTGCTGAGTTCAACCATTTTGTATTTGACAACCAGACGGGCAAAGTCTTAGCTCGTGGCGATAAAACCGCTGTTGCTGCCTACCACAATGCAGAGCAAATAGACGGCAAAGGCCAGACATTGTTACCCGGATTAATAGACGGCCATGGCCATGTATTGGGCCTGGGTCAAAACCTGAACAGAGTAGATTTGCGTAGCTCAGGCAGCGAGGCTCAGGCTGTAGCCCAAGTTGCTGCTTTTGCTAAAAGCCATCCACATTCACAGTGGATTTTAGGCGGTGGCTGGAATCAGGTGCTGTGGCCTACCCAGCAATTCCCTGGTAAAGCCTTGCTTGATGAAAGTATTAGCGATAAACCCGTTTGGCTGACCCGGGTGGATAGTCATGCGGGTTGGGCTAATAGTAAAGCGCTGCAACTGGCTGGAATCACCAAAGCAACCATAGATCCTCCAGGTGGGGAAATTATCAGGGATACAGAAGGCAATCCAACAGGCGTATTAATAGACAATGCCATGTTATTGCTGGAACAGCATATTCCACAGCAATCAGAAGCTGAACGTTTAGCTGCCCTCAATGCAGCCTTCGAACACTTGCTGGCTTTAGGCATTACTTCGGTGCATGACGCCGGGGTCGATCAGGCAAACTTAGAAAGCTATCAAAAGCTACGCAAAGACAATCAATTACCACTGCGTATTTATGCCATGCTCTCTGCTACAGATCCTAACTTAGCCGGCTGGTTAAACGCAGGTCCGATCTTCGATCCAAACGAGTTATTTGTAGCCCGCTCTGTGAAGATTTATGGCGATGGAGCTTTAGGTAGCAGAGGTGCAGCCTTAATAGAACCTTATTCTGACCAGCCTGGCCAAAAGGGTTTATTTGTTACTCAGCCAGACAAGTTAACAGCGGTTATGAAGCTGACTCTGGAGGCTGGTTTTCAAACCAATGTGCATGCCATAGGTGATTTAACCAACCGTTTGGTACTAGACAGGTTTGAGCAGTTGGCAAGCAAAGAGCAATTAGAACAAGGCCGCCACCGTATTGAACATGCACAGATTGTGTCGCCTAAAGATATTCCGCGTTTTGCACAGCTACATATTCTGCCTGCAATGCAACCTACGCACGCAACTTCAGATAAAAATATGGCCGCCGATCGTTTAGGTATAGCCCGTTTACGCGGCGCTTATGCCTGGAAAAGCTTTGTGGATCAGGGCAGTCGCATAGTCGCTGGTTCAGATTTCCCGGTAGAACTTGCTAATCCTTTCTACGGCATACATGCTGCAGTTACGCGTCAGGACCAGCAAAACCAACCTGTAGGCGGCTGGCTACCGGAACAGCGTCTGACCTTAACTCAGGCCTTAAAATCTTTTACTCTGGACGCTGCTTATGGTGCCTTTCAGGATCAAAGCATGGGGTCCTTAGCACCTGGCATGTGGGCTGATTTTATTTTGGTTGATCGCGATATTTTTAAAGCTCCTGCTGAAACTTTATGGCAAACCAAAGTGCACCAAAGCTGGGTAGCAGGACAACAAAAATATCAGGCACAGCCGTAGAGGCGGGGCTTGTCCCTGCCCGTCTCAACCACCAATCTATGTTCGGAAGAGAAAAAGTGTAGCTTACAAGGCTGCGGAGACTGTAAACCAAGCAAGGCGACACACGTAGGGGCGGGGCTTGTCCCCGCCCGTCTCGCCGACCAATCTATGTTCGGAAGAAAAAGCGCAGTCAGGCAGCTGCGGCTTCAAGTAAGAAGGGTTTATGATTAGTCAGAAATGGTCGAAGCTTATTCGGTCCCTGCAACAAAAAAAATACCGCAAAGCTGAGCAGCTATTTTTTGTCGAAGGCGAAAAATCTGTGCTGGAATTACTGCATAGCCCATGGAAAATAAGGGCTGTCTTCGGTACAGAACAGTTTTTACAACAACATCATGGTCTTTGTACTAAAGCTGATTTAGTGCAGCAATGTACTGAACATGAGTTGGTGCAGGTTGGTACTTTTAGCAGCAATAACGCCGCTTTGGCTGTGGCCGAAATCCCTGTAGCCATCTCATTTAAAGAGCAGCAAGGCGATTGGGTGCTGGTATTGGATCAAATCAATGATCCGGGTAATTTAGGTACTATTATCCGGGTGGCTGACTGGTATGGCATTCGCCACATTCTCTGTTCGCCTGACACAGTGGATTTATATAATCCTAAAGTGATAGCAGCAGCTAAAGGCTCATTTTTGCGGGTGCAGATGTTTTATCAGGAGTTATTGCCTGTATTGGAGCAAAGCAAAATGCCGGTGTATGGCGCTTACCTCGAAGGGGAGTCAGTGCATCAATTAAAGTTAAGCAACGTAGGTGGTTATCTGGTGATGGGTAATGAAGCCAATGGTATTAGCCCTGCTTTAAAATCAGTGATCAGCCACCCTGTGACTATCCCTAGTTTTAGCGACACTGAATCGTTAAACGTGGGCATAGCAACAGCTATTTTGTGCGACAACTTAAAGCGTCTTTCAGTGTTTTAATGGTTCTGAGTTATAGCAGATCCGTCTGTGAGTAAAGCGACGGATCCGCTACACTAGCCTCAATTTCCCAAGTCCAGCTGAGGCCTTATGTATCCTACCCTTGAAGATTATGTTGGCCAGACGCCTTTGGTGCGGCTGCAACGTATGGCTAATCACACTCAAAGTACAGTGCTGTTAAAGCTTGAAGGCAATAATCCTGCGGGATCAGTCAAAGACAGACCAGCGCTTTTTATGTTGCAGCAAGCGGAAGCAAGGGGCGATATCAAACCTGGCGACTGCCTGATTGAAGCGACCAGCGGTAATACAGGCATAGCTCTGGCCATGGCCGCAGCCATTAAAGGCTATAAAATGAAGCTGATTATGCCTGACAATATGACAGAAGAGCGTAAGGCATCGATGCGGGCTTATGGTGCCGAGCTAATACTGGTCAGTAAAGAACAAGGCATGGAATACGCCCGTGATTTAGCCAAACAAATGCAGGCTGAAGGTGCGGGTTTAGTGCTGGACCAGTTTAATAATAGTGACAATCCGGCGGCACATTTCGCTTCTACGGGCCCTGAGATCTGGCAACAAAGTCAGGGTAAAGTGACTCATTTCGTC
Source organism: Rheinheimera sediminis (assembly GCF_004005375.1). Lineage (GTDB taxonomy): Bacteria > Pseudomonadota > Gammaproteobacteria > Enterobacterales > Alteromonadaceae > Pararheinheimera. The sequence goes on along the minus strand of NZ_RZUF01000003.1, from coordinate 2,919 downwards.
TCCAGCATGGGCACCACTGGTACTATTATGGGGGTGTCGCGTTATCTGAAGCAGCAGAATGATGCGATTCAAATCATAGGCTTGCAACCAGCAGAAGGCAGCAGTATTCCGGGCATTCGCCGTTGGCCTGAAGCCTATTTACCTGGCTTTTATGAAAAGCAGCGGGTTGATCAAATCATAGATATCACCACAGACCAAGCCTTAGCCACTATGCGTCAACTGGCGCAGCAGGAAGGTATCTTTTGTGGTGTTAGTTCCGGCGGTTCTGTTTATGCAGCATTGCGCCTGGCCGAACAGCTGCAGAACGCCGTGATAGTCGCCATTATCTGTGACCGCGGCGATCGTTATTTATCTTCAGGAATATATTAGTGCCTTTTGAATACTTAGCTTTATTGGCGGCTGTGTGTTGGGCTGTTGGCAGTTTGTTATCAGCCACCGCCTCCAGTCATTTAGGCGCTTTTGCTTTTACCCGCTGGCGTTTGGCGTGCGCGGCCAGCATGTTATGGCTTTGGGCTTTTTTTAGTGGTGGCTTTAGCACACTGGCTTTACCTCAACTGCCGCTTTTGGCCATCTCAGCACTTATTGGTATCTTAATTGGCGATACCTCGTTATTTGCCTCAATGAACCGACTAGGGCCACGCCGTGCCGGTGTGTTATTTGCCACCCATGCGATGTTTTCGGTGTTGCTGGCCTATCTGTTTTTAGGTGAATCCATCTGGGGCTGGACTTTAGTCGGCTGTGGTTTGTTAAGCTCAGGCGTGATGACAGCCATAGTGCTGGGGCGCAGAGCGGAAGAACAACATCATTGGGAGTCGAACCAATCCCAACTTCGTTCCGGTATCGCCTTGGGTCTAACTTCGGCTTTATGCCAGGCTGCTTCAACCTTAATGTTAAAGCCTTTGATGGAGACTGAGATCGATGCGGTCAGTGCTTCGGCAGTACGGATGACGGTCGCATTATTTGCTCATTTGCTGCTGTTCTGGGTAGGATTTAAGGTAGCCCGTGTTTATTTACCTATGACGAAAAAAGTATTCGCCATGGTGTTTGTTAATGCGGGCTTGTCCATGGTGATAGGTATGACACTAATTTTGCAGGCTTTAAAAACGGGCGATGCAGGTTTAATAGGTATGCTGTCTTCTGTCAGCCCTGTACTAGTCGTGCCTTTATTGTGGCTGGTTTATAAAAGACGGCCTGCCGTCGGTGCCTGGCTAGGTGCCAGCTTAACAGTTGCTGGCACTGTGCTTATTTTGTGGCACTAAATGCTAGATAGCTTCTGGAATTTGGTTTTTGTGGTAGTCAATCAGACTTAAAATCTCAGCTAAAGCACCTGCATGGTTTGGCGTTAAAATGCCATTGTGACCAAAAATAATATCGTTAGACACCGCCAGTACCCAAACTGCTTGCATATTGGCGTCATCACAACTTTGAATAGTACGACGCGCCTGCACCCGGGCGCGAATACGCCAACCCGATCTATTTAGCTGCATCATACAGCCCGGAATTGCATCGTGCTGAGCCAAACTGCTATGCAAGTGCAGAGGCGTTTCACAGTTACCTCTTGGGCATTTATCTATATCGTGAGTAATGGCCCAGGAATTACCTACCGCCTGCTCACCATCTTTTATAAAATTAAAGGCCTCCTTCACAGCAAAGTCGCCTTTGGACTGCAATACCACCATACTGGGCTTCTGCCTGTCGACGCTTAATAAAGTATCGAGCGGTTTGTACTCTTTTGCGGTCACTGCAGGGTTTAGCAGTAAATATAAATTCGGGTTGTCTTTGCCGAGATCTATGGCTTTTTTTACCCGTTCTTTACTGGCGTGCAAAGCCACTGAACCGCCTAAACTATGGCCAATAAAGATGTACCTTTTCAGCTGGCCATGCTCAACCACTGCATCGAGCTTGTCCAATAACTGACTAACACCCTGTTCGCCAACCAGGCGCGATACTCTTTTACGCTGAAATATAGTCGGAAAATCCAGAGGTTCCATCCAGCCTTCTGATTTATGGGATCCATCAAGCCACAAAGGATCATACTTGTCACCGCGCCAGCCTAAGTAAAGGCCGATAAGATTACGCTGCGGCGCAGCTTGTTGTAACTCTTTTATGTAGGTCTGAAAAGCGACAAAATTTGCATCGGTCGGAGCCGCATTTTGATGCCAGCCATGCACAAAAATAACAAGTTCGGCTGTGGCTGAGTCAGGTTTTTTTATGCGTTCAAATAAAGCCTGCTGCTGTTTTAAATCATGTGGCTGGCCTTCGTCATTAAATTCCACCACATGAAAGTTGCCGTTGGCTGTGTTTTCGTCCGGGAAATGATATTGCTGATCTGGGACTGGTGTGACAAAAGTGGAGATAAGCAGCAAAATAAGCAACATCAATGGGGTTAACTTCAGCCATGAACGCCAGCCAAGCCGGATCATTCTAAACCAAAGGTATTGCACTGCACGAACTACGATCAAGCGACACCCAAACTGCTGTAAAAACAGGCTGCATTATAGCGAAATGGGCGGGTAAAAGGTAGGAGGTATTAGTTCTTCGTGTTAACGGAATTGCCTGTAGGGGCGTCCCTTGTGGGCGCCCGTTTTGAATTTTAAGAGCAGTGAAGTGTTGAATTTGGGTGCGGTGAACTACATTATTGCGGCCTCCTGCACCACCCTCCGGGCCGGCTGCGCCGTTCAAAAACGTTCCAGACGTTTTTGTGCTCACCGCATCCCGGGGTTCTGGGAGAGGCGACCGCGGGCCGTCTTGTCCGGCCGCTCGCAGAGCTCGTGGCGTGAAACAGGCGTGACGCAAAACTATTTGCGTCACGTTTTCCTGTTTCACCCTGGCGGTGAACTACAGTGCTCACCCCATCCTGGGGTTCTGGGAGAGGCGACAGCAGAACCTCTTGTCCGGCCGCTCGCAGAGCTCGTGGCG
>NZ_RZUF01000029.1:30625-41252 GCF_004005375.1 Rheinheimera sediminis | reverse complement strand
GCCACCTTCTTCAGAAGGTGGATTCTTTACTGCAAGCATTTACTGGTTAAACGTCTTACTTAAATTGGCAATCTCAGCAGCTTGCTGGTGAAGACGTTTGTTGTTATCGGCGACCAGTTGCATATTGCCTAAGTTTTCATCTGCAATATGTTGAATGTTTTGTACATTGCTGGCCACTTCACTGGCAACCTGGCCTTGTTGAGTCGCAGCTGTCGCAATTTGCGACGATAAATGATCGATGGTATTGACCATAGCGACAATTTCCGATAATTGCTCTGTGCTGTGAGTGGTCTGAATCACACATTCGTCTACCTGTTCACGGCTTTGCGTCATGGTTTTACCCCAACTCAATAAAGTTTGTTGGATTTCACCAATAGAACGCTGAATTTGCTCTGTAGCTTTATGAGTACGGGATGATAAAGCGCGCACTTCATCAGCTACAACGGCAAAGCCGCGGCCATGTTCACCGGCTCGAGCTGCTTCAATGGCTGCATTTAACGCCAGCAAGTTGGTTTGATTGGCAATGCCCTGAATTTCTGTCATCACAGCACCAATGCGCTCTGCCTCCACTGCTAAGTTATCAGCTGTGCTGGCGGCACCTTGTACTTCCACAGCCAGTTTTTTTACTGTGTTAGCGGTTAATTGCATCACTTGTTCAGCCTGCTGGCAAATCTGCTGAGCTTCGCCCACTTTCTGGTTGGTTTCGCCTGTGCGTTCGGCTATATCCAGCACTGTGCTACTCAGTTGTTGTGTTGCAGTTGCAATAGACACCAACTGCTGGCTTTGTTGGTGAATGCCACGTTGTGTTAAATGCACGGCTTCTTCTAAGGTATCGGCTATGCTGGTCAGTTTATTGGTGCTGTCTTTAGTGCGTCCTAATACAGTGCGTAAACGGGCCTGTTGCATTTGGTTTCTGAAGTCAACTACTGAAAACGCCGTCTTTCCGCTGTAGACGTAGCGGGATACGGAGTCGAAGTCCTGGCGCATTTTGTTCAACTGAGCTGGTATGTCTATTAATTCGTCATACATCAGCACAAAGAAAATAGCTGGGATCAGCAAGGCCAGCCATAAAGCATGTGACCATAACAATGCGCCTGTCATTATCACTATAAAACTGCACAACAGCGCAATAAGGCGGCGCAAATTGCTATTGCCACTCCATTGATTGACTGCTTTTCCGGAGTTCATGGCCTGATAACAACGGTCGGCTTTTTGGATTAAATCCGAACTTGCTTTGACGCGCACTGACTGGTAGCCAATTAATTGCTGTTGCTGATAAATCGGAGTAACAAAAGCATCAACCCAATAATAGCGTCCATCTTTACAGCGGTTTTTCACCATACCACGCCAGGACTGTCCTTGTTTCAGATGGGTCCACATATCGGCAAAAGCAGCTGCTGGCATAGCTGGATGACGGACCATATTATGATTTTTACCCAGTAGTTCTTCTTCTGTGTAGCCTGCGACCTGGCAAAACGCCGCGTTGGCATAAGTGATAACACCACGTAGGTCTGTTGTCGACACTAACTCCTGTCCAGCGTCGAACTGAACTTCCTGATCAACTAGCTGCTGGTTACGGCGGTTCATGCATATTTCCTTTTTATTTATCATTCAGTTAATCTGGATCAAAGCGGCGGCATTATTTCAAAGAACTCTCAGATAAGCGAGCTTAGGAGCATTATGCAAGTATCTGCCATTATGACCAGAAAGTTGACTATGGTTGACCCAGAGATGAGTCTCGCTGTCCTAAAAGACATTTTTAACCAGTCTAAATTTCAACATGTGCCAGTGATCAATGCTGGACGGCGTCTGGTAGGTATAGTTTCTGTAAAGGATTATTTCAAAGCGCTGGCTCCTATCATGGATGCAGCCTCTGAAAAAACCTTAGATATTTTCGTAAGCAGCCGTAAAATTAAACATGTTATGACTAGCCCGGTTATTTCAGTACCTGAAGACTATCCTGTAGTGAAAGCGGCGGCTTTGCTACTCAAACACAATATAGGTTGTTTGGCAGTGACAGATCAGGATGATGTGGCTATTGGCATAGTGTCATGGAAAGATATTATGCGCGTTGTGGTGTTACAGGCTGCTCGCAAGAGCAGATTGGCTCATGATTCCAGGCAAGAAGAAGAGTAGAGCAACAGCATCATTTTTGTTGGGTAACTTAATTTTGGCATACTCTTGTTTTTTAATTTGAGTCACCCCATTTCAGAGTTTGATTTTTATCAGAATAAGGGATCAGCTTGAGTCATTTCCTCGAACAACGCCTGGCTGCGCTTGGCACCACGTCATTTCAAACTGCAATTAAAGGGATCAGACGGGGTATTGAGCGGGAGACATTACGGATTAAACCGGATGGTCAACTGGCACAATCTGGTCATGCCAAAGCCTTGGGCTCGGCTTTAACTCATCCTTTAATCACCACAGATTTTTCAGAGTCTTTACTGGAGTTTATTACCCCAGCGCAGACTGATATTGATGTTACTTTAAAGCAACTGACTGATATTCATAAGTTTGCATTGTCTCATATAGGAGAAGAGCGGCTCTGGGCTGGTTCTATGCCATGCTACATCCTTCATCAGGATGAGATCCAACTGGCGCAGTACGGTAACTCCAACGTCGGAATTATGAAAACTGTGTATCGTCAGGGGCTGAAAAACCGCTACGGCAGTATGATGCAAGCCATAAGTGGTGTGCATTTTAATTTTTCTATCCCCGAAGCGTTCTGGCAGCAGTATCAGCAGTTGCTCGGAGATACAGGCTCCCTACAGGACTTTATTTCTGCACAATACCTGCATTTGATTCGCAATTATAAAAGATACGTCTGGTTGGTGGTGTACTTGTTTGGTTCATCGCCTGCAATTTGCAGCTCGTTTTTGCAAGGCCGTGAGCCGAAATATAAATTTCAGAGTCTAGGCAAAGGGTCATTATACATGCCCTATGCGACTTCTTTGCGCATGAGTGATCTGGGGTACACCAATAGCGCTCAATCTAGCCTGAATATCAGCTACAACAATCTGCCTGATTATATTACTGGTTTACGCCAGGCTATCTCGACACCATCCGCTGAATATGCGGCTATTGGTATCAAAGTAGATGGGCAGTACAAGCAGCTCAACAGTAATATTCTGCAAATCGAAAACGAGTTTTATTCGACCATCAGGCCTAAACGTACCACTCAAAGCGGTGAAAGGCCAACCTGTGCTTTAAAACGCCGTGGAGTAGAATACATCGAAGTGCGGGCCTTGGATGTCAATCCGTTCAGTGCTGTAGGTATTAATGCTGAACAAATGCGTTTTCTGGATTTGTTTTTAATCTACTGTTTACTGGAGCAAAGCCCGGATTTATCGGCGGACGAGCAGGCTGTGACAGAGCAAAACCTGCGCAAAGTGGTGACCGAAGGCCGAAAGCGTAATTTAGATCTGAATCAGAATGGTCAACCTCGTTTAATGCTGGATTGGGCTGAACAATTGTTCGCTGATCTGATGCCAATAGCACATTGGATGGATGGTGCTCATGGCGGTGACTTGTACAGCGCTGCTATTAAAGAGTTCTACTTAGGCTTGTTAGACCCAAACCAAACTTATTCAGGTAAGTTGTTAAGCCGTTTAATAGCTCAGCAGCAGGATAGTCCTCATTACGCTTTGGCTTTGGCTGAGCAATACAGGCAGCAATTGGCTGCTATGGACTATCAACTTTATACTGAAGCTGATTTTGAACGCATGGCAGCCGAATCCTTGCTTGAGCAACAGAATATAGAACAGTCAGACTCAGTAAGTTTCGATCAGTACCTCGAACAGTATTTCGCCGATTTATAAAGAATAAAAAAAACGGCCAGCAAGCTGGCCGTGAAAATTAAGGATAAGGATAATCCAGGGATGAAAAACAAAAACTTGGTTGAATCCGTTCACTAGGTTAGTCTGAGTTGTGTTTTAAAAAGTTCAGCCTGACATGAAAAAAATTAAAAAAACTTTACTCTTCTTATCGCTTGCCAGTGTTTTAACAGGCTGTGCTACAGCCCCACCCAAAAACAGTTCCAATTTATGTGAAATTTTCCGCGAACATGGCGACTGGTATGATGCTGCATCCGATATGCGAGATAAATGGGATGTGCCTATCCATGTGCCTATGGCTATGATGTATCAGGAAAGCAGCTTTAAACATAATGCTCAGCCTCCTATGGAGTATTGGTTTGGATTTATTCCTGTAGGCAGAGCCAGTACGGCTTATGGTTATGCGCAGGTCAAAGACGAGACATGGGAAGACTATGGTCGTGAAACGGGCAGCTATTTTGCCGCCCGATCGAACTTTGGTGATGCATTGGATTTCATGGGCTGGTATATCAATAAAAGCAGTAAAATTAATAAAGTAGCTAAATCAGATGCTTATGCTCAGTACCTTAATTATCACGAAGGCTGGGGTGGATATAAAAGGGGAACTTATTATAAAAAGCGCTGGTTAATGGAAACTGCCCGTAAGGTGCAACAAAGAGCAGCTCTCTATCAAAAGCAATTACAAAGCTGTGAAGACGAGTTTAAACGCGGCTGGTTTTTTGGTTTGTTTGACTAAAAGAGACCAAGGTTGCTTAAAGGTAAGGAGGGCGTCAGACAAGGCCCTCCTTTTTTTAATTTTTCTGTAAATGTGGCATTAAGCGTACTGTTTTAATCATATTATCTTGTACTTCGATAATTTCCATCGGGCAGCCCGCCAGAGTCAAGCCAAGACTGGCTTGCGGAATTTCTTCCAGATACTCCAGTACTAACCCATTTAACGTTTTAGGTCCGTCAGTGGGGAAGTTCAGTTGCATATCGCGGTTGAGATCCCGCAGGTTGATGCCACCATCCACCAAAAAGCTGCCATCTGATTGAGGCTGGATCTCTTCGTTCTGGCTGTCTGCTATGTCAGTTGTAAAATTACCTACGACTTCTTCCAATATATCTTCCAAGGTCACCAGACCCTGAATATCGCCATATTCATCCACTACCAAGCCTATACGTTCTTTAGAACTTTGAAACTTGTGTAGCTGGGTATTGAGTGGGGTGTTTTCCGGGATAAAATAAATTTCCCGCACTGAACGTAGTAAAGATGCTTTGTTCAATTGTTCTTTTAAAGCCAGGCGCGCCAGATCACGGCTATGAATAAAACCTAATGCATCATCCACGCTGTCGCGGTACAACAGAATGCGGTTATGCTGGCTGTTGGACAACTGACGAACTATGTCTTTCCATTCGTCGTTGATATCAATCCCAACCAGCTCGTTACGCGGGATCATAATATCTTCCACTGTTGCCTTCTCTAAATCCAATACACCGACCAGCATACTTTGGTTGTGTTCCGGTATCAGAGCTCCGGCTTCATATACTACAGTGCGTAATTCTTCGCTGCTTAGGCTGTTGCCATGATGTTGCTCAGCACTGACTCCAAGCCAGCCCAACAGGGTGTTACAGATTTTGTTCAGCAACCATACTGCGGGATACAAAAGTTTCATCAGGGGTTTTAAAACAATAGAACTTGGAAATGCTACTTTTTCAGGATGCAAAGCTGCCAGAGTTTTAGGTGTTACTTCGCCAAAAATCAAGATGATGACCGTCAGAGCCACAGTCGCAATGGCTATACCAAAATCACCATAAAGCCTCATCCCTAGCACTGTCGCTGTGGCTGATGCGGCGATATTTACCAGATTGTTACCGACCAGAATTAAGCCAATCAGCCTGTCACGGCGTTCCAACATAGCAGTTACACGTATAGCTGCTTTGTGCTGCTCGTTAGCTAAGTGTTTAAGCTTATAAGGATTCAGCGACATCATGCTGGTTTCTGAAGCTGAAAAAAATGCAGAACATAACACCAACATGCCCAGAATAATAAAAAGGGTGCTGGTTGAGATCTCGTCCAAAAGTAGTTTACCTGTAGGGCTAATCGAAGCTATTTGATATTACGAACAGCCTATCAAGTCAAGCCTTAATAGGCTTTAGCGGGAAAAAGCTGCTATCCGAGTCAGCCTAACATCACTTCACGGACAAAACGACTGCCGAAATAAGCAAGCGTCAGCAAAATACTGCCAGTGAAAGTCAAGCCTATAGCCAGACGGCCGCGCCAACCTAATTGGGCGTGCCCCCACAAAAGCAATGCGAAGATGAGGAACGCAATAGAGCTCAGAATATTTTTATGTAGATTTTGTGCCGCCAACCAGTTGTCTGTAAAAGCAGCGCCGCTGAACAGAGTTAGCCCCAGCAACATTGTGCCTAAAAGAAGAACTCTGAACTGTAGCTTTTCCACCTGCAGCAGTGGCGGTAAAAACTGATTGCCTAGCATAAAATCTTTTTGTTTTAGTTTTTTACTGATGTAGTGCACCTGCAGCGAATGCAAAGTAGCAACTATTAACAATGTGTAAGCAATAAAGGCCACTATGATGTGCATTAATAGTATTGGACTCTGTTCAAAATGTTGCATCTGAACGTCAACTGGCAATAGCAAAACAGCGAGCTGGGTCAGAGCTGAAAAACCATAAACTATAGGTAGCAGCAATACTGTTGGCGTGCGCAGAGCTGTGATGGTAATGGCAGTACTGATTAACCAACACACTAAGGAAATGACGTTTAGCAGACTGAAGTTTTGACCACCTTCGGCAAAAATAGAATCAGCCAGAAATAGCATATGGCAAACAATAGCCAATAAAGCTGCACTGAACATTAATTTATAGTTAGGGCCTTGCGGATGCACCAGACGCGACAATACCATACCGGTTGCCAGCAAATAACCAACCAACGCCACACCGGGTAACAGCTCAACTACCATAAATCAGATCCTGTTGATTCGTGAAGATTTAACATTCTATTGCAAATTACTCGCATTTGACAGCTCAAGCTCACCTAATTGGCGTGACAGTTTCAGCGAAGATGGCGGCTGACTCCTTACTCGCTCTGGGGTATAATCCGGCCATATTGTATATCAGGTGCTAAGTTATGTTTGAAAACCTGTCGGACCGCCTAACCAAAACGCTGAAGAACATCAGCGGTCGTGGTCGTTTAACTGAAGATAATATCAAAGAAACCTTACGTGAAGTACGGATGGCTTTATTAGAAGCTGATGTTGCTTTGCCTGTGGTGCGTGACTTTGTCAATCAGGTCAAAGAGCGTTCTGTTGGCATTGAAGTCAGCAAAAGTCTGACGCCTGGTCAGGAATTTCTAAAAATCGTCCGTAAAGCCTTAGAAGATGCGATGGGCGAAGCCAACGAAGAGCTGGCACTCAATGTTCAGCCGCCTGCAGTGGTGTTAATGGCTGGTTTACAAGGTGCGGGTAAAACCACCTCTGTGGCCAAGCTGGCCAAATTCCTAAAAGAGCGGAAGAAGAAAAAAGTATTAGTGGTCTCAGCCGACGTCTATCGTCCCGCAGCTATTAAGCAGTTAGAAACACTGGCCAAAGAAGTAGGTGTTGAATTCTTTCCAAGCGATGTCAGCCAGAAACCTATAGATATAGTGAACGCCGCTATAGCTCATGCCCGCTTACAAATTTTTGATGTGTTGCTAGTCGACACCGCTGGTCGTCTGCATGTTGACGAAGAAATGATGGGCGAAATTAAGGCCCTGCATGCGGCAGTGAAACCTATTGAAACTCTGTTTGTGGTGGATGCCATGACAGGTCAGGATGCAGCCAATACGGCCAAGGCTTTTAATGAAGCCTTGCCTTTAACCGGCGTGATCCTGACCAAAGCCGATGGTGACGCTCGTGGTGGTGCTGCTTTATCTATTCGTCATATCACTGGCAAGCCGATTAAATTTATCGGTATGGGTGAAAAAACTGACGCTTTAGAGCCATTCCATCCGGACCGTATCGCCTCCCGTATTCTGGGTATGGGTGATGTGATGAGCTTGATTGAGCAAATCGAGCAGAAGGTTGATAAAGAACAAGCTGCTAAAGTCGCTGCCAAAGTGATGAAAGGGCAGGGCTTTAGTTTAGAAGACTTCCGTGACCAGTTAGTGCAGATGCGTGGTATGGGCGGCATGATGTCGATGCTGGATAAATTACCTGGCATGAAAAACTTACCTGCCGGTGCTATGGATCAGATGGGCAACAAGCAGTTCAATAAAATGGAAGCCATTATTAATTCCATGACGAAAAAAGAGCGTTTGTTTCCTGATTTAATCAAAGGCTCACGGAAAAAACGTATCGCTGCAGGTTCAGGTACGCAAGTGCAGGATGTGAACCAGTTGCTGAAACAATTTACCCAAATGCAGAAAATGATGAAGCAGATGTCGGGTAAAGGCGGCTTAATGAAGATGATGCGTGGCATGGGCGGTAAGTTACCACCTGGCCTGTTACCTCCACGTTAAGCCCTGCAGCCGAGCTCTATTGCTGGCTTTGGTAAAAGCTGAAATATGCGGCCAAAGCCCGAAAAACCTTGCAATGCAGGCAAAAATCCGTACAATTCACCGACCCCACGGTCTGACCGCGGGGTTTGTTATTTTTTTAAATCCTGAACGATTATTAGAGGACGGTATGGTAACTATTCGTTTACAACGTGGTGGCGCGAAAAAGCGTCCATTTTACCAAGTTGTGGTAGCGGACAGCCGTTTTGCCCGTGATGGCCGCTTCATTGAGCGCGTGGGTTTTTTCAACCCAATCGCTAGCGGTACTGAAGAGCAAACGCGTATTGACTTAGAGCGTATCAACCACTGGGTATCGCAAGGCGCTTCTTTAAGCGACCGCGTTGCTTCATTGGTGAAAGCTGCTAAGAAAACTGCTGCTTAATAGCTAAAATAAATAAAGGTCGGAGTTTCACCTTGAACGGTAAAGATTTAGTTGTCTTAGGTAAGTTTGGTGCTGTTTACGGCATCAACGGGTGGCTAAAAGTAAACTCCTATACCGATATCCCGGAAGGGATTTTTGATTACACACCCTGGCAAATTCAAGTGCAGGGTAACTGGCGTCAAATGCAAATCTCCGGTAAAAAACGACATGGCAATGGCCTGATCGTAAAACTGGCAGACGTGGCTGACCGCGACCAGGCTCAACTCTACGTCAATGCGGATATCGCAGTAGAGCGTTCTGCATTACCCCAGCTTGCTGAGGGTGATTTCTATTGGCGTGACCTGATGGGCATGGCAGTAGTGAACGAGGCTGGTTATCACTTAGGTGAAGTGGTCGATATGATGGAAACTGGCTCAAACGACGTTCTCGTTGTGAAAGCCAATAAATCCGATGCATTTGGCAAGACGGAGCGTTTACTCCCTTTCCTGACTGACTCTGTTATTAAGGAAGTGAATAACGCTGAACGACGTATCTTAGTAGACTGGGATCCGGACTTTTAATGTCGCAGCAAGCTGGTTTGTGGGTTGGGGTTATTACTCTGTTCCCGCAGATGTTTGATGCTATTACAAAGTTTGGTGTAACAAGCCGTGCTGTAAAGCAAGGATTGTTGCAGGTGGAGTGTTGGAATCCGCGGGATTATACTTCGGATAAACACAATACTGTCGATGATCGCCCTTTTGGTGGCGGTCCAGGTATGCTGATGATGGTGCAGCCGCTGACCGACGCTATTCGCGCCGCTAAGCAAGCCGCCGGAGGAAATGTACATACGGTGTATTTGTCGCCGCAAGGCCGCAAGTTAGACCAACAAGGTGTACAGGAACTTGCACGTTACCCGAAACTGCTGTTAGTGGCAGGCCGTTACGAAGGCATTGATGAACGCGTAATTGAAACCGAAATTGACGAAGAATGGTCAATTGGGGATTACGTGCTGAGTGGAGGCGAGTTGCCTGCGATGACGCTGATTGATGCGGTATCGCGACTGGTACCAGGCGTACTGGGGCATGAAGAGTCGGCAGAGCAGGATTCGTTTGCAACTGGTTTGTTAGACTGCCCACACTACACCAGACCTGCGGTGTTAGCAGACAAAGAGGTTCCACCGGTGTTGCTGAGTGGACACCATGAAAATATACGACGCTGGCGTCTGAAACAGGCTCTTGGTAGAACCTGGTTGAGACGGCCGGATATGTTAAATGCCCTGGCTCTGACTAAGGAGCAACGCAAATTACTGGATGAATTCCAATTGGAACACCAGGCGTTGCAGCAACACGATAGTTAATTCCAGGTAAAGTGAGATTGTTATGAGCAAAGTTAGCCAAAACATTATCAAGCAACTTGAAGACGAACAGTTAAAAACTGACGTGCCAGCATTTGGCCCAGGTGACACTGTAGTTGTTCAGGTTAAAGTGAAAGAAGGTGACAAAACCCGTCTGCAGGCTTACGAAGGCGTAGTTATCGCCAAACGTAACCGTGGTCTGCATTCAGCTTTCACAGTTCGTAAAATTTCCAACGGCGAAGGTGTTGAGCGTGTATTCCAGACGCACAGCCCTATGATTGACAGCATTACGCTGAAACGCCGTGGCGCAGTCCGCCGTGCCAAGCTTTACTACTTACGCGATCGTTCAGGTAAATCAGCGCGTATCCGCGAAAAGCTTAACTAAGCGACTGAAAAGGCTGACCTTGTGTCAGCCTTTTTTTATTCGCAGCCATCCCTGGCGCTCACCCTTTGGGGCCAATGCTTCGCATTGTTAAAAATTGCTCCTGACAATTTTTTATTCGCAGCCATCCCTGGCGCTCACCCTTTGGGCCAATGCTTCGCATT
>NZ_RZUF01000029.1:0-30601 GCF_004005375.1 Rheinheimera sediminis | reverse complement strand
GCATTGTTAAAAATTGCTCCTGACGATTTTTTATTCGCAGCCATCCCTGGCGCTCACCCTTTGGGCCAATGCTTCGCATTTTTAAAAATTGATCCTGACAATTTTTTGGTCTCTAATGTGACTATGCACACCGAACTGCAAGCCGATTTAGTTGCCGCACTCGAAGCTTTCCTGCTATCCAGACAAGGAGAGATCAGCGAGCAGGAATTGCTGCATCAATTAAAAGCCTTTTTCCCCGAACCCCGCACTCTTGCTGTTGATTCCTTGTTATTCCAGCAACACTTCATTCTTTACCATCATTTATTTGTATTGCAGGCACAGTGGCAGCAGGAGCAGGTGGCCTTATTGCATATAGGTTATGCCAAAGTGATGGTCTATACAGCCGCAGCTTTACCAGATGATGCCGTAGCTTTATGGCAAGAGCAGCAGGGTAAAGCGGCTTATTACTTGGATTGGCAGAATATGCGGGCTATGACGGATGATAAACTGCAGGCTGTATTGGATGAGTTTTGGAAAAAGCTGGCGTTGTATCAGCAGAATAAAGCGCTCGACACCGGTCAGTTGCAGCAAAAATGGCAGTTAACTCAGCCTTATTCTGTGGCGCAGCTGAAAAAAGTGTACCGACAGCAGGCGCTGCGTTTGCATCCGGATAAAGGCGGAGATGCTGCAGCTTTTCAGCTGTTGCAGCAGGAATACCAATGGTTGCTGGCTGAACTTTCTTTGTAATAAGCATGGCTAACTTAGCTTTTATCAATCACTTAGCAATATCCTCTTCTATCCATACTTCACAAAGCCCACTACAATAGCTTTATATTGTGTTGCAACGCGACAAGGACCCAAAAGTGGATTCCGCCAGTTTTATTGAAAAACGTCGTTTTATCGTCAAGCTTGGCAAAATGCTGCATAAGTTTGGTACTCCAGCTTATCGTTTGGAAGCGCATTTACAGGAAGTGGCACAGTTGCTGAAAATTGGCGGCTCTTTTGCCATTACGCCTACTGTGCTGACTTTTGTGCTTTGGATCCCTGGCGATGAAAATGAATACACTCATATCTCTCGTGTCACCCCGGGTGAGCTGGACTTAGGCGCTTTATCTTACACAGACGAGCTGGTGGATGCGCTTGCCAGCAGCAAGCTTACTTTGCAGGATGTGAATCAGCGGCTCGATCAAATAGCAGCAGCGCCTAACCCCTATTCCCGCTGGGCTACCTTTGCGGCTTTCGGTGCTGCAGGGGGCGCGTTTGCCATGTTAATGCGCGCCAGTTGGCACGATGTGTTTTGGGCCACAGTGTTGAGTCTTGTCGTGTATTTGTTTGTGCTTTGGTCAATGAAGTCACGCCGTGTAGCTCATATGCTCGAACCTCTGGTTGCTTTGGTCTCTGCTTTGTTGGCGACAGCTGTGGCTGTTTATATTGATCCTATGATCAATGTGCCTTTGGTCGTATTGTCTTCCATTATTGTATTTATTCCTGGTTTAGCTTTAACCCTTGGATTAGCTGAGCTGGCGGCCCGTCACCTGGTATCAGGTACTGCTCGGGTGATGGATGCGGTGATGTTGTTGTTTAAATTGTATTTTGGTGCCTTTTTAGGTGTAGCTTTAGGGCAGATATTGTTTGGCCAAATTCCGCCTCAGGTCGCACCTTCAGTGCCACAGTGGACCAGTTGGCTGGCAGTCGCTATTTTATGTGGCAGTTTAGTGGTGGTGTTTAAAGCGAGGCTGAAGCATGCCCTCTGGGGGCTGCTGTCAGGCTTTATTGCCTATGCAGCCAGCTTGTGGGGCGCCTATTACCTAGGTTTGGCATTAGGTGCTTTTGTGGGGGCCTTTGCTGTAGGTTTATACGGCAATTTGTTTAACAGATGGATAAACGCACCTGCTAGCATAGTCTCTTTGCAGGGTATGATTGTGTTGGTACCAGGTAGCAAAACTTATATTGGATTAAATGCTTTGGTTTCAGGTCAGCAGATCGTTTCTACTGAACAAATAGGTCAGCAGACCTTTTTGATATTTATGTCGCTGGTGGCTGGGTTTATATTTGCTAACGTAGCATTACCCCCCAGAAAGGCGTTATAGCTTGGTAAGAGTCGCAACAACTTTATCGACAGTTGCGACATACCGTCCATCCATGGACATGGTCACAACAACGTTCCCGACAGTTGCGACATACCGTCCATCCATGGACATAAGCTGCAATTAACGCAGTTCTTGTAATAGGTTTTCTAATCGGTCTTTTAAGTCGCTGAATAACAGTGGTTTGCGCATTAGTTGCACTGTGTCGGGTAAACCTCCTCCAACGGCAATTTCTGCATCTGTTAAGGCTGTTACAACAATGATTTTCATAGTTTCGTGACGCGAAGACAACTTCAGTTCACGGATCATTTGAAAACCATCCAGTTCAGGCATCTGTAAATCTGTGATTAGAATTTGTGGAGCCCATTCACCAATTTTTAATAAACCAGCTATACCATTAGTCACTGACTGCAAACTTATGGGTAAACCCCAGGATTCAATTTGCAGGCTGTACAGTTGTTTCAGCAGTTCATCATCTTCTGCCAAGAGAATGCGAACTGAATTATCAACAGGTTGAGTTTGATTTTTCAGCAGAAGGCGTTCGACAGAAGATTGGGTAACACGACGATGACCACCAGGAGTTTTCCAAGCATCCAGAGCTCCTTTCTCTACCCACAATTGAACTGTGCGTAAAGAAACACCAAGTAAATCAGCAGCTTGTTGGGTTGACAATAAAGGTTCTGTGTGTTTACTTTTGTTCATACGGGGCTAATGAGTATCATATTTTGTATTTTTATCAATTCTAGTCGAGATCGCAGGTCGCTGTCACTTTATTTTTTACGATTTCCAACCGATTTTCTCTCTTATCGCTCCTGACGCTTTGACCTGAAAGGTAAAATGGTAGCGCATAGCTTTTTTTTCGATTCGGGCACTTTGCATAACAGCTCCAGAGCATCCTGCATCCGGCTCATTTCCATCAGCATCAATTGATATGCTCTGGTTAAACGGACCAAGGGGGCTTTATATCTAAACTGTTCTGACTGCAGCCTGAACAAGGTTTGCTCAATGGCTTTTCGCCCCCTGTCATCACTCTGGGCATCAATTAGCTCCTGATTCAATTTCTTTTGTAACTCATCCAGTGCTGCCGGATCCTGTTTTGCCATAATGAGTAATTCATCAAAAGCCGGTAGGGGTGAATAAATTGATGCAGCCATCAGCTAGCCTATACAAATTTTAAACGGGTTAACTCTTAGTGTAGACCATCCAAGCCTGCACGTTGTTGTAACTAGGAGCAGTGATGTTTGGTGCAAGAAACTACTTTTATTCGACGATTAGGAATCTGTTTTATATTTTGTATTATATAGTTTACGGTGTTTTTTTGTTTGAAAACTTGATTGGCCCTTTATTTGTTTGGTTTTAAGGGTTGACTTGTGGTTGTTTGGTTTTTAATATGCTCTTGTTCGTAATTAATTTAGTACGTGTTGTAAATATAAGTTTACTGGTGTTCTGCTTGCATTTATCAAGTAAAACCGGCGCTTTGGCAACGCATGATGCAAACAGGAGCATTCAAATGAGCAAGATTGTTGACGATTTACGTATAGTTTCGGAGCAGTTATTAAGCCCACCCGCTGCGTTAAAGCTGGCTTTACCTTTATCCAGCGCAGGTTCTGACTTTATTCAGAAATCCCGCCAGGAGATTGCAGATATAGTGCATGGTCGCGATCCACGTTTACTGGTGATCACAGGTCCTTGCTCTATTCATGATCCGGTGTCAGCTATGGATTACGCCCGTCGCCTTAAACAGCTGCAACTTCAATACAAAGACACCTTGTACATAGTGATGCGGGTGTACTTTGAAAAACCGCGCACTACAGTTGGCTGGAAAGGTTTTATCAACGATCCTCATCTGGATGATTCTTTTGATCTGGAAACAGGCTTAACCAAAGGGCGTCGATTACTGTTGGATTTAGTGGAGATGGAGTTACCTGCAGCAACTGAAGCTTTGGATCCAATTAGCCCACAGTATTTATCTGATCTAATCAGCTGGGCTGCTGTCGGTGCCCGCACTGTGGAATCGCAAACCCACCGCGAAATGGCCAGTGGTTTATCCATGCCGGTTGGTTTTAAAAATGGCACAGACGGTAATTTAAATATCGCACTTAATGCGCTGCAATCTGCTGCCAGCGGTCACAGCTTTATTGGCATTAACCAAAAAGGTCAGGTGTCCTTAGTGCAAACCGCCGGTAACCCTGATGGTCATGTTATTTTACGTGGCGGCATTAAACCTAACTATGACGAAGACAGCGTACAGGCTGCTTTAGCTGCGCTGCGCAAACACGGCTTACCTGAAGCTTTGGTGATTGACTGCAGTCATGGCAATTCCAGTAAAGATCACAATAGACAAGGTATTGTGGCTCAGTCTGTTATTGAGCAACGTATCAACGGCAATAAAGCTATTATCGGCATTATGCTGGAAAGCCATATCCATGCGGGTCGTCAGGATTTGGTGGATGGTAAAGCTGAACTCTACGGCGTGTCTGTGACCGATGCTTGTATCGACTGGGCAAGTACAGCTGGATTATTGGCTGGCCTGGATCAACAATTGTCGTCACAAGAGGCGTCCCAAGCATCTTCGCGTGAAGTTGCGGCTTGAGATAGACATATGAATCAAGCAGTAAATACAGAGGACCCCATGGCAGCTTTGCTGCCGCTGCGTCAACAAATCGATCAGTTGGATAGCCAACTTGTCGAGTTGTTGGCCAAAAGAGCAGCAGTAACGGCAGAAGTGGGTAGGGTGAAGCAGCAATATGCTTTGCCTTTGTATGTGCCAGAACGTGAGCAAGCTTTAATTAAAGCCCGTCGTCAGCAAGCGGAAGATGCTGGTGTATCTGCTGATCTGATTGAAGATGTTTTACGTCGAGTGATGCGGGAGTCTTATCAGACTCAGGAAGCAGGTTTTGTGTGCTGCCGTAACACCGGTGATAAAGTGGTGGTAGTGGGTGGCGCAGGTGCTTTGGGCAAACGTTTTGTCAGTTTATTTCAGCGCTCCGGTTATTTGGTTGAAGTGCTGGAGCAAGACAACTGGCATCAGGCAAAAGATTTGGTGCAGGGCGCAGCTTTAGTGCTTATTGCAGTGCCTATCGCAGTGACTGAACAGGTGATAACGCAATTGCCTGAATTGGATGCCAATACAATCCTTGCGGATTTAACCAGTACTAAAACCGGGCCTTTAAGCGCTATGCTGGCGAAACACTGTGGTGCTGTTGTAGGTTTACATCCTATGTTTGGCCCTGATATCAGCAATATAGCCAAACAAGTTGTAGTGCTTAGCCATGGCCGTGATGCTGAACAGTATCAGTGGCTGATACAGCAATTCAAAGTATGGGGCGCTGTACTGACAGAAAAATCTGCGCAGCAGCATGATGAGCTGATGCAGCTGATTCAGGCCATGCGTCATTTTAGCTCTTTAGTCTATGGTGTGCATCTGGCAGAAGAGCAGGCAGATTTGCAGCAGTTGCTGGAGTTGAGCTCACCTATTTACCGGCTGGAGCTGGCGATGGTGGGGCGGCTGTTTGCACAAAATGCCGAGCTGTATGCTGACATTATGTTGTCGTCCAGCGCTGTCACTGGTTTATTGCAGCGATATCAGCACCGTTTTAATCAACTATCGCATTTATTAGCAGCAAGGGACAAAGCAGGTTTAATGGCCGAGTTTGCCAAAGGCCAGCAGTTTTTTGGACCCTTGGCTGATCAGTTTCTGCAAGAAAGCCGTCGTTTGTTACAAAAAGCCTCGGATGAGCGCAGTTAAAGAGTAACGCTGTCAAAACACGAACTACCAGAATGGGCCAGCAACTAAAGCTAGCTCATTTTGTTTAGGCGCTTTACACTCAAATTTTAATGATGCTGACACTTATCTGGACAGTCTTTGATTTCACTTTGGTTTGGTAAATTTATAAAGCTTATTAAATACCTGATCATTCTGGCTTTAAGCTTGGTACTTATCTTTGCTTTTGTGCCAGTCCCTGTGACTGGAGTGATGATAGAGCGACAAATTCAGGCGCTTTGGAATCATCATAAGGGGTACGAGTTACAGCATAGCTGGGTACCTTTTCACCAAATATCCAGTGCCATGAAGCAAGCCGTAGTTGCGGCTGAAGACCAAAAGTTTCCCGATCACTATGGCTTTGATACTGAAGCTATCAAAAAAGCTCTGGAGTACAACAGCAGAGGCCAGAAAGTACGAGGCGCTTCTACTATCAGCCAACAAACTGCAAAGAATGTATTTTTATGGACGGGTCGCAGCTGGTTTCGCAAAGGACTCGAGCTGGTGTTTACCAGTTTGATTGAGCTGACCTGGGGTAAGGAACGCATTTTAGAAGTCTATTTAAACAGTGTGGAGTTTGGCCCCGGAATTTTTGGGGTTGAGGCTGCTGCACAAAAGTTTTTTAACAGACCAGCCAGTAAGTTAAGCCGCCATCAGGCTGCACTGCTAGCCGCTGTTTTGCCTAATCCATTGCGTTTTAAAGTGCAAAGCCCTTCACCTTATGTCTATAAACGCCAACAATGGATACTAAAACAAATGAACCAGTTAGTTCCTATTGAACAGCGATTGGCTGATATTTAGATTTTTTATGACTATTTCATGACTTATTCATGACTGTTAGATGAAGATTTCATGCTGTTGACGATTTTTCGATGCAAATTTCCTTCAGGCTGTTTAGGATCCAGCGCAACTCAAAAGTGGAAGTGTGGAGTTTAATCATGGGCAAAAGAACATCTGAATTTATGCGCTCAGTGCATATCAAAACGATCAGGGCGGGTTTGCAGCAAGGTAAAACTGTATTGGATGCGGAACAGCACTTGCGTTCTGTCGGTGTATGCGAAGAAGAGCTGGTCGACTTATTACTCGAAGCGGGTTACTGTTTAGAGCAGTATTCAGGTGTTACAAACTTAGATAGCTGCGGAGTTTAAGCTGTAGCAGTTCAAGTTTAACGGGGATAAAAATTCAAAAAAGCAGGGACTACATTCAGTCCCTGAAGGTCTGGGCATAGAACAAGAAGGACGCTGCATCTTACTGCAGGCTAGGTTAACCTGACTAAAGTTTGTGTCTGTTTCGTGACAACTTCCAATGCTCCTGCTGTGAATACGTATTCAATTTCAGGTTTTATAATTAATTTGGCTGATTTGCGATTTTTCTGCAGGAAAAACAGGTCGGATTAGAGGAATTTTCTGCAAAATAAAGTATCCTTTGCGCACTTTTAATCGGCTTGGGGTACTCCATGCGTTTTTACTTTCCTCTGATCATCATCGATGAAGATTTCAGAACCGAAAATACCAGTGGTTCAGGTATTCGTGAACTAGCTGCAGCCATTGAAGCTGAAGGCATGGATGTGGTGGGTTACACCAGCTATGGTGACCTGACCTCTTTTGCTCAGCAGCAAAGTCGGGCTGCTGGTTTCATTTTGTCTATTGATGATGAAGAATTTGGTGGTGGCTCTGCAGAAGACAGTCATTCCGTATTGGCAAACCTGAAAGGTTTTGTTGATAAAATTCGTCATCGCAATCCGGATATTCCAATTTATCTGTACGGTGAAACCCGAACTTCACGTCATATTCCGAATGCTATTTTACGTGAACTGCATGGTTTTATTCATATGCACGAAGACACGCCAGAATTTGTGGCCCGTCATATTATCCGTGAAGCCAAAAGCTATTTAGATACACTGGCTCCACCGTTTTTCCGCGCTTTAACCAACTATGCACAGGATGGCTCCTACTCCTGGCACTGCCCTGGGCACTCAGGTGGCGTCGCTTTTTTGAAATCGCCTGTAGGTCAGATGTTCCACCAGTTCTTTGGTGAAAACATGTTACGTGCCGATGTCTGTAACGCGGTGGATGAATTAGGTCAGTTGTTGGATCACACAGGTCCAGTGGCTGCTTCAGAGCGCAATGCAGCGCGTATTTTTAACGCCGACCATTTGTTTTTTGTCACCAACGGCACTTCAACTTCTAATAAAATCGTCTGGAACTCCACTGTAGCTCCGGGTGATATAGTTGTGGTTGACCGTAACTGCCATAAATCTATTTTGCACGCCATTATGATGACGGGCGCTGTGCCTGTGTTCTTAATGCCAACGCGCAACCATTACGGCATCATAGGTCCTATTCCTCGTAGCGAGTTTGAACCTGCCACTATCCGTAAGAAGATGATGGCGAACCCATTCTGCCGTGAAAAGCTGGAACAGAATCCAAATGTCAAACCACGGGTTCTAACTATCACTCAGTCGACTTATGATGGCGTCTTGTACAACGTTGAAGAAATTAAGTCGATGCTGGACGGTGAAATCGAAACTCTGCACTTTGATGAAGCCTGGTTGCCGCATGCCGCTTTCCATGATTTTTATGGCGACTACCATGCCATAGGCGAAGGCCGTCCGCGTTGCGAAACCTCTATGGTGTTCTCTACTCAGTCGACACACAAACTGCTGGCAGGTATTTCACAGGCTTCCCAAATATTGGTGCAAGACGCCAAGCAGAACAAGCTGGATCAGCATCTGTTTAACGAAGCTTATCTGATGCATACCTCCACCAGTCCACAGTACGCCATTATTGCCTCTTGTGATGTGGCAGCGGCTATGATGGAAGCGCCGGGTGGTACAGCCTTAGTGGAAGAGTCACTGGACGAGGCACTGGAGTTCCGTCGTGCTATGCGTAAAGTCGACGACGAGTATGGTGATGACTGGTGGTTTAAGGTGTGGGGCCCTGATGATTTAACTGACGAAGGTTTGGATCACCGCGACGCCTGGATGTTAAAAGCGGGTGAAAGCTGGCATGGTTTCGGTGATATTGCCGAAGGTTTTAACCTGCTGGATCCAATCAAAGCCACTATTTTAACGCCTGGTCTCAACGTAGATGGCGACTTTGATGACTCTGGTATTCCAGCTGCTATAGTGGCGAAGTACCTGTCTGAGCATGGTGTCGTCATCGAAAAAACTGGTCTGTATTCGTTCTTTATCATGTTTACCATCGGTATTACCAAAGGCCGTTGGAATACCATGGTGACAGCGCTGCAGCAGTTTAAAGACGATTACGACAAAAATGCCCCACTGTGGCGGGTTTTGCCTGAGTTTATCGCCAAGTACCCTCAGTATGAGCGTATTGGCTTAAAAGATTTGTGTGATCAAATCCACCAGATCTACCGTGAAAACAACGTGGCGAAGATGACCACTGAGATGTACTTATCTGAGTTGGTACCGGCGATGAAACCATCCAAAGCTTTTGCTGCTATGGCGCATAAAGAGCTGGATCGGGTGCCACTGGATGATCTGATAGGCCGGATTACTGCAGTGATGCTAACACCTTACCCACCAGGTATCCCACTGTTGGTGCCGGGTGAAGTGTTTAACACCATCATTGTGGATTATCTGAAATTCGCCCGTGAGTTTAACGGCCGCTTTCCAGGTTTTGAGACTTATATTCATGGTCTGGTTTGTGAAGAGCGTAACGGTAAAAAAGAATACTTTGTTGACTGCGTAAAAGCTCAATAACGTACAGCTGGGCTCAGGTCTTGAATTTTGCATCAAAGCTGCAAAACTCAAGGCCTGAGCCTCGGTTCAATCTAAGATAACTTGTAACAATGGCAAATCGCTTGCCAGGCTTGTTCGGGCGTGTCGACAAATTGGATCAGCTGCATATCTTCGGCTTTAATCAAGCCCTCCTCGACCAGCAGGTCAAAGTTAATCAAACGGCTCCAGAAATTTTTGTCATACAGTATCACTGGCACTGTAGTGGCTTTGCCGGTTTGCAATAAAGTCAGAGTTTCAAACAGTTCATCTAAAGTGCCAAAACCGCCGGGAAAAGCCACTAAAGCCCGCGCACGTTGTAAAAAGTGCATTTTGCGAATGGCAAAATAATGAAAGCGGAAACAAAACTCCGGCGTGATGTAAGGGTTCGGCTTTTGCTCATGCGGCAGAACTATATTCAGACCAATACTTTGCCCGCCCGCCTGATACGCACCTTTATTCGCTGCCTCCATTACACCAGGTCCACCACCGCTGATAATCATCAAGGAGGCATCAGGGCAACTTTGACTATGCTCAGTCACAATGCGCGAAAACTCTGCTGCTGCTTCATAGTAGGCACTGTTTTTTAACTGACGCTTCGCTGTTTTTAATTGCTGTTGCAGTTGAGTATCTGCTGGTGCTAATTCCAGTTTATTTTGTGCTTGTGTAACTAAAAGTTCAGCTTGTTGTCGTGAAATAAAGCGAGCACTGCCAAACACCACAACAGTGGCTTTTACCTGATGTTGTTCGAGGATCAGCTGAGGTTTCAGATACTCCAATTGCAGACGGACATGACGCAATTCGTCCTGCATTAAAAAATCATCATCAGCAAAGGCCAGTTGATAGGACGGATGTTCGAGTAAATCCTGACTTTGTTGTTCAGTCGCTTCTCGGGCTGAACTCAGATGGCGTTGGTATAGGGGATTGTCGCCGGACATAAAAGGGCTCCATACGAAGGAAAGCTGAATAAACTAACATGTTGTTTGATATAGACTAATCTTTTAACACTTCAGTTCAGTTATAACATGGACATCACACCATCACAGCCAAGAAGAAAGTCGGAGTGTACCCAATGCCATTAGATGCCAGTTTAACCTTTTTAGGGGCTGCTGAGCAGGTGACAGGCTCTTGTTATCTGCTGAAGCTGCAAAACAAACAAATTCTGCTCGACTGTGGCATGACCCAGGGGGAAAACCAAATCACCGAATGGAATAAATTTCGTTTTGCTTTTCGTCCTAAAGATATCGATTACGTGATTTTATCGCATGCGCATATAGACCATAGCGGCTTATTGCCTTTGTTGGTCGCTAAGGGTTTTCAGGGCAAAATTTATTGCACTCAGGGCACAGCTTTGTTACTCGGTGTGTTGTTGAAAGATTCTGTGCATTTGTATTTAAAAGACTTGGATTGGCAAAACAAACACTTAGCGAGGCAAGGTAAAAAGCTGCTGGATCCTGTTATGGCAGTGCAGGATGTGGAGCAAGTGCTGGACTACTGTCAGCCTGTGGGTTACAAACAAAAAGTAACGGTCTGTGAAGGGCTGGATCTGGAGTTTTTGGATGCCGGCCATATTCTGGGCTCAGCCATAGTTCAGCTTGCAGTGAAGCAGGGCAAAGCCATGCGGCAATTGGTGTTTTCCGGTGATTTGGGCAACCCAGCCACAGTGCTGATGCCCGATCCAAGTCCGGTGAGAACCGCTGATTTGGTGCTGATGGAAAGTACCTATGGCGATCGCAATCACCAGCCATTACAAAACACATTGGAAGAGTTTGCCAATGCGCTGGATGAAGCCCACAAAGCGGGCGGTAATGTATTTATTCCAGCTTTTGCTTTAGGTCGTAGTCAGGAGATTTTGTACTACCTTGGACTTCTGTACCATCAGGGCCGATTGAAACAAAAGATGGTGGTGTTGGACAGTCCTATGGCGATAGAGATCACTAAAATCTACAGTGAGCTGATGGCCGAGTTTGATCGCAAAGACACCAAAGTACTGCATGGCTACGGCGCCCGTGATTTGCAGTCCTTTTTACCTATCTTACGGCTTGCATCCAGTATGGAAGAGTCGATGGCGATGAACCGCATCAGTGGCGGCGCTATTGTCATTGCGGGTTCCGGCATGTGCAATGGCGGCCGTATAGTGCATCACTTAAAACACAACTTATGGAAAAGTAGCAACCATCTGATTTTTGTCGGTTTTCAGGCCAAAGGCACGCTAGGTCGACGATTGGTGGATGGCGAAAAACGGGTGAAATTGTTTGGTCAAAATGTAGCGGTGAAAGCCGTCATACACACCATAGGTGGTTTTTCTGCTCATGCAGGGCAAGATGAATTAGTAGGCTGGGCCAGAATGATAGGCGGTCAGCCTCGTTTTTATCTGGTGCATGGCGAGCCTAAAGCTCAGCTGGCGCTACAGAGCCGTATGGTCGACTACGGTCTGCATTGCCAAATTGCTGAGAAAGGTCAGCAGATTAAACTATGAGGTTTGCTGAGTGATCAGGGTTGGGCTGACGTCCTCGCTTGGATAGCAGCCCAGCACTTTAACAAAACGCGTAATGCGGTTCAGCTCATCCAAAGCGCGGGTCATCGCATAGTCATCCAGATTCGCGAATACATCCACATAAAACATTTCTTCCCATGGATTGCCGGTAATAGGGCGTGATTCCAGTTTACCCATGCTGATGCCATGTTGTTTCAACACTGTTAAGGCATCAACCAAAGCACCTGGTTGCTGGCCTGTGTACATAATAAAAGTAGTTTTGGCCGGTATGGCTTTTGCTACATTGATAGCTTTTCGTGCTACGACAATAAACCGACTTACGTTGTCTTTTTGATTGGCTAAACCACGGCCTAATACGTCCAGACCATAGAGTTTGCCACCTTCTTCACCGCCAATAGCAACTACAGATTTATCCTGAGCTTTACGTACCCGTTCAAAGGCATCAGAGGAGGCATCACAGTATTCAATTTTGACATTGGATAATCCCTGCAAATAGTTGCTGCACTGGGCTATGACTTGAGGATGAGCGCAAATCTGGCGGATTTTACTCAGCTCAGTTCCTTCCACACCCAGCAAACAATGCTCTATAGGGTGGGTTAGTTCGCCGACTATCGACAAACGGGTATGCTGAAGTAAGTCGTACACTTCGTTGATACTGCCTGACGAGGTATTTTCAATAGGCAGCACTGCGTAGTCGGCATGGCCAGTTTCTACCGCTTGTACTATTTCATTAAAGCTATCGCAGCCAATTTCAATCAGCTTTTCAGCGCGGCGCGTGAAGTACTTTTGGGTGGCCCAGTAGCTATAAGACCCCTGACGGCCCAAAAAGGCGACACGGCAAACCGGACCATTTTCGCCATTCAGCTGGCCTTGTACTTTAGCTTGCTGCTGCAGTACGGAGTCTTCAATAATCACATGATAAATTTTGGTGATGTATTGAGCATCTAAGCCCAGTGGTTTACCGCGTTCAATCAGTGACACCAACAACTCTTCTTCCCGTTTCTGATCGCGAATAGGTTTGTTTTGTGCCAATTTAGCATCGGCTACGCTTAAGGCGAGTTGGCGTCGGTTTGCCAGTAATTGCAGCAAGTCTTTATCTGTACTGCTGATCTGCTGGCGAATGTGGTCTAAATCTATGCTCATAAAAGCGTCCTTTAAGCTAAAAAAAAACCTCCCGATATTGGGAGGTTTTTTGGTTTATCACGCGCGCGCGACTTACCGCCTCCCCGTTGGGGTGGTAAAGAGGCGAAAAAAGCGAGCGATCTGTATTGGTTTCATGGCCACCACAATAGTAAGTCTGGACGTCTAAAGTCAAGCTTTAGGTTGTAACTTCAGTAAGT
The DNA here is from genome assembly GCF_004005375.1 of Rheinheimera sediminis. Lineage (GTDB taxonomy): Bacteria > Pseudomonadota > Gammaproteobacteria > Enterobacterales > Alteromonadaceae > Pararheinheimera. The sequence continues at coordinate 17,196 of NZ_RZUF01000029.1, read as the reverse complement.
ATTTTTGCTCACCTGGTAAAAAGCCCAGCGGCTGCTCCCTTAGCCAGAAGTCGTGGTCAGCATCATAAAAAGGCGATAACGGATGACCTGACTGACCTGCTGGTATCACTAAAATACCTTCAGCTTCTTTGCCTGGCGACACCACCATGCGTTCTGACTGGCCATGTGCTCTGTTTTGTACTCTGGGCATATGGCTGTCACCATTCATCGGCATTGCAGGCATATTCAGCCAGTCGCCGAAGAAAGGTACTGCAGCTGAGAGTGGATGCACAATAGAGCTTTGATTGATGTTGCCCCAACTTGCGCTGGCTAAACTGCCATAATCTGTTTCCAGCTTTTGTTTACTTTGCAGAACGGCCTGTTGTAATAAAGTTCGCCACGAGCTGAAATCAGCAGGCAGAGTGTCGGTGCGTTGTTGTTGGATCATTTCCCAGCCTGCGGTTTCCAGAGAGAATTTCAGGTCCCGCCCTGATAAGTTGTTTTCTTCCAACAGTGCTGTCAAAGGCGCAAAGGTCAGCTCCAGTGTTTTAGCCCGAAAAGATCGCAGCAATGAGTAACCCACCGAGCCAATACTGGCATGGCTGGCATCTTTCATCACGTAATCCAGATAAGACTCTAAGTTATGTTCCGCGACAAAGTCTTTGGTCAGTACTGTGTCCAATAACAGCTGTTGCCAGCGTGCTAGCATTAGGGCGCGGTGATCCAGCTGAATATTATGCAGGCTTTGCTCACTATGCTCTGCTGTAGCTGTTAAGGCATCAAGGATTTGCTTGCCCCGAGCGCCTAAATCGTAACCGCCATTACCAATTAATTCTAAATCTTTACCTCCTACCATTCGGCTGTTGGCTGTCCAGAGCTGACCGGATTGGGGCTGGTAAATTTGCGGGTAATGGTTTTGAGACAAATAACCCGACCAGTTATTTTGGCCATTGCTCCAGTCCTGAGGCGTATCCATATGTTGTACTTTTCGTTCTGGTAAAGCACCGATCAGAGTCCAGCCTATGGCTCCGTCTTTATCTGCTACCAGTAAATTTTGGGTCGGCACACCGGCACTAGCCGCCAGTTTTAATGTTTCACGTACGCCCTGACTTTTTTCAAGTGTTAATAAATTAAAGTTGGCACCTTCCACATCATGAGCCACCCACCTATAGGCATAGTTCTGAAAAGGAGGTGGCAACACCGGGCCCCAAATAGTTTCTTTTTGCAGTACCAATTCATCCGGCTGGCCTTTTACTTTAAACACTTCATTCTGGTAACTGAATTCCTGCCAGCCATCAGCGGTTTGATAGTTTTCAGCTTTTTCATCCAGTTTCAAGGCTATGACATCAGACCAATCTGCTGTGCTATTGGTAAAACCCCAGGCGATATGGCCATTACTGCCTGCAACTATGGCCGGAGTGCCAGGTAAGCTGACTCCTGCGACTTCAAACGCCTGATCGTTTTCCGTCCATTTCAGCTGAGCTTTAAACCAGGTGCCTGGTACACGGATCCCTAAGTGCATATCGTCGGCCAAAATAGCACGGCCATCTTTGGTTCTTTGGCCTGACACCGCAAAGTTATTACTGCCAATATCTGCACTGTCATGTAAAGAGCAGTCAGTGCAGGCGGTTTTTTGTCCAGCCAGCAGTGCCGGATAGGGTGATTTTGGCATAGGAATAAGACTGACTTTGCTGTTGTCCATGGCAGCTTGCCAATCCGGACTGTGCTGGAATAAAAAAGCGTACCAGTCTTGTGGTAGTTTTTGTTGCATCAGGCCCATGGCCAGTTCATCTTTGCCTTCCGAACCCTGTAAATCCAGATACATGCTATAGAGTGCCAAAAAAGAATCCGCCTCCACCCAGTGTCGTGGCGTTTGTGCTAATAAACCGTATTCAAAGGGCGGCCAGCCTAACTCGGCCAAACCTGCATTCACTCCGGCTGTATAGCGCTGAAGCAGTAGCTTTTGGTCTGCAGGTAAATGGGTGAAACCTCGCTGCGCTTTGGCTCTGAATCTGTGAATACGTCGTTTTTTATCCAAATCCAGCGCTATTTCACCAAAAAGTTCGGACAACTCTCCGGCTGCATTACGGCGCAATAAATCCATCTGGAAAAATCGTTCCTGCGCATGGACAAAACCTAGGGCATAAGCGACGTCATTGCGGTTTTGCCCTATGATGCTGGCATAACCTTGTGCATCCCGGCTGATTTCAACCTGTTGTCTGACCTCTGCAGGCAACTCGCCTTCGTAGGCCGGTAAGGTACTACGCAGAGCAAAATATAAAAAACCAGCGACCAGCAGGATCAGCATCAGTAAGACCATAGAAATCCGTTTGAACCAAAGCATAGGTTTTTGCATCCAATGGGGTAAAATCAATAACTTATCATAATAGAGGATGATGAAAAGATGAAAGTGATTCAGTTATGGGATAAAGCCATACGATTTTACCACTGGAGTCAGCTGTTGTTATTGGCTGGATTATGGTTTACCGCTGATCAGGGTTATCTGGTGGTGCATCAGGTTTTGGCGTATTCGTTAGCCGCACTTTTAATCAGTCGTTTTGTATGGGGTTTTGTTGGCAGCGAGACTGCGCGTTTCAGTCATTTTCTGCAAAGCCCGTTTCAGTTAGTACGGATGTGGAATAAAGCCAAACATGGCATAGGACACAAAGGCTTGTCAGGTTATATGAGTCTGACTTTGATGACGCTGATTTTATTGCAGTTTATCTCAGGATTAATGACAACAGATGATGTGATGACAGAAGGACCACTTTACGCCTCAGTGTCGTCTGACTGGTCATCTTTTGCCTCCTGGTTTCACCATAACAACTTTGATCTTTTGCTGATACTAATCGCAGTGCATGTGGTTGCAGCGCTTTTTCACGGACAGAAAAAAGATGGCGTCTTAGGCGCTATGTTGCATGGCAAACTGGAAACGGACGCGCAACAACCTGCAATCAAATCATCGCGTTGGTATCTGCTGCTGGTGCTGGTTTTTGCCGGAGTTTTTGCGCTCTGGCAAGGTATGTCTTTGTATCAACAGTGGTGATCTGTAACTTCAGCTGCTTAGGGGCGGGTCTTGTGCCCGCCCGTCTAAAATTACAATCCAATGCCAGATAGGGTTTATCCCAGCCTGTTAAGACGGGTATCAATCTGCTTTGTATTGGTCATGACAAGCCTTGCAATTTTTAGCGAAATTGCCAAAGGCTGGTTTGATCGTCGCCTGGTCACCTGATTTAGCTGCGGTTTGCAAAGCTAAAGCATCGGTTTGGAATTGCTGAGCTTTTTGTTGAAAATCCTGCAGGTTTTTCCAAATATCTGCTTTGGCCTCACTTTTCACCTTATCTGCACCTGGCACCTCAAAAGCTTCCCATGGTAAGGTGGTTAGGCTAGCCAATGCATCAGCTCGTTTCTCTGCACGTTTTGCATCGAAAGGTACGTTTCCTCGCATCATGTCGCCTAAGTCAACGAAATTATGTCGAATTAATTGGAAACTGTGTTGACGGTATGTGACTGCGTCTTCAGCATCGGTAAAAGCGCTGCCAGCGATAGCACATGCAGAAGACAACCCTAAAGACAGTAAGATAAACAGATTTTTCATTGGCTTAATTCTCATTTGTTTGGTTTTGATGCAATAATGGTTTGATGCTTTTGGTTATCACCATAGCATTACAACTCAACCACGTCGCTGTCAACTCAGGAAATCATGTGAAGGAAGTTAATTTTCACAAACCTAGAGCTATGAATTCCCTTAGCATCAAGTTTGCGCTATTGGTGTTTATGCTCACTGTAGTCGCCAGTGCTGCTATCGCTTATGCGGTGTTAATGCTGCAACAAGACGTACTTTTTGAGCAGGAAAAGCAGGAACTTAAACGACAATCTGAGAAATATGCCCGAGAACTGGATGCAGGTTTTCTAGCCCGAGAAAAAAAAGCTATCAGTGCCAACAGTATTGTGGCCCGGTACCTTGCTAACTCTGTAACTTCTTCAAGTCCCCTTCCTGCAACCCAGCCAGATGGCAGCGTGCGTATGCAGGATGATTTGTCCGCCGCATTTATTCCTGTATCAAAATTAGATCCTCAACAAACTGCCTGGTTTGCTGAAAGTCAGGAATTATGGCAGCAACTTGCCCCTTTGATGCTGGAGGAGTTTTTTAACTTTTACTTCATTTCTAAGCAAGGATTGATCCGGATCGCACCGGCAGACTGGGCACTGGAGGTCCCAGTGACTCATGATTTTACCAAGGATGTTTTCTTTGATATTGCTACTCCACAACAAAATCCTGGTCGTTTACCGCGTTGGACTCCTATTTATTACGATGCTATTTGGCAAAAATGGATGACCAGTCTGGTGATCCCTCTTTATGTGGCTGACGAGTTTATCGGCGTGACGGGTAGTGATTATATTTTGGATGAATTGTTTTTAGATTTAACCAGTATTGAGGAATCGTCGGCTGGGTTACGAAGCTTGTTGTTTGATGTGCAAGGCAATTTATTGCTTGATGGAAAAAAAACTATGTCATTGCAAAAGTCAGGGCAGCAAAACTTCGACGCCCGTTATAGTTTTGCCGAACCCAGACGACCTGAGTTAGCAGCTTATATTCAGCAAGTAACTCAAAAATCTGCTGATGATCAGCTACTGCAAGCAGACTTAGCCAACTACCTGCTGTCAACGGCTAAAATAAAGAGGTTAGACTGGTACCTTACTTTGTATCAGGATAAGCAGGTTGTGGTCGGCGGTTTGCAGGATTTTCGTGACAAGGTAATGCTGATATTTTTAGCTGTTGCCGTTGTTGTTGCTTTGTCGCTGCAATTTTTTATTTACCAATTTATTTTGAAGCGCTTAACCCGTTTGTCTTCAGCAGTGCAACGGATCAGTAAGGGGGATGTACAGCAGATTACTCTGGATCAAAACGATGACGAGATAGGGATGCTCAATCGTGCTTTCAATGGCATGGCCGGAGAAATTCATCAATTGATTTCCGGTTTAAACGCTCGTATCGGTGAAAAAGAAGAAGCTGAGCGGGCCACTCGTAAATTGACGAAAGCCGTTGCCTTTTCCAGCTCTGGTATTTTACTGACAGACAAAGAGCTAAAGATTGAATATCTGAACCCCTTTATGCTGGAACTGATGGGCTGTACATCCGATCAGATGATGCAAAAGCCTCTATCTTCTTTATTTGCAGCTGAGATGTTTTTTGTTGGCGAGGAGATATGCCAAACCCTGCAAGAGCGGCACCACTGGCGTGGTGACATGTTATTGCAACATGCGCTGCGAAAGCTCTGGGTGTCTTTGGCGATAGCGCCAATACGGGATGAAAAAGGTGATATCAGTAACTATGTTTGTGCTATGCAGGACATTTCTTTTATTAAAGAAAGTCAACGCAAAATGGAGCAGCTAGCCTACTACGATATGTTAACTGGCCTGGCAAACCGCAGTTACTTTCGTGATCAGTTGCGTAAAGCCATAGCGATGTCATCCCGTGGTTACTACCATTTCGCTTTGCTGTACTTTGACCTGGATGAATTTAAACGTATAAACGATACGCTTGGCCATGATGCCGGCGATGAGTTACTGAAAGAAGTAGCGCGCAGGCTGATTAGCCGTTTGCGTGAAGAGGACACTATTGCCCGGCTGGGGGGAGACGAGTTCGCCGTTATTCTGAGCGGTATAAAAGACCGTACTCAGGCGGCTCTGATTGCAGAGAATTTACAACAAAGTTTTGCTGCTCCAGTCAAATTAACAGGGCAGGAAGTCGCTATAAGCGCCAGTATAGGCATTACTATAGCGCCTGAAGATGCGGCCGACGAAGAACTGCTGCTCAAACATGCCGATTTGGCCATGTACGAAGCCAAAGCCCGCGGTCGCAATACCTATCATTTTTTCAGTCAGGATTTAAACGACGCAGCCAAAGAAAAACTGCAAATAGAAAACCATTTGCGTGAAGCCATTCGTGAACATCAGTTTGTGTTGTATTACCAACCGAAAATCGATATTCGTACTAATGTAGTGATTGGTTATGAAGCCTTATTGCGTTGGATCCGGCCTGACGGTTCGATGATCCCACCCCTGAGGTTTATTCCGGTGGCTGAAAGTACAGGGTTAATTGTTGAAATAGGCGAATGGATTATCTGGGAAGCCTGTCGTTTTATCAGTCGTCAGCAATCCAGAGGTCATGATGTGACTATTTCTATCAACCTGTCGGCGCGACAATTTACCGACCAAAACCTGGCTGAAGTTGTTGAACGGGTGTTACAGCGCACTGGTGCTAAGCCGGATAAACTGATCTTTGAAATCACCGAGTCTATGCTAATGGGCGACACTGATGCGGCTATTGCCCAGTTAAATGAGTTAAAAAGACTAGGGGTGACTTTATCTATTGATGACTTTGGTACAGGCTATTCATCGCTGAGTTATTTAAAGCGATTCCCGGTAGACGAGCTGAAAATAGATCGTTCTTTTGTCAAAGATATTCCGGCAGACACCAACGACATGGACATAGTTGCAGCCATCATTGCTATGGCGCAAAAAATGAACCTGCGTGTTGTGGCTGAAGGCGTTGAAACCATAGAGCAGATCGAATTCTTAAAAAACAATGCTTGCTATCTGGTACAAGGTTATTACTTCAGCATGCCAAGGGCAGAGCAGGACTTATATAACCTGAGTTATCAACCATTACTAATAGGGGCTGCTTCACTGTAACCTGATGTTGGGAGTGCGCCAGCCCTGCTGAGTGCTTTTCTTTATACAGTTTACAGGGCGACACCCCAATAAAACCAGGAAACATCCATGATCAAACTAAGACTGTCCTTGTGCAGTACGGCAATGCTTTGCGTTTTATTGCCCGCTGCTTCGGCGGATCAAACCACGCCGGTTCAAGGGATCCGTGATAAATCGCCACAACTTTACGCCTTAACCAACGCCACTGTGATCACTGAACCAGGCAAACGCTTGGATAATGCCACTGTGCTGATTAGCAATGGCAAAATCAGCAAAATTCAAAAAAAAGCTGATGTGCCAGCTGGCTATCAGACCATAGATGCCAGTGGTTATTTTATTTATCCGGGTTTTATCGATTTATACAGTCAGTATGGTCTGCCCAAAGCGGAAAAAGACGCTAAAGCTGGCTTTGGTCGCAAGCCAAATTACAGCAATGAGCGCAAAGGTGGCAACGCCAGTAATGCCGCTATTCACGCCCGTCAGCAGTGGGTAAGTGAATTTAAACCTGATACCGAACAAGCAAAAAGCTATCAGCAACAGGGTTTTACTACAGTTCAATCGGCTCGTTTTGATGGTATTTTCCGAGGCCAGGCTTTTGTTGCGTCCTTAGTCGCAGGTTTACCGAACCAAGCTGTATTGCGTGCCCAAGCCAATCAGTTTATGGCCTTTAGTAAAGGCACTTCAGTTCAAAGTTATCCATCCTCTTTAATGGGCAGCATAGCCCTTATTCGCCAGACTTTGGCTGATGCCAACTGGTACAGTCAGGCTTATGGCAAAGATAACTGGCGTTTTTATAATCAGCCTATTGAATTTAATGCTGACTTGGCTGCTTTAGCCCAGCTGAAAACTCAGGGGGTGGTATTTGAAGCCACGGACGATCAGGCTTTGTTGCGCGCTGATAGCCTATTAAAAGAATTTGGACTGGATAAAGTGACATTAGTGGCCTCTGGCTATGAATACAGTCGTATTGAACAGGTCAAAGCGACTGGTCGTCCGCTGATTTTACCCATAGCCTTTCCAGCAGCTCCTGCTGTGCAGCAACTCAATGATCAATTGGACGTAGAATTGGCCCAGTTAAGGCACTGGGAAAGAGCACCGTCTAATGCCGCAGTCTTAGAACAGGCCAAAGTTCCTTTTACCCTGACCCTGCATAAGCTGGAGAAACCAGAGCAGTTCTGGCCGAACTTACGTAAAGCTGTGTCTTATGGTTTAAGCGAGCAAAAAGCCTTGGCAGCGCTGACCACAGAGCCGGCAAAATGGTTAGGTCTGGACAAGCAGATCGGTAAAATTGCAGAAGGTTATCAGGCCGATTTAGTTGTCAGTAAAGGTGATTTGTTTGCTGACGGTGAAATAGTGGCGACCTGGGTTCGTGGTCAAGAGCAGCAATTTACAGCTATGGATTTACCTGTCTTTGCCGGTACTTATCAGTTAAGTGTAAACGGCAGCAGCTTGCCGCTGGAACTGACAGATAAAAAAGGCTCAGTGGAAGGTTCGGTTAAACTGGGCGATAAAACCAGCAAACTGAATCATGTAGCTGTACAAAAAAATCAGCTGCAATTTGCGTTGGATTTAAAGGCGCTGGGACAAGGTTCTGGTGTGGCGCAGTTTAGTGGTGAACTTAAAGGCAAAACCTTGCAAGGTAAGTTAGTCACAGCAGAGGGCACTATTGTTGCCATCAGCAGCCTGCAACAGCCTCTGGTTGCTCAAGTGGATCAGAAAAAGGCGACTGAAAAGCCTGTTCTGCTGTCAAAAGTGACGATGCCAAATCGTGCATTTGGTGTGACACAACAAGCAAAACAGCAAAATGTGCATATTAAAAATGCTACAGTCTGGACTTCAGCCAAGGCTGGTAAGTTAGAAAATACGGACGTACTGGTGAAGGATGGTAAGTTTGTCAAAATTGGCAAAAACTTATCTACACCTTCAGGTTATCAAGCCATTGACGCGACTGGTATGCACCTGACGGCTGGTATTATCGATGAACACTCACATATAGCTATTGACCAGGGGGTCAACGAAGGCTCTGATGCTGTGACCTCAGAAGTGCGTATTGCCGATGTGTTAGACGCCGATGATATTAACATTTACCGCGGTTTAGCTGGTGGTACTACCACAGCTCAGTTATTGCATGGCAGCGCCAATCCTATTGGCGGCCAGGCACAAATTATTCAGCTGCGCTGGGGCGATAGCTCAGATCAACTGAAATTCAAAGGCGCACCAGAAAGTATCAAGCTTGCTTTGGGTGAAAATGTCAAACAATCCAACTGGGGCGAAGATTTTGTCAGTCGTTACCCACAAACCCGCAGTGGTGTTGATACTATTATTCGGGATGCCTTTCAGGCGGCCAAAGAATACAAAGCTCAGTGGGCTGAGTATGAAGATTTATCCAGCTCTGAACGGGCAAAAACTGCACCACCGCGGGTGGATTACCGCATCAAAACTTTGGTCGAGATTTTAGACAAAGAACGCTTTATCCATATTCACTCCTATGTGGCGTCAGAAATTCTGATGATCATCAAATTAGCCGACGAAATGGGCTTTAACATCACCACTTTTACGCACATTCTGGAAGGCTATAAAGTCGCAGACGAGATGAAAGCCCATGGCGCCAGTGCCTCGAGCTTTGCCGATTGGTGGGCTTATAAAATGGAAGTGCAGGATGCTATTCCAACTAACGTCTGTTTAATGCAACAACAAGGGGTGCTGGTTAGCATCAACTCTGACAGTCCGGATTTGCAGCGCCGCCTGAACCAGGAAGCAGCTAAAGCCGTGGTGTATTGTGGTATGGATGAGCAACAAGCCTTGAATATGGTGACTATTAATCCTGCCATACAACTGAAAATAGACTCTAAAGTAGGTTCAGTGGAAGAAGGTAAACAGGCTGACTTCGTATTATGGTCTGCCCATCCATTGTCTGTGTATGCCCGTGCTCAGCAAACCTGGATTGAAGGAATACCTTATTATCAGCTGACTGCAGACGAGCAGTTACAACTGCAGGTCAAAAACGAAAAACAACAGCTGATCCAGAAGGTGTTACAGGCTTCTGACAGCGAAAAAGCAGGTTCTGGCGCGTCTTACAAAGCCAATAACCCGGTTTGGCACTGTGAAGATAATCACGACGTGTTATCTGTTGCTTTTGGTCATCAGCATTAATGGAGTCATCAATGAAATATTCAAAACTTTTTTTACTGGTGACTGCAGCGCTGAGTCTGACTGCGCAGGCGAACGACATAGTGCCGGCACCCAAACAAACCGCAGCCATTTTGTTACAGGATGCCACAGTGCATACAGTGACCAATGGAGTATTAAAAGACACTGATGTGCTGCTGGTTGACGGAAAAATCAGTGCTATAGGCACAGATTTGGCTGTACCTGCTGGCGCGCAAGTGCTGTCTTTACAGGGCAAGCAGTTGTACCCCGGCTTGATTGCGCTGGCGAATCAGCTGGGTTTAACTGAAATTGAAGCAGTGCGGGCAACGGACGACAGTACTGAAGTAACTCAGACCAACCCGGATATTAAAGCTCAGGTGGCGTATAACGCGGATTCTGAAGTAGTGCCCACTATTCGTGCCAATGGGTTTAGTTACACTTTGGTGTATCCAAATGGCTCTTTGATTATGGGACAGTCCGCTTTTATGCAACTGGATGCCTGGAACTGGAAAGATGCCACAGTGGTGGATGCAGTGGCTTTGCATATCAAATGGCCACGAGCTGACGTGATGCCTAATCCATGGCGTCCACAAAAGCCTGAAGATATTCGTAAAGCCAGCCAAAAAGCGATGACTGAGCTTGAAGGCTACTTCAAAACAGCCAAAGCTTATGCAGAAGCTGTGGGCGATGGCGTGAAGTTACCTGTTGATTCGCGTTGGCAGGCGATGATCCCGGTATTTAAAGGTGAGTTACCGGTATTTGTGCATGCCAATGACGAGCGTCAAATTGAACAAGCCATGAAGTTTGCTCAGCACTATGGTTTTGCCCTGACCATAGTAGGTGGACGTGATGCATGGCGCATAGCACCGCAACTGGCTGCGGCCAATGTGTCGGTTATTTATACCTCGCCTTATGGCATTCCTGAACGTGCCGATGAAGCCAGCAGCCAGTCGTTTCAGACTCCGGCTCAGTTGGCTAAAGCTGGGGTAAAATTTGCGTTGTCACTGGATGGTTACTGGGATACCCGCAATGTGGTATTTGCGGCAGGTCAGGCGATCAGCTATGGCTTAAGTCCGGAGCAGGCGTTACGTTCTGTTACACTTGATGCCGCTGCTATTGCTGGTGTAGCTGATAAAATCGGTAGTATCGAAGTGGGTAAGGCTGCCACTCTGGTGGTGTCTGATGGTGATATTTTTGATTATCTCGGGCACAAAGTTCGTTACATGTGGATCGACGGCCGTGCTGTTGATTTAAATAGCCGTCATAAACAACTGCATGACAAATACCAGCAGCGTTATCAGGCTAAAAACTGAGTTGTCAGGGGCGAAAGCCCCTGAATTTTTTAAGGAAATACTATGAAACTGATGTCAATCAGTGCTTTATCCGCCATGCTGGTGCTGGCGGGCTGCCAAAGTACACCAATACCTTCTTCTGTAGCTGCTTTGCCCAAAGCCAGCGCTCAAGCCATTGAAGCTCATATGACGTTTTTAGGTGATGACAGCCTGGAAGGCCGGGATACCGGTAGCCGTGGTCATCAAATCGCGTCGAATTATATTGCCACTCAATTGGCCGCTTTAGGTTTAGAGCCTGCCGGTGAGCAGGGCTATTTCCAGTCTGTGCCTTTACGCAAAGCCATGCTAGTGCAAAGCAGTGCCAAAATGTCGCTGACTACAAATGGTAAAACTACAGACTTTGATTATCCAAAACAGTTTTTTACCGGTCCAAGCACTTTGCATGCGAAAGCCGATGTCACAGCGCCATTGGTCTTTGTCGGCTATGGCTTAGTGTCCAAAGAGTTTAATCTGGATGACTATGCCAATCTGGATGTAAAAGGCAAAATAGTAGTGATGCTCAGTGGTCGCCCTAAATCTTTACCCAGTGAAGAAGCGGCTCATATCCAAAGTTTAAAAGCAGAAAACGCGGCTGAACGTGGTGCTGTGGGTATCCTTACCCTGCATACTCCTTCCGAAGAAAAAGTGCGGCCTTATGCTAATAGTCTGATGTATTTAACCAGCCCTCGTATGCGCTGGCTGCATAAAGACGGTAAAGCAGAAGGTGAATTTGAATCTTTACTGGGTGGCGCTTACTTACATCCTGACGCTGCTAAAAACTTGTTTGAAGGGGCCAGCCGTTCTCTGGACGATATTTTTGCTGACTTAGCTGCAGAAAAAGTGCCTACAGGTTTTGCCTTAGAAGGTACTGTTAATTTAAAACGTGAATCTACTATGGAAGATATCACCAGCCCGAACGTGGTTGCAGTATTGCCAGGTTCTGATCCTGTGCTTAAAGATGAATATGTGGTGGTAACGGCTCACTCTGATCACATTGGTTTTTCCAACGATGTACGCAGCAAAGATAAAATTAATAACGGCTTGATGGACAATGCCGCTGGTGTCAGCATTATGCTGGAAACTGCACGTTTATTTGCTCAGCAGGCAGAACGGCCAAAACGTTCTATCTTATTTGTTGCTGTAACAGGGGAAGAGAAAGGCTTATTGGGCGCTGACTATTTTGCTCATAACCCAACCCGTCCAATCGACAAGCTGGTGGCGAACGTCAATATTGATATGCCAGTGTTGTTGTATCCTTTTGCTGACATAGTTGCATTTGGTGCTAACCATTCCAGTTTAGGTGCAACAGTGGATACAGCTGCAGCTGCAGTGGGTATTACGCAAAGCCCGGACCCAATGCCGGAACAGGCTATATTCACCCGGTCAGATCACTACACTTTGGTGCAGCAAGGTGTGCCCTCTGTTTTTCTGATGACAGGCTTTACGTCTAAAGATCCTGCGCAAAAAGGTGGCGAAGTCTGGGGCAAGTTTTTTGCCAAGCATTACCACAAGCCTACAGATGATATTGCAGGTTTGACGGCTGACTTTGGTGCCATCCGTTACGATTCTGGCGCTACTTTCGCCGACATTAACTTCGGTATTACCACTGAAGTGGCGAATAACCCACAGCGGCCAGTCTGGTTAAAAGACAGTTTCTTTGGCAAGATTTTTGGCAAAGACTACAACCAACAGAAGTAGTTGATACGGTCAGAGCCTAGGCTCTGACCCGTCTTCTTTTTAGTGTTCCATAATGCGACTTAATAAAGCCCGCACTGTTTCAGGTTCAAAAGGTTTATCACACAAGGCATTGACGCCAGACTGCGCAATATTAGCCAGGTGAGACTCGTTGGCTTCGCTGGTCACCATCAACACAGGTATATGGCTTTGCTGGCTATGCTCACGAATATACTGGGTCAGCTCCTGCCCATTCACTTCCGGCATATTAAAGTCTGTGACCACCAAATCAAACATGTTGTTTTTCAAAAGCTCAATAGCTTGCTGACCATCTTCGGCTTCAGTTAAATGCTGAATGCCCAGATTTTGCAGCACACGTTTAATATGATTACGGGCCAGACGGCTGTCGTCGACCACCAAAACCCGCACATCATGTACATCAAACAAACTCAGTTCCAGCTCGGCCGGACTCAACAAGTCGATGGCTGCATTTAAGGCTTTGCCCAACTGAATGGAGTTAAAAGGTTTAGGTAAAATAGCTACCACACCGGATTGCTTAAATTGTTCAAGCTGAGCTTTTTTAGTTTCAGAAGAAATTAATACAAAAGGTACATCCGCTAAATCTGTATCGTTTTTCAGTTTCGCCAGCAGTTCAAGGCTGGTACCTTGTTCAAAATACAAACTACTGATCACTAAATCGGCTTTGTGTTGCTTCAGCTGCACCATGGCAGTGGCAATACTATCGGCTGTGCTGACTTGAGTTGCGCCTTCTTCGGCCAGTTGTTTGATAATAATTTTGCGCTGAACGTCAGAAGGTTCAATCAGCAGAATAGATAAATCGGCAGGGGAGAGTTGTTGCATTCGAGACTCGCTTGATCCACTAGGGTATAAAGGGGCTGTTTAACCACCAGCCCATTTATGTTTGTAACCCAGTTTGGTTAATTCCTGTTGCACCAGTTCGCGTTGATCACCTTGAATTTCAATCACGCCATCCTTGACCGAACCGCCACAACCACACTTTTTCTTTAAAAACGCCGCTATTTCTGTCAGTTTTTCCGCGCTTTCAGCAAGGCCAGAAATAGTGATCACGGCTTTGCCATTGCGGCCTTTGGTTTCACGTTTTAAACGTGCGTGGCCATCGGTAAAACTTTGAGCCACAGCTTTTTGCTGTTTGGGTTTATCAAGACGGCCTGAATCTGTACTGTAGACCAAATCATCTGCTTTTGCTGCTGTAGCCGCTTCGGCAGGTCGCCCCAATTGTTGTTGCCAGTCGGCTAACGAGATTTTTTTGCCACTCATAAAACAATCTGTGTAAGTCGTTAGAAAGTGCACGATAAACAAGAGTCATGTAAACAGCAAGTAGCAAGTTTGAAATCCTTGATGTGGGGTAAAAAAAGCCATTGGCAAATAAAAGGCTTCTGGTAAACTACGGCAAATTTTAGAAATCTGGATGGCTGAATTGTCTATTAACTTATATCTGGAACAGTCTGGGGTAGCGGCCCTATTGCAAGGGCAAGAAACTGCGATAGAGCAGGCCGTTACCGCATTAAAAAACCAACTTTCTGTCGCAGCTGCTCCTGCTGTAACCTGGTCTTATCAGGTGCCTGAATTAGGTGAAGGTGGTGCCTGCTCTTTATTTGGTCAGTTGGCTGATGAACCTTACGATCTGGCCGCAACTATAGGCCAAAGTGAAGCAACAGCTGCAGCTTTAGCCCAGCTCACTGCAGTAGTGCAATACTATCAGCAAAGCAACGACAGTGACTGGTTTGGTATTTACCAAAAACGTCAGAACCCTCAAGGTGAAACCGTACTGGTGAAACTGGCCTATTTTGGGGCTGCTTCCCGTGCTGAGTTTCCCTTAACTACAGAATTTGCAGCCATTAGCAACAACAGTACTGTCGGGCTTACCGGCAAAGCTAAAGTGATTAACGATGTCACTGCGTATTTAACGGCTGGCGGCGAATATTACACCTGTGATCCTAAAGTATTATCCGAAGCTTGTTTGCCTTTATTTAACGCTAAAGGTGAACTGGCAGGTATTATTGACGCTGAGGCCTTTCAACGTCAGGCCTACCATACAGCGGCGCTGGTCCGCTTAGTCGCTGTCTGTCTTGTACTGCCGAGCTTGCTGCCCGCATGATAAGATAAAACCGAATTGATTCATTAACACCGCAACCTAACAGGTAATTATTATGTTTTCGCACTTACAGCCAACCCCTATCGATCCAATTTTAGGTTTAATGGCCGCTTATAAAGAAGATCCAAATCCATTGAAGGTGGACCTTGGGGTGGGTGTCTACAAAGACGAGCAAGGCCATACGGCTGTGCTGGATTGTGTGAAAAAAGCCGAAGCGCTGCGTTTAAAAAACGAAGACAGTAAAACCTACATTGGTATGGCAGGTGATTTATCTTTTAACAGCCATATTGAAAAATTAGCCTTTGGTCAGCACAAGGTACTGTTATCTGGCCGTGTTACAACAGCTCATACCCCTGGTGGTACTGGTGCTTTGCGCGTGGCTGCTGAATTTATTAAAAAAGCCAATCCGGACGCTACAGTCTGGGTGACTAACCCAACTTGGGCTAACCACATCTCCTTGTTTCAGGCTGCAGGCCTTACAGTCAAAGAATATGCTTACTATGACTGGGAAACTAAAGGCTTAAAGTTTGACGCTATGATGACTGAACTGGCGCAAGTTCCCGCTGGTGATGTGGTGCTGGTACACGCCTGCTGCCATAACCCAAGTGGTATGGATTTAAACTTTGAGCAGTGGAAACAGTTTGCCCACTTAGCGAAAGATAAAGGTTTTACGCCACTGGTGGACATGGCCTATCAGGGGTTTGGCTTAGGTCTCGAGGAAGATAGCCAAGGCTTACGTTATTTAGCTGATCAGGTCGACGAGATGCTGTTGTGCAGTTCTTGTTCGAAAAACTTCGGCTTATACCGCGAGCGTATAGGTGCGGTCAGCATAGTCACGGCCGACAGCAAAACTACGGATATCGCTAAATCCGTGTTACTGGCTGTGGTACGTAGCATCTATTCTATGCCACCAGCCCATGGTGCTATCATTGTCAGCCACATTCTGGATAGCCAGGAATTAACGGCTTTATGGCATCAGGAATTGGCTGTGATGCGTAACCGTATTAATGATTACCGTCAGTTGATCATCGATAAGTTTGCCGCTGAAGGCATAACGCAAGATTTCAGTTTTATTACTAAACAACACGGTATGTTCTCTTTCCTTGGTATTAACAAGGAGCAGATTGAACGTCTGCGTAAAGAGTTCAGTATTTATATGGTGGGTTCGAGCCGTGTAAGTATTTCGGGTTTAAACCATAGCAATATTGATTATTTCGCTAACGCTATGGCTCAGGTATTAAAAGGCTGATTCTTGGTCACTTTGATAAAGAAGGGTAGCAAGGGCTACCCTTTTTTATCATGCAGGACATCAATCATAGTCAGAAAAGGCCAGAATCACTAAGCTAGGATACACAGATGTGTGGTATGCAAAATGAAGTATCAAGCCGGAGTTGGGCTGTGATACAAAGCTTGGTCATTGTTTCGTTAAGTTTGTGTTTTACTTTTACTGCTCATGCTGATTTTGCTTCGATACGGGTTGTTACTGAGTTATCTCCTCCTCATCAGATGATGAAAGAAGGGAAGGTCGATGGCTTCAGTACTCAGATTGTCGAAGCGATCTTAAAAAACGCTGGACTAAATAGTCGTATTGAAGTTTATCCTTGGGCCAGAGCATTTTATATCGCCAGTTCCACACCAAATGTCCTGATTTACAATATGGCCAGAACACCGGAGCGGGAAAACCAGTTCCATTGGATTGGTCCTGTAGCTAAATACAGTTTTGGTTTAGTGCGTTTAGCTGACCGCACAGATTTAACTCCTAATCATGTAAAAGATTTGGGGTCTGCAGTGATTGCGGTACAACGAGGCGATTTTTCTGGTCAATGGCTGCAGCAGCAAGGTATGAAAGAAGGCAAAGAGCTACAGTTTTCTGCTGACATCCTCGAATCTTGGAATTTACTGCTCAAAGGGAAAGTAGATTATGTGATAGATGATAAGGCGGCTCTGCCTTACATGGAGCAGCAGCTTACTCTAGTCCCGGGAACAACCCGTTTCGTTTTAGCTATACCTCAGTTGGAACAACAGACTTATCTGGCTGCAAGTAAAAATAGTGATAGTGCATTAGTGAAGAAGTTGCAGCAGGCTCATCGTGAGGTGCAAAAAACCAATATTTATCAATATGTCATATCCGGTGGTTTTTAGGTTTTGGGCGATATTCAGGGGGCCGGGTTCGTACCGTGATCTGATAATCATCTAGCCTAAGTGGCC
>NZ_RZUF01000028.1 GCF_004005375.1 Rheinheimera sediminis | reverse complement strand
CCACTTAGGCTAGATGATTATCAGGTCTTGCCCCGTGCCCCTGAGTTTGAGGGCGATGCTTTTGACAAAAATTCTTGTGTGAGTGCAGGTGGCATGTTGTGTAGGCATAGAAGTAAAACTCATCGCTGAGACGGTTGAGCTTGCTTCTGGCGAAGATGATTTAACGGACTGAATTCATAGTGATACTGCGAAATGTGAAGCTGTCGTATTGAGTGGGGCACGGGGCAAGACTTGACCCCATTGTAGTGCTCTATGCACGGGGCAAGACCTGACCCCGTTTGTTCCGAAGTGGGCAACGCAAACCGGTTTTTATGAGCATACCAACCGGTGTCAACATCTGCAGGCACCGACAGCCATTGCCCGCCCCGCCGATTTGCCCTGACCAGCGCAACCGGAAAAGGGTGACCAAGCTGCTGGCGGTTTTGCCACTTGTTGGCAAAGCAAGGTGTCTGCTCGACAAGAATCAAATTGCTATCATTATAGGAGCATGATCAATAATTTAATTCATCATTTTTCAATCAAAAAAAACGCCACCCTTGTTTGAACATTAATTTATTACTTATCCCTATAATAAATCATAAAAAACCTGGCAACACTAAAAACAGCTAATGTCGCAAAAAATACAACCCAGAAATAGAAAATAATAGGATGCGAATCCTTCGAGTAAAAAGTTCCCTTAAGGTAAATATATCCCTTTTGAAAAATCCACACACTAATAGATGCAAAAGAAAAAAAAGCAACCAATGTTGTTATTATATTTTTCATCACACACCCCAAATAATTTTAATTACCTTGCTTTAATTTTTCTTGGTGAGAAGATACTCCTTCTCCTATTAAGTATCCTGTTGTCCCTTGTGCTAGATCTGAATAAACCCCACCTCCAGGTATGCGCGAACTCCAATATCTGTTAAACATCTCTCCGATTCCATTTGAAATAAGACCTGAGCTACTACCGCTTCGAAGCATATTTACCCCTGCGACTCCCCATGAAAACGCAGAGCATTGTGGCAAACTACAAAATCCAGCAAGCGTCGCAGCATTATCAAGACCAGCAAAGACTGGCTCTGATTTACTGTTAATATGATCTCTTATTACGCCTCTTAATACCTCACTCTGAGTGAAAGACGGGATGCCGATTATGTCCCCAATGCGACTATTGATTCGCTTTAAAGCATCGTTAATGGATACACTATCATAACCAGCATTACGAGCATCAATTAAGCCAGATCGAATATCACTTAGCTGGTCATAGGATAAATCATCTATATTGCCTAATGATACTTGACCACACTTGCTACAGCTTCCTCCAGAAGTTTCGCTGCTATTAAAAGATCCGCTCCGGAACTCTCTAACTGTACTTGCAAATGCGGAGCTAATTGCGCCATTTGCGAACTTGCCACCTGTAAATGAAGATACCGTTCCACCAATTAAACTACTCACAGTAATTCTTGCGTAAGGGTTACTACCACCGGCGCCGGCAAATGCATTGCCAACATAGGAACTGATAAAGCCATGCCCAAACTTCCCTCCACCCAATACGCTGAATATCCCCCCAACAACACCGTCAACTACAAAGTTTAAAGCTGCATTTCCGAGATTAGCGCCACCAGGCATTGCCGCAGACAACGCCCCAGCTCGCAGCCCAGCACCTAAACTCCCGGTTACTGCGGTTGTTTTCAATCCTTGATAAATCGCGGTACACCATCCTTGACAGCCAGGGATAACATAAAGCGCTACTGAAATTATTGCATCCAACACCGGAACATCTGCAATATCACGCAACCACTTACCTATTTTCCCAAGAGAGATGAACCCACTAGGAACGGTATAACTCAGCGGATTATTCAGCACATAGCTATAGCGGTTATAACTCTGGGTATTAGTCGGTGCCTGCACAAAAGGATCCGCCTGCATAAACCTTGCTAAGGTTGCATCGTAAATGCGGCCGTTCATATGAATAATATCCAGGCCTTCCACGTTTTCATGGCCTGTATAAGCACGACGGCTGGCAGCTGGCGCTATAGGGTTAGTCCCGACAAAACCTGTCATAATCTGGCTTTGTTTGCCCCAGGCGTCGTACAGATAATTCGCCATGAGCACGGTTTCCTTGTTGCCTTGCGAGTCTTCAATCTGACGCGTAACGGCAACTGTAGAACCTAAAGCGTCCCCATGCAGTACTTCGTATTGCTCACCCGGGCCACTTTCAAAGTTGGTGATCACCACAGGGCCTATATACCAGCGGTGCTCTATGCTTGGCGTGCTTTGGCTACCGGTCTTTTTATGGTTTTGCTCGTATACTTTGCCGGCGTAAAAGGTTTCTGTAGTTGTCGCCACACCATTTTCAGTGCGGCTGTCTTTACGGTAAAACCTTTGATTATCAGGGCCATAAGCAAATTCAGTGATAGTGCCATTCTGTTCAATTTTCAGCGGCATATCGCTGGAGGAATACTTAAACTCACGCTGGCCATCATGAGTGATATTGCCGTGTGCGTCGTAGACCATGCTGTAGTTTCTGTTGCCTGTCACAGTGTTCAGCTGATAAGGGTTGGTTTGATCATAGGTGTAGATATTGTCTACAGTGCCCGTTTTGCGGGTGATATTGCCAAAACCGTCGTACTCCATGCTTTCAGTGATAGTGCTGACATGGTTACTCAGCGCAGCATTGGTCACCGTCATCACCCTGTCAGTCAGTCGTGAATGACCTTCAGTTGAGTACACAAAGTCTTCACTGATGGTCTGGCTCAGTACATGATTCTGGTCATAATACTGGCTGGTTCTGAGTTCCGTGGTGCCTTTATTATCGTAGTCGTAGCTCACGTTATAAATTGAAGAGCTACCCTTAGACACAGTGATGCTGTCTATAAAACCACGGTCTTGATCAAAGGCTGTCGCGGGTTTTAACCCTCGTTTACCAGTGCATCTGCTACAAGATTTTCTGTTATCGGAATTCATTAGTTATGGTGAATATTTCTTCGCTGTTTAGTTGACAGCATATTAATCATACAATAGCATGATTTGATAAATGAGAAAAAATGCCTCGAAGGTCTGTTGTGTTTTGACTGGGAAGGCGTAATAAAACCATGACAAGGGGAGAGGAAAATATGTTTAAGCGATCCGTCTTAAGCAGTGCGGTATCTATGGCTTTGGTTCTTATGAGTCAGCCAGTTACAGCAGCTCAGCAAGATAACAAAGCAACAAAAGCAACAGAAGTAGAAATTATCGAAGTCAAAGGTATTCGTGGCAGTCTGAATAAAGCCCTGGGCGTTAAAAGGTTCAACGAACAAATTGTTGATGCCATAGTGGCAGAAGATATAGGGAAATTTCCGGATAATAACGTGGTTGAATCCCTGCAACGTGTAACAGGTGTGCAGGTGACGAACCGTGCTTCAGGTGAGGTCGCTTCAGTTTCAATCCGCGGTTTAAGCGATATCACCACCACCATTAACGGCCGTAATATTTTTACAGCAGCAGGCACAGCTGTCGCCTTACAGGATATTCCAGCCAGCTTGCTCAGGCAGGTTGATGTGTACAAAACCCGTTCTGCCAGCCAGATTGAAAGTGGTATTGCCGGTTCTATAGATGTAAAAACCCACAGACCTCTTGATTTTGATGGCGCTAAGTTTATTGCCAATGCCCGTGGCATTTATACCGAGCAAAATGAAGAAACAAATCCAACCTTTAGTGCTTTAGCCAGTAACAACTGGCAACTGGACTCTGGTCAGTTTGGTGCCTTGGTGAACGTCTCCTATTCCAGAATGCGTTATCGTGATCAAAGTGTCACAGCAGGCGCAATGTTACCTTTTATGACGGAAAACCCCACAGCTCCTTTTACTCCCTATGAGCGTATTTTTTTGGACAAGCCTGGAGTGGCTGAAAACCCAATCTGGCAACCTGGTTTATTAGCGGGTTTGCCTTCGAGCCAGGGTTCTACTTTAGATATTAATGGCGTTGCAACGCCTTATATGCTTAGTCGTGACGCCGTATTCCAAAGTGATTACAATGGCGAACGTGAGCGTCCTGCCGCTAATATTTCTTTGCAGTTTGCGCCTAACGAAAAGTCTGAATATGTGTTTGAATCCTTTTACAACGGTTTCCGCAACGAAGGTTTTAACAGTTTGCTGTTTTCTTTTGCTGACTGGTGGGGCAGTTACGCTGGAATGACTCCGGCCCAGGCTGCAGCTTCAGCTAATGTACAATTTCATCCTGGCACAAATATAGTGAAGTCACGTTCGGTGAACGACCCATGGGTGTTTACCAGTGGCGACCTGGCAACAGGTAAAACAGATAGCTACCTGCATGCTTTGGGTGGACGTTGGGAGTTGTCTGATTACATGACATTGAAATCTGAATTGGTGTATCAGGACAGCGAATACAATACTGATTTTTTTGCGATGCGTTTTGTGCGTCCAGGCAATAACTACAAGCTCAATGTCGATTTCAACGAAAGTGGCGGTATCCCTGGTTTTAATTTTGAAGACAACCCGGCTACAGCTGGCATGGATGAATCCAGCATGGCTGATCCATCGGCTTATGTGACAGATGGTATGTACGACAACGCGAATAAAGATGAAGGGGATGCAGTCACCTTTACCTCAGATTTAGCCTATCGTTTGGATGGTTTCTTTACTACTGTGGAAACAGGTGTTCGTTATGACAAGCGTGGCGCCACGACCTCATTTAGCCGTCAGGACCGTGGTGGTGGTGGTATTAATGTTGCCACTCTGGATGGTTTGGCTTCGATCAACAGTGGTTTTATGGATGGTGAAGCCAATGTCCCAACCTCATGGGTCGTAGCGAATGGCCACCTTATACGCAACAACGCCGACCAATACCGTGCTATGTATGGCATGAATAAACTGGATTTACAGCGCTCGTTTGACATAGATTCCACCACTTTGTCCTTGTATTTGCAGGGGAAGTTTGAGACTGAAGTTGCAGGTCGTGCATTAAATGGTGAAATAGGAGCCCGTTATACCGGCATAGATACCGATTCCACTTTCTATCAGGAAAGTGCACCAGGCGCAGCGCAAAACACCAGTCTGGGAGAAAATAAAACCCGTAAAATTCTGCCCAGCCTAACGGCTCGTTATCAGTTAACTGATGATTTACAGGCTCGCGTTGCTTATACCGAAACTTTACGTTATCCGGGCTTTGGCGATTTAAACCCGCTGATTATCTATAACGAAGATGTTACAGGTATTGGTTACGGCACTGCAGGTGGCGGTAATCCTGATCTGAAACCTACAGAGTCACAAAACTATGATGTATCGCTGGAGTGGTATTTTGCCGAAGCCAGCTCGCTGTACGGTACTGTATTCAGACGTGATATCGACGGCTTTGTGGTTGGCTTCCGTCGTTCAGTAACAGCGCCAAAATCTGCAACTGATCCAACTCCATACAAGTTTGTACTCACTCAGCCCTATAATGCCTCTGAAGGGGAACTTTCAGGTGCTGAAATTGGTTTAGTCTGGTTCCCTGATTACTTACCTGAAGCCTTAGATGGTTTTGGTGTGCAGGCCAGTTACACCCGACTGTCGTCTTCGCAAACTACTCCTGATACCAATAGTGAAGGCGAGATCACAGGTTATCGAAATACCGATCTGTTTGGTGTATCTGATTCGTCTTACAGCGTGGTGTTGGCCTATGACAAAAACGATCTGGGCATGAGATTGTCGTATTCATGGCGTGAAGGTTTCCTGGCTAACTATGAAGCGGCTTTGTTTGCCAATCCACTGGAAAGACGTAATAAGTCAGAGGCCAGTATGGACTTCCAGTTAAGCTACAAACTGACAGAACAGTTTGAGCTGACACTGGATGGTACCAACCTGACCAACGAGCTGTATCAGAACTACTATGGCAATGATGCAACCACAGGTAACTTTGGTACCGCTTTGTATAGCCGAACTTTTGCTTTAGGTGTGCGCTACAGCATGTAGTAGTTTTAGTACTACTTTTTTATAAAACACCGGCGCTATGCCGGTGTTTTTGTCTGTAGCATCCGCACTTAACGCCTCCTGTGGGCTATGAGCTTGCCTCCCTGTTACATAAGGCGCTATTTTCCTCATCATTTAACTGAGTTCTTCCTGTATTAATCTGTGAATAGTCTGGTATTCTCGAGCGATGGCTCTTTGTTGCAGATTTTATCGTTTTCAGTGAAGAGTGACCACTTGAGGTTGCAACTACAGAGATATCACAGTGTATGAAGCAGTGGACTTTATTTGATTTTTCAGCAGGCTCTGATATTACAGCTTTAACTGCAGCTCAGCTGAATCGGCTGAAACAAATTGTCTGGATTTGTTTGCTCGCGGTGATTTGTGGCGCCGCGGCCTCTGGTCCTAAATCGGCTACTGTTTTATTGGCTACAGCTATTGGTTTAACATGCATTTTAGTTTTGCTGAAGCGACAAAACCTCCGTTTTGCCATAGGCGCTTTATTGTGGCTGCTGACTTTGATGATCTGCAGTTTGATCAGTATCAATCTGGGTATTTTTGACTTGATGCTGTTGGGCTATCCCTTGGTGCTGGCGTATGCTGCTATGTATAGCGGTCGGCGTTTTTATCTGCTGCTATTCGGATTCATAGTGCTGTTTTGTTCCTGTTTAGCTCTGGCGTCTTTACAAGGCTGGGTATATTTTAAGCCTGCAGTTGTTACATTGAACACCTTTATTAGCTTGAATCTTTTACTGCTGGTCAGTGGTTTTACCATGAGGCTGATAGCCCGCGATACCAAAGATGTACTGCGCCAGCTCAGGCAAGAAAACGACAGAGTGCTGAAGTCTCAGCAGGAAATTCAGCGCTTAGCGCAGCATGACCCGCTAACAGGGCTTGTAAACCGTACTCAGTGTGAACTGGCATTTCAGCGTGCTTTTACCAAAAACACAGAGCAGTCTGTCGCTTTGTTGTTTATTGATTTGGATAACTTTAAGCCTATTAATGACGCTTTAGGTCATCAGGCCGGGGATGAAGTATTACAACATCTGGCGGTCATGCTGCAAAGCCAGTTGTCAGAGCAGGATCTGTTAAGTCGTTTTGGCGGAGATGAGTTTGTCGTGCTGATCAGCCAGTGGCAAGACAGGGCTGAACTTGAGCAACGCATTCAGAACTTACTGCTAAGTTGTCAGCAAGAATTTTTGGTACAACAACATAAAGTTCAATTATCAGCTTCTGTTGGCGTCACTCTTGCGCCGCAAGATGGCACCGATTTTCACCTGCTATGCAAAAAAGCTGATACCGCTATGTACCAGGCTAAAAAGATGGGGCGGAACAGATTTTGTTGGTACAAGGCTGAAATGGAGCAGCAACAGCTGGATAAATTTAACCTGATGATGCGCCTGCGTCTGGCGGTAAAACAGCAGCTTTTTACCCTGGCTTATCAGCCGACTTATGATTTAACCACTCAGAGTATCACTGGGGCTGAAGCCTTGTTGCGTTGGTTTGATGCAGAACTTGGACAGGTGCCTCCTGACGTATTCATTCCTCTGGCAGAGGAAACAGGTTTAATTCAGGAGCTGGGGATCTTTGTTCTGCAAAAAGCTTGCGCTCAGGCTAAATCATGGCAAGAGTCAGGTTTTAGTTTAAATATAGCGGTCAACATCTCCGCCATACAGTTTAAACAAGGGGACTTGCCTGCAGTAGTGACTAAAGTACTGGCTGAAACCGGTCTGGCGCCGCATGCGCTTGAGTTGGAGCTAACCGAGTCTGTGCTGATTGAGGATCGGATGCTGGTAAAACAACAAATGGAGCAGTTGTCTGTGTTAGGAGTGCGTTTTGCCATCGACGATTTTGGTACAGGCTATTCTAATCTGGGGTATTTAAGTCAGTTTAATTTGAACAGTTTAAAAATAGACCGCTCTTTTGTAGCTCGTATCGCTCAGAATGACAAAGACTTGGCATTGGTTGATGGCATTATTCAGTTAGCGCGCAGTTTAGGTCTGGATACTGTAGCCGAAGGAGTGGAAGACCCGCAAAGTCTGAAGCTATTATTACGGGCAGGTTGCAGTTGTGGCCAGGGCTATTTCTGGTCAAAAGCTGTATCTGTGGACGAGTTTTCTGCTTTGCTTTGAAAGGAGCGGTTGCAGGCAACCGCTGTGAGTCAGAGTATTTTTAAAAACTCAGTTAAGGCG
This sequence comes from Rheinheimera sediminis, assembly GCF_004005375.1. Classification (GTDB taxonomy): domain Bacteria; phylum Pseudomonadota; class Gammaproteobacteria; order Enterobacterales; family Alteromonadaceae; genus Pararheinheimera. The sequence continues at coordinate 35,611 of NZ_RZUF01000028.1, read as the reverse complement.
TGCTGTTCTGCTTTACTTAACTGTAGTTTTTGCAATAAAGGTGAGTGTTCAGGAAAGGGGGCTGCATCCTCTTTTAAGCCATGTTTTGGCAGCCGGGCTTTTAATCCGGCATTGTTGTAAAAAGCTACAATACCGTCAAATTGCGTAAATAAGCCATTGTGCATCCAGGGGCCTGTGTGAAATACCGCGCGCAAAGACGGGGTGCGGAATTTACCTGAATCAGTGGCGACTTTAGTTTCCAGATAGCGTCCTAAATCTTCGAAAGGTCTGCCATAAAAGTGTAGGCCCGTGACATGAAACTTATTGTCAGACAGCAGTGGCCCCTGGTGGCAGTTTAAACAACGGGCTTTGGTGCGAAATAGATGCAACCCCAACAACTGTGGGTCATTTAACGCTTCGGTGCTTTTATTCTGCCGTTGTGGATCCTTGCTGTAAGCTGCATCAAGGAATTCATCATATGCAGTGCGTGGAGCTTTGATCTGCAGTTCAAAATAAGCTAGAGCGTCGGCTAGCTGCTCTGCATCAATCAGGGTGCTGTTATACACTTGCGAAAACAATACTTGGTAATGCTTCGATGCATTTAACTTTCTGACTGCCTCTTCGATCGGCAGATCCATTTCTATTGGATTACTGATAGGCTGTAAAGCCTGAACTTTAAGGCTTGTAGTGCGACCGTCCCAGAAATAACTATGCCAGAGTTCCAGATTAAACAAGGCAGGCGTATTGCGGTTGCCGGTTTTGCCTTTAATTCCTACTGCTGTGGTTCTGGCATCAGAGAACTGTAGCTTTGCGTCATGGCAACTAGCGCAACTGACGCTATTATCGGCTGACAGTATCACATCGGAAAACAGTTGCTCACCAAGCTGGTATTTCAATAACTCTGTTTGGCTTTGTGGCTTTGCTGTGGCAGGCAAAGGTGCCAGCTCAGCTTGGCTCACTCCTGCGTCCAGTTGAGCTTGTGGCCACTGAGCTACAGGCTGATTGTATAAAGCTCGAAGGGAGGTGGTTTCGGTACTCGCCACCGATAGCAGAGGGCAGAGCATCGCAGTGATCAGCAAGTTCCGCTTTGTGTTTTTAATAATAGTCATACGATATTCCAAACCAGAACTGGCGTCCTACTTCTACACCATTAGCCCCAGGGCTTATTTGATGGGTACGGCTGTCAAATAAATTGGTGATATCCGCACTCAGAGCCAAATTGCCAGTAGCAGATTGATACAATTGATAGTTAATGGCTAAATTCAGTAGCGTAGTGCCGTCCAGTCGCTTTGTGCTGTAAACCGGGACCAACACAGCGCCTGAGCTGCACTCAGGGCACAACCAGTTTGTATTGCCACTGATATCGTACGCCCCTGTAGCGACAGCGGTAGTGTAGCTGGCTTTATAGGTTGCGGTCAGGCTGCTGTTGAGGTTATCTGTCCAATCGGATGACCAGCCAAAATTCAGCACCAGTGGTCGGGCAAAGTTAGTATTTATTCTGTTTAATGCGTCCAGACTGGTTAGTTGCCCGTCCAGAATTACCAGTTCATCCGCTGCTGTATTGTTGATGTTTTCGTCGAACTCATTGCTGCTGCTAAAGGTTTTACTGAAGCTGGTATTCAACCAGAAGCTATGATCTTGCCACTGCTGGCTCCATGACAGAGACAATCTGTTGCTGTAACCGCTGCCGCTATTGGTTTGGTACTCATAGAAATAACCGTCACTTTCCCGCACAGGAGCTGAGGCTGCGGCCAGTTGATCTTTTTTCCAGCGTTTTACGGCTTTAATGCTAAAAGTACCAAAGTGTTCGGTATTCTGCTTAAAGCCTAAGGTGGCTTCATCGTCATAAGGTGTTTTTACATTATCGTACCGTACACGAGTATCGCTGTCGCTAGAGGATCTCAGCCAGCCCTGCAGTACACCGTTACGGATAGGCCTGTATTGCACATAATAAGGCAGTTGTGCCTCTTTAATTTTGTAGCCCAGAAGTCCTGCGTCGTAATAGCGGTTCAGGCCAAATGTCAGCAAAGAATCTGCATCGCCAAATAAGCGATAACCAGCACTCAGACGGGGCGCCAGGTTTTGATTTTTGAAAAAATTGTCGGTGCTGTAGCGCAAGCCCAGATGCCAGTCCCAGTCGCCGGACTCGAGTTGGTCGGTCAGGTACAGCGCATTTTTTATCACTTTTTCATCAATGAATTCAGATGGATACACAAGTCTGGATTCAAAGTACTGAGGGGTGGAGCTAACGTTTTCGCTGTACAGCAGCATGTCTTCAACCCTGGACAAATCCAAGGGTCTGCCCAGCTCTTGTTCTATGTCAGCTAAAGGCCTGAAGAAACCAAGCTCAACACAGTCGAACAAATAGCCGTTACAGTTCAAAGGGGTTTGAGTGCTGGAGTATTGTCGGGCAGCTATATAGTTATAACTGTCATAAAACCGCTGGCGTTTTATGTGTTCAGATTCAAGATCCATACCCAGCAGCATTCGATGCTTTAAGCCCAATGCTTCAAAATCATTCAGTTGCAGGCTGCTTTCTATTCGAATGTTGTTTTGGGTTTTATCCAAATCGCCAAAACCACCTTGTTTTGATACTGGCGTTACTGAGGAGTTGTTTACCTGATCCAGTTGTCCCCAGTCTTTACCTTTGGCTTGCAGCCAGACGTAATAATGATCGGCGGCTTCTCTGCTATTTTCGCTGCTGCTATAGCTAAGTTTACCAGACCACTGACCCAATGCCAGATCCTCAGCCAGGTTCAGCGCAGTACTGAAACCACCGCCTTCCACTACAAACTCGCTGTCTTTGACGTTTGTCTGTATGTTGTGATTTTTATAAGGCGCGTAGGTGGCTGTTAAATCTACGCGGTCAAGCCACAAATCCCGCTGCGAGTACTTCAGCAGCAGGTTGGTGTTTTCCCTTTGTGTATTGACCATCTCACCTAAAGATAACTCACTGACGGTACTTTCCAGATAGTTGATATTGATAAGCAACGCATGATGACGGTTAAAGGTATGACTGGCGGATGCACCATAGCTATTTTTTTCATAAACAGGCGCATCGCCGGTACTGACTTGGGTGGCGTTATCGTTATCACCTGTGATGAGTTTGTAGCGCCCCCAATCACTTTGGGTACCCCGATAACTCAGACTAAAGCTATTTTGATCAAAAGCTGAGCGCGATGTTACATCGACCACACCACCAGAAAAATCACCAAAGTTAGCTGGAATATTACTATCATAGACATCTATAGACTCTACTAACTGACTGTTCAGGGTAAAAGCCTGGGCCGAGCCTCTTACGTCGTTGGCTTCATACAAAGCACCAGAACTTCCGCTCGGATCTAGTCTGCTGTTGTAATTCACTCCGTCGAGGAAAAAACCGGTTTGCCAGGGTTGAGCGCCGGAAATGGATAGCTCTTTTGCCTGAATTTCTGCCGCCTGATCCAAAGCATAGGCCGATTCCGACAACTGCACGCCTGGCATTAAGGCAATAAGCTCGTTAATGTCACCTGTAGATTTTGGGCTGCGCTGAATAAAATTGCGGTCCAGGTGATAACGCCCAACTATTTCTGGAAGTTCTGGGCCTGTATAACGTCCTTTGACTTCAATTTTCTCCATCACTTTAGTTTGCTGCAGGCACTGTTGAACAGCAGCTACTTCCTTGCTTTGTTTCTGACACAGCACCACATCGGCTTCTTTTAACTTGTATTGGCGCATCAGTTGCTGTGTATCCGCGCTGCTGCTTTGTGCGTAGCCATAGCAAGAGACAAATAAAGGCAGCAGCGCCAGTGGCTTATAACGAGAGTTCATAGTCTGCTCCAAGGGTTTCGATCTTTGGATCAAAACCTTGCTGTAATAGGTTAATTGTTTGCAATCAGCGGGCTCAAATCGTCAGCATCGGCAATTCCGTCATTGTCAGCATCATGGTCTGCAGTCAGGCCTGAGGCGTTTATTTGTTCAGCTGTGGCGCTGAGTAAGAAGAAGTTGGGTAACCCATCGTTATCTGTATCTACGTTAGCCACAGTAGTACCCGGGAAATGGTTTTGCAGCGCATAGTGGGTGGCCACCTCAGTGTTGAGGCTTATTTTTTCTGCCGCGGCGACTGCATCAGTCCGTATGATGGACAGGGCTTCCTCGCTCATATCAGACGCCAGATTTAATTTAATCTGGTTTTCATGCAGCTTTTGCTGTTCGTTGACTGACAGTAAAGCAATCTTGGCATTGAGCGCAGAAACCCTTTGCTTTAACGCCTGATAAGCCGCTGGAATATCCACAGTTTTAGCCTGTGCTGAGGCGTAGCGTAAAGCTCTGATATAGTTGCGCTGGTTAAAGATTGTTTCAATGTCTGTTGCTTCGTACAGATCGCCGCTGTAAGTCAGCAGAGCGTTGAGTAGCTCGCTTAGTTGCTCCTGAGTGAGCGAACCAGCCAGTAAGCTATCCAGATCCTGATAGGCTTTAGCCAGCAGATCGGCAGCCTCGGAATAAAAACCTGCGGATGCCAGCAAACTCGCAGCATTGCTGGAGCTGATAAAACGCTGTTGCGTATCAGTTAATGAAGTCAGTAGTGATGTCAGCAATAGAGCGCTGCTTTGTGCTGTTTCTGTACGACCTGCCAATTGAGCTGTTGACAGCAAAAAGCGATACCCAAGGATGGATTGGGATATATCCAGCCGTTTTTTGTCCGGATGGAAATACTGAGCGGCTATGCTTTCGCACTGCAGTGCTTGTTGGGTTGCTAAATCATCTGCCGCCATCTGCTGATAGGCTTGAACCAGTCGATAACAGCCGTTGCTACCCAGCATATAAGGCGCTGTGGGTCGTTCGCTGAAATAGGCCTCTGAATTCAATACAGTGGCAGCAGCCTGCATCAGCTCCAGCGCTTTGTCGCGATGGCCTGAGTAAAACAACTCCCAGGCCAGCCCCGGATTGGCAGAACCGTTTTCGAATAACGCTGGGTAATAATCCCGTAACCTGTTGTAACTGCTTTTCAGCTCAGCCAGCACTGTTGCTGTGTCGTTGCCTGCCTGCAATTTTTGCAATGCTTTATTAACAGCAATATCATTTTTAGCATTGGTTGTCGCAGTGCCAGTGGCGGGCAAAAGTGACAATGGCAGGTTTGTGCTTAAGCTGGGGTAGTGGTATTGAAACAAACCAGCAGACGATTGCAGTGGAAAACTATAGTAGCCTAAGGTGGCTGCGGCATAGTCAGATTTAGTGTAGTTATAGCTAGTGTCATAACTGGTATTGGTGTAAATGGCCAGAGTTTTGGCCAGATACTCTTTGGTCTTTTCAGTGGCATTAATCTGTTGAAAACGCTCAGCTACATAGGATAAATGCAAAGCGCGGTAGCGGTACACTTTTTGGCCTCTGTAGACACCGCTGGTTGGTACTTCATAACTGGTTTGTTCTGCCAGTTCGGCATAAGCCTGAATACTGGATAGAGCAGCCAGATAATTGGCTTCGCCAGGTTCGGCCAGATAGCTTTCGATAAACGCATCGGCATCGGCCTGGTAAGCCGTCAGGAAATTGCCGTAAGTTACCGAGTACACCTCGGTTTTTGAAGCTAACGCAAAGCTGGTTATCTGTGCCATCAGATTATCGGCATCATTGGATGCGCCTGCTCTGCTGTAGTCTCTGGCTAACGACATCAAAAACCGGGCATCTGCTGTGGTGATATTGGCTATGCCTTTTTCCAGCAATTTTTGGGTGTAAAGCCGCGAGGAAATGCTCCGATAGTGGTTACCCAATGTAGTATTTCCGATGGCATCGGCATGAGTGGCTGCTTTTCGGTAAGCCAAAGCCTGGGCTCCAGCTTCAGTGATCGTATTACCAAGGATTTCTTCAGCTTTGGACTGGAACCCCGCAATCAAATAGCCTGAGGCCAGCTCTGTATTGGCTGCGTCTTTGGCATTATCGTCTGATAGCTGGGTAATAACGTCTTCACTTTTCTTCAGGTGCGAGCTGCTACTGCTGTAGTAATAATTTAGTTTATCTGCGTTGGTGATATAGCTGGCTCTGAGTTCTATCTGCTGTGTTACAGCTGTTTCGATAATACCGTCTGTAACCGCCACCAGAAAAGAGCCAGCAATGATGCTGAGTACTTCTGGTGTATAGACAAATTCACCAGTAGAGCCGTTGATCTCTAAAGTGCCATGTTCCGGGCGACTGGCCAGACTAAAGCTCAGAACATCGCCATCCTGATCAAAAGCTTCTATTTTTCCGGTGGTGATACCGGAGCTACTCACTATCACATGGCTACTGAGTATTTTGGGACTATCGTTTACATTGTTGATAGTGAATGCCAAATCAACTGCAGCTTTGTCCTTGCCGTCACTGACAGACAATCTGACGTGGTCAGTACCATGAAAGTCAGGAAAAGGACTGTAACTGAAATGGCCATTTTGTAGGAGCTGAAATACGCCGTTATTGGCAGCTGACTCAAGCATATAGTTTAATGTGTCGCCGTCAGCATCCGTCGCTTCTGCCTGGGCGGTCAGCTTAGTGTCTTCATCTAGCCTGAACACAAGTTCAGTAGCACTAAATGCAGGGGCTGAATTTGAATCTCCGCCACCACAGGCAGTCAATACTGTTATAGCTAAAGCGATTAAGCTAATTTTTTTCAAGATCATGCTGACAACTTCATACATAACAAGAACATCCGGATAAAATGGATGCGCATAATAAATGCATTATCAAATGAGATCAATTATCATTAAGTTTTTAAAGTGTAAAGATTGGCTTATTCCGATTTTTTCCATGCTAAGAATCAGCAAGCTGTCAGGGGTGAGTTACATGTTAAGTTGGAAAGTCGTTGGTGTCGCAGCCTTGTTATGTCAATCGGTTCCCGCTACCGCGAAAGTATGGCTGGACGCAGATCGTGTTTATTACAAAGGACAAATTTCTGCCGAGGACAATAAAAAGTTGATGCAGTTGTATCAGCAGGCTAAAAGCAAACCCACACGTTTGGTGATCCAAAGTGGTGGCGGTAATATTGATCTTGGAATGGATTTGGCAGACTTTGTTATCCAACAGCAACTGGATGTGGAAGTGCCAGAATTTTGTTTTTCCTCTTGTGCCAATTATGTCTTTGTGGCGGGTAAGAGCAAATGGCTGGGTGAAAATGCTGTGCTGGGCTGGCATGGAAATGCCGCATCTGCACGCTGGCTTGATGAAGACATAGATGCCATGGTTAAGAACTTAGAAGGTGAAGAACGTCAGCAGCAATGGCTAAAACTCAGGCTTCATTATGATCAGGTGATCCTGAAAGCAACTCAAAGAGAAGCTTTGTTGTATCAGCAACTTGGTGTGGATCCAGCCTTATTAACTATAGGACTGCAGCCTGAATTACGCAGTGTGGCAAAGCAACAGCGTTACCGGGGCTGGACTTTTAACTCCTTAGTGTTAAATCAATTGGGGGTTCAATCTATCAATCCAGGCACTGCAGCTAAAAATGGCTGGCAGCCTAAACTGCATCCGCGTTTTAAGCTGATGATTATTAGTGAGCTGAGCGCATCCTGATCTGGCGACTTTTGGCTCCCGAACAAAAAAAGGCCGCAATAATGTGCAATGCCGTTGAGATTTAGTCGTTTTTATTCAAAACGGCTATTCACTAGTTGGTGCGGACGCAGCGAAAAAGGTAAAGCCCAGGCTGCCAGGCCTTAAATCCATCCTTGGGGAGAGACAAGCGTGTTGCTCTGTTTCCGGCCCTTTGCAGAGCAAAGTACGTTATTGCGGCGATAAGCCAAATTACTGGTTTATTGAAATCCCGCAATTACCCTGACAGGGGTTGCTTAATGCTTTGCCTTTCCTCGCTTTGGATGGTCAGTTTTTTCAGGCTCAGTGCCAAAAAGTCCATGCGTGCTGTTGAGGGTACAGCCATTCTGTTCCAAAAAAATAATGCCAGTCAGTTTTACTGACTGGCATTAACAATAATCTGGCCTTTTTGATTCAATGATGGTTAATGAGCACTTTTTGTTGTGTGCTCAGGCAACACATCGTCATCCTCTTCGTCCATCACCTTGTCATGACTGTGATCTTTGGCAATCAGCATATAGACCGAAGGTAAAACAAAGAGCGTCATAAAGGTACCTATGGTCATACCCAATACCAGCACTATACCTATGGAGTTACGGGCTTCAGCGCCTGCACCTTCAGCAAAAATCAGCGGCGTGTGGCCTGCGATAGTGGCGAAGCTGGTCATCACTACAGGGCGTAACCTCAGCACTGAGGCTTCGCGAATGGCTTCCAGTTTGGTTTTGCCTTGTTCCTGTAGCTTATTGGCAAACTCCACCACCAGAATACCATTACGCGCTATTAATCCCACCAGTGTGACTAAACCCACCTGCGAATAGATATTCAGCGTACTGGTAAAACCGTCGGTGAAAAATGGCATCGGAGCTGGAATTTTCAGGAAGGTAAAGACCAGAGCACCAAACAGAGCCAAAGGCACTGAACCCAGCAGAATGACGATAGGATCGCGGAAGCTGTTGTACTGAGCCGCCAGTACCAGGAAAATCATAGTCACAGCCAGCGTAAAGGCTGGCAGGAAGGTATTGCCTTCACGTTTTAACTGGCGCGATTCACCGGTGTAATCAATAGAGTAACCACTTGGCAGTAACTTCTTCGCTTCAGTTTCGAGGAAGGTTAAAGTTTCATCCAGAGGTTTAATAGTCACACCACTGATTTTGACCGCATTTAACTGCTGCATGCGGTTGATGCTACGTGGCACAGTGCTATGGCTCAGGCTGGCGATTTGATCCACCCTGATCATCTGGCCTTCAGGGCCTTTGATATAGAGACTGGTTAAATCATCAGGAGTTAAACGCTCCAGACGTTTCACTTGGGGTATCACTTTGTAGCTTTGGCCCGACATATTAAAGCGGTTCACGTAACCGCCGCCTAATAAAGTACCTAAGTCCTGCACTACATCGCGCATATTCAGGCCTAAATCTGCCACTTTATCGCGGTCGATATTCAGTTGATACTCGGGCTGATCCACTTTCATATCAATCAGCTGGAATGGAAACATGCCACTTTCACGCATTACTTGTTCCAGCTTCAGCGCATAGTCGTAAATCTCTTTTGAATCCGCTGTAGAGGCAATCACAAATTCAACAGGGAAACTACCACCACCCGGCAGGGCAGGGGGAGTGATAGGTAAGATCCGTACACCGGAAATTTCCGCCAATTTCTGTTGCACTTCCGGCATGATTTCAAATACCGAACGTTCACGTTCCGCCCAGGGTTTGGTGACCATGCCGCCAAAACCACCAGTTGGGAAGGTGATCTGGAAGGTAAAGTCTGTTTCTGGCACAGACATAAAGGCTTCATTGACGTATTTACCGTAATAAGACGACTGATCAACAGTAGAGTTGGCCGGAGAGTCGACAATACCAAAAATAACACCCTGATCTTCGACTGGAGCCAGCTCTTTCGGTGACATGCTGTACAAGGGCACACAGAGCAGCATAATACCAATCCAGAACACATAAACCCCTGTTCTGTTGTTTAAGGTGCTTTCGAGTTTGCGGCTGTAAAAGCCCTGGAATTTATTGAAAATGCCATCCAGCGGTGCTTTGTTGCTGGTATGAGGTTTTAACATGCGGGACGCCATCATAGGCGATAGCGTAATAGCCACTACGGCTGAAATAGTTACAGCTCCAGCCAGGGTAATAGCAAATTCACGGAATAAAGTACCGGTTAAACCGCCTTGTAAACCTATTGGCACATAGACCGAAATCAGCGTCACAGTCATCGCAATAATAGGACCACCCAATTCACGGGCTGCGACCAAAGAGGCTGTAAAAGGTTTCAGGCCATTTTGGATATGGCGCTCAATGTTTTCTACCATAACGATAGCGTCGTCGACCACCAGACCTACAGATAACACTATCGATAATAAGGTCAGCAGGTTTAAGGAAAAGCCAAAGACTTTCATAATAAACATGGCACCAATCAACGACAGCGGAATGGCAATAATGGGAATAAGTACAGAGCGACTGAAACCTAAAAACAAGAAAATCACTACGACAATGATCAGTAATGTCTCAGCCAGTGTTTTTACTACATCGTCGATGGCGGCTTCAATGTATTTGGTGGCGTCATAAGAAACGCCTCCGGTTAAACCACTTGGCAATTCCGCCTTAATGGCTTCCATTTCCTTGGTGACCGCTTTGATAACATCCAGTGAATTGGCATTAGGTGCTACAAATACCCCCATAAAGACGGCAGTTTCACCTGAATAATTGACATCAACGTTGTAATCGTCAGCGCCAAGTACTACGTCGGCAACATCAGATAAACGTACTATTCCCTCGCTGTTTTGCCGTAAAATCATGCGCTTAAATTCGTCAACACCTTTCATATCGGTGTTGGCGCGCAAATTCACCTGAGTGTAAGCGCCGCGGGTTTGACCTATAGTGGCCTGGATATTGTTGTCTGTTAATGCAGTACGGACATCCGAAGCAGTGATGCCGAGCGCCGCCATAGGCTCTGGTTTTAACCAGACTCGCATCGCAAAAGTGCGGCCACCCAAAATATCGGCTTTTTGCACACCGCTGATGGCGATGAGCCTGGGCTGTACTGAGCGGCTTAAAAACTCAGTGATCTGGTTTTGCTCCAGAATATCTGAACTGAAGCTTAAATAAGCTGCTGCAAACTCACTGTCTGCCGCTTCAATGGCAATAGCTGGTACTTCGGCTTCAGGCGGCAAATCACCGCGCACCTGATTCACCTTGGCACTGATTTCCGTCATGGCTTTCAGTGGATCATAGTTCAGATGCAAGTGGGCTATGACAGTGGAAACGCCCATAGTGCTCTGTGATTCGATGTAGTCGATACCACCGGCTGAAGCGATAGCGCGCTCTATAGGGGTGGTGATAAAACCACGGACTAAATCAGCGTTGGCGCCTATATATGCTGTGGTAATTTTTATCACAGCTATATCGGAACGTGGGTACTGTCGTACCGTCATATTGCTCATCGACTGGAAACCAGCCAATAAGATCAGCAGACTGACCACTATGGCCAGTACAGGCTTTTTAATAAAAATATCGGTGAAATTCATAATCTGCTCATTAATAATGGCTGGTGATTCTATGCGTCAAATCAGGTATCAGCTGGTGTTGGCGTTGTTTTAAATTCTGGTGGCTGCGTTTTACTCAGCACCACAGACTGGCCATTAAATAACTTAAATGCACCTGCGCTCACCACCTGATCACCAATTTTTAAGCCGTCAATCACTTCAACAAAATCACCACGGGCTTTGCCTAATCGAATAAATTGCTGACGGGCTTTTAAACCGCCTTTGTCATCTTTTTCTACCACAAACACAGTGTCACCAAAAGGCGCATAAATAATGGCTGTGCTGGGTACCACCAACAGCTGATGAGGGGCTGTTAAGGTGACTGTGGTAGAAACGGCCATGCCCGGGATCAACACAGCTGCGTTGTTATCTAAAATAGACTGAACCACGACATTGCGGGTACTGGTATTAATTTCTGCACCTATAGCGCTGATTTCACCTTTGACTATGACAGCCCCATCACCTACAGAGACTTCAACAGGTAAACCTTTAGTAATTTGCGTCAGCCAGTTTTGTGGCACAGGGAAATTTACCCGCACTTTGTTAGTCGCTTGCAACGACACTATGGCGGTGCCTGTTTGCAAGTCGGTACCTAAATCAACCTGACGAATACCAATGCGGCCATCAAAAGGGGCACGAATCACTTTTTTCTGCAAAGTGGCTTTTAAGTTGTCTACTTGAGCTGAGGCGCTGTCGAGTTGTTGTTTGGCGTTGTCTAACTCACTTTGAGTGGCAATATTAGAGCGGCGTAACTGCACTAAACGGTCATAGCTTGTTTTGGCTAACTTTAAACTGGCTTCAGCTGAACGTAACTGAGCTTGTTCGTTGGTAGCTTCCTGCTCTATCAGCACTGTACCTGCTGCGACTTGCTGACCATTACTGAAACTGATTTTCTTCACCCGGCCAGCTACTTCGGCTGCTATGACAATACCTTCGTCAGCCAGCACTGTACCTATGGCATTGTAAGTGTTAGGCCAGCTTTGTTGCTCTACACTAAAAGTACTGACGTACTCAGGGGGCGGCACAAAAGTTTCGCCTGATTCGATCATGGCTGCAATCTGGCCTCCTTTGACCCCTGCAAGTACAGCAAACACACAGATCAGGCCCAAAATGGCAAATAAAATGGATTTAAATCTTTTCATAACAGTGACCAGATTAAAAAGTTAATTAAGGAGCCAAAAGCTTTGGCGTTCAACGTACGGCTTGACAGCACTTTCGGATTTCAGCCAGCCACAGGTTAATGTCACTTCATTGTTTTGAACTGATGCATAGCTCAACCTGATATGGGCCTACTAGTTTGCCACGTTTTTTTTGAGTTTGTGACGATTAGTCATAAATTAATAAAAATTTGATAAAACTGAAGCAGTTGGTCTTAATAACACCGGGCAGGTAAAGCGTTCTCAGCCGCTTTTTCGTCGGAAATTATTAGAAAACTGCTGCTACAGTGTAGCGATCAAAATGGCTTTGCCCTACTGAATAGTGGTAGAAAATTGTAAGCAAATGAAGGGATGATTCAGCCACTGCCGTGAAGGCTGAAAAAAATAAAAGCAGTCAGAAAAGTTGATGAGTGTAAGGCCGCCGTCGGGCGGCCTTACACTTTGCATCAGATCACAAACTGATGTTCTGCAGCGGATAACCCAAGGCCTTCAGTTCAGGTGTCAGACGTTTTGCATCACCGACGACTAATATAATCATCTCCTTTGTATCCAGATGTTTAGCTGCCAAGGCATTCACCTGTTCTTTACTGATACTGGAGACAATTTGATTACGCTCACGTACAAAATCCGGCGTTACATTAAACTCCAGAATTTGTGCCATAAAACCTAATTTGGCATTAGGCGTTTCGTACTTCAGCGCATCCGACTGATTGATAGCCAGGCGCATAAACGCCAGTTCGTCATCCTGAATGCCGTTCTGTCTGAAGGTGTCAATTTCATTGATAAACTGACGAATAGAATCGACTGTGGCATCAGCTCTTACTGCTGCTGAAGCTGTGTAAGTACCTGCAAACTTATCGGCGTTAAAGCTGGCTCGGGCACCATAGGTGTAACCTTTGTCTTCACGCAGATTCAGGTTAATACGGCTGTTAAAAGTGCCACCTAAAACAAAGTTCATTAAACTGGCCTGATAAAACTCACCAGTAAGATCTTGCGTCAGTGAACGCTTACCAATGCGAATTTCTGATTGAGGCGCATCAGGTTTATCCAGCAGATAAATAGTACCAGGCTTAGCTTGCATTTTACCTGTATTAACCTGTATCGACGGGCCTTTGCCTTGCCAGTCAGACAACTGATTTTTCAGCTCTGTCGCTATAGTGTCCTGAGTTAAATCGGAGACGACGATCAACTGGCCACCTGCTGGCTTAAAGTGAGTCTGATACCAGCTTTTCACATCGTCCAGAGTCAGTTTACTGACAGACTCCAGAGTTCCCTCGTTTGGAACTGCTGCAATACTGCCATCGTGCATTATTCTGTTATAGGCCGTTGCTGCTATGTACCCAGGGTTAGTAGCGCTGTGCTGAATACCTTGTAGTGTTTGTTGTTGCAGACGGCTGAAGTCTTCTGCTTTAAAACCCGGATTACGTAACTTCTCTTCCAGTAAGACTAAAGTTTGTGGCAGGTTTTTACTTAAGCTGGAGACGAATACATCAACGTAGCTGTCGCCACTGCTGATACTGATACTGCTGCCCAGTTTTTCCAGCTCCAGGCTCATTTGCTCTGTGCTGTAATTTTGCGTGCTTTCGTTCAAGAGTGCAGCCATTAACGCGGATACACCGGCTTTATCTGCCGTTTCATAATAACTGCCAACAGGAATTTTCAATAATAATGAGGTGGTTGGCGTTTCTGTACTTTGGCTACCCAGCACTTTAATGCCGTTGCCCAAATCTGTGGTCCAGGTGGCAGGCAATTCAACAGCTGGATTCATCCCAGCAACAGGTTGCTTGCTGCGGTCAAAATTATCTACTGCTTTCCGTACCTGCAGATCTTCAGCTTTAGTGGTTGAAGGGCCACCAAAATCATGTTGCAGCGGCTTAAAGTTATCTGCTTTGGCAATCAGCTGAGTTTGGCCTCTTGGTACCACACTCATCACCACAGAGTGCTGATTTTTGATGTAGGTATTGTACACCCGCATTACATCGTCTTTGGTTACAGCATTGTAACGGGCTATATCGTCGCCAATAGTGTCTGGCTTACCTAAAAAGGTCTCGCTGGCGGCCAGCTGACTGACTTTGCCTGAAACACTTTGCAGGCCAAAAATACTGCCGGCTTCAATTTTTGCTTTTACTTTTAACAGGTCGTCGTCTGTCACACCCCGTTGTTCAAATTCAGTCAGGCTGGCACGAATGATCTGCTCTATATCGGCCAGGTTTTTACCTGCAGCAGGATTTGGCAAGGCATATAACGAAAACTCACAGGCCAGTTCGCGGCAAGGGTGAGATACCGCAGCCTGCACTGCTAACTGGTTTTTCACCAGATTCTTATACAGCAGTGAGTTGTTACCACCACCTAAAATTTCTGCCAAAATATCCAAAGCCGCTTCGTCTTTATGATGAGCATAAGCTGTTGGATAAGAGATGTAGACCAGCGGTAAATGCACATTGTCTTCCATCGAGATATAACGGGTTTCTGGCAGTTTTACTGCAACTTTGGCGGAGGCTGAAACTTCAGGACCACGAGGAATAGAACCAAAATACTTTTGTACCATAGGTAAAATGTCTTCGGCTTTAACAGCGCCACCTATGGTTAAAGTTGCGTTATTAGGGCCATACCAGCGCAGGAAAAAGGCTTTCACGTCATTAACGTTGGCGCGGTTTAAATCATCCATATAACCAATAACTGGCCAGGAATAGGGGTGACCATCAGGATACAATGCCTGAGATACGCGTTCATTTAAACGACCGTAAGGTTGGTTATCAACGCGTTGACCCCGTTCGTTTTTCACGGTTTCGCGTTGTACTTCAAACTTCTTCTCTGTCACAGCGTCCAGTAAAAAGCCCATACGGTCGGCCTCTAACCAAAGCATTTTCTCAACCTGATTGACGGGCACAGTTTCAAAATAGTTGGTGCGATCGGAGTTGGTGGTGCCGTTTAACGTACCGCCTGCTTCAGTGATGATTCGGAAATGCTCTTCATCACCGACGTTTTCAGAGCCCTGAAACATCATATGTTCAAAAAAGTGGGCAAAGCCTGATTTACCGGGCTCTTCCCTGGCTGAACCCACATGATAAGTCACGTCCACATGCACCATTGGATCGGAATGATCTTCATGAACAATTAAGGTTAAGCCATTGTCCAGCTGATATTTTTTATACGGAATATGAATACCTTGCTGGGGTTTGGATTGTTCAATCAGTTTGATACCAGCTGGTAAGTTCGTTTGTGTCTGTGTGCCACAAGCGGCTAAGGTCAAAGCAAAAGCTATGGCTATTGTCAGTTTAGAATGTTTCATCAGTTCCTCCTTGTCTATTGACAGAATTAGAACACGTTTCCGGCGCGGTAAAAAGCTACAACTATGTAACAAAACGATACAATGCTGCAGAGGCAGGATTAAAAGTACTGGTCGTCGATCGACTTTAGCGCCAGACTAGCAGATTGAGTTCACTGCCGGTTCAGTCAGAGAGCTTAAAGTTAAAGTCAGAAAAAAAGGGGATGATGTGGCAAAGGCTGGTGCTGGTATAAAAAAATCGAAGTCCTGGTTCAAGTGGAATTTGCTGCTGTTGCTGCTGGCAGGCATTTTATTTGCTTTTATTCAGCTGCAGTACTGGTGGAATCAACTGAACCCCAAATGGCAAGGCCTTGATTTATCCTGGGGACAGCTGCGTATTGAACAGCTTTCGGTACAACTGCCGTTTTATGGCAAGCAACTGCTGCAACTGGAACAACTGGAGTTAGGCTGGACAGGCTGGCCCTGGCCTTTAGATCTGGTGCAGGCTCAATCGCTAAAGGCCCAACTGGATTTGCAATTGGCAACTGCTGAAACCCAAGCCGAAACTACGCCTGAAACAAAGGCTGCTACTCTGCCTGCGTTGCCATTGTGGTTGCCACAAGTATTAGTTTTTGAACAGATTGAAATTTCGTTACCTTGCGCCCGTTTAAACAGCAAGCTGAGCAACAGTGTTGAAAACACAGACTGTTTGCTGCTGGGTTTTTTAACCTACAGCGAAAATAGCCAACAAATACAGCTGCAACTGGCCAATCAACAAGCCGTATCTGTTGAAGGCATTGGTGATGTAACGCTGGCTCTAAAAGCCTTGATCCAGCCAAAGGCTGAACAACTACAAATTCCAGAGTTTGAACTGAGCCTTGCAAGCAGCCAGTTAAGCTGGCAACAGCATCAGTTTTCTGAGCTGGATTTAAAGCTCAGTGGCAATGCTGTCTGGCAAAACAATCAACTGAACTTTGAAGCGACTAAGCCTCTGCAGTTGAAATCTGGTTATCAGCATGCGGATCTGAACATACAACAGCTGATGCTGGAAGCTAAGGATTTGAAGCTTCAATTGGATCCGGCACAGCCGGCAACTACGCAACTAAAAACTGAATTGAAACTTGAAGTAAAACAGCTGCAGCATGCTCTGGTAAAAACGCTGGACTGGAATTGGGCGGGAAAAGCCTCGTATCAACAGCAGCAAGCAGAAGCGGAAGGTAGGTTGGCGAACAGTCAATCCCTGGCGTTGGAGCATAAAGTAAAACTGGCTGAGCAGAAAGTTAGCCTGGACTGGACTTTGCCCGAACTGTTTTTTCTGGCGGGTAATCCATTACAAATGGGGCCTTTTTGGCCTGAACTTTTGACATTGCAAAAAGGCAAAGTATCAGGCGAAGGTCAACTGACGTTTGATATGGCCAGCATGACGCTGACCAAACAGCAAACAGCACTGGTAGTACGCGATTTAAGTGGCATCTACGACAGAACTGTATTTAATGGTTTGACTACAAAGTTAAGCTTATTCAGCGAAGGTGCGGCATGGACTGTTCAAACTACTGATTTGAAGCTGCAGCAAGTAAATCATGGTCTGTTGTTTGGGCCTGTAGAGCTTCAGGCCACCTACAAAACCAAAGCGCCAGACTGGTTTGCCGGACAGCTTGATCTAAAGCAATTGCAACTGGCTTTGTTTGGCGGTCAGGTGATGGTTTCGCAGCAGAATATTGATTTAAGCAGGGATGCTAAAGTTATGCTGCAACTGGATAAATTACAGCTAGCTGAACTATTGAAACAGCACCCCAGCGCCGATATGACAGGGCAGGGAACACTATCCGGCACTTTGCCGCTAAGCATAGAGCAAGGTAAGCTGACGGTAGCTCAGGGCTCTGTGGCTGCTTTAGAACCTGGCGGCAAGATTGCATACCAGTCGGATAAAGCCCTGGCTATGGCTGCATCGAATCAGGGCATGAAGATCGTAATGCAGGCGCTGCAGAATTTTCATTTTTCAGTGCTGTCGGCTGGAGTCAGTTACAGCAAAGAAGGCCAGTTGTTACTGGCACTGAAATTGGAAGGCAATAACCCGGAGTTTGAAAAAGGCCGGGCTGTGAATTTCAGTATTAATTTAGAAGAGAATTTACCGGCAATGATCACCAGCCTACAGTTAAGCGGTCAGGTCAGCGAGTTAGTGAAAAAACGGGTTCAACAGCGTCTGGCAGCCCAAAAAGCCAAAGACGCCCGTAAGGAGTGATAATGCGATATGGGCAGGATAGACAATTTTCTCAGTCAAAGTCTGCAAGTCAGAGACGCAGGGTTGGACAGGGTTTAATTTTTTGTTTGGTTCTCAGTGTTACTGCCGCTTGTACCCCAACGGTACAGGTAGCTTTGCCAAATGAGCCAATCAATATCAATTTGAATGTCAAAATTCAGCATGAAATTTTAATTAAAGTGGATAAAGAGCTGGATGAATTAATCAGTGATTCCAGTGGTTTATTTTAGAGGAGGCCAAAATGAAAACTGTACACAAGTTACTGCTATCAGGTGTGTTTGCCATCAGTTTGCCTTTGTTGGCTATGGATTTACAACAAGCCATGTCAGCTTTAGGCCCTGCTAAAACTCAGGGGTTGGTTGGCGAACAACCTAATGGCTATTTAGGTGTAGTTAGCGCTTCGGCTCAGGCGAAACAAATTGCTGAACTGATTAATCAGGCCCGTAAAGCTGAGTATCAAAAACTGGCAGCTAAAAATGGCATTCAATTGTCTGATGTTGAAGCTATTGCCGGCAAAAAAGCTATTGAAAAAACTGAAGCTGGCCAGTTTATCCAACTAAACGGCCAGTGGCAGAAAAAATAAAAATGGGGTCCTATCACATTAGAAAATGTGATCGGACCCCATTTTAATCTGACCCAAATTTAATCTTTAGCGTATCGGGGTTGCGGCATCATGGCCCACTACTGTGTGCCATGGCAGGATACGGTAGCTGCTGACCAAGCCATTGATAACATAAGGATCGGATTCAGCAAAAGCTTTCACTAACGCCGGATCTGCGACCTTAAACAGCAGCATAGCGCTTTCGATAGGCTCACCTAGAGCACCACCCAATATCAACTCACCCCGCTCTGCGGCCCACCAGGCCAGTTGCAAATGTTCGGCCCGAAACAATACCCGCTTTTCCAGATAATCTGCTGATGTTTGATACTGCAATAAATAATGCATTTTTGCTCCTTGTTAGCTAAATGTCCGCTGTCCGGCTGATGTTTGCGGACACTTTTTCTGTCCGCGGACAGTTTTTATATTTTCGAATTAGCCCAGTGTTTCTTTATAAAACAAGGGTTTATCTTTATTTTTCGCCTTGGCACAGTCCCTGCTATCTCTGGTTAATCAGAATGCGGAGAACAGTGATGATCCAGGGTACAGAAAATCAGGATATTCCAATCCAACCAAGTAAAACCAGGCAGTGGCGTCGCCCTGTGCTGGCCACTTTGTTTATGGCGGTTGTTTGTTATATCAGTTATAGCCTGCTTGCTGCCAGCTCAGCTCAGGCTTCTTTGGTATTACCTAAAGATCAGGTGCAACTGGCTATAGTGGAGCGCGGCAGTTTTACCCGCGATTTATCGGTGCAGGGCAGAGTGGTTGCGGCCAATGCACCTACTTTATTTAGTCAGGAAGCAGGCCAGGTGCAGTATCTGAAACAACCCGGAGAAGCAGTGCAATTAGGTGATTTACTGGCTGTGGTGTCCAGCCCGGCTCTGGATAACGAGCTGGAGCAACAACGCGCTTTGCTGGCCAGTATGGAATCCGACTTTGAGCGTTCGACTTTATTGGCCCGCGAACTGCAATTGGATATGGAGCAGGTGCAAAACACAGCTCAGGTCAACTTAATAGCAGCCAAACGTGAACTGGCTCGTGCCGAGCAATCCATTAAAGTGGGGGTGATTCGTCAGTTGGATTACGACGTTGCCAAAGACAAGTTATTGCAAGCTGAACTGGAATTTGATCACGCCAAACGTAAAGTGGCTTTAGCTTCAGATAAGCTGAATTTTGAAAAAAAGTCTGGTCAGTCCGCCTTAGCTCGTCAGGCTCTGGTGGTGGCTGAACTGGATCGCAAACTGGCGGCATTGCAAATTAAAGCTCCTGTCACAGGGCAGGTCGGTAACTGGCTGGCAGAGCAGCAAAGTCATGTATTAGCTGGCACAGGTTTGTTAACAGTGATCGATTTAAGTCGTTACGAAGCTGAGCTTTCAGTGCAGGAAAGTTATATCCGTGATTTAGCTGTTGGCATGCTGGTTGAAGTAAATTTAGGCAATCTGCAACTCAAAGGTGAATTGAGCCATATAGCGCCAGAAGTGAAAGACAACTTAGTCACAGCACGAGTGCGTTTTTCTCAAAACGACAGCACCAGCTTACGTCAGAACCAGCGTTTATCAGCCCGCGTTATTATTGAACAAAAAGACAATGTGCTGCGCATCAAGCGTGGCGACTTTGTCGGCTCTGGTGCCAGCCGTATTGCTTATCAGGTGACGAACAATCTGGCGGTAAAAACCTCAGTGGTTTTAGGGGCATCGTCTGTGCAGTACGTCGAAATTTTACAAGGTGCCAAAGAGGGAGACCAATGGGTCATCTCTAATCTGGATGAATTTAAACAACAAGACAGAGTTCAGTTGAACTAAGGCTTTCACAGGACTAAGGCTTTCACAGGACTAAGGCTTTCACAGGAATCTGGGGCTTACGCCCTAAAGGAGTAAACCATGATTAAAATTAATAACTTAAGCAAAATTTTTCGCACTGATTTAATTGAAACTCATGCCCTGCGTCAGATTAATCTGCAGGTAAATGAAGGCGAATTTGCTGCTTTAACAGGCCCTTCAGGTTCTGGTAAATCCACCTTGTTAAACGTGCTGGGTACCTTGGAAAGTTTTGACGAAGGCGATTATTTATTGGATGGCCGTTCTGTTAAAGGTTTATCGGACCGGGAATTATCAGCTCTTAGAAACGAAAAAATAGGCTTTATTTTTCAAGGCTTTAACCTGATTAAAGATTTCAGTTTGTTTGATAATATCGAGCTGCCGCTACGCTATCGCGGTTTTAGTTCGGCTGAGCGTAAGCGTCGTGTTGAACACGCATTAGAAACCGTAGGTTTAGCGGCGCGCCGTGATTATCACCCAAGTCAGCTTTCTGGTGGTCAGCAGCAACGTGTGGCTATAGCCCGCGCTATTGCGGGTGAGCCGCGTATTCTGCTAGCGGATGAACCTACAGGTAACCTGGATTCGTTAATGGCTCGTCAGGTGATGGAATTGCTGGAGAAAATCAATCAACAGGGTTGCACCATTTTAATGGTCACACACGACCCGGATCAGGCCCGTCGTGCCAACCGGCATATTCAGATTGTTGATGGTCAGTTGAATGACGCCACTTTATATGAACCTCTGATTGCAGCGGGAGCTTAAGATGGAAGCCATTATTCATAACCTGAAGCTCAGTTGGTTCAGCATTAAAAGAGCCCCTTTACCTTATGCCTTAACTTTGCTGATTTTAAGTTTAGGGTTAGGCACTTTTTTCAGTAACGCTACTTTGTATTACTGGATGAACCGAGACCCAATACCGGAAAAAAGTCAGACACTTTTTATGGCGCGCATTAACTCTTTGCCGGGGGATTGCACCGACTGTCTTGAGCCGTCACGTGTGATGAGTTATATGGATATGCAGAAAATGAGTGGTAGCGGCATTACCTCTGCTGAAGCTGCGATGTTCTCCAGTGATGCCTATGCCAAAACTTTGGAAAACCAGCAGGCAACGCCGGCAAAAGTCGCTTTGCGTATTACCCAACGTGACTTTTTTGCCTTGTTTAATGTGCCCTTTTTATATGGCGAAGCCTGGCCTGACAATAAAGCCAGAATGGAAGTGGTGATCAGTAAAAATACCGCAGTTAAATTTTTTGGCCGTATTGATGTGGTAGGGCAAGACATGCTGTTGGATGATCAGTTATTCAAAGTGATAGGGGTTTTGGATGACTGGAGTATGTTGCCACGTTTATATGACGTCAATGGTCGCCGCTCTGCAGAACCGACAGAAGATATTTATATGCCACTGGAAACCGCCTATGACTTAGCTATTCAGTCCAACACTCAGAATTCATTCACCGATGTTGACTGGGATGGCAATATAGCTACATATCCACACATGGCCAGAACCAATTTTGCCAACATGCTGCAGTTTTGGGTGCAATTGGATGGCCCGGAAAAAATACAGCAATATCAACAATTTTTAAAAAACATGGTGGCAGATGAAAAGGCTGCAGGCCGGCACCCAAGACCAGAAGGAAATAGGCTGGACAATATTCTGGATGTACAAAAAGCTATGCGTGCTACTAATGATCAACTGGACGCCTTTGCTTTAGTGGCCTCATTATTCCTGCTGGTTTGTGTAGTCAATGCCAGTCATCTATCACTAAACCGTTACATGGCGAATCAGTATGAATTCAGTCTGCGTCGCGCTCTGGGCGCCAGTCGCTGGCAGCTACAAGGCCAGATCCTGGCTGATGTGTTTGTCAGTTCAGCCTTAGCTTTTGTTGCTGCTCTGCTATTTGCTCGGTTAGGTCTTTGGACTATCAACGCTTTATTACCAGGTACGCGGGCATTAGCCAGCTGGGATTGGCAAATGTTGGCGGTGATGGCTGTGTTTGTTTCGCTGGTCAGCTATCTGGTGACCTTGTACCCAGCTTTAAAAACCTCATTCAGCCCGCTGAATCAGCAGTTAAAACAATAAGGAGTCTATTATGTCAGTTCATTTAATTTTCAAATCCTTATTGCGTCGTAAAGTGGTGACAGCTTTGTTGCTGTTGCAGCTGGCCGTGACTTTAGGCTTAGTGGTGAACTCTTTATTGCTAGCCGGCGCCGCCAGACAATTGGTAGAGCAACCTACAGGGTTGGAATTAGAGCAGTTGTTAACCCTTTGGGTGAAGCCTACCAGTGCTGCTATGCGTCTTGAGCCTGCACTTTCCGAAGTTATCAACAGGCAATTGGCTGCTGTAAGGCAAATGCCCGGGGTTGACTCCGTAGCCTATGCCAATCAGATCCCATTGCGCCAGGGCGGTTCAAACTGGAATATTTTTGAACAGGATCGTCAGGATGAGACCAATATAGAGTCCGTACCTTATTACAACAGTTCAGAGTCGATTTTTCAGGTATTGGGCATAGAGCTTATTACAGGACGTCTGCTGACGGAGCTGGACAGAGGCACTACAAACATAGTCATGACTGAGAAATTGTCGAGGCAGTTGTTCGCAGAACAAAATCCTATAGGTAAGGTAACCAATAATGGAGTCGTAGTGGGTGTGGTGTCTGACTTTTTCTCTCAGCGTTATGCAAGTGATGCTTTTTATGGTCAGATTTTGATGGCTCCACTTCACAGAGCAGAGCAAGGTTATCATCTGATCGTCCGTGTCGCTCAGGGGCAGTCAGATACAGTGCGCAAGCAATTAACAGAAGTGATCAGAAATGCTGAACCCCAAATGGATATTGGTACTGTGCTGCGGATGGATGAAAATCGGGACGAAGTATTTCGTTCTGAAATAGGTTTAGCCACCTTATTAGCCGTATTAAGTGGTTTGATGCTGCTGGTGGCCATGATTTCCGCTTATAGCCATGCGCATTTCCACGCCTTGCAAATGCAAAAAGAGGTGGGGATTAAACGCGCTTTGGGCGCCAGTAAAGCCCGCGTTTTGCTGGATGTATTAAGTGAAAGCTGGTTAACCACAGCTATAGGTGCAGGCTTTGGTATTCTGGTCTGTTACGGCTTAAATATCAGTCTGGCTAAGGTGATTAGTATCCCAGCAGTGCCTGTCTGGTTGCCGCTGCTGACTATGGTTTTATTGCTGCTTTGTGTCACGCTGGCCACATGGTATCCTGCCAGAATAGCAACCAGAATTTCGCCAGCGACAGCAACTAAGACTTTGTAAGTACTATAAAATAATGAAAAAACTACTGGTCATCGATGATAACGAGGCGGTCTGTACCGCCCTGATGACCCTGTTTCAGTTGCAGGGCTATCAGGTGTTTGTTGCACAGCAGCCTCATCTCGCCAAGAGCATTTTGCAGCAGCAATCTATCGATTTGATTTTGCAGGATATGAACTTTGCGCAGGGCGAAATGAGTGGTGCCCAGGGCAGAGAGCTGTTTTATCAGCTGCGCTCTGAGCATCCAGCTATTCCGGTGGTGCTGCTCACAGCCTGGACTCATTTGGATATGGTGGTGGAGCTGGTCAAAGCCGGTGCCACCGACTATATAGCCAAACCCTGGGATGATCAGCGTTTGCTGACCACTGTGGCTAATGCGCTGAAAATCAAACAACTGACAGAGCAAAACTTAAAAGCCGAGCGCAAGCAGCAGGAAAGATTAGGCCTTTTTGCCGGTAAAGACTTATGTGGTCTGGTGTTTGCCAGTACCGCCATGGAGCAACTGCTACAAATGGCATTGCAACTGGCGCCGAGCAATGCTGCAGTATTGATCACAGGTGAAAATGGTGCCGGCAAAGAGGGCATAGCTCAGGTGCTGCATGCCAATTCCTGCCGTAAACAGCAGCCTTTGATTAAAGTGAATATGGGCGCTTTGCCTGCCGATTTAATGGAAGCCGAGTTGTTTGGCGCTGAAGCTGGTGCCTACAGCGGCGCCACTAAAACCCGGATAGGCCGTTTTGAAGCTGCAGATGGCGGCACTTTATTTCTGGATGAAATAGGTAATTTGTCGTTATCAGGCCAGATGAAATTACTGCGGGTGCTCCAAACCGGAGAATTCGAACGTTTAGGCTCAAGCCAAACCCGCAAAGTGGATGTGCGTATTATCAGCGCCACCAATGCAGATTTAACTAAAGCCATAAGCCTTGGCCAGTTCCGGCAGGACTTGTATTACCGTATCAATGTAGTGCAGCTGCATTTACCATCACTGAAAGACCGAGTGGATGACATAGTGCCTTTGGCACGGCATTTTTTAGCAGGGCAAAAAAGCTTAACGAAAAAAGCTGAGCAAGCGCTGCAAAGTTACTCCTGGCCTGGCAACGTGCGTGAGCTGCAAAATTTATGTCAGCGCGCTTTATTACTGACCTTGGCCGATGAAATTGACGCTGATGATCTGGCTTTACCACAAGAGCAACTCACAGCAAAAAAAGCTTTGGATGATTTGGATAAACAGCAAATTGAACAAGCGCTGCAGCAGGCTCAGGGCGTGGTTGCGCGTGCAGCTAAACAATTAGGCATCAGTCGTCAGGCTTTGTATCGAAGAATGGAGTTTTATGGCATTGAACCTGCGTAACAGCTTATGCAACTGAGCAGACGTTTATATCTGCTGGTGCTGGCTTTGCTAATACCAGCTTTTTTGCTGTTGCGGTATTTGGACGCGCAGCCGCTTTGGTACGGGCTTTTTGTCGGTTTTGATCTGCTGGTGGTACTGGTGCTGCACTTTGCGCTAAAACCTTTGCTGCAGGAAATTGAAGCACTGAATTTACACGCGCAAAATTTGCAGGATGGCAGTTTTAATGTCGATGCCAATCGCCAGCTATTACGTGAACTCACACCTTTAGCTGAAGTATTGCAGCAAATGTCAGCGCAACTCCGGCAGGAACGCGCCACTTTGTATCAGCGTGAATTGCTGCTTGATACTGTGCTGCAATCCAGCCCCAGCGCTTTGGTATTAACAGACCAAACAGGCCGGGTGCTGATGACTAACCCGGCAGCTCGTGTCTTGTTGCATCAGGGCCATAAGTTCGAAGGCTTGCTGTTTTCAGACATAACTTCAGCATTACCTGAACTGGCGTTGGCGATTCAACATGGCCAACAAGGTTTATTGCATTTGGGTGAACCAGTGTCGATTTGGCATTTGTCGGTCAGTAGTTTTTCGCTGAATCAAAAACCACATCAGCTGCATTTATTAAAACCTATGACCCGCGAAATTCACCGCGAAGAAGTCAAAGCCTGGAAAAAGCTGCTGAGGGTGATAGGGCATGAACTGAACAACACCTTGGCACCTTTGTCCTCTCTGGCATACTCTGGCCAATTAGTGGCGACAGAACTGCAGCATCCGCAGCTACAACAAATATTCCAGACCATCAGTGAGCGCCAGCAGCATTTAAACCAGTTTTTGCAATCCTATATTCAATTTGCCAAATTGCCGAAACCTGTTTTAGCACCAGTGCAATGGGCACGGCTGATTAATCAGCTGCAGGATCAGTATGAGTTTGAATTAGAGGGCGATTTGCCGCGTCGTGTCTGGCAGGCCGATTCGCTGCAGTTATCACAGCTGCTACTAAACCTGTTAAAAAACGCCCATGAATCAGGCTCAAACCCAGAACAGATTCAACTAAGTTTTACCGAAATGCCAGAGCAATTACTAATCCGTATTCAGGATGCCGGCGGTGGAATGACTAGCGAAGCTCTAGCTCATGCTATGGTGCCTTTTTACACCAGTAAAGAAAATGGTTCAGGCATAGGTTTAACTTTATGTCGCGATATAGCTGAAGCCCATAGCGGTAGTTTAAACCTGCAAAATCAGGGCGCAGGGTTATTGGTAGTGCTTACATTACCAGTTGCAGCTACTGGTAATTCAACTGCTGAACAGGCATGATAAAGCCCGAACTAAAACAGGGTGTTATGGCTGTGTCGGCTACTGAAAAACCAAAAAAACTAAACTTAAAAACTGTGGCCTCCTACTTAGGGGTGTCGGTCGCTACTGTCTCCAATGCCTACAACAGACCAGACCAACTCTCCCCAGAATTACGCCAACGTATATTGCAGCAATGTACTGAATTGGGTTACGACGGCCCTAATGCTGCAGCCCGTAGTTTGCGTACTGGCCGTTCTGGCATAGTGGCTGTGTTATTGTCGGACACTCTGGAATATTCAGTCAGCGATCCTGTGGCGAATCAATTTATTAAAGGGGTAGCTGAAGTGTTGCAGGAACATGGCATGGATATGCTGTTGTTATCAGGCCGGCATAACACCAGCAGCAGCAGTGCTGAAGCTGTGCCCGACGGCTTTATTTTGTATGGCGCGCCCAGTAACCCTGAGCAGCTGCAACGTATTATTAAAAGCGGCAAGCCTTTAATTACTGTGGACTGTAATTTGGATAATGCAATGTCGGTTAACGTAGATAACTATGCCGCAGCCCATCGTATTGCTGAACATGCCTTTAATAAAATGCAGGGCAAAGTGGCTGTGCTGGGGCTGCGCTTAATTGAATCAGACCGAGTGTGCCGTATTCAGCCACATGAGTTATATAGCACTGAACAAGCAATATCCCGCCGTCGTTTAGATGGTTACCTGGCAGCTGCGATAGAACAAGGCCGTGATTTACCCGCCGATGCGGTCTGGCATATTCCGGTTAATACTCACCCTTTTGCCTTAGTGGCCGCCCGTGAGGCTTTAACTCAGTACCCCAGACCCAGCGTGCTGCTTTGCATGAGCGATCGTATTGCTTTGGCTGCCATGGCTGTAGCCCGTGAGCTGGACATCAGCATACCTGATGATCTAGTAGTGGCAGGTTTTGACGGTATTGAGGAAGCTGAACGTGCTTACCCCAGCCTGACCACTATTGCTCAGCATAGCGACGAAAAAGGTCGTACTGCAGCCCGTATCTTATTATCGGGTGATTTAGGCGCTGATCTGCTGATGCCTTCCGAATTAATAATTCGGCAAAGTTGTTAGACTAGTCTGGTCGCTTGTTTTTAACCCAACAGGCTAAGTTTATGAAAGTTTTGCTGATTTTTTTGTCCTTGCTGCTAGTGCCGCAATATGCGTTTGCCGAATCACTCAAATTAATGAGCTACAACATTCGTTGTGGTCTCTGTGAGGCTGAAGGTACGCCGCAGTACTGGCCAGAGCGTAAGTTCTTGCTGGCACATTTAATTCAAACTCAGCAGCCAGATTTAATTGGCTTGCAGGAAGCCGAATTGTTTCAGGTGCATGATTTAGTAGCTATGTTGCCGCAGTATCAATGGTTTGGTGAAGGCAGGGACGATGGTAAAACCAAAGGCGAAAGCACTGCGGTTTTGTATCGCAAAGACAAGCTGCAGCTGCTTTCGGCCAAAACTTTATGGCTGTCAGAAACTCCGGAAAAAGTATCCAAAGGCTGGGATGCAAGCCTGAACCGCACTTTTACCAAAACTCAGTTTAAAGCGCTGAAATCCGGCCAAAGCTTTTACTTTTTTAATACCCATTTTGACCATATGGGCCAGCAAGCTCAGTTACAAAGTGCTTTGTTGCTAAAAGCTGAAGTGGAAGCTTTACCTGAAAATGGTAAAGTGCTGCTGACTGGCGATTTTAATGTCGATCCCAGCAGCGAGCCCTACAAGGCGCTGAGTAAAAGCTTAAACGACAGTGCTTTAGTGGCGAAAGATAAGCTTTCGCAAAATGCTGGTACTTTTAACGGTTTTGGCCGCGAAGCCACTAGCCTAAGCCAAACTATAGATTTTATTTTTGTAAGTAAAAACCTGCAGGTCACCAGTTATCAGGTGGATAACAGAAGATACAACGGCTTGTATCCTTCTGATCATGAAGCAGTAGTAGCGGTGATCGCGCTTAAGTAAACCTAAACAAGGATGTTGTAATGAAAACCTCAGTAGTATCTTTATTTTTAAGCCTTGCCTTCAGTGGTGCTGTTGTAGCTAAAACGCCTTTGGCTCAAGCTTCGCTGACAGAGCCCAAAGGTCAGTTTGAACTCTTCAGCACTGCAGCCAGTCTGCAAAAAAGCCGAAGCTGTTTTAGTGGCCCCTATCAAAGTTATGACAGCTTTATGGCTATGCGGATAAAAATGGGCAAAAATCAGCCAAAGTTTTCCGAAGCTACACTCAGAGCTGAACTACCAAAGGCAAAGTTTGAGCTTTTCCAGCAGACGCTGGATTGTCAGGACTTTGTGTATAGAGTAGGGGACTTACCTGTTCGTGGTTTTATGATTAAACCTAAACAGATCAGCGGTAAAGCTCCAGTGGTTATTTATAACAGGGGCGGTAATGGCGATTATGGCAAACTGACCTTTAGTTTTGTTATGAATAATCTGATGCCAGTGGCTGAGCAAGGTTTTGTTATCCTGGCCAGCAATTACAGAGGCCAGCACAACTGGAACCAAAACAGTGGTGTAAAAGCCGGGTTTGATGAGTTTGGTGGTGCCGACTTAGAGGATGTAAAAGCCTTATTGCCCATAGCTCAGGGCATGAAACAGGCGGATGCTAATCGTCTGGGCATGTGGGGCCACAGCAGAGGCGCTATGATGACCTATATGCTGGCCAAATCTATGCCTGAACTGAAAACCATAGTAGTAGGCGCTGGCCCGACAGATTTAGCCAAAGAACTGGAAATTCGCCCTGAGATGGAGAATGTATTTAAAGGCAGGATCCCCAACTACAACATCAATAAAACTGTAGCTTTAAAAGAGCGTTCAGTGCTGTTCTGGCCCGAGCAGTTACCCGCCGACTTACCTATTTTGATCCAGCACGGTGATAAAGATAAACATGTACCTGTGACCAGCTCTGAACAATTATCAATGAAACTCAAAGCATTACAGCATCCACATAAACTGCTGATTTACCCTGGCGCTGATCATGGTTTCAGACCTGTGCAGGCAAAAGCGCAGCAAGATAGGATTAACTGGTTAAAGCTGTATCTAGGCTAAGCTGTTTTAGTCCATCGGTAGAATAAGGTTTAAAGGGGCATGATGTGTAAAGCTAGGTTATTGATCATATTGCGGTTTTTGCTCTTTAACGCCTTTACTGCAAAGGCGGGCATAGTGCTGTTTCGTTCGTATAACTGGTTTTGATTATAGCTCTGGCTTAATACACAGTGTTATTTGTTCTAACTGTCTTACGCATGTAGCTGCGGAATCATCAATATTAAAGAAGTAATTACGGGATCTAAGCATGTCTTTGTAGTCGGTGTTAAGTCTGTAAAAATTGGAAAACCAAATAAAGACCACATGAAAAGTGTGGTCGCCGAGTTCGAACTAATAGAATCTCTAAAGGGAAACTCAGAAGAAATTAAAAAACTTTATAGCAGGTTTGGTCGCGGAGACTGCGGAATACCTTTAAATGTAGGTTGGCAATATATTGTTTACACTAACGACGGTGTGATTTCCGTTTGTTCTGGCAGTCGTCCTTATCCTGGAAAAGAAAACGATGACGGATACACTGAGGCAGTTCGTGCCTATATCAAAAATGGTACTGATTTTAATACGGAAGACTTTTTCTTTATTGTGCCGTCAGATATCGAATGTGAAAACTAAATCTATAACAATGCATCGCACCTGATTCATTGTAAGATGAGATATTTGCAATATCGCTGCACGCAGTTTATCGCAACGAGCTACTTACAATCCGCAGGTGAGTACAACCTGTAGTAGGAGAAAACATTGAGTTATCTTTTGATCGTTGAGACCAATATTGCAGAACCATCATGGGTCAATGAATATCTTCGGAAAGTTACACCGCTGGTCAATTCTTTTGGTGGGAAATATTTAACCAGAACGTCAGCCATTGAGTTACTGGAAGGTACTGAAAAACCGCAATTCAGCGTGGTGGCACAATTTCCAACTAAAGAAGATGCTTTAGGTTTTTACAATTCAGAGGAATATAGGCCGTTCAAGCAAGCGAGGCAGTCTGGATCAGTGAGTAAATTTTTATTGGTGCCGGTTGAAAATGCTACTGCATAACAAAGGCCATCAAAACGCTAGGCCGCTCTACTTACTGCAAGTTACTCTGCTGGCTTGCGGGCGTTAAGGGTGAAAGTATGGAAATCAGATTTTTATCAACAGATGATGCAGCCTTAATTTCTGACTTTTACCTCAGGAATGAAGAACACTTGCGCAGATGGGAGCCTCGTAGAGAAGAAGGGTATCATTCAATTGATGCGTGGACACTGCGATTACACGAGCGTGAAAAAGAACTGGTTGAAGGCAAATCAGCGCATTTTATTTACTTTAACCCGCAAGAAGGAGACATAGTAGCCATATGTTCTCTAACCAACATTGTTCGAGGCCCCTTTATGGGGTGTAACATGGGGTATGCTGTTTCAAAGACGTATCAAGGCAGGGGGCTGATGAAAAAATTATGTGTTCATGTAATAGGTTATGCTTTTTCAGAGCTTCATTTAAATAGAGTTATGGCTAATTATATGCCTTCCAACCAAAGGTCAGAAGCATTACTTGGGCATTTGGGTTTTGTTAAGGAAGGGCTTGCAAGAAGATTTTTAAAAATTAATGGGAATTGGGAAGACCATGTTCTCACATCATTGGTTAACCCAAACAAGACCTAACAACTGCGCCAGCGGCGCTCTATGTCTAAAAGGCTTGCTCGTACAGGTGTGTGAGTTAGCAAATCTGTTAAATTTCAACGTAATTGCTAAAGAGAATCTTAAAATGGCACAAAATCAATCCTCTGAAGTTTTTCGTAAGTACTTTATTTACGGTGTTTTGTTTGGCATTTCGCTGACATTGATTGCTTGGTTTTCTTTCAAGTTTTTCCAGTAATACATGCAGTGGAACTCCTGTTTTTGGCGAAGGATAAGACATAATTGCAGCAATGCAACTGTAAGACCATGTTGCTGTATCTGGCAGTGCAGACATTGATATGAGCATTTCAATCGTCTCGGCCCCAAGCTACTTTGCAGCATTCCCTACTACAGCTATTCAGGGTATTGAATGGGTGCATGGCATGAAGAGAAAACAATACAGAACCCATAGTGTGTTATTCAGAGCATCTAATCTCTGCGATGTACACAAGAACTCGTCGCTTCAGCCGTCGGGTTTAGCTATGAACAGGAGGCAACAGTGAATGTTACTGATATAAAAGCTTTTGTACCTAGTAAAGACTATGAGGTTTCACAGTCATTCTATGCAGAAATCGGGTTTGAAGCAGAGTACGTTTCTGAGGATTTAACATTATTTAAAAACGGAGACTGTCTGTTCTTTTTGCAGCGTTTTTTTAACCATGAATTCGCCACTAATTTTATGCTGCAGGTGTGCGTGTCGAATATAGATATTGCTTACAGTCTTTGCTCACAATCAAAGTACAAAACAAAAATAACACCAATTCAGCAGGAGTCTTGGGGCAAAGTGTTTTACTTGTGGGGGCCAGTTGGTGAGCTTTTGCATATTACAGAGTTAGGCTGCTAACAGCTATGTTTTTGCTATTGAGCGTTATAGCAAAGTTGTTGAAATATCAGTGATGCTGTTACTCAGCATAGGTCTTGCTGCTGTTTTCTGGAGGGGGGCTTCGTGGGATCCTATTGTGCTATCGGATGCGGGGCGAGTAAGCTCAACAAACAACTATAACAGCAGGCAAAACCAGGGTTCATCTCAAACCACAGCTATGCTTTGCAGGTTAAATGATCGTCTTTTAGTTTTGGAGGAAGCATGAATCAAAGTCTTAAATGTTTATCTGTATTAATTGTTGCTACTGTCGTAGCGGCCTGCTCTGGCAAAGCTAAGGAGCAAGTCAATTTACAGGCACTACAGGATAACATTGAAAATTTATCTACTTTGGCTGCACTTTGTCTGGAGCAAAAAGCAAGAGGATCAGAGCCATGCCTTAGTTTCGTCCGGCAGTACGAAGCTGATG
The DNA here is from genome assembly GCF_004005375.1 of Rheinheimera sediminis. GTDB lineage: Bacteria > Pseudomonadota > Gammaproteobacteria > Enterobacterales > Alteromonadaceae > Pararheinheimera. Next base: position 3,541 of record NZ_RZUF01000028.1, on the reverse strand, counting down.
GTGCTGACCAGATAAAGCGAGTCAGCGATCACTTACCTGAGTTTTTGGAAAAAGACCTGGACGCAGCGCTTGTAACTACGGAACAAGTTTTAGTGATTACTAACGCGGTGTTATTTATGGCCGAATAGCAAAAAAGCTTTGGTCTCAGGTCTTGCACCTTGCCCCAAAAGACTTTATTGCTTTAGTTTCAATGAGTTTAATGAACGTAAAAACAGAAAAGAACAGAGAAAATAGCCAATCAATCTGGCTTCCATTTAACGGTGCAAGATCCAAGACCTAGCCTTTATAGATTGGTAGCAACAGTTTAGGCACTGAGTAAAGCCCAAGGTTGTACCTCCATATAAATGTGAGATAACAAACTGAATTAAAAGGAAAAATAAGTGATGGAGCGTATTTGTCTGTTCGTTATTTTGCTGCTTTGCGCACTCACTATGAGTAGCAAGAGTTATAGCCAGGATCAATTTCCTGCCCTTAAAGGCCCTTATCTGGGGCAAACACCACCAGGTTTAACTGCCATGCCTTTTGCCCCCGGCATTGTGAATACAGCAGAATGGGGCGACGCTGGTGGTTTCTCTGCTGATATGAACGAGTTTTTTGTCAGCAGATGGAAACATTCTCGTGATGCCAAAGCACCTGAATCTGTCATTTTTCGAAGGGCGGGCGAGCAGTGGCAGAAGATAGCGCTGCCGGCTGGAGAAAGCAGACCCTTTTACGCCCCAGACGGTAAAACCCTGCATTATGGTGCCAGGTATAAGCAGCGCACAGCTGATGGTTGGTCAGAGCTGAAAAGCCTTGGTCCTGCTTTTGAAGCACTACAGATTATGAGTCTTGCTGCCTCAGCTAAAGGTACTTTAGTTCTGGACGAAAGAGGCAGCTCAGCTGGTGATGGAATTCTGCGGTACTCAAAGCTGGTGAGTGGCAAATGGCAAGATCCGAAGCCGCTGCCGAAGCAGGTTAATACCGGCATATGGAATGGTCATCCATACATAGCCCCTGATGAGAGCTACCTGATATGGGACGGTGAAAGAGCGGGTGGCTTTGGCGAGGCTGACCTCTATATCAGTTTCCGCCAGAAAGATGGCTCTTGGGGGGAGGCTATTAATCTGGGAGACAAGATAAATACAGCAGCTGAAGAGAGAGGCGCACAGGTCACACCTGACGGTAAATTTATCTTCTTCAATAGAATGGCGCCCCATACAAACGGCAAGCCAGGCTTTCAATCAGATTTATACTGGATTGATGCGCAGATCATCGAAGAGCTGAAGCTCAAAGCATCATCTTTCTAACAATCGCAGAAAGTGCGACGCCAAAAAGGCTTTGGGGTCGGGTATTGCACCTAGCCCTAAATGCTTTGCAAATGGAGTTCCAATGAGTTTAACGAAAATAAAAGCCGAAAAAATCTGAGAGAATAGCGCTCTGATCTGTCCCTGATGGTGCGCAGGGTCAAAATTCTACACAAGCAATAGATATCTGCATGTGTCAGTTATTCGAGCTGTTTCTATAAATACTGACTGGTTTACGGTTTGCTAATCAACAGGTTGCCATCGCAAGTGAGGTCGCAGCGCAATTGATAGAGTTCACGTAGACGCCGCCGTAAATAGGTCTATATACGGCAGCGTTAGTTTGTTGTTTCGCTATTTCTGCGTAGCTCTATGCCCATCCTCGCTGTTGCGGAATCTGGTTTGCCCTAAAAGCTGACATTTGACGGAAACTTAGAGCTTTCTCCATAATCTCTTGACTCTCACGCTACGTTATACTGCAACCTGCCAATCGTTGAAGTTAAGAAGTGTGTAACGTGAACGAGATAAAATTCTATCAGATTAAAGAGTTAAGCAAGCTAGCCGATGTGAGTGTGCGAACGCTGCATCATTATGATGACATCGGTTTATTAAAAGCGAGGCGAAATCATCTCAATGGGTATCGTTACTACACCTTAGATGATGCTGTGCGTCTTCAGCAAATCGTTTTCTACCGAAAACTTGACCTTTCTCTGGAAGAAATAAAACGTATCACCACAGCCTCATGTTCCGTCATGGAAATGCTCAAGGGGCAGCATGCTCTTTTACTTCAACGCCAAAAAGAAACTCAATCAATTATTGAAAATTTGGAGATGGCAATGAGTACATTACGCGGTGAGCAAAATTTGGATGTTTTATTTGGTTCAATGCCGAAAGAAAAGGCAGAGCAATGGAAAAAAGAGTTGGTTAACACAGAAGGTGGGACTTCAATACTTCAGGCATTCGCAGGATTCTCTGAATCTGACATGAGAACGAAAGAAGCGATCTCAGATGATTGGTGTAGGCGTTATGTTGAAGTTCTGGCAAACCCGATTGAAGAAGAATCGGTGCAGCAATTAGTTGGCGAGGCTTACGTCATCTCAAACCAAGCAATTTCAGAGATTAATCCTGAATTTGCTAATAAATTTTTAGACAGTGAGGGCTACAGAGGTTTCACTGAATTAAGTAAAGCAAATAGTGTTTTTGAAGATATGTATGAACACTATGCCAAAGGTTTTGCTGAACATTTGTATAGAGCAACGCTCTATTTTTGTGATAACCAATTGAAAACTAATGCCCAATTTTGGTTGGCACAAATACGTTAGATGAACATATAGATCTGATATGCCGCTCGCATTGAACGCAGAGCGGCTGCATTTCTCGACACCATGCCTGTCATATTTCTTATGCTTTACAGTCTGAAAGCCTCAGGCAGGTCCTGCCTCTTGCACAAAAGTTAATACTGTATACCGCACTAGCCAATTTGGGAGGCTGACCCTAACTCCCAAATACTAAAGCTCACCCTGCAATAACTTAGTACGGATCTCCTCTAACTTTGTCCGGCGTGCATCATTGGTTTCCGGATAAGCTAAATCCAGCCCGGCCAGAGTTTCGTTAATAATGCTGGAAATGATTAAGCGGGCATTTTTCTTGTCGTCGGCCGGTATCACATACCAGGGCGCAACTTTGGTGCTGGTATTGCTTAAACACTCGGCATAGGCACTCATATAACTATCCCAGTGTTGGCGCTGTGCTGTATCGGCTTCGGAAAATTTCCAATTTTTTTTGGGGTTGTCGATACGGTCGAGAAAACGGCGGCATTGTTCTTCTTTCGACAGGTGCAAAAAGAACTTGATGACCTTGGTGCCGTTGCGCACCAGATGGGCCTCAGATGCAACGATAGAGCGGTAGCGATCACGCCAGAAGCTACCGGAGTTCAGGTTTTTATACGGCAGTTTTTGCGCCTCTAATAGCTGTGGTTGTACCTTTACTATCAGTACTTCTTCGTAATAGGAACGGTTGAAAATCCCTATTTGTCCGCGCTCGGGCAGAGCGCAGTGGCTGCGCCAGAGAAAATCGTGCTCCAGTTCGGTGGCACTTGGGTGTTTGAAACTATGTACCCGACAGCCTTGGGGGTTTACGCCCGACATCACATGGCGAATTGCGCCATCTTTACCTGCTGCGTCCATCGCCTGGAAGATAATCAGCAGAGAATAACGATTGTCGGCGTAAATGTCAACAACAGTCTAAAAGTGATCCACAGC
>NZ_RZUF01000027.1 GCF_004005375.1 Rheinheimera sediminis | reverse complement strand
ACCGCGAAGTCCGGAACTGCACACCAGTGGGTCCGACAACACTGAATCCAGAAAAAGAGTCAGTCAAACAAGCAGAAAAACAGGCCGCTTAAAACGGTCAATGGTGACAACTAGCTTGAAAAACGCCGATTATTCACCCCATGGCAATTTAACTATTATCTCCGACTCAACTAAATCGGAATTCCCCCTCAAAAGAACTAATTTATAAATCCTGCCCTGTACTCCTTATTCCTTGATTGCTCTCGAATCCACAGATTCGTAACCCAATTCATCTGAATATAGAAATAGCACACATATTGATCCGGCTGAGAGCGATAAACACATAACGAATAATACAAACGCTCTTCCATCTAGTTTTTTATCGTAGAAAATTTTCCCGAAGAAATTCAAATAGAATTTAATGGCAAAGACAAAAGAAACCGCAAATACGATGAAAAATATAAATCCAAAATTCACTTATCCGACACCTAAAAATTGAAAAAGCCGTTGAGCACTAGCTCTTTACCACTACACCCAGCACTATTTCAAAATACAATAATTTCAGCGTTGTAACGCCCCCAGCAAAAACAACCTATGGCTTCGCCAACACTATTTGATCCAATAACCCCAACAGCAATTTGGTGCCTGTGCCTGAGGCTATGGCATCAAATACATTTTCAGCATTTTTGCCTTGTTGGCCGCCGGCTAAATCACTGACGGAGCGGATCACTATCCAATCGACTTCGTTAACAAAACAGACCTGAGCCACAGCAGCCGATTCCATTTCAGTCACTTCGGCCTGAAATACTTTTTGCAGCCATTGGCGGTACTGCGCGTTATCTAAAAATACCGAGCCTGTCACGCCATTGCCACCCACTTTGATCTGGATTGGGTGGCCAGATGGCATTTTGATTGGATCTATAGTAGCGACAGCTTTTTTAGTCAGCTCAATAAGTTGTGGCGTTGCGGTGAAATAAGGCATTTGTTGCGGGCTGTCCCAGCCTTGTTTAATCACGGCCATTTCTTCAGGATGGATATAACCAAAGTTTTCATAGGCTGGGGAATGCGGGTCCTGCTTTTTACGTTCCCGGTAGCTTGCTAATGCCTGTTCATAATAATCCGGCAGAATAAATTTGCCGGGTTTGGCCGGATCAGGATTCACATAAACAGATTCATCGTGAAAATACCAGCGTTCAGGAATAGCTATATCGCCCGGCTGGAATTGTGGATCCACAGCACCGGCAATACCCATCATCACGACCCGCTCAATAGGGAAATAATCCAGCGCCATTTGCATCGTCATGGCGGCGTTTGGCACACTCACTCCAGTAGTAAAAATGACGATGGGTTCACCTTTATACTGACCTAATTGATACTTCACGCCGCGGATGGTTAGTGTTTTTTCAATCTTTGCATCTTTTAGTTCTGCAAAGGCCTGGTCAATAGCCTTAATTTCCGGCTCATAAGCAGCAACTATCGCCGTCCATTTGTTGGTGGTGGTAAATTGTTTTGGACCATACTGACTAAAATCTTCGGCACTGAGATTAAAGCTAAATGCCGCAGATAAAATCAGTAGTGGGATAAAGGCGCTGGATAGAAATTTTTTCATAAGGCTCTGCTTCTATAGTGGAGTTTGTCTGATAACTGCTTGCTATGCATAGATCTCCACCATAGGGCCTTTGGCAAGAGCTTGTAAAGCTTAGGATTGTAATAGTGACTAAAGGTTTCGCGATTACACAGGGTTGCAATGCCTGCGTTGATTGCAACCTACAAAACGTAGGATGCAGTCGCCCAAAAGGCACTGCATCAAAGTTAGCGAGTTGCTGCAGCTATCACTAAAGGATAATCGGCTAAAAATTGTTGGTTGTTAATCAGCGGCACTGCACCTGGTTTCATTTCAGGTTTAAACATAGCCACTACTGAGCCTTGCGGATTGAGCAGAGCTAAGCTGGCGCTATGATCGACAGTGTAACGTTCTTCTGTACCTTCGTTAATGGCGTACATCAAACCCAGTTGGCGGATAAAAGGGAATAAATCTTTGTGGTCAGCTGTTCTGGCTTTGATCGGAGCCTGGTTAAAGTAGCTGATGTACTGAGCTAGTTGCTCAGGAGTGTCTCGCTTTGGGTCTACTGAGACAAACCAAATTTCTAATGGGCCAGGTGTCAGTTTGACTAAATCCTGATACATACCAGCTAACTTCGCCATGGTCATAGGGCAAATATCAGGGCAATGGGTGTAGCCGACAAAAATCAGTGTCCAGTGCCCCTGCAAATCCTTTACACCCACTGGCTGATTTTGCTCGTCCAGCAAATTAAAGTCAGTTAAGGCTCTGGGGGTTGGGTAGACTAAAGCAGCCACAGGATCTGCTGTAGTAGATTTAAAACTGGCTGATAACCACAGACCAGCCGCCAATGCGACTACCGCTACTACACCCCATAACCACTTCTGCATACAATCCTCTTTTTGTTAAAGCGCTGATATAAACCAATAATGATCCAGCAACAATACCAAAAATAACAGCATCAGATGCCAAATCGAAAATTTAAAAGTGGCCATAGCGGTTTCAGGCTTAGCGTTAAACTTCAGTTGCCAGGCGTACCAGATAAAACCTAAATTCAGCACTGTGCTGCCGACCAGATACACAGCGCCCGTCATACCGACCAGATAAGGTAATAAGCACACCAAAAACAGCACCAGGGTATAAAGGAAAATGGCACTTTTAGTGAATTCGATGCCGTGGGTCACAGGCAACATGGGCATATTTACTTTGGCATAGTCGTCGCGGCGATGAATAGCCAGCGCCCAGAAATGTGGCGGTGTCCAGGTAAAAATAATCATCACTAACAACAGGGCATGGGCATGCACTTCAGCTGTCATAGCTGTCCAGCCTAACAGCGGTGGCATAGCACCAGCTAAACCGCCAATCACGATATTCTGCGGCGTGGCTCTTTTTAAAAACATGGTGTACACCACGGCATACCCAAACAAACTGGCGAGGGTTAGCCAGGCGGTCAGCGGATTCACTGCAATAAACAACAGCAGAAAACCGGCACCAGCGAGCAGTACTGAAAACTTAACGGCTTGCGCTGTCGATAAACGACCGCGAGCTACTGGTCTGTTGTAGGTGCGGGCCATTTGCGCGTCAATACGCTGATCCACTATATGATTCATTGCTGCAGCTGCCGCTGACAATAAGCCTATGCCTAAAGTGGCCGCTACCATCAGGCCCAATTTAGGCAACCCTGGTTGCGCCAGCATCATTCCAACCCAGGCCGTCAGTACCAGAAGTGCTACTACTTTAGGTTTAGTCAGTTGGTAATAATCACGCCATTGCTGGCTGTAGTGTTGGGGTAACGCCAGAACTTTAAGCATAAGCGGACTCCTTGTTTCTGTGCAGCTGATACCCAATGACCACCAAACACATGACTAAATTGGCCGCCACAAAGTTATGTGCCACTGCATTTCCCAAAGGCAAATGCAGTACTACATTGGCAAGCCCCAAACTAAATTGCAGCAGCAAAAGTGCCAGTACAGCTAAAGCTAATTTTTTCAGTACACCTGAACTGCTGCGCCATAAAGCTATGGCATAAGCAGCCACCACCACCAAGGTGATTACAGCCCCTATGCGGTGCATCACATGCACTGTAGCTCGCGCACTTTGGCTCATTACGCCGTATTCGTAGTTGTCATAGCCCAAGTGCAAAGAGAAGGCTTCGTCAAAATTAAGCTGATTGGTCCAGCCTGGCTCACAGACAGGCAACTGAATGCAGGCTAAAGCCGCATAGTTGGCGGCAGTCCAGCCACCCAAGGCAACTTGTGCTGCCAGCACCAACAATACCGGCCAAAACAACAATTTCAGGCTTTGTTTTACCACTGTGACTGGCGCTGGGTGTAATTGCCACCAATACAGTGCCAACAAGGACAGCAAGGTAAAACCTCCCAATAAATGAGCCATCACTATCACGGGATGCAAAGCCAAAGTGACGGTCCACATACCCAAGGCCGCCTGAAAAATTACCAAAGCCAATAACAAGGACGGCAGAAGAACACGTTTTTGCTTCAGACTAAACAGGAAAATTGCCAGAATAAGTAAGCCCAAAGTACCGGCAAAATAGCGGTGGATCATTTCATTCCAGGCTTTATGGCTTTCCAGCGGCCGTTCAGGGAACAAAGCCTCTGCTTGTTCAATATGATGAGCCTGTTGTGGTACCTTTAAAAAGCCATAACAGCCAGGCCAGTCAGGGCAACCTAAACCTGCATCGGTCAGTCGGGTGTAAGCACCCAACAGAATCACCAGCATAGCCAGAATTACAGAACTCGTGACAAGACGTTTCAGGCTTATCATTACAGCCCCCTGTCGTATTTCAGTAATTTGTTTAAATCGGTCAGAATGGCTTTACCTGTGTGTATCATCTGCGTTTTATCTTCCACAACCGGATAAGTCATTAATGCCAGACCGTGCATGTCTACCAGTACCAGCTGTTGTTGCAGACTATCTATACCAGCGGGCAAAGGCTGCCATTGCAATACTTGAGGTTTGCTCCCCCCTGTTTGCCATAAATCCAAATGCTGCTGCTTACGGCCAAGGGCTGTATAGACTTGATTCATGCCGTAATGGGCATTTTGGCAAAGCGTTGTGCATTCTGCGTCATTGGTGACATACACTAGTCGCCAGTGCACATCGCCGCTAGCTGCAGGTAACAATATGATTTCTTCCTTCAGCCACTGGCCTTTGTTGGTGGTGGCGCTGCCAAACCAGCCCAAAGATAAAAATGCCTGAGCAAAAGCCAAAGGCAATAAAGAACACAACAAAAACAGCACTAAAAACTTCTTCTTGGCCATTTACAGCTCCTTTTTCGACATAAACCAAGCCACAACTACAACAGCAACAGCCAGTAATAACCATTGCAGAGCATAAGCCCGGTGCTTTTCCGGTGGCATCACTACAGCTTTGTAGTGATACAAATAAGGGGATTTGTATTGATACAGCAAAGCCGGATAAAGCTCCTGGCCTAATACTTTGGATAATTCAGTGGGTTCGACTTGTTGCATACGCTGCGGCCAAAGCCCGGTTTCTTCCAGATTCAGGCCCAACCTGAAGCCTTTTAATTCGGTGCGTAACAAGCCCGCCATCTCAAATTCGGCAGGAATATCCAGCTCAGGCAACTGACCGCGGCTCATAGGGGCTTCAACCCAGCCTAAATTGACTAATAAGGCCGGCTCCTGATTCGATACCAGCACTGGGATCACCACGTCATAACCTGGTTTGCCCTGGATCAGTTGATTATCCAGCAACCAGACCGCAGGTTTTAACCAAACCGCTTTACCTTGTAACTCCAGACCATCCAGTTGCTCTGTTGGCATGGCCGGCAACTCAGTCCAACCAACCGGGCCTTGCTGCTGCGCGCTATGCAATTGATCTAACTGAGTTTGTTTATATTCGGCTCGTTGCCACTGCCAGTAACTTAACTTGATCAATAACGCAAAAGCAGCCAGAGTACACAGAGCCAACAGCCAGTGTCGGGATAAATGGGCAAACGGCTGTGCTTGCATCTTATAACCAGCCGTCGTGAGGTTTTATGTGGATTAAACTTTTACTCATTGCACTACTACTCTTTATTGTTTTTAATTTATTTCGTGCTTTATATCTGATGCTGAAAAATGATGAAAATCAGCCCAGTATGTCGAAATTTCTAGGCCGCCGCGTCATGTGGTCAGCCGTTGTGTTAATAGCTGTGATCCTTGCGCTACACTTTGGCTTGATCACCCCTCACCACAGACCCTATTGAATAAGGCGGGTCGTTTCAGACCCGCTTTGCCCCTACAGCACGTAAACAAACACAAACAAACATAACCAGACCACATCGACAAAATGCCAATACCAGGCCGCTGCCTGAAAGGCAAAGTGCTTATGCGCAGTAAAATGATTTTTCAGCACAATTCTCAGGAACATCACCAGCAAAAACACTGCCCCTAAAGTGACATGCAAACCATGGAAACCCGTCAGTAAAAAGAAGGTATTGCCATAAATGCCTGAGTCCAGTTTTAAACCTAAATCCTGATAGGCGTGAATATACTCAACCACCTGCAGATAGAGGAAAGCTGCACCTAGCAAGATAGTAAGTCCTAACATCAACTTCAGCTGACCTCTTTTGTTTTGCTCTAGACCTGTATGCGCAAAATGCAAAGTGACAGAAGAAATTAACAAGATGATGGTGTTGTATAAAGGTAAACCCTGCCACGGCATAGCCTGAGTTTCAGTGCCTCCCGGAGTTTTCAGCAAAGGCCAGGCCGCTTCGAAGGCCGGCCATAACACCGCCGCTGTACTGGCGTTATTGCCTGCACCATCCAGCCATGGAACAGCAATAATGCGGGCATAAAACAAAGCGCCAAAAAAGGCAGCAAAAAACATTACTTCGGAAAAGATGAACCAGCTCATGCATTGCCGGAACGACCTGTCCATTTGTTTGCTGTACAAACCATTCATCGACTCATCAATCACATTACGAAACCAGCCGACCAGCATAAAAATTAAGGTAGCTATACCAGCCAGTAATAAATATCCGCCATAACCCGACTGATCTTTGGTCACTTCGTTAACGTAATTGCCGGCACCAAAAGCAATCATAAAAAGAGCCACGGCCCCCACTATGGGCCAGGGGCTTTGCTCTGGCACATAATAATGTTCATATTTGTCACTCATTGTTGTCCCCTGTTGCTGTCTCTGCAGTGACCGGGGCTACAGCATCCACTTCATACAAGGTGTAGGACAAAGTAATAGTGCTGAATTGTTCCGGTAATGCGGGATCGACATAAAATTGCAACGGCATTAATAACTGCTGACCTGCCGTCAGATGTTGTTGGGTAAAACAGAAACATTCCATTTTATTAAAATACAAAGCAGCCTGCCCTGGTGATACCGAAGGCACAGCCTGCGCTGTCATAGAGCGCCCTGTAATATTATGGGCCAGATAATCTATACGATGAATTTCACCCGGATGAACCCGCATTTTATGCACCACGGGTTCAAACACCCATGGCATGTTATTGTTTGGGCGGGCAATAAATTCAATCAGCACCTGACGATCTTCATCCGGTATAGCGGCTTCAGCTGTTGCCGCCATAGTGGAGGTTTTACCATTCAGGCCTGTTAAATCACAAAACACATCGTACAAAGGCACTAAGGCATAACCAAAGCCAAACATGGCTGCGGTCAGCAGGCAAAGTTTAATCACAACAGGTTGATGCTTCAGTGCCATAGAGCCCCCTACTTAATTTCAGGTGGAGTGCTAAAGCTGTGATAAGGCGCTGGCGAAGCAATAGTCCACTCCAACCCTTCAGCTCCTTCCCACACCTGATCTGTGGCTTTTTCACCACCTTTAATGCATTTCACCACCAACCAGACAAACAGCAACTGGGATAAACCAAAGGCAAAACCACCTATGCTGATCAAGGCATTAAAGTCGGCAAATTGCAGAGCGTAATCCGGGATCCGCCGTGGCATGCCCGCTAAACCAACAAAATGCATAGGGAAAAACAGCACATTGACAGAAATCAGCGAACACCAGAAATGCCACTGGCCTAAAGTTTCGTCGTACATATGGCCTGTCCACTTCGGCAGCCAATAATAAGCAGCAGCCATAATGGAGAAGACAGCACCTGTCACCAGAACATAGTGGAAATGCGCGACAACAAAGTAGGTGTCATGGTATTGGAAATCGGCCGGTGTAATAGCCAGCATTAACCCCGAGAAACCGCCTATGGTAAAGAGCACAATAAAGGCCAAAGAAAACATCATTGGCACTTCAAAGGTCATGGCACCTCGCCACATAGTCGCCACCCAGTTAAATACTTTTACCCCGGTCGGCACCGCGATCAACATAGTGCAGTACATAAAAAACAGTTCTGCGGCGACGGGCATGCCAGTGGTAAACATATGGTGCGCCCAGACTAAAAAGGACAGCAGCGCAATACTGGAGGTTGCATACACCATAGAGGCATAACCAAACAGCGGTTTGCGTGAGAAGGTCGGTACTATGCTGGAGATAATGCCAAAAGCCGGCAATATCATAATGTAGACTTCAGGGTGACCAAAAAACCAGAAGATATGCTGGAACAACACAGGGTCACCGCCCCCTGCTGCATCAAAGAAACTGGTTCCAAAGTACTTGTCGGTCAGCACCATAGTGACAACACCAGCCAGTACTGGCATAACGGCAATCAGCAGGTAAGCTGTGATAAACCAGGTCCAGACAAACAACGGCATTTTCATATACGTCATGCCAGGTGCACGCAGGTTCATAATAGTCACTATGACGTTAATAGCGCCCATAATGGACGATATGCCCATAATGTGAACTGAGAACACAAAAAGCGCAGTGCTGTCATTACTGTAAGTGGTGGAAAGCGGTGCATAAAAAGTCCAGCCAAAACTGGGGCCGCCACCTTCCATAAAGAGCGAAGCTAACAAAATGCTAAAGGCAAAAGGCAGGATCCAGAAACTCCAGTTGTTCATTCGTGGCAATGCCATATCCGGAGCCCCTATCATCATAGGGATCAACCAATTCGCCAAGCCGGTAAAGGCTGGCATTACAGCACCAAACACCATAATCAGACCATGGACTGTGGTCATCTGATTAAAGAAGTTTGGTTCAACAATTTGCAATCCTGGCTGAAACAATTCAGCACGGATCACCATGGCCATAGCACCACCGATAAAAAACATCAGCAGTGAAAACAACAAATACAAAGTACCTATGTCTTTGTGGTTGGTAGTATAAAGCCAGCGTTTTAACCCTTTGGCCGGCCCATGATGCTCGTGCTCAGCATGAGCATGCGGATCTGTAGTAACAGTACTCATCTGCGCCCCCTATTTCGACTGTGCTTTGGCGATGTCGGCAGCTTGCACCAGATCACCGGTATTATTGTCCCAGGCGTTGCGCTCGTAAGTCACCACAGCCGCAATTTCGCTTAATGTCAGTTGTTTAGCAAAAGCCTGCATCGAAGTGCCTGTTTTACCATTCAGCACTATGTCGATATGAGCAGGTAAATCTTCCAATGCCATTTTGCTGCCTTTAAGAGCAGGAAACACACCCGGAATACCCATGCCATTGGGCTGATGACAAGCAGCGCAGTAACCCATATAGGTTTTTTCGCCTAAGGTCATCAACTCTTCTTTGCTCATATTCATTGCCAGCAATTTTAATTCAGCGTCTTTGGCAGCCGCCTGAGTTGCTGCTTCCTGAGCTATCCACTGCTCAAAATCTGCTTGCTCTTTAGCAATCACCACCACAGGCATGAAACCATGATCTTTACCACACAACTCTGCACACTGGCCGCGGTAGATACCAGGCTGATCGACCCTAGTCCATGCTTCATTGATGAAGCCAGGATTGGCATCTTTTTTCACTGCAAAAGCTGGCACCCACCAGGAGTGGATCACGTCATCTGAGGTGACTAGAAAGCGAACTTTTTTACCTGTTGGGATCACCAAAGGCCGGTCAACTTCCAACAGGTAGTTTTCGCCTTTTTGTAGTTTATTGTCGATTTGTTGACGGGTAGTCGCCAGCAGAGAGAAATACTCGACCTTGTGGTCCATGTATTTGTAATGCCACTTCCACTGCGAACCCGTGATCAAAATGCTGACGTCTGCTTCGGAAGTGTCCTCCATCGCGATCAGAGTTTGGGTGGCGGGGATGGCCATAATGATTAAAATAATGACAGGTATAGCAGTCCAAAGCAGCTCTACTTTGGTGCTTTCATGGAATTGAGCTGGCTCAACGCCTTTTGATTTACGATGATGAATGATGGACCAAAACATCACCCCAAATACCGCTACCCCTATTGCACAGCAAATGTAAAAAATCTTCATATGCAGGTGGTAAACCTGCTGACTGATTTCTGTAACCCCTTGAGTCATGTTCAAAGGCATTTCTGCAGACTGCGTTGAAAACGCAAGCAAAAAGGTTAGCAGCGACCAACACAGATAACTGGTTCTCGCCACGTGACTTCTCCTCTGTCTTTGCACAAAAGCAAATTGCAGGTCGAAGACACATTTTTCCCACTGCAGCGTCTCTTCTACAATTGCCATCATTATTATTGTGCCGATTTAAATCACTCAAATCGGCGCACTGATTTTTTGTTTTGATATCAGTTGCATATAACAAGTAGTCAAGGAACAGAAAGAAGTAAACCCGGGGGTAAAAAAAACACTGATAAAACCAAATGGTCATACCAGTGCTCTATGTTAGCAAAATCTTGAAAAAGGTAGATTTTTTTACCAACTGTTGGTTCGTATCACACCAACGGCAAGGCCTTCAATGGCGAAATGCTGCTGGCTTAAGTCGACTTTAATCACATCAAAATCACCGTTTTCCGGATGCAGATAAACCATCTGACCTTCACGGCGAAAACGTTTGACTGTGACTTCATCTTCAACTCGTGCAACCACAATCTGACCCTGGCGAGCTTCTGTTGTTTTATGCACAGCCAATAAGTCGCCATCCAAAATACCGATATCCTTCATACTCATCCCCTGCACTTTTAGTAAAAAGTCTGCATTGGGTTTAAACAAACTGGCATCAAGCTGATACCTTTGCTGAATATGTTCTGCGGCCAGAATAGGTTGACCAGCGGCCACTTTGCCGATCAGTGGCAAACCTGGCTCTTCTTCTGCAACATCATTGGCAGCTTCATCTTCAATCAGACGAATGCCACGGGACGTGCCTGGCATCATTTCAATAAAACCTTTTTTCGCCAACGCCTTTAAATGCTCCTCTGCTGCATTGGCTGACTTAAATCCCAGCTGAGTAGCAATTTCAGCACGGGTTGGCGGCATACCTGAGGCGGCCTGATGATCTTTAAGCAATTGCAAAATTTCGGCTTGTCTTGGTGTTAATGGACGCATAATGCTGAATACCTATACAGTGGATACTGTGAGTATATACAGCCTTTTGCTGTCTGCCAAGCCATAGACACAATTTTGCTGGTAAGACCTTCCATGCTATTCTAGCCGCTGTTTATAAGTACGGATTTGATATGTTAAAACCAATGTCATGGTTAGCCAAAGTGCTGTACTGGCCACTCAAACCTTTGGTCAGATGTAAAATAGTGCCAGAGCCTGTAGTAGAAAATCTGGCGCTCGACCTCAAACAGCCGCTGTTTTATATCAGCAGAACCGCATCCGCCAGCGACTTAGCTACAATAGCCCGGGTCTGCCAGAAGCTTGGCTTGCCAGATCCTATGGAGCCTGTAGTATGTGGCAAGCAAAGTCTGTCCCGTATTATTTTTTTAGAACAACCTCGTGTGCTGTGGGGCAGCCGAGCATCAACCGATGCCTTACAGCAGGGTTTGGCTTTGCTGCAGGCTCATCTGCAAAATCCCGATTTTTCGGCGCAGTTATTACCTGTTTCTGTGCTTTGGGGCCGGGCTCCTGGTAAAGAAAACAGCGTAAAGTCCATGCTCGGCGAGTCTGAATCGCCAAGTTGGCTGGCCAAGTTGTTTATCGTTTTGATCTCGGGCCGCCATACCTTAGTGCGATTCAGCAAAGCTGTTTCAGTACGCCAAATCATTGAAAATTCAACGGTAAACGAAGACACAGCTCACAAATTATTACGAGTGGCACGGTTTCATTTTTACCGCCAACGTCTAGCCGCTACAGGGCCAAAACTACCCAACAGAGCGGCATTATTTAATTCTCTTCTAGCGTCAGATGCGCTAAAAAAAGCCATAGAAGACGAAGCCAAAAGCAAAAAAATCAGCGTTAAAGAAGCCCGCACCCAAGCCCTGACATTGCTGGAAGAAATAGCGGCAGACTACCGTGAATCCACCTTACGGGTCGGTGACCGTTTCCTCGGCTGGTTATGGAAGAAGCTGTACTCAGGTTTAAAAATTAACAATGGCCAAGTGCTGACTGATCTGGTGCAAAAGGGCCATGAAATTGTTTATGTGCCTTGTCATCGCAGTCATATGGATTATCTGCTGTTAAGTTATGTGATTTACCATCAAGGCCTTGCTCCACCTCATATAGCTGCAGGCATCAACCTGAATTTCTGGCCTGTGGGTACTTTGTTCCGCCGTGGTGGCGCCTTTTTTATCCGCCGTAGTTTCAGTGGCGATAAGCTGTACTCTGCCGTCTTTCGAGAATACCTGAGCAAGCTGTTCAGCAAGGGTTATCCGGTTAAGTATTACTCCGAAGGCGGTCGCAGCCGCACAGGACGTTTATTACAGCCTAAAACCGGTATGCTGGCGATGACAGTGCAAGCTTTGTTGCGTGGTATAGACAGACCCATTAGCCTGGTGCCGGTTTATCTGGGCTACGAGCATGTGATGGAAGTGAACACTTATCTGACTGAACTCAAAGGCTCCAGTAAGAAAAAAGAATCTATAGGTGGCGTGTTCAGTGCTGTGCGGAAGCTACGTGACTATGGTTATGGTTATGTTAACTTTGGCCAGCCTATTTCGTTAAACAGCTTTTTAACTCAGCAAGTACCAGACTGGCGTGCCTCGGCAGAAAATGCCGATACGCAAAAACCAGTCTGGCTGAATCCAGCGGTAGCTACACTCTCTACCATGATTATGCAGAGAATAAACCAGGCAGCTGCACTGAACAGCATCAATCTGATTGCCACTTGTTTACTGGCAACCCGCCAGTATTCGTTGACCAGACAAGAACTTACCACTCAGTTAGAGTTCTACCGCAACTTACAACACTATGCGCCTTATCACAGTGGTGTGACTCTGCCTGAAGGCTCCGTCAGCCAGTGGATTGACCATGCTATTCGGCTAAAAAAGGTGGAAGTTTCGCAAGACAGCTTTGGTCAGATCATTCAACTGACGCCGGAGAATGCGATTTTATTAAGCTACTATCGTAATAATGTCTGCCATTTGTTTATATTGCCCGCTATTCTTGCCACAGCGTTATTGCAGCATGCAGAATTAAGCAAAGTGCAGCTGACGAACATCTGTCAGTTGCTACAACCTTTACTGCAGCACGAATTGTTTTTGCAACTGGATCAGTTCAACGCCTATATAGAACAGGTATTGGACCAATTGCAGCAGCATCAGTTAGTAGAAATTAAAGGCCTCTCTTTACAGGCAGCACCGGTTCAACAAGTGGGCCATTTTATGCTGGAGTTACTGGCGCATAATGCGCAAGACGTGCTGCAGCGTTATGCGGTGGTACTGAATTTACTGCAGCTGCACAGCCCTTTGACTCGCGCAGAGTTAGAGCAACAAAGTCATGAACTGGCGCAACGTTTGAGTACTTTGCATGGCATCAGTTCGCCTGAGTACCATGATAAACAACTGTTTGCGACCTTAATTCATGCGTTGCGTGAAGCTGGTTATTGTCATTGCAATGAACAAAACGAGCTTGAAGCCACTGCCATTTTGTTACCACTGCAGCAAACGGTAAATGCTTTATTAAGGGCAGACGTATTGCAAACAGTGCTTAGCATAGTAAAGAAGACTTGAGAATAAGAGTTTCTATTTTGGCTTAATACCAAACTATAAAAACCACCTTGAGAACAGGTGGTTTTTTTTCAAACTCGCACTCAGATTAAACCCTGGCTTTGTCGTAGCTGCGGATCACACCTTCTTGCATAGTTGACGCAACCAGCATGCCATCCCTGTTAAAAAACTGCCCCCTCACCAGGCCACGGGCGCCCGATGCACTGGGACTGTCCACTGCGTACAATAGCCAGTCATCAAAACGGAAATCATGATGAAACCACATGGCGTGATCTATAGTGGCGACCTGCATATTAGGCGCCATAAAGGACTTGCCATGGGGCTGTAAAGCAGTTGGCAGAAAATTAAAGTCTGAAGCATAAGCCAGCAGGTATTTATGTACCCGTAAATCATCCGGCATCACGCCATTGGCTTTAAACCAAACATAACGTTTCGCCTGACTGATCTGCGGGTTAAAAGGATTGTGAAAAGCCACTGGCCGCATTTCAATAGGTTTTTCGCAGATAAACTTGCTACGTAATGATTCAGGAATCAAATGAGCGTGCTCACGGTAAAACTCTAAATCCGAAGCCAGCTCTTCAGGTGCAGGTACTGCAGGCATTAGCTCCTGATGCTCGAAGCCTTGCTCTTCAGCCTGAAAAGAAGCCGTCATATAAAAAATAGGTTTACCAAACTGAATAGCGCTGACACGCCTGGTGCTAAAGCTTTTGCCATCACGGATATTTTCCACTTCATAGACTATGGGTTTACTGGCATCGCCCGGACGCAAAAAATAGGAGTGAAACGAATGTACTTTACGATCAGCTTCTACTGTTTCCTTAGAGGCAGACAAGGCCTGCCCCATCACTTGACCACCAAACACGGCTTTAAATCCCAGGTCCTGACTTTGACCTCTGTACAAACCTTGTTCTATGGTCTCCAGCTTTAAAAGTGATAATAGGTCGGACAACACCTGACTCATGCGCGGCTCCTGATAATAGTGATAGCTGTATTGTGCTACATGCCAGAGCAGAGTGCAAAATTGGCTGGTTTCACCTGAGTCATTCAGGCTAAAGTAGCTAGCCGTAGTCCTTTGTGCCGCCTGGAGAGTAAATCTGATGAACTATTGGTTGTTTAAGACAGAACCTGAAGAATGCAGTATTGATGATTTTGCCAAAACTCCAGATAAAGCCATTGTCTGGGAGGGGGTGCGCAACTATCAGGCACGTAACTTTCTGCGGGATCAGGTGCAATCTGGCGACCTGGTGTTTATTTATCATTCCAGCTGCAAAGACATTGGGATAGCCGGTGTGGCGAAAGTAGTACAAAACAGCTACCCCGACCCTAGCCAGTTTAACTCACTAAGCCCTTATTTTGATGCAAAATCCAGTGGAACTAAGGCAGCATGGGTCGCTGTAGATCTGCAATTTGTCGAGAAATTTCCACAACTTCTGTCACTCGACAAACTTAAAGAGTCAACTAAGCTAGAGCAGCTGGCTCTGGTTAAAAAGGGCAATAGATTGTCCGTGATGCCAGTCAGCCCGGCAGAATGGCAAACTATACTAATAATGGCTAAAAATCAGGGGACAACTTAGATGAAGCAGGAAAGACGACGTGAACCACGGGATTTAAATTTCTTTTGGGACATGCTGAATATGGCTCAAAAGTTTTCTGTCTCGGAACTGCAACGTTATGGTTATGAATTATCTTTTGTGCGGCAGCAGGAACAACAGAGTCTTGCCGTACTAAAAGCCGGCGCTAAAATGGCGTCTATTGACCAAGACGGCCAAATTAATACGGCACCACGGGTTTTCTTGCGAGATTAAGCCTGAGCTTCAAAGCGGAACATCTAACCTATCAGCCTGCCAGACGATCTGAATGCGCAGGCTTGTATTCCTGCAACATTTCAACAGCACGCTGACACAATTTCAGGTAAGACGTCATAGTATTACTTTGCCAAAATTCAGTTAACACCGGATGATGACGGAGAAAATTTTCCATTTCATTAAAACTAAGTTGATTCTGTTGTTTAAGAAACTTAGCGACAGCCTGACGTGGCAAAGTCCCCTGCTTAGCCAATTCCTTGCACAACACCGGAATAGCTTTGCACAATAACTCAGTATGCAGATACCAAACTGGCACCTTGGCATGAGTTCGCCCGGCCTGATGAACCTTCACCAGCAACTGTTGGCTTTGCTCTTCAGCCAACCAAAACGCCAAATGTTCTAATTGCACTGATTGTTGCTGGGCAAAATGCAGTTGTACTTTTAACCTGTTTTGCATTTTGCTCAGCTGGTC
Organism: Rheinheimera sediminis; assembly: GCF_004005375.1. Lineage (GTDB taxonomy): Bacteria > Pseudomonadota > Gammaproteobacteria > Enterobacterales > Alteromonadaceae > Pararheinheimera. Next base: position 33,602 of record NZ_RZUF01000027.1, on the reverse strand, counting down.
CAGCTTCACTGCCAAAAAGACTATAGGTGCTACTGCAATCAGCAGTAATAACATCCACATCCGAACCTTACTCCCTGTAATCCATAGCCAAAACCCGCCGCACTCTATCAGAGCCGGTGGCTGAATCCTATGACAATATCTCTGGAAAATGCAACACCGGATTAAAAAGTTCTAAAGTTACTGTTTTTGTTGAATATAGTTAGCAATTTGTTTCTCCAAAATGGACAAAGGTACGCTGCCGTTTTGCAAAACAACTTGGTGAAACTCTCGCAGATCAAAGCGACTGCCTAACTGCTGTTCCGCGTCTGCGCGTAACCTTTTGATCGTTAGCTCACCCAGCTTGTAAGACAAGGCTTGCGCTGGCCAACTGATATAACGATCAATTTCTGTGGTGACGTTGTGCATAGATAAAGCGGTATTGCTGGCCAGGAAATCAATAGCCTGCTGACGACTCCAGCCCATGGTATGCATGCCCGTATCTACCACTAAGCGGGCGGCTCGCCACATTTCATAGGTCAGACGACCAAAATTACTGTAGGGGTCCTGATAAAACCCCATTTCAACGCCTAGATATTCCGCATACAAGCCCCAGCCCTCACCAAAAGCTGAGGTATAAAAATTTCGACGATAATCAGGTAACGAAGCCTGTTCACGGGCCAACGAAATTTGTAAATGGTGGCCAGGTACTGCTTCGTGCAAGGTTAAAGCTTCCATTTCATACAAGGGGCGACGGTCTAAGGCATAAGTGTTCACCCAATAAAAACCTGCTCTATCATCTCGGCTGGTACCTGCATAGCGGCCTGTGGTGTATTTGGGAGCTATCTCGGCTGGCACTGGCGCCACGCCGTAAGGAGTGCGAGGTAAGGTTTTGAAGTATTTAGGCAGTTCAGCATCGATTTTTTTCGAAATAAAAGCTGCTTCTTTTAATAAATCCGTGGGGGTTTTGACATAAAACTGCGGATCGGTACGCAAAAACTGAATAAAATCGGCAAAACTGCCCTTAAAACCAACTTGGTTAATAATGCTTTGCATTTCTGTGCGGATACGGGCCACTTCAGCCAGACCTGTTTGATGGACCTGTTCTGGTGTCAGTTTTAATGTGGTGTAATGTTCAAGCCGATTCTGATAATACTCCCGACCTTGAGGCCATTCGCTTGCGGCTATGCTATCGCGCGCGCCCGGCAAATACTGCTGCACCATAAACTGATAAAACTGCTGGTAAGCCGGATTCAGTTGCTGTTGGACTATCTGTTTTGCTTCTGATTGCATGGCAGTCCAGTTGTCAGCATCTACAAATTCAGGCTTTTGAGTAAAAGGCCGGTAAAATACGTTCTGTTCAGGCGTTTTACTGACAAAGGCCAGAATACCTTCGTCAAAACCAGCCAGTACAGCTTTTGGCTGAGTCATGCCCGTGGCTAAACCTTGTTTCATCCAGTCGGTCTGTTGTTGCATATAACGCGGAATGGTTTTTAACTTGGCAAGGTAATACTGATAATCCTGTAGCGTTTTGAATTCAGTACCAGACACCATAAAGGCCAGACTACTATGAAAACCTGATTCCGAGGTTAAAGGGATCAGATGAGCTCCATATTTATACTCTGAAATAGCGTCTTTGAGGCTATAGTGCAAAATGGCATAGTTGATTTGTTGCTGTTCCGTCAAAGTGGCAACATCCACCAGCTCTAACTTTTTCAGCCATTGTTGTCGCTGCTGATCAGCTGCCGCCAGAGTTTCAGCCGACATATCGGGCAAACTGGTTTTACTGCGGTTATCTAAAGCCTTTTCGGCTTGCCACAACTGAGTGGCGAATTGATCAAAATCTGACGGTTGTCCAGACGAACTACTGCACCCGGTGACGAACAAGGCAACACAAAAAAAAATAAACTTCTGACGCATTTTCTTTCCCCCCAACCTTTTTTAATGATTTTACTCTGTTCAACTATTACAGCCAGTACAACGAGCGGTACTTTTTGGATTCTGGCCGCAATAAAGTCGTCAGAGCGCTTTAAAAAGACATTTTTTAAGCGACAATCTGCGCTTTTTTAGACAATAAGAAAAAAAAGTAAAAAAATAAGTCATTAATAATGCAGGAGATGCAGACTTTTTCTATTAGATATGTCAGCTTAACCATATCAGTCTGTTTGCCCTAACGTAAGTTTCGCGTAACATTGCGTTTCGCAGGCTAAATTAGCAGTAGTATTTAGTGGAGTTGCTTTTGGCATGAAATATCAGGACTCAATCGAGCAGGCAAGTGAGAAGGCAGCGCTGACCGCAGCTTTTTTACAGCGGCATCGTTTAGCAGCCCATCCGGTCAATTACACAGTGATCTACGAGTACATCAATGGTCAAAATGCCGGGTTATGTCAAGCCATAGAGCAAAAACTGGCAGTAAAGAGTAATTTTGATGACTATGTATTAGCTGAACTCTATAGCCAATGGTTAAGCCCCCATCATCAGCGTCAAGAAGAACTCAGCCTGCAAGTCGCGACTATGTTAGGAAAATTATCCGGTACTACTGATATAGCCAGTGAAGCTGTGCAGCATTATTTGGATGTACTTGACCAAGCTTTGTTAGGCTTCGACCCCAACAATACCAACCGAAGCCGTGAAAGTGTCAATAAAGTGATCAGTGCTACCTATGCGATCAAAGCCAGCCAACAGAAACTTAAAGACCAACTCGATTTTTCCAACGAACAATGCCATGCCCTGCGCTCTGAAATTGAACATCTGAAAAAAGAGCGCCAACTCGACCCTTTAACAGGCCTTTACAACAGACTCGCGATGCAAGAACACCTGGATCTCTGGCTAAGCGAAAATCCTGGTCGTCGCATCGCCGCGATAGCTGTTAATTTAGATCATTTCTCCCAGTTTAATCAGGACTATGGTGTTGGAGTCGGCGACGTAATTTTAAGTAAAGTCGCGCGTAAAATTGCCAGTTATGTGCAGGAAAGCGGTTTGCCTGTGCGTTCTGGTGGAGAAGAGTTCCTTATTTTATTACCTGATGTTGATTTACGTACTGCCGGTGAAATCGCAGAACAAGTCCGTAAAGGGGTTGAGAAGCTGAGGTTTGTTTCGGCAAAGAGTAAAACCACCTTACCTAAAATTACTATTTCTTTGGGCGTCAGCATTTACAACTCAGCCGAAAACTGGCACCAGTTTTTATCCCGCAGCAGCAAAGTATTATTGGAAGCCAAAGTGCGTGGCCGAAATCAGGTTACCACTGAGTTGATGTTGGCAACCTGAAATGGCAAGCCTGCTCAAGGAATTGTTAAATCAGGCATTTTTGCAACAGCTGGCGCTTTTGTGCCAACAGCAGTGTACCGCTTTTAACCAGAGTTATTTTTTACAGCAGACTCAAGGCCCCTACTGGGATAACCTTGAGCTAAAAGCCAGAATTCGTCATATCAGCTGCAGTCTGCACCAGAGTATGAACTTGGCTTATACTGATGCTATTGAGGTGCTAATACCAGTCAGCAGGCATTTTTCCGGTGTGCCTGGTTTTGTTTTTTCAGATTATGTTGAAGTCTATGGCCTGGAACACCCAGACACCTCTTTTCGTGCCTTAGGTCATTTCACCTGTTTCTCCACTGCCGAATTTGCCATAAGAGCATTTTTCCAGCGCTATCCTGAGCAGACTCTGGCGCAAATGCAAGCATGGGCCAACTCTGATAACCTGCATTTACGTCGCCTGGCCAGTGAAGGAGCAAGACCCAGACTACCCTGGGGCATGGCACTGAAGAGCTTTAAGCAGGACCCTACGCCATTATTGCCCATCTTAGAGCAACTAAAAACAGACGCGGAACCTTATGTACAGCGCAGCGTAGCTAATCATTTAAACGATATCAGTAAAGATCATCCAGAGCTGGTACTGGCTATAGCAAAGCGTTGGTTTGGTCAGCACAGTATCACCGACTGGATTATTAAACATGGGTTACGGGGTTTATTAAAGCAGGCACATCCTGGCGCCTTAGCCTTGTTTGGTTTGCAGCAACTGCCGCTGCAGGTGAAGTTGGACATGCTCAATGCCACAGTATCAGCGCAGCAGCCTCTGCATTTTTGTATTACCTTATCCGGCCCTGCAGAGCTTGAAGCTAAATTAAGACTGGAATACAAAATTGGTTACCGAAAAAAATCCGGCCAGTTACAGTACAAGGTTTTTCAGTTGAGCAATAAAACCTGGTCAGGCCAAAACCTGAACTTTGAACGCCAACAGCCTTTCCTTGATTTGACCACTCGCAAACATTATCCGGGCCAACACCATTTGCAAATTATGCTCAACGGCCATTGTTATGCTGAAAGTTTTTTTGAGTTGATCTGAAACATCAGGAGCAGCATAAAACGACAGGATAAGTTGGCGTAAGCCGCCGAATCTTTTACACTAGCACCACTTTAGTTCACCACGAACAGCCAAAGGCTTTTTTATGACTGACCAGCAACCTGATAGCACTCATTTTGGCTTTAAAACCGTAAAGCAAACTGAGAAAGTTTCGCTTGTGGCCAATGTATTTCATTCCGTTGCGGCCAAATATGATCTGATGAACGATGTGATGTCGATGGGTATTCACCGTTTATGGAAAAGATTCACTATCGACTGCAGCGGCGTGCGTCCTGGTCATCAGGTGTTGGATTTGGCCGGTGGCACCGGTGATATCACCGCTTTATTCTCCAAAAGAGTGGGACCTACAGGCAAAGTTATACTGGCGGATATCAACGAGTCGATGCTTAACGTTGGCCGCGATAAATTGCGCGACTTAGGTCTGGTCAACAATATAGAATTTGTTCAAGCCAATGCTGAAGCTTTGCCTTTTGCCGATGACAGCTTTGATATCATCAGCATAGGTTTTGGTTTGCGTAATGTCACAGACAAAGATGCTGCGTTACGTTCCATGTACAGAGTGCTCAAACCTGGTGGTCGTTTATTAGTACTGGAATTTTCCAAGCCTGAATACCAATGGTTAAGCAAAGTGTACGACTTATATTCCTTTAAGTTACTGCCCGCTATAGGTGGTCTGGTCGCAAACGATAAAGAAAGTTATCAATATCTGGCGGAGTCTATTCGTATGCATCCAGACCAGGATACACTGAAACAGATGATGGAAACGGCAGGCTTTGAACATGTGAGTTATCACAACCTGACTGGCGGCATAGTGGCACTGCATAAAGGCTATAAATTCTGATGTTCAGTTTAGTGCCACAACTGATCTGTGCCACTGTAGAAAAAGTGCTGCATAAGGTTGTGGCTATGGATGCAGCATCGCCGAATTTACTGCAAAAAGTTCAGGGAAAACAGCTGGCTTTACAGCTACAAGAATTACCATGGCGTTTTGTGTTATCTGCTACAGCCGATACTCTGCTGCTGAATCAGCATAATGAAAAAGTCGATTGTGTCATTGTTACCGACCTGACAACTCTGCAAAAACTGAATGAGCCCAGTCAACTCACCCGTTTAATTAAACAGGACAAACTGCAGATTGAAGGTGATCTTCAGGTCGCCCAACAATTCAGTACTCTGTTACAGCAACTAAACCCGGACTGGGAGCAACACCTCTCTGGCTGGCTGGGTGATGCTTTGGCACATAAAGTCGCCACTGCGATAAAGCAACTGCAGCTTTATATCCAGACACAATTACAGCAACTGGAACAAGCTTCTGTTGAGCTGGTCCAGGACGAACTGGCACTAAGCCCAACCCAAGCTGAAATGAACCAGTTCAGCCGTGATGTTAGTCAACTGCAAGCCAGGCTGGATCAATTAAGTCGCCACAACGCCTTCAGGCAGGAGTAATTTTTGGGTCTTCGCCGCTTTTACCACATTCTAAAAACCCTACTGCACTATGGTCTGGATCAACTGATCCCACAGCAATGGCAACCCTGGTACTTTAGCTTTGCCCGCCGCTCTGCATTTTGGTTGCAAAACAAACATCCTCATAAAACAGAAGGAGAGCGTTTACGTTTAGCCTTACAACAATTAGGGCCTGTCTGGATTAAATTTGGTCAAATGTTATCCACTCGTCGTGATTTGTTTCCGGCTCAATGGGTTGATGAACTTGCTAAATTGCAGGACAAAGTAGAAGCCTTTCCAGGTGAACAGGCCAGACAGCTGATTATCCAACAGTTGGGTTTACATGAAATCACCGACTTATTTGAACGCTTTGACGAAATCCCGCTGGCATCCGCTTCTATTGCTCAGGTACATACTGCGCAGCTAAAGCAAGCCGATGGCAGTTTGGCCGATGTAGTGATTAAAGTCATACGGCCGGACATCAGACCGCAAATTTTGGCCGATTTAGAGTTAATGGACGCCTTAGCTGGTTTAGTGGCTCGCTATCTGCCTGACGGTAAAAGATTACGCACCAAAGAGGTGGTCGCAGAGTATCGAAAAACTATTCTGGATGAGCTGGATTTACAACGCGAAGCGGCGAATGCCATTCAGTTAAAACGTAATTTTGAAGGTTCAGACTCCCTGTATGTGCCTTATGTGTATGCCGATCATAGCAGACCCAGTGTGATGGTGATGGAACGCATTTACGGTATACCAGTATCAGATTTAGTAGCGTTGCGCGCTCAGGGTACTAACCTGGAATTATTAGCAAAACGTGGCGTAGAAGTATTTTTCACTCAAGTATTTCGCGACAGCTTTTTCCATGCCGATATGCACCCAGGTAATATCTTTGTGTCTTATGAAACGCCGGAAAATCCAAAATATATTGGGATAGACTGCGGTATAGTAGGGACACTGAATAAGGAAGATAAACGTTACCTTGCTGAGAATTTTGTCGCCTTTTTTAATCGTGACTATTTAAGAGTGGCGCAATTGCATGTTGACTCAGGATGGGTGCCTGCAGATACCAGTGTCGAAGAGTTTGAAAGTGCAATACGCACTGTCTGTGAGCCAATCTTCCAGAAACCGCTGCAGGACATCTCTTTTGGGCAGGTATTGTTTAATCTGTTCAATACGGCACGTCGTTTTAATATGCAGGTTCAGCCGCAACTGGTATTGTTGCAAAAAACCCTGCTGTATATTGAGGGCTTGGGACGACAGTTGTATCCACAGTTGGATTTATGGCAAACCGCCAAACCTTTTCTGGAAAACTGGGTCCAACAGCAAATAGGACCTGCCGCCTTATGGCGCGAAATGAAAGCAAATTTACCCTTTTGGGCGGAAAAAATGCCGGAAATGCCGGGACTGTTGCATCACTATTTACAACAAGGCCCACGACAGCAGGCCAACCTGTTAGCCCAGTTACAACAAGTGCAGGCGCAGCAACAACTTCAGACTAAAAAGTTAGCCCATGCAGTGCTGGCAGGTTGTAGTTTGTTAGCGGCTGTCTTATTACTGACATCTGGTTGGTCTATAACAGCGGCGGGACTAGCGCTGGTTGCATTGGGCTTTAGCCTGAAAATTAACTGACGAACCCGTAAGTTCGTTTTAGCAGTTTGAAAACCGAAGGAGAATAATATGGGTTTTGGTGGCATTAGTATTTGGCAGTTATTGATCATCCTGGTGATTATTGTCCTGCTGTTTGGCACAAAGCGTTTACGTGGTATTGGTTCAGATTTAGGTTCAGCCATTAAAGGCTTCCGTAATTCTGTCAAAGATCCAGAAGAGACTGTCGAACCTGCAGCCCCTGCGGTTCAACCACAGCAGTCTCAGCCGCAAATCAAGGCTGAAGTAAAAGAGCCTGCACCAGCCAACGCTGAAACAACAAAAACACCAGAACAACGCTAAATGAGTTTTTGGGAATTAGTCATCATTGCAGTAGTGGCGCTTCTGGTGTTAGGCCCGGAGCGTTTACCTGGCGCTATTCGTAGTGTCAGCGGTTTTATTCGCAGCGTAAAACAATTTGGCCAACAAATGCAGGCAGAACTAAACGATGAGCTGCGGGTGCAGGATCTGCATGAAAAATTAAAACAAGCTGAAGAAAAAGGCTTATTGAATCTGACGTCAGAAGAAAAACAAGCGATGGCAGACTTGCGCCAAGCAGCGGCTGACGTGACTAGCCCTTATGCCAGCACTTCAAGCGCTAAGGTGGAACCACCCCTTCCCCCTGCGGACCCTTTAGCTCCTCTTCCTGCCGTTGTATCGGACCCAGTAGTTACAGATGACAAAAAACACAAATCCTAACAGCCTGTTAGGGCACCTGATAGAGCTGCGCCGCCGCCTGTTAAATACAGTAATGGCCGTACTTTTAGTCTTTGCAAGTCTGGCCTATTTTGCCGCAGATATCTATCATCTGATGGCGTCACCTTTGATGGCCGTGTTGCCCGCTGGCGCATCTATGATAGCGACAGATGTAGCAGCACCATTTTTTGCACCTTTTAAATTAACTTTCATCGTAGCACTTTGTCTGACTGTGCCTTATATGTTGTGGCAAATCTGGTTGTTTGTAGCCCCAGCTTTGTATAAAAAAGAAAAACATCTGGTCGCCCCACTGATTATCTCAAGCACAGTATTGTTTTATTGTGGTATCGCTTTTGCCTATTACATCGTATTCCCGCTGGTCTTCGGCTTTTTCACCAGCGTAGCCCCTGAGGGAGTCACCATAGCCACAGATATCAGCAGTTATCTGGACTTTGTGTTAAAACTTTTTTTTGCTTTTGGCTTATCTTTTGAAATTCCGGTTGCCGTATTGTTGTTAGTATGGACAGGTGCGGTGACCCGTCAGCAACTGACGGAGAAACGACCCTATTTTGTTGTTTTTGCTTTTGTGATTGGTATGCTGCTGACACCGCCTGACGTACTTTCTCAGATCCTGTTGGCGGTACCTATGTGTTTGCTATATGAGTTAGGCATATGGCTAAGCCGCTTTTATGTGCCAGCTGACTCAGACCAAACCAGTTCTTATGAGGAAAAATAAAATGAAAAAAGCGCTCGCCTTGTTCGTGTTTTTTGCTCCGGCCCTGTATGCCGCCGATTTGTCTGATCAACTGATGCAGTGTCGCGGCATCAGCAATGACCTGCAACGCTTAGTCTGTTACGACAAAATGAACACAGCCGCTGCTGCAGCTTATACCAAAGCCGCTGCTCGCGCAGAGCAAACCGTCAGCACTCAGGCTACTGCTGTGGAAGAGAAAGCAGAAGACTTTGGTCTGGAGCGTAAAATTCAAGCTGCTAAAGCGGAAGCTTCAGCAGACACTATGTCCATGGTGCTACAAAAAGTGGCCACCAATAAACAAGGCCTGATGGTCTTTACCTTTGACAATGGCCAGGTTTGGCGCCAAACCTCCAAAGATGTGTTTCAGGCATCTGAGGGTAGTATTTATACTGTAGAGCGCGGCGTGCTGAATTCATTTTTTCTGAATAAAGAAGGTACAAACCGTAAAACCAGAGTGATACGTGAAAAATAACAAGCCGCTCTGGTTTGATGCTGGCGTTAATTTATTTAGCGATCGCTTCAACAACGATCGCGACGCTGTGGTACAAAACGCCAGAAACAATCAGGTGTCGGAGCTGCTCTTGATCAGCAGTGACGCCGCAGAAAGCAAGCTAAATGCCGACTATTGCCTGAGCCATTCCGCTTTGTATTGTACAGCAGGTGTTCATCCACATTATGCCGGAGCAGTCAGCTCAGACTGGCAACACCAGATACAGCTTTTACTGCAATCACCTACTGTGGTGGCTGTAGGTGAATGCGGTTTAGATTTTGATAGGAATTTTTCAGCACCAGAGCAACAAATTCAGGTATTTGAAACTCAGCTACAACTGGCAAGTCAGTATAAAAAACCGGCCTATCTGCATGAGCGTGCGGCATTTTCTACACAAATAGCTTTACTGCAACAGTGTTCAGCTTTGACTGGCATCGCTCATTGTTTTACTGGAGATACCAACCAGTTAAAAGCCTATCTGGATTTAGGCCTTTACATAGGTATCACAGGCTGGTTATGTGACAACAACAGAGGGCAATCCCTGATGGACGCCATCAGTTATCTGCCGTTGGACAGGTTAATACTAGAAACGGATGCACCTTTTTTGTTGCCTAAAACTATGCTGAACAAGCCTAAATCCCGCCGAAATGAACCTCAGTTTTTAACTGAAATTGCAACTCAAGTATCTAGCCTGACAGGGCATAGCTTAGTGGATATTGCCAGGCACAGCAGAACAAATTGCCTCAAACTGTTTCAAATCAACACAGATGAGCACACGCCATGATGCACTGGCTGGAATTGAACTGGCAGGCGCTACTGCTCGGCTTCTGCCTTGGAGTTGTATTGACAACTTTATGTGCCTGGTTCGTGTTCTACTTCCAACAAAAAAAGTGGCAATTAAACGTTGCTGACCAATTGGAAGATAATATTCAGCAGCGCACACTTGAACTACAAATCACCCTAACTGAGCTGGCTGATAAAAATAAGCAGTTGGAGCAGCAAAACACCCTTGATGCCTTGACCGGAATAAGGAACAGAGCTTTTTTTGATCAGAAACTTGCTGCCGAAGTTAAGCGAAGCCGCCGGGAGCGCAGTACTTTGGCTTTGTTAATGATCGACATTGATCATTTTAAAGCCGTCAATGACCAACATGGTCATCTGGTGGGTGATTTGGTGATCAAAGAAGTCGCCATTAATCTGCAGCAGGAACTCAAGCGCAGCACTGATCATTTGTGCCGTTATGGTGGTGAAGAGTTTGCTGTTATTTTACCGAATACAGCTCTAGAAGGTGCAATGGTGTTGGCAGAACAAATCCGGCTTTGCATTGCTAATCTGCGCATCCAGTACGAAAGGCTTGAACTATCCGTGACCGTAAGTATTGGTTGCTATGCAGCTATTGCTGAAATAAACAGCACTAGTACTGATTTCATTCAAATTGCAGATACTGCTCTTTATCAGGCAAAAAATGAAGGTAGAAACAGGGTGATTTGCAGCCCTGAGTCAGTGATTTCAACACAGGAGACTCCAGATGAGTCAGTTTAACGAATACTTTCCTGCCAGCCGTCTACGCCGTATGCGCCAATCCGATTTCAGCCGGCGTTTAATGGCAGAAAATCGCGTCACAGTTGACGACTTAATTTACCCTATGTTTATCGTCGAAGGCGAAAATCAGCGCCAGGCCATTCCTTCTATGCCAGGCATTGAACGTTTATCTTTAGATTTACTGCTGGAGGAAGCCAAAGAGCTGGTTGCCTTAGGCATACCTGCCATCGCCCTATTTCCGGTCACACCAGCGGATAAAAAATCCCTTATGGCAGAAGAAGCTTATAACCCGGATGCTTTAGCCCAACGTGCAGTACGGATGCTGAAACAACAGGTGCCTGAACTGGGTCTGATCACTGATGTGGCATTAGACCCTTTCACTACGCATGGTCAGGACGGCATTATTGATGAAGACGGTTATGTGCTGAACGACATTACTACAGATATTCTGGTGAAACAGGCGCTGTCTCATGCCGAAGCCGGTGCAGACATAGTGGCACCATCAGATATGATGGATGGCCGTATTGGCGCTATTCGCTCAGCTCTGGAAGCCGAAGGTTATGTAAATACTAAAATCATGGCCTACTCAGCCAAATACGCTTCAGCTTATTATGGCCCCTTCCGCGATGCAGTAGGTTCAGCCGGTAATTTAAAAGGCGGCAATAAAAAGTCTTATCAGATGGACCCTGCCAATAGTGATGAAGCCTTACGTGAAGTTGCGCTGGATCTGGAAGAAGGCGCAGATATGGTGATGGTAAAACCAGGTATGCCTTACTTAGATATAGTGCGCCGGGTTAAAGATGAATTTGGTGTACCTACTTTTGCTTATCAGGTCAGTGGCGAATATGCGATGCATATGGCAGCCATTCAAAATGGCTGGCTAGCGGAAGAGGCTATAGTGATGGAATCTTTGTTAGCATTTAAGAGAGCAGGTGCAGATGGCATTCTGACTTACTTTGCGAAAAAAGCCGCTATTTGGTTGAAATAACACCTGAGGTGTCAGGCCTTGAATATTGAATCTAGATTCAATATTCAAGGCCTGACACCGTCGCTTATTCAATACTAAGCTGCCAGCCAGCCTGATGCTGATACACTACTTCTTGTTCAAGCTCAGCGCGCATCAAAGGATGATGATCCAACCAGCCATCCGGTAAATTTAAAGTCAAAGCTTCAGCTTGTGCCGTGATTTGCACTTCAGGCAAGACTTCGTAACGGCGCCGCATCGACAAAATCACTGATAACCGCAATAAACGGGTTAACCGTACAGCGAGCAGCACTGATGTCATGGTTTGTTTCGACAGAATTTCTTTATGTATATCAGCTCTGTGGTTATAGACCAGCGCCATCAGCAATTGTTGCTGAGCCCGGGTAAAACCCGGCAGTTCGGCATGGCTGATAATATAAGCGCCATGATGATGATGGTTTTTATATTCAATCAACAGGCCCAGCTCGTGCAGCAAAGCACCAGAGCGCAACATAGCTAAACCTTCAAAACTGGCCAAATTCCATTGCTGATGCAGCTGGGAAGCCAAAGTAGCGGCCATATCCGCCACCCGCTCTGCATGCTGCTGATCGATGTAATAACGCACCATCATACTTTGCAGAGTGCGGGCACGTACATCCTGGTGCTGCAACTGCGGCAACATGCTATACAGCACACCTTCACGCAAAGCACCGCCGGATAAAGTCATGCCACTGATATTCAGCACCCGGAATAAGGCTATTAAAATAGCTAATCCAGAAGGGAATACCTGCTTACGTTCCTGGGCTAATCCAGGTAGATTCAGCTGGTCCATATGACCACAAGCCAAAGCCTGCTGCATAATAGCTTCCAGTCGTGGCAAGGTGATGACTTCATCTTTGCCCTGACCTACTAAAATTTCCTGCATCGCCTGCACTGTACCTGAAGCTCCGACAGCATTTTGCCAGCCCTGAGTCAGGTATTGCTCACTGATAGTGCGTATTTCATGTTCTGCGGCAGTAATAGCGGCATTAAAATTGGCTTCGCTTAATTCGTTATTGCCGAAATAACGCTCAAGAAAAGTGACACAGCCCATATTCAGACTGGACAATAAAATAGGCTGAAATCCCTGCCCAACAACTATTTCAGTGGAAGCGCCGCCAATGTCGATCACCAGACGGTTTGAATCACAATTGGAGGTATGAGCTACGCCCAGATAAATAATACGGGCTTCTTCTTCGCCAGAAATCACCTGAATAGGCTGCCCCAAAATAGTTTCAGCTTCAACCAGAAAGGTTTTGACGTTACGGGCTAATCTAAGTGTGGCTGTACCAACAATACGGATATTTGCAGCAGGAATATCTTGCAGACGTTCAGCAAACAAAGCCAGGCATTCCCAGCCGCGGGTCATGGCTTGTTTACTGAGCACTAAACTGTCGTTTAAACCTGCGGCCAAACGCACTTTACGTTTGACCCGGCCTATCACCTGAACGCTGCCACCAACCACTTTCACCATCAACATATGAAAGCTATTCGAGCCGAGATCGATCACAGCATAAATGTCATTATGCTGTGGCGGTTTTCCTGCGCCGTCCATAGACTTAGCGCGGGCGGCTACGTGGGTTTCTTGGCCCATTCTGATTTGATCGTCCACCACTGCGAGCTTGACCTGGACGACGTCTGACTCGTGGTTTTGGCACAGTCAAATCTTCCAGTAGCGCAGAAGTATCGTATTGAGTGACAGGAATCATGTGACGTATGTAGTCTTCGATAGCCGTCAGATTCAGTGCATAACGCTCACAGGCAAAACTGATGGCTTTACCACTTTCACCAGCACGGCCTGTACGACCAATACGGTGCACATAATCTTCACAATCGTCCGGTAAGTCATAGTTAAACACATGACTCACCATAGGAATATGTAAACCACGGGCTGCAACATCTGTTGCGACCAGAATATCCAGTTTACCACTGGTGAAATCTTCCAGAATACGTAAACGTTTTTTCTGGATCACATCACCTGTCAGCAAACCAACTCGGTGGCCATCGGCTTCGAGCCAGGCGTGAATGTCTTCACAGCAATGTTTGGTATTAGCAAAAACAATAGCTTTATCCGGCCATTCTTCTTCCATCAGCGTCAGCAACAACTTCATTTTGTGTTCGTCTGACGGGTAAAATAATTCTTCAGAAATACGTGAGCCGGTCATTTGCTCAGGCGCCACGTGAATATGCACGGGCTGGTTCATCTGCTCAAACGCCAGTTCCTGCACCTTGTAAGACAAAGTGGCTGAGAACAATAAGCTCAAACGTTCAGTCACAGGCGGCATACGACGGAACATAAAACGGATGTCTTTAATGAAGCCTAAATCGAACATACGATCGGCTTCATCCAGCACTACCACCTGAATTTGTGACAGGTCATACAGGCCTTGTTTCAAGTAATCAATCAAGCGGCCTGTGGTACCAATTAAAATATCTGCGCCTTGTTCTAGTAGCTGGCGTTGAGAATCGTAACCCTCGCCCCCATAAATCAAAGCAAGCTTCAAACCAGAAGTTTTTGCTAAAGCCTGAGCGTCGTGATGGATCTGAACCGCCAATTCGCGCGTAGGTGCCATAATGATGGCACGAGGTTGGCCTTTAGCCTTAGGCTCATGGGTTAACAAATGATGGAAAGTTGCCGTCAGAAAGGCAAGTGTTTTACCTGTACCGGTCTGAGCCTGGCCCGCAATATCTTTGCCTGCTAACGCAAGAGGCAAACATTGAGCCTGGATTGGAGTACAATGGTCATAACCTTGCGCAGCCAAAGCGGCAAGAACCTGTGGAGCCAATGCGAAATCGGCAAATTTATGCTGAGTTAAGTGTGTTTTATTCATACGCTCTTAGCATAACCGTTACGCTTGCAATAAGAAACAGTCCGGATAAAATTGAATTACTTTTTTATAGTTATGCCCAAAGCAATTGGAGAATGAAATGAGTGAACATATTCTACAGGTGTCAGACGACAGCTTCGAAGCCGACGTGTTAAAAGCTGCTGCCCCTGTTCTGGTCGATTTTTGGGCTGAGTGGTGCGGTCCATGTAAAATGATTGCACCTATCCTCAACGAAGTAGCACAAGAATACGCAGGTAAAGTGACTATAGCTAAGGTGAATATCGATCATAACCCAGGCACACCACCAAAATTCGGTATTCGTGGTATTCCAACCTTACTGTTATTTAAAAATGGCCAGGTTGCAGCGACCAAGGTTGGTGCTTTGTCTAAAACTCAGTTAAAAGAATTTTTAGACAGCAATATTTAATTGATTAAAAAATGGCGCATAAAAAATGCGCCATTTCTTTTTTTACGGCTGGACGACTGAAACTTATCCTGCTAATGTGTAACGCAGCAACAAATCCCTGTAACTACGCTTTTCCGTTGACTAAACCTAAGCCTACTTCCTTTTAATCAGCGGCAAGCAAATTTAATTCTGTTTGACCAACAAGAACCCATCATATGCATTTAACCGAACTAAAACTGAAGCCTATTAACGAGCTGGTTGATTTAGCCGAGTCTATGGGCCTGGAAAACATGGCTCGCTTGCGTAAGCAAGACATTATTTTCGCTATCCTGAAATCACACGCCAAAAACGGCGAAGAGATTTTTGGTGACGGCGTTGTTGAGATCCTAACCGATGGCTTCGGTTTCCTACGTTCTTCTGACAGCTCTTATTTGGCTGGCCCGGACGACATTTACGTCTCACCAAGCCAAATCCGACGCTTTAACCTGCGTACTGGTGACACCATTTCTGGCTTAATTCGCCCGCCAAAAGAAGGCGAACGTTATTTTGCATTGCTAAAAGTGAACGAAGTCAATTTCGGTCGCCCAGAGCAGGCACGTAACAAGATTCTGTTTGAAAACTTAACTCCGCTGCACGCCAATTCCCGTTTACGTATGGAGCGTGGTAACGGCAGTAAAGAAGACATCACTGCCCGCGTGTTAGACCTGGCGTCCCCTATTGGCCGTGGTCAGCGTGGTTTGATTGTGGCTCCGCCAAAAGCCGGTAAAACCATACTGTTGCAAAATATTGCCCAGTCTATTGCTGCCAACCACCCTGAATGTGTGTTGATGGTATTACTGATTGACGAACGTCCGGAAGAAGTGACCGAGATGCAGCGTCTGGTGAAAGGTGAAGTTGTAGCTTCTACCTTCGACGAACCAGCCAGCCGTCACGTTCAGGTTGCCGAAATGGTGATCGAAAAAGCCAAGCGCTTGGTTGAACACAAAAAAGACGTGATCATTTTACTGGACTCCATTACTCGTTTAGCCCGAGCTTACAACACTGTGATCCCAAGCTCTGGCAAGGTATTAACAGGTGGTGTAGACGCCAATGCCTTGCATAAGCCTAAACGCTTCTTCGGTGCAGCGCGTAACGTGGAAGAAGGCGGCAGCTTGACTATCATCGCTACTGCGTTAGTCGACACAGGTTCGAAAATGGACGAAGTGATTTACGAAGAATTTAAAGGCACAGGTAACATGGAATTGCACCTGTCCCGTAAGATTGCCGAGCGCCGCGTTTTCCCTGCTATTGATTTCAACCGTTCTGGTACCCGCCGTGAAGAACTGCTGGCATCGGCGGAAGAGCTGCAAAAAATGTGGATACTGCGCAAAATTCTGCATCCAATGGATGAAACAGATTGTATGGAATTCCTGATCGATAAACTGTCGATGACCAAAACCAACGACGAGTTTTTTGAGTCGATGAAACGGCAAAAAAATAGTTAACATCCCCCAAAAACCGGCCTCATTGCCGGTTTTTTTATGTGAGAAAAAACAGATGACAACCCCGCAGATCGTAGTCATAGGTGGTGGTGCCGGTGGACTGGAACTGGCAACCCGCCTTGGTAATAAATTTGGCCGTAAGGGCAAAGCGGCTATTACCCTCATAGACAGAAACTCGACTCATATCTGGAAACCTTTATTGCACGAAGTAGCGACTGGCACTTTGGATGTCGATATTGATCAGGTGACTTATCGTGCTCATGCCAGAGCCCACGGCTTTGAGTTTCAGCTTGGTACTTTTACCGGACTGAACAGAACAGCACGACAAGTCACTCTGGCGCCTGTATTGGATGAAAGTGGCGAAGTCGTATTGGCAGAACGCCGTATTCATTATGATTACTTGGTACTTGCCATAGGCAGCGTGTCGAATCACTTCAATACCCCTGGCGTGCAAGAGCATTGTATTTTCCTCGACAGCCCGGCACAGGCCAACCGCTTTCATCGCCGTTTACTTGAAGCCTATTTAAAGCTGAACTCACCTCTGCATCCAAAGGAGAACCTGAATATCGCCATAGTAGGCGCAGGTGCAACCGGAGTTGAACTGGCGGCAGAGCTGCATCATGCAGCAGCTGAGCTAAATTTATACGGCTTTAACGATATGAAACGGGACCGTTTAAAAATCTCAGTGATTGAGGCTGGTCCTCGTATCCTGCCGGCTCTGCCAGAGCGTATTGCCACTGCAGCTCACAAAGAATTAGTAAAGTTAGGCGTGGATGTGAGGGTTAATACCAAAGTAACGGCGGCTGATGAAGAGGGTTTGCAGCTGGGAGGAGAGCATTTACAGGCCGAACTGATGGTCTGGGCCGCAGGTATTAAAGCACCGGATTTCCTGAAAGATTTAGATGGTTTAGAGACCAACCGCATCAATCAGTTAATGGTATTGCCTACATTGCAAAGCACTATCGATAGTCAGATTTATGTGATTGGCGATTGTGCCGGTTGTCCGCTACCTAATAACAAATGGGTGCCACCACGGGCTCAATCGGCGCATCAAATGGCCAGCCATGTTGCAAAAAATCTAACAGCTGCCCTTAATGGCAAGGCGCAATCTGCTTACCATTACAGAGATCATGGCTCACTGATATCCTTGAGTCGTTTTGGCACTGTAGGAAATCTAATGGGAAATCTGGTCGGTGGCGCCATGATGATTGAAGGCCGAATTGCACGATTAGCTTACATCTCACTGTATCGTATGCACCAGGTGGCTTTACACGGCTGGTTCCGAACCATAGTGATTTCGCTGATAGGTAAAATAAGTAAAATCATAAGACCGAGACTAAAACTGCACTAAATCTAGACTAAAGTTCACTAAAACGGGTTTCAGCCTGCTCAGGCACAAACTGTCTATTCTGCTGAAACCCTCTATAGTGAGGCTCAAGAGACTGCTGTTCCTGCTCAGAAAACCAACGATACATAGATCTTTTATAGTCAGGCTCCTGCTTTAATTTGGTCAATGCCTTGTCAATATCGGAGATCCAGCGTTTGCCGGTCTCTGTTTTCGAACAACTGACGTAGGTATAAGAAAAAGCGGGTATTTCGGCTATGGGTCTAAATGCAAGCTCCACCTTCTGACCAGCAGCAATACTGAAATACCGCAGACGGTTTGGGTAATCCACTACATAATCGACTCTTTTAGCAAGCAGTAACTGGACTGGATTCAGTGTGCTCATTGAACTCCCTCCCAGATTACTGTCTTTTTTGTTAATCTGCGCTGCAATAACAGCAGGATAGGCCCTGTCGTTTTCAATCAACCCTAATAAATCAGGGTCCTTCACCAGCTTGTTCATCTGGATAGCCTGATCTGGAGCCAATGTACTGAATTTGCTGTGCTGCTGCAGACTATTGATAGCCAAATTAGGTACCAATCCCGCAGGCTGAGAAAAATAAGTTCTTTTATCACGTTCTGCAGTATAACGAAGACCAAAGGTGCAATGGTCTTCGTCAGTCGAGGCTGAGACTTTTGCAATTCGGGCATTATGGAGTTGATGGATCTGATGGATATACTGAGGTAAAGCACTCATCAGCTGATTCAACATCAGGTCAAATGATCCCTGGCCTGCATAAGCGCCCTCACTGATACGATAAGGTGGCCAGTGGCTGGTGTACCACAGCATTATAGGTTGAGCCGAAACAGTGAATGCCCATAACAGCACACCAAAACAAACACTTAACTTCTTCATCCCGCCTCCATGCAAAGAAGGAAATACAGTAGCAAATGCAAGTATCAGCAACAAGGGGCTTTGTCGCAAGCACATGAGAGGCACCTGGCCTCTCATTTGATAGTCTCAGTCTATTAATCAATAACTAAGTGAATAATAGGATCAATAGCTGCTGCTAAAGGCTCAATACTCAAAGCGGCCAGATATTCTGTTTTGGCATGTTCAGCGGCTTCTATTGTTTCAGCATGCACCCGAGCCAATAGATCACCAGTTGCTACTTTAGCCCCTAAAGCCATTACATCACTGAAACCCACAGCCATATTAATCACCTGATCAGGATGAGCACGACCACCACCTAAACGCACCACAGCCATACCAATAGCAGTGGTATCGGCTTTATTCAAATAGCCAGCCACTGGCGCTGTGATATCCAGCACTACTTTAGCTTTAGCCAAATAGAGCTCAGGTTTCTCCAAGAAATCTGCTGGTCCGCCCTGAGCTGCTACCATCTTACTGAAAATCTCAGCGGCCTTACCTGATGTTAAGCTCTGCTCTAAAGCAGCAACAGCAGTAGCTTTATCCTTAAACAAGCCGCCCAGTTGCAACATACTGGCGCCTAACTCCAAGGTGACCTGATGCAAACGAGATTCACGGTATTTACCGGTCAAATAATCCAGAGTCTCCAGTATTTCCAGCGCGTTGCCTGCTGTTGCACCTAAAGTCTGGTTCATATCTGTTAACAACGCCTGAGTTGGTACACCAGCTCCTTTGGCCGTATTGACAATACTCTTGGCCAAAGCTGAAGCGTCTGCGACATTTTTCATAATGGCACCAGAGCCAATCTTCACATCCATCGTTAGGGCCTGCAGACCAGCGGCCAGCTTTTTCGACAAAATAGAAGCAGTAATAAGCGGGATAGATTCAACAGTAGCAGTGACATCACGGATTAAATACAAACGCCTGTCGGCTGGAGCCAACTCGCCACTTTGTGAGACAATGACACAACCTTGTTGTTTCACCAGCTGCTGAATTCTATCCAAAGGCTGCTGACACTGATAACCCGGAATGGCTTCCAGCTTGTCTATAGTACCACCTGTATGGCCTAAGCCACGACCTGCAATCATAGGCACATAAGCACCACAGGCAGCAATCATAGGTGCTAACATTAAACTGACTTTATCCCCTACTCCACCCGTACTGTGCTTATCTACCACCGGGCCATCGAGCATATCAGTCCAATTCATTACAGCACCTGAGTGCTGCATAGCACGGGTAAGTGCCACAGTCTCGGCAGTGCTCATACCATTCAGATAAATAGCCATAGCAAGAGCTGCGGTCTGGCCTTCACTGAAACTTTGATCCGTTAAACCACGGACAAATTGTGCGATAGCGGCTTCTGTTAAAGCACCGCCATTACGTTTTTGTTTAATGATTTCCTGAGGTAATAACATGATGTACTCCAAACTCAGAATTTTTTGCTATTGGCCAGAAACAACGGCGTAAAAGCGCTGGGCAATAACTGCTCCAGCGTCCATTCCTGTTGCTGTTCTAAATGATTACAGCTGCGTACCGGACTGTCCGGTGTAAAAAACTCAGCGATCACCTGTCGACAAATTCCACAAGGTGGGGTGAGTTGTTCTTGCGGGGTGTACACCATAAGGCCCACAAACTCGCGCTCTCCCGCGACAACAGCAGCTGCTATCGCATTACGTTCAGCGCAAATGGTGCCGCCATAAGAAGCGTTCTCAACATTACAGCCTGAATAGATTTTGCCACTTTTGGCCTGAACTGCAACACCGACCGGGAATTTACTGTAAGGGGCATAAGCCTGTTCTGATGCTGCCTTCGCAGCGCGGGCTAATTCTGCCCATTGGATATTTGTAGTCATACTCTGATTTCTTGCAGGTCATACGGCCTTAGGTTATGCGCCTAAAGCCGTCCAGAATCAAGAGCAAGCTGGCTGTAAAACCAACAAATGCAACAAAAAAAGTTAAATCCGCATTGGTTTTGAGTGTTTTTTATGCAACAAATAGCTGAAATAACTGACAGTTCCTAACAACCAAACGGCCAGTATTGGGATTAACCAATACGCAGTGGCAATACCTACTTGTTGCGCCGCCAACCCTGTGCCCAAAGCTGCAGCCTGATAACCTATAGAACCACCAATATTAGCAAGCCCAGACAATACTGGACCATTATCACTGTCCAAATCCATAGCTGCGGTCAGCATCAGCGGAAAAATTGCGCCCAGGCCTAAACCCAGAGCAAAGTTCCCCAGTTGCAGTAATGCAGGCACAGCTGTGATTTTCACTAATACCGCGCCACAAAAAGCACAAATCACCAGGATCATTAATAGCTGCGCGCTGGTAAACCAGCGTAAAAACAACGAAAAACTTAACCGGCTTAATACCATACCGCCAGTGAAAAACGCGAAGATAAGACGCGACTGTTCAGTGCTTAAGGCTAAACCTTGACTGGCGTAGGTGACAAACCAGTTACCATGACCCCATTCAACGGCACCATAACCAAACATCATCAAAGCTAAAGCAAAAAATACCGGTTTTTTCATTACTTGACGGTAAGATAAGCTGCTTTTTGCATGAGCCATATGAGCCGGGCTTTGATGGGTTCGCCCTAAATACCAGGCGAATAGCGCTGTTCCTGCTAAAAACACCGCCAAAATGCGTAATGGCCAGCGCCAGTCTTCAATACCCCAATACAACACTACAACGTACAAAGGTGCAGCTAAAGTACCCAAGCTAAACATAAAATCCATAAAACCCATCATACGGGCGCGTTTTTCAACATAAAGCCGGGCAATCAGGGTGTGGCCTATGGTGAATAAACCTGAGCAGGTTAAACCTAAAGTAAAGACAAAAAACAGCAGCAAAGGCCAGTATTGCACCAGCGATGCACCAATAATCAGCACCACCAGTATCAGTAATAACACCGCAAACAAGGGCACAAACTCAAACTTCTGCACATATTTGCCACCTAAAAAGGCCCCCGTAATGGACCCCATAGACAAGCAGGCAAAAAACAAGCCGCTGGCAGCTGGCGACATCTGCAGTTGCTTCATCATATCAGGTAACAAGATACCCCATAAAATACTGAGCAAACCTAGCAGCATAAAACTCAAATAGACCAGCACCGTCACTTGCCGCTGATACATGATTTCTCCTTAGAATGAAGGCGTTAACACAAAAGAGTCTGCATCCAGATAAGCAGGAAACTTTTGTTTAAATTGTTGTAAATCATCCAGATTCAGCTCAGCTGAGATAACTCCGCTCTGCCCCGGGGCCAGTTCAGCCTGAATTTGACCTAAATAATTCACTACCATGCTGTCGCCACTGTAATTCAACGCGTTGCCATCCACACCAATACGGTTGCAGCCCACTACATAAGCTTGATTTTCGATAGCACGAGCCTGTAATAAAGTACGCCAAACCTGACGTCGTGGCTCTGGCCAGTTCGCGACATAAATCAGCACGTCATAGTCCTGCTGATTGCGGGCAAAAACCGGAAAACGTAAGTCGTAACAAATTTGCAGGCAAAACCTGAACCCAAGATAAGAAACAACCACTCGCTCTGATCCAGCCTGATAATGCTGCATCTCGCCGCCCATCCGAAACAAGTGGCGTTTGTCGTAAAACTGCACCTGGCCATCCGGTGTCACAAACAATAGTCTGTTAAAAATCCGGCCCTCTTCAGCTATAGCCACAGAGCCACAAAGCGCAGCATTTGCAAGCTTTGCCTGCCGAAGCATCCATTGTACTGTAAGGCCTTCCATAGTTTCAGCAATAAGCGTCGAATTCATGCTAAAACCAGAATTAAACATTTCAGGCAACACAAACAACTGGGCTGTTTTATGGTGTTGGATCTGCTGTTCTAAATACTGCTGGTTAGCAGTACTATCCTGCCAAACAAGGTCAGATTGAATTAACGCAACACGGATAACCGACATAAAATCTCCGTTGCCATAGCCAATGTCTGAGGCTCCTTGGCAAAACAAAAACGAATTATACGCTGACTGGGTGACTGGCGGTAAAACACTGACAGTGGGATAGCAGCAACTTTATGCTCTCGGGTTAACCAATGACAAAAAGCCACGTCATCCAAATCACTGAATGCACTATAGTCTGCCAACTGAAAATAGCTGCCCCTGCAGGGTAATAAGGACCAGGCTGAAGCCGCTAAGGCCTGACGAAATTGATCGCGTTTTTGTTGATAAAAAGCAGCAAGTCCAGTCACGTCGTCCGGCTGTTCACAAAGCAACCGCGCAATAGCATATTGCGCCGGAGTAAAGCTTGAAAAAGTAACATACTGATGAATTTTCCGAAATTCGCTCGTCAGCTCAACTGAAGCTACGGCATAACCTAACTTCCAGCCAGTGACATGCAGAGTTTTTCCAAAAGACGACACGACCACAGTACGCTCTGCCAAATCAGGGTATTGGTTAGCGCTGAGCTGAGCCTCGCCATCAAAAACTAAATGCTCATAGACTTCATCGCTAATGCAATACAAACGGTGCTTCAACACTAACGTCTGCAGCGACAACCAATCCTGGTGGCTAAACACGGCACCCGTCGGATTATGGGGGCTGTTGACAATAATAAGCCGCGTTTTTTTACTTATTTGTTTTTCCAGTTGAACCCAGTCGACCTGATATAAAGGTGGCTGCAGCGGCACATGCACAGTAAAACCACCAGCCAGTTCCACCGCTGGCTGATAGCTGTCATAGGCAGGATCAAACACTATCACTTCATCACCGGGCCGGACTAAAGCCTGAATAGCTACAAACAATGCCTCAGTAGCCCCACTGGTCACTGTAATTTGCTGCTCAGGACAAAGCACTCTTTGATAACAGCGCTGTACCAAAATCGAAATTTGTTGCCGCAGCACCAATACGCCTGGCATAGGTGCATACTGATTTAATCCGTCGCGGGCTGATTCAGCCAAAAACTCAATTAGTTGCGGATTAGATGGGAAATCCGGAAACCCCTGAGATAAATTAATAGCCCGATGCTCCGCAGCTAAGAGCGACATCTGGCTAAAAATACTGTTGCCTAAAGTAGGCAACTTACTTTGTAACTTCATAAGTTAATCTCACTACAGCGCAAAAACACTAAAGAACTGACTGGCCTGAACATCGTTCGAATGCTATCATCCAGACAGTTTCATGTGTAGACGTCTAAACATCAAGATGAATAAATCTATCCAGGCACATCAGTTAAATCCTTATGCAATCCAGCTCTGCACCTTAGGCCGCTGGATAGCTCAGCGTCAGTGGTCGCCTATAGGCAGCGGACTATTTTCTATCCGTACCTCAGAGCATAGCGCGCTTTTTACCGACACCAGTAAAGATAAAAACGAGTTAAGCCCGGCAGATCTGGTCTGCTTCGACTTGGCAAACCCGCATCAACCCGACACAGTCACTGCTGTGCACCAGTTTTTGTACCAGCTCAATCCTGAAAATAAAGTGATACTACAAACTCAGGAGCTGCAGGCTACGGTGTTTTCGCGGTTGATCAAAGCAGACCAACATCTTTTTGTCGGTTATGAAATGCAACACCAGGTAGCAATAGATCCCGCACAGCGTAGTTGTTGCCCTCTGGTGATTCTGGAACCACAAGCGACAGAACTTATACTGCAAGATTTAAAGCAGCGTTTTCACCGTGAAGCCTTACCCTATGCTTTTTTAATTCGTGGTCACGGTTTATATGTCTGGGGCTATAGTGTTGACAGCGCTAAACGTCATTTAGAAGCCTGGCAATTTCTGATCGCCTGCGAATTAGAGCGAATTAAAGCAAGCTGTCATTTTAATTCATAAAACAGCTATTATACTTGTGGCTGGCATGTTGGCAGGCATTGGCGCACCAAAACGGTGCACCAATGACCCGAGCCAGTTCAACTCATGCACTGATTAATTAAAAAACCCTTTATAATCAACACAATGAACTTATGGTTCCATTTTTGCTTAAGTTCAGAGTCTTTGGTAACAATTGTGAATTCTTATGGCCATACATAGTTCGATGCGCGGCCTACGCTGTTTTTGTGTCGCCGCCGACTGTTTAAGTTTTAAAGAAACTGCCCGCCAGTTGTATCTGACGCCTTCTGCTGTCAGTCACCAGATTAAGCAATTGGAATCAGAGCTTGGACTGGACCTGTTTTTGCGTCAAACCCGCTCTGTGGAGTTAACAGCTCAAGGCAAAGCCTTTTATCAGGCTTTATTGCCATTGATGCGCGAGCTGGAGCAAACTTTACGTACCTTTAGCCAGCAAAAAAATCCAACTGAAATCAGTATTTCAATGCCGGAATTTTTTGCCAGTGAACTCTTTGTACCGCGCTTAGTTGGTTGGTCAGAGCAACATCCGGACATCAACCTGAAAGTTGAAACCATTAAATCGCGGCAAGATCCGGCTAAGCATACCGATCTGCAGATTTTATTGGCCAGCAGTAAACCTACCGATAAAATCGCCCACGAGCTATTTCCCATCAGCTATGTTCCTGCGTGCAATCCAGCCTTGTATCAGCAGCTAGACGGGTTAGGATTTGAAGCCTTAACCAAAGTGCCTTGTCTGGTACATCAGGCCAGGCCCTGGTCTTGGCATAAGTGGGCGGAACAACTGGAAATGGAAAGCTTTACTCCAAAGCAAGTGATTCAACTCGATAGTATGTTCAGTGTAGCCCGTGCAGCTCAACAGGGGCTGGGGATAGCACTAGTGCCATGGCCTATCAGCCATTCCTGGTTTGCCAGCGGTAGTTTGAAACGCCTGTTCAGTGAAGAACTGGAAAGTCGTGACAAATATTATCTGGTGCAACACGAAACAGATCCAAACAAACCGCAAATTCAATTGCTGGTAAATTGGATTCTGCAGAGCTTCCAACGCGCTTTTTAACTTTATTTTCTCAGCTTACTGATGCTAGCTTTTTCTTTTTGTCACCTACAAGGACGCAGGTGACTGCTGCGATCAAGCCCCTCATTTACTCACCGGATCCGCTGTAGATGACAATCTTTAGCGCTGAATGAGTGAGTTTTTCTCACTTATCGGTTGGATTTATATCCTTTGTCAGTTCGTCGGCATTTTTCTAAAGTAAGCACAGTGCAGTGAACAACCTGCACTGTTAAATGAAATTACTGGAGAGTGAATTATGAAAGCGACATCCTTTAGCTTTGGCAAAAAAGTAGCAGTGATGCTGTTGGCCTCAAGTTCTTTTGTCGCCACAGCAGCAACCGGCGGTTTTAAAATGGTATTAATTGAAGATACCCCGGGCGTTAGCAAAATTAAAGCGGGTCTGTATCAGGAAGGCGTTGCAGAAGCAGCAGCTGCTACAGAAAAGCAGGCTGATTCCTTCAGCAAACATATGAGTTTATGCGTTGCTTACACTCATATGGCAGAGTTCGAACAAGCAGAGCAGGCATGCAGCTCAGCGATTTATGCCGCCCGTCGCGCCGAAGGCACAGACAGCAGCTACAAACGCGAAATGCGCTCTTTTGCTCACACTAACCGCGGTGTAGCCCGTTTGATGGGGCAGGATCCTGTTGCAGCTTTAGCTGATTTTCAACAGGCCACCACATTGGAGCAAAGCGAGATCAACCAGCACAACCTGACACTTTTAAATGAAAAGATTAAAGCTGTCAGCCCTGTGTACACAGCGTCAACTTTAAAAGTGACAGACTGAAAAGGTATTGTCATCTAAAGACACTAGACTGGGCGCTGTTCACTTAAGCGCCCGGGTTTAGAAGGAGACTGTTATGTCATTCCATATACCGCAAGATCATGATGTTTATGAGCATTGGTTAAATTGGTTGTTACAGCACTGGTCGTTTTACCGTCAGCTGTCAGTAAGCCAGTGGGATATCGAAAACGAAGATTTTTAGCAGTATAAGATTGTAACTGTGATTCAAGTGGCTCCCCGGCCTGAATCGCAGCTGCAGTCTGAAGTCACTGTGAGCAGACAAATCGCCCCCCTGTCAGGTTTGTCTGCTTTTTTATTTTACCCGCCTTTCGCGTCGTACTTGCCGCCAGACGGGCGGGGATAAACCCGCGCCCCTACGGTTGACTCTGTACTTTCGCCCAAATACCAATATGAACGCCAGACGGGCGGGGATAAACCCTCGGCCCTACTGTTGACTCTGTGCTTTCGCCCAAATAACAATATGAACGCCAGACGGGCGGGGATAAACCTGCACCCCTACTGTTGACTCTGTGCTTTCGCCCAAATAACAATATGAACGCCAGACGGGCGGGGATAAACCCTCGGCCCTACTGTTGACTCTGTGCTTTCGCCCAAATAACAATATGAACGCCAGACGGGCGGGGATAAACCTGCACCCCTACTGTTGACTCTGTGCTTTCGCCCAAATAACAATATGAACGCCAGACGGGCGGGGATAAACCCTCGGCCCTACTGTTGACTCTGTGCTTTCGCCCAAATAACAATATGAACGCCAGACGGGCGGGGATAAACCTGCACCCCTACTGTTGACTCTGTGCTTTCGCCCAAATAACAATATGAACGCCAGACGGGCGGGGATAAACCCTCGGCCCTACGGTTGACTCTGTACTTTCGCCCAAATAACAATATGAACGCCAGACGGGCGTGGATAAACCCTCGGCCCTACGGTTGACTCTGTACTTTCGCCCAAATAACAATATGAACGCCAGACGGGCGGAGATAAACCCACGCCCCTACGGTTGGCTGTGTGCTTTCGCCCAAATAACAATATGGACGCCAGATGGGCGGGGATAAACCCACGGCCGTAAAACTACGCCTCTAGATTTGGCTATCGTTTTTCCCTGCTAAGCTGTCATAATATGCTCAACTTGAGTTAGTCAGAGAATGTCCTATGCGCGTTTGTGGTGTTGAAATGAAAGGCAGTGAAGCCATTTTATGTTTATTGGCGATAGATAGCGGCCTGTTTGATATTCCGGATTGCCGCACTGTGCGTTTGCCGCTGTTAAAAGATCAAGACAGCGAGCAGATGAAGAAATTTCAGTTTGTCTTTGCCAAACTGGCGGAGGATTACAAAATAGACACTTTTGTGATCCGTGAACGGCCACAAAAAGGTAAGTTTGCTGGTGGTGCTGTTGGTTTTAAAATGGAAGCTGCACTGCAGTTACTACCTAATGTCAAAACCGAAATACTGACCAGCTCTTTTATTAAAGAGAAGCTGGCGCGTCACCCGGTTCCTATCGTATTTAAAGAAACAGGCTTAAAAGGTTTTCAGGAAACAGCCTTCATTACTGCTTATGCTTACCTAGCTAAGTGATACCCGTCATCCCTGAAGCTGCAGCTTTGTTGACTGGGGCCTCACTCCCTTGTCGCCTCGCTGCAACTCCAATGATCTGGGGTATGCAGCGTATTGTTAGGGCTTGGTGTTTCAACCTTTATGTTTTAAAAGGTAGGCTTTTAAATCCTGTTTTACTTCCGGCAATAACAAGTACAAGGCCAGAATATTAGGCACAGCCATTAAAAATATCATCGAGTCGATAAAATCAAATACTGCAAGCATATTAGGTACAGCGCCAATAGCCACCACACAACAAAATAGCAGTTTAAAACTACGCTGAGTAAAATCGCTGTGACCAAATAAGTAAGTCCAGGATTTTAAGCCATAAAAAGACCAGCTAACGACAGTGGAATAGCCAAATAACAACAGCGCCACCATCAGCACCAGCGGGAACCAGTCAAACACAGAACCGAAAGCCGCAGAGGTCATTTGTACGCCATCTAAACCAGGCTGCAAATACACACCGCTTACCACGATCACCAGCGCCGATATAGTACAAATAACGACTGTGTCGATAAAAGGTTCCAGCAAACCGACAAAACCTTCAGACACAGGATCTTTAGTGCGGGCCGCCGAATGCGCTATAGGGGATGAACCAATACCGGCTTCGTTAGAATAAGCGGCACGGCGAAAGCCCTGAATAATCACACCTATCACACCACCATAAGCCGCTTCAGGCGCAAAAGCACTGTGCAATATAGTCCAGACAGCAGCTGGAATAGCATCAAAGTGCATCGCCAAAAACACAAAAGCAGCCGACAAATAAATAGCGCACATCAAAGGCACCAGCTTACTGGTCACTTTAGCTATGCTTTGAATTCCACCTACTATCACCAGGCCTACTAAAAATGAATAGACCAGGCCAAATACCCAGGCATTATCAAAACCTGTCACCAGCTTGACCTGAGAAAATCCCTGATTCACATGGACAAAACCTGCGGAGCCAAAAACACAAGCAATGGCAAAAAAGGCCGCTAAAAAACTACCCAGCCGTGGTAAACCATACTTGTCTAAAGCCGCTTTGATGTAATACATAGGGCCACCCGAAGTGCTGCCATCAGCATTGTAAACCCGGTACTTTACTGCCAGGGTGCATTCAACAAACTTAGTCGTCATGCCCAAAAAGCCAGCCACTATCATCCAAAAGGTAGCGCCTGGCCCACCCAAAGCTATGGCCACAGCCACACCCGCAATATTGCCAGTGCCTACAGTGCCGGATAAAGCCGCGGATAAAGCCTGAAACTGAGTGATATCACCTTTATCTGTTTTATCAGCGTAATCACCACGCAGCACCCGTATAGCGTGACGAAAACCACGGATATTGATAAAACCTAAATAGCAGGTAAACACCACAGCACCCAGCACCAGCCAGATCACTGTAACAGGCAAAGAGGAGCCATTCAAGGGAATAGCATAAAACACCACTGAGGCAATGGCTGAACTTAGCCACTCAAAGGCCTGCTGGAAACTAAAATCGGACATATACACGCACCTTGGAATTTTTATTTTTATCGCCTGATCTATATACCCAAGCAGCTTTAAGGGCGACGGGTATACTTCCAGACGGCTATTTTTATAGATGGCTATCTTCAGCGCAGAACATAAGCAACGCAAGCTTTTTTAACCTGAAATCTGTAGATGTCACCGAAATGCCATCAGTTTTCAGCGTGGCTGTCATCTTCAACTGGCAGTATCGGCGCCAATCCACTGCTGTTGGGGCTTTCTGATGAAGTTGAACTGGCTTGTGTTGCTTGTATTGCTTGTATTGCTGCTGCCCTTTGGCCTGAAGGCTGAACCTAAAGTTGTGTTAGTCAGCATAGACGGAGTGCGTTGGCAGGAGGTTTTTGCCGGAGCAGACCCTGCCCTTTCTCACCGGCCAGAGTGGGTGAAAACACCACAACTGATCCAAGCCTTCACCCCAGGTCAGCCTGAACTTTTAATGCCTTTTTTGCATAAAACGGTAAGCCAACAAGGCATTACAGTAGGCAACCGTAGTCAGGGGTCAAGTATGAATGTCAGCAACCCCTATCAAATTTCTTACCCTGGTTATCAGGAATTACTGGCTGGTTTTGTTGACCCCGCTATTCACAGCAACAATAAAATAGCCAACCCTAATGTCACAGTACTGGAATGGTTAAACCAACAGCCACCACTGCAGCATAAAGTGGCGGCTTTTGGTTCTTGGGATCTGTTTCCTTATATTTTAAATACTGAGCGTTCAGGCCTGACAGTGAATGCCGGTTTTATGCAGCAACAAGGCAAACTGAGCGAAAAGCAAAAGTATCTGAATCAGCTGCAAGCCAAAACTCCCAGCCCTTTTGCCAACGTAAGACTGGATGTATTTACTCAGGAGTTTGCGCTGGAGCATATGCGCCTGCATAAACCTAAATTGCTCTACATAGCCCTGGGTGAAGCCGACGATTTTGCCCATATGGGCCAGTACGATCAGTATCTGGCAGCTATTCATCGCAGTGATCAGTTTATTGCCGACTTATGGCAGGAATTACAAAACGACCCTTATTACCGTGACCAAACCACCTTGTTGATCAGCACTGATCATGGCCGTGGCGAAGCCGCGCAGTGGCGCTCTCATGGTAAAAGTGCCGCCGTACCCGGTTACAAAGGACCTGTGCCGCAAATTGCTGGCTCGGAACAAATTTGGCTGGCCGCTATAGGGCCGGGCATTCCCTCTGCAGGTTTAATTCGCACCACAGGAAGCTGGCAACAAGGCCAGATGGCTGCAACATTAGCTGCAGCTTTAGGTTTTGATTATCAGGCAGTGCAACATAAAGCTGCGCCCGCCTTTGATTTTAATGCCTCAGCTCGCCTAGCTTTATCCCCAAGTCACTTGGAGGTGCGGCGAGGCGACAAGCCAGCGAGACTCCAGGAGCATAGTAACGCTATGTGACTGGAGCGAGAAGGCGCAGTCAACAAAGCGGCAACTTCTAGGACGACGGGGATATCTGGTAAAGTTCCAGCGGCAGATCATCAGGGTCTTTAAAAAAGGTGTAAGCGCGTTCGGTATAAGGGTCAATCCGCACTGGCTCTACAGCTATGCCATTGGCTTCCAAATGCGCCACAAACTGCGCCACATCCAGTACCTGAAAAGCTAAATGACGCAAACCCTGGGCTTCAGGTTTGCTGGGGCGAGGCGGTGGATTGGGGAAAGAAAACAATTCGAGCTGACTACCATCAGGCAACTGCAAGTCCAGCTTGTAAGACAAGCGTTCAGCTCTGTAATGTTCAGCCAGAACTTTCAGGCCCAGAATTTCAGTGTAGAAGTGTTTGGAGCGCTGATAATCACTGCAAATCAGCGCTACGTGATGAATACCGGCTAACATAGCATTCGCCTTTGGCAACTTTAGAAAGGCTTAGTGTGCCAGCTAAAGCTAAACCCGGCTAGTTTAAAACTTCGATAAAAACTCAGAGCGAGTTGCTGGGTCGGTTTTAAAAACGCCACCCAAAGCCATAGTTTTAGTGCTGGAACTGGTATCCATCACACCACGGGACTTCACACAATAATGCACAGCATCGATACTGACAGCTACGTCTTTAATACCCAATAAGGCCTGCAAAGACACCTGAATTTGCTGAGTTAAACGCTCCTGTACCTGCGGGCGCTGCGCAAAAAACTTCACTATCCGATTCAGTTTCGACAAACCAATTATCTTTTTGCCTGGTATATAAGCCACGGTAGCAGTGCCATCTATAGTGACAAAATGGTGCTCGCAGGTACTGGTAAAACTAATGTTCTGCACCTTGACCATTTCTTCGGCATGCATTTTATTGTCAATCATCGAAATCTTCGGAAAAGTGCTGTAATCCAGACCAGAGAACACTTCATCGATGTACATTTTGGCAATACGAGCCGGAGTTTCTGCCAGACTATCGTCTGTTAAATCCAGGCCAAGGGTGTGCACCACTTGAGTCATTAATTCAGTTAAACGCTGTTTCTTCTGATCATTGGACAAACCGTTGTCCAGCATAGGAGTTTCCAGCCCGGCAGCTTCCAGAGCGCCGCGTACCACTAAAGCAGATTCAGTTAACATAAAAGCTCTCGCCGCTTGTTATCAATAGTGCAGGTTATACGCAGACCACAGCGAATTGGTTTAGTTTGGTGAATAGGTTGTTATAACGAGCTGGCTTTGGTGCAATTGCGTTCACAGCCTGAAAGTAAGAGTGACCCACTGAGCTTAGGCTCAAACGGCGCGGTCAACTACAACGCAGACACGCCGTGAATACTTCCATGTAGGCTCCGGCCTTTTCCTGAGATCGTCTTTATCGTCACTTTGTGCGAGATCAAGCACTCAAGCTTCTGAATGTTTGAACGCACTAATACTTAGACCAAAGTCTTTTATATATAAATTTCTCCAACTGCCATGGACTCTTGTATCACTATGACCAATAGATACAAATAGGTCACCACTATTTAAAACTGCTCGACGAAATAATCTATGTTGATTTGCAATTTTGACGAGAACATCAGAACCCAAGAAATTTACCTGTTTATCGCCAAGCAAAGATATGACCACATAAGTTTCAATTGAAGACAGCATGTTTGCGAGAATTGTCCAATGAGCCGGTTTAGTTGCCTGATGCGAGTGTAACAAATCAACACATTCATAAAACATTGATGCCAGATCTACCCACGACCTTTCATTTGAGTTGTAGTGGTTACGGAAGTCCAAACTTTGCCGTTCTATACTAGCCTTCCCCTGATAACTCGCACTAAAACCGTTTATCAGCCGCACCCGTTCCATGTTAGTACGCGGCGTATTACGTAAAACTTCGATCATTTGTGAAAATGTTTGCTCAAATGCGGCAGCCTGCTGCTCTGATTGTGAATTTGCAATTTGCTTTGACTGTATCCTAATCGTGTGCAACAACGCGATGAAGGAAGCAAACGCTAAAACCGGATTTAGCATCCCTCCAAAGAAATCCCCCATCTGGCCATAAATAGCCGCTTCACTTTCTACCTTCCAAGGCTCTCTAGTGAAATAGGCACTGATTACTGCAGATATAAGCATAGTAAGCAGTATCATCAAATAAAATCCCTCATTACCCTCCTCTTTTGATTTATCAGGATGCAAGCTAAACACAATCCATTTAAGCAGCAACATTGCCAAAGCAAATATAGGTATAAATACAAAAATAAACTCAGCCATAAACCCTCCATGCAGAAATCAATCCAAGCGTCGTCCCGATAGTAACTGTAAACAAATCCACGATAAACGACTACCGTGTGTCAGAGTCAGATCTTACAATTTGCGTTACAGTGATCTTTAGCGCTTTGTTATTGATTGTAGAAAAATCAATTCCAACTACGGGCACCAAATCCCCATTAGGGCGCGAGCCGGACAAAATTGGGTGGCCAAGGTTTTAAGGCTGGGACTGTTTGAGTGAGGAGCCGGTAGCGACGAGCGAGTTGCCCAGCCGCCTTGGACGCACGATTTTGGGCCGGGCTT
>NZ_RZUF01000026.1 GCF_004005375.1 Rheinheimera sediminis | reverse complement strand
TTTGGCGAAGCAAAAGAAAGTATCTCGCCAGAGGCGAAACGCTGTGAATTCAAAGTCTTATTGTATTTACTATCGACCGCCTCATTGTTGTACTGCCGCTTCGCGTCGAGTACAACCTACAACTTCGCGTCGAGTACAACCTACAGCTTCGAGGCGAGTACAACCTACAGGACAAGCATCTATGCTTTCCCCAACTTCTCCTGCCTCTTCACCATATCCCAAAGCTTATCCATTTCAGCCAAATCACTCTGTGCCGGACTAGAGCCTTGATCGACTAAAGCTTGTTCCACCTGCCGGAAACGTCGTTCAAACTTTTGATTGGCCTGGCGCATGACTTTTTCCGGGTCAAAACCCTGTTTACGCACTACATTCACTAGCGCAAACATCAAATCGCCTAACTCTTCTTCCAGTTCAGCAGCGCCAGCTGGTAGTTCTGCCACTTCCTGAATTTCTTCCTGCACTTTATCCCAGGCGCCTTCTACGTCAGGCCAGTCAAACCCGACCTGAGCACAACGTTTTTGCAGTTTGTAGGCGCGGCTTAAGGCTGGCATGGCGAGTGGAATATTATCCAGCACAGAGGTTTTACCGGAAGCAGTGCGTTCTGTGGTTTTGATGGCTTCCCAGTTTTGCAGTACGGCTTTGCTGCTATCCAAATTCATATCAGCAAATACATGAGGATGGCGGCGGATGAGCTTGTCTTTGATCGCGGCAGCGCAGTCGTCAAACTCAAAACGGCCTTCTTCTTTGGCGATCTGAGCGTAAAACACCACCTGAAATAACAAATCGCCCAGCTCGTCTTTAAGCTCAGCATAGTCTTCGCGTGCTATGGCGTCCGCCACTTCGTAAGCTTCTTCCAGCGTATAAGGCACTATGGTCTGGTAGGTTTGTTCTTTGTCCCACGGGCAGCCGTTTTGTGGGTCGCGTAGTCTGGCCATAATGGCTAATAATTGCTGAAGAGGTTGTGACACGGCAGATCCTGCAGAAAAGGCGCCGGAGCATAAAGCTCCGGCGCTATAAGTTGTTAAGTTCGCAAATTAATGAAACCGTTTCGCTTCGATCACATCATCAATCTGGCTGACTTTGGTCAACAGTTTGTTCAGTGAATCCAGGTTATACAGCTCCATCGTCATAATAATAGTGGCAGTTTGCTGCGAGACATCCGAGTTACTGCTCATCCGCAGCACGTTGGCTTTTTCATTGGCCAGAATGCTGGTGATATCCCGCAATAAGCCATTGCGGTCGTGCGCCACAATACGAATGGTCACTTCATAACCTGAAGCGTATTTATCGCCCCAGGTGGCTTCCACCACCCGTTCACGATGAGTTTCCTGCAAGGTTTTAAACTGGTCACAGTCATCACGGTGCACAGCTATACCCCGGCCTTGCGTGATATAACCGACAATGGCATCACCAGGCAGCGGCTGACAGCAACCGGCCATATGGGTCAATAAGTTACCTACACCCTGCACCACCACGTGGCTTTTTGGCTGAGTGGAAATAGGTTTACTGATCAGGCGCGGATCAATTTCAGGCTGTTGAATTTTGCCCGACTGACTTTGTACGTAATGCACCACTTGGGTGACTTTAATTTCGCCGCCGCCAATACCAGCCAGTATCTCTTCCATGCTGTTGACGTTAAAACGCGCCAGCACTTTAGGAATATTGTCGATACTCAGGTTCAGGCGGTTTAATTCGGTATCCAGCAGCTCTTTACCGGCGGCTATGTTTTTATCTCTGTCCTGCAGGCGGAACCAGTACTGCACCTTGGAGCGGGCGCGGCTGGATTTTAAATAGCCAGAGTTTGGGTTTAACCAGTCGCGGCTTGGGTTGGGCTCGCGGCCTGTTAAAATTTCAATTTGATCGCCGGTTTTCAGCTGATAGGTAAAAGGCACAATACGGCCGGAAATTTTCGCGCCTATGCAGCGGTGGCCCACATTGGAATGCACGTAATAAGCAAAATCCAGTGGCGTAGAGCCTACAGGTAAATCGACAATATCGCCTTTAGGGGTAAAGACATAAACCCTGTCTTCGGTGACCTGGTTTTTCAGCTCTTCGGCTAAATCCGAGCCATCGACCAGCTCTTCCTGCCAGGCCAAAAGTTTACGCAGCCAGCCAATTTTTTCGTCCAGCTGGCCTTCGCGTGCCGTTTGGCCTGTGCCTTCTTTGTAACGCCAATGCGCAGCCACTCCCAGTTCGGCATCGTCATGCATCTGGTGAGTACGAATTTGAATTTCAACCGGACGACCCGCAGGACCAAGCACTACGGTATGAATAGACTGATAGCCGTTTTGTTTTGGCGTGGCTATGTAGTCGTCGAATTCTTTCGGTAGGTGCCGCCACGAGGTATGTACTATACCCAAAGCGGCGTAGCAATCCTGCACCTTGGTGGTGACTATACGCACAGCGCGAATATCGTACAGCTGATCAAAAGCCAGCTGCTTTTTCTGCATCTTTTTCCAGATACTGAAAATATGTTTAGGCCGGCCGTACACTTCGACCGAAATAGCAGCCTCCTGCATTTTTTGCCGCACTGAGGCGACAAAATCCTGCATATACTGCTCACGGTCTAAGCGTTTTTCTTCCAGCAAACTGGCAATTTGTTTGTAGGTTTGTGGGTGCAGGTAACGAAAGGCTAAGTCTTCCAGCTCCCATTTGATCTGGCCTATGCCTAAACGGTTAGCCAGTGGGCCAAAAATAGCGTTAGTTTCTTTGGCTGCCAGTACCCGGGTTTCTTCATCAGCGTTTTTTACGCCACGCAAATAACAAATTTGCGACGCCAGCTTTAACACCACAGCACGAACATCTTCCACCATGGCCAATAACATACGGCGCAGGTTGTCTGCTTGTTGTGGGTTACTGCTTTGATTGGGCCCAACAGGAATAGAACGAATGGCTTCCATCTGACGCACTGCGTTTAACATGGTCAGCACTGCAGGGCAAAACTGTGTTTGTATTTGTTCCAACTCCAACAGCTTTGCTTCCACCAAAGGAAATAACAAGGCAGCAGTTAAGGCATCTTTGTCCATACGCAAATCAGCCAGAATTTCAACCATCTCCCAGCCCGTTTGTACTTCGGGTTCCTGGTCGGTTAAGTTCTGTTGATGTAACCAGAGTTCAGCATCCAGCAAGGCGTTGATTTTTGCTTCGGGTAAACCCAATGCAGTTAACCAGCTTTGAGTGCCGCCTGGGTGGTATTCGGCGCTATGTGATTGCCTTACCGTCACCATTCGTTACTTTCTCCTTTGAAACAACGCCATCAACTCCAGATGACTGGTTTGTGGAAACATGTCCATCACACTGATTTTATCCAGCTGATAGCCACAAGCCAGTAAAACTTTTGCATCACGAGCAAAAGTAAGCGGATTACAGGACACGTACAATATCTGTGCCGGACTTAAAGCCGCTATTTGTTCTACTGCACCCACAGCACCAGCGCGGGCTGGATCGAGCAGTACTTTTTGGTACTTCGGCTTATTCCAGTCGGCTTTTGGCCAGGGCAAGTGCAAGTCAGCCTGGCTAAAACTCAAATTTGTCAGGCTATTCAGCTCAGCATTGCTCTCTGCGCGTTGCACCATAGTGGTGACACCTTCCAGACCATGCACCCATTTAGCGCGCTGCGCTAAAGCCAGACTGAAATTACCTATCCCGGAATAAAGCTCCAGCACCTGGTCTTGCGGTTGCGGATTGAGCCAATCCAATGCCTGCTGCACCATTTGCTGATTCATACTCTGATTGACCTGAATAAAATCAGCAGCGGAAAACATCAGTTTCAAACCTAAAGCAGGCAACTGATAACAAGGTTCTGCTGTTCCGACTTGCCAATACTGATAAAGTTCAGGCTCTGCTTCGCCTATCCATAGCGCTTCTGGCCAGGCCTTAATCAAAGCTTGTTGATCAGAGTCCGGCAAAGGCCGGATATGCCGCACTATTAAATAGACCTGACCATCAGCATCCAGAGCTTCGATATGAGTAATAGCAGAGCCTTGTTGCAGTTTTGGCAGTTGTTGTTGCAATACACTAAATACTGAAGCTAAAGCCGGACTCAACACCAAACACTGGTCAATCGAGGTAATAACCTTATCATTGGCTTTGCGAAAACCTACGGTAAACTGCTGCGTTTTTTTGTCAAACCACACACCAATACGGGCTTTACGGCGATAACCTTCACCCGCACTTTTCAGTGGTGTTTGCCATGGCAAGGCCGTTAGGCCGGTTTGATGGCGAATCAACTGATCCACACCCTGTTGTTTCAAATCCAACTGATGTTCTGCCGACAGATACTGCAGCTGACAACCACCACACTCGGCAAAATGTTTGCACGGCGCGGCCTGGCGTAAAGCTGACGCCTGCAGCACTTTCACCACTTTGCCTTTGGCAGATTTGTCTTTTTGTTCAGTCAACTGCACTTTCACCCGCTCTCCGGGCAAAGCACCACTGACGAATACAATACGTTGTTGATCGAAGCCTATGCCTTGAGCTTCGTGATCCAGACGTTCAATCTGCACTTCGATTTGTTTTAACTGTTGAGGTTTATCTCTGCTGCCTTTGGCAGCCTGATAAATTTTGACCATCTGGACTTAGTACCTGTGGTGGGCTTTTGGTAAGCCTTGTGTCATTATAAATTCGCTCCGGACTATTCTATCAAGCAGTGCTACAGATGACGAAAATTGGTTTAAGAGATTGGGTCTTATTGACTACCCTGGTGCCGACCTTACTGGTCAGTTTATGCCTTGGGGGTTATTTTAGCTATGCCCGCCATCATGATTTAGCCCAGTATCTGGAAGATCAGGCTGAAAACATTGCTGTCCCATTAGCTATTGCCAGCGAGCATGCTTTATTACACAACAGTAGACAAGACGTCAAACGTCTGCTGGATGTCAGCCACAGAAAAAACTCAGCGCTGGTAAAAAGTATCGCTATTTTTAATGCCGACCACGAGCTCTTTGTCACGACCAATTATCATAAAGACTTTGCCATGCTGAAATATGCGCCAGACAGCGCTATTCCGCAGCAAAGTACCATTACAGACATGGGCAACTGGCTGGTGATCCGCACGCCTATTTTACCTGAACAAGCAGACTTCAGCACTGCACCTGCTGATCAGCCTTTAGGTTACATAGCAGTACAAGTAGCCAAAGACAAAGTGATGTTGGCACAACAAACCTCTTTGCTTAGCAGTTTGATGATGATTTTATTCGGCCTTGCCGCTTGCCTGTATTTCAGTTTACGTCTAATCAAAAAAGTCAGTCAGCCCCTGCGACAGATGGGTGATGTCATAGACCAACTGCGGGAGGGCCAGTACCAAAGTCAGTTGCAACAGCCCTTTTTAGGCGAACTGGAACAGTTACGCTCTGGTATTAATGCATTGGCCACTGCACTGAAAACCCATGACGAAGAAATGCAGCAAAGTATTGAGCAGGCAACCAGCGACTTACAACAAAGTATGGAACAGCTGGAGATGCAAAACATCGAGCTGGACCTATCCCGCAAAAAGGCGATGGAAGATAACCGCAGCAAATCCGATTTCCTCGCTAAAATGAGTCATGAATTACGCACACCTCTCAACGCTGTTATTGGTTTCGCCAGGCAATTGTTAAAAACTAACCTGACCCATAACCAGCAGGATTATCTGGCTACTATTCAAAAGTCAGCCAATAGTTTACTCAGCTTGGTCAACGACGTGTTGGATTACGCCAAACTGGAAGAAGGCCGGATGCCGATTAACCCCGAACCTTTTTCGTTGCGTGATTTATTAAACGATTGCGTTGAATTGCTGGCGTCTAATGCCTTTGATAAACAACTTGAACTGGTCTTGTTGATAGAAAATAGCTGTCCGGACGATTTAATTGCCGACCCCATGCGGATCAACCAAATTTTGACCAATATAGCCGGCAATGCCATTAAGTTTACCGAGCAAGGCAGTGTGGTGATCCGCGTCAGTTGCCGCCCCATGCCAGATGAACAATGGCAACTAAGATTCTCAGTGCAGGATACCGGCATTGGTATTCAGGAAGACCAACAGAAAAGCTTGTTTGGTGGTTTTGCTCAGGCCGACAACAGCATAGGCCGTCGTTATGGCGGCACAGGTTTAGGTTTAGTCATTTCGCAGCGCTTAGTGACAGCTATGGGTGGCAAGATTGGCTTTGAGAGTAAAGCAGGCGAAGGGTCGACCTTCTGGTTTACTTTGCTGTGCAAACGCCATCATTTATCTATAGCAGAGCCTTTGCCTTTGACAGAGCTGAAGCAAAAAACAGTATTGTACTTTGAACCTCAGCAGTATTCTCGTGAGGCTATGCTGGCGCAGCTCGATCACTGGGGTATGAATATAATAAGTTGCAGCAATATGAGTCAGTTAAGCCAGACTCTGGTTTTGCAGCCAAGAATTGATATGGCCTTGATTGGTCGTTCAATTTCATTGAACCAGGTGAATCAGGTGATCGAGTTACTGCAGCAGTTGCAGCTTCACAGCGAGCAATTGTATTTACTGGTCAATACCTTGTCGCCAAACTTACGTGAGGTATTACAAGCCTCAGGTGCAAAAGCTGTGTTATCCAAACCTGCGCATTACCGCAAACTGGCGATGACTTTGGCGCAGCCTTATTTGGACTTCCCTGAGCAAAACCAATTGCAGGACAAACCTAAAGCCCGCTTGCGGGTGCTATCAGTGGACGATAACGAAGCCAACTTAAAACTCATTAATACCCTGCTGTCTGAAATGGTAGAACAGGTCGATTCAGCCCACAATGGTGCTGAGGCTTGGCAAAAGGCTAACCAGCAGCATTACGACCTGATTTTTATGGATATTAATATGCCGGTGATGGACGGCATTCAGGCCTGCCAACGTATTCAGCAAAGCTCACTGAATGAAGCCACTCCGATCATTGCGGTGACGGCTCATGCTCTGGAGGGTGAAAGAGACAGGCTGTTAGCTCTGGGATTTTGTGAGTTTTTAACCAAACCTCTGGATGAAAAATTACTGCATTATACCTTGCGCGAATGCTGCCCGGACTTTCAGCAAGCAACAGCAGCTTCTGTTGGTGAAAACCAGCTGCCACAGAGCAAACAATTGGACTGGACTCTGGCTTTGCAAAGAGCCGGCGGTAAACTGGATTTAGCCAAAGAAATGTTATGGATGCTGGTACAGTCTTTGCCTGACAGTCTGGCGCTTATTCAGCAAGCAATGCAACAACAGGACGCCGAACAACTGCTGCAACATATCCATAAACTGCATGGAGCCAGCTGCTACACTGGCCTGCCAGTACTGAAGCAACTGACAGAACTGATTGAAACTGAACTGAAAAAAGGTAAACAAGCTGAACAACTGGAGCCTGAGTTGTTTGAACTGCAGGACAGGATCCAATCTTTATTGCAGGATGCGAAAGATTGGCCACCATTGGTCACAGAGCCAGCAGCAACAAAAGTACCAGGCTAATCTTTAGCGTAAGTGCGACGTTTCTGCAAAATGTCGTTGATTTGGTCGACCTTGGTGTCGTCATTGCAGGATACACCTGCAAATAACCAGATTGCATTTTTACCTGCTGCAGGAGGCGGAACTCTCCAACAGACCCCATGCGCCTTAACCAACGAACTACCGTCGGTAAAGGCTTTTACTGGTTTAAACATATCAGGCGCAAGAGCAGTATCGACCGGATTGATGGATCTGACCACCACCTCGCGTTGTTGGTTCCACTCTGTCATTGGCTCTGAGGCTTTAGCTGTCACAGAAGCTAAAGCGCGCTCTGCCAGCGGCAATGAAGCTGTGACTTGGGCTGGTTTTGTATCAGCTACCTTAGTGTCTGATTTACTCTTCACCTTTGAGGTTGTTTCAATTGCCCCAATAGCCACAGTGGTTTCTAAGACTCTGGCTTTTTTAGATATCTGCTTTTTAGCCGATAGTGCCGACTCTGGCGTTTTAGTTTCAATGACAGAGCGCGGCTCTGGAATAACTGCGGGCTCTGGTTTAGCGCGGATCGGGCTGTAGCTGTAACTCTGAATCACAACTGATGCTGCGGGCTTTTCAGGCGTTGAGATCACAACAAAGGACAGCGCCCACAGCAACAGCAGATGAACTACAACAGAAAATATCCATATCTTCACAGCAAAACTCCGATGTAAAACCGGAGTTTCTGACATCGAAACAATTCAAAGATTCAATAGTGCTACCAGATCACCCCCGAAAGAATTGGACTTTGTTCCGTCCTTGTTGTTTTGCCTGATACATGGCTGTGTCGGCGTCTTCAATCAACTTGGTTAAATGATAGCCAGAAATTTCTGCAGAAGTGACGCCAAAACTGGCGCTTAATTTAAACTCATAACCCGAAGCTGCAGTATCTATAGTGTGAATGGCATCACGACAAATATCTGCCAATAAGTGCGCCTTATCACTTTGGCAACCAGGTAATAAGATGGCAAACTCTTCACCACCAATACGGCCAAACACATCATTATTGCGCATAAAGTTACGGCAGGTATCGACCGTCTGCCGCAAAGCCCAATCGCCTGCCGCATGGCCATGCTGGTCGTTTATTTGTTTAAAATGGTCTAAATCAAACACGATAAGCGCGGCGGGTAACTGGCCCTTTTCACACAAAGCCAGCGCTTCTTTGGCTGAAGCAGAAAAGTGATATCTGTTACTAATAGCGGTTAAATCATCGTATTCGGCCAGAGCTTTAAACCTTTGCCTGGCTACAAAACTGCGGTAAGCCATAAAGGCAAGACCCAACACCAGAATAGCTAAAGCGATAATCAGCAACTTGTTAAAAGCGGCCTGATGCTTAAGCGCTGTCTGCTCGTACTGCAGCAATTGATTGTCTTTATCCAGCAGCGCAATTTTTTGATTCTGCGCCAGAATTTCCGAATGAGCTGTATGGTAAGCCATTTGTTGTGCCGACTTATCATCCATATAAGCAGTGAAAGCTGCGGTATATTGTTCGTGATAATCCAAAGCTTGTTGGTAATTTTTTTCGGTTTTAGCAATTTGAGACAAAAGTAAAAGTATTTCAACCTGAGTAAGATTTGATGTAGCTGTATGGAGACTATTTTCTGCCTTAACCACATACTGCTTTGCCGTAGCTGTTTGTCCGGATTTGTGATAAGACTGAGCCAGAAGGCTGTCAAATTCGCGTACCAAGGTTGCATAACGAGTTTGTTCAACCTGGGAATAATGTGCTGTTAATACGTTAATCGCTTGAGTGTAATCTTCTTTGGCAATCATGTTTCTTGCCTGAAAAGACACGATAATATTTACCCACAAAAGCTGTTCATGTTTGATGCAATACTTCAGACCCTCGGCTGATTTTTGTTCAAAATCTTCACTTTGGCCAGAATGAAAAAGAGCTTCACTTCTTAACTGATGCGCTGCACACACAGCATTAATACTTGGCCGTTCATTTATTAACTGATCAAGATAACTTAATGCCAGATCGTATCTGCCAATCAGGTTATACATCATAGCTATGACACGTAACCCATGCTCTCTGGCCATAGGCTGCTCAATCAGAGGTAGTGTTACGATTAACTGTTCAAGGTAGGTAAACGCCTCTAGATATCGCCGTGACAATAGCAATGTATTGACGGCCAGTGACTTGGCGCGAAATCCAATGACAGTTTCACTTTTCGATTCCAAAAGTGGAATGATTAACGAAAGAGCTTCCTGATTTTGACCTTTAAATGTCAACGAATAGGCTTTCAAAAATAAAAAATAATCTAACTCTTCTTTTTGAAATTTATGATGAATTTCTTCTAAACGAGCCAATTCAGACTCAAATTTTTCAAAATTTGTACTTTTGATGGAATCTAAATAAGAGAGATCGGACACCACACTCTGCGCGTTTAGCGAAAAGCCATAAAGTAAAAGAAACAAAAACATAGCGTATCGTCTTTGTTTCTTTAATCCAAACATCACAAGAACATTCATTATGGTTCGATAATCATGCTATTTTTATCTTTTCTTGAGCGTCTTCAGATTCATCTTCAGGTTCGTTTTCTTGTGGTTCTTCTGCTGGATGTACCCCACAAACTACGTTAGTTCTGGCTCCTAAAATTGCTTCGAGTTTTGCTTGGTCTCCACAGATAACAGCTGAAATCAATGCAGGATCAGTCTCCGCCATCAGCTCCACTAATTGTTCAGCATTGGCATAACGTAAACCGGCATTCTGGCCCATCTTTTCTAATAAACTGATAATCACTGACACAAGACCCCCTGAATTGTATAAAAACATCAGCAACCTGATGCAGATAACGTAAGCACGTTAAACCCACTTTAAAACGATAAAAATAAAAGCACAAGGGCGGCAGTATCGACGCAAAGTTTCAATTTAAGAATGTACGTTACGCATTAAGCCAAAACACTCTGGGATGAGCGGCATCTGGCCTGAAACCGGTTTTGATAGCCACCTTCACAGCAGCTATGTTGGCAGGGTCTATGTCCACCCAAATGTTAGCGCCATCAAAACAGTGACCAACCCTTTGGATTAAGGCAGAAAAAGATTCCACTGCGTACCCATTGGCATGCCATGGCTGCTTTAACATCAATCCAAGTTCGACTGTGGCATCTTCTGCCTGCCATTGGCTAATAGCGCAAATACCAGCAGCCTCGCCTTGTTCCAGTATGGCCAGAAACAACCGCTTAAAAGGTGCTTTTTGGTTGAGCCTTACGGCAATCCGGAAACTCTCCAGAGCTTTTTGATTTGCAAACGCCGGGCTGATAAAACGCATAGTGGCCGGGTCTGTATATAAATCCAGATACAGCTGTTGATCTTCTGCAGCTAAAGGCCGGATCAATAAGCGCGGTGTTTGGATCACAAAGTTATCTGCAACAGCAGCTTTAGCCCAGCCCGCTGTCATACCAGACCTTCTTGCGCCACTACAGCTTTTAATTTGTCC
The DNA here is from genome assembly GCF_004005375.1 of Rheinheimera sediminis. Classification (GTDB taxonomy): domain Bacteria; phylum Pseudomonadota; class Gammaproteobacteria; order Enterobacterales; family Alteromonadaceae; genus Pararheinheimera. Next base: position 41,121 of record NZ_RZUF01000026.1, on the reverse strand, counting down.
AAAACCAGCTGATTGGCTTTAGCTACAGTGGCCGGCGGTATAACTAAGGTCGTTTTTAAATCCATTTGTGCTTGAGGTAAGTCAGACAAAGGGATACGCTCGATACGGGGTTGTTGAATAGGTAAAGTAACGGCTTCGTATAAAATCACCTGATGATCCAGCGGATACCATTGGCTTAACAGCTCTACCAGGACGTCGCGATAGGCACTGCCTGTAGTAAATTTAGCCAGCGACTTATCACCAGCTACTCCTATTTGCCATAAAATTAAATAAGCAGTAGTGTCTATAGTGCGCTGATAAAACATCAGATTGCTGGCTTCATAATGCTGGCAACCATAGGTTCCTGGGTCTAAACCCAAATCAGCATACAAACAATCTTCGGCTGAAATACCGGGTTCCATATGAGCCATATAACCTTCAGCTACCGCTTCTTTAATAGCCTGATGCGGCACCCAGGCAAAGACGCCGGGATGGCCATAAAAAGCACCACAGACTTTTTTGCCTAGCCGCACTTCAGCCAGCATAGCCGCCACCATTTGTTTATAGGTGATCATACGGGACTGGCCTTCAGAATAATAAGGCTGCAAGCTACGCACATCGGCATTCATGCCTTGGATCCACAGCTCAGTAGTGCCATCGGCGACCAGTACAAAAACCACATCGGCTTGTTCAATATAACTGCGGCATAAAGGACTGATATGAGAACCCAAAGTCATACCAGTGCCTACACAAACTAAACTGCCTTTTTGCATTTACTTCAACTCCTGCCGTAAGTGAAGTACTTATACCCTAATTAGGCAGGAAATTGGTAGGGTCGCGGGTTTATCCCCGCCCGCACAGGTTAAGATTCTAAAATAACGGTAGCACAGGCATAGGCCTGCTCGTCGCTTATCGAAAGCCAGACTGAACGTACTTGCATCGAATCGGCCAGCTCTTTGGCCGGACCTATCAGTTCAAGTTGAGGGCGACCAGAAGGGTCGTTGCTGATACTAAAATGTTGAAAGGAAATACCGCGGCCTATGCCGGTGCCAAGGGCTTTGGCGGCGGCTTCTTTAGCCGCAAAACGTTTGGCAAAATAACGGGCTGGCTGGCCATGAGCAGCTAAGATTTGCTGCTCGGTTTCAGTCAGTACCCTTTGCACTAAACGGGGCGAGCGCGCCAGACTTTGCTCTATGCGCGCTATTTCAATAATGTCGGTGCCTAAACCAACAATGGCCATTAACGGCGCGCCTCCACCATCAGGCGTTTCATTTCAGCCACTGCCGGGCCTAAGCCAGAGAAGATGGCGCGGGCAATGATGGCGTGGCCAATATTCAGCTCGTACATTTGTGGAATAGCGGCTATTGGCTGCACATTGTGGTAATGCAAGCCGTGGCCAGCATTGACTGTTAAGCCTAACGAAGCGGCATAAGCAGCAGCTTCAGCGATACGCGCAAGTTCTGCCTTTTGCTTTTTAGGGTCGGTCGCTTCTGCGTACTGGCCGGTATGAATTTCAATATAAGGCGCACCGGCTTTGGCCGCTGCCGCTATTTGTTTTTCATCAGCGTCGATAAACAACGAGACTAAAATATTGTCTTGCTGCAAGCGGAGCACAGCATCCTGAATTTTATCGAATTGGCCTGCGACTTCTAAACCACCTTCGGTGGTCAGTTCCTGACGTTTTTCCGGCACTAAACAGCAGAATTCAGGCTTCAACTGAGCGGCAATGCCTAACATTTCTTCAGTCACAGCCATTTCGAAATTTAAGCGGGTGGCTATGGTTTGGCGCAATACAAATAAATCGCGGTCCTGAATATGGCGGCGGTCTTCACGCAAATGCACCGTAATACCATCGGCGCCAAATTGCTCGGCCAATAAGGCGGCATGCACAGGTTCAGGGTAATAAGTGCCACGGGCCTGACGTAAAGTGGCAACGTGATCGATATTGATACCTAAATAAATGGCGCTCATAGCTAATTCCTGACAGGTTGAAATAATGCTCTGCTGGTTAAAGGTTTGCTGCCAAGCAAAGGAGCTAATAATAAACGGCTTAACTGCTTGGCGGTTTTTAATACGTCCTGATGCTGCCAGTGCTGCTGGCCTATGGCTTTGAGCACTTCGCCCTTCCAACCTTTGCCGGCAATTTGCCAGCCTTGCTCGGGCCACCACTGATACAAAGCGCCGTCTTGCAGCAAGTCACCTTGTGAGTCGTAAGCCCAGTCCACCGGCTGGCCTAACTCGGTCAACAGGGAAAATTCAAACTGACGTAGACAGGGTTCAAGCTCTTCAGTGAGCAGTTGATGTAAGCTCTGTTGATACAACTCAAATAAAGCATCTGAGCCGACGTTTTCCGGCCATAACCGGCAAATCAGCTCATTTAAGTACATGGCACCAAACAGCTTTTCACCTTGTAGCAAAAAGGCAGGGCCTGCTTCTTCCGCTTTACTTACGGTTTTCAAATCAGAACGGCCCACCAGTTCCAGCTGCAATAACTGAAAAGGCTGCAAAGACAAGCGTTGTTGTTTTTTACTGCTGGATTTACGGATCACAGCGCTGACCCTGCCCAGTTCAGGCACCAGCAGCTGCAATAACAACTGCTGTTCCTTAAAAGCGCGGCTGTGCAGAATAAAAGCTGGCCAGCTGCGATTGTCCATTTTAGTCTTCGCCGTAGCCTAAGCTACGAAGTGCACGCTCGTCATCAGCCCAACCTGATTTCACTTTGACCCAAACCTGTAAAAACACCGGCTGCTCAAATAAGGTTTCCATATCTTTACGGGCTTCAGTGGCTATGGTTTTAATGCGTTCGCCTTTTTTACCTATCACCATCTGCTTTTGTGTGTCGCGTTCAACCAGCACTAAAGCGGCGATATGGTAGTGTTTTTCTTCCCACTTAAAGCGTTCAATTTCAACCGTCACTGCGTAAGGCAGTTCGTCACCAAGGAAACGCATCAGCTTTTCCCGCACTATTTCCGACGCCATAAAGCGGCTGCTGCGGTCAGTGACATATTCTTCCGGGAAGAAGAATTCACAAGGCGGTAATTGTTTTTGCACCAGTTCACGTAACGACTGCACATTGGTGCCTTTTTCCGCAGACAAAGGGATGATCTGCTGAAAATCCAACTGGCTGCTCAGCCATTGCAAATGTGGTAATAACTCTTCTTTGTCTTTGTATAAGTCGACTTTATTCACAACCAGCAGCACTGGTTTTTTTGCCGCGATCAGACGATTTAATACCATCTGATCGTCATCCGTCCAGCGGGTACCTTCCACCACAAATATAATCAGCTCTACATCCAAAATGGTGCTGGCAGCCGCTTTGTTCATCAGGCGGTTAATGGCGCGTTTTTCTTCGATATGTAAACCTGGTGTGTCGACATACACAGTCTGGTAATTGTCTTGTGTGTCTATACCGACAATACGGTGGCGGGTGGTCTGTGGTTTACGTGATGTAATACTGACCTTCTGACCCACCAGCTGGTTTAATAAAGTGGATTTACCCACGTTCGGACGGCCAACTATGGCAACCAGTCCGGCAAAAGTCTCAGAGGTCATGTTTAACTTGTTCCAATAAAATTCGTGCTGAATCCTGCTCAGCTTTACGTCTGGAATTACCAGACGCGATCACAGGGGCTCTGCCCTGCATAGTGCAACGCACGGTAAATATTTGATCGTGGTCGTCACCTTGCGTATCTATGACTTCGTATAAAGGTAAGGGCATGCGACGACCTTGCAGGTATTCCTGCAGTTGGGTTTTGCTGTCCTTTTGCACCCCGGGCTGAATCACAGTTAAACGACTGCCATACCAACTTAATATACGGTCTTTGCAGGCTTCAATGCCTGCATCTAAGAAGATAGCACCTAAAATCGCCTCAACGGCATCAGCCTGAATAGATTCACGACGTAAACCACCGCTTTTCATTTCGCCAGGGCCAAGCCGCAGGTATTCGGCCAGCTCCAGTTCTTTGGCTATTTCAGCCAAAGTAATACCTTTAACCAAAGAAGAACGCATACGGGTTAAGTCGCCTTCGCGGGCTTTCGGGAAATGAATATACAGAGCTTCGGCAATCACCATGCTAAGCAGAGCATCACCTAAAAATTCCAGCCGCTCATTGTGTTCACCTTTGCAACTGCGGTGAGTCAGGGCTTGTTCGAGTAACGCGACCCGCTGAAACTGGTAACCCAGCTTTTTCATAAGGCCGCTAACAGGTTTTTGCATTAATTAATTTTGCCTAAACGTTCAAAACGCACGCCAACAGGCACCCATGAGGGCAACCAGTTGTCCGGGTCTTCGCTAAATTCAAAACTCATCCAGATAAATACAGCTTTACCGACCAGATTTTCTTCAGGTACGAACCCCCAGGCACGACTATCACGGCTGTTATCGCGGTTGTCACCCATCGCAAAATAGTGGCCTTCAGGCACAATAAATTCTTCGATAGCAGTACCAGGTTGTTTGTAATACTGCATTAAATCTTCGGCTTTAAATGGATGCTGCAATATGTCGTGTTTGCGTTCGCCAAACTGCTCAGAGTAGCGTTTGGTTGGCAATTCACCATCCAAAAACTCCCCTTCCGCGACTAAAGTTAAAGGCACAGCTTCTAAACCAGGGCATGTGCTTTTGTCGGCGGCAGTACAAGCTGGCTGGATAAACAGTTGCTTGTTTTTATAGATAATACGATCACCTGGTAAACCTACGGTACGCTTGATGAAATCAATAGTAGGTTGTTCCGGGTATTTAAATACGATCACATCACCCCGCTCTGGACGACCTGTGGTGATCAATGGCTTACGCCAAACTGGATCCTTCACGTCGTAGGAGTACTTTTCCACCAGAATAAAGTCGCCGACCAATAAGGTGGGCATCATAGAACCTGATGGGATCTGAAACGGTTCGTATAAAAACGAACGGATAATGGTAATAGCCAGAATCAGCGGGAAAATTTCTTTGGCAGTTTCTGCCAGATAAGAAGGTTTTTCCAGCTGCTCGATAGCATGTAACGGCAGGCCACCGGATGCAGCCGCCTGAGCAGCCGCAACTTTAACTTTACGTTTTGGTGCAAATACCAGTATATCAATCAGCCAGATCAAACCACTGACTAAGGTCAATACTACGAGGAAAATTGCAAAATAACCTGCCATAACTACCCTTGTTGTTATTTACCGACTTTCAGAATGGCAAGGAAGGCTTCCTGTGGAACTTCCACATTACCTACCTGCTTCATACGTTTTTTACCGTCTTTCTGCTTCTGCAACAGCTTTTTCTTCCGGCTGATGTCGCCGCCATAACATTTGGCTAATACGTTTTTACGCAATTGTTTTACCGTGGTACGGGCAATCACGTGTGCACCTATAGCAGCCTGAATGGCGATATCAAACATCTGACGCGGGATCAGCTCTTTCAGTTTTTCAGCCAGCTCACGACCACGGCCCTGAGCAAAGTCTTTATGACTGATAATAGCCAGAGCATCAACACGTTCACCGTTAATCAGAATATCAACCCTTGACATATCTGAGGTCTGGAAACGTTTAAATGCGTAGTCCAGCGAGGCATAACCACGGCTGGTCGACTTTAAGCGGTCGAAGAAATCCATCACCACTTCCGCCATAGGCAGTTCGTACACCACTGCAACCTGACGGCCGTGGTAGGTCATATTCATCTGCACACCACGTTTTTCAATACAAAGGTTAATCACGTTACCTAAGTATTCCTGTGGTACCAGAATATGAGCTTCCACTATAGGCTCACGTATTTCATCAATGTTACCCACTGGCGGTAAGGCACTGGGGTTATCCACCATCACAGTTTCACCATTTTTGGTGATGACTTCGTACACTACAGTAGGAGCTGTAGTGATTAAATCCAGATCGTATTCACGCTCTAAACGTTCCTGAATGATTTCCATATGTAACATACCCAGGAAACCAATACGGAAGCCAAAACCCAGAGCGCCTGAGCTTTCTGGTTCATAGAACAGTGAAGAGTCGTTTAAGCTAAGTTTTTCCAATGCATCGCGGAAATCTTCGTAATCGTCTGAAGAAACAGGGAATACACCCGCATACACCTGTGGCTTAATACGCTTAAAGCCAGGCAAAGGCTCAGTGGCTGAGTTTTTGGCCAGAGTGAGAGTATCGCCCACTGGCGCGCCTTTAATTTCTTTAATACCGCAGATGACAAAACCTACTTCGCCTGTACTTAAAATACCTGTGTTATTGGCTTTAGGGGTAAATACACCGACTTTATCCACTTCATAGACCATGCCAGTCGACATGACTTTGATTTTGTCTTTTAACTGGATTTTGCCGTGTTTTACACGCACCAGTGACACGACGCCCTGGTAGGGATCAAACCAGGAATCGATAATCAGCGCCTGAGTAGGTCCATCGACATCGCCTTCAGGGCAAGGAATATTGGCGACTATAGTCTCCAATACATCTTCAATACCTAAACCTGTTTTAGCAGAACACTGCACTGCACCTATGGCTTCGATACCAATAATGTCTTCGATCTCTTCGGCAACGCGGTCCGGGTCGGCTTGTGGTAAGTCAATTTTATTCAGAATTGGTAAGACTTCGAGGTTCATTTCCAAGGCTGTATAACAGTTGGCTACGGTCTGAGCCTCTACACCCTGACCCGCATCAACTACCAATAAAGCACCTTCACAGGCCGCAAGAGATCGACTGACCTCATAGGTAAAGTCAACGTGGCCTGGTGTATCAATAAAGTTCAGTTGATAAGTCTCACCGTCTTTGGCTTTGTAATGCAAAGTCACACTTTGCGCTTTAATGGTGATACCACGCTCACGTTCCAGATCCATCGAATCTAAAACCTGTGCCTGCATCTCACGATCGGTTAAACCGCCACAGTGTTGGATCAGACGATCGGACAACGTAGATTTGCCGTGGTCTATGTGGGCTATGACTGAAAAGTTACGAATATGAGTAATTTTTGGCATTTTTTCCGCTAAAGCTGCTATCAGGTGAGCCTAGTTTGCCCCTTATGGGCAAGACAGGACGAACACCAAAGTTGATTCAGATAAATTTGCCGCGAATTGTACTCGATCTCGGCATTGGTTGCTATGTGTTCAGATGTTACGGCGGATTTCAGCAGAGTATTAATCTGTGATACGGATATGTTGCACAGCCAATTCTGGTAATACTGCGAGGATTTCTATTTGCTCTTGTTCAGTTGAAGGGCCACTGAATAATCGTGCCACACCAAAACCAGCCACTAATGCGGCCAAAGACCCCAGCACTATGGTCGTTTCGGCCAGTTGCAAGCGACTCAACAAAGCAGAGACGGCGATCAGACAAAACAAAGGCAGTAAATACAACAAAGCCGCAGCAGACAACAGGTGTTGTTCGCTGACGGCAATTTTCACTTTTTGTCCTTCCAGCAACTGCAACTGACTTTTGACAAAAAACAAATTTTCGCGAGGGGTTAACGCCTTAGCCACTACACCAGTGCCACAATCATTATTCGCCTGACAGGCATTACAGCTACTGACACTTTGAGTTTTCAGCCAAACACCATCCTTCTGGCTTTTCATTACAGTGGCAATTTCTTCCAGCATTTAACGCACAGCCTCGGCAATTTGTCGGGCTGTTTCAATAGAAACAGGGCCTATCACAGTGACGTCAAACTGACTTTTTGGCATAACAAAAATAGTGGTGGCGCCATCACGGAAAGCCTGAGCCGGCAAGCTGGCACTATGCTGTACAAAAACTGAAACCTGATGCAAACCATCAGACAACAGCCACTGTTCAAGGACCTGAGCTGGCACCATAGCCGAGGTCACTGGAATTTGCTGGTAACCTTCTGGCAGCCAGGACAGTTCCAACGGACTTTCAGGCAAATCGGATGCTGGCAGTGCCTCAGCGGCAAGGGGTAACTCAGCATCCGCTGCGATACTTAAAGTTTCAGGCAATGTGGCATGAGGTAAAATGTGGGTAACGACCCAGCGTTCAAGTACTTCGTTTTGAACAGTTAAGGTATCTATTTTCAGCGGAAAACCGGTTTGGCTGTCTAGCCACATCCAGTAGCCAGGTCTGCCATTGTGCAGCGGTGTTAACCTTAGTAGCTGGGCCGAACGCCCCGATAACTGAGTCACACCACCAGGCACTGCATCATAAAGAGCTTTAATGGATTCAATATTGCGGTACAACAAGGCAGGTAGCTCTTTTATAGTGCTACTTTTTGTTGCAAGCGGTGTTTTTTCTGGCGCAATGTAATAGACCATTTGATCGCGGCGCAGAATTTCAACCCCGCTTTGCTCAAGTGGCATCAGTTGTTCTATCTCTGAATCCCTATGAACACCATGGATCCAGCGGTAGCTGTCCACCTGATTAGGTTTTATCACAACAAAAGAAGCTTCAAAATTATATTGGCGGATTGAACTCTGGCTTCGTTCAAACCATTCCCACCCTGAGACTTCAGCGAAGCTCAGGTGGGAGTAACATAAGATGATCAAGGCACTGCTTAAGCCTTTCCAACCCATATTTATTGCTCTTGTCTTGGTTTCTCAGCCTGGGTTTCCGGAGTGTTCTGCTGCGCAGTGTCCATGACCCGAATTTGCTGACGATGAGCTTGCAGCAATTGCTGTAAGCGTTGTTGCTGTTCAAGCAAAGCCTGACGCTGTTCTTGTTCAAAACGGGAATTGACAGAAGTCTGACTCAAGCTAACCGGAGTGGCGAAGCCAGCTACAGGCTGAGTTTGCAACACTGGCAATGGTGAGTTCAAATCTGCATCCTGACCAGCTCCCTGAAACTGCTGCACACCTAACACAGCAACGAGTGCCACGCTGGCAGCAACAGCGCCCTGGAAGCCGGTTTTAAACCAGCCAGTGTTCGCAGCCTCACCCAGTTTTTTCCAAAACGACACTGTCGCCGTTTGCTGGTGTGATACAGAGCTGGCATCTAACTGGTAAACAGGCTCCTGTTCCAACAGGTTGGCAAAATTATCCGCAAATTGCATATCCAACTGAGCAGGCAACTCATTACGAATGGCAGCGCCAATCAAATGATAACGGCCAAAACTTTGCTGTAATTCAGCATCTTGCAGCAATCTGTCTAATTGTTCCGGGCTAATAGCTTGGTTATCACTAGCAGCCGAGAGCCAATCTGATTTTTCTGACGACATACCGATTCCTGTTTAATGGAGGTTCAACTAATGAGCGGTTTTAACTGCGCATCTATAGCTTCACGTGCACGGAAAATCCGGCTTCTGACTGTCCCGATAGGACAACCCATCACTTCCGCTATCTCTTCGTAACTTAAGCCATCCAGTTCACGCAAAGTTATAGCTGTGCGTAATTCGTCTGGCAACTTTTCTATGGTACCGAACACAACATTACGGATTTCATCGGATAACAAAAGTTTTTCCGGCGAATCCTGCTCTTTTAACGCATCGCTGCCGTCATAAAACTCGGCATCGTCCGCATCTACGTCGGTAGATGGTGGTTTGCGTCCTGTCGCTACCAGGTAATTTTTAGCACTGTTCACAGCTATCCGGTACAACCAGGTGTAAAATGCACTCTCGCCACGAAAACCAGGAATAGCACGGTAAGCTTTAATAAATGCTTCCTGAGCCACGTCTGCTACATCGCCATGGTTAGAGACATAACGTGAGATTAAGTTCGCAATCCTGTGCTGGTATTTTTTTACCAACACATTAAAGGCTGCCTTATCCCCTTGTTGTACCCGCTGGACAATCTGCCAATCCAATTCTTGCTCGCTCATCCGAGCCTTTCCCCTAATGCTAAATACTACTTTCTTTTTGCAACTGGCGCTCGTCAAGCGTACCCTTATGACTGGAAGCTATATGAATAGTTCTGCGAATAAGTAAAAAAATTTACGATTTGCCGCAGATCGCACGGCCAGTTGCCGGAAAGTAGCGTATAAAGACCCAAATTACAGACATTTATGTGCTTTTGACTGAATAAGTGTATCCCATGCAACAACAAAAAAAACATCTTTGTGACGTATTAATTATCGGCAGTGGCGCTGCGGGTTTATCGCTGGCTTTGCATCTGGCCGACAGTGCCAAAGTGATAGTGCTGAGTAAGGGCCCGTTGCGTGAAGGCTCAACCTTGTATGCTCAGGGCGGCATAGCAGCTGTTTTTGATGAAAATGACAGTATTGCTTCTCATGTTGATGACACCCTGATAGCAGGCGCTGGTTTGTGTGAGGCAGCTGCGGTGCAATTTACTGCTGAGCATGCCAAAGACGCAATGGAATGGTTAATAGCTCAGGGCGTGCCTTTTGATCAGTACAAAGACGAAGACGGCGTACTGAAATACCACCTGACCCGTGAAGGCGGCCATAGTCATAGACGTATTTTGCACGCCGCTGATGCGACGGGCAGAGCAGTGCAAATCACCCTGGTTGAGCAAGTCAAAGGTCATCCGAATATTCAGTTGTTGGAAAACTACAACGCCATCGATTTAATCACCTCCAGCAAGTTAGGTTTAGCAGAACAAAAGTGCCATGGCGCTTATGTCTGGAACCGAGATGAAGAACATGTCGAAGTGATAGGCGCTAAATGTGTAGCGCTGGCGACAGGCGGTGCCAGCAAAGTCTATCTGTACACCAGTAATCCTGATGTGGCCAGCGGTGATGGTATAGCTATGGCCTGGCGAGCCGGTTGTAGCGTAGCCAATATGGAATTTAATCAGTTCCATCCGACCAGTTTGTACCATCCTGAAGCGCAAAATTATCTGATCACTGAAGCTATGCGTGGTGAAGGCGCTTATTTAAAGCGGCCTGATGGCAGCCGTTTTATGCCTGATTTTGATGAAAGAGCTGAATTAGCGCCACGCGATATCGTGGCCCGCGCCATCGACTATGAAATGAAAAAGTTAGGGGCTCATTGTGTCTATCTGGATATCAGTCACAAACCAAAAGATTTTATTATTGAGCATTTCCCTACTATATATGCCAAATGCTTAAGTGTAGGAATAGACATCACTAAACAACCTATACCAGTAGTGCCGGCAGCGCATTATACCTGTGGCGGTGTGATGACGAATCTGAATGGTCAAACTGATATTGACAATCTCTATGCTGTAGGTGAAGTAGCCTACACAGGCCTGCACGGCGCGAACCGCATGGCCAGCAATTCTTTGCTGGAATGTATAGTTTTTGCGCAGGCTGCAGCACGGCATATAAAGCAAGAGTTAGGCGCGACCCGATTAATTACAGAATTACCGTGCTGGGACGAAAGCCGTGTTATTGACTCGGATGAAGAGGTAGTGATTACTCACAATTGGCATGAGCTGCGTCTGTTTATGTGGGATTATGTTGGCATAGTTCGTACTGAAAAACGCTTAGAACGGGCCTTGCACAGAGTGGAATTATTACAGCGAGAAATTCAGGAGTATTACCGCAATTTTCGTGTCAGTAACAATCTGCTCGAACTGCGTAACTTAACTATGGTGGCAGAGCTGATTATACGCAGCGCCATAGCGCGAAAAGAAAGTCGTGGTCTGCATTACAACCTAGATTATCCGGATCAATTAGCCCAACCTACTCCCACTATTTTATCTCCGGTCCGTTAAGCTGCTTTGTTGCTGCCATCTCACCGTCTGGCACACCCGTGCCAGACTTCGAAAATGCTCTTCGGATACATTGTCTCTGTAAACCCAGAGCTGATGATGTTGCAGCTCGGAATCCTGCCAACGCAACAAAATGCCCAACTGCGACACCAGAGCGTCTGCAGATAACTGTCCTGCGGGCAATTCATCTTGCCACCACCTGAGCCGACCTTTTTCGCTTAAGAACAATAGCCGGGCTTTGACGGGCTGCAGCCATTGCCAAATCAGCTGGTAAAAGCAGAAAAATAGCCAAGGCCAGAGTACTAACCACCACAACGCAATAAAAGGCTGGAATAAAAAGATAAGTAAGATCACTACAGATTGCGCCAGATAAACAATCCGGCGCATACGAGATGGAACAAAAGCCAGGCTATACTCGTACTCTGTTAACAATGATATTCACCATAGCTTGCAGCTCTGGATCTGCGGATTTTCCATGGCCCATAAACCAGGCGAACAAATCCGGGTCATCACAGGCTAACAAAGCCTCAAAAGTATATTTTTGTTCATCAGTCAAAGCATCGTAACCTTCTTCAACAAAAGGTGCCAATAAAACGTCCAGCTCCAGCATGCCACGACGGCAGGCCCAACGCAGGCGGGGTTTACCCATTAATTCTTTCATCTACAGCTTTCCTTTTGTTGGCATTGATCGGATTCTAACAAAAAAACCTCATAGGGGTTGAGCTTTTGGCTCAATCCCCCAATGATCGACTTAGTATTCTAAGAGACTTACCCTTATGCAAGCATCCTGGATCAGTGCAGAACAACTCGCTTCTTTATCAACTTCGGTGCAAGGCGCCTTCATCAGTCCTTTACCTGGCTTCGAAAGCCTGATTATTGCAGGGCCTGACAGCCGCAAATACCTGCAGGGGCAGGTCACTGCAGACCTGAATACACTCACCGCGGACAACTTCCTGCGTGGCGCGCACTGCGATGCCAAAGGCAAAATGTGGGGCCAGTTTCATTTATGTGCCGAAGGCGACGCCTTGTGGTACATCGGCTTTCGTGACGAACTGCAGGCCTCAGCCACTCAGTTGAAAAAGTTTGGTGTGTTTTCCAAAGTCAGCTTTGAATCAGGCCACGACAGCCTGGCTATTTTAGGTATCAGTGGTGCAGGCACGGCGATTTTACTGGAGAAATTGGGTTACACCAAGCCTGCAGCTGTCGGCCAATTAAGCTCTGTTGCTGGCGGTAAATTGCTGCGTTTAGCTGACGAGCATTATTTGCTAGTGTTAGATTTTGCCCATGCAAGGCAATTATTAGCGGAACAATCCAGCAGTCTTGCGGCTCCAACCTTGTGGTTAGCTCAGCATATCCAACAAGGGTTTTCCTATTTAGAACAAGCTGTGATTGGCGAATACGTACCACAGATGCTGAATTTGCAAAGTATCAACGCCATTAGTTTTACCAAAGGTTGTTACATTGGGCAGGAAACTGTAGCCCGAATGAAATATCTGGGTAAAAATAAAAGGGCAGCTTATATCCTCAAAGGACAAACTGAGGAAACTCCGGCCAGTGGTACAGATATTGAAGTACAATGGTCGGAAAACTGGCGTCGGGTTGGCCAGGTCATTAATGCGGTGAATATTCAGGGGCAACTTTGGGTGTTAGCGGTATTACCGAACGATATTAACCCAGCTGATCCACTGCGATTAGCAACTTCGGATGCATCGGTTTTAGTGATATCACCTTTGCCCTATTCACTCGCGTAACTGAGGTTTGCATGAGCATACAAGCAGAAAAAGTAGTCGCCATTCATTACACTGTGGCAGACAAAGCAGGCAACGAATTAGATAGTTCAGCTGGCGGAGAACCGCTGGTGTTTATTTTTGGCACAGGCGCTTTAATTCACGGTTTAGAACAGGCTTTATTAGGTAAAACTGTAGGCGATAAATTCACAGCCGAAGTACCAGCCGCAGAAGCTTATGGCGAGCGCCATGATGAGTTAACTCAAGCCGTACCACGTAACTTATTTGAAGGCATGGACGTGCAGGTTGGCATGCGTTTTCGCGCTGCAGGTCCGGACGGCCGTGAGCAGTCTGTCATTGTGTTAGATGTTACAGAAGACGAAGTTGTGGTAGACGGTAATCACCCACTGTCAGGTATTGACCTGACCTTCGACGTGGAAGTGATTTTAGTCCGCGATGCCACAGACGAAGAACTGGCACATGGCCATGTACATGGTTTAGATGGACACGCAGGACATTAATGCTGAGAAAGAAACGGGGCTCGATAGCTCCGTTTTTTCTGCTGAACTGAGCTAATAAGGGAGATTGAACTATGAAAAAATGGCTTTTGGTGTTTACAGTTCTTGGGCTCGCGGCCTGCTCTGATAAAGAAGTAGCAGCTGTCAGCTTAGGTTTATTCACCACCAAAGACATTAAAATTCAGACCTTTGATGACCCGAAAATTCCAGGAGTTACATGCCACATTAGTCATGTTGAAGCTAATCTGGATTTTGCTGACCCATCCGACATGTCCATTGCCTGTCGCCAAACAGGTCAAATCACAGCAGCCATGTTAAAAGATATTGATCGTTCTAAAAACGGCGAAGTGATTTTTAGCACCTCTAAGAGCATCTTATTTAAGAATTTAAAAATTCGCCGAATTTTGGACAGCAGCAGTCAAACTTTGTTGTACTTGTCGTATTCCACCAAAGAAAGTACCGGCAGCTACAAACATTCGCTCACAAGCGTGCCCCTATGGGGAACTGAGGCATGGCAAGACGCTGCGACCAGCAAGTCGCCTTAGCCATTTGCTGAAATAGCTTCAGGCTTGCGAAAGCTTATATCCTGTCAGGCAATAGCTATATCTCAGGTCAATCGACGCTGTTCGGCAGTTCTATTCTCAGAGCCTGCTGGTCTTTTCATACTGGCTATTCAGGCAAAAATGCACTCAAGCTTTGAATCACCAAAAAATCCGATCATTAGCAGTTCACTTTGCTCGCCCAATTCAGTTCTGGTACAGCGCAGTAGCTTTATAATGCAACTTCATGTTCTCCAGAACCAGAAACAAGGAGATTTTTATGTCTAAACCGCTGATCTTTAGTCTGACCGCCTGGTTGGTTTTAGCCGCTTGTGAACCAGTGCCTGCTGAGCCACCTGCAACAGTTTTCACTGAGACGACAAAGGTCGAAACTGTCGTTGAGCAACACAACAGCCAAAACTCTCTGGACTGGGCGGGGACCTACAGAGGCGTGCTGCCTTGTGCCGACTGTGAAGGTATAGATACTCTGTTGACACTGAACATGGACAATAGTTACCTGCTCAGTATCACATATTTGGGCAAAGAGACTGATACGATCCAGCAACAAGGTAGCTTCGAATGGGATAATACGGGTTCAGTCGTTCAATTGTTGCACCTAAAAGATGGCGCGGCTTTGTATAAGGTGGGAGAAAACCAGCTGTTCCAACTAGATATCGCAGGTGAAATTATCACTGGTGATTTATCGGACAACTACAAACTGATAAAGCAAAATCAACCACCACAAGCCAGGCTGACCGGAGTACGCTGGACGCTCAGTGAGTTGATGGGACAAAAAGTTCTAACGACAGAACCTGATTCGACTCCCTATCTGGAGTTTAGTATCGACAATAGAGTCGATGGTTTTACCGGCTGTAACCACTTTACCGGTGCTTATGAGGCCGAGGGCTTGCGCTTGCGCTTCAAACCCTTGGCGACTACAGCAAAAGCCTGTCTGCATACTTCTGTGGAAGAACAATTCCTCAGCACAATTCATGGAATAGACAATTACACTCTGAATGACTCAGGTTTGGCGTTTTATAAAGCCCGTACAGCTGCTTTAGCACGTTTTACCTCAAAACAACTGCAGCCTTAACGCAAAACGGCGTTGCAACAGTACAAAAAGACGATTGTGCGACCTAAAGTGGTTTGCGATGATGACCTTTTGTTTTTTATGGAACAGTTTTCTGATGCCATACCAAGTATTAAGCCTAAAAGAAGCCGCATTATTTGCAGACAAGCACAGCGATTTATTTGGCGACCACAGCCAATTAAGCACAGATCTATTGAAAAGCGATGGCTTGAATCAAGTAGTGCGTGTAAAAAATAACAGGGGGACCAGCCTTATTGTGAAACAGGCTTTACCTGAGTCCTCAGCTTATAGCCAGCACTGGCCTATCAGCTTAAACAGAGCAAAAGTTGAGGCTGATTTCTTAAAACACCATGCCAAACTATGCCCGGATTATCTGGTTGAAGTGCTGTTTTATGATGCCGATTTGTGTGCACTGTTACTGGAAGACTTATCAGATTGCGTGACATTGCAAACAGCTATCGCGACTGGGCTTTTAGTGAAGGAGACAGCGATCCATCTGGCGCGCTATCTTGCTACCACTAGCTTTTACAGTAGTGATTTTGTTTTAGCCGGCCCGGTTAAAAAAGCTAAACAGCTGCAATTTAATAATCCAGAACTCAGTTTAGTCATTGAGGATTTGGTATTTACTGACCCCTACTGCAACCATGAGCGTAATAGCCTGAGTTTAGCGCAACTGCCACAAGTTCAAGAGTTATGGCTTAATGAAACACTACAGGCTGAAGTAGCTAAGCTAAAAGCTGGTTTTCTCGCCAAACCTCAGGCTTTGCTGCATGGCGATTTGCAGTGCAGCAATATACTGCTGAATCATCTACAGCACAAAATACTAGGAGCAGAATTTAGCTGTTATGGTCCGATAGGTTTTGATGCAGGAACTTTTCTTGCCAGTCTTATTTTAAATGTGCTGACTCAGGAAGATGCAGAAACACGTGCCTTGCATGACTATTTGTCAGATCAAATTGAGCTGTTTTGGCAAGAGTTCTCAGCCGTATTCAGCCAGCTGATGCAAAAACAAACCACAGATCAGAGCTTTCAGAATGCCATATACCAAGAATGGTACCTGCAGCAAGTGTGGCAAGATACTCTGGGTTACGCAGGCTGTGAGCTTATCCGCCGCACTATAGGCTGGGCACCCGCAGATAAATTTAAGCAGCTAAAAGACGACGACTTTAAACAGCAGACTCAGCAAAGGTTGCTAACTTTAGGTCGCTATCTCATCGAAAGCCGAACGCGCATCAGCTTGCAGGATTTATTGGCACGCTGTGCCGCAGCATAAAAGTGTTAGTCTACAATGCAACAGGTGCAAAGCCTGTTGCTTTGCTCTACAGCTCTCGAGTTGTACAAAGGCTAAGCCGAATGATTCAAGGAACGGAATTCTGTGGTGATATCGGTGAGAAGGCCTTGCTGCAGCAGCAGGATCCGATCTGCAGTTAAAATACTATCAGGTCTGTGCGCCACTATAATGCGAGCGATCTGTAGCTGACGAATCGACCGATTCACTCGTGCCTCAAGCGCCACATCCAGATGACTGGTCGCTTCATCCAACAGCAATACTCTGGGCTTGTGGTACAGAGCTCTGGCGAGCAGTACACGTTGCTTTTGGCCGCCGGATAACGCTGATCCCATATCTCCAATTAAGGTATTGTAACCCATTGGCAAAGCAATAATGTCCTGATGGATAGCTGCAAGTTCTGCACAATGCATCACATACTGCACATCAGGTTTAGGGCTAAAAAAGCTGATATTGTCCATCACAGAACCTGATAAAAGCTGATCATTCTGCATCACAGCAGCAATTTGACTCCGGTAATGTTGTACACCAAAACTGCTGAGTTCCATGCCATCCACCAAAACTTTACCTTGCTGTACCATTTTCATTCCGAGCATAATTTTTAACAGCGTGGTTTTACCACAGCCGGATGGCCCAATAATAGCTACACTCTCACCAGGAGATAACTTGAAGTTCAGTTGATGAAACAGCCAAGGATCCTGAGCTGTCTGCTGAAAACTCAAATCACGTAATTCAATATGACCTTGCAAAGGTAAAAAAATCTGGCTTTCTCCTAAACTCTCTGTATCTGTCAGAGCAATATCTGCCAACCTTTGCAAGTGCAACTCCAGCATGCGGAATTCGATCCAGCGGTCAATAAAAGCTGCAGCTCTTTGGGTGAACTGACTTTTGTAGCTGGCGAACGCAAATAACATTCCAACACTAAACGAATTATCTATCACAGCCAAAGCCGCCAGATAAACCACCACTATGTGTTCAATACCAAATAACAACTGATGCATAGCCTGCAAAGATAAGTGCCATCGGCCCAGTCTGAATTGCTGGTCCACGGCATCCGAGTACTGATTCTGCCACAAACTTAGTCTTTGGCTCTGCTTTGAAAACAGTTGCAAACACTGAATGGCCCGAACGCTTTCCATAAAACCAGATTGTTCTTTAGCCTCAGCTACTATGCCTTGTTCGGTACATTGTTTCAGTGCTGAGTAAAAAAGACACCGTAACAAGGCATAAGCTAATACAGCAACCAACACAACGCTAGCTAAAACAGGATGATAAACAAAAAGTAACACCACTACAGTGCACGCCATCAGGCCATCGATCAGCGCCTCAATCAGACTATTGGTCAATAAATCGCGCAACTGCTGTAAAGAGCCAAAACGAGACACTATGTCTCCCATATGGCGTTTCTCAAAAAAACTGATCGGTAAATGCAGCAAATGCCGAAACAGATTAGTTGCCAACTGAAGATTTAAGACAGCCCCCAAATGCAGCACTAACCAGCTTCTTAGAATATTGGTCAGAATTTGCATCAACAGCAGCAAAGCAAACCCTATTGCCAGTACATCCAATAAAGCCAGATCTCGACTCAGCACTACCTCATCGACGACCAGCTGCATGTAATAAGGCGCCACCAGTAAGAAAAACTGTAATACCAGAGACATCAACAGTATTCTGAACAATGCAGACCACAAGCCTGAAGCCGAAGACCAAAACTGCCGTAAACTCAGCTTTTGTCGTTGATCCTGTGGTTTAAATTCTGAGGTTGGGGCCAGCTCAAGAGCAATACCAGTGAAACACTGATCAACCTCAACAAAACAAAGCTCTCTTTTGCCAAATGCAGGGTCATGGATCTGAATCTTTTGCCTTTTTACTTTGACCAGTACGACAAAATGATTCATTTGCCAATGTAAAATGCAGGGCAACTTCAGTTGCCCTAACTCTGCAAGCTCCAGCCGTAAAGCACGGCCAGCCAAGCCCAAATTGTCAGCCAATTGCATCAGGTGCTGTAAAGTTAAGCCTGTCAGCGACAAAGGATAGCGTTGGCGTAAACTGGCCATATCAGTTTTATAGCCATAAGCACCAGCCACCATGGCCAGACAAGCAAGTCCGCATTCAGCGGCTTCGGATTGATAGATGGTTTGCATCAAAGCATTCTCGCTTACACAAAATAAATCAAACCCAACAGCCTTCTGATCTGCAGCGAATCTCGAAACCATGGCCATTCGGTATAATTAACATCCAATTCAAGCCTGAGTCCTGGTGACTCTCTATCTGACCACGCAGGTGTTGGCATCAAATCACTGTGAAAAAAACTCAGGTAAAAAATATCAGCGCTTAGGTTCAGACAGAACATTGCGCAGATTGATCAATCAAAATTGATCCACAAGGCCAAGCATGGAGCGCAACACAACATACTCAGCCCATACGACCCGCGAATTCTTTTCATACGCCCAGATCTCCATTCTTACTGTGCTGAAACCTCCAAAGCGCAGCTGCGTATAAAAAACATATCAACGGACAAACCACCAAAGGGATAACAAACTCCCACAGGCTAAGATCGACTTTGCGTAAAGCCAAAATTAGCCAAATAGCCACAACAGCCTCGCTGCCAAGTCTTAACACCCCATGTTTGAAAGTAAACTGCCAAACAGAAAGACTCTTAGCTTCGTGCAAACAATCATTATTTGACGCCTTCATAATCAGCTCCATTTAATTAAAGGTAGGGGAAGCAACCCCTACCTTTGTATCGGGATATCAAGGGAGATAGTACAGTCCTACACCAGCCATGCATCCACCCACTGCACCACCAACAGCGCCCCAGGGCCCAAATGCAGATCCAACTTTGAATCCGAATCGTCCTATAACAAAGCAGGATGCAACAGCGCCCCAACCAGCACCACTCACCACACTTACTTGCTCAACCGTCAAGGCTCTCATTTTTCGAGTTCCTCTCTTAGATTAAACTCAAGCATCACCTGAGCTATCATTCTGTGTCTTTGCAGCTACACAGCCTGATTTAAATCTGAAATCGTCCTTTTAAACTAAGCAATGGTTCCAGCAGCCAGTTCAGCACTGACCTCTGCTCCAGTACTATGTCCGCACTTAGTAACATACCGGCCTGCAGTGGTATTTTTTCGCCATAGGCATCGATAAACTGCTGATTTAGCTCAACTTGTACTTGATAAACGGGTTCCTGAATTTGCACTGGACTGTCGGGGTCTTGCGCCATTAATATCGCTTTTGAAAGTTGAAGGATTTCCCCTTGATATGAACCAAAACGCTGGTAAGGAAAAGCATCAAAACGCAGCCAGGTGGTCTGGCCTGGCTGAATGAAACCAAAAGCTCTGGTCGGCACTAGTAATTGAGCGTATAAAAATCCTGATTCAGGTACTAATTGCATCAAAACCTGACTGCCCTGTAAATACTGGCCTTTGTTCACAACTAAATTAGTTACTCTGCCCGCTACAGGAGCTGTGACAACTACCTCTTTACGAGCTAGAAGTTCAGTTTTTTGCTGTTCAATACTAAGCCGCTCCGCTTGTAACTGCTGCAATTGCCGCTGCAGTTCAAGCGGCAAAGCCTGAAGTTGATTTTCCCGCTGGATTTGTTGTTGCACTATGGATTGAGCCAGAGTTTGTACCTCCGCCAGTTGCTGTTGTAACATCAGATGCTGATCTTGTTGCTGCTCCAGTTGCTGCTTGGGTACATGTCCTTTCAACGCCAATTCGTGTTGAGATAACAATCGTTGACTCTGCAGATCTATGCGTTGAGACATGAGATGCTGCTGGCGCTTATTCTCAGTCAGTTGCTGTTTAACGTTATCAATTTGTGCTGATAATTGTTCACGCTGCTGTTCAAAACTCTGCCCAAGTTCTTGTTGTTTCTGAGTGTTTATTGCCAATTGAAGTGTCAGGCTGGTTTGCAGGTGATCGGTCAGACTTTCTCCGACAGCCAGATATTCGTCACTGCTCAGCAAGGCTAGTTTTTGCCCAGCCTGAACCAGAGTGCCATCCTGAACATACAATTGCTGCAGTACAGCCGGGCGCTGGCTCTGAATACGAACAATGCCACTGGACGGCTTCAGGTAGCCAAAAACTGTTTCTTTGCGGGAAAAACTAGCCTGATGCAGAAACACCAGTAGACTGAGCAGAATGAAAACCAGACAAAAACACAATACTGAACCGCTGACCGGCTGAATAATACTCACCTGACCTTCCAGGCGTCGCTGTTGCGCTTGCAATGCTTTGGTTCTAAATAAACTTTGCTCTGTCGTCACAGTGAAACTCCATGCAGTTTTGTAGACTGCGAAAAGACTTTCTACTTGTGTCGACAGGCATAAACCCGACACTATAAAAAACAAGGGCTGCTGGTTGAAAAACAAGTGTAGCAAAGATCAAATTAATTACAAATAATTAACAAAAAAGCGTAGGCAGGACCTCCTATGTGTCTAACCCCGTAGCAGAACAAAATACAACAGCTATAAAACTGCTTTGGTCGCAGCGAGTATGGAAGGCTGGAAAGCATAATGCTTTTACAGACTTATGTTATTTTAACCAGCGTTATTATCTGGTTTTCCGGCAAGCATCCACCCACCACTCTACTGACGGTGTGCTGCGGATTATGAGTTCAGTGCAAGGCAAAAAGTGGCGCACTCTGGCTGTACTGCGCAACCCAGCTGCTGATTTGAGAGACGGTAAGCTCAGTGTGACCCCCTGTGCAAAGCTACAATTACTAGCAGCGGCAGCCTTTCACGACAAAACGAATCAGGCCTATCAATCCTATCTCTGGTTCTCAGCGGATGGGAAAAACTGGTCTGAACCTCAGGCTGTAGGTGAAGCTGATTATTGGTTATGGCGTTTAAGCTGGTTACGCAATCTGGCTTATGCTGTTGCTTATAAATGCGGGCCTGATCGACATATCCGTTTGTATCAGCAAAATACTGCGGGCCAGTTTGAGGTTGTAGCTCCACGCATATATTCGGACGGTTATGCCAATGAGGCCGCTTTATTGTTTGATCATAAAGATACCGCCTGGTGTCTGTTGCGCAAAGATCCGGACCATGGTCAGCTAGGTTACGCCTTTGCTCCTTACCATCATTGGAATTGGCTAGATATTGGCTGTCGCATAGGAGGCCCACAAGCCATATTTGCACCCTCAGGCCAAATGCTGGCAGTGGTCAGACTCTATGATACAAAAGTACGCACCAGTCTGGTTGGTATCAACCAAGATACAGGCCTGCTGACAGAATTACTGACCTTGCCCTCAGCCGGAGACTGTAGTTATGCAGGTATGGTATTGCGACAAAACAGCTTACTTATCAGCTACTACTCCTCACATCAGGGACACTGCTCAATTTATACAGCACTGGTACAATTAGCAGAAAAATAGGCGAAAGTTAGAAGCATGTAAATCTGATTTTGCTTAAATAGATGTTGCACAATAAAAATTCGCCAAGCTGATACTTTTTAGCCATTTTATCAGCATGATCGGCAAAAGTAGCTGCAAAATGCTATAGTAGCCATAAGTTATCAGGGCAAACACTGTGGTCACTCCAGAGTTTGTAGGGTTCGCTGTGATAACAGATCTGCAGGACGCACCAGAATATATAACAGCCTAAAAATTAAGGTAAAACATTGATGAAAACATGCAAAAAGTCTGTTCTGGCATTGAGTATTCAGGCCAGTCTTCTCGCAGCAGCTATGGGTCTTTCTCCTGCTTTATTAGCGCAGGAAAGTGACAAAGACCAAGCTGCAGAAGAGACAAAATTGGAACGCATTATGGTGACTGCGCAAAAACGCGTGCAAAGCACCCAGGAAGTTCCTATCTCTGTTGCAACCTTAAGCGGTGAAAAATTTGACGCTTTGTTTGCAGGTGGCGAGGACATTCAGGCTTTATCCGGAAAAATTCCGGGTTTATACGCTGAATCATCAAACGGCCGTGCTGCACCACGTTTTTATATTCGTGGTTTAGGCAACACAGATTTTGACCTGGCAGCTTCTCAGCCAGTTTCTGTGGTGATGGATGACGTGGTGATGGAAAACGTGATCCTTAAAAGCTTCCCGTTATTTGACATGGCTCAGGCTGAAGTCATCCGTGGCGCTCAAGGTACTTTGTTCGGCCGTAATACCACAGCTGGTATAGTTAAATTTACCTCTGTGAAGCCAACTCAGGACTTTGAAGCTTATACCAAAGCAACGGTAGGCAGCTTCGGTACTATTAACGTGGAAGGTGCGGCAGGTGGTGGGTTAACTGATGAATTATCAGCCCGCATCTCCTTGATGAACCAGAACCGTGACGATTATGTGGATAACGGTTTTACTGGCGAAAAAGACTTTACCGGTGGTCATGACGAAAAAGCAGGACGTCTGCAATTCTTGTATGACACTGACAGTTTCTCAGCCTTGTTCAACGTACATGGCCGCAAACTGGATGGTACGTCCTCTTTATTCAGAGCAAACGTCTTAACTCCGGGCAGTAACGAACTGAATGAAAATTACGACCGCGAGACAGTGTATTACGATGACGGTGAAGGTAACTTCCAGAAATACGATAACTTCGGTGCCTCTCTGACACTTGAGTTTGATATCAACGGCATGACTTTGACTTCTATCACAGCGCAGGAAAATGCAGACGGTAAAGGTAAAGGAGATATAGACGGCGGTTACCGTATAGATGCAAATTTTGACAACGTACCTGAACAGATGGGGCCAGGTTTTATTCCTTTTGGTGCTGTTACTGAAGATCAGTTAAATGATCTGGAACAGTTTACTCAGGAAATACGTTTAGCCAGCGATACCACTGAAGCCTTAGAATGGCAGGTTGGAGCCTTCTATTTTGATTCTTCTTTTGGTGTAACCAGTATTGACGGCTTCTTTGGCGCAACGACTGTCTACCACGGCAATAAAAGCTGGGCTGTTTTTGGTCAATCGACTTACAACCTGACGGATCGCTTGGATATCACAGGCGGTATTCGATATACCTACGATGAAAAAACGTTCTCTGTCGGACAGCAAAACGTAGGCGGCGTTGCTTTGGTTGTGCCTGATGCAAATGGTAACCCTTCAGCCAGCATCCAGGATTACGATCCTCTCAAAGTCGATGATGGCCAGGTCAGCTGGGAATTAAGCAGCAACTATCGCCTGACCGACAAAACCAGTGTTTTTGGTCGTGTTGCCAGCGGTTTCCGTGCCCAGTCCATTCAGGGTCGTGACGTAGCTTTTGAAAAGGCGCCGTCAGTAGCCGAATCAGAAACTATTACTTCGGTTGAAGTGGGTGCTAAATCAGATTTACTGGACGATTCACTGCGTCTGAACGGTGCTTTGTTTTATTACACCATTGACGATATTCAATTATCAGCCATAGGCGGTGAAACGCAGGGTAACCAGTTAATCAATGCCGATAAAGGTGTAGGTTATGGTTTCGAAGTGGACGCTGAATGGCGTGCGACTAAGAGCCTGGTGTTAGGTGGTGGTTTTAGCTACAACAACACTGAACTCAAGGATAAAAACTTACTGGTTGCTCCTTGTGGTTCGGGCGCCTGTACTCCAACAGACCCATCTAACGGGGCCGGCTTGGTATTTATTGATGGCAACCCTTTCCCACAAGCTCCTGAAACTATTTTAACGGTCAATGCCCGTTACGATATTCCAGTCAGCACAGGTGAGATTTATGTGTATGGTGACGTAGCCCGTCAGGGTGAGACCAACCTGTTCCTTTATGAGTCTATGGAGTACCGCACGAACGGCAACTTCGAAGCAGGCTTACGTATTGGTTATCTGAACTTCGATAACGACTACGAAGTGGCTTTATTTGGCCGTAATATCACAGACGAAGATAATCTGAAAGGCGCTATCGATTTCAACAACCTGACGGGTTTCGTTAACGAACCTCGTATTATTGGTGTTGAGTTTAAAAAGAACTTTTTCTAAGTTTTAACTCTCGAAAAAAGAGGGCTCATTACTTTGAGCCCTCTTTTTTGTCCACGTCAGATAAGCGACTTAACCCGAGTTACGCATACCGGCGGCAATACCAGCAATAGTTACCATCAAAGCCCTTTTAATACTGTCGTTAACCGTTTCAGGCGCGTGCCTTACTCTGTTTAATAGCTCCACTTGCAAAATATGTAGCGGATCGACGTAGGTGTTACGCAACATAATCGACTCGCGGATCCAGGCTTCTTTCGCCATCAGGGTATCGCTTTGGATCAGCTGTAACAGCAAGGCTGTATCTGCAGCCAGTTGCTGACGCAGTTGTTGTCCCAAAGGCAACAAAGGCGCTGGCACCAGTTTTTCATCGTAATAAGCTGCTATTTCCGCATCTGCTTTTAAGTACACCATTTCCAGCATAGACAAGCGGGTGGCGAAAAACGGCCACTGCGCGCGCATTTGTGTCAGAAGTTCGGTTTTACCCTGCTCGACCACCACAGCCAGCGCGCTGCCAGCACCTAACCAGGCCGGCAACATCAGGCGGTTTTGCGACCAGGCAAAAATCCATGGAATAGCACGCAAGCTCTCTACACCACCATTAGGATTCCGTTTCGGCGGGCGACTACCAAGTGGTAACTGACCCAACTCCAGCTCTGGCGTAGCAGCGCGGAAATAAGGCACAAAGTCCGGGTGATGCCGCACTACAGCACGATAAGCTTCACAGGACACTGTGGCCAGTTGCTGCATCAGCTCACGCCAGCTTTGCTCCGGCACTGGCGGAGGCAACAACACGCCTTCCAGTACAGCACTGGCATACAAGGCAAGGCTGCGTTGTGCCAAGCCGTTTAAACCAAATTTAAAGCGGATCATCTCGCCTTGTTCAGTCACCCGTAAACCACCAGCCAGTGATCCTGGCGGCTGAGATAAAATAGCCGCATGAGCCGGACCGCCGCCCCGACCTATAGTACCGCCACGGCCATGGAATAAAGTCAGTTGTACTTTCGCCTGCTTACAGATAGCCACTAAAGCTTCCTGTGCACTGTACTGAGCCCAGGCCGCGGCAAAAGCACCAGCATCTTTGGCAGAGTCTGAATAACCAATCATCACTTCCTGACGACCGTTGATATAACCTCTGTACCAGTCAATGGCCAACAACTTGCTAATACATTCCGGTGCATTAGTTAAATCCGCCAGGGTTTCAAACAAAGGAGCCACCCGCATCGGGAAAGTAATACCAGCGTCTTTGAGCAATAACTGCACAGCCAGCACATCTGAGGGCTTACCTGCCATAGATATCACGTATGTAGATAAAGCTTCTGAACCATGCCGGGCCACTATGTCACAGGTATCCAGAACTTCTTTGACTTCAGGGCTTGGAGTCCAGTTGCGGGGGAATAAAGGTCGCTTGCTATTGAGCTCATTTAATAAAAATGCCTGACGCGCAGCCTCATCCCACTCGGCATAGTCGCCAATACCCAAATAACGGGTAAACTCGCTAAACACTGCAGTGTGACGACCGGATTCCTGCCTGACGTCCAGCTTCAGCAAGGTTAAACCAAAAGCATAAGCACGGCGGATAGTATCTTTTAATAAACCTTCAGCCACCACTTCCATTTTGCAATCAAGCAACGACTGGTAACAAAGCAGCAAAGGCTCCAGCAATTGCTGGTTATGCCAAATTAAGTCATCTGGCCGTTGTAATCTGTCGTGTTTTAAGGCTTCAGTCAGCCAGTCTCTGGTGTGCAGCAGCTGAGAACGGAAATCTTTTAGCAGCTTGCGATAAGGTTCTGACACATCGCCTACCACAGCACGTAATGCATCGTTGACCTGATTCATCGACAGCTCATTGGCCAGCACATCTAAATCCCGGCTAAATAAGTCAGCGGCCTTCCAACGGCTTAACAGCAGTACCTGGCGTGTGACTTTAGCCGTCACAAAAGGATTGCCATCTCTGTCGCCACCCATCCAGGATGAAAAACGGATAGGCGCTGCATCTAAGGCCAGACCATGACCCAAAACAGGCAATAAGGCAGTGTCCAGTTCACGAATAAACTCAGGAATTGCTTCCCATAATGAAGTTTCAATCACAGCAAAACCCGACTTGGCTTCATCGACAGGAGTTGGCCGCTGTTCGCGGATTTCATTGGTATGCCAGGCTTGAGTGATCAGCTGATACAAGCGGTTTTCTACTTTTTTCTGCTGTACAGGGGCTAAATCCTGCTCCAGCTCTGCCAAGCAGGCTGCAATTTCAGTCAACTTGTGAATAAGAGTACGACGGGTCACTTCAGTCGGGTGTGCAGTCAGCACCAGCTCAATCGACAGATCAGCAACTGCCTGTTCAATCCGGTTTTTACTGATCTCTTTATCCTGCAACAGTTGCAGTAATTCGGCCACTGGCTCTGGCTTTTCAATAGAAGCGCGGCCAGCTTTACTGATGGTATGGTGCTGTTCTGCTAAGTTGGCCAGATTTAAAAACTGGGCAAAAGCACGGGCCACAGGCAGAATTTCCTGATCCGTTAAGCTGGCTAGTACTTGCTTCAGTTGTTGGTCCTGCAGCTCTGTCCCCTGCCTTGCTTCTTTGGCTAAAGCACGAATTTGTTCAATACGTTCTAATACGGCGTCACCTAATTGATTGCGTATGGTGTCACCCAACTGGGTGCCCAGCAATCCGACATTTGCCCTCAAGGCAGCATATTGCGACATGTCCCACTCTCCTCGTTGCACTGCCTGCAGTTTGTTCTGCACTTTCTATACCCTTAGTACTTGAAGCTTCAGCTGTGTTGACTGCATGCTCTCGTCCCAGTCACATAGGTTAACTATGCTCCTGGGATCTCACGCACTTGTCGCCTCTGTGCAACTCCAATTACTTTGGCCATATATGTAGTCTTCTGATCCACCCTAACGGGTATTTGTTTGGTGCTCAAGCCTGACAGATTACAAAACGATCAACAAAACAGAAAGCCAGAAGTTTAGAAGTCTAAAAATATTTGTACAAAACTCTGTCACAGACTACAAAGCTCAAGGTACTTGGTAGAAGTGCTGCACAAATACGCAACTTCACTAAACTTCAGGAGTGACCTTATGTTTAAAAAGTACCTACTTATTCTGCTGTGTTCCGCAGCATTTATAACCACTAGTCAACACCTTAAAGCAGATGAAATTCCTGAGCCAAGCTTTCAGGTGCAGGTGGAAGGCCAGGGTAAGGCTATTATTTTGATCCCAGGCCTGATGTCTGATCAGCGGGTATGGCAGCAACTGGTTACAGAGCTAAAAGCGGATCACCAGTTACATCAAATCAACCTCGCAGGTTTTGCCGGAACCAAGGCCTTGACCAGCCCCCTGAAACTAACACAAGTCACTCAGCAACTGGCGGCTTACATTCAGCAGCATCAGTTACAAAAACCTGTATTGATTGGCCATAGCATGGGAGCTTTCTTGGCATTTCAGCTCGCCAGTTCTCACCCGCAACTAACAGGAGAAATTATAGCTGTAGATGGCTTACCTTATCTGGCCCCGGTTTTTAGCCGCGATAGCAACACCAGCGTGGCGCAAATGCTGCCACAGGCGAAAATGATGCAGCAGTATTATCAGCAAATGACAGCGGGGCAATTGGCTGAAAGCACCAAACAAGGCATAGCAGTTCAGGTCAGCAGTGCAGAACATGCCGCACTCATCACAGAAATGGCAAGGCAGTCCGATCCAACTACAGTAGGTGCAGTCATAGCTGAACTACTCACCACAGACTTGCGCAGCGAAGTGCATAAAATTCAACAACCTGTGTTGCTGTTAGGAGCTGGTGGAGCTTTACCTTCGGAAGCTATGCGTCCTGCGGTTCAGGCTTTATATCAACAACAAATTAATACTATTCCTCAGGCGAAGCTGGACTTTAATTGGCAGGCACGGCATTTTATCATGTGGGATCAGCCGGAGTGGCTGTTAGCGCAAATCACTGATTTTATAAAGGAATAATAAAAAATGTTAACTACAGTGGAACAGAAATTATTACCTGATGTGATTGCAGCCACAGCAGGCGATCACATCGCCTTTGAACGGCTGATTAGTCAATGTCGTCATACGGTCACAGGCATAGCTTTGGCGATAGTGAAAGATTTAGATGCCAGCGAAGAAGTAGCGCAAGAAGTGTTTATTTATATCTGGCACCAGTTAGCAACGCTGCGTGAACCCGCCAGCTTTTTACCCTGGGTCCGGCAAATGACCAGGCATCGCAGTTATAACTACCTGCGGGATAACAAAATAAAACAAAAAGTGTTAGGTGAAGAAGCGGAAAGCCTGTTGGAAAACTTCGCCGACCCGGCAGCTTCAATGCAAGAGCTGCTTGAGCGTGAACAGCAGCAAATTATTATGCAGGACTTTATCAGCCAGTTACCGGAAGACAGCAGAGAAATCGTCTTGCTTTACTACCGTGAAGAGCAATCCAGTCAGCAAGTGGCGGATTTATTAGGGTTAAGCGATGCGAATGTACGGAAAAAACTATCCAGAGTGCGTGAGCAATTAAAAGATAGCTTACTGGCACGTTACGGTCAGCTGGTACTAAGTACTGCACCAGGTTTGGGCTTCAGCACTGTGATAGCAGCTGCACTGACCAGCGTCGCACCTCCTGTGGCAGCTGCGACTTCAGTTTCTGTCGCTGCACAACAAAGTGGCTGGCTAGCGAAAGTTGCAGTGCTGCTGGGTGGTGCCATGATAGGAGCTTTGGCCGCTGTGGCCGGAGTGGTCTTCGGCATGCGAGCTGTACTAAAAAAGGCCGAGAGTGAAGATGAAAAAACCGCGTTAAGAGCCTTACGCAACAAAACTATTCTCTGGGTCTTGTTATCAGGGTTGCTCTTAACAGCAGCTTACGAGCTGACTAGCGGCGCCTGGGCGCCGGTAGCAGCTTTTGTACTCTTGCTCGCAGGACTGATCTATAGCCAGCTGCGGTTACAACAAATCATCAGTCCACGCCTGCAACGGCAGTATCCTGATAAAACAGAGTTTGCCAGAATAAAGCGGAAAAATGCGCTCTGGTGTGTACTGGGTATGACTGCAGGTTTTAGTGCAGGTTTATTTGGTTTGATCTATGGCTTGATGCAAAGCGGCCGCTGGCACTGGTGATCACCAGCGCCAGAATTTAAATCTCTTAGGTTCGGCCTGTTGCAGAGCTACGGCATCTACAGGTTCAGGAGCGTGCAAAGCCGAAAGATCCACTTCCACAGTACCATCCGCTTGCCAAGGGTATTGAGGTTTATTATCTGTATTGTTCATTGCTGACGCCTGAACTGCAGTTTCCCCGGCTAACCTGAAGGCATAAGAGGCAATAGGTGGTCCTATAGTCTCAAACACTGTCACAGCTCCCAACACTATGGCGCTGATCACTGCTGCATGCTCAGGCACCAACTGACTGGAGCTTTGTACTAATCCTATGGCAAGGCCAGCCATCGGAATAAGTAACAGACCTGAAGCCGCTCCTGTTCGCACTGTTTGACCTAAAAGTACAGAACTGACACTGACTCCAAACCATTTGGCCATACTACGCGCAATCACCAACACCATAATAACAGGGGCAAAAGCAACCAACTCGGCAAAATGCAAATTAGCACCAGCAAACACAAACAAAACGATAAAAAACAACTCAAAAGCGCTGCCAAATTCCAACGCGGAAACAACTTCTTCACGTTCCATGCTGCGAACTACTATGCCAACAACCAGAGGTGCAAAGAGTGCAGATAGTTTTAATTGTTGAGCCAAGCCCAAACAGAGCATGAGCGCACCAACCACTAAAGCCATTTTGTATTGTGCTGCAGTCTGAGTTCTGCTGGTTAAAAAATGCAAGCCGTAAGCTATGATTCCGCCCAATAAAGCTGAACCTAATAATAAATACATAGGCTGTAATAAGACTTGCTGCCAGCGGGCCTCCTGCTCAACTAATAACACAGGTATTACAAAGGCAAAGGCAAGGAAAGAGAGCAGATTGTTGAGTGCAACGAGAGACTTAGCAGATTCAGTGACAGGTCCTTTAGCGCCAACCTCATGAGCAACATGCAATAAAACTGCAGGGGAGGACGAGACTAAAATTGCGGCAATCAAAGCAGCCAACGCCAATGGAATTTGGAATAGCCACAATACGGTAAACACAGCACTGAAAGTTAGACTGCTTTCCACCAAAGCAATCACCACCAAGCGAGGTGATTGGCGTAAAAATCGCAAATCCAGTGAGGAACCCAGCCGATACAAAATTAACGCTAACGTAATATCAATCAGGATACGAGAGTCTTTTAACACTGATTCAGTCAATAGGCCTAAACCGCTGGGGCCCACTAAAAACCCTACCAGCATAAAACCTGTGATGCTAGGCAGCCAGGAGATGCGATGTGCCAGATAGCCACCTAAACTGCCAATCAACAGCAGCAAGCCAAAAGAAGACAAGGGCGTAATAGTCAGTGGCCAAGCCGGTAAAAACTCCATCCATCACTCTCCATGACAAAATTAAAAACCAAATCAGCCGATTAGCTTATCACAGCATTGTGACTACATTGAGTATTGATTTGGCCAAGAGTTCCAAACTCCAGTTTGACTAAGGCATCAGTTGGTACCTGTAGCACGCCAGCATAAGACCCCGTGATCACCCATTGGCCTTGTTGTAAACCAATACCCTGCTGACTTAAATGGTTCACCAGCCAATACAAAGGCAATAGCGGATCATCGTTGGGGTGTTTAGCAGCAAACTTCTGTTGCTGACCGGAATATTCCAGCACCAGCTCAAAATCTTGCGGAAAATACTGGGAGGGTAGCGCAGGGCCAATATATAAACCCTGATTAAATAAACCGGCCGCCAGCTGATCTAAAAATTCTGCGCCAGCATCAGCGCTATAAGGCCGGATTATTAACTCCAGTGCTAAATGGGTAACAGCAATGGCCGCTTTGATCTCAGCTTCGCTATAAGCTTCAGCGCGGGCAGGTAAATCGGTCGACAGCAAAAATGCCAGTTCAGGCTCAATACTGTACTGCTCTGACTTTTGCTCAAACAGACAAAGTTCACCCTGCTGCACACTAGCTATAGGTGCCAACACCCATTTATCAGGCCCGGGCAATCCTGCTTTCCAACCCAGAACAGGCAAGTCTAATTCAATAAACAACCACTGCTGTATAGCAAAAGCTTCAGCCAATGACGTAGGACGCAATTCTGCCGGCAATAAAGGCGCGGCTTCACCACGGCGGCGATAATCCGCCAGCCAGGCCGCAGAGTGTTGAATTTGTTCTGGAGTCACGCGGTATATCCTTCAAGCTTTGTTGACAGCGTCCATTGGGCTTTGTACTTTAAGCCGCATGCGGGTGTAGTTCAATGGCAGAATGAAAGCTTCCCAAGCTTTAGATACGGGTTCGATTCCCGCCACCCGCTCCAGCTTCAGGCCGCTTTAAACAGAAAAAGCACCCGAAGGTGCTTTTTTCAACAGACAATAGCCTTAGATTTGCGACTGAATATAGTTGGGCAAACCAATCAGCTTGATCAGGCGCAGCTGTTGTTCCAGCCAATGGGCATGATCGTTCTCCGTATCATCCAGCAAAGTCATCAGCAAATCCCGGGTAACGTAGTCCTGTACAGATTCACACAGAGCTATGGTCTTTTTCAGTAAAGCGCCAACTAAATACTCCACATTTAAATCGTTTTGCAACATGGAAGGCACATCAGTACCGACCTGCAGCGGATCACGTTTAGATAAATCCGGAGTACCCTCTAAAAACAAAATACGTTCTATCAGCGCCGCCGCATGAGCTTTTTCGTCTGTCACTTCGTGATCAATGCGCTCAAAGAGTTTGCTTAAACCCCAGTCATGGTACATGCGGGCATGGATAAAATACTGATCCATGGCGCTGAGTTCATTCGACAGCAGCTCATTTAAAGCCGCTATAACTTGTGTATTACCTTTCATTATTAGTCTCCAGAACCCATTTGGCTTTGCAGGTAATTTTCCAAACCTATCAAAGTAATTTGTTGCTGCTGAGTGTCAATCCAGTCGACATGCTCTTCTTCGTGCTCCAGAATATCCTGCAGCAACTCGCGGCTGACATAATCCTGGTGCTGTTCACATAATTTGATAGCGTCACGTAACAAAGGCAGCTGATCGTACTGGAAATCCAAATCACACTGCAGCATCTCTTCAGTGTCTTCGCCAATACGTAGTTTGCCTAAAGCTTGCAGGTTGGGCAGGCCTTCCAGAAATAAAATACGCTCAATCAGCTCGTCTGCCTGCTTCATATCTTTGATCGATTTCTTGTAACAAACCGAATTGAGCTGAGCCAAACCCCAGTTTTTATAGATACGGGCATGTAAAAAATACTGGTTAATGGACGTTAACTCAGAGGTCAGCACCTCGTTCAGTTTAGCGAGCACTAAGGGTTGGCCTTTCATAGCGGATACCTGCAAATTCAAAAACTGTGCTTATTCTAGTCAAAAAGCCAACTAAATCAAGAAAAAACCAATAAAATCAATGATATGCCATTGAGAATGCTTCGCTTTAGTGCCAGAGTTCTTGCTAAGTTTTTACAATGTTCAGCAAATCAGTAGTTTAGATCTTTTGCTAATGTAGCCTACTGCGCCAGCCTTTCTATCGAGCCTGCAGCGCTGTTCAGCGTGATACTGCGTAACAGCGGTTAAATCAGATATACTCGGGCTACAGTCAGCAGCGGTTTTAGTAATACAGGCAGCATCGGTAGCATTTATGAGTCAGACAGAAAAGAAAAAGTCATCCGGGTTTTTAGTCAACCTGCTTTTTAATATTGTTATCCCTACGCTGATTTTAAGTAAACTCAGCGAAGAACATCAGCTCGGGCCTGTTTGGGCTTTAGTGGCGGCCCTGGCTTTTCCTGTGGGTTTTGGCTTGTGGGAATTGCAGCAAAGTAAAAAAGTTAATTTTTTATCTGTGCTTGGGGTGATCAGTGTCTTACTGACTGGTGGTATGAGCTTATTGCAGTTGGACCCGGCTTATATCGCTATTAAAGAAGCCGCTGTGCCAGGTCTTATTGCTGTGATTGTGCTGGTGAGTCAGCGCAGTAAATACCCATTAGTGAAGAAAATTTTGCTGAATGACGAGTTGCTGGATTTGGCCAAACTGGATGCATGCCTGAAGGCTAACAGCGCAGAACAATTGTTTGCAGCTAAACTGCAAAACTGTGCTTATTTGGTCGCCGGCGCTTTTACCTTGTCGTCGGTACTGAACTATGGCCTGGCTAAATATTTGCTGGTGAGCGCACCGGGAACTCCAGCGTTTAATGAAGAACTGGCGCAAATGACGGCTATGAGTTATCCGGTGATTGTATTGCCTGTCACTGTAGTGCTGATGGTGGCGATTTTTTACCTGTTTAGCCAGATAGGCAAAGTGACAGGCGAAAGCCTCGAGTCTTTTTTACGACAGTAATATACCCTTCGTACATAAAGCTGCAGCTTTGTTGACTGCGCCATTTCGCCCCGGTCACATAGGTTTACTATGCTCCCGGGGTCTGACTGGCTTGTCGCCTCCCCGCAACTTCAAGTTACTTGGGTATAAATAAACATATCAGGTGCTGTGATTACTGCGCCTGATGAAAACGCTCAAAGGCCGCAGCTAAATCGGCAATTAAATCCTCTGTATCTTCCAAACCAATATGCAAACGAATTAAAGGCCCGCTGTACGGCCAACTGCTCGCTGTTCTGAGCTTCTGCACACTTAAGTTTGGAATAATAAGACTCTCGTAGCCGCCCCAGGAAAAACCCATTTTAAAATGTTGCATGCCTTCAATAAAAGCCGCCACAGCTTTGGCGTCTCCTTGTTTTAACACAAAAGAAAACAAGCCATTACTACCGGAAAAGTCTCGCTGGAAAATGTCGTGGCCCGGATTTTCAGGCAGCGCCGGGTGACGTACGGTTTCTACTTCAGGTCGTTGCTGCAGCCATTTCGCGACTTTTAATGCATTGGTTTCATGCTGAGCTAAACGCACTTTTAAGGTTCTCAAACCACGGCTGGCCAGATAAGCATCGTCCGCAGAAGCACAATAGCCCATTAAGTAACTATACTCTCGTAGTTGCGGCCAATACTCTTCATTCGCAGTAGCAATACCTAACATGGCATCGGAGTGGCCTACTATGTATTTGGTCGCTGACTGGATACAAATATCCACACCCAGCGCATAAGCATCCAGCAGCACTGGAGTGCCCCAGGTATTGTCCAGCATCAACACTATGTGATGTGCTTTGGCTATGGCGCTAATAGCAGGAATGTCCTGCAGTTCCATCGTCAGCGAACCTGGGGATTCCAGAAAAATCACTTTGGTATTGGCTTTAATTAACGCACTGATGCCAGCACCAATTAAAGGATCGTAATAGGTTGTTTCTATGCCTAAGCCAGCCAGTAACTTATCGCAAATAGCCCGGGTTGGTTCATAGGCCGTATCCACCATTAAAAGGTGATCACCTTGTTTTAAGAAGCTTAACAATGCAGCGTTAATAGCTGCAGCACCGCAAGGATATAAAGCACAGCCAGCAGAACCCTCAAGATCGCAAATAGCATCCTGCAACGCAAAATGAGTAGCGGTGCCCCGACGGCCATAATAAGGCACTCGGTCGCCACGATGAGCCGTAGCGTATTTCATTTCAGCCATAGTATCGAACACAATGGTAGAGGCCCGCACTACAGGAGGATTAACTGCTGAGCCCGTCCACTCTTTACCACGGCCGGCATGGATTAGTTGAGTTGCTTTTTTCATGAAGAACACCTTAGACATCCAGATGTCTGATAATCTACAGTTTTTTTTTGCTCAGCGCCAGCCATTGATTTCAGAGTGAATCAATAGTTTCTCTAGTTGGGGTTTAGCAAAATAATAGCCCTGATACCAATGGATCCCTGACGCAACCAGATAATCCAATTCAGCCTTACTTTCCACGCCCTCAGCCAGTACTTTAGTTCCAAGCTCACAACAGACTGTTAAAATCCCCTTCAATACAGCCTGTTTCACTGAATCTTTATCAATATCCCGGATTAACCCCATATCCAACTTTAATACCGCAGGTCTTAGCGACGTCAACCAGGCTAGGCCCGCATAGCCTGAACCAAAGTCATCGATGGCTGTAATAAAACCACGCTTGGCGTAACTTTCGAAGATACGTTTTAACTTAATCTGATCAGTGATCTGCTCACCTTCGGTCACTTCAAACATAATTTGAGTAATATCGAAACCAAACAAGTCGCCGGCTTCAATAGTGGCGCGGATACAAGTCTCTGGGTTATAAACAGCATTGGGCAAAAAGTTGATACTCAATAGTTTCTTTAAACCCAGTTTAGAGGCTGTCTCAATGGCTTTAACCCGACATGCCTGATCAAAATAGTATTTATTGCTATCATTAATTTGCTCAAAGACCCAACCAGCACCTTGGCCTTCTGGCCCACGCACTAAAGCTTCATAGCCGATAATGTCTTGTAAAGACCAGTCGATAATAGGTTGAAACGCCATACGGATCTCAAAACCAAGCGATTGACCACTTAAGCAGTCCATGCAGCTTTGTTGCTTAATTTGTTCAGGAAATTCCATAAGAGTTACTCCGCAACCTATTTTATGTACCACAGTAGATGACGTAGAGCGTAAAACGCAAGTCAGCTGCGTTCAGATGAACAGGACTCGTGACGATACCTATTGGTCTTATCTGCCTTTTAGTCCGTAATGGTCTTGCCGGACAGGCTGGCTTGCCTAAGTCAGCCATGTATAATAGCCCAACACTAAGCAGAGCCAGAGCCTTATGAAATACAAAGACCTGCGTGACTTTATCAGTCAGCTTGAGCAACGTGGATTGCTCAAACGAATTTCGATGGAAATCGACCCTTATCTGGAAATGACCGAAATAGCTGACCGCACTTTACGTGCTGGCGGTCCTGCTTTGTTATTTGAAAAGCCAAAAGGTTTTGATGTTCCGGTGCTTGCTAACTTATTCGGCACCCCAGAGCGCGTTGCTCTGGGCATGGGTCAAACTGACGTAGCCGCCTTACGTGAAGTGGGTAAGTTGCTGGCTTTTTTGAAAGAGCCTGAACCACCAAAAGGTTTAAAAGACGCGTTCAGCAAGTTCTCTATTTTCAAACAAGTACTGAATATGCCAGCCAAAGAAGTGAAGCGAGCTCCTTGTCAGCAAGTAGTACTTTCTGGCGATAAAGTTGATTTAAGCAAAATACCTGTGATGACCTGTTGGCCAGGCGATGCAGCGCCTTTGATTACCTGGGGTTTAACAGTAACCCGAGGCCCACATAAAGAGCGGCAAAATCTGGGTATTTATCGTCAGCAAGTATTGGGTAAAAATAAAGTTATTATGCGCTGGTTATCCCATCGTGGTGGCGCCTTGGACTTTTTAGAATGGCAAAAAGCCAATCCAGGCCAGCGTTTTCCGGTCTCAGTCGCCTTAGGCGCCGACCCTGCCACGATTTTAGGCGCAGTCACTCCTGTGCCAGATACCTTGTCTGAATACGCTTTTGCTGGTTTATTGCGGGGTGACAATACCGAAGTAACCCGTTGTATCAGCAACGATTTACAAGTACCAGCCAGCGCTGAGTATGTGTTGGAAGGTTACATAGAAGCAGGCGAAATGGCGCCTGAAGGTCCTTATGGTGATCACACGGGTTATTACAACGAAGTGGATTCCTTTCCGGTATTTACTGTGACTCATATCACCCACAGAGAAAATCCGATTTATCATAGTACGTACACTGGCCGTCCACCTGATGAACCAGCGATTTTAGGTGTGGCATTAAACGAAGTTTTTGTGCCTATTTTGCAAAAACAATTTCCGGAAATTGTCGATTTTTATTTACCGCCTGAAGGCTGCTCCTACCGTATGGCCGTAGTCACTATGAAGAAACAATATCCTGGCCATGCTAAACGCGTGATGATGGGCGTCTGGTCTTTCCTGCGGCAGTTTATGTACACCAAATTCGTTATTGTCTGCGATGACGATATCAATGCCCGCGACTGGCAGGATGTGATTTGGGCTATCACCACCCGAATGGACCCGGCGCGTGATACGACCTTGATAGAAAATACACCCATTGATTATCTGGACTTTGCTTCGCCTGTATCGGGGCTTGGCTCCAAAATGGGCTTAGATGCTACGAATAAATGGCCAGGCGAAACGACTCGCGAATGGGGCGAACCCATACTGATGGATCCGGCAGTCAAAGCTAAAGTAGATAATATCTGGGCCGAACTGGGTATATTACCGGCAGACAAAACGGTTCCCACATTAAAAGTACCGGGCCAAAAATGAGTCATCAGGTAACAGTATTACCCAGTGGCCTGAGCTTTCAGGTAGAGACTAATGAAACAATACTCGATGCAGCGCTGCGCCATGGCATCGACTTTCCGTTTCGTTGCAAACAGGGCGTGTGCACCTCCTGTGTTTGTCGTCTGCGCTCTGGTACTGTGTCCTATCTGCCACCAGAACCTTTGTCTGATCTGGATAAAGCGCAAAACTTTACTTATTGTTGTCTGGCTTATGCCGAGTCAGATTTGACCTTACACCACCCTTTTATTCGTGGCTAGGCCGCAGGATTATTCATGACCAAAGTGATTTGTACCGTCGATAAAATTCAGCCGTTAACCTCTGGAGTACATCAGGTTCTGCTGACACCACAACAAAAAGTGGAGTTTAAACCAGGCCAATATTTGCAATTGTGCTTAACAGAGCAAGACAAGCGGCCTTTTTCTGTCGCGTCTATTCCCGGACAGGCACAGCTGGAGTTGCAAATTGGCGGTGCAGTAGCAGACCAGTATTCAGGTCAGGCGCTGACACACCTACAAAGTAATGATCAAGTGACAGTAGAGGTAGGTTTAGGTCAGGCGTTCTGGCGCGAGGACAGCCATAATCCTATTTTGTTACTGGCCGGTGGTACCGGATTTTCTTATGTGTACAGCATTGCACAGGCGATAGCAGCTGCAGGCGTAAAAAGACCAGTATTTTTATACTGGGGTGTACGTCACGAAGAATCCTTGTACCATATGCCTGAACTGCAACAGTGGGCCTCTGCTCATCATGACTTTAAACTGGTGCCAGTAGTACAAAGTCCATCCGATATCTGGCAAGGCCGTTCAGGCTTAGTGCACCAAGCCGTACTGGAAGATTTTGTCTCGTTGGAAGCCTATGATATCTATATAGCAGGTCCTTTCCCTATGGTAGGAGTTGTAAGAGACGCATTTCTGGAGCAAGGTGCTAAACGAGAGCAGATGTTTGCTGATGCTTTTGCTTATATCAAGTAAACCTCTGATAAAAAACAGAAGGGCAGCTTTGTGAAAGGCAGCCCTTTTTATTTATGACAACAAGACTCTATTTTTTGTATTTATTAAACCAGTAGGTGATATAGGCAGGCTTAGCCATCAAATTACTGGGTCTGATATGGATACCATGCGAAGCGCCAGGGATCCGCACCATAGCGGTTTCAACGCCCCGCAATTGTAGCGCCTGATAAAACTGCTCAGTCTCAGAAATGGGCGTTCTGTGGTCTGATTCTCCAGTCATTAACATAGTCGGAGTTTTGACATTGCCGACGTAACTGATAGGCGAATGCTTCAGATAATGCTCTGGTTTTTCCCATGGCATGCCAGGGAACCAGTACTGGCTGAAGTAATTGTACATATCGGCATTCAGCACAAAACTAAACCAGTTAATCACAGGATTTACCGCCACTGCAGCTTTAAATCTGTCGGTATGACCTACTATCCAGCTGGTTAATAAGCCACCTCCACTGCCTCCCGTTACAAATAACTGCTCCGGATTGATAAAACCCTTAGCAACAGTGGCATCCACTACATCCATCAGATCGTTATAATCTTCACTTGGAAACTTATGGTGAATTAAATTGGCGAATTCCATACCGTAGCTAGTGCTGCCACGAGGGTTGGTATACAACACCACATAACCCTGAGCCGCCATCAACTGTAATTCCATCGCAAAGACAGGACCATAAGCGGTATGTGGGCCACCGTGGATTTCCAGTATCAGTGGGTACTTTTTGGTTTTATCGAAGTTTGGCGGCAAAATCAGCCAGCTTTGTAACTTACGCTGGTCGACCGAAGACGTTACCCAAAACTCTTCGACTTCGCCTATATCACGGGATAGCTGCAAATCTTTGTTCAGTTCGGTCAGTTGCTTCTTTTTACCGTCTTGCCATAAGCCAAGTTCAGCCGGAGCCTGAGTCGACATCTGGGTATAGGCTATGTCACCATCCTCTGACACTGTAAAACTGCCGCCTGTATAAGGACGGCTGTACGAGCTGCCACCGACCTGATCGACCAGCACTTTGCGTTTACCGTTCAGAGGTTGTACCGCAATTTTTCCCTGAGCCTGATCGTCGTACTGAATATAAAGCGCGTCGCTGTCACCATCCCAACTAAAGCTATCGATAGCTCGATCTAAATCTGCCGTAAGAGCTTTAATCTCACCAGATTGCAGATTTTTGACATAAAGCTGATTGGCCTGATGAGCCAGCTTTTTATCGTCATAGCCCAAATAAGCCAGCCATTTGCCGTCGGAGGATAAAGCGGGCGAGTGATCAGGCCCAAACCGGTCTGTTACCTGAGTCAGGCTTTTATCTGCAATAGTTAACTTATAGACTTCACTATTCTGAGCCTGAGCTCTTTTATCCGATTGACGATTGGCTGAAAAATAAAAGGCTTTGCTGTCGTTTTGCCAGCTAATTTCACCACCATGATCAAAATCACCGCTGGTTAGCTGTATGGGAGTACCACCATCAGCAGCCATCAAATAAATGTGTCGATAGCCTGCAGGTAAATACCCCCTGCCATCGGCTCTGTATTGCATAGTGTCTATATAGACAGGAGCTTTAGCCCAGTCATTTTGTTCAGGCTTACCAGGTAAAGTGACGGGATTAGCGACTTTTTTCGGCGTAAACATGGAAAAAGCCAGCCACTTCCCATCTGGTGACCAGCTTAAGCCTGAAGGAGTTGCTGGTAAATGACTGACCTGACCGCTTTGACCATTGTCCATCCAACGAATATGGATTTGTGGCTTACCAGAAGCTGATGAAATAAAAGCCAGCTTTTTGCCATCTTCTGACCATAAAGGCGAGCTGATATCCGCTTGTTCTGACACTAAAGGCCGCAACTGACCAGTTTTCGTCTCACTGAGCCATAAAGAGCCAATACGTTTATCCAGCACCTGATCAAAGCGGTTACGCACAAAAACGACCTGATCGCCATCACTGCTGATCTGAGGCTCTGACACAAACTCCAACTGGAATACATCTTCGTACTGCAGTGGCTGCTGTGTTGCAACTGCTGTCAGACTAAGACCTGAAATCGCCGTAAAAACAGCTGTTTTGATAAGTAAATGCACCTAGACCTCGTAATTCTAATTATGGGTTGAGCAGATACTAGGTTTAGTTCGAGCTGTATTACCAGAGGGATGCGGTTAATGGGGGTGTTTTGGGGTTGGGTATTAGACAAACCGTCTGTAGGGGCGTCCCTTGTGGGCGCCCGTTT
>NZ_RZUF01000025.1 GCF_004005375.1 Rheinheimera sediminis | reverse complement strand
TAAGTAGTGACAACTATCCTGCCAGAGCGGGTAATGAAGCCATCATTTAACGATGTGATGTCACACCAGAGATTGCTTTTACTTTTGCTAGCAGCTCCCTCTGTATTGTTATATGCATTATCTGCGCAGGTTGTCCAAGCAAATGAATACATTTCTTTCTTTGCTGGTGTGGTTGGGTTTTTATTTGGTTTTTTGATAGGGGTTCGTGTTGAGAAGTTAGATTATATGAGGAAATGGTATGGTAAGCTGTGTTATTTTTTGCTTGGTTTATTTTTTCCATTAGTTTTTTTTGTAAGGATTCTATCTGCTGATACAGTCTTTCTATATATATTGTACGTATATGGCATATTTTTTCTTATTCTTCATTCATATATGGTAGAGAAAGGTTTAAGGGGCTGAGAAGCAACGGTGCTAAGTTTTAATTCTCGCCCATTGCCCGTTTTGTGGCTGATAGATTTGTTGGCTGTTTTCTATTTTTTTCTTTAAACGCAATGAATTTTAATCAATTATTTTTTTTTGGGTACATACCAAGGGCGTGCATCTGGCGGTGTTTTTTATTGCGCACTGAGGGAAATCTTCGGGGCAGGGATTTTAAAAACTGGCTTAAGAAGGAATAAATGTGCAGTATAAAAGTAATAGTTTCTCTTTGGTTGGTAAGACTGCCGTGACAACTGCGATTAAGAAAGTGATGTTTCTTCTTGTTGTGGCATTTATTTCATTTTTCTATTCATATTTTGTATTTAAGCTCGCTATATACTTTGATGTAGACATTGATACGCCAGTAAGAGCGTTGGATGGATACACTTGGATTTTTATTATTGGATTACAAATATTTTTTATTGTTCCTCTTTTATTTTTCATAGGCTTGAGGTTTTTACAGTATCTTTTCAATAAGTTTGATTTATAACCAATCAAATACCAAAGGTCGCGCTCGTAAAGGCTCCCTTAAAACCACTACTCCATCACCCAAGGCTGGGAATACCAGTAGAAATAGCCTTTTTTCGTTAATGAAGGTGCTGTGCAGTTATAGCGTTTATGGCTGGTTTTTAGCTTTTGGCCAGCCTGAGTGCTAAAGGTGTCTGGTTTTAACCAGCTGACTTTAATAGGCTCACCATTGCTAAAGCAGTTTAGCTGGCTGGTTTTAAAATCTGAACTGTCTATTTGCAGAGTTAAAGTAGGTGGATTCGGGCCTTTCACCGGATCGGCTGCTATATAGTTTTTGACTGGCAAAGCCAGAGTTTTTAACTTAGGTATAAAGTGTTTTAAGGCTGCATACTGACTGGAAGACGGATAACGCGGCAGGCGGGTCATCAGGCTGTTCAGGCCCACGGCGCCGGATTGTTGGCCTATGCCAATAAAGCCCAGCTCTTTGACCATCTGCTCCAGCTCAACACTAAATTCGCCATAAGGGTAAGCCAACCATTTATGCTTGATGCCTAATTGCTGCTCCAGCTGAGTTTGTGCCAGCAAAATATCGGTTTTCACCCTTTTCAGCCACTGCGCTTTGCTTTCGCCTTTATTCGGAGCTGCCAGATGGTCATGGTAGGAACTGTGGTTGGCAATAATAACACCGTCTTTTTGCAGCTGTTTGATTTGCTGCCAGCTCATCACTGGGCCTTCTTTGCGGTCTATTAAAGCCGGGCTTAAAAACACCGTATAAGGAAATTCAAATTCCTGCAAAATCGGGTGGGCCTGCAAATAGATATTATCAAAACCATCGTCAAAAGTGATCACTACGGCATTGTCGGCCGGCTCTTTGCCGTTTTGAAGCTGCTCTAACAAGGTATCCAGCCCAATCACCTGATAGTTGTGGTCTTTCAAATACTGCAAATGAGTGCGGAATTCTTGCGGTGTCACGCTGGTGGAGCGGGGAGTCTGAGTGCTGACATGGTGGTACTGCAAAATAATAGCTGCGTAGCTTGGGAAGCTCAGTAAAACCAACAAACAGGCCAGCAATTTCATTTGTGAACTCCTTTTGAATCAATACAATAAAGGCCACATCAAGTGGCCTCTGTATTTCATAGATAGCATAAATCAGTAATAAGAATGCTCACCGCGTTGGTGGTCAGTTACATCACGTACTGCAGTTAATTCACCGGCAAAACGTTGCAGCAGTTCTTTTTCGATACCTTCTTTTAAGGTTAAATCGACTTGAGAGCAACCATTACAACCACCGCCAAATTGCAGTACTGCAACACCATCGTCAGTCAGTTCTACCACTGAAACACGACCGCCATGGTTGGCTAATTGCGGGTTAATTTCCGCATCTATCACGTATTGCACTTTTTCCTTCAGCGAAGCGTCGTCGTTCACCTTACGCACCTTGGCGTTGGGCGCTTTTAATGTCAGCTGAGAACCCATCTGATCGGTAACAAAATCAATTTCAGCGTCGACTAAAAAAGGTTTGCTTTCGGCATCTACTATCGCCATAAAGCCTTCAAATGGCAGCTGTAAATCTGTGCTTTCTACCGCATCGGCAGGGCAGTAAGATACGCCACATTCCGCAGAAACAGTGCCCGGGTTGACCACAAAAACACGGATATGAGTACCGGCGGCCTGTTTGTCCAGCAGTTTACGAAAATGGCTCTGCGCCTGTTCAGAAATGGTAATCATCGGTAGTACCTGACTAAATTACTAGGTTAATGGCTATGATACTCTGACTTGCTGTGCCTTGCCAGCCCCCGCTTGTCGGGCCTGACTTTTTATTGTTAAGGTAGCGGCCAGAAAGGGAGACAAACAATGTACAAAATAACAACTATCATCAGTGCTTTAGTATTGGGATTGTGCAGCCAATTCTCAATGGCGGCCCCCCAAAGCCCGCAACAATTTTTTGGCTATCCTTTGGGCGAATGGCATTTGCGCCATGATCAAATTCAAATGTATTTCCAGCAACTGGCCACAGCGTCAGATAAAGCCCAACTGGAAGTTATAGGTTATACCCACGAACAGAAACCTGTATTGCAGCTTATTGTGTCGTCTGCTGAAAACTTAAAAAAGCTGGAACAAATCCGCCTACAGCATCTGGCTCAGTTATCTACAGGTACTGAACTGGCAAATGATTTGCCACTGATTGTCTGGCTGGGTTATGGCGTACATGGCAATGAATCCAGCGGCCCTAATGCTTCAGTGCAGCTTGCCCATCATTTACTGACAAGCACAGATGCCGAAGTACAAGACTGGCTGAAAAATACAGTGATCCTAATCCAGCCCAGCTTAAACCCGGATGGTTTAGATCGTTTTGCCCATTGGGCCAATATGCA
Source organism: Rheinheimera sediminis (assembly GCF_004005375.1). Lineage (GTDB taxonomy): Bacteria > Pseudomonadota > Gammaproteobacteria > Enterobacterales > Alteromonadaceae > Pararheinheimera. The sequence continues at coordinate 49,601 of NZ_RZUF01000025.1, read as the reverse complement.
CAAAGGCAAAGCGCCTGTAGCCGATCCACAAAGCCGAGAGCATATAGAACCCTGGCCGAATGGCCGTCCTAATCATTATTGGTTTGATTTAAACCGGGATTGGTTGCCACTGGAGCACCCGGAAAGCCAGGCCCGCATCAGCCAGTTTTATAAATGGCGTCCGGCCGTGGTGGGCGATTTTCATGAGATGGGGCCTAACACCACCTTTTTCTTTCAACCCGGTATTCCGACCCGTACTTATCCTTTAACGCCAAAAGCCAATCAGCAATTGACCGCCAAAATTGCCGATTACCACGCCGCAGCTTTGGATAAAAAAGGCCGCTTGTACTACACCGAAGAAAGCTTTGATGATTTTTATGTAGGTAAAGGCTCTACGTACCCTGACGTCAATGCCAGTGTGGGGATTTTATTTGAACAGGCCAGTAGTCGTGGTCACCTGCAAGACAGTATCAATGGCCCTTTGGCTTTTAGTAAAACCATTGAAAATCAATATATTGTATCGCTATCGACCTTGCGCGGTGCAGTAGCACAAAAAAAGGCGCTGCAAAGCTATCAGAAAGCTTTCGTAGTAGAGTCAGAGCGCCTTGCTGCAGAAGAGTCTGTTGCGGGTTATGTGATTGCTGAGACTGACGACAAAACCAGATTAGCCAGTTTGTTAAACTTATTAAAACAGCACCAGATCAAAGCTTACCCCATCAATGAACGCTGGCAGCATAAAGGCCAGACCTACCAAAAAGGTCAGGCTTATTACATTCCGCTGCAACAGAGCCAGTATCTGTTATTAAAAGCGGCGTTTAGCACCCAAACTAACTTCCAGGACAATACTTTTTATGACGTTTCTGCCTGGACCTTACCTTATGCTTTTAATATTGAATTCAGTACCGTAGCGCGCAAACCTGCTGGTGTAGCAAATGAGCCATGGCTGCCTCAAGCTGAAATGGCGCTGATGCCATCCGCCGGTGCCTATGCTTACGCTTTTGACTGGAGCGATCAAAAGGCACCTCTGTTAACGCAAGCGCTGTTAGAGCAAGGCTTGGTTTTACGTGCAGCCAGTAAAGCCTTTTTCGCCAAAACTGCGGATGGTGAACAGGCTTTTAGTGCCGGAGCTATTGTCATTGCTGCTGGCTTGCAACAACACAACAACTGGTTTGAACGACTGGGTAAAGCCCAGCAGCGGGTGGGTTTAAGTATCACAGCTTTAACTTCTGGTTTAACGACTAAGGGGCAAGATTTAGGCAGCAATGGTTTTGTGCCTGTCACTAAGCCGAGTGTATTGTTGGTGGCCGGTCCTGATGTGAATTCTACCGAAGCCGGTGAAGTCTGGTTTAATCTGGAAAAACTGGCGGGCATTTCCCCTAGCCTGATTGAACCTCAGCGTTTAGGCCGGGTCGATTTATCCCGTTACACTCATATTATTTTGCCGGACGGCAGCTACAACAGCCTGCAGCAAAAAGAGCAACAACAGCTCAATCAGTGGGCGAAACAAGGTGGTGTATTGTGGGGACATAAAGGCGGAGCTGCTTTGTTGGTGCGCGCAGGTTTACTAAAAGCAAAAGCCTGGACGCCGGCTGATATGGCGATGCTGATTTCAGATCAACAATTAAGTTATGCCGATAAAGAGAGTCTGGCTGGTCAGCGCCGTATTGCCGGTGCTATTTACCAGACTGAACTGGATTTAACTCATCCTTTAACTTTTGGTATCAACCGCAAAGACTTAGCTGTGTTTAAAAATGGCACCTTTTTACTAGCTCCCAGTGAAGACCCATTTATCAATGTGGCTTTGTATACAGAGAAGCCTCAACTGGCTGGTTACACAGCGCCTGAATACGTTAGTCGTATTGCAGATGGTGCTGCATTAATGGCGCATAATCATGGCAATGGCCGGGTTATTGCGATGACAGATAATCCGGTGTTCCGTGGTTATTTTGTCGGCTCCAGCCGCTTATTAGTGAATGCTATGTATTTTGGCAAAATGTTCAGTGCTGAATCGTCCGATGGTGAAGGCGAAGAGGCCGACGAAGAAGCCCACTAAAGTACCCTGGTAATAGCTAGAGTCCAGACACTGACAGTCTGGACTCCTTTGGCTTTTAACAAAGCGCTCAGATAATCCAAAGTGGCTCCTGTGGTGATCACATCATCCACCAGTACGACGTGACTGGGTAATAGACCTTCCTTCAGTTGAATTTTTCCTTTTAAATTATCCAGTCGTTGTCTGCGGTTTAATCCTATTTGATGAGGCACTAAATCCGGACTTTGAAATAAGCTGACACAAGGCTTTTGCCAGGCTGTTGCCAATTGTTGCGCCAGTAATTTTGCCTGATTAAAGCCCCTTTCCCTTAACCGTTGAATTGAGACTGGTGTATAGCTGATGCAATCCGGCAAATCTCCACCTTGCTGTTGAAATAGCAGCGCATGTTGATAAAACAACTGACACAACAGTTCACCAGCGGCATGCTGTTGCTGAAACTTCCAACTGCTGATCCAGTGCCTGTAAGGCTGCTTGTACCAGCTCAGGCTATACAGTCTGTCAAACTTCACTCTGGGCAAACCTTTGGCAACATCAGGCAATAACAAAGCATTGTGATCCACCCAGCTTAAATCCAACTGGGGTAAATGGCTGTGGCAATAGTCACAAAGCTGAGTTTGTGGTTGCTGCACCTGCATCTGGCACCATAAACAACAATTAGGTGCCAAAAGATGCATCAGTTGCTGCATCAAAGTTGCTTGCATCTGCATCCCTGCTTTGCTAAAAGGCCAGACATAACAACAAGTATGGTCGGGCAGATGGGCGAGCAAATAAAATTTAATCAAAATCCAGTGGTGTTATTACATGGCTGGGGTTTAAACCACCAGGTGTGGTCTCAGCTGTTGCAGGCATTACCACAAGAGCTTGATATTTATACGCCAGATTTACCAGGCTTTGGTCTGTCACCTTGCCCTGCCTCTTATGATATCGACAGTGTTTTAGCTGTGTTGGCTGAGCAAATTCCGGATCAAAGTATGGTGATAGGTTGGTCTTTAGGCGGTTTACTGGCTATAGCCTTAGCCGGCAGATACCCGCATAAAGTGAGCGCACTGGGTTTAATTGCCAGTTCACCCTGTTTTATGGCCAAAGATAACTGGCCTGGTATGCAAAGCAAAGTGATGCAGCAGTTTGCCGGGCATTTACAGCAGGATCTGGCGTTGACAGTAGAGCGTTTTTTAGCCATTCAGGCGATGGGTAGCAGCACAGCCCGTCAGGATATTAAACTATTGAAGCAGGCTGTATTGAGCCTGCCCCTGCCTTCAGCTATGGCTTTACAAGGTGGCTTGGAATTATTAGCGAGTTTAGATTTGCGGCAGGAATTTGCCGCCTTAACTCAGTCTGTTTTTATTATTTTGGGCCGTTTAGACTCTTTGGTGCCTGTTGCTATAGCGCCTTTACTCCAAAGTTTGCGACCTGAACTGCGGGTAGAGATAGTGCAAAAAGCCTCGCACGCGCCTTTTATTTCTCACCAGGACGAGTTTATTTCCCTTTTATCTCGTTATTTATCCGTCTAATACCCCTTTAAATAAGCAAAAACTGTACTTTGGCGGCAAATATTTGCCGCCGAGCTTTCGTTTCTGCAAAAAATGGCTAATAATTACCCAGTTAAATAAGTCAGTTTAATTAGTCAATGAGGTCATGATGGAAATCAGTTCTGCCTTTGCGAGCGGTTTTCAGGGCTTTCAGCGTGCATCTAACGCTGTGACTGAAGCAACCGTTAACATAAACCAGCAAGCAGCTCAAAGCAGCAACCAACGGACACTAGAAACTCCGATTGAGCCAACTTTAGGCCCATCGATAGAGCAAAGTTTGGTGACCTTAGGTAATGAACAAATTAACGCTGAAGCCAATCTAAAGTCGGTAAAAACTGCTGACGAGATGTTGGGTTCCATTATTGATTTAAGGGTGTAAAAGGCTTCTATGTTACTCACTTCGAATTATCCAAATGTGCCATTGCACACTGGTAATCCGGCCATGGATATGGCGCGGCGAGATAACTTGCGCCGTGAAGTGATTGAACCTGTGGCCGCTATGGAGCGATCTGCAGCTGAAAAAGGCCTGATGGCTGATGAAAAAAGCCGCAACGGTAATAGTGTGGCGCCATCCACTTATGAAGATGTTAAAACTAAAGGTCTGGAATATCGCCAGGCTGTAGTAGAAAAAGATCCACAATCTGATTCGCAACAAGATCAACAAAGTGCCGCTGATCAGGAAAAAGACGACCCACAGCAGCAAAAAGACGATCAGGCTGAGCAAAAACGTATTGCTGAATTAAAAGCCCGAGATCGGGAAGTTAAAATTCATGAACAGGCGCATGCTGCTATTGGTGGGCAATTTGCCAGTGCGCCAAGTTACGAATACGAGACGGGGCCAGACGGCCAACAGTATGCAGTAGGGGGCGAGGTTCGGATCGATATCTCTGAAATTCCAAATGATCCACGGGCTACTATCCAAAAAATGCAGCAAGTGAAAGCTGCCGCTTTGGCACCTGCTGAACCTTCGGGTGCAGATCGCTCTGTTGCAGCACAAGCCAGCCGGACTTTAATGGAAGCTCAGGCTGAGTTGACCGCAGAGATTGCAGAAATGGTCAGAACCCGCTCAGAGCAGGGATCGCAAAGCTCAGTTCTATCAGATTCCGAATGGGAGCCGTTCGAAGCTTTGACGAACAATGAAGCCAATGATTTTGCTGTGCCTCAGTTTGAATCTTTGCAACGCGATGCGTTGATGACTTTAAGATCGGACGTGATTTCAGATTTTTATGCTAAAGCCACAAAGCCTGCTGAGCGGCCTTTATTGCAAATGGCCTAGTTTAAAGCTCAAACAAAAAAGGCCGGGAATTCCCGGCCTTATTTTTTTATTCAGAAAGGTAATTACTTTTTAAACTTGGCAAAAGCCTGAGCAAAAGCATCACCCATAGCTGCATTCGGCACTTCAGCTGTTTTAGCTGGCTTAGCAGCTTTAGATTGAGAAGAGCCAGAACGTGAGGCTTCTTTACCGGCACCACCAGCGCTTTTCACCGCAGGTTGTTCGTCCATTCGCATGGTTAGAGCTATACGTTTACGGTCCAGTTCTACTTCCAGTACTTTAACTTTGACAATATCACCTGCTTTAACCACTTGGTGCGGATCTGAAACAAACTTGTCGGTTAAAGAGGAAATATGCACTAAGCCATCCTGATGCACACCTATATCAACAAAAGCGCCAAAGTTAGTGACGTTGGTGACTACCCCTTCCAATAACATACCCGGCTTTAAATCCGCCATGGTTTCAACGCCTTCTTTAAACGCAGCTGTTTTAAACTCAGGGCGTGGGTCGCGGCCCGGCTTATCCAGTTCTTTAATGACGTCTTCTACTGTAGGTAAACCAAAGTGTTCATCGATAAATTCTGCCGGGTTCAGACCCTTTAAGAAAGCACTGTTGCCAAGCAATTGTTCGATCGGCTGGCCAAATTTCGCCAGAATTTTTTCTACCAAAGGATAAGCTTCAGGGTGAACAGAAGACGAATCCAGCGGGTCAGTCCCTTTATTAATACGCAGGAAACCTGCGGCCTGTTCATAGGCTTTAGGGCCTAACCTTGCTACTTTCAGCAAATCTTTGCGCTGCTGAAAACGACCGTGTGTATCACGGTAGACCACAATGTTTTGCGCCAGCGTTTTGTTTAAACCCGCCACACGAGCCAATAAAGGCACTGAAGCCATATTTAAATCCACACCTACGGCGTTTACACAGTCTTCGACTACGGCGTCTAATGACTTCGCCAGCAGGCTTTGGTTAACATCGTGCTGATACTGACCCACACCTATAGCTTTAGGCTCCACTTTTACCAGCTCGGCCAGCGGGTCTTGTAAACGACGGCCTATAGACACAGCGCCACGTAAGGACACATCCAGATCCGGGAATTCCTGAGAAGCCAGCTCAGAGGCTGAATACACCGAGGCGCCAGCTTCAGACACCATAATTTTGCTGATGTTTTGTTCTGGCAGCAGTTTGATCACATCGGCCGCTAATTTATCGGTTTCCCGCGACGCTGTACCGTTACCAATAGCAATCAGCTCAATCTTATGTTGTTTGGCTAAAGCGGCTAAAGTGCGGACTGATTTGTCCCAGTGATTTTGTGGCGCATGCGGGAATATAGTGGTTTGATCCACCAGCTTGCCGGTTTCATCAATAGCCGTCACTTTCACACCAGTGCGTAAACCAGGGTCCAGCGCCAATGTTGCGCGCATACCGGCAGGAGCCGCCATTAATAAATCTTTTAAGTTACGGGCAAACACTTTAATGGCTTCTTCTTCAGCCTGTTCACGTAGCTCGCCTAATAAATCGTTTTCTAAATGCAGGTGTAACTTTACTTTCCAGGTCCATTGCACTGCGGTGCGCAGGAAGTCGTCTGCAGCGCGGCCCTGCTGGCGCAGGTCAAAGTGATTGGCAATCATCTGCTCACACACCGCATGGGCCGAAGCATCGTCCGAATCGGGTTGTAATTGCAGATTTAAAATGCCTTCATTGCGACCACGGAACATCGCCAGAGCGCGGTGCGAAGGCACAGTTTTTAAGGCTTCTTTATGTTCAAAATAATCGCGGAATTTAGCGCCTTCCTGCTCTTTGCCTGCCACCATAGTACTTTTCAGTACAGCGTTCTGGCTTAAATGACGACGTAATTTCGCCAGCAAAGCAGCATCTTCAGCAAAACGTTCCATCAGAATGTATTTCACGCCATCCAGCACAGCTTTGCTGTCAGCGAAACCCGCTTCGGCATTGAAGTAGTTGGCGGCTTGTTGTTCAGGCACTAAAGTTGGGTCGTTGAATAACGCGTTTGCCAAAGGCTCTAAACCTGCTTCAATTGCAATCTGGCCTTTAGTGCGGCGTTTGGCTTTGTAAGGCAAATACAAGTCTTCTAAGCGGGTTTTGTTGTCCGCTGCCAATAATTCCTGCTTTAGTTCCGGAGTTAGCTTGCCTTGTTCGTCTATGGTTTTGATAATCACCTGACGCCTGTCTTCCAACTCACGCAAATAAGTTAAACGTACATCCAGGTTACGCAGCTGGGTGTCGTCCAGGCCTCCTGTCACTTCTTTACGGTAACGGGCGATAAAAGGCACTGTCGCACCTTCATCCATCAGTTGAATAGCAGCGGCAACCTGCTCAGGGCGAGCTGAGATTTCCAGAGCAATTTGTTTAATGATCATAGACATAACTTAAAGCTTCCTTAGCAGCTGGCGGCTTTACCTGAAGTAAAAGCCAGACTGGTTCTTATCAATTACGGCAATTGTCCACTGTTAGGGCCAAAAAATCCAATAGCAAAACGCCGAGCGCTTAACTTAGCCAGCCCAACACCTTACGTTTCCACTCTGCATAAGGGGCAAAACGCACTGGTGGTTCAGGCCAAAGTGGCCGTTTTAGTACAGACTTTAAATGACTGAACTGCTCAAAACCTGCTTTGCCTGAATATTGACCCATGCCACTTGGGCCTACACCACCAAAAGGCAGCTCCGACACCGCCATAAACATCAGTACATCATTAATGCACTGACTACCGCTGCTGATCTGTTCTACCCACTGCTGTTGTTGAGAGCTGTTATTGCTGAACAAATAAGCAGACAGCGGCTTGTCGCGTTTTTGTACAAAACGCACTGCAGCATCAAAGCCGCTGACGGATAGTACTGGCAATACAGGACCAAAAATTTCTTCTGTCATCAGGCGGCTGTCAAATGAAGGGTTCAACACCAATGTGGGGCTGAAATACAGCTGCTCTGCATCTACAGTGCCACCACAATAGACTTCAATACCATCAAGGTAACTCTGTATACGCTGCAAGTGACGTTGATTAATAATGCGGCCATAATCTGGGCTGAGTTTAGGATCGCTGCCATACATGTGTAGCAACTGAGAATGAATTTCTTGCAGCAGAGGCTCGGTGATGTCTTTGTGTGCCAGAATATAATCCGGTGCTATACAGGTTTGGCCTGCGTTCAGCCATTTACCCCAGGCAATGCGCTGGGCCGTCAGTTTTAAATCTGCACTGCTGTCGACATAAACCGGGCTTTTGCCTCCTAACTCTAAAGTCACTGGTGTTAAATGTTCAGCGGCGGCACGCAGCACAATTTTGCCGACCTGGCCGTTTCCAGTGTACATAATATGATCAAAAGGCAGTTTCAACAGTTCTGTAGTTTCAGGTACGCCACCTTCGATTACCACCACAGCTTCTTTGTCCAAATACAAAGGTAGCAAACGGGCCATAATGGCCGATGTCGCAGGCGCTAATTCAGAGGGTTTCAGCACAGCGCAATTGCCAGCTGATAGCACGGCTACTAAAGGGGCTAACGCCAGCTGCAGCGGGTAGTTCCAGGCACTTATAATAAGTACAGAGCCATAAGGCTCAGGTTGCACAAATGCTATTGAAGGAAAGGTACGTAAGCCCGTACTAACCCGGCGTGGTTTCGCCCAACTGTTTAGTTTTTTCAGGCAGTGTTTAATATCGCTATGCAGGTAGTTTATTTCACTTAACAATGCTTCAAAAGCTGGTTTGGCTAAGTCCTGTTGCAACGCCTGCAATAACTCAGCTTCGTGTGTTGTCAGTAACAACTGCAGTTGTTTTAACTGCTGCTTGCGCCAATAGAGGCTTTTAGTCACGCCGCTGGCAAAAAACTCTTGTTGTTGACTTAATAATTCTTGATACATAGCACACCTTAGCCTTTGGCTTGTGGATACCAGATGTTGTTAATCCACCATTCTTTGATGCCGGTGGGAGTGGGCACTTGCACTTCATCATCCACTTGTTTTTTGATCAAAGCGCGCGCCATAGGCGCATCGATAGAGATATAGTCATTGCGGCCATAAATTTCATCAGGGCCAACAATGCGAAAAGTAAGTAGCTCTCCTTCGCTATTTTCAATCTCAACCCAGGCGCCAAAAAAAACTCTACCCTTTTGTTCCGGTGAATAATCGACAACTTTAATCACCTCGAGCCTTTTACGTAAGTATCTGACTCTTCTATCTATTTCTCTTAATAGCTTTTTATTGTACTGGTAGTCCGCATTTTCGGATCTATCGCCCAGGCTTGCTGCCCAAGCCACTTTGGCTGTGGTATCCGGGCGTTTTTCCCGCCACAGATGGTTTAGTTCTTGTTGCAAGGTTTCATAACCTTCGCGGGTGATTAACTCTGTTTTACTCATGCTATCCGGTGTTGATCGTAAGAATAAGGATCTCTTTTCTGGTTCGACTTTATAACCATTTAACAGCGAGGAGGAAAGAGAAGCTGATGAATTATCAACAGATAAGCCTGAGACTTAAAAAGTTTAGTTTTTTAATGCAAGGATTGTAGTTAATTAAATCGTTTTTAATTAGAGACTTAATCTTTATTTGAAAAATATCTCTAAACATTTGCTATCTGTCATTTAGGTGTAACAAAAATATGCTAGGCAATTTTGATTGGGCCAACTATAGTAAAAACGTGCTTAACAAAGGAGGCCAACAATGAAAGCAAAATTAACAGGTCTGACAGTCCTTGCTATGGCTTTGGTGATGACAGGGTGCAGCTCAGCTCCTGATTACGCTTATGTGATTGATCAGCAGACCTTAGAAAAACAGGAAAACTCAACTCGTCTGGGTGCTCATACTGGTCATGTAGTGTGGATGAACCCACCACTGCGTAAAGTAGAAAAGGTGCAACCTGAATAAGTTGCCCACAGCAAATCAGACAAACTTTGTAACAACTGAACCCGGCGCATGCCCTCCATGCTCCGGGTTTTTCGTTTATAGTGCTGTTTACTATGCGGAGGGAATTGTATGCTCGGCCAAGAAACAACAAAAATTTTAGTAGTAGATGACGATATGAGATTACGTTCTTTATTAGAACGTTATCTGGTAGAGCAAGGTTATATTGTCCGTACCTCCGCCAACTTCGATCAAATGCAGCGTTTAATGGAACGCGAAAATTTCCATTTAGTGGTGCTGGACCTGATGTTGCCGGGTGAAGATGGCTTGTCTATTTGCCGTAAACTTCGCCAGCAGGAAAACGAAATCCCTATCATTATGCTGACGGCTAAGGGCGATGAAGTGGATCGTATTATTGGTCTGGAAATGGGCGCTGACGATTACCTGCCAAAGCCTTTTAACCCTCGTGAATTACTAGCCCGTATCCGCGCTGTGTTGCGTCGTAAATCCAAAGAGTTACCTGGCGCGCCGGCGGTTGAAGAAAGTCAGGTCAAATTTGGTCCTTTTGTGTTTAATCTGGCAACCCGCGAAATGCGTAAAGGCGATGAACTGATGCCTTTGACCAGTGGTGAGTTTGCTGTACTTAAAGTATTGGTCAGCCATGCCCGTGAACCTTTGTCGCGTGATAAGTTGATGAATATGGCCAGAGGCCGTGATTATTCCGCCATGGAGCGCAGCATAGATGTTCAGGTTTCGCGCTTGCGTCGCATGCTGGAAGACGACCCGACTAACCCTCGTTATATTCAAACTGTCTGGGGTTTGGGTTATGTGTTTGTGCCCGATGGTGCTGTCAGCTAAATGCGATTGTTTCCGCGCAGTGCTTTTGGCCAGACCGTATTTCTGATTGGTATTTTATTGCTGATCAATCAGCTGGTGTCTTATTTATCCGTGGTGTATTACGTGATTAAGCCTAGCTACCAGCAAATTAACCATCTGATCGCTAAGCAAATCAAAGTGGTATTTATCGACGTGGAGCAGAATGAAGTGCTGCTGTCGGAAGAGCTGACCAGAAGATTCCAGCAAGCGACTGGCATAGAAGTCTATACCGATGCGACTGCGCCTTTGCATGGTTTAAACGAAGCCAGTTTTTATCAGTATTTTTCTGAGGAAATGTCACTGGAACTGGGGGGGCCTGCAGAAGTACGTATTGCTCAGCAAAGCAGTTATGCCTTTTGGGTGAAGCCTCCACAAGCACCACAGTATTGGGTCAAAGTGCCTTTAAGTGGCCTGGACGAAACCGATTTCTCTCCGCTGAAGATCTATGTTTTTGTGATCGGTTTTTTAAGTGTGGCTGGCGGCTGGTTATTTGCGCGGCAACTGAACAGACCTTTGCAGGGGTTACAGCAGGCGGCTCTCAAAGTAGGGCGGGGCGAAATGCCAGAGCCTCTGCCTGAACACGGCTCCACCGAAATTATTGCAGTAACTCAGGCCTTTAACCGTATGGCCAAAGGCATAAGTCAACTGGAAAAAGATCGAGCTTTGTTAATGGCTGGGGTGTCGCATGATTTGCGTACACCCTTAACCCGTATTCGCTTGGCCAGCGAGATGGTCAGTGAAGAGGATAGCTGGATCAAAGAGGGTATTGTCAGTGATATCGAAGATATGAACGCTATTATCGACCAGTTCATTGACTACATTCGCCATCACAAAGAAGAAGCTTTATATGAAGAGGATTTAAACCTACTGGTGCAGGAGCAAATCAGCGCTGACCGACTGCAAAAACGCGAAATTATTGCCAACCTGAATGAGCAAATACCGCTGGTGCCGCTGCGCCGTATTGCGATCAAACGTGTGCTGAACAACCTGATAGAAAACGCACTGAAGTATTCTGATGGTGCTATAGAAGTCAGCACAGGTATAGAACGTGCCAGCCGTAAGGTCTATGTGCAGGTGCGGGATCATGGTCCTGGTATTCCTGAGCATGAAATGCAGCGTATGTTTGAGCCTTTTGCCCAAGGGGATATAGCCCGTGGCAGCGGAGGTTCAGGTTTAGGCTTAGCTATTATCAAAAAGATAGTGGATATGCACCATGGTCAAATAAGCATGCATAACCATGCTTATGGTGGCTTGGTAGTGACAGTGTATTTGCCGGTAAATCAAACTAAAACTGCATAAAAATGGCTCCAATGCAGCAATGCCCAGGCCGCCACGCCGTAAACTCATCCTTAGGGGGCAGCGAAGCCTGTTGGTCGGCTTACTCTCACAGANCTTAGGGGGCAGCGAAGCCTGTTGGTCGGCTTACTCTCACAGAGGCTGCTTAGTGCTTTGCCTTTCCTCGCTTTGGGTGGTCACTTTTTTCAGGCTCAGTCCAAAAAAGTCTATTCGTGCTGTTGAGGGGATAGCCATTCTTTTCCAAAAAAATAATGCCAGTCAGTTTAACTGACTGGCATTATTCTAATGCAGAGCCTTTTTAATCAAATCATTAAGCTACTTTTGGACCTGCGTTGCGAATTGCATCAGATACATCGTATTTCTTAAAGTTGTTGGCAAACTCAGTAGCCAGTTTAGTGGCATATTCATCATAAGCCGCTTTATCAGCCCAGGTGTCTCTTGGGTTCAGCAAGTTGCTGTCCACGCCTGTTACTTTCAACGGCACATTCAGATTTAACTCTGGCAAGTGTACAGTTTCAGCAGTGGCTAATTCGCCGGAAACGATGGCGTCGATAATGCCGCGGGTGGTTGGGATATCAAAACGTGTACCCACACCATGTGGACCACCAGTCCAGCCTGTGTTGACTAAATACACTTTGCTACCGAACTCACGGACACGTTTGATCAGCAGTTCTGCGTAGACACCAGCTGGGCGCGGGAAAAACGGCGCACCAAAACAAGTAGAGAAAGTGGATTCAATAGCAGACGTTGAACCAATCTCGGTCGAGCCTACTTTGGCGGTGTAACCACTTAAGAAGTGATAAGCAGCAGCTTCTTCTGACAGTATAGAGACAGGTGGTAAAACACCACTGACATCACAAGTCAGGAAAACAACAGCTTTAGGTTCACCGGCACGGTTTTCCAGTACACGTTTTTCCACATGGGCTAACGGATAAGCGGCGCGGCTGTTTTGAGTCAGGCTGGCGTCTTTGTAATCCGGAGTACGGTTGGCATCTAACACCACATTTTCCAGAATAGTACCGAAGCGGATCGCATCCCAAATCACAGGCTCGTTTTTCTGCGACAAGTCGATACATTTAGCGTAGCAACCGCCTTCAATATTAAACACTGAATTAGGCGCCCAGCCGTGCTCGTCATCACCAATCAGGAAACGTTTAGGGTCAGCAGACAAGGTCGTTTTGCCAGTGCCTGACAAACCAAAGAATAAGGAGGTGTCGCCTGCTTCGCCGACATTGGCCGAACAGTGCATTGGCAATACGCCTTTGGCTGGCAACAGGAAGTTTTGTACTGAGAACATAGCTTTTTTCATTTCACCGGCATAACGCATGCCCGCTAATAACACTTTGCGCTCGGCAAAGTTGATCATCACAGTACCGTCACTGTTGGTGCCGTCACGCTCTGGGTCGCATTCAAACGAAGGTACGTTCAGAATTTGCCAGGTTTCTTTGCCTGATGCGTTCCACTGCGCCGGAGTAATAAACATGTTTTTGGCAAAAATATGCTGCCATGCGGTCTCAGTGGTCACTGTCATCGGAATGTAGTGTTCCGGGTCTGCACCTACTTCAAGGTGCGAGACAAAATGTTCTTTAGTCGCAATAAAATCGCTGACACGAGCCCAAAGTGCAGAAAACTGCACAGGGTCAAAAGGACGGTTAACGTTGCCCCATTGAATATCCTGCTCTGTGCTGGATTCTTTGACGATAAAACGATCTGTAGGTGAGCGACCAGTTCTGTGACCGGTTTTAACCACCAAAGCGCCGTTATCCGCTAACACACCTTCGTTGCGACGAATAGCGTGTTCAACTAAATCGGCCACTGTTAAATCCATGTGACGGGTGATTGTAGAGGTCATTGTAGGGTGACTCCTTGAGGTACGTAGGTCAGTAAATTTATGGTTTTTAGTAGATTTCGGCTCGATTGTACTCCATTTAGATGGCTAAAACATCCAGCAATACGGGCTTTTGTCGGAAATTTCAATGAAAAATGAAAACTTACAGGCTGGGTTACAAAAATGTATTGGCAACATCCGGGTAGAGGTAGGCTCTGCTTGACAGCATTTTTACCTAAAACAATTGCAGTGAGTCGACAAGTGAGGCAAACCCCAGCCACATAGCTGATGCTATGTGACTGGGGCTAACTTTCTTCTGTCAGCGCAGGGAGCTAATAACGCTACAGCTTCAAGTGAGAAGGGTTGATCAGAACTTATTCAATAATAAGGATAAATCGGTACTATCGAACTGAAAGGTACTGTTGCAGTAGTCACAACTGATCTCTAGTTTACCTTCCGCTATATGCTCTTCAATGGCTGTTTTACCCAGGCTGATGATGGCTGATTCACATTTTTCGCGCGTGCAGCCACAAACAAAACGTATAGCCTGATGCGGAAATACTTCGACTTCTTCGTCATGGTACAAGCGGTGCAGCATTTGTTCTGTAGGCAAATTCAGTAATTCGTTGGCTGTGATGGTATCGGTCACTATCACTAAATCACTAAAATCCTGCTTGGCTTTTTCCGGATCAACAGGCAACACCTGCAACAACAAACCAGCAGCGCGGCTTTGATTTTCAGTCAGGTCGGTAAACAAATACAAACGGGTGGGTAGTTGCTCTGACTGCGCAAAATATGCTTCTAAGGTATCGGTCAGGCTGTCGCCGGTCAGAGGGATAATGCCCTGATAACGTTCGCCTTGCTTGGGTGTAATAGTCACCAGCATATAACCTTCACCAATCAAGTCACGAAAACCTGTGGCGCCAATTTCTGCCTGCAGTCTTGCTACGCCCCGGAATTCCTGCTCTGCAGTACCATTTACCGCTGCAAAGCGCACAGGGCCATCGCCTTGTAGTTGCACAGCTATATCACCATCCAGTTTTAAGGTGGCTGTTAATAAACTGGTCGCAACCACCAGTTCGGCTAATAACTGCTTCACCGGATAGGGGTAATCATGATTCTGCAGCATTTGCTGCAAGCTGTTGGAGACGTAGGCGATTTCGCCACGCGTATCGCGCTGATTAAATAAAAATCGTACTAAAACATCTTGATTCATAACATTACCTTAAGATTGCTGTGACTTTATCAGCAGCAGCTGCCGACGCATTTTTTTGTCGGGTTTGGTTTCCGGATGAGGCGCGAATAGCAAATTCATTTTTCGTAACTCAGCTCGTTCCTGCTTTAATTGCTGACTTTCTTCAGTTTCCTGATACAAAGCTTGAGCCAATGGCGCTGCGAGTCGTTTGTCGGACAGGGCCTGAACTATTACAGTTCTTTCATCCGTGCCTTGTGTCAGTTTGACAGTCGCCCCTATTTCCACAGTTCTGCTGGCTTTGCAGCGCTGACCATTATAATGAACTTTTCCGCCTTCGATCATGTCTTTCGCCAGAGCTCTGGTTTTGTAAAAGCGACAAGCCCACAGCCATTTATCTAAACGTAATATAAGTGTGTTAGGCTGGTTTACCGATTTATCCATGCCTGTTCTCCGCTACTGTTGCGTATTAAGTATAGTCTGAGACCCTTTGAACAGACTAAGGGTTCTGAATTCTGATATGTAGGCTTGTTGAGGACAAAACAACTGGGTAAGATGCAATGAGTGATGTAACAGAATTATTAAAGAATGAAATGGTCCGCTTCCACCCAACCTGCCATTGAATGGCTGAACCGTCTGCCGCAACAGCGTCTGAACTTCTGGCTGACCGGTTTTTGTATTGTGCTGTTGTGCTGGTTGTTGGCAAAGTTGAGCTGGTTGCTCCTGCCTGTTCCTCATGCTCAGCCGATCACTGCTGTCGTTGCTGTAACAGGACAAACTGCTCCGGATTTGAAAGCATTGTTAGACGCCAGCTTGTTTGGTAAAGCATCAGCACAAGCAGAGGCTGCCCCTATTGCTGTTCCCACTACCGCGCCTAAAACGACCTTGAATGTCAAGCTGACTGGTGTGGTGGCTATTTCCGGCCAACCTGACAAAGGCTCGGCCGTGATAGAAAGCCAGGGTTCAGAGCAAACCTATGGGGTAGATGAAAAAATTGAAGGCACCAGTGCCAGTTTAAGCCAGGTATTTGAGGACAGAGTGCTGCTGAAAGTCTCGTCCCGTTTTGAAACTCTGATGCTCGATGGTCTCGAATTCCAACAAATGGCAGCTGATAATGGTTCTTTGCAGGAAGTCGATTACCGGCCACAACCTGAGCCAATGATGGAAGGGCCTCAGCCACCTGTGGAACAACTTGCGGATGTGCGTCAGGAAATGATGTCGGAGCCGATGAAGTTTTTCGATTATATTCGAGCCTCACCGCAATACCGCAATGGTCAGCTTTATGGTTACCGTGTGATGCCTGGTAAAGACCCGGCACTGTTTGAACGCATGGGTTTGAAAGCCAATGATGTAGCCGTTGAAATTAACGGTACGCCGTTAAATGATATGCAGCAGGCCATGATGGTCATGAATGAATTACGTGAAGCGACTCAGGCTTCGATTAAAGTTGAACGTGACGGCCAGACCAGAGACATTGTCTTTAGTCTGTCACAATAATAATTAATTAAGATGGTTAAACTCTAATGAAGTCAGTGACATCTTCTCGTTTGCACATTTCCCGTTGGTTTGGCTTGGGCGCTCTAGCGCTGCTGAGCTTTTTTGCAACTGCAACTGAATACCAGCCAAACTTTAAAGGCACAGATATCAACGAATTTATTAATATTGTTGGTAAAAATCTGAACAAAACTATCATTGTTGACCCACAGGTCCGTGGTCGTATTAACGTGCGCAGCTATGAAATGCTGAACGAAAAACAGTATTACCAGTTTTTCTTAAACGTACTGGAAGTCTATGACTTCTCCGTCGTTGAAATGAAAAGTGGCGTGCTGAAAGTGGTTCGGCAAAAAGATGCTAAAACGTCCAACATTCCTGTGGTCAGTGACAATGCGGGTGCCGTTGGTGATGAAATGGTGACCCGGGTAGTGCAGGTAAAAAACGTATCAGTACGTGAATTAGCACCTTTGTTACGCCAGTTTGTTGATCAAAGTGGCGGCGGCAGTGTGGTCAACTACGATCCGTCCAACGTCATTATGATGACGGGCCAGGCTGAGACAGTGAACCGTCTGGTCGACATTATTTCCCGCGTCGACAAAGCCGGCGATCAGGATTTAGAAATCATCAAACTCAGTTACGCTTCGTCGGCTGAAGTAGTGAGAATTCTGGAAAATATTTATAAAAATCAGGGAAAAGCCGAACAACCTGAGTTTTTGATCCCAAAAATTGTCGCCGACGAGCGCACCAACAGCGTCATTGTTAGTGGTGAACGTCAGGCGCGTGAACGTGTTGTGGCTTTAGTGCAGCGCTTAGATGCTGAACTGGAAAGTCAGGGCAATACCAGGGTGTATTACTTGAAATATGCCAAAGCTGAAGATTTAGTTAAAGTTCTGCAAGGTGTTAGTGCCAGCATAGTGGCTGAAACTCAGGGCGCAGCCACTCAGGCTCAGGGTGCCCGTGCCGGAGGCAAAGGCCGTGATGTCAGTATTGAAGCTCATGCTGAAAGTAACTCCTTAGTTATTACCGCTCAGCCTGACGTCATGCGTTCACTGGAAGATGTGATTCGGCAGGTGGATATTCGTCGTGCTCAGGTATTGGTTGAAGCCATTATTGTCGAAGTGGCCGATAACGCCGGAGCTAATTTAGGGGTGCAATGGATTAGTGCGACAGGCGGTATGCAGCAGTTTAATAATGGTGTAGTGCCAGTCAGCGCTATAGCTGCAGGGGCTGCTGCAGCCCGGACTGTGCCGGGCAGTGTAACTAAAACAACAAATGCTGAAGGTACAACGACAGAGCAGACAACACCTGATCAAGATGGCAACTACCAATTGTTGGGCGATGCTCTGGGCGGTGTAACCGGCATGATGCTGGGGGTGGTGAAAAACGACTGGGGCGCTATTTTACAGGCCGTCAGCACCGACAGTAACTCCAATATTCTGGCCACGCCTTCATTAACCACTCTGGATAACCAGGAATCCTCTTTTATTGTCGGTGAAGAAGTGCCGGTGAAAACTACCACCAGCCCAGGCTCAGGTGGCACCAACCCTTTTACCACCTTAGACCGGATTGAAGTAGGTATTAAGTTAAAAGTGACGCCTCAGATTAACGAAGGCAATGCAGTTAAACTGACCATAGAGCAGGAAGTGTCTGGCCGTAACGGTGACATTGAAGGCAACCCTATTATCGCCAAAAGGGAAATTAAAACCACAGTACTGGCTGACAATGGCGCTACCGTGGTTTTGGGTGGTTTAATTGATGAAGATGTGCAACAAAGCGAGTCTAAAGTACCGCTTTTAGGCGATATTCCTGTCGTAGGTGCCTTATTCCGCTCTACCTCCTCCAGCAAACGTAAACGTAATCTGATGATCTTTATCCGAGCCACTATTATGCGTGACGATGGTTTGCTCAGCGAAGTCAGCCAGCGTAAATACAACTATGTTCGGGCGCAGCAACTGGCTCAGGGCGAAAAAGGCATCAGCCTGATGCCGGGCGCTGAAACACCAGCTATGCCGGAATTTGACGATACCTTAATTATTCCACCGACTTTTGATGAGTATCTGCAGAAAAAACAGGCTCAGGATAAAGAGGTTGTGAAACCTGCAGAGCAGGGGACTAACTAATGTCTGCTGTTGATCTGAACGAGATGCAGCCGGCTGCGGCTAAAGTGCGTTTGCCTTTTGGTTTCGCCAAACGTTTTGGTGTCTTGTTACAGGCTCAGGCGGATGGCTGGTTGTTGGTTGTTAATCCTCAGACACCACCTGCTGCTTTATTGGAAGTGCGGCGCTTATTGTCGGTTTCTTTTAAAGTGCAGAAACTGCAACAGACTGAATTTGATGCACTATTAGAAGCTTCTTATCAGCGTGATTCGTCCGAAGCTCAGCAAATTATGCAGGACATTGGCAATGAAGTGGATTTAGCCTCTTTAGCGGATGAAATTCCTGAAACTGAAGATTTGTTAGAAAACGAAGACGATGCGCCAATCATTAAACTGATCAACGCCATGCTCGGCGAGGCTATCAAGTTGGGCGCTTCGGATATTCACGTTGAGACCTTCGAAAAAAATCTGGTGGTGCGTTTTCGGGTCGATGGCGTATTACGTGAGGTATTAAAACCTAACCGTAAATTATCCAGTTTGTTGGTGTCCCGTATCAAAGTGATGGCCAAACTGGATATAGCAGAAAAACGCGTGCCACAAGATGGCCGTATCAGCCTGCGTATCGCTGGCCGTGCTGTGGATGTGCGGGTCTCGACTATGCCATCCAGCCATGGCGAGCGGGTGGTGTTGCGTTTACTCGACAAAAATAACTCGCATCTGGACTTAAATAAGCTGGGTATGACGCCTGCTGTGCAGACGATGTTTTCGCAACTTATTTTAAAACCGCACGGTATTATTCTGGTTACAGGCCCTACAGGTTCAGGTAAAAGTACCACCTTGTATGCAGGACTGACCGAAATCAACACCAAAGACCGCAATATTCTGACGGTAGAAGACCCCATCGAATATGAGCTGGAGGGCATAGGCCAGACGCAGGTCAACACTAAGGTTAATATGACCTTTGCCCGAGGTTTACGCGCCATTTTGCGTCAGGATCCTGATGTGGTGATGGTGGGCGAAATCCGTGACTTAGAAACAGCACAAATTGCAGTACAGGCCAGTTTAACAGGCCACTTGGTGTTAAGTACGTTGCACACTAATACCGCCGCCGGTGCTATTACCCGTCTGGAAGATATGGGGGTTGAACCCTTTTTATTATCCTCCAGTTTATTAGGAGTCTTAGCTCAGCGTCTGGTCCGAACTTTATGCGTGCACTGTAAACAAGCGCACGAGCCGGACAAAGAAGAGCGGGCTTTGCTTGGTGTGGCAAAAAAAGAAGGATCAGTTATTTACCGTGCTGTAGGTTGTGAGCATTGTAACCAGACGGGCTATCGTGGCCGAACCGGTATTCATGAATTACTGGTGGTGGATGAGCATACCCGCGAATTGATTCACAACGGCAAGGGCGAGCAGTCGATTGAAAAATATATCCGCACTCAAAGCCCCAGTATCCGCCAGGACGGTTTCAGTAAAGTGTTAACAGGTGAAACCACACTGGAAGAAGTGTTGCGCGTGACCCGAGAGGATCTGTAGTGCCAGCTTTTGAATATCAGGCTATGGACGCCAAAGGGCGTCGCAGTAAAGGGGTACTGGAAGCTGATAATGCCCGTCAGGCCAGACAATTATTGCGTGAGCAAAAACTGACGCCGCTCAGTTTAGAGTTGGCTTCGCGGCAGGAAAAACTACTGGCGTCTGGTAAAAAGTGGTTTCAATCCGGCATCAGTGCCAGTGAACTGGCCTTGATCACCCGCCAAATGTCGACCTTAATTGAAGCAGGTTTACCTATAGAAAGTGCTTTGCTGGCGGTGTCTGAGCAATGTGATAAAGCCCGTTTGCAAAGCATGATGATGTCTGTGCGCTCTAAAGTTGTAGAAGGTTATAGTCTGGCCGAAGGCCTGGCTGAATTTCCTTATGTGTTTGACCATCTGTTTACTTCTATGGTGGCCGCGGGCGAAAAATCCGGCCATTTAGATGCGGTATTAAACCGCTTGGCTGATTACACAGAACAGCGTCAGCATATGCGCAGCCAGATTATGCAGGCGCTGTTATACCCTGCCATTCTGACCTTTTTTGCTGTGGCTGTGATCAGTATTTTACTGGCCGCTGTGGTGCCACAAATAGTGGGCCAGTTTGAACATATGGGGCAAAGTTTACCCGGCTCTACCTTGTTTTTGATTGCCGCCAGTGAGTTTTTACGTTCCTACGGTTTGCTGGTGCTGCTGGCTATTATTATTGCGGTAGCCGCCTTCAAACGAGCGCTGAATAAGCCGGCCTTTAAACTAAAAATTGATACCAGACAATTAAAGCTGGGGTTGATAGGCAAAGTCAGTCGCGGCTTAAACACAGCGCGTTTTGCCCGCACTTTAAGTATTCTAAACGCCAGCGCCGTGCCCTTACTCGAAGCTATGCGCATTAGCGCTGATGTGCTGGATAACAGCTATATGCGCCAGTCCATTGCCGAAGCGACACTGAAAGTGCGCGAAGGTTCTTCATTAAAAAATGCGCTGGAGCAAACCAAATTATTCCCACCTATGATGCTGCATATGATTGCTTCGGGCGAAAAAAGTGGACAACTCGATGGCATGTTAGAGCGCGCTGCCAATACGCAGGACAGGGAATTCGAAACCCTGGTGACTGTCTCATTAAAAGTATTTGAACCTGTTTTAGTTGCCGTGATGGCTGGCATAGTTTTATTTATTGTAATGGCGATTCTGCAGCCTATTTTGGCATTAAACAATTTAGTCGGAGGTTAAAAAATGCAACAACAAAAAGGTTTTACCTTATTAGAAGTGATGGTGGTTATTGTTATTTTGGGCGTTATCGCCAGTATGGTTGTGCCTAACTTAATGGGCAATCAGGAAAAAGCGGCACGACAAAAAGTGGTAGTGGATATTCAGCAGCTGGAAAACGCGCTGGATTTATACAAGCTGGACAACGGCTTCTATCCAACCACAGAACAAGGTTTGCAGGCTTTAGTGACTCAGCCTACCTCTGAACCTATGCCACGTTCTTTTCCTGAAGGTGGCTTTATTAAACGCTTGCAAAGAGACCCATGGGATAACGAATATCAGTTAGTCAGTCCAGGTGAGATGGGCCGTATTGATGTGTATTCAATGGGACCAGACCGTGTTGCAGGGACAGACGACGACATCGGCAACTGGAACCTGGATGCGCCGGACGCGCAGCAAAACTAAAACATGAAACACCACCGCGGTTTTACCTTGCTTGAAATCATGTTAGTGATGCTGTTATTGGGTTTAATGGCATCTTACGTGGTGGTGAACTTTGTCAGCGAATCGCGCACTGCCCGGATTCAGAAAGAAACCAACCGCCTGCAGCAACTGGTGCAGGTGGTGTCCGAAACGGCCATTTTAAAGCAGCAGGATTTTGGTTTGGTGCTGAATGATAAAGGTTATCAGTTTCTGGTGCACAACGGATTGCAGTGGTTGGAAGTGGCGGAACCTAAATTTATGCAGTTCCACCCCTGGCCAGAAACAGTGCAGGCCGAACTGGAACTGGAAGGTTTAAGCTGGGCAGAGGACAGTATTTTAGGTCAGGAAGAATTCCGCAAACTGCAGGAAGAATTGCAGGAACAGCTGGCCGAAGCTGAAGCAGAAGACAGCAATGAGGACAAAGCCAAAGATCCGTCCAAGGCGCGTGAAAAACCATTGTTGCCCAATGTCTATATTTTATCCTCAGGTGACATCAGCCCTTTTCAGTTGGTGCTGGCGGATGAAACTGAGCGTCCTTTTTGGTATCAGACACTGATAGGCGAATACAGTATTCCGCTGACCAAGTCTGAAGTGGAAAACAGCAGACCATGAGAAGCAAAGGCTTTACTCTGATAGAGTTGTTGATTGCAATGGCGGTATTTGCCACAGCTGGCGCTGCTGTGATGAAAACAGCATCTGAGCATATGAATTCTATCTCTCACTTGGAAAATTTGACCTTTGCTTCTTACGTGGCAGAAAACCAGCTAAATGCTGTGTTTCTGGAGAAAACCTGGCCATTAAAAAACGAACAGAAAACGGTCGAGTTTGCTAACCGCAGCTGGTTATGGCAGCAGCAAATAAACAAAACACCTGACGCGAATTTTAGTGCTGTAGTGGTCAAGGTCAGTCTGGCTGATAATCCGGAAAAAGTGGTGTATCAGTTGCAAACCTTTGTGGGTAAACCTGATGCTGAACGCTAGCAGAAACCGTGGTTTTACCTTTATTGAAATGTTACTGGCTATGGCAATTTTTGCCTTAGTAGGTTTAGCTTCTGCCAGCGTATTATCCAGTGTGACTGAATCTGATGCAGCCTCACAAAAAGCCGCTGAACGGCTGGCACAGATACAGCGCTTTTTTCTGATTTTAGAGCGCGATTTAGCTCAAATCAGTGCACGGCAAATTCGTGTTGAAGGTGAAGACCCGGTACGCACTCCTTTAGTTGGTGAAAAACTGATGCTGGAAAGCGATGAAGGCGGTTTTGCTTTTGTGCACAGTGGCTGGCGTAACCCCGGTATGGTTCTGCCGCGCAGTGAAATTCAGGCGGTAGCTTATCGTTTACGTGAAGGCAAAATTGAGCGGCTTTTTAGCTTATTCCCTGATGCTGTAACGGGCAGTGAACCCAAAGTACAGCCTTTGCTGGACAGAGTGACTGGCTTTAAAGTTGAGTTTTTAAAAGATGAGCAGTGGCAGGAAAACTGGAACGAAGAAAGGTTACCTAAAGCCATTCGTTTAACCATCAGCCACGAGCAACTGGGTGAAATGCAGCGCTTTTATACATTGATGAATGGGTTGACCTGATGCGTCGTCAAGCAGGCGTAGCCTTAGTTGTTGTGATGATGATTGTCGCTTTTGTGGTGGTGATTGCTGTGGGCATGAGTGGTCGTTTGCAATTGCAATTGCAACGTCAACTGAATCTACAGCAACAACAACAAGCCTACTGGTATGGTATAGCGGCAGAACAAGCCAGTATTCAGTTACTCAAAAGTACAGTAGCGGGTAAAGAAACTGTCAATCTTTCACAGGATTGGGCGAAGTTGGGCGCAACCTTTCCGGTCGATAATGGCAGTATTACCGGTAAGCTGATTGATTTACAAAGTTGTTTTAACTTAAATAATTTACAACGACCTGTCGATCAACAGCAGGTAGGGACTGGTCAGACGACCAATCAAAAAGCCTTTCAGCGTTTGTTGGAGTTAAAAGCGACAGATTTATCGATGCCGGCTGAGTACTTAACTGCCCGGATCAGCGACTGGCTGGATGCAGACAGTTTATTGCAAACTGCAGGTGGCGCAGAACAGGATGACTATGCAGGTTTGCAAATGCCATTTTATACCGCCAATAGTTTAATGGGCTCGACTTCAGAATTGCGGGTGATGCTGGATTTAACTCCGGCTGATTATGAGCTGGTGCGGCCCTGGGTCTGTGTGATCCCAAAAAACAGTACCAGTAAGTTAAACCTTAATACTATTACGGTAGAGAATTCGGCTTTACTAGCAGCCTATATTCCTGAACTGGATGAAGGGGCGGCGTCAGATTTAATAGGTAGCAGACCAGAAGAAGGTTTTGTCACTCTGGATGAAGTATGGGCCAGTCCTCAATTGGCGAGTATCACAGTCACAGATGAGGTCAAAGCCATGATGACAATAAATTCGAATTATTTTGTGCTCGAAACCACTGTAACTTATATGGACACCATCTTTAATTTGGCTTCTGTATTGGTGATTGACGAGCAACAAAAAGTAAAAGTGATAGCGCGGCGGTTTGGAGGCCAGTGGTGAACGAACAATTAATAATAAGACTGGGCAGTCAGCCACAGCAGCCAATCAGTTGGTTGGTATGGTCCGCCATCAATAAAGAGATTATCGCCAGCGGCCAGTTGGCGTCTGCCGACGAGCTGGCTGCGCTATCAGAGCGTTTAGGCCGTCGCCCTGTTGTGGCTTTGGTGCCTGCTGCTGATGTGGTGTTAAGCGAAGTGTTGCTGCCTGCTAAACCCAACCGGCAAATTATACAGGCTTTGCCTTATATGCTCGAAGAAGAGCATGCAGAGGATATTGAGCAGTTGTATCTGGCTTTGGGTCTATGTCAGCAACGGGGTAAAGAATACTGGCAGCAAGTGGCTTTGTGTAAAAAAACTCAATTGGAACAATGGGTCGACTCATTGGTTGTCGCTGGTTTTCAACCAATGCAGTTATTGCCAGATGCCTTGTTATTACCAGAACATCAGGACGGTGCTTCAGCTATTGAGTTGTCTGGTCAGTGGTTATTGCGCCAAGGCCCATGGCAGGCGTCGAGTATTGAACCGAACTGGTGGCCGGATTTTTTAAGTCTGGCCAATATCGAATTGATCCACAGCTACAGCCCGTGGCCCACCGAGATACTGCAAAACGTTCAGGCGGCTGAACCAGAGCTGCCGCTGGCGTTGTTAGCGCAGCAACTACCTCTGCAACGTTTTACTCTGTTGCAAGGCCAATATGCACCAAAAAAAGCCAAGAATAAAGTTTGGTCCTTGTGGCAAAGCTCTGTAGTTCTGGGCGCTGGCTGTCTGGCTTTGTATCTGCTGGCTTTAGCAGTGCAAGTCTGGCAACAAGGGCAATTGCTGCAGCAACAAAGAGCAGAACTGGTGACTTTGTATAAAAGTCGCTTCCCCGCTGAATCAACCCGGGATATTTCCCGTCAGCTGGCCCGCAAGTTACAAGGCGCAGGCAGTGGTCAGGACGCCAGTTTATTCAGCTTATTGAATGAATTGCAGCAGGAATTGGCTGTGACTACCAATGTGCGTTTAGATAACTTACGCTACGATCAAAAAAACAGTGAATTACGTTTCCAGGCGGAAGCTGACAGCTTCCAACGCTTTGATTACTTAAAAACCCGACTGGAACAAAAAGGTTTTGAAGTGAAACAAGGAGCGCTAAGTAACGACGGTGGCAAAGTGCAGGGCACTGTGGCTATGAAGGTGAAAGTATGAACAATTGGCCGGATAGACAATTTTCACAGCCGCAGGCTGCCGCTCAGGGTGCAGATGGAGGTGCATTGTGAAGCAACTGCAAAGCTGGTGGCAATCGCTACAAAAACGTGAACAACAGTTGATGTTGGGGGCTGGTGTCACTCTGGCTGTCGCAGCTTTTTATTGGCTGCTATGGGCGCCGTTACATCTCAATTATCAGAGCCAACAACTGCAGTTGCAACAAGTCAGTCAGCAGTTGTTGCAAGTCAGTACTTTTCCTGTGGTGTCCACGCAAACCAAAGTGCAGGGCAGCCTGACCGATATAATCAGCTCCAGTGCCCGCACCCACAACATTCAGGTCAGTCGGATGCAACCACAAAATGATCAGATGCAGGTTATGCTGAACGATATTAGTTTTGATCAACTGCTGACCTGGCTGCATGCTTTGCAGTACCAGCATAACGTTAGCATAGTGCAACTGGATCTGGCTGTGGCCGATGCCCCTGGCATGGTTCGTGTCCGTCGTTTATTAGTTGAGTCGTAAATGAATTATAAAAAAATAATACCTGCTGCAATTGGTCTTTATCTGGTGTTTTTAGTAGTGCTGGCGCCTGCAGCCTG
The DNA here is from genome assembly GCF_004005375.1 of Rheinheimera sediminis. Lineage (GTDB taxonomy): Bacteria > Pseudomonadota > Gammaproteobacteria > Enterobacterales > Alteromonadaceae > Pararheinheimera. The sequence goes on along the minus strand of NZ_RZUF01000025.1, from coordinate 23,587 downwards.
GTGGTTGAAGTTAGTACCTTTACCAGCACAAGTGCAATTGGGCCCTGTGACCGGCACTTTATGGCAAGGTCAGGTGCAGGCTGTGTCGCTGAATGGCTATGTGCTCCCGCAGGTCAATTGGCAGTTAAAGCCCTGGGCTTTCTTGATGGGAAAAGTGGCATTGGACCTGGATATAGGTCAAATCCGGCAAACCACTTCGCCTTATGCCAAAGCTCAGTTGTCTTATGGTTTTTCCGGTTTTGAGCTGGAATCAAGCCAGTTAAGGCTTCCTGTAGAACCTATAATCCCTTTACTAAAATTACCTTTGCCATTTCAGGTGGCGGCCAGTGGCAACATGCTGTTGAATATTCAGAAGTTCAGCATGGGTAAACCCTGGTGTGAGCAACTATCGGGCAAAGCCAGCTGGCTGGAAGCGAAGTTTCAGGCACCATCGGGCTGGATCGATTTAAAAGCCATAGATGTCAATTTAAGTTGTGAGCAAGGCCAGTTGCAATTGGTGACTGAACCCGGCAATCCGCTGGCGCTGAATGTCACAGCTTTAATAGGTGAACAGGGCAAGTACCAACTGAATGGTACTATGAAACCAGACGCCAGCTTGCCAAAAGAAGTGCATCAGGCGATGCAGTTCGTTGGCCAACCGGACGCAGAAGGGCGTTTTACTCTGAAATTACAGAGCCGTTAATAGTCCAGTCTTATTTGAAGGCGCAACTTTGTTGACAGTGTTCTCTCGCCCCAATCACATAGTCGCCTATGTTCATGGGGACTCATTCACTGGTCGTCTCGTTGCAACTTCAATTCATTCGGTGATGTCGCCTGAATCTCCGTCAGTAACACCGAATAATCTTCTACGGCCGGAAACTCAGTGATAGCTCTGCTGGGTTTTTGGCTGTCCGGGTTGGCGACTGCCAACAAATGAGCTATACCAAAGCGTTGCGCTGATTGCAAAATAGGCAGGCTGTCATCGACAAATAAAGTACGTTTGGGGTCAAAACCAAAACGTTGTTGCAACTGCTGCCAGAGTTCCTGCTGTTCTTTAGTCACACCAAATTCATGAGTCGACACCAGTGTATCTATATAGCTGGCAAGCTCAGTGCGCTCTATTTTAAGTGACAATGAATCCGGGTGGGCATTGGTCACCAATATGACTTTACGCCCCGAGTTTTTTAATGCGGTCAGGAAAGCCGGTGTATCAGCACGCATCTGAATTTTATCCATCACTTCACGCTTCAGCTCGGTGATGGGCAAGGATAATCTTTGGCTCCAGTAATCCAGACAATACCATTCAATCTTACCGTTCAGTTCCTGGTATTGGGCCTCTAGCTGCTTTTTCGCCTCAACCATACTAATGCCGCTAAGTTCCGCCCAGCGTTTTGGTAAATGCTCCAGCCAGAAGTGGTTATCAAAGTGTAAATCTAGCAAAGTACCGTCCATATCCAGTAACACGGTATCAATTTGTCTCCAGTTCAGCATAGGTTTTTCCAGCTAATCCATTTATAGTAAGGCGATAGCCCATTGTAGCAGAGGCAGTTTTATGGCGCAGCGCGACAGCGACAAAGAAAAACCACAGATTTTAGAGCAGAAACTGGTCGCACAAAGCCGGCTATTCAAAATTGAACAACTGGATTTGCAATTCAGTAACGGCGAACAGCGAACTTACGAGCGAATGAAAGGTAGTGGCCGTGGCGCTGTGATGGTCGTGGCTTGCCCAGAGCCTGGTAGTTTTTATTTGATCCGTGAGTATTGTGCCGGTACCCATGATTATCAGTTAGGTTTTCCTAAAGGTTTGATCGACTCAGGCGAAACGGCAATAGAAGCGGCCAATCGAGAGTTACAGGAAGAAATAGGTTTCAAGGCTGGACGTTTAATCCCTTTGAAAACCGTGGCCTTAGCTCCGGGTTACTTTAATGCTACAATGCATATCATATTGGCGTTAGATTTAACAGCCTCAAGCTTGCCAGGTGATGAGCCTGAACCTCTGGAACTGGTGAGCTGGCAGTGGCAACAACAGTTTGAACTGTTAGCGCAAAGTGATTTCACTGAAGCCCGCAGTGTAGCGGCTTTGTTTTTAGCCCGAGATTATCTGGATAAGCATCAGGATGTTTTTAAGTAGGTTACTGGAACCTGTCAAAGACGCTGCTCGTGCAGCTGGGGATACACTCTGGTCTATGTACCAGAGTGGCGATTTTGAGTCCAAACATAAAGCGGATGAGAGCCCGGTCACTAGCGCAGATTTAGCTGCCAATGCACTGATTTTGCATGCTTTAACCGAACTCGCTCCGGATATTCCAGTAGTCTCTGAAGAAATGCATTTACTGCCGCTGCGCCAGCGCCAGGATTGGCCACGCTATTGGCTGATTGACCCTATGGATGGCACTCAGGAGTTTATTGCACGCAGCGGAGATTTTGCCGTCAGCATAGCGCTGGTGGAACATGGCTGGCCTGTATTAGGGGTCATTTACTGGCCGAAAGAACAAATCTGGTATTACGCTACCCGTGGTAATGGCGCTTTTAAACAGCAGCACCATTTCATCAATCGAATTCAGGTCAATCAGCATCAACCTGGTGATGTGCTTAAAATAGCCGTCAGCCGTCGTCAACCCATTGAGCATATTCATCAGTTGCTTACTACTCCCGCCAGCTCAGAATTTATAGCGCTGGGCAGTTGCTCCTTAAAAAGCTGTCTAGTGGCTGAAGGGGGGGCAGACTGTTACCTGCGTTTAGGCCCAACAGGCGAATGGGATACTGCGGCAGTACATGTGATAGTCGAAGAAGCGGGTGGCAAAATTTTGGATAGCCAGTTTGCACCTTTAAGTTACAACCAGCGAGAAACCCTATCCAATCCCGATTTTATGGTGATAGGCCGCTCTGAGGTGCCATGGACCGAACTAATTCGGGCCCATAGCGCAACCCGTACTTTAGGCTGATCTCAGAAGGTGTCATTCTCCAGCTCGCCTTGCTTTACCAGTTGCCGCCACTGCTGTTTGGTGATGATATCTACACTTTCGTGTAATTCTGAATACAAGATCACGAGCTGGTCGGCTTCAAGCTGATGTTTCACCTGAGCCACTTTATCGCTCAGGCTAATGTCCTGTTCACCATACTCAGTGCCTTCGCGTAATACAAAAGCTTCGATCAGGCCTTCCAGCGTATCTGTAGACAATTGCTCATATGGAATAAGTAGCATCAGTGTTTTCCTAAAAATTGAGCAAGGTAAGGCGGTAGCTGTTGTTCCAGATAATACTCTGCTTTAAAAGGCGTATTGCCGGTAACAAAACCAACATGACCGCCATGTCGGGATAATAACAACTGCACATTAGGTGGCATTTCATCAGTTTTTGGTAATACAGCGGGTGATAAAAACGGATCATCTTTGGCATGTACCAGTAACAAAGGCACACGCACTTGTTTTAAAAAGGCTTTACCACTGGATTTATGGTAATAGTCATCGGCATTTTGAAAACCGTGCAAGGGGGCTGTTAGCAAGTCGTCAAAATCACGAATGGTTTTTAACGCCAGAATTTGCGCTTTGCTGACGGGCAAAGGAAAATCTTTGTGACGTTCCAGTTTGCGCAGCATAGTAGCTTTTAAACGGCCCAATAAATACTGCTGATAGACTTTGCTACCGCCTTGATTAATACGCTGTGCACTGGGAGCCAAGGCCAGAGGGGCGGATACAGCCACCGCAGCTTTCAGTACGCACTGTGATCCTTGTTCACCACAATACTTCACCAGCACATTACCGCCGAGAGAAAAACCAACAGCGGCCAGCTGACGGCCCGGATAACGCAGCTGGATCTGAGCTACTAGATAGGCAAGGTCAGCTGTGTCCCCTGAATGATAAGCGCGTGGCAAGCGGTTGGCGACACCGTTGCAGCCGCGAAAATGCATCAGCACTGCAGTAAAGCCCTGTTGTTGCAAAGCCCGTAACATACCCGCTGCATAGTGGCTATGGATATTACCTTCCAGACCATGCAACACCACCACTATTGGCTTAGCTGCAGCCAGCTCTGGGTTTTCTGTCCAGTTTAGCTGGATACGATCGCCATCCGGCAAAGCCAGCATCTCTGCTTCTGTTGGCAAAAATCTTCGAGTTGCCAGATATTTGGCCGCTATGGTTTGCAGATGGCAATTGCGTAACCACCAGGCTGGTTTAAAAGCTGGGGGAAGTTTTACAGTTTCGGGGGCTTGCAAAATCAACAATCCTACTTAACAATCAAGGTCACTTTCTCTGGCCGGACCACAACAACAATGAACAGACGCCAGTTTATTTTCCGCTCTCTTGCGCTGACAGTAGCCGCCAGCACTGGGTACGCAGTATATCAGTATCAAAGTCTGCAAGGCACTGACAATGCGGCTGTTCTGGTATTGGATGCGTTATTGCCTGCTGTATTGATGGGAGCCTTACCTGCCGATGCAAGATCGCAACAATTATCCCTGCAGCAGACGCGGGATGCTGTACTGGAGTTTTTGGCCTATTTACCTCAAAGTCAGCAACAACAATTGCACCAATTGTTTCAACTACTACAGCAGGATTTGGCCCGGCTGGCATTAACAGGGCAATGGTTGCAACTAGCAGATTTGCCGCTGACACAGCGCTTGAGTTTGTTACTAAGCTGGCGCGACAGTTACTTCTCATTATTACAGCAAGCCTTTAGCGGTTTGCGTGAACTGATCTATGGTGCCTTTTACGGTCAGCCGCAGCATTGGCAGGCGATGGGGTATAGTGCGCCGGAGTTTAACCCATGAAGAATCTGATTGCTGATGGTGTATCCTCTGGCTGGTCTTATCTGGATGCTTCTACTTTAACTACGGACCGGCATTTTGAAGCGGACATAGTAATTATAGGTTCTGGTGCTGGTGGAGCTATGGCAGCTGAGCAGTTAACTTTGGCTGGCTTCAAAGTGATCATCCTTGAAATGGGCGCTTTGTATGAAGGCAAAGACTTTCAGCAGCAAGAGCGCTGGGCTTACCCGGCTTTGTATCAGGATGGGGCAGGCCGTAAAACTTTGGATCAAAGTATAGGCATACTGCAAGGCCGCACTGTAGGTGGTTCTACCACTGTGAATTGGACTACATCAATTCGTACTCCCGACAAAGCCCTGGATTATTGGCGTGCTGAATTTGGTTGTGATTTTACCTCAGATAATTTAGCGCCTTATTTTCAACAGGCCGAACAGCGGCTGAATATTCATCCATGGCCAGTGCCACCTAATGCCAATAACGATAAACTGAAACAAGGTTGTGAGACTTTAGGCTGGCAGTACACAGTAATTAACCGCAACGTCAGCGGCTGCGCTAACCTGGGATACTGTGGTATGGGTTGTCCTATCAACGCCAAGCAATCTATGCTAGTCAGTACTATTCCATCGGCTATGCAGGCTGGTGCTATATTGATTAGCCGTGTTTCAGCCCGTGAACTCAAATGGCAGAATGATCAGGTGCAATCCTTAGTCGCAGTGCCTGTTGATCAGTACTACCAGCCCACTTCCAAAATAAAACTTAGCTTTAAAGCCAAGCATTACATAGTAGCAGCAGGCGCCATAGGGTCACCTGCTTTGTTGCTGCGTTCCAAATTGCCTGATCCCAGTGGGCGTTTGGGTAAGCATACCTACCTGCATCCCAGTGCGATTTCCGGTGCTTTGTTTGACGAGGTGATAGCTGGTCATAGCGGTGCCCCGCAGTCGATTTATTCAGACCAGTTTGTCTGGCCCGGCGATGGACAGATTGGTTTTAAGCTGGAAGTCCCGCCATTACACCCTGTGTTAATGGCCACTAAATTAACAGGCCTGGCGCAGTCCCATGCAGCCTTAATGCAGCAGTTTAATAAATTGCAGGTTATTATTGCTTTGCTAAGGGATGGCTTTCATCCGGATAGTCAGGGCGGCACAGTAGTGTTATCAGACCAAGGTGAGCCAATGCTGGATTACCCTCTATCTGATTATCTGTGGCAGGGTGTACAAAAGGCTTATCTGGCTATGGCCGAGTTGCAATTTGCAGCTGGTGCCAGGTCGGTATTGCCCATTCACCAGGATGCTCAGCTTTACTCCAGTTGGAAGCAGGCTCGTGAGGCGATTAAATCGCTGTCTTTACAAAAATACCGTGCGACCTTAGCATCAGCTCATGTGATGGGCGGCTGTAATATGAGTGCCAATGCGGGCCAAGGGGTAGTCAACCTGCAAGGTCGTCATCATCAGCTGGAAAACTTGTCTGTATTTGATGGTTCGGTATTGCCCTCAAGCTTAGGCGCTAATCCGCAGTTAACCATTTATGCTTTAACCTTGCGAAATACGGCAGCTTTAGTCAAGGCTTTAAAGTAAAGGCCCAAAGCGCAGTCTGCATGACTGCGCTTGTTACAATTGAGGCTATTCGGCATTTGACGTTTTATATAAGAAGTAGCCAGCGTAAAACAGGCATAAGCCAATCACTAAAGCCAGCCCGGTAAAGGAGATAAAGATCACCGGATCGTTCAGAAACTCTTGCCATACATTCATGATCATACCCTCGCTATTTACTGATGCTTTTAGTTTAGAAGTATCAGTAGAAGCAAAGCCTGATATAGATCAAAGTTGGACTTTAGATGCCTTCCAACTGCTGGCTTTGTTGATACAGATCAAGAATTTCAGCATCCAGCTGTTCAACAGGGGCTTGGATCAACACCAAATAGTGATCCAGCAGCTGACTGTAAGGCAACAGATCATCATTCAGACTTAACTGATTAAACTGCTGCACCAATAACTGCTGTTCCAGTTTTTCTGCAGCAAGCTCAGTGCTCAGTAATTGCTGGCGCAGAGGCTGCTGCATATCAGATTCTAGCCAGGGTGAAGGCAAGGTGCGGCGTAAGGTGCGGATAGACTGGGTGACTTCGGTGCTGAAGTGCTGCAGTAAATCTTCCAACTTTAGCAGTTGAGCTTCGCTTACACTTTGCTGCTGTTTGTCCAGATAAAGTAAAAACAGCAGCAGGTTAATATTCACACCATAGTTGTCCTGCCATTGTAGGCATAAATCTTTAATGACCGGATACAAGCTCAGGCTGTAGTGCCAGAACTGCTCAGAATTAAGAGTTTTTTTGCCAGAATTCTGCATTTTGTTGCTCCCAGGCTTCCTGAGCTTCGAACCATTGTTCTTCCACTTCAGATAATTCCTTTTGGACTTTTGTTTGATCGGCCAGTGTTTTGGTCAGCTCAGCTTTACGCACCGCATCATAGATGCCTGCATCTGCCAAAGTCGTTTCAATCTGCTGCTGTTGCTGGTGCAGCTTTTCTTGTTGCTGCTCCAGCTTCTCGATTTTTTGCTTTAACGGTCGCTGTAAAGTACGTAACTCAGCTTCCAAGCGCTTTTGATCTTTACGATTTTGGGCGCTATTGGCTACAGCTGTCTCGTCTGCGGCTGATGCTGCATTGGCTGCACGTTGATCCTGTTGTAACCACTGATAGTAGTCTGCCAAATCTCCGGCAAAAGGAGCAACTTTGCCGTGGGCAACCAGATAAAACTCATCTGTAGTGCTGCTGAGTAGATGCCGATCGTGCGAGACTAAAACTATAGCGCCTTCAAAGCTTTGTAAAGCCATGACGATGGCTTCACGCATATCCAGATCCAAATGGTTGGTTGGCTCATCCAACAGCAGCAGGTTAGGACGCTGATACACCAATAAAGCTAAGACTAAACGAGCTTTCTCGCCCCCTGAGAAGGGCGCGCAGGGAGATAAAGCTTTGTCACCGTGGAAACCAAAACCACCAATATAGTCCCGTAACTGCTGCTCTGTGGCGTCAGGTGCCAGACGTACCAAATGTTGTAACGGCGAGTCCTGCGGTCTTAGGGTTTCCAGCTGGTGCTGAGCAAAATAACCAATGCTGACACCATTGGCATACCAGATTTCACCGGCTTGTGGTTTCATCGACCCTGATAACATTTTAATCAATGTCGATTTACCAGCACCGTTACGCCCTAACAAACCGATACGGCTGCCAGGCAATAGCTGAAAGTTAATCTGCTGCAAAATAGGGGTATCGCCATAACCTGCTTTGACATTTTCCATCTTCAACAGTGGGTTTGGCAAAGAACGTGGGTCTAAAAACTCAAACTGAAAAGGCGAGTCGGCATGGGCCGGCGCCAGTAAGGTCATGCGCTCCAGCGCTTTGATCCGGCTTTGCGCTTGTTTGGCTTTGGTGGCCTGAGCACGGAATCGGTCAATATACTTTTGCAGATGCGCCACTTGACGTTGCTGTTTTTCAAACATCGATTGGTGTTGCGATAAATGCTCAGCGCGCTGCCGTTCAAACTGACTGTAATTGCCTTTGTATAAAGTTAAAGTCTGATTATCGATGTGCACCGTATTATCAATCACAGCATCAAGAAAATCGCGGTCGTGGCTGATCAATAGCAAAGTGCCAGTAAAAGAAGCCAGGTATCTTTCTAGCCATAGCACAGCGTCTAAATCTAAGTGGTTGGTAGGTTCATCCAGCAGCAACAGTTCTGCTGGTTGCATCAGAGCTTTGGCAAGGTTTAAACGCATACGCCAGCCACCCGAAAATGATTTTACACTTTGTTGCTGTGCTGTACCGCTAAAGCCCAAGCCATCCAATAAAATACCCGCTTTGGCTTCGGCTCTGTAGCCGTCTAAAGCATCAATCTGGTGATGCACTGCAGCTAAATCGACACTGCCATCGGTAATTTTTAGCTGTTGTAGCAATGGGTAAAGTTTTTCATCGCCTTGCAGCACATAATCCATGGCTGACATATCCAGCGCTGGCGTTTCCTGCGCTACAGTGGAGATAGTCCAGCTGGCAGGAATAGAGACAGAACCAGCGTCAGGTTGCAGCTTTTGTTGCAACAAAGCAAAAAGACTGGATTTACCACAGCCGTTGGCGCCTATTATTCCGACCTTTTGGCCTGGAAATACGGTAAGATCGGCTTGTTGCAGTAAGCAGTTAATACCGCGTCGCAGTTCGACGTTTTGTAGTTGGATCATGGTGTTTAAGCCCAGACGAAAATTGGTTGCTACTCTAATCGCAAAGTGGCGACAAACCAAGAGTGCAAGCGGTATTGATGCGATAAAAGCCCGGTTTGGAGAGTAAAAATATGACAGAAAGAAAGAAAAAACGTTTTATCGCTGGTGCAACTTGCCCTCAGTGCAAAGCCATGGATACCTTGATGTTGTTTGTTGAGAACAATGTTGAAAAAGTCGAATGTGTTGAGTGTGGCCATCATATGGCGCAACCTGAACAGCAGGTGGCAAAAGCGTCGCGTGCTGCTGAACAGGTGATAGGTGTGTTTAAACCCGAATAACACTAATAATGGGGCGGTGGCGGTTCTTCGTCTAAGCGCAAAATGCCACTGTCATTGCCCTTACTGATTTTTTCAGCAAGCAGCATGACCTGCCGTTGCAGTTTTTCGATGCTTTTCTGATGTTCGTGTAACTCGTCATTCAGCGTGTTCACCACATCTTCCTGAAAAGCAAGCTTGCTCTCCAGATCAATCAGTTGTCTTTGTAATTCAACAACTTGTTCTGTCATTTCTTAATCTCCCATACTTCGGCTACGCCACTGGAACTTTCACTAATAATAGTGCTGTCATTCAAAAATGCTACTGCATGGATCACAGCACTGGCTGGCCTGCTATTGGGAATAGCCCTGACTTGCCACTGTTGTATTTTTTTCCCTGTCGCTACATCCCATAAAATTAATGCTCTGGATGGAGAGCCGGTCACCAGCCATTTGCCGTTTCGGCTAAAGCGTGCGGCGGTAATAATTTGTGCTCTGGATAGTTGCAGTTGGCTGATTTGTTTACCTGTTTTTAGATCCCAGATAAAACCTTGTAATTCACTGCCTGCACTAAAGGCAAAGCGACCTTGTTGATCCAGCGTTACCTTAGTCACCCGGTTTGGATGCGGAAAGCTATGGATAATCTGTGCCGTTTCTGTATCCCATAAGTAGGCATAATGATCGTTAGAGCCTGTCAAAGCAAAGCGACCATTGGCTGACATATCGACTGAGTTTACATTTTCGGTGTGGCCTAAAAACTCAATACGGCGCCCTGAACTTAGGGTGATATGCTGCACTTTGCCGTCACTTTGGCCAACCAATAGATGACGGCCAAAATCAGACACAGCTAAATCGCGGATAGTAGCGTCTTTGACTGACCAAAAACCAATGTTACGGCCATCACTCATTTGCCATAAGGCAAAGTCTGTGCTGTCACCTGTTAATAAATGATTACCATCCGGGCTCAGCGATAAAGATAGAATCTGATTATTGGCTTTTTCCTGATGACCCAACGAATACAAGGCTGTATCTTTTTGCAGGTCCCAGACAGTGACGCCTGCATCTAAAGCTGATATCGCAACCAAGGTCGTATTGTCATTAATAGCGGCAGCATAAGAGGGGGTTTCACTGTGTTGGATGTGACGCACAGATTTTGGTTGAACTTCTGAGCAGGCAATGAGACAAAGTGCCAGAAAAAATATCAGATATTTACCACTATGGGTTAACGTCATTCGCACAAACCGTTAGTATAGGGACGTTGCATAAAACCTTTACACTTATTAAAACACAATTTTGCAGCCAAACCTGCTTATTTATTGGAGAAATACATGCGTTTATTCACTAAGGTGTCGCTGATTGCGGCTACCGTTTTAACTTTGTCTGCTTGTAATAAAGAAGCTGAGCAGCCAAAACCTCTGGTTTTAGACACTGATACTGCAAAACAGTCTTATAGCTTAGGTGTATCTGCTGGTCGTTTTATCGACACTACTATTCAAGAACATGAGAAGTTAGGCTTGCCTCTAGTTTCAGAAACTATAGTACGTGGTATTCAGGATCAGTTAGCTGGTAAAGCTCAATTGACTGAAGAAGAAGTTCAGAAAGTGATGATGGCGCTGGAACAAACAGCCCGTGAAAAACAAATTGAAGTTGCCAAAGCTCAGGCTGAACAAAACGTGGCTGCTGGTAAAGCATTTTTAGAAACTAACGCTAAAAAAGAAGGCGTGAAAGTGACTGAGTCAGGTTTGCAGTATGAAGTTGTTCAGGCTGCTGATGGTCCAAAACCAGCTGCAACCGACGTAGTTCGCGTACATTACACTGGTACTTTGGTTGACGGTACTGAATTCGACAGTTCAAAAGAACGTGGTCCTGCTCAATTCCCATTAAATCAGGTGATCAAAGGCTGGACTGAAGGTGTGCAGTTGATGAGCGTGGGTTCTAAATTCAAATTTACTATCCCTAGCGATTTGGCCTACGGTGAGCGTGATATGGGTACCATTCCTGCAAACAGCGTTTTAGTATTTGATGTCGAATTATTAGGCATTGGCGAAGAAGCCCCTGCAGCAGAAGAAGCTCCTGCTGAAACTAAGTAATTCTTAGCCAGCAGCAAAAGCAAAAAGCGACCTGATGGTCGCTTTTTTTAGGCAAAAAATAAATTCATTCAGGCAGAAACAGCGCTGGAATGCTTGTTATGTAAGGTCTGAATCAGCTCATCTTCAAAATCAAAACGCTCAACCAAAGCTTGGCCTAAAATAGACAAATCACGATCGAAGTTCTTTGATAAAGTTTGTCCATCGGCTTCGGCGTACTTGTCGTTAAACTCGAGAGCCATATCGGTAGATTTGGCTATTTTTGGATACAAGCTATCTGCCAGTTTACGACTATCATGGCCATTTACTGCACATTGCGACACAATTTGCTCATATACCTCAAAATGACCAGCAGATAAATAATCCATCAGCAACTGGCAAAAGTGCTGAGTATCGGCCAAATCAGGCAGAGAATTACCACTCTTTTTGTCAAAGGGAGGCAATGCGGCCAGCTCACAATACCGGACAATAAGGCGCTGCCTTTCATCCAGCCAGTTGTCTATAGCTGTCAGGCTGCCACCCCATTTCTGCTGTGCTGACTCTAAACGGGTGTACATATACTTCCCCTTACTCAAGTGACTTACTGCTCTGAACCTCTAATTAAAAGAATTCTCGGATAAAGATCAACTACTTTTTTATTGGTCGGTTCAGTCTTTCACTCTATCATACGCCTGTTTATACGAATAAGTGGTGGAGTAAAACAAAAAATGATCAAGCACAATGTGCCTGCTACAGCTGACTTGTATGGTCACTGGTTTATTGTCAGTCAGGGTAAAATCTGGCTACCGTCTGTCGATGCGCCGCCACCTCTGTGTCGTTATGACCAGTTGCCTGATTTTTTAGATGGCAGTGAACCTCTGTGTTTGCTTGGTGCCATTGATGGAGTGAACTGTTATCTGCTGAATTACACCGACAGGCCAGAAGCAGAAGAACAGTGGCATTCAGCCCGAGCTTTGCTTGAGCAATCGGCAGCTATTTTTGAACATGCCGCCAGAGCCTGTCAGGTCGCGTTGTTTTTGCAAACCCATAGATACTGCGGTCAATGCGGAAGCTCTATGCATCTGGTGAACTGGGAGCTGGCAGCGCTATGCCACAAATGTGGTCATCGTTGTTATCCCCGAATTAATCCTTGTGTACTGATTGCCGTCGTCAATGACAAAAACCAATTATTACTGGCTCGCTCTGCCCGGCATAAAACAGGTTTTTTCTCCATTTTAGCGGGTTTTGTTGAGTCTGCAGAAACCCTGGAACAAGCCGCGGTACGGGAAGTAAAAGAAGAAGTTGGTATTGATATCAACAATTTACGATACATGGGCAGTCAACCCTGGCCTTTTCCTCATTCTCTGATGACAGCTTTTATTGCTGACTATAAGTCTGGCGAGTTGCAGTGTCAGCCTGATGAGATAGAAGAAGCACATTGGTTTGATATGGATCAGCTTCCAGAAGTACCAATGGTGGCAACCTTATCAGGTCAGGTGATTCAGTATATTGCTAAGGGTGGAAGATAAATGAAGCATTGCGCCATGGATGGCAGGCAAATAAAAAATCTTCTGGAAAGATTTTTAACAGCTTTAGCTGGCTCTTTAGGGTTTGCGCCATGGATGGCAGGCAAATAAAAAATCTTCTGGAAAGATTTTTAACAGCTTTAGCTGGCCCTTTAGGGTTTGCGCCATGGATGGCAGGCAAATAAAAAATCTTCTGGAAAGATTTTTAACAGCTTTAGCTGGCCCTTTAGGGTTTGCGCCATGGATGGCAGGCAAATAAAAAATCTTCTGGAAAGATTTTTAACAGCTTTAGCTGGCCCTTTAGGGTTTGCGCCATGGATGGCAGGCAAATAAAAAATCTTCTGGAAAGATTTTTAACAGCTTTAGCTGGCCCTTTAGGGTTTGCGCCATGGATGGCAGGCAAATAAAAAATCTTCTGGAAAGATTTTTAACAGCTTTAGCTGGCCCTTTAGGGTTTGCGCCATGGATGGCAGGCAAATAAAAAATCTTCTGGAAAGATTTTTAACAGCTTTAGCTGGCCCTTTAGGGTTTGCGCCATGGATGGCAGGCAAATAAAAAATCTTCTGGAAAGATTTTTAACAGCTTTAGCTGGCCCTTTAGGGTTTGCGCCATGGATGGCAGGCAAATAAAAAATCTTCTGGAAAGATTTTTAACAGCTTTAGCTGGCCCTTTAGGGTTTGCGCCATGGATGGCAGGCAAATAAAAAGCCACTGACGTGGCTTAAATAAGGTGTAACGAAAGTTACCAGGACTCGTTTTAACGAGCTTCTTTATTCTTGTTCTTTACTAGCGCATGTAGTTTATAACAGATGTATTTTTACAGAGCAATAGCTTTTTTCTATACATAATAAATAGCTTTTGGTAAAAAATAGTGACGGATCAAACATCAGTGATAAACTAATGATAAATCAAAAGATGGCAGATGATAGATGCAACTAAAAAATGATCGTTACTTAAGGGCCCTAATGAAGCAACCAGTCGATCGCACTCCAATATGGATGATGCGACAGGCAGGACGTTATCTTCCTGAGTACAGAGCAACGCGGGCTATTGCTGGCGATTTTATGTCGTTATGCAAGAATCCTGAGCTGGCTTGTGAAGTCACTTTGCAACCGTTAAAACGTTATCCTTTGGATGCTGCCATCTTATTCAGTGATATTTTGACCATACCAGATGCGATGGGAATGGGCTTGTATTTTGGCGAGGGTGAAGGTCCGCGTTTTACCAAACAACTAACCGACTTCATGGATGTAATGCAGCTGCCAGTGCCAGATCCTGAAGTTGAATTGCGTTATGTTATGGATGCCGTGCGTACTATTCGCCGCGAATTGAATGGTGATGTGCCTTTAATCGGCTTCGCAGGTAGTCCTTGGACTTTAGCTACATACATGTTTGAAGGTGGTAGCAGCAAAACCTTCTCAAAGATCAAAAAGCTGATGTACACAGAATCAGAGGTGGTGCACATTCTGCTGGACAAGCTAGCACAAAGTGTCATTTTGTATCTGAACGCGCAAATTGCGGCTGGCGCTCAGTCGGTGATGATTTTTGACACTTGGGGCGGTGTATTAACACCACACGATTACCGTGAATATTCACTGAGCTATATGCAACAGATAGTGGCAGGTTTGACCCGTCATGCAGATGGCCGACCTGTCCCAGTCACTCTATTTACCAAAAACGGTGGTTTATGGCTGGAAGAAATTGCTGCCACAGGTTGTGATGGTGTGGGTTTAGACTGGACCATTGATATTCGTCACGCCCGCGCCCGTATCGGAGATAAAGTAGCCTTACAGGGCAATATGGACCCTTCTATCCTGCTAGGTACGCCTGAGCGTATACGTCAGGAAGTACAAGCCATTTTAGATGGTTACGGTATGGGCTCAGGCCATGTCTTTAACCTGGGCCATGGTATTACCCCTGATGTGGATCCGGAAAAGGCAGGCGTGTTTATTGATGCAGTGCATTCATTCAGTCGCACTTATCACATGAATACAGAACTTGATCTGAGTGATGACGATTGAGTTTTTATTCAATCTGTTGCTCATAAAATCTCAGCTCACTTCATCTTTTTCACTGAAGTGAGCTTGCTTTACTATAGAGTTTTTCTCTTTATTGCCACTGCTTGTTCTGAGTGGCGAAAACAAATTGCGTCTCCAGCTTTTCTCTCAAAGCCGCTCACTCTTCTTCGCTTTTGGTCAACACATAACCTGGATACTGGCGTGAAATAATACAGCGTCTGTCTGATCCTGATATAACCAGTGCTGCTGAATAAACATCTTTTTGCACCTGTCGGTGTGCCCCTGATAGCCATAGCTTGCTATGGCGTATGATGAAGAGCCTTGAGATCTACAAAATCAGTGTCTCCAGTCAACTTAGGCCGTGGTGATTAAAATAAAAAATTGCTTCGTTGGTTTTATTCATAAATGGCCTAAGATCGACACCTGTTATCCTGAGCTCAGGCTGGTCAATGTACTGGTAAGTACCGATTCAAAAACTGCTCCATGGCAGCGAAAGCTTGTTTTCTGTCGGCTTCTTCGTCGAAGAAATGTGTGCCATTTTCCAGTTCTAAGTATTCGACTACTTTATCGTTTGATTTTAATTTGTTGTACAGTTCAAGAGATTGTTTAAAAGACACCCTTGTATCCTTAACTCCATGAACCAGTAAAATAGGCTGTTGAATTTTATCTATTTGATATAGCGCGGATACAGCGTTTAGCTTGTCGGATTCGGTGTTGTAATCCCCTACAGCTGTTTTCATATAAAGCCCAAGTTGTTCACTATATTCGGTATCGCGTTTTACCATCGCAGCTAGATCAGATATTCCTGAAATACTGATAAAGCAGTTAAACTGCTGGGGACGCTGAAAGCTCGCAACTAAGGCGCTGTAGCCACCGTAGCTTGCTCCAACTACACAGCTTTTGTTCTTGTCTATGGCTGGATTCTTACGAACTTGATCTACTGCATCCATAAGGTCATCTTGCATTTTTAGACCCCACTGTTTGTAACCTTGCTGCAGAAAGTCATTACCATAGCCTGAAGACCCTCTAAAATTAACTTGCAACACAGCGTAGCCTTGAGCAGCAAAGAATTGAACAAAAGGGTCGAACCCCATAGCGTCGCGCGCATGTGGACCACCGTGCGGAAAGACAATCAGAGGCGCAGGCTTATTCTTTGGTAGCGTGAGGTAGCCTCGCATTGGTTGGCCATCTTTGCTTATTACATCTATAGGCTGCACAGGGGCTAGTTGTTGTTGTTCCAAAAGAGGATATTGACTGAGCCAGAAGTCGGCTTTTTTGGTGGCGAAATCAATCGTATAGTATCTGCCTGGATTGTGATCTGTCTCGCTATATACAACCACTCTTTGCCCATCTTTACTGCTGCTGGTGATATAGCTATGCCTATTTTTAAACAAAGCCTTAACCTTGTTGTTGTATTCGATTTGTTGGGGGGAAATAAAAGTACGCTCATAAAAGTCTTTGGTATAACCGTAACCAACAAGCTGCCCATTTTTGATAATCACATTGTCAATGTCATGACCGTCGACGGAAAATAGTTTGTCTCCAATTCTTTTTTCTGCGATATCAAATTTAGCGATGTAGTCAAAATTACTATCAAAATCAGTTTTTACTAAAATTGATTTACCGTCGTCAGAAACTGATACAGGCTGAAAAGTAATGTCGCCAGTGATATCCAAAGTTTTTAAATCGACCCATTGCTCCGAGCCAATTGCTTTGTAATAAATAGTAGTGAGGTTCTTTTTCGTAATTGTAGAAAACAGAATATTTCCGTTTATATCACTTATGAAATCAGTCCTGTCTCCAGCGCCGCTAGCAATTTTTTCGAAGGAATTAGTGTAAACATTTACTTTAAAAACTGAATAGCCTAAGTCCCGCGGATCATAAGCCAAAACCTGAACGTGTTGATCATCATGGATGAGATCGTTGAGTAAGCCGATACTCTGATTATTGCGCACAAAAGCAGACTCTTGTTTTTTATATGCAGCTTTATTTTCAATCACAACCAGATCGGAACCATCGGCATTTACAGCATAGGCTGTATTCAAGCGTACGTAAAAACCATTAATAAACTCTGGTCTGCTCGCTGTGATAAAGAGCCTGTTTTTGTTTACCCAATCAATACTTTCTATCCTGTCTGCGGGATCTTTAAGTTTTGCAGCAAATGCAATTTCTGTGCTGCCAAAAGGAGCCGTAACCACAGTAGGCATGCCCTCATATATCATTTTAGCAGCTATAGAAGAACCATCCGGAGACACAGAAACATCGCTGACCATGGCTAAATTGCCAAACAGCTGAGCATTATTCTGCGCAAAACAGCTGTGTGCATACAATAGAAAGAAGATAATTGTTATTAATACGTGGTTTTTCATCGCACATCCTTGATGCCGCTGTAAGGTTTAACTGTCCTGATATAAATTTAATCGTAACAACAAAGGGGAGAAGAAAACAAATGGTATATTTATTATTTTTTATTGTTAACTAAAGGCTAGATTTGAGCGCTAGCCTCTAGTTATTGACTACGATGTATTAAAACAAGCGGTTTAAGCCATTCATAGCCGCTACCCTGTAGGCTTCGGCCATAGTAGGGTAATTAAAGGTCGTATGAACAAAGTACTCTATGTTATTACCGCCATTCTTTTGCATCATAATAGCTTGGCCTATGTGGACTATCTCTGCAGCTCTTTCACCAAAACAATGGATCCCTAAAATCTCTTTGGTATCACGGTGAAACAACAACTTCAGGCTGCCTACACTGGTGTTGGCGATCTGAGCCCTGGCTAAATGTTTAAACTGGGCCCGACCCACTTCATAGGGAATACGAGCTGCAGTTAACTCCTGCTCGTTTTTACCGACTGAACTCATTTCTGGTATGGTGTAAATACCCACTGGGATATCATCGATCAGATAAGTACTGCAGTTACCATGAATAATAGAGTTTGCGGCAATGCGGCCTTGATCATAAGCTGCGCTGGCTAGGCTTGGATAGCCAATCACATCCCCTACTGCATAGATGTTGGGGATTTCAGTCTGATAATTATCATTCACTTTTAATTGACCGCGGCTGTCCGCTTTTAAGCCAATAGCATTCAGCTCTAGTTTGTCGGTATTGCCTGTGCGTCCGTTGGCAAATAGGATGCAGTCTGCTTTCATTTTTTTGCCGGATTGCAGATGTAAAATAACACCGTCGTCACAACCTTCGATTCGATCAAACTCTTCGCCATGGCGAATAGTTACCCCTGAATTCCAGAAGTGATAGCTCAAAGCATCTGATATTTCAGTATCCATAAAGGATAACAGACGATCTCTGGTGTTGACCAAATCAACACGTACCCCCAAGCCACGGAAAATCGAGGCATATTCACAGCCAATTACACCTGCACCGAAGATGATGATGTGGCGCGGATCGTCTTTTAACGACAAAATAGTATCACTGTCGAAAATACGACTATGAGTAAAGTCGACATTTTGCGGCCGGTAAGGGCGTGAGCCTGTTGCCAGAATAATATGCTCGGCGGAAATAATCTGATCTGGTGAACCAATTTGCGCAATACGAATATGATGAGCGTCGACAAAAGAAGCGTCGCCTTGCAGTACCTTTACTCTATTGCGATCATAAAAACTACTGCGAAGCTGTACCTGTTTACGAATTACACCGGCAGCGTGTTTTAATATTTGTGGGAAGGTTAGGTTGGAGGACTGGTCTTCCATCTGGAACAACGGGTTTTCTTTGTATTCGATATAACGACTGACCGAGTGACGCAAGGCTTTTGAAGGGATAGTACCCCAGTGGGTACAGCCGCCGCCAACTTGCTGGTGACGTTCGATAACTGCTACAGTCTTACCGCTTTTCGCCAGATTCATAGCTGCGCCTTCGCCGCCAGGACCTGTGCCTATAATAATAGCATCAAAATCATATGCTTTGCTTTGAGTTGCTTTGACCACAGGATTTTTCCTTCGTTGAATGCTCTCACTCTATTTAATCAGAAATCCTGAATGAAAGGCGATAAAAAAGGCGGCTTAAGCCACCTTTTTTATCGCCTCCACAAAGACCTGTGCGTTGTATCAGGAGGGGAACCTTATTACAACGACTTCAAGCTATCAGGCAAATTGTGCAGTTAGCTGTTGCCAGCGTCTTTGCTGCAGCTGCAGATTACGTCTTACTTCCGCCATTTGCTGTTTTAAATCAAATTCATTGTACTGTTGCATCAACTGTTGTTTTTTCTGTTGCAGCAGGACTTTCTTCACATCGTAGTATGCATGCATTTTTTCGATCAGTAACTCGTATTCATGTTCCAGCCGTTGCATCACCAGCTCAGCATCAGGCAGGTGCGAGACTTTAGCCTGCGCACGTTTCAGCTGCATCTGCACCTTAGCTTTTTCGATCCGATCCTGTGGGCAAACTCGTAAATTCCGGGTTAAACCTAGCCATGAACAGCTTTTAATCAGCCATTTGGTTGGGTCAAATTGCCACCATTTAATGCCATTGCGGTAATCATATTCAAAAATATGGTGGAAGTTATGGTAACCCTCACCATAGGTTAAGAAAGCCAGTATGCCGTTATCCCGTGCACTGTTCTGATCGGTGTAAGGCTGGTCACCCCAGATGTGAGCTAAAGAGTTAATAAAAAACGTAAAATGGTGACTGAGCACTAAGCGTAACACCCCAACGCTTAATAACATGCCGATATAGCTGTCAGTCAACCAACCTAAAAACAGTGGGATACCAAAGTTGGTTGCTACTGTCAGTGCCAGATAGTTTTTGTGTTGCCACATCACTATTTTATTGTTCTGTAAGTCGCGGGCATTGCTGTAATCCGCATAGGTATTGCTTTGGTATTCACGTAGCATCCAGCCAATATGACTGAACCAAAAACCACGTTGAGCTGAGTAGGGATCTTTGTCATTTTGATCGACAAACTTATGATGCACACGGTGATCAGAAGACCAGTGCAGTGCGCTGTTTTGTAGAGCAAAAGCGCCGCCTATGGCGTAAATCCACTGCAGTACAGGGTGAGCATCATAAGTTTTATGTGCCCAAAGGCGATGGTAACCGGCGGTGATCGACATACCGCAATAACCCAAGCATAAAATAGTGGCAATAATCTCTGTCCAGGTAAAACCAACAGCTATGGCGTACCATGGCACCAGAATGGCAGCAGCGAGAAAAGTGGACGCAAACAAAATCACATTGGTCCAGATAATGGGTGGTTTATTCATTTTGGGAACTTTAAGCTTACAACTGTAAGCTAATTTAGCCGTGCAAAGTTGCAGGGTCAAGCGTTAAAATGGGGAAGTAGCAAAAAGGAGTGAGCCGTGACCCGCGCCCAACAAAAAGAAAAAACCAGACGCGCTATTATAGATGCAGCTTTTCAGCAGCTTAGTGCTGATAAAGGCTACTCAAGTTTAAGTTTGCGTGAAGTAGCGCGCGAAGCTGGTATAGCTCCAACTTCGTTTTATCGCCATTTTACTGATATGGATGAACTTGGGCTAACTCTGGTCGATGAAGCCGGTCTGATGCTTCGTCAGTTATTACGCCAAGCCAGACATCGTATTGAAAGCGATGGTAGTGTGATCCGTACCTCCATTGAAACCTTTATGGAATTTGTCACGGGTCACAGCAATGTATTTCGTTTACTGCTGCGCGAACGTTCGGGTACTTCTGCGGCTTTTCGTAGCGCTGTAGCTCGTGAAATTTATCATTTTGGTGCTGAGTTGGCGGATTATCTGCGTAAAGAAACAGATTGCCCGGCCGAGAGAGCGCAAATACAAGCTGAAGCTATGGTGATTTTAGTCTTTCATGCTGGTGCTGATGCGCTGGATGCCACGGCAGAGCAACGTAAACAAATCACCCAGCGCACTATTATGCAGTTGCGCTGGATGGCTCATGGAGCAGCTAGTTATGGCCGCAAAACCCTGTTGTCGCAAAGCTAAGCAGTAAGTTTGCGTAACCAGACACCAGATTCAATATGGTGGGTGTATGGGAATTGATCAAATAAAGCAAAAGCTTTGATTTCGTGGGTTTTACTCAGCTGTTGTAAGTTCTGTTCCAAAGTGACAGGATTACAGGAGATATAAATAATATCGTTAAACTGACTGACAAAAGCCTCTGTGGCTGGATCTAAGCCTGCCCGTGGTGGGTCAACCAGAATAGTATCCAGCTGTAACTCTGATAAATCCAATGTCTTTAACTGTTTACCTGTGGCCATGGCCGCGCTGACATCCTCAGCTGACATTTGCAGTACCTGCAAATTCGTCACCTGGTTCATTTCAATATTCAGCTGTGCAGATTTAATCGAGCTACGAGCAATTTCTGTAGCGACCACCTGACGGAAATAAGGCGTCAGGGCCAGTGAGAAATTGCCATTACCACAATAGAGTTCCAGCAAGTCGCCTTTGAGTTGACTTGATATGTCACAAGCCCACTCCAGCATTTGCTGATTCACTTTAGCATTTGGCTGGGTAAAGCTATTTTCAATTTGCTGGTAACTTAAAGTGCGATCTTTCACCTTTAGCTTTTCAATAATATGGTCGCGATGCACCAAGACTTTTTGCTTACGCGAACGGCCAATAAAATCCAGTGGCCATTGTTCCGCTAAGTCGGCTTTTAACAAAGCCGCTTGTTCGGCCCAATCGTCACTTAAAGGCTTCTTATAAACAAGAGAAACCAACAACTCGCCACTTAAACCACTCAGGTAATCAATTTGGTATAACTTGTTTCGTAGTGCCGGACGCTTCTTCAGCTCTTCCAGCAGTACAGGCATAAAGTCAGCTATTTGTTTGCAGGCAACAGGGAAGTAGTCGATGCGCTGTTTTTGTTTGGTTTCAGAGTCAAACATAATGTGGAACAAATCGTCCCCT
The DNA here is from genome assembly GCF_004005375.1 of Rheinheimera sediminis. GTDB lineage: Bacteria > Pseudomonadota > Gammaproteobacteria > Enterobacterales > Alteromonadaceae > Pararheinheimera. The sequence goes on along the minus strand of NZ_RZUF01000025.1, from coordinate 1,860 downwards.
TCATGCCAGATCCTAAATTCAGCGCGCTGGCGGTAATGGCTGGGCTCGGAGCGGAATAACTCTAGATCTGGCAAGGCATAGGATGCAAACAGCTGCTGCACGCCAGCTTGCTTTTCTGCCAGTTGAGTTTCATATAAATCCGGAAATACTTGCCCTAAAGCCATTGCTTGTCACCTATTGTCGAAAAAGCGGCCTATTCTAAGGGCTTTTGCCTGAATGTCTATCAGCAAAAGCAAGCTGCAGATAAAAGTAGCAGAGCAACTGCCTTAGCGGGCGAATGTCTGGCAAAATAGCGTCTGAATTTTTACAAGATACTTTTCAGAAGACAGTGGCATGCGTATAGGTTTTATCGACAGTGGGGTGGGTGGACTTTCTATATTGGAGGCCGTGCGTGCTTTGGTGCCTGCAAACTACTTCTATCTGATGGACAACAGATACCTGCCTTATGGCACTAAGTCGGAGTTATTTATCCGCCAGCGTTTAAAGCAACTGACAGAACATTTGCTGACTCATCAGGTCGATCTAATTGTCATCGCTTGCAATACAGCAACCACACAGGCGGTTGAATGGTTACGTCAGCAGTTTGATTTACCTTTTGTTGGCGTAGTACCAGCGATAAAACCTGCTGCTTTCTATTGTGCTGGCGAAAAAATGGCGTTGCTGGCCACACCAGCTACAGTCAAAGGCCACTATATACAGAAGCTGGTCTCAAACTATGCGGGTGAGAGTCAGGTGCAATTAGTCGGGAGTAGTGAGCTGGTGATGCTGGCTGAGCAAAAAGTCTGGACAGATGCTGAAGTGACAGCAGAAGTAGCCACAGTGATCAAAGATAGCGGCTTAAATGAGTTTGCACCTAAAGCTATTATTCTGGGCTGCACTCATTTTCCTTTTTTAGCTCAAGAGATCTGTTTGGCTTTTGAGGATGCGCCAAAATTGTTTGATACCGCCGATGCGATAGCCAGAAGAGTGCAGCATTTAGCTGCAGGGATCGTTCCTCTATATAAACAGAAGAGTCAGGATTGTTTTATTGCGACACAGGAGCTGACAGATCAGCAAAAGTTAAGAGTCAAACAGATGGGATTTGGCCAGCAGAGTTGCTGGCCAGATTTATATCAGGACTAATACAGTTATTCGTCGTTATCGTCACCGTCCTGACGTTCCTTGGCTTCACGTACCTTCAAAGTACGTTCTTGGAACGCAAAGTCGTTTAACTTCTGAATCATCTTATTGGCATCTTTCGCTGCCACTTCAACAAAACCAAAGCCACGGCGACGACCTGTTTGGCGATCTTTCATCAAACGCACATTGACGACTACACCAAACTTCTGGAATAGCTCGCGTACTGCATCTTCATTTGCACGGTAAGGTAAGTTACCTACATATAAAGTAGCTGTTTCACCTTCGTAATTTGTTTTAGCCGTTACAGCAGTGCCTGTGCTATCCAGAGACGCTCCCTTCACTTCTATAAGAAGAGGCACCAATACTCCACCCAGTACCACACCAACGGTGACTAAGACAGAAGCGCTTAAAGCAATATCGGGGGTAAACATTAGAACCAGATAAACAATAATGGCTAACGCCAGAGTAAAAGGTAAGGATCGTTGTAAATTAGCTAACATAAAGATTTCCTAAGTAATAAAGATGAAAGAGTCAGAGTAAATACATATAAATACTTAAAGCTCTTTCATATTAGCGACTAGTTCTTAAGCAGCCAACTATTAAATGCATACCTACTGATATTGTTTTTGGAGCTATTTTGCCCATATTGACGGTTTAACCAGCAAACGATCGCCAAAGCCTCAAAAAACTAAGATTTGGTATTGCGCGCCGCCAAAAACTCCCTATAATGCGCGCCATGCC
>NZ_RZUF01000024.1 GCF_004005375.1 Rheinheimera sediminis | reverse complement strand
GCAGCCCTGGTCAGAATGGAACATCAGGTCTTTTGGCTTCCCACGCTGTTGCCAAGCCATGGACAGAGGAAGTTTGGGGTCAAGTCTTGCCCCGTGCCCCGATGTTTTAGGGGGGGCACATCATTAGTTGTGAATGAATTGGTGATATTTTTCCATTATTTTTTGATTTTATGAACATTTTTTGTTGGTTCTAATTTGATGGGGCACAGGGCAAGACTTGACCCTATAGGTTCAAACGACTGGACACCGGACCACCGGATAGTTAACGGCTGGTTGTAATGAGCGGTAAAACTATGAGCCCGGGAAAGCGGGAGGGTGATGTATTGCCAGAAGCTCTGAATACGGACAAATACTCACTGGATGAAACAGGTGATGAGATACGAAATGACAGTAACACTGTAAAAGACAGCTTCAGATTGGCCAAAATAAACTTATAAGCAGCTGTTCCCTAAATATACAAATTCCATTAGCATCAAATGTACCAATAAAGAGCGCACCTACCGTTTAACAGGCGCTTATCCGTCGTGAACGCAGGATAAGACGCTAAAAAGTTATGCGTAAATTATGAAATCACTATCTATAGCTAGCTTATGTACAGTTCTAACCGTTTTTGTAGTAACTTTTGTTGTCACTGCGGTTGATTCAATTGGAACTGCTTATTCCGGTATAAATATATCGCTATTAATGGCAAGTGTGGCTGCAATAGTGGCCATAGTTGTTGTAATAGCTTGGGCTTTGCCTTTGCATTATGTGCTTAAAAAATTAGAGCGGCAGGAGTTTCATTGGTACTTACTAGCTGCAGTAGTTCCCAGTGTAATATTCATTTATGGTTTTAAGCCGTTCGGTCAAGACTCAAGTGTTGATCTAATGAAACAAACATTGTTTTGCAGCATTTGTGGTCTTATTGGTGCAACCGTATTCTGGTATGTGGCAGTGTATCGTACACGCATAAAGCGCTCAAGCAAGGACGCGCTAACCCGCGCCGCTTAGCTTTGCGTTAAACAGATAGAGGAATAGATCTAGTGTTATCACCTCGCACGATCCGACTGCTCCTAAGGCATTTCGATGCATTAGATGATGTGGTGGCTAGCCGACTCACACGTAAACGACCCTGGTAAGAGGAAGCTCTGACTGGGCTTCTGTGTGATTTACTAGATGCGGAAACCCGAGAGGAGGAAAGGATCTCTTATACGCTTTCGCAACTCCTCGAAGATCTTGGGGGAACCGACGAGGTAAATTGCGAATAAGCCCCTAGATCTGAGACAATCGAAAAAAGCGGGAAGAAGCGGACTTGATCGTACTTTCCTTACCATGTTGATAAACTCATCATGTTGATGATGAAGACGGTGATGAAGACGGTGATGAAGAATATGGCAGCACAACATCGCGTTGCTCGGCGGTCCCTCCCGACAGGCCCCGTGACAGCGGCGTATGAACGCAAGGTGGATGCGGAGGAGGTGAGACGAGATGACGCGCAAGTCGCTCTGGCGGCAAAACTCGATGCCCTGCACGAGTCTCTAAACTCGCTCCCACCAGTACCCGTGCGCACGGACAGACCGACAGAGAGCAGCTCTACAAGCAGCAGTCCGCTGTTACTGTTACTGACGCGATCCTTGGCATCCGCTCAGTCCTTTCTTCGAAAGAAATTCCATTTGTGGTCTTTTGGTCCACCACCGCGAGGCATGTACATTTATGGGCCGGTCGGGGTCGGCAAGAGCTTTCTAATGGATCTCTTTTACGCGTCGGTTAATGTTCCTGATGATTCTTGCTGTAATAATGACAGCCACAGCTTCACACACGTAAAAATTACCAAACGCCGCGTCCACTTTCATGAATTCATGCTAGACGTCCATCATCGAATCTTTGTCTACAAACAGAAGCACCCACGAGATGATGCGATACCCATCATTGCGCAGCAATTGGCACAGGAAGCCCAACTCCTCTGTTTCGATGAATTTCAAGTAACAGACGTTGCCGATGCCATGATTTTGAAACGACTTTTATTATTATTATTGGATTGGAATGTCGTGGTGGTGGCCACCTCGAATCGCTCCCCCGATGCCTTGTATGAGGGAGGCATTAACCGATCCCTCTTTTTGCCATTCATAGACATGTTAAAACACACGTTCGACATTATTTCCATGGAGGATTCCGCCAAGGATTATCGACTCGAAACTCGAGCTGATGGTCAATCCTATTTTTGGTCAAACAAGGATGTTCACGGCGATAATAATAGTGATAACAACATGCAGGCGCAGTTGAAAGAAATATTTGGTGGCACTGCATCCGGAACTGAGGCCGAGGCCATTCACGTACCCTTCGGTCGCACCGTCCAGGTCGCCCGGTTGAATGACCGGTGCGCCTGGTTTGACTTTTCCGAGTTATGCTACCAACCACTCGGCGCGGCCGATTATATTTCCCTCTGCGACCGATTTCAGGTCCTCATCATGGACCGGGTGCCGCAATTAGACGCCAATCACCTCGACGAAGCGCGACGATTCGTGACCCTCATTGACGTGTGTTATGAATATCGCACCCGCTTGGTGCTAGCGGCAAAAGTCCCGCTCGATGAATTATTTGTCGAGTTTGAAGCGCAAGTTGAAAGCAGTGATGGAAATGAAGAGTTGTTTGTCAGTGAGAAGGGGGGGAACTCGAGTTCCTTTGCGACGACCATGATTCGTACCAAAGAGGGTGAACAATTTGAGTGGTCGGCGACGGGTCGAAGTGGCGTGTCACTGGCACAATTATCGGCCGCCAATGATCTCGCCTTTTCCTTTCGACGAGCCGCGTCTCGGTTGGTAGAAATGGGTGGAAAGGAATGGGGACGGCAATGACGAAAGCTTTTTACCTTGCAAACCATTGAACCTATGGCAGATTTTTACCTAGGGAACATGCGAATAAGTCCCTAATATGAAATACAGATTACAAATAAAAACATGCAGCCAATTCATAGCTGCATGGTGGTGGCTTGGTCAATTGACCGCGCAGGCCTTTCGCGCTACTCGCTGCACTCTAGCTGTGCTTGCTGCTGACAACGCGCTTCAGCTTCAGCTAAGGTGGTACCGCCCATACAAAAATCCAGCCTGATAATTTTTTCTTCGGCACTGTCTGGTTTTCCAGTTGTATTGTGCCACTGCCATTTTTTGATCACCTTGGTGGCACCTCTGGCTACACCTTTTACCGGAACCGAGCTTATCAGTTCAACACTTTCGGTTTCACCTTCTTTATCAATAATGACTTTAAACACACCACAACCTGCGACGCCTTTACTTGCCATATCTACAGGATAAAGAGGTGGTACCGGATTAACTCTGGTCCACAAGGCTTCATGCTGCTGTGGTTTTAATTCAGTTAAAATGGTAAAGCCATAGTTCATGGGGGCTGCACTTACTGCAGTGCTTAAGGTTATGGATAGCAGGGCGAAGCTAAGCCTATGTAGTTTCATAAATAGTCCTTTTGTACCAGAGTTGCCTTGAAGGGCCTCTTTGGAGTTCCTATGATTTATCTTGTTGAATAAACTAAAGAATAATTAACTTTGCGTCAACATAATTTCCCAGGTACAGCCAGCTGTTTATTCACAAAGCCGGTAGCCCACACCAGCCTCGGTTTTCAGGTGTTTGGGCGCAGATGGATTGTCTTCAAGTTTTTGCCGCAGCTGTGCCATATGGACGCGAATATACTCAGGTCTGTCCTGGTAATGTTCGCCCCAGACCTGCTGTAAAATTTGGTTATGGGTTAACGCAGAACCTAAATGGCGCACCAGCAGCAATAAAATATCGTATTCGGTTTTGGTTAAATGCACAGCTTCACCGGCTTTGGTCACCAGGCGCTGCACCGGATCCAGCTTGACGTTGGCAAAAGCCAATGGCCTGGTGGTTTTTTGTTGTTGTCGCAATGTGGCTCTGATCCTTGCTAACAGCTCAGCTGAACTAAAAGGTTTAGTCACATAGTCATTGGCGCCGCTATCCAGCGCCTGAACTTTATCTAACTCTTTGCCCCGGGCTGATATCACAATGACTGGCACTTCAGACCAGGAGCGCAGCTGCTGCAGCCACTGAATGCCATCCATATCGGCTAAACCTAAATCCAGTAAAATCAAATCAAAACTATGCTCCTTGAGTAAAGCAAAGCCTTGTTTACCCTGAGCAGTGATCAAGCTCTGATAGCCCTGACTATCCAGCAGGGTTTGTAAGAAACTTTGCAAGCCTGTATCGTCTTCAAGCACCAGCAGGCTGACAGAAAGATCTTTTGCTGTGCCCTTGTTCATCGTGGCCACTCCAATACAGCTGTGATTTGCTGTAGCTTTGGGCAGCTTTGTATTTCAAAACTACCCTGATGCAAACCAGCCACAGCCCGGCAAATATTGATACCCAAGCCATGGCCTTTATCCCGGTTTGACGGCGCTTGATCATTCACAGTATTTGTCAGCCGGATGTAAAAGGCCGATGCTTTCTGCCCCATCTGCAACTCGAAAGGGGCTGCCCCATGATACAAGGCATTTTCCAGCATATTCGCCAGCGCGATTTCCAGTAATTCTAAATCACCTGACAAAGACTCCGCCGCACTGCAGTGCAAAGATGCAGTTAACTCTGTGGCTTTTTCACCTCGTCTGGCCAAAGCGCCAGCCACTAAATCGTCTGAGCTGAAATCTGTAAGCTGAATATGATGCCCTGTCAGTTGGGCTTTGCTCAGCTCAAGCACTTTTTCAAAATGCTGGTTTAAAATCTGACTTTGCTGGTAAATATTCTGCGCCTGTTGTTGGCGCTGCGCTGTACTCAGTTGCAGCTCTGGATCGGCCAACATACTGGATGCGCCCATAATAGTGGCTAAAGGCGTACGTAAATCATGCGACAGGGACCTTAATAGCATAGCTTTTTGTTGCTCCAGTTGAGCTTTTACTCTGTCTTGTTGTGCTTTTTCACGCAATTCCAGCTGAGCATAACTTTGCGCCAATAAAGACTGAGCTGTATGCAATAAAGTGGGATGGCTGGTTAGAAAAGCAGGTGGCACAAGGATCCAGGCAGTCGCAGGAGAGCCAACAGGTAAAACCGCTTGCTCCGCAGCTGCTGCAGGTTGCTGTCCTTGAACAACCTGAACAGCAGCGCCTAAGCGGCGACTTAATAATTTAGCTGCGTAGGCACATTGTTGTGACCAGCTTTGGCGTTGGCCTAAACCTTTGGCCAACATATACATGCCACGGGTTTGTGACATGGCATAACGCAACCGTTTTAATTGCTGCTTTGATTGTTCAGACAGCAGGCTGATTAATAACCCCAATACCACCATCACCACAAAGCTAATAAAGAAACTGGCATCGTGCACATCAAAAGTGTAATAGGGCGGCACAAAACACCAGTTCAGAATTAATACCGACACCAAAGTGGTCAGCGAGGCCCAGCGCCAACCATAATGCTGTGCCTGCCATGCTACCCATAACAATTGCAACATAGCTACATCAGTCGGGCTTATCCATGCACGCAACGGTAAACACAGCAGCACGATCAGCAGCGGCGCCAAAAATGTGCCGGCAAGCTCTGGCAGATAAGAAAATGAAAAACGCAGTGCTTTTGCCATATCAATAGCGCCAGTAAGAGGGGCTAAATAAAATCAGTAAAGTCAGAATTTCCAGTCGCCCCATTAACATACCTAAACTCAGCCACCATTTTGCGGCATCTGGCAAAGTCGCAAAATTACCGGCAGGACCAATAATACTGCCAAGACCTGGACCTACGTTAGCAACTGCTGTTGCGGCACCAGTGATTGACGTAACTAAATCCAGTTCGCAGAAGGATAAGGCCATCGCAATAAAGGCTATGGTAGCAAAATAAATAAAACAAAAGGCCAACACATTGCCCAGTAGTTGATCATCTACTTTTTTTCCGCCGTAACTCTGGCTCCAGACGGCTTTCGGATGTACCAACAGTTTTAACTGTTTCACCAGCAACATTGCGGCGAGCTGTATACGAAATATTTTTAAACCACCTGACGTAGATCCTGAACAAGCCCCGGCAAAAGTCAGGTAGAAAAACAGCATAATGGCCATATTGCCCCACAAGGTATAATCCTCTGAGGCATAACCGCAGGTGGTAATGATCGACACCACATTAAACAAGCTGTGGGTGAGGGCATCAAATACCGCTCTGTCGTTATGCACTACCTGATATCCAGTTAGCAATAGGCTGCAAAACGCCACTATGGCTAAAAAGGCCCGTACTTGTGGGTCGCGCCATAACGCGGTTCGATCTCCTTTGGCGGCGCTTACAAAAAGGACAAAGGGCATAGCGGCCAGCATCATAAAAAAGCTGCTGAGCCAGTAAATTTGTGGCATGTCTTTAAACTGACCAAAAGACGAATCGTAGTTGGCGAATCCACCTGTGGCCACTGTGGTCATGGCATGAGTCACAGCATCAAAACCATTCATACCCGCCAGATAATAGGACACCATAGCGCATAGCGTTAATACCAGATAGACAGAGCCGATAGCGGCGGATAGGGTAGAACTGCGGGGCAAAATTTTGTCTGAGGTATCGGAGTTTTCAGTTTTAAATAGCCGCATACCGCCGATTTTTAGTGCGGGTAAAATGGCAATGGCCATCACAATAATACCTATACCACCTATCCAGTTCAGTACGGCGCGCCAGAACAAAATACCTTTTGGCATAGTGTCCAGGCCTGACAAGACGGTAGACCCAGTGGTGGTGACAGCTGATACAGTCTCAAATACGGCATTGGAGATACTGATGTCCGGCACTATCAACCACAATGGGATAGCCGAAAACACACATAAAGACAACCAGCTTAAAGTAGTGAGTAAAAACAACTGACGATGTTTAATATCTTTTGCTTCACGGCCTTTGTACACCAGGCTATACCCCACAGAAGCGGTAAAAAGCGCTGAGCCAAGAAAAATCCAAAAGCTGCTTTCGTGGTAAAGAATGGAAACTGCCATAGCCACCAGTTTGACGGCCGACAACAGTAATAATAAATGCCCAAGCACCCGGTACATCAAATAACGACTGGAGCTTTTTACTGCAGAACCCAACACCAAAGAGGCGGCCATAAAATTTTATCCGGCGTGAAACAACAACCGGATTTTATAGCTTTGGGTTAAGGCGGGTTATAAAGATTGTATAAGGATTACTGTCGGGGCGGGTCTTGCACCCGCCCGCAGGTTGTCACAACTGACCCTTCAGGTAAGCAACCACACTGCGCGCCAGCGGGCTATGTTCGTAGCCGCCTTCGAGCATAGACACCAAGCGCCCTTCTGAGTAGCGATCGGCCAGCTGTTTCAGTTGTTGGCCAAGCCATAAATAATCCAGCTCTGTTAGTTTCATCTGGCCCATATCATCTTCGATATGCGCATCAAAACCTGCGGAAACTAACACCAGCTCTGGCTGAAATTCATGCATTAAAGGTAGCCATTCATCGGTAAACCTTTGTTGATACAAAGCTCCGCTGGTGCCAGCCGCCAGAGGCATTTTAACAATAGAAGGCGAATGACTGATGGGGTCGGTATAAGGATAAAACGGATGTTGAAAGGACGAGAAAAACTTCACTCTTGGATCATGCTGGAAAATATCTTCGGTGCCATTGCCGTGGTGTACATCAAAATCCACAATCAGCACACGCTGCAAGCCATAATGCTGCATAGCATAAGCTGCTGCTATGGCGACGTTATTAAAGATACAAAAACCTTTGGCCGCTTTGTATTCAGCGTGATGACCTGGCGGGCGTATTAAACAAAAAGCTTGGGTATCTTGGTGTTGCATCACCACATCCACGGCGTTGATGCCCGATCCTGCCGAATACAAAGCTGCGTTAAGTGATTTAGCATTAGCCTGGGTATCGTCATCCAACCAAATATGGCCAGTATCCGGCACTGCATCAAAGACATGGTCAACATAGGACGGACAATGCGCTAAACACAGCTGATCACGACTGGCCGGGCTGGCATCACGTTGCTGCACTACATATTCCAGCCCCGAACTTAATAGCTGGTCCTGCACCGCATGAATGCGCGACGCAGCTTCCGGATGATCATGGCCTATGTCGTAGGACAAACAACGACCGTGACTGAAGATCACTAAACTCATTTACTGCTTCTCTGGTTCCGCTACCTTGAGTGGCAGCTCTAAATAGACTTCATCCGGATCGCCACTGGCGATGCGTTTAAATCCGGCTTTTTCAAACACTTTTTGCATAGGCTTATTATCAGAGCGAACATAAGCCATCATGCGGTTGAGTTCGCGCATACGGGCAATTTTGATCATTTCTTCCAGCAGCCTTTTGGCCATGCCTTTACCGTGTTGTCGCTCACGGGTAACAAAAGCTACTTCTGCACTGTTGTCGGTTTCGTTCAGGTAATAACGCCCTACCGCCTGAATTTCCAGTATCGAACCTTGTTGTTTGACAATACAAAGTGCTAAATCACGGGATTGGTCGACACTGACCAAAGTACAGGATTTTTCCCTACTCATTTGTTTGGGATGGTGGTTGTAACGTAGCAGCAAAGTTTCTTTAGTATGTGAGTAAAAAAACTCCTGCAAGCGGCGCTCATCAGCAGGGTTTAACGCCCGCAAATCAAACTGTTCTCCCGCTATGGTTAAGGTTTTTACACCCACTTTGCCCAATTCGACCACATCTTTTGGGTAGTCTTTTTGATAATGCGGCACCCAGTAGCGGGTACGAACTTCATCCAGCAACTGTTTACGGAACTTAGGATGCGCTACCCGTATCAGCTCCAGCGCCCGTTCGCGGATACTTTTGCCACGTAGGGATGCAACACCAAATTCTGTCACTACATAATGCACATGACCACGGGAGGTCACTACGCCACCACCTTCAGTGATGGTGGCCACTATGCGCGATACAGTGCCGTTTTTAGCCGTTGAGGGTAAGGCAATAATGGGTTTGCCACCTTTACTCATCGACGCGCCGCGGCTGAAATCGACCTGACCACCAATACCGCTGTAAAACTTATGACCTATAGAATCCGATACCACCTGGCCTGTTAAGTCAACTTCGATGGCGCTGTTAATGGCGATCATGGCGTCGTTACGGGCAATATTAGTAGGGGAATTCACATACTCGCTGGGGTAAAACTCAACATGAGGATTGCCATCAACAAAGTCGTATAAAGCTTTACTGCCCATACAAAAACTGGTCACAGTTTTGCCGGGGTGAAAGGTTTTTTTTCTGTTGTTAATCACGCCTTTGGTGATGAGCTCCATCACACCGTCTGAGATCACCTCAGAGTGCACGCCTAAATCTTTATGGTTGCCCAAATAACGTAAAACGGCTTCAGGAATTTTGCCTATGCCCAGCTGCAAGGTCGCGCCATCCTCAATTAACATAGACACGTACTGACCAATTCGTTCTGTCACTTCATCCAGTACTGGAGGGGTTAATTCTGGCAGCTCTTCTTCCTGCTCGATAAAAGCATGAATTTGGCTTTGATGGATAAAGGTATAGCCATTGGTGCGAGGCATCTTAGGGTTAATTTGCGCTATGACTTTTTTCGCTGACCGCACTGCGGCCGAGACGGCATCGACAGAGACACCCAAGGAGCAGTAACCAAAGGCGTCAGGCGGGCTCACCATCACCAAAGCAGCATCTAAGGGCAGAATTTCTTCTTTAAACAGCGCCGGCACTTCAGATAAAAAACAAGGAGTATAGTCAGCACGGCCTTGTGCAACCGCATTACGCACTTTGTCACCGGCAATAAATAACGCATTGATTTTGAATAAGTCGCTATACCGCTCTTCAGCCCAGCAGTTATCAGCCAGCACCATCAGTTGTACCAGCTCTATATCATGCAGGTTTTTACTGCGCGCCATTAAATCTGCCAGCAATGCCGCAGGGGCTGCTGCATGAGAGCCAATAAAAATACGATTACCGGATTGCAGCAATACACCCCAGTCCAGCGATTTTGCCAGCGATTTATCTGATGTTTTGGCCATACCACATCCTTTTTCTTTAGCTTGTCAGAATACAAGGGTTTTGTCAGTGCGACTTAAGTAGGGGCGGTGGTTTGTCCCAGCCCGTCCAGAAATCCAATCAAATCTGAGATTGGTTTATCCCCGCTCTTTGTGGTTAGTATCTGATGAAAGAGAAACACTGTCTCTGATCTGGCGCAACTCATCTGCCAATATCAACCAAAATTCTTGATCCAGACACTGCGCCACATTAAGTCTGGTGTACTGATCGGCATCGGGCAGGGTGCTGAACTGTGAACCCGGAGCTAATACCACCTGACGTTGTTGCAAACGTTCAGACAATAGACTGCTACTGACACCTTCAGGCAACTTGACCCAACATAAAAAACCAGAAGATGGCTCTGCCCATAACTGGCAATCGAGCTGTTTTAATTTTGAAAACACTAAGTTGCGGGCTTGCTGCAAACGACGCTTTAATTGCTCAAGGTGACGGCGATAACCGCCTCCTGTTAACAGCGCGTACACCAGGCGCTCCATGGTATTGGAGGTGGATATACCACTAATGAGTTTTAAGTCAGTCAGGGCCGCTATGGTGGCTGGGGCTGCAGCAATAAAACCTACCCGTAAATCGGCGGACAAAGTTTTCGACATACTGCCTAAGTAAATGGTTTCAAAACCATTGTTTGATTGAAATCCAGCCATCGAAGCGTAACGCGATACCGGCTGAGTTTCAAAGTCGGCGTAGATATCGTCTTCAATCAACAAGCACTGATGCTGTTGCAACAACTGCAACACTGCAAAAGCGCGGGCTGGATGGATGCTTAACGACACAGGGTTCGACAGCACTGAATTGGTTAAATAGGCTTTGGGCTGATACTGCTGCGCCAGTTGCTGCATCACTGCTAAATCCGGCCCTTCTTTAGTGCGGGGCACCACAAGGAGCTGCACCTGATGCAATCTCAGCAAAGCAAAGAAGTTATAAAAGCCTGGATCGTCCACCATCACCCAATCGCCTGGTTTCAGATGCAAACGAAAGACTAAATCCAGTGCATGAGAGGCGCTGTAGGTCAGCAGAATATAAGCGGGTTCTGTGGCAATAGATAACTGCGCTAAACGCTGAGCGAAATACTGGCGCAAAGGGAAATAGCCCTGAGCCGGGCCATAGTCGGTTAAAGACTGTGGTTGACGCGCTAAATCCCGCATCGCCTGGCGTATTTCCTGATCCGGCATCCAATCCGGTGATAACCACCCCGCTGATGCTTTGATCCAGTGAGGTTCTCTCAGCAGTGTTTGGCGCATCAGAGCGACATCCTGTTGTCTGCTGCTTTGGCTGGCACTGGATTCCAGCTGCTGTTGCTGCTCAGTTAAACGACTGACATAAACCCCGCTGCCAGGCTGAGAGCGAACAAAACCAGCGGCAGAGAGCTTTTCATACAGCTCTGCCACGGTAAATTTACTGATCTCTAAATGCGCAGCTAAAAGCCGGATCGATGGCAAGCGCGCACCTGCAACCCAGCGGCCGGATTGGATGGCTTGCTGCGCCTGCAGATACAGCTGACTGCTAAAACTTGCTTTACTGGCTTTATCCAACTGCCACTGGGTCACTGCAATTGTCATGGAATTTTCACCTGTACAGTTTAGTGAGTTTTGCTGCTAACTGTCCTGATTGTCATGGTTTATTGCTTTGTATACTAACTGAAGTTGGCTGACTGTCCAGTCGCTTTTTGGGGAGCATCTTTTATGTCTGCAGTTTCTGTTTCAGAGCAAAACTCAACCGCTTTGCCATTTTGGCAAAAGCCGCTGGTGCAAGGCTTATGGTTTGGCAGCTTAGGTATGCTGATGTTCTCAGCTGGATTACCAGCAACCCGAATGGCGGTGCTTGATATGCCGCCGGTTTTTGTTGGCGCGGGCAGGGCTTTAATAGCGGCACTACTGGCTCTGATATTACTGCTGGTGACCAGACAAAAATTACCTACAGCAAAGCAATGGCAGGGGCTGGCGTTAGTGGCTTTGGGTTCAGTCTTTGCTTACCCGGTGTTATCTGCCTTGGCTTTGCAGCAGGTTGGCGCCAGTCACGGCATTCTGGTCACCAGTGTAATGCCAGTTTTTACCGCCTTTTTTGGCGCATACTTAACTAAACAATGGCCACGACCTGGCTTTTGGCTATTCGCACTGCTGGGGGCTTTTTGTGTGGCGCTTTATGCGTTACAACACAGCACTGGCCCTTTTCAGCTCGCTGACGGCTATCTGGTGTTAGCGAGTTTTTTATGCGGTTTTAGTTATGCCAAAGGGGCTATTTTATCCAAAGAACTCGGCAGCTGGCAGGTGATCTGCTGGGCGCTGGTGATGTCGATTCCAGTCTTGCTGCCCTGGGTCTGGGCTTATCAGCCTGATTATGCAGCTGTGTCGCTGCAATCCTGGCTAGCGCTTGGGTATCTGTCGGTGTTTACCATGTTTATCGGCTTTTTCTGTTGGTACAAAGGGTTAGCTATAGGCGGCATAGCTAAGGTCAGTCAATTGCAGCTGTTATCACCTTTTAGCGCTCTGACGTTGTCAGCGCTGTTGCTGGCTGAACCGCTGCAATGGATCCACTGGATATTGGCGTTGACAGTGGTCGGATGCATAGCTTTAGGCCGACGTTTTGGCTGAGTGTAGTAAAACAGACATATAAACCAGAGATACTTTGAGTTTAGCGTTAAAAAAGCGTATAGTGGCGCGCTATTTTTGGGGCTGTGCTGAAAGGTTTAATGCCAACAGCACAGCTTGTATATGACTCTTTGTTGGATCAAAAACACTGTGATTTCTACCGCAAATATTACGATGCAATTTGGCGCTAAGCCGCTTTTTGAAAATATCTCCGTTAAATTCGGCGACGGTAACCGCTATGGTTTGATTGGCGCCAACGGTTGCGGTAAATCAACCTTTATGAAGATCCTCAGCAAAGAGTTAGACCCAAGTGGTGGTAACATTTTTGTTGAACCTAACCACCGTGTGGCTAAGTTGCATCAGGATCAGTTTGCCTTTGAGCAATACACTGTCATCGATACAGTGATTATGGGCCACGCTGAGCTGTGGAAAGTGAAAGAAGAACGTGACCGTATCTACGCTGATCCAAATATGAGCGAAGAAGACGGTATGCGTGTCGCTGATTTAGAAGTCGCTTTTGGCGAAATGGACGGCTACAGCGCTGAATCCCGTGCCGGCGAATTATTGATTGGCGTAGGTATCCCGGTTGAACAGCATTTTGGCCTGATGTCGTCTGTAGCTCCGGGCTGGAAATTGCGGGTGTTGTTGGCTCAGGTATTATTTGCCGATCCGGAAATTATGCTGCTGGACGAACCGACCAACAACTTGGATATCAACACTATTCGTTGGTTAGAAGAAGTCCTGGCTGAACGTAACAGCACCATGGTTATTATTTCGCACGACCGTCACTTCTTAAACAGCGTTTGTACTCACATGGCTGACTTAGACTACGGCGAGCTGCGTGTTTACCCTGGTAACTACGATGAATACATGACAGCCGCCACTCAGGCGCGTGAACGTTTATTGTCGGATAACGCCAAGAAAAAAGCTCAAATTGCTGAACTGCAAACTTTCGTCAGTCGTTTCTCTGCCAACGCCTCTAAAGCGCGTCAGGCGACGTCACGTGCAAAACAGATTGATAAAATTCAGCTGGCTGAAGTAAAAGCCTCAAGCCGCGTGAACCCATTTATCCGTTTTGATCAGCAAAAGCAGCTGTACCGTTTAGCTTTAGAAGTGACGGAGTTAAACAAGAGCTTTGATGATCTGCACGTACTGAAAAACCTTGATCTGACGATTGAAGTCGGTGAGAAGGTAGCCATTCTGGGTACCAACGGTATTGGTAAAACCACGTTCTTAAAATGTCTGGTTGGTGATTTAACCGCTGAAAAAGGCATAGTGAAATGGTCTGAAAACGTCAATATTGGTTATTACGCTCAGGACCACGAATACGAGTTTGAAGGCGCTCAGAAAGATATGACGCTGTTTAGCTGGATGAGCCAGTGGAAACAGCCGTCAGATGATGAGCAAGCGATCCGTGGTATTTTAGGCCGTTTATTGTTTTCGCAAGATGATATTGCCAAGCCAACACGGGTGTTATCTGGTGGTGAAAAAGGCCGGATGTTATTTGGTAAGCTGATGCTGCAACGCCCTAATATTCTGGTGATGGACGAACCTACCAACCACTTGGATATGGAATCTATTGAGTCGTTGAACATGGCGCTGGAGATGTACAAAGGCACGCTGATTTTTGTCAGCCATGACCGTGAATTTGTATCCTCATTGGCCACCCGTATCGTTGAAATGACAGACAGCGGTGTACGTAACTTCGCTGGCACCTACGAAGATTATTTAGTGCAGCAAGCTGAACTGGCGGCTCGTTCGTAACCACAGCGCTAATGTTGTAAGCTAAGAAGCCGGTCTGAACACCGGCTTTTTTACTTTTGAGCGAGGACTTATCTGGAATGGCAGACAGTGGCGGTCTGATCAGTAGCATCCGGACCATAGACCTTAGCCAACGGCTGGCAGCTTTTCTTAAAACAGAATTGCATTGTGACCAACTGCTGTTGTTGGGCTGCAGGGCTGATAAACATCCGGTTTATTTGTACGACTGCATAGTTACGAAACGTGAGTTTTTGTTTCATCACTATTTAATGGACTCCGACCTGCAAGACCCTTTTTATCTGCATGCCCAACAAGCGACTGACGATGGGCTATGGCGTTTGCAGGATCTGTTTGATTCAGCTAAAGCCCGTAAAAACTACCAAAAGCTGTTTACCGAAAAGACTGGTCTGCATGATGAGCTCTGCCTGAGTTTTAAGCTGGAACCAAAGCATTGGATTGTTTTGTTTATTGGTTATCGCGAACCCAACCAGGCCCGTTATCAAACCAGCTATGAAGTAGTGACACGACTGCAAGCTTTGCTCAGCTCTTTAGTTCGCCAGCATTGGGTGCAGGATAGCTTTGTCCTATCCAGCGCTTCCTCCGAAAAAACCGGGTTACAGTATCAATTGAACCAAGCTTTTTCCTGTTTTGGCCAGTAGTTACTGACAGACAAAGAGTAGCGAATTGCCTGTTTGTTACTGCAGGGTTTTGATTCAGAGGATATAGCCCAGCAGTTGAATATCGCTGTTGGCACTGTCAAAAACCATCGAAAAAAAATCTACGCTAAACTGCAAATCGGTTCATTAAGCGAGTTATTCCAGTTGTTTCTTACACATCTGCTGACCAGCTAAAAACGCCTTTCTTAGCCCTTTAGGGACATGCCTTTTTCTGCACCTGAGCTTTAAGCTGCTGCTTTTCAGTTTATCTTTAGAAAGAGAGCAGCCAATGACAACAGCAGCGGTAAGCAAACCCTGTACTGTGGTTTTGATCCTACAGCGGGCAGCCTGCATATAGGTCATTTGGTGCCTTTGTTGATGCTGAAACGTTTTCAGGATGCAGGCCATCACGTTATAGCGTTAATAGGTGGGGCTACAGGTTTTATCGGCGATCCAGGCTTTAAAGCCACAGAGCGCAATTTAAACGACACAAAAAGTATTCAAACCTGGACTGAACAGCTTGGTTGTCAAATCACGGAGCTGTTGCAAGCCGTGTTATCAGAACCGCTGCAGCTGGTTAATTATGCAGACTGGCTACTTCCAAAAGTAAAGCAAGAGACTTGGTGAGCTCCAAAGCCATAAGGTGTAATGGTGAAGTGATGCAACAAGACCTGAAGATGTCTGACATAAAGCCGCTTCATTACCAGTACTGGCTGTTGCAACGAGGGCACAAGCAGTTTTGCCTGGTGAAATCGGCAAAGTGATACAGCAGATATGCAGATTAAAAGCTTAATTTTGGTCTGCATCCTTGTTTTCTCTTAATTCAATCCCATTGATTAAGAACAGGTTAACCCTTTGTTTCATTGAGCGTGCCGCTTTAGATGTGCTAGGGTAACAGCGTTATTTCAGCAACACGGAGTTTCTTATGAAAATTAATATTGGTATTGAAGATAACGATCGTAAAGCCATTGCTGATGGTTTAGCTGTGTTATTGGCTGATACATATACATTGTATCTGAAAACACATAATTACCACTGGAACGTGACAGGTCCTATGTTCCAGACGCTGCATGTGTTGTTTGAAACTCAGTACACTGAGCTGTCGCTAGCAGTGGATTTGATTGCAGAACGCATTCGTGCTTTAGGTGAATTTGCACCTGGTTCTTACAAAGAGTTTGCCAAATTGACCAGCATTAAAGAAGCGGATGGTATTCCGAATGCTCAGGATATGATCAAAGATCTGGTGAAAGGTCAGGAAGCTTTGGCAAAATCAGCGCGTGCTATTGTGCCTGTTGCTGATAAAGCGTCTGATGAACCTACATTAGATTTATTAACACAGCGTATGCAGGTGCATGAGAAAAATGCATGGATGCTCAGAAGCTTATTAGGTTAGGTTTTCCATCATCCATTCACAGGCTTACCTCTTTCCACCCTGGGTGAGCCTCTTTAGTTTTTCATTTTATTGATTTAGCACAAGTAGAACTATTGCTTTGAATATTCTGGCTCTTGTACTATCAGCCACGAAGTTGCCAAAGGGGTTCGTATGTGGTTCGATAAAAAATATAAAGCAGAAAATGCGCAGCTGAAATTGCAAGTGCTGCAGCAAGCGCAGCAACTAGAATCAGAGCGACGAGAGGCCCAAGCCGAACAGCTGCGTCTGGCAGCTGAACTACAACAGCTAGAACTGACGCTGCAGGCAACAATGCAAGTCAGAACCCAGCAATTAGCCGGTGGTTCGATGCTCGAAGCTATACGAGCAGCTTTACTGGAAAACGCTAATCAGTTGTCTGAAGAAAAGCAATCTCTGGTGCGGATGTCTGATGTATTCAGTCAGACTCGTCAGGCGATAGCACAGTTGTCAAACAGGGCCCAGGTGATCCGTAAAGACGCCGAACATAGTGCTGAAAGCGTACGATTGCTGGGTCAGAGCTCTCAATCCGTCAATCAGCTTATTTCCAGCATTCAGGAAATTTCAGATCAAACCAATTTATTGGCACTCAATGCTGCTATTGAAGCCGCAAGGGCTGGCGAGGCTGGACGGGGTTTTGCTGTAGTCGCGGATGAAGTGAGAACTCTTGCGAGCAAAGCCCATCAGGCGTCCACTCAGATAGAGCAACTGATTAAACAAATGATCAGTCAAACTCAGCAGATAGAACAAAGTGCAATTCAGAGTTTACAAAGTGCAGCTGAAGTGAGTGTGTCGTCACAACAAATTGATGCAGTAGTGACTGATGTGGTGAATTGTTCCAGCCATATGCAAAACGTTATCAATGATTCGGCAACTGTTGCATTTTTAAATACAGTGAAGTTGGACCACGTTGTTTGGAAAAATGCTGTTTATAGCCTGATAGCAAAAGGCGACTTCACTTCTAAGGTCAATTTGCATACCGAGTGTCGGTTGGGGCAATGGTATTTCAAGGGGCAGGGTGCCGCGAACTACAGTCATTTACCTGCCTTTAAATCTATTGATCAGCCACACAAAGCAGTGCATGACTTAGGCCGTCAGGCCCTGGAAGCAGGCTCCAATGACGAAGAGGGCAAAATGGCAATGTATTTGGCACAGATGGAACAGGCGTCTTTAAAAGTAACAGATGCTTTAACTGCAATGCAGAACCAAGTGGTTACCGTAGATAAAATCGGCTGTTAAATCTCACCTTGCTTTATATTCAAATTGAAGAGGCCAGTTTTTACTAACTGGCTTTTTTGATCCTACCGGCTTGTTTCAGTCGTGTTCCAAGATGAAAAGTGCCTGCCATATGATAAGTTTTTAACTGTCATTTCGTTCGTTATATTCGATTTTACCTTGTAACTCTATCCGGCTTATTATCAAGTCGTTCCTTGAGTAACCCAGAAGTATGACGAGAAGCTGCTGATGGGTTGTGCAGAACCAATACGTACTTGTTGTGGTCATTTATCCGCCCTTTGCCTCTGTTCCAGCAATGAAACAGGGGCTTTTTTAGCAACAGGCGTTTTTAGCGTCGTACTTGAAGCTGCAGCTTTGTTGACTATGCCACTCGGCCCGATCACATAGGTTTACTATGCTCCCGGGCACTCACTGGCTTGTCGCCTCGCTGCAACTCCAAATTACTTAGGTATAGAACTTAGTAGGTTTCCTGAATTACAGAGGTTGTTATGAAACGTATAGTACTATTTCTAATCACGAACTTAGCTGTGATGTTAGTGCTGAGCATCGTTTTGAGTATCGTGTTTAAAGTCTTTGGTATTGATAACCGCAGCATGGGTGGGTTGTTGATATTTGCTGCAGTCTTTGGTTTTGGTGGATCCTTTATTTCTTTAGCTATGTCGAAATGGATGGCCAAACGTTCAACGGGCGCTGTGGTGATCACAGAACCGTCAAACGCGACTGAACACTGGCTGGTCAGCACAGTGCAACGCCAGGCCAAGCAGGCAGGTATTGGCATGCCGGAAGTGGCTATTTATGATTCGCCGGAAATTAATGCCTTTGCCACTGGTATGAGCCGAAATAACGCCTTGGTCGCTGTCAGCACAGGTTTATTGCAG
Organism: Rheinheimera sediminis; assembly: GCF_004005375.1. Lineage (GTDB taxonomy): Bacteria > Pseudomonadota > Gammaproteobacteria > Enterobacterales > Alteromonadaceae > Pararheinheimera. Next base: position 38,384 of record NZ_RZUF01000024.1, on the reverse strand, counting down.
GCGATGACACAGCAGGAAGCTGAAGCTGTACTTGCGCATGAAGTATCACATGTGGCAAACGGGGATATGGTCACTTTGACCCTTATTCAGGGTGTGGTGAATACCTTTGTTATTTTCTTTGCTCGCGTAGTCGCTGGCATTATTGATAACTTCTTTCGCTCCAACGATGAAGAGGAAAGTCAGGGCGGTGGTATCAGTTACATGATCACTGTGTTTGTGTTGGAAATGATCTTTGGCGTACTGGCCAGTATTATTGTGATGTGGTTCTCTCGTCAGCGTGAATACAAAGCCGATGCTGGTGCTGCCCGTTTAGTGGGTTCAGAGGCAATGGTCGCAGCGTTACAACGTTTGAAAGGTAATCATGAAAGCCAGTTACAGGGTTCAATGACGGCGTTTGGTCTGGCGGCTAAACCTGCGCCTTCTGAGCTGTTTATGAGTCATCCACCTTTGGATAAAAGGATCCAGGCATTACAAAGCCGTTCTTTTGAAGGTTAAGTTAAGCTTGTTCTGTTTAGTCTGAAAAGCGCCCCGGATCAACCGGGGCTTTTTTTTGGATTGAATTAAATCCGGAACGCTCTGGCGTTTGTTAATAATTCAGTAGCAAGTTGTTCCTGCTCTTTAGCAGTGTGGTTTAGTTCAGACATGGCTTGCTCGGTACGTTCTGCCAATCCTTGTACCGCTATCAGTTCGTCACGCATTTGCTGATTTTGCTGGTATTGTCGTTCGCTGGCCTGAGCTATCTGCGCAGTATCAGTACTGACTTGCGCAATCAGCTGTTTAATTTCACCCAACGCATCCAGAGCCTGTTCAGAACCCGTGACACAAAGTTCGGCACTTTGCCGCTCTTTGGCTAAATCAAGCGCGGTTTCATCCACTGTACTCATTAATCGATCTAACATATGTTGAATTTCCATCGTAGCTTGCCGGGTGCTGCCTGATAAACGCCTCACTTCGTCTGCGACAACAGCAAAACCCCGGCCATGTTCTCCGGCACGGGCTGCTTCGATAGCAGCATTGAGCGCGAGCAAGTTGGTTTGTTCTGAAATTCCTTTGATTGTGTCAAGTACTGTGACTATATCTGTTGCAGCTGAGCGTAAGTGATCCATACTCTGACCGGAAGAACTGACTTGAGTAGCAAGATGCCGCATTGAGCTGGCGACTAATTCGACAGCTTTATAGCCGGAATCGGCTTGTTGGTTGGCATGATTTGTCTGGCTGGCTGAATTACGTAATAGTTCTGCTGAGCTTTGAAGTTGCAGGTCCAGTTGTTGAGACTGCTGCAAGAGCTGAGCTATGGCCATTCCTTGTTGCATCGCTGAGTTTTTACAACCTTGGCTTATGTGCAGGTTTTGAGTCGCTGCAGACGCACTTTGCTCAGAAGTCGTTGAAAGCTTAGCAACTAAGGCACCGAAAGCAGAAAATAACTTATTCAATGCAATCCCTATATCAGCTAACTCGTCGTTTGACTCAAGTTTAAAGCGCACTGTTAAATCATGAGACTTGGCTGAGTTCTCTATACTCTGATGTAGCGTCAGCATAGGTTTGGCAAAGCGTCGTGCTAGCACAAATACCAGTAAAACCACCAGTATGCCAAGTAGTAGCACTGAGAGTAGGGTACTTAAAATCAAGTTGGTTCTAATGGTACTGACGGCTGCCATGCTTTCAGTCAAATTTTGTTGCACAATAAGGGCATAGCGCTGAGGACCAATCTGCATCGGACGCCAGCTGATCAGTGAATCTATACCTCTGTAATCTTCAGCTTCAGCCACTCCGGACTGACCTGATAAAGCGGCTTTAATTTGTGGCAGTTGCAGCTTGGTATGACCGCCTAAGCCATAAGGTCCGACTTTGAACTCGGGATAGTTGGCTATAAAATTTGATTTGTCGGTAAGATAAGGTCTTATTTCTGTAACCAGCTTGTGATTTTCGTCTACAAGATACAAATCTCCTGTTTGGCCTAAGCCTAGATCCTGCCATTTTTGATTGGCGGTCATCAAATCTGTAAAACGACTTACAGGGTATTGAGCTATCAAAAAACCTATAGGATTATCTGCACTAGTTGGGTGGAATACAGGCACGCCAAAAAATAATACTTGTTGTTGGAAAGCGCCAGAGAAGGCGCTGATAGCAGAAATCTGCAAGCCTGCTTTAGGTTTTAATTTCAGGTCCCTAACTAAAATGGCCAGTTCAGTTTCAGCAAAGGCACCATTCTGTAAGTTACTGGCAAAAACAGGTCCTTTATTGACGTTATACAGCACGTCCAGACTATTGGCATCGACCAACATCAGATCCTGAAAGCCATAGCGGTCAACTATTTCCTTAAAGCTGCTGTGATACTTTTTATGCTGCTGGCCATAAACAGAGCCATCGCTGAGGTCTTCTAACAGCTGTTGCTTGCCCAGAGGCTGCGGGTTATCGGCAACATAAAATTTTTGCAGCAATAAAGTTTCGAACTTTGATTTTTCCAGCCATAGAGTGGCAGGAGCTGAGAGCCCCTGGGTCTGATCCTGATAATAAGCCTGGTACTTTGCAGCATACCAGTCGCCCATTTGCTGTTTTAACTCATCCATCTTAGGTGCCGAAACTTCGTAACGATAGGATACAAAAGGATTCTTAAAGCTGTAAATGGCTTCCTGAGTCAAACGATTGTGTGCCAGGGCATTGAGTAATTGTTGCTGACTTTCAAGCTGGGTCATCAGCATAGTATGTCTGCTGGCAGCAAGAGCCTGAAATTGTTGTTCAGCACTTTGATGTACAGCATCAGAACTGTCTTTTAAAGCTAATAAACCACTGGCGCTGGCGGATAAAATAACCGCCATGACAGTTAATAAGCCTGCACCGAAGGTTAATTTTCTGGCGATATTCATACTACTTCTATCTCCGCTAAGATCCATGCGAAAACAGAGTAGAGGTCGGAGGTTTCACTATTATGACAACGAGGTCTGCGGATGTTTGGATGGCTATTCATTGCGCATTGTATTAATCTAAAGCGCTATTTTTACTATGGAACCATGTTCTGGCCAGGTGTTCTCAGCCGCTAGTGCCGAAGGAAACTGTGCATTCGAACAGGGAGAGACGGGCCACATGCTACTTGTAATTGTGACTGATATTTTTGGAGCCCAGTCTGAATTGTTACTGCAGTTTGAGCAGCTTCATTCTGACTATGTCTGTATACAACCTTACGATCATCAGCCGCCGGTATTTTCAGACGATCACCATGCGTATCAGTATTTTCTGCAGCATGGAGGTCTTGATGCCTACACCTATAAACTCAATAGGTGTTTAACTGAATATGCAGTACAACAACAACCTGTATTTTTGCTTGGTTTTAGTGCCGGTGCCGCAGCTTGTTGGATGAATCTTGCATCTAAACAGTTGACAATCAAAGCTTGCGTTGGTTTTTATGGTAGCCAGATTCGGCAGATGACTCATCTGACACCGTTTTATCCAACAGAACTTATATTTGCTGAAGAAACACATTTTTCGGTGCCGGAGTTGATGAGCGCATTAGCGGATAAAGCTAATCTAAAACAGAGCCTTGTACCTTATCCTCATGGTTTTATAAATGTTTTATCACAAGGTTATAGCGCTGAAGCCGCTGGGGTCTATTGGGAAAAAATAAAGGCCGGATATTTTATACAGTGATCCAGCCTTTATTGAGCAGCTTTAGCTGTTAACGCACATTGGTGCTTTCGAAGATTTTATCCGCAGAAGCCGCAACAAAGCCACCGTACAGCTGGCCATTAGCCATTGGATAACGACGGGCAAATTCGTAGAAGCAACTTGGAATATTGCGGGTGCCATCTGTAAATGTAACAGGTGCTTCGTCCGCTAAAGTCGAAGACTGCTCCAGTAACACTTCTGGTGTGCCTTTGATTTCGCCACCTGAGGTATTTAATGGAAAACCTGCATCCTTTAAAGCCTGATTAACCGACTCTAAAGTCTCATAGTTGTTCAGTGCATTGACGCTGACCGTAAAATGATTGGCACGGTAACCCCAGACAGACATCCAGGCGGCGTATTCACTTTCCGCCAACAAAGTTTCATAGCTTGCCTGGTCAATACTCCAGTGACGGCCTGAGTAGAGAAAGTTATCTGCTGTGACGGCATCTTCTGGGATTTGATCAACCAGTTTACGTACTATGCTTTGCAACTCGGGTGAGCATTTTTCTAGCAACAATTCAGAAATAAAAACTTTTGGTAAGGTTGAGTCTTGATGTTCAAAATGTTTTGCATACAGTTTTTTCGCTTCAAAGTGGTATTCGCCACCTTCGGTATAACCTAATGCCAATAAGTGCGCAGCAAGCTTTTCCAGACCCACTTTTTCGATATTAAAAGTACGAAGTGCTATGTGATCGTTGATCACATCGTCTTGTTGCGATGAGCCTAAAATGGCGTGAATTTTTTTCGCAGAAGGAGTCACTTCCAGGTAGTTTGCCCAAAGTTGGTTAAACAGTTCTTTCACATCAGTATGCATAACGAGTCCTGCTCTGTTGATTATGGTGTTCTATCTGACAAGTGTAGCGACCTTGCCAGCTTATTATGTTGATCTGGTTCAGCTTTACAGCATTAACCCCGGGCTTAGTGTAGCGGGTAACACGACCTGATCTGCTTCAACTGAAGAGACTGGGTAAGCGCAATAGTCGGCCGCGTAATAAGCACTGGCTCTGTGGTTGCCACTGGCACCTATACCGCCAAAAGGTGCGGCGCTGGAAGCTCCGGTAATAGGTTTGTTCCAGTTGACGATACCTGCGCGGATTTGCTGGAAAAACAGCTGATAATCTTCAGCAGAATCGGCTAGTAAACCTGCAGATAAACCGTATTTGCTGTTATTTGCTTCAGCGATAGCCAGCTCAAAATCGTCGTAACGATAGACTTTTAACAGTGGGCCAAAATGTTCTTCGTCCGGAATGCCGTTTACACCTGTCACATCAAGAATACCGGGCGTGGCATAAGCACCATGAGCTTCAGGTAAAGTCAGTTCGACTAGTACTTTAGCGCCCATGTCCAGCAGCTGTTGCTGTGCTTTGGCCATGCCTTCGGCTGCTTTGGCTGAAATCATAGCGCCGTAAAAAGGTTGTTCTGTGGCAAAAGGGTCGGCAACCTTAATGTTTTTTGTGGCCTTTACCAGTTCTGCCAGAATGGCATCGCCATTGGCCGTCTTTGGCACAAAGAGGCGACGGGCACAGGTACAACGCTGGCCTGAACTTATAAAAGCCGACTGAATAATGTCATGCACTGCAGCTTTTACGTTCGCAACATCTTTGATGATCAATGGGTTATTACCACCCATTTCCAATGCCAGAATTTTACCCGGCTGACCAGCAAACTGCTGATGCAGGTAATGGCCGGTACCAGAGCTTCCGGTGAAAAATAAACCGTCTAACTGAGGATGAGCAGCCAAGGCTTTACCTGTGGCCACTTCACCTTGCAGCAAGGTCAGCACACCAGCGGGTAAACCAGCCTGTTGCCATAACTCTACTGTGTATTCTGCCACTTTAGGTGTCAGCTCTGATGGCTTAAATACCACTACGTTTCCGGCAATCAGAGCGGGGACTATATGACCATTTGGTAAATGGCCCGGGAAGTTGTAAGGACCAAATACAGCAACTACGCCATGAGGTTTATGGCGTATAAAAGCTTTAGCGCCAGGCATAGGGTTTTCTAAAGTACCGGTACGTTCTTCATGGGCCCGTTTCGATATGGCAATTTTGCCAATCATAGCCGCCACTTCAGTGCGGCTTTCCCATAAGGCTTTACCCGTTTCTTCGGCAATAGTTCGAGCCATGGTTTCGGTATTTTCTTGCAATAAGGCAGCAAATTTTTCAACCACTACCAAGCGCTCTGCAAGAGAGAGCGCTGACCAGCGATAAAAGGCCTGACGTGCGGCCAGTAAAGCCTGATGTACCTGGGCTTCATCAGCACTGTTACCTTGCCATATGACTTTACCTGTTGCCGGATTTACCGACTGAAAAGCTAAACCAAAGCCGGCTTGCCATTGACCTTCTATTAACTGCACTGCAGCTTTTGTAATTACTTGGTTCATTTCACTGCCTTTTCTAAGGAGAGGTAACGCACAAAATCGCCATTGCTGACCATCAGAGCTTCAGCTAGTTCAGGACTAATCACCAATTCGTGATTGTCATTCAGTGCTGCATTTTTGCTAAATACAGCGCGGAAATTGGCCGTATGGGTGTTACAAATGGAAAGTGTTGCGTTGCCTTCGACAGGAGCAACCAGCACTTTGACTTTATGGCTGTTACGCACTGATTTAATTTGTTTGAGCTGGCACTCAACCGTTGGGCCACCGTCAAATAAATCGACATAACCACGATGAAAAAAACCTTCGTTTTCCAAAAGTGCCAAAGCGGGTTTGGTGTTTTCATGCACTTCGCCTATGACTTGTTGCGCAGATTCAGGCAACAAGCTGACATAAATAGGGTGACGCGGCATTAAATCGGCAATAAAGCCTTTATTACCCACACCAATCATATAGTCGGCAGTAGGGAAGTCGATGCTAAAAAAGTACGACTGCAGCCATTTCCAGAAAGGCGGTAAACCAGAGTCATCGGCTACTCCGCGCATTTCTGCGATCACCATTTTAGAGAATCGCTTCGGGTGCTCGGCCATAAATAAAAATCGCACTTTGGATAAAAAGCGGCCGTTTAAGCCCTGCCGGTAGGGTTCGCGTAAAAACAGCGTACAAATCTCAGAAACGCCTGTGTAGTCATTGCACATAGTCAAAACTTCAACTTGTTTAAACACGTCTAACTCTTTGGAGTGGTGCACAACTGTACTTTTATGGAAATGATACAGCGGGTTTTCCAGGCCAACTGAGGCCTCTATACCTGAAGTACCAACGATTTCACCTGTACTGGTGTCTTCCAGTACAAAGACATAACCTTGATCGCCCATAGCCTCAACAGCAGTTGCGAAACTTTGCTCAGAACGGGCAATTTTCGCCTGCAATTTTTGATCATTGACCGGCAAAGAGGTAAAACCAGCACCCGATTCAATGGCTATTTGCATCAGGACAGGGTAATCCGATTGTCGAATAGGACGGATCAACAACATAAATTCAGTATTCCTGCTTAGTTCTTATTCTGGGTGATGTAAGTGAAAGGGAGCCCAAAAGCTCCCAATAACAGCCTCAGGCTTGTACCAATTTAGCTACAGCTTTGTCGAGACGTTTGAAACCTTCGGCAATGTCCGCTTCCGGGATCACAAGAGAAGGCGTCATACGTATAACACTGTAACCTGCGACTAACATCATCAAACCTTCGTCAGCTGCGGCCAGCATAAAATCACGGGCTTTGCCCTGATATTTGTCATTCAGCGCAGCACCTATTAACAGGCCTTTGCCACGGATGTCACTGAACACATCGTATTTAGCGTTAATAGCCCTTAAACCTTCACGGAATAACTGCTCACGTTGTTTCACACCATTTAATATTTCTGGCGTGTTGACTGTATCAAATGCAGCAATACCTACTGCACAAGCCAATGGATTACCACCGTAAGTGGAACCGTGAGTACCAACCACTAAATGCTTAGCGATAGCAGTGGTTGTCAGCATAGCACCTATAGGAAAACCGCCACCTAAAGCTTTGGCAGTAGTCAGAATGTCAGGTACCACACCTAAACCCATATAGGCATACAGTTCGCCGGTCCGGCCGACACCAGACTGCACTTCGTCAAAAATCATCAGCGCATTGTATTTTTTGCACAGTGCAGCAACGCCTTCGATAAAGCCAGGTTCAGGGCTGATGATACCGCCTTCACCTTGCAGAGGTTCAATCATAACAGCACAGGTATTATCGGAAATCAGTGCTTCTAAACTTGCCAGATTGTTGTACTCAGCATGAACTATATCAGCAGGTTTAGGACCAAAACCGTCTGAATAGGCAGGTTGGCCGCCTACTGTGACGGTGAAGAAAGTACGGCCATGAAAACCTTGTTTAAAGGCGATAATTTGGGTTTTGTGATCACCAAACTCATTTTTAGCAAAGCGGCGAGCCAGTTTTAATGCAGCTTCGTTGGCTTCAGCACCCGAGTTGGCAAAATAGACTTTTTCAGCAAAGGTAGCGTTGACCAGCTTTTGCGCAAAAATAAGAGCCGGTTCGTTGGTCATCACGTTAGATAAATGCCATAACTTGTCAGCTTGCTCTTTCAGAGCGCTGACCAGAGTCGGGTGGCAGTGCCCCAGACAATTCACGGCTATGCCGCCTGCGAAGTCGATAAACTCGCGACCTGTTTGATCCCAGACTCTTGAACCCAAACCTTTGACCGGGATCACTGCGGACGGTGCGTAGTTAGGAACCATCACTTCATCGAATAAAGATCTGTTGACTTGCATTGTTGTTCTGCCTTTATGCTTTTTGTTGATTACCCAACAGGATAGGGTAACTAAGGAATTTCTTTTATTATATTGGCCAGACTTACCAATATGCAGTAGCATTATCAACAATATTGCAGTTAATTCTGTCATTTTGATAAGGGCATTAAGCAAAGTGATAAGTTTAGAAGACGAAAAATTACTTGGCATGTTGCGTCGTAATGCCAGAGCCAGTATTTCTGATTTAGCCAGAGCGCTGAATGTATCGCGCAGCACAGTACAAAACCGTTTGCATAGGCTGGAACAAAGCGGGGTGGTAAAAGGTTATGTTCTGGAATATGGCAGTGCATTTTTAAGCCAGTTGGTATCAGCTCATGTCGCTATTAAAGTACGACAAAAACTGACCACTAAAACCAACGTTGAGCTCAAACAAATTAGTCAGATTTCTGAGTTATACGCTATCAGCGGCGAATACGATTTAATAGCCGTAGTACAGGCTCAAACGACTGAGCAATTAAGTCATATTTTAGATGAAATCGGTAATTTAGACGGGGTAGAGCGCACTAACTCTTCAGTTATTTTGGAGACTAAATTCAAAAGATAAGGGTTAAAAATGCAATACTCAGGTCTGACCAGAATGAAATGATCGTCATTTAACAACACTTTACCCAATGTGAGGTTGCCGCTTTAGTCAGACCTGTTATGATCGGCAGCAATTTGAGCCAGCAGGCTTGTTTTGAGAGATCCCCATGAGTACGAAACAACCTCTTTATACCTCCTATGCAGGTCCAGCTTTATTAGAAACTCCGTTGTTGAATAAAGGCAGCGCCTTCACCAAAGAAGAGCGTATTGCTTTTAACCTGATTGGTTTATTGCCTCCACGTTACGAAACTATTGAACAGCAACTGGCGCGTGCTTATATGCAATACTCCAGCTTTGCTGAGCCAATCAATAAACATATTTATCTGCGTGCTATTCACGATAAAAACGAAACCTTGTTTTATCGTCTGGTGAAAGAGCACTTGGAAGAAATGATCCCTGTGATTTATACGCCAACAGTAGGGGACGCCTGTGAGCGTTTCTCCGCAATTTACCGCAGCGCCCGTGGTATTTTTGTGTCATACAGTGAACGTGAGCATATGGATGACATACTGCGCAGCGTTACCAAGAAAAAAGTAAAAGTCATAGTAGTCACAGATGGCGAACGTGTACTGGGTTTAGGCGACCAGGGCGTTGGCGGTATGGGTATTTCCATCGGTAAGTTGTCTTTGTATACAGCCTGCGGTGGTATCAGTCCGGCTTATACCTTACCTGTGATGCTGGATGTGGGTACTAACAACGAAAAACTGCTGAATGACCCCGTGTATATGGGTTCAAAACATAAGCGTATTACCGGCGAAGAATACGATGCATTTATTGATCAGTTTATGAAAGCAGTCAAACGTCGTTGGCCAGAAGCTTTGGTCCAGTTCGAAGACTTTGCGCAGCCAAATGCTATGCCTATTTTAAAACGGTATCGTGACGAGTATTGCTGCTTTAACGATGACATTCAGGGCACCGCGGCTGTGACCGTAGGTTCTTTGTTGGCCGCCTGTCACAGTAAAGGTGTAAAACTGTCGTCTCAGAAAGTTGTTTTTGTCGGTGCAGGTTCTGCTGGTTGTGGTATAGCAGAACAAGTGATAAGTCAGATGAAAACTGAAGGTTTGGATGATGCGACAGCTCGTAAACAAGTTTATATGGTTGATCGTTTTGGTTTGTTAACTGACGGTATGGTTGATTTACGGGATTTCCAACAAGCTTTAGTGCAGCAAAAACCAGATTTGACAGACTGGGCTTATAGTGGCGAATACGCTTCTTTATTAGATGTAATGAATTGCGCCAAGCCTGATATCTTAATTGGGGTATCTGGACAGCCTGGTTTGTTTACTGAGCAAGTGATCACAGCGATGAAAAAACACTGTGAATTGCCAATTATTTTCCCGTTGAGTAATCCATCAAAGCAAGTAGAAGCGACGCCAGAACAGGTGATCAAGTGGACTGACGGCAAAGTGATTATCGCAACTGGCAGCCCATTTAAACCTGTTGTTTATAAAGGAAAAAGCTACCATATAGCTCAGTGCAATAACTCTTATATTTTCCCGGGCATTGGTTTGGGAGTTGTCGCAGTGAAGGCAAACCGCATAAGTGACGAGATGTTGCGTATTGCCAGTGAAACTTTAGCTTCAGCCTCACCTTTGGCCAATACTGGTCAAGGCTCCTTGTTGCCGGCCTTGTCAGAATTGTCGGAGTTAAGCAAAAAAATCGCTTTTGAAGTGGCGAAGATTGCTCAAAAACAAGGTTTAGCTCTTGAAATTAGTGACGATGAATTGTTGCAAAAAATCGAACGCAATTTCTGGAAACCAGAATATCGTGACTATAAACGAGTAAGCGGCCATTAAGGCTCCGACATCCTTAGGGCGAAAAATCTAGAACTAGTTGGTTTAATCAGTTCACTATAAATTAAACCAACTTTTTTCTTTTCAGCTAGTTATGCTTTACTACTACAACTCAGTGATGCATAGATTCAGCGTAAGGTCGTTGTAAATAATCAGAGTTTCGTTTTTCACAGCTATTTGCAGGATCTTTTGATTTTAGTGCTATAGCTTTGCGATTTTACAGATAGTGATACGGCTGTATTGTCTGTTTTTATTTTAGTGTGCGCTATATCGCATAATGTAAGTATTACGTTTAAAATCAACGGCTTAGTGAAAGCTTGCTGCAAGGTTTGGTTGTGGTTTTGAGAAGCGGAAAAGCAAAGGCGGTGGAAGCGGGGTATTTTAGGGAGCTAATTTCTAAACCTGTTTCAAATTGAAACAAGAGTGCACTATTACTGTAGTGCACTCTGCGAGGCTCAGAGCCAGAGCGAAAAACAAGTTATCTACTATCTTCATTCTGAATTTTGGTTGCTATGGACTTCAACTGATTTTCCAGACTTAGATAATCTAAATTTTTCTGAGTTTCTAGAAGATCAGTAATAAATTTATTTACAGAAATAGACTGTTTAGTTATTGCATCCAAAACAGGCTTCATCGACTCAGCATTTTTTATAAGAATTTCATTTAACGTAGGTTCATTCATAAATTTCACTCCAAGTAAGTTTCTAAAAAAGTATACATGAAGATAATTTAGGGAAAACGTTTTGTTTAAAAAAGAAAAAGTCCAAAAATTGGACTTTTATGTTTTGCAGAGGGAAGGCTTTGCCTTCAGGCGGGACTAGCGTCCCTTGGTTACCGCTTCGCTGCATGGCCTTCGGCCATAAAAGCATGCAGGATCAGCAGCGGGAGCCTTTTCCCCGAAGGGGCCCCTTTTCCCGCCGCTGCTCCAGCCTTAGTTTATTGCTCCTGTCACTGGTGCGGTTGCGGCCGTCACTCCGGTGGAGTCCAGAGCGCCGTTGCTGCTGATCTGAGGATTGTCGCAAATAACATAGTTTTGATACTCCTCAAATCGGATACGGACCACACAGTCAGACAAAATCAACACTTGATAACCGGACATCATTAAATCCACCGAATCAACCTCGTTCACAGGCTGACCATTCACAGCAACTGTAAAAAACGCTTTTTTCTCGTTCTGGTCACGATAGACCCCCGCGATATGCAAGCTCACGTTCTTCAGAGGATGGTCAGCATCCGAACTAAATTCCTTTTTCTTTGGCTGCGATTTAGGCGCAATAACTTGAACTGGTTGAGGGGTAGGGTTGACTTGGGGTGTAATTTGCTGCTGTGGTTGCTCCTGCTTCGTTTTTTGAACTGTTTTAGGCTGATTCTGTTCCCCAAATTTTGCAACTGAAGCAACAAGGATGAATAAACCGACCGGAACGAAGATACAACCGGCGATCACTTTCTTCTGCTTCCACCATGGTTTTATGTCCTGAGTCAGCGCTTCTTCAACTTTAGCTGCGTTGGTTTTTGTGTGGCTTTTGTAGAACTCAAAGACCCAAGGCTCATACTCACGCTCGTAAGTATTAACCACCTCAGAATTGCTGTAACCGCCTTGGCAGACTTTCATGATATAGGCGTCAGTGCGACCCAGCGCTGTTTTTTTAATGCAGCGATAGTTGATTTCAATCATGGCAAGAATGTCGCGGTGGATTTTGCGGAAATCCTGAGAAATTAAGTAAATATCAAACACGTAATGGCGGTGCATGGACAGAAGTTCGAGCAACTCTTTTTCAGTGGCGCCAGATGGCATCACCAAGTGGCATTCATCCACGAAAAAAGCAGGACCTTGGCCCTTGTCGTTTTGCCATCCTTCAAACTGCAAAAAATGCTTAGCTTTAGAAAACGGACGGTCTGTATCACCGAAATTATGAAACTTACCATCGACCAGAACCACCAGCTCGGCGGCTTGATGGCCTAGAGTGTGTTTGATGTGTTCAATGTTCAGCGGTAGGTTAGTGACTACCTTTCGACCTTCTTTTAACACAGGGATAATGTGATTTTTTACTGCTTCATAACTTTTGCCACCACCAGGGCGGCCAGAGATGCCGAATATCATTAGCTGCCCAGCCTTGTGAATGGAATGATTTGAAGTAAAAGACGAATACTGATCCCTGTAATTACCATACCCATGGCTTCAGTAAATCCGATGGCTACTATCCACGCCAACACATCAGGGCCGAGAAACGTCATGTAATCGCCCAGATTGAGAGTTTCCATCGTCAACGCGATACCATCCAGAGCCGTCTGACCCACAATAAAAAAGCCCTCTAAAATCAACAGCAAAACGTCATAAATTAAGACGCCAACAGTGGCAACAGCTGCATAAAAAATATCATAAAGCCAGTTACCAAAATCAATCAAAAACTGGGGCATATTAAGCACCTCCGAAAACTAAACGTTGACAGTAAAAACCTGCGGTAATCAGTAAGCAGATGCGAATAAATGCAATGACGTACGGGGGAACAGTGAAACTGTGGCAACCGTACTGAGCGAACCCCATATCGAAGCACAGCTCAAAAGGTTGCAAGCCGCTATTGCCGCCGATATTCGGGATTAATGAGTGTAGATATTCGTTCATGACTGAAAGCTCAAAGGCGACTTTGCGCGCTTCCCATAATCCGGCTACACCGTCAGGATAACTTGATTCAACCCAGCTGGCAGCTTTCCAGCACTCTTTACCTTGACAGGTTGAAGGACCAGATTTTTGGCCTGTGCCTGAAGCTAAAGATTCAGATAAATCGTTAATACCATCAGCAATGGTATCTAGTTTGTTATTTGTTTCTGTTAAGTCAGAACCTGAGCCTGAACCTGTACCAGCAGCAAGGGTTTCGTTAATAACATCAAGCTTGTCGATAACTACGCCAAGAGACTGATCTACATAATCGACGCCTTGAATAACGGAACGGACGCCCTGAGAAATTTCCTGAGAAGCGTCGGCAACAGTTTGTAAATTTTGCTTATCAACAGCAGAGAACGAGCCGCCGTCATCAGAGCCACCGCCGCCGCCGTCATCACATGGTGGTTCCATCATTCCGCCGCATGGTTCACATGGTGGTTCAAAGATGCCGCCACAAGCCGGAGGTGGTTCGTCGTCTCTTAACAGGTTAGAAATTTCAGACATTGATACAGTCAAATCAAAAACATCATTTTTGAGATTATCAAGCCTGTCGCGGTTTTGTTGAGTAACCGTATAAGCATTGCTTGAAACAAAAGTATTTGTACTTAGCTCAGAAAGGATTTCTTGCTCGCGGATTTCGCTTTGTTGTTCGGCAGTTGCAATGAAGTTCAGATTATTTGAAAAATTAGCCAACTCTTCGTCGATGCCATCGAGCTTGCTAAACAAGAGAAATTCATCAACAGGCTTATTATTGGCTATTGCGGTTAATATTTCGTTTGTGCTGGCTGTCTCGTTACGAGCAGTTTGCAAATGTTGGGCATCAAGCCTGTTCAAAATATTGGTATGAAAATAAGAAACATTGTTAGAAAGTGAGCCAACAGCAGACCGAATTTCCCAAGAACGCGCATTAATTGCGTTTAACAACTCGAACTTTGAATTCCTTACATTGTTATTTAAAGCAAAATATGAAACGCCGTTGTCGTTGACCATATTGTAAATATTGTCCAGAACGTTCTGAGACAAAATACGTTGATTCACTAATTCATTTTGAATTTGTACCAGCGCGTTAGCTGCATTCGGATCGCGAAGTTCGCCCGGAGTGACAGCAACCGGATCAATGGTCGGTAACTCTGGCGGAACGTCGAATTCGTGGGGAGGTTCTTCATCAGGCGGTTGAATTGGTGATTCTGTATCGTCACTTGCAATACCACCTGTAAACACATAAGGGCCGCCTGAGTAAGTAGTACCATTGTCAGACAATGCACAAATCTGATCGCCTAGTTGTACCAATTCACAGCGAACGCCGGATATAGTCCACGAGCTTAAAACTGGACAAGTTGAAGATCCAAATTCGAGTAAATTAATCGTATCGCCAGCGCGGGCCGTACATTCGTCAGAAGCAAAAGATTTTATTGATAAAAAAAGCCCCGCGATAAGCAGGGCTAGTTGAACAAGTTTTCTGGCCATGAATGCCCCTTAAATCTTGTTGAATCGGTCCACCATAATGGCGGTGCATAAAGCCCCCATAAACGCCGCAACGGTGTAGATGAGGGCAGCAATTAAGCCGCCCAGCATCAGTTTGTTACGCCTTACGGATAACGCGCTTGGCTACATCACCGCCTTTGAAAATCATGTGATAACCGATAATCAAAACGATAGCGCCCAAAGCGAAAGCCGAAACGCTGGTTAAATCCACAGCTGCAAAAATATCTGCCATTTTTAATTTCCTTACATTCTACGAATTACATTGCCAGCAACTGAACCCACGTAAGGTAAAAACCAAAACGTTAGAACAGCTGTGACGCCAAAACCGAAAGCTAACGCGAAGTTTTCGGGTGTTACTTCAACCGTCTGGTAATTGCGAATATCGGCGGCTGGGGTAAGCCACAGGCCGCTGCACATATCCACAGTTTCAGTGGTCAAAATTAAAGAGCCGTCCTGCTGAGGTGAGGCACATTGTGCGTTTACAAATGAGGACACGAAAAACAGCAGGGCGGCTAAAATTTTCATTAGGCGGCCTGCTCTTTTTTAGGTTGAGCGCCTTGACCGAACATCTGCATGGCCGATTCTGTAACGTAACGAGTTACACCGCTTGAACCCTGATAAGTGCTGACATAGATGGGCAATGATATTTGGGTGTCCACCATTGGAGCGATCAGAGTTAAAAAACCTTTGGTTGCGAGGTCTTTGGATACCGTAAGCTCGGTAATCATTTCACTTGTCGTACCAAACTTAGTTGGTATTTCGCGCATCATGCCGAGCACGTACTGTGTGTACGGCTTTTTTTCTTTATCTAACTTTTGTTCTTCACGAAAGCCCAGATAAATGCCTGTGTGACAGTCACCTGTAAACGTTGGTATATGTACTAATTCAGCCATGTTAGTTGCCTCAGCTTGCTATTTTCAGCATTGGGTTTAAGCGCTTCACTTGGTCGCGCAAAGGTTGGGGTTCCTGCCAGTTCTCCGGCAGCTGGGTATTGAAATCGATGTTAATCAGTCGAACCAGAGGAACCACGTTATTCACTTCTGCGGTTAGGTTCTGAAGCTGGGCGCGACTTAATCCAGCGGTTTTTAAGTCAGCCAAATGGCGGCTAAACGTCGCCCTGTCCATATCGCGATAAACCTTCTCAAAGCCGAGGGTTTTCAGGGCAATATAGAAATTAAACAACTTGGACGCCTTGGTGTAAGTACGGCCTCCGGTTTTGCTTTCGCGGTAAAAATGAGTTTTTAACGATTCCTGGATTGCTTCATCGTTGTGTAGGTGCATTTGTGCGCCCTCAAAAGATTTGAAAACGTCCTGCCAGCTTTTTTGCCAGAGGTGCTTTAATAGCGTTGGTTCGGCCTTTGCCTTAGTCATAAAATCAAAAACGTGGACGGGTAAGCCGTTATCAAATAACCACGGTCCAAATAAACGGGATTCAAAACGAATTGCGCCTTCAGCCATTTTCTGAACATCTGGCTGGTTTAATGCGGCTAGTTGACGCATCAGGCAATCTGTCAGCACTTTGTCGCCGAAAGACTTTTTAAGCTTCTTTTGTACTTCTTTAATAGAATTCATCAGCTCAGGGGTTTTCAGGTAGGCTTTGAGCTGCTTACGGCGGCTATTGCGCTTATTTTTGCCAGTACCTTTGCCCCAGTAAACCGTTGATAAGTAATCGTCTGAGGTTTTGTTTTTGGTTTGGCCAGCACTGACGTTTTTCAGAACCTGAAGCACCTGTAAGGCTGTGCTGTCATTGGTGATCCTTGCTGTATACGTCACATCAATGTAATCAATGTTTGCCGTGGTCCAATCCAAAAATTCAGACAGGTGTGGCATGGCCATCATGAAAGCTTCCAGCACTGCAAAGAGGCAGAGTTCAGCATCATCAGAGCCATAAACGTTGTGACCCTGCAAAAGCTTGGCAGGATTGCCACAGATCCGGATGTAGGGATATTTCACAAAGTCAGTGCCGTCCACAAACAAAAAAGCGAGGCTTGCAAAGCTGCTTGGAATGGACTCAAAACGATGGTTCAAACGGCTTACTTCTGCGTTGCCGTCAAGGTCAAAATCAATCTGGCCAGAGTAGGAGAGACCAAGCTTTCCTTTTAGGGATGGAAGCAAAATAGAACTGTCGGACATCTCTTTGACAAACTCAGACTTGAACATGACGGAGATGGCAGCAAAATCAATCATTGTCTGGCCTGTAAGTTACACACCCAATCACCAACGGCAGGCGAAAAAATACTGGAATTTTTACATCCGCTTGCCCCATCAAAATTTGTTTTAAAGCAAATGGTACAAAGCGAACAACCAGCCAAAGGTTCACTAGCATGCACGATTGAAAATAGGTTTTCTTTTGTAGGTAAAAAGCTGAAATCTAATGAGTTTTGCGTTAAAAACCGTTCTAGGGTTAAGTAGTGTTTTGGCGCATCAACTGCTATATTTGCCGTCACAGGCGTATCGTCTTTGCTTTCGACGGTTTTTAGCTGCAAATACAGCTCATAATGTGAGTGACTAGAGCGGAAAGAATCGCTTTTTGCCAAGACCAATTTGAACTTGGCGCCTTTTTCCTTGAGCTGAATTACGTCCTGTAGGTTCATGTTTTTATACCTTACTTATCTACAGATTCTGTGGATAAGTCGATAGACATAAGATGGTCAAAAATTGAATCGGCAGTCATCATAAGAATGCGGATTTCATAAACGGTTAAGTCGTTGAAGTTGATAGCGTGAGAAAATAAGTGAGATTTCATTACATCAAACAGAATGTCTTGATAATGACCATTTGCGGTATCAATACCAAAGATAAAACGGAAACAGTCCAGCATTTGCACGGTAGTCTGTGGAATGGTGTCAGATAACTGGTCTGATGAAGTAGGACGAGCCTCAACAGGCTCTACGGCGGCAACCGAAAAGGTTTTTTCCCGCTGAGACTCTAAAAACTGAGCGCGAACTTCTTTCGTAACCATTTTGTGGTCAAAGAACACATAAAAGAGCGCGTCGTTTGGATTGTCTGAAAAAGATACACAATGACCGTCAACAGTGACAGAGTACCACTCAGGACGAAAGGCGGAGTTATACACATTTGCGCCGCACTGCATCAGATTGAACAGGGCTTTCGCTGAACTGGTAGCCGAGTAAACGATTTCTTGCAGTTGGTCTAAAGTGAGTCTGTTCATTGGTTGCCGCCTTTGAATTTGATTTAACAATTTGTTGGCATCTTTGCCAACTTCAGAAACAGATTAGTTGGCAAACTTGCCAACGTCAAGAGGTTTTTATGAGCTTTAGCAGAGAACTTTTAGAATTGGCAAAAAAGAAACTGGAATTAACGAAAGATGCCCAGTTGTTAGAGCTGATCCCAAATATGGAAAAAGGAACTTTGTCTAAAATAAAATCAGGAAACAGAGACCTAACAGACGCTCAAGCCCTCGCTATTGCTGAACATTGCGGGTTTAACACAGAGTGGGTTTTAGTGAGTTTGGCAGCAGATACCACCAAATCGGAGGCAGTGAAAAGCGTCTGGTCAACCCTTGCAAAAAAGCTCCTAACGGGCGCTCTGATGTTATGCGTCCTGAAGATCTCTGGGAGTTACTTAGTGCCAGATTTAGGTAAACATAGATTTTTGGCCCGTTCGCGCTTATTCGCATAATGATTATTATGTTAAATTAGGTGCTAGATGGCTACAGTGATGCATGCTTTCAGCACGACTATTTAGTCTTTCCTTTTGAAGGATAACCACCTGTAAGTTAATTGAAACACATAATTGTTTACAATTTGTCATAAAATAATGCTGGAGTCTGAAGTTATCTGCTCT
The DNA here is from genome assembly GCF_004005375.1 of Rheinheimera sediminis. Classification (GTDB taxonomy): domain Bacteria; phylum Pseudomonadota; class Gammaproteobacteria; order Enterobacterales; family Alteromonadaceae; genus Pararheinheimera. Next base: position 19,660 of record NZ_RZUF01000024.1, on the reverse strand, counting down.
AAGATAGTGATTAGTTATTAATAAGGAAGTGAATCCATGAAACCAGTTACTTACATATTTTTATCGGCAGCTATAGCGATCAGTTCAGCTTATGCCAGCACTGCTAGCTCTGAAGTTCTTACAATTTCTGGTACTGAATATGAGACTGATCTTCATAAAGCTCTCTATCAGGTGAAAGAACGTCAGTATTCAGATGCTTTTCCTACGTTGTTAAAATATGCCAAATATGGCGATAAATACGCTCAAAATATTGTTGGCTCTTATTTTATTGAAGGATTGGGTACGGAAGAAAATGTATTTGAAGGTTTAGTTTGGCTAGGCGTTGCTTTAGAACAGCGGGAATCCAAGTGGAAAAACAATTATGAGGCGTTAACTGCTAACCTGACTGCTGAGCAGAAAAAAGCTGTTGAGCAAAAAACAGAAGAATACAAGGCAAAGTATGGTTCTCAGGCGCAATTTGTGTCATGCAGAATGCAACAAGAGAAAACCGGCTCTAACCTGAGAGTGCATCGCTGTCACAAAATTAAAGACACGAGCGACCAAGTGAAGGTACGTGTTTATAGTGAGGAATAAGCTGAGTTGACAGAAGAATTCAATGTCTAAGCTGACTTGATTCCGACTTGAAGCACCCGGTCCTGATCGTCAATTTGTCGCACGGTCAGGACTAATTGATCCAGCTGGACCTGATCACCAATCACAACGCGCCTGTGAAATTTTTCTGAGATATAGTCTGACAATGTCTGAGTGGGTTCTTGGTTTTCTGCAAATTGAATACTATAAAAAGCGTCCAATTCCCTCAAAGTAATTGCACCATTGAGTACAAAATCACCAAAGAAATCCAATTTATCGATAGAGCTTTGCTCGGCACTGGTCGATACTTTGTCACTGATTGTTTTGACGTCTTTTGCTTTACTTAATACCAGAAGTACGTCGTGAAGCCTGAAGCTCGCAGCTTGTTCTGGCTTTAACCACTCACCATTGCGTACCACACCTAAGTAACTTACATCTGATGATATGTTTAATAGCGACCATTCGCTGTCAATAACAGGAGACCCTGTACCAACGTTAAAGGACAGCACTTGCAACAAATCATGACTGTCGACGCTATCCAGTGTCATGGAGTGATCAGGGCCAGGCTCGGGTGGTACTTCAAGTTTCAGCCAGCGTGCGACCGGTGCTATAGACCAGCCTTGAATAAGCAAGGATACAATCACCACAAAAAATGCCACGTTAAAGTACAAATCTTTATTTGGTACGCCAGCTAACCATGGGAATAACGCCAGAATAATAGGTACTGCACCACGAAGCCCTACCCAGCTGATAAAGACCTGATCTTTTTTTGGGAAATGAAATGGCACCAAGCTTAAAAACACAGCTATGGGCCGGGCGATAAAAATCATCACCAATGCCAATATCAGCGCAGGAATTGCATATTCCATCAGCTTGCTTGGCGTTACCAATAAGCCCAGCATCAAAAACATAATGATTTGACTAAGCCAGGCTAAACCGTCGTGCATACGTAAAATCTGCTGAATTTGGGGTAAACGGGCGTTGCCTATTAAAAAGCCCATTAAATACACAGCCAGAAAGCCGCTGCCACCGAATCTGTTAGTTAAACCATAGATCAGTAAAGCATAAGAGACGGCCAGTAAAGGAAAAAACGCAGCGCTTAATGGCAGTTTACGGCACAAAAAAACAAAGAAGCGCCCTGCTCCATAACCTACTGCAGCTCCCACTATGGCCTGCTGGAAGAATACGGTCGACAAAGACCAGTTCAATTCACTTTGACCAGCTAACACCCCGACCAGAGTAAAGGTCAGCATCACCGCCATTGGATCGTTACTACCCGACTCTATTTCCAATGTGGATGCGACCCGCTCTTTAATGTTTAAGCCAGCAGACTGGAAGATAGAAAACACCGCAGCAGCGTCAGTTGAGCTTAGTATAGCGCCCAACAGTAAGCCTTCGAGCAAGGTCAAATTAAACAGATAGGATGCTGCAACCCCTAAAATGCCGCAAGTAAGTACCACACCTAAAGTGGCCAATACGGCTGAAGGCGCTAAGACCACACGAACCCTGTCCGGATGAGTGCGCATACCACCATCAAACAGAATGATGACGAGCGCAATAGAGCCAATCAGCAGAGCAACATCAGGATTACTGAACTTAATGCCCAACAAACCGTCTTCACCGGCCAGCATGCCAATAACAAGGAAAATTAATAATAATGGCGCGCCTAAGCGCGCCGAGATCAGAGTAGCAACGATACTGGAGAAAAACAGAGCCCCTGCAACCAGGATTGTTAAATTTACTGCCTCCAAATAAAAGCTCCTTTTTTCTTAATGCGCGGGGTAAATCTCCCGGTAAATTTGCTGTAAAGCGGATAACGGATCGGCAGCTTTGGTTATTGGGCGCCCTATCACCATATAGTCTACACCAGCCTTTAACGCATCTGCTGGAGTCATCACTCTTTTCTGATCGTCAGCAGTGGCAAAAGATGGCCGGATCCCTGGTGTCACTAAGCAGAATTCTTTACCAAATTGCTGTTTTAATTCAACAGCTTCTTGTGCAGAACAAACCACGCCATCAAGTCCGGATTTATCAACCAACCCTGCCAGTCTAAGTACTTGCTGTTGTGGCGTTAGATTAATACCCAGCTCCACTAAATCACTTTGCTCCATACTGGTCAATACGGTCACCGCGATCAGCAGCGGTTTTTCTTTGCCAAAGCTTTCTAAAGCTTCACGGGCGGCAATCATCATACGGCTGCCACCGGATGCATGTACGTTCACCATCCATACACCTAAATCGGCAGAGGCTTTAACGGCTTTGGCTACTGTATTTGGAATATCGTGAAATTTCAGGTCTAAAAATACATCAAACTGCCGCTGATGCAGCTCTTTGACAAAATCAGGACCAAAGTGGGTAAACATCTCTTTGCCTACTTTTAAACGGCACAAAGCCGGATCAAGTTGGCTGACTAAATTCAGAGCTGCGGATTTTTGTTCAAAGTCTAATGCGACCACTATAGGACTGGTGTTATTCATCAGGTTCTCTTCTTTGTCAGATCAGCGACCGTCTATACCGGTCATTGGCTCTACCGTTTCCCACTGTTGGCAAGACGGACAAAGCCAGTAAGGTTGTTTAGTTTTAAAACCACAATTGCGGCAATGATACAGCACTTTGGTATCCAGATAAGCCTGCACCATTTGTTCAATTTCAGCCAGATGCGGCTCAGACGGGTCTTGCAACCGTCTGATTTGAATAAACTTTAAGAATAAGCGGATATTTGGCTGTTGCCTTAATTTCTCCGTCAGCAAATTTTCAGCCTGCTGTAGGTTTTCGCCTTGCGCATAAAACTCTGCCAGTTTTGCCGTCGCGCTAATGTTTTTATGTTTGCGGCTTAGTTCCGTCAGAACTGTTTGCCACTCTGCTTGTTCTGGTGTTGTCTGCTGTACTAAAGGCAACAACTCAGCAGCCCATTGCGGTCTTTGTAGCAGTATGGCCAGCAGCAGCTCTCGGGCTTCAGCAAATTCTTCTTCGGCAATCAGCTTTTTGGCCAGCTCATATTTAGGCCGCAGGGATACCGGATAACGTTGGATCAACTGGCGGTACACATCGTTTGGAGCCGGTTCTTTACGCCAGGCTTCACAGCTAAAATTCGCCACACCTATGCGCAAGGAACGGGAATCTGTTTGCTCCACTACAGCACGGAAATCCATGGCTTTTTGCCATTCGTGTGTTGCTGTAAATAAACTAAAGAGTTGTTTTAAAACAGCTTCGCGAATGCTTTCAGCCTGAACCAGAGCACTGAGTAAAGGTTCAGCCCTGTCGTATAAACCGGCGCTAAAGTAATCTTTGGCCAGCTCAAATTGTATTTTTTGCGCCTGTTGTTTTGGCAGTTTTAACTGATGTAATTTTTCATGAATACGAATGGCTTTATCCCAGTCACCACGGCGACGGAACAGGTTGGCTAATGCCAGATAGGTATCAATAGTAGCGGCTTCCACATCAAGCAATTGCAGTAATTGCTCAATAGCTTTGTCTTCCTGATCAGTCAGCAGGAAATTGAGGCCAGAGGATAAGTTTTTAGCGACAGAAGCCCTGCCCTTAAGCTCTTTTTGTTTTTCGCTGTTTCGTCCCATAAACCAGCCGTAAGCGGCGGCGACGGGAAGTAACAGAAATAACAGTTCCAGCATAGGAGTCAGGTTTTATCTGAATATTTAGCAAACCAACCTTTGGTTTTTGCCTTCAGTATAAAGGCCATAGAGAGGCTCAGGCCAAGCAGAAAACCAGAGACTAAAAACAGAGCAGCGATATCCACCACTCTGAGTTCTGTTTTTGCAATAATATAATTAAATTCAGCAACCTGCTGATTGAGGGAACCCAGAATAAGCCCGAAAACAATCAGGGCAATTATAAAGACAACGTAAAAAAATCTGGTCAAAACTCCATCAACCCCGTTTTTAGCTGAAAAGAGATCAGGTATTAGTTTTCACCCGATCACGTAATTCTTTACCCGGTTTGAAATGAGGCACGTATTTGCCATCTAATTCCACCTTATCACCGGTTTTTGGATTGCGGCCCACACGAGGTGCACGGTAATGCAGAGAAAAACTACCAAAGCCACGAATTTCGATACGCTCGTTATTCGCCAGTGAAGTAGCCATTTGTTCCAGAATTTCTTTGACTGAAGATTCGATGTCTTTCACCTGGACATGAGAAAAATCAGTAGCCAGTTTTTCGATCAATTCAGATTTGGTCATGGACCCTCCGCTGTATCAGTAGAATGAAAGACCGGAGCAACAGCCCCGGCCTTTCTATACAAGCATCAATTAGTCAGCTTTTTGAGCAGCTTTGAATGCTTCGGCCATAGCGTTACCACCAAAATCAGTATCATCCTGCTTTTTGATCGTATCCATAGCTTCTTTTTCTTCAGCTTCGAATTTCGCTTTGATTGACAGGCTGATTACGCGGTTTTTGCGGTCAACACCCATCAGGCGAGCTTCTACTTCTTCACCAACTTTTAATACTGTAGTAGCGTCTTCGATACGCTCACGAGCGATGTCAGATACGCGAACGTAACCTTCAACACCACCTTCCAGCATTACAGTAGCGCCTTTCGCGTCAACTGCAGTTACGTTGCCTTTAACGATAGCACCTTTTTTGTTATCAGCAAGGTAGCCGTTGAACGGATCTTCGTCTAATTGCTTGATGCCTAAAGAGATACGCTCGCGCTCTGGGTCAACTTGTAACACAACTGCGTGTACTTCGTCGCCTTTCTTGAATTCACGTACAGCGTCTTCGCCAGTTGAATTCCAGCTGATATCTGACAGGTGTACTAAACCGTCGATGCCACCGTCTAAACCGATGAAGATACCGAAGTCAGTGATTGACTTGATCTTACCAGATACGCGGTCACCCTTGTTGAAGCCCTTAGCGAACTCTTCCCATGGGTTAGCTTTACATTGTTTCAGACCTAAAGAAATACGACGACGTTCTTCGTCGATTTCCAGAACCATAACTTCCACTGAATCACCTAAGTTAACAACTTTAGATGGGTGGATGTTTTTGTTAGTCCAGTCCATTTCTGAAACGTGTACTAAACCTTCAACGCCTTCTTCGATTTCTACGAAGCAGCCGTAATCAGTCAGGTTAGTTACGCGACCAGTGATGCGAGCACCTTCTGGGTAACGTGAAGCGATAGCGGCCCATGGATCTTCACCCATTTGCTTCAGACCTAAAGAAACACGTTGTTTCTCACGGTCAAACTTCAGAACCTTCACTGGGATTTCGTCGCCAACATTGACGATTTCGCTTGGGTGTTTAACACGTTTCCAAGCCATGTCAGTGATGTGCAGTAAACCGTCAACGCCACCTAAATCTACGAATGCACCGTAGTCAGTCAGGTTCTTAACGATACCTTTAACTTCCATGCCTTCTTCTAAGTTTTGTAACAGTGTATCGCGCTCAGCACTGCTTTCAGATTCGATCACAGCACGACGTGATACAACCACGTTGTTACGCTTCTGATCCAATTTGATTACTTTGAACTCAAGTTCTTTGTGTTCTAAGTGTAATGTGTCACGTACCGGACGCACGTCAACTAATGAACCAGGCAGGAATGCACGGATACCATCGACTTCGACAGTGAAACCGCCTTTAACTTTGCCAGTGATGATACCGATAACAGTAACTTTATCTTCACAAGCTTTTTCCAGGCGAACCCAGGATTCATGGCGTTTAGCTTTTTCACGAGATAATAAGGTTTCACCGAAACCGTCTTCTACCGCGTCCAGAGCTACGTCGATGATGTCACCAACGCTCACTTCAATCTCGCCAGCCAGGTTTTTGAATTGTTCAACCGGGATTGCTGCTTCAGATTTCAGACCGGCGTCAACCAGTACTACGTCTTTATGGATAGCAACGATGGTTCCTTTAACGATAGAACCAGGGCGAGTTTCGATAGTCTTGAGGCTTTCCTCAAACAGTAGTGCAAAATTTTCAGTCATATTCACTTTTTCAGTTTAAGTGCTCCACGCACAGTCCTGTGTCATGGGGTTGCTAAGTTAACTTGTCATCTTCCTTGCGACAAGCTGTCCAACGTGAAGGTCTAGGCCTGGTTCAACTTTTTACAGACGTTGAGAACCTCGTCCAACACTTGTTCAATAGATTTATTGGTCGAATCCAGCATGTATGCATCGTCTGCAGGCTTTAAAGGCGCTACGGCGCGATTCATATCCCGTTCGTCACGGGCCTGTATTTCGCTCAAAAGGTCGCCGATGTTAACATCATGGCCCTTTTCTTTCAACTCTAAATAACGCCGTCTGGCGCGCTCTGACGCGTCGGCTGTTAAAAAGATTTTAACTTCTGCCTGTGGAAACACCACAGTGCCCATATCACGGCCATCCGCAACCAAACCTGGCGCTTCTTTAAAAGCACGTTGACGGCGTAACAAGGCTTCACGTACTCGTGGTAAAGAGGCAATTTTAGACGCCACTGAACCTACTTCTTCAGTACGTATGGTATGACTGACATTTTCGCCTTCCAGCGTAATGCGGGTATTGCCTTGTTCGTCACAGCTAAACTGTACATCAAGGTGCGCAGCTAATGGCTGTAATGCTTCTTCGTCAGAAGGGTCAATCTGATGATGGATAGCAGCTAAAGCTAATACGCGATAAATCGCTCCGCTATCCAGCAGATGCCAGCCCAGTTTTTGGGAAACTAAACGGCAAATAGTGCCTTTCCCTGAGCCACCTGGTCCATCAATGGTAATTACCGGCGCTTGTTGCATTCTGCCTCCAAAACAGTCGAACACACAAAAAGATGCGGCATTATACAGAAATAAATGACAAAAAGCGCGGTTTAATCAAGGGGATCGCGTAACCAATTAGGTTACGCGATATTTGTCAAGCTAAAGTGCTGAGCGTGCTAAATACTTCAAAGTATTGAGGAAATGTTTTACGGGTGCAATCAGGGTCTTCAATGGTTACCGCCGTATTACTTAATGCAACCAAAGAGAAACACATGGCCATACGGTGATCGTTGTAGGTCGCTATGCTGGCATGATTCAGTGTCGTAGGTGGCGTGATCAAGATGTAATCTTCACCTTCTTCCACTTCAGCACCGACTTTACGCAGTTCTGTGGCCATAGCCGACAAACGATCGGTTTCCTTGACGCGCCAGTTGTAGACATTACGGATTGCTGTTTGCCCTTCAGCAAATAAAGCTGTGGTTGCAATGGTCATAGCTGCATCAGGGATAGCGTTGTAATCTCGGTCTATGCCCTTCAATTGGTTACGGGTAACCGAAATATAGTCATAACCCCAGTCTACTGTCGCACCCATGGCTTCTAAAGCATCGGCAAAGTGAATATCGCCCTGTACTGCATTTTTGCCAATGCCTGTGACTTTAATAGTACCGCCTTTAATAGCAGCAGCTGCGAGGAAATAAGAGGCTGAAGATGCGTCTCCTTCCACCAGAAAATCGCCAGGCGATTGATACTGTTGATTACCTTTGACGACAAAACTTTGATAATTTTTGTTCTCGACGACTACGCCAAAACGCGCCATCAAGGCTAAGGTGATATCTATATAAGGTTTAGACACCAGTTCGCCGCTAATGACAATTTCGCTGTCGCCCGATAACAAAGGTGCAGCCATCAATACTGCAGTTAAAAACTGGCTGGAGACAGAACCATCAATACTGATGTGTCCGCCAGCCAGAGCTTTACCGCGAATACGCAGCGGCGGATAGTCTTTGTGCTGCAGATATTCAATATCGGCATTCCATTGCAGCAAAGCATCAACCAGATGGCCAATAGGACGTTCGTACATCCGTGGCTCACCTGTTAAGGTGACATCTACATTGGACACAGCAAGAGCTGCTGTTAAAGGACGCATCGCTGTGCCGGCATTGCCTAAAAATAGTTCTAGCGGCTCTTTACGCTCAAATACACCAGCTACACCAGTGATTTCGCAAACTGTTTTATCAGCAGATAACGAAAACCGGACACCAAGCGCTGTTAAGGCATTGAGCATATGGCTGACGTCATCACTGTCGAGCAAATTGGTGATACGGGTTGTTCCTTTGGCTAAGGCGGCCAGTAATAAAGCGCGGTTGGAAATACTTTTTGAACCAGGTAAATGCACCACCCCTTCCACTTTAGCTATAGGCTCTAAGGTTAAAGTTTTCATCAGCCGTGCACCCGCTCAAATTCTTTCATAAAGGTTACTAAAGTTTGTACGCCTTCTAATGGCATTGCATTGTAGATACTGGCGCGCATACCGCCTACCATACGATGGCCCTTCAGTGCTAACAAACCATTACTCTCAGCTTCGCTGACAAATAAGTCGTTCAGCGTTTCGTCACCTAATAAAAACGGCACGTTCATCGATGAGCGGAATTGTGGCGCTACGTCGTTGCGATAAAAATCGCTTTGGTCGATATAGCCATACAAGGTTTGTGCTTTGAGGGCATTACGCTGTTGCATAGCCTCTACACCACCCTGACGCTTTAGCCACTGGAAGACTAAACCAGCCAGATACCAGGCATAAGTGGGAGGCGTATTAAACATACTGTCGTTGTCAGCAGCCAAACGATAATCCAAAACGCTAGGAATGCTGCTGCCTTTTACTGGTAACAAGTCTTCGCGCACTATGGTAAGGGTTAAACCTGAAGGCCCGATGTTCTTCTGGGCACCGGCGTAAATCACGCCATAACGACTGACGTCAAGGTGACGAGACAAGATGGTAGATGACAGATCGGCGACTAGAGGCGCGTTGGTGGTCGGCAAATCGATAAACTCCATGCCATCCACAGTCTCGTTCGGGCAAAAATGTACGAAGCTGGCGTTGTCATTGAGCTGCCATTCGGATGCCGGTACTAAAGTACGAAGGCCATCTTGTTTGAGCTGAATGTTCTGAGCTTTTAAAGCGGTAAATTTTTCCGCTTCCTCTACAGCGGCTTTAGACCAGGCGCCTGAGACAATATAATCGGCACTGACACCCGTTTTGGCTAAGTTCAGCGGAACAGCTGAAAACTGACCTCGGCCGCCACCGTGCATAAACAGCACTTTGTAGTTGTCTGGTATAGCCAGTAAATCGCGCAGGTCCTGCTCTGCTTGAGCCGCAACCTGCATAAAATCTTTGCCTCTGTGACTCATCTCCATAATGGAGCAGCCGCGACCATGCCAGTTGATCAACTCTTCCTGTGCTTGTTGCATCACTTCCACCGGCAACATAGCCGGGCCAGCACAAAAGTTATAGGTGGTCATCTCTTGCTCCTGTTACAACGCTTTATCGAATGAAAAATAAATTAGAAAACGGCTTGGGGTCATCTTTGGATGATCTTTATTTTTGTGGCCTTGATTTTATCTGCAATAAGATTTCGACGTCTGGACGTCTCTTCTGGCAGCCGCTACTTTAACGCACTTTGCAAAAGACAGAAATAAAAAAGGGGCCAGATCCCATTATTATTTTCAATAACGCGATCTGGCCCCTTCTATACAGACTTACTCTTCTTCGCCGTCCGCCACAGAATCCTCTGTCGGATTCTGCGCAGCCAATGCTGCTGCAGCGGCTTCTGCGGCTGCGACTTCGTCTTGATCCTGAATTTCGTCGATGCGTTGTACACCTACTACTTTTTCACCTTCGATGGTGCGGATCAGAATAACACCAGCAGTGTTCCGGCCTACTTGTGAAACTTCGCTGACGCGGGTCCGTACCAGTGTGCCTTTGTCAGAAATCAGCATGATTTCATCCAGCGCATTCACTTGAACTGCGCCCACCACCAAGCCGTTACGCTCTGATACTTTGATAGAGACAACGCCTTGAGTAGCGCGGCTCTTCTCCGGGTATTCCTGCAGTGCGGTACGTTTGCCGTAGCCATTTTCAGTTACAGTGAGAATTGCGCCTTCGCTCTTCGGAACTATCAATGACACCACAGAACCGTTTTCGCGCAGTTTAATACCACGAACACCTGTAGCGCCACGTCCCATTGGGCGGACCTGCTCTTCGTTAAAGCGTACTACTTTACCGTCGTCTGAGAACAACATGATCTGACTGTTGCCATCTGTGATATCCACGCCAATCAACTGATCGCCTTCGTTCAGATTCACCGCAATAATGCCGTTACTACGTGGACGAGAGTATTCAGTTAATGAAGTCTTCTTCACAGTACCGTTGGCGGTGGCCATAAACACGTACTTGCCTTCTTCGTATTCACGAACCGGCAAAATAGCGGTAATACGTTCGTTTTCTTCCAGTGGCAGTAAGTTGACTATTGGCTTACCACGAGCCTGACGTGAAGCCAGCGGCAATTGATACACCTTCATCCAGTACAAACGACCACGGTTAGAGAAACACAAAATAGTATCGTGGGTGCTGGCGATCAGCAGCTGATCGACAAAGTCTTCATCTTTTACTGTAGTTGCCGCTTTACCACGACCACCACGACGCTGAGCTTCATAGTCAGACAAAGCCTGATACTTGGCGTAGCCTAAATGCGACAGAGTCACGACTACATCTTCTTCAGTGATCAAGTCTTCCATGTTGATATCCATCGCGTTGTCCTGAATTTCAGTACGACGGGCATCACCATATTGGGCTTTGGCAGCCTCTAACTCTTCACAGATCACTTCCATTAAACGTTCCGGACTACCCAGAATGTGTAATAACTCAGCGATCAGCAGTAACAGCTCTTTGTACTCGTCCAGAATTTTTTCATGTTCCAGACCAGTCAGTTTGTGTAAACGTAAATCTAAGATGGCCTGAGCCTGTTGTTCCGTCAGGAAATACTCGCCGTTACGAATACCAAAATGCTCTTCCAGCCACTCTGGACGGGCGGCATTTTCGCCAGCACGTTCTAACATGGCGCTGACATCACCTAACTGCCAGCCGCGAGCGACTAAGCCTTGTTTGGCATCGGCCGGGCTTGATGAGTTTTTGATTAAATCAATGATTTCATCGATATTGGCAAGCGCAATAGCCAAGCCTTCTAAGATATGAGCGCGGTCACGGGCTTTACGTAAGTCATAGACTGTTCTGCGTGTCACCACTTCGCGGCGGTGCAACACAAAACATTGCAGCATGTGCTTTAAGCCCATCAACTTCGGCTGGCCCTGATCCAGCGCAACCATGTTGATACCAAACACGGTTTGCATCTGAGTTTGGGTGTACAAGTGGTTGATCAGTACGTCTGATGATTCGCCACGTTTTACTTCAATGACAATACGCATACCGTCTTTATCAGACTCGTCGCGTAATGCCGAAATACCTTCGATGCGTTTTTCTTTCACCAGCTCGGCGATTTTTTCAATCAAACGGGCTTTGTTGACCTGATAAGGAATTTCGTCAACAACAATAGTCTCACGACCGGTTTTTTCGTCAGTTTCTATATGAGTTCTGGCGCGGATATACACCTTACCACGACCTGTACGGTAGGCTTCTTCAATGCCACGACGGCCATTGATAATAGCGGCTGTCGGGAAATCTGGTCCTGGCATCAGTTCCATCAGTTCTGGAATGCTGATATCCGGATTGGCAATCAATGCCAGACAAGCATCAATCACTTCATTTAAGTTGTGTGGCGGAATATTGGTCGCCATACCAACTGCAATACCAGACGAGCCGTTAATCAGCAAATTTGGAATTTTAGTCGGAAGAACAGCAGGGATCATTTCAGTGCCATCGTAGTTCGGCACAAAGTCGACTGTTTCTTTATCCAGGTCGGCTAATAATTCGCCTGCGATACGCGACATCCGAACTTCGGTGTAACGCATTGCTGCTGCAGAGTCACCGTCCACTGAACCGAAGTTACCCTGGCCGTCTACCAGCATATATCGCAACGAGAAAGGCTGAGCCATACGAACTATGGTGTCGTATACAGCGCTGTCACCGTGTGGATGGTATTTACCTATCACATCACCAACAACACGGGCAGATTTTTTGTAGGCTTTATTCCAGTCATTGCCTAACTCTTTCATCGCAAACAAAACGCGACGGTGAACTGGCTTTAAACCGTCCCTTACATCCGGTAAGGCACGCCCCACAATAACGCTCATTGCATAATCGAGATAAGAATTTTTTAATTCTTCTTCGATATTAATGGGAACAATTTCTTTGGCCAAATTTGTCATAAAAAGCTTTTTTCCCTTAAATCAACAAGATACCCGCGTTTTTTACTGTAATGGGTCGCGGGACAAAGGCGGATTCTACCACAGAAAAAATACCTTGCCAGTTCTGTTGTGCTTTGTACAGGATTGCTCAAACAGATCAAGGCTTTATAATAGGCAAAATTTTTAGTGGATACGCTTATGAACCCTTCTTCCAATGTCGATCCGGCCGAAATTGCCAAATTTAATGAAATCGCCTCCCGTTGGTGGGATCCGACCGGTGAATTCAAGCCGTTACACCAATTGAACCCTTGCCGCTTGGCCTTTATTAGTGACCAGGTGCAAGGCTTGTTTGGTAAAAAAGCTGTGGATGTGGGTTGTGGCGGCGGTATTTTGGCTGAAGCTATGGCAAAAGCTGGAGCGCAAGTTACCGGCATTGATATGGCAGATGAAGCCTTAACTGTGGCCAAATTGCACGCGTTGGAATCTGCAGTTTCAGTTCAGTATCAGCAAAGTACCGCGGAATCATTTGCCGCCACTAATAAAGAAAGCTTTGATTTGGTCACTTGCATGGAAATGCTGGAACATGTACCAGAGCCGCAATCTGTTGTGCAAGCCTGCGCTGATTTGGCAAAACCAGGCGCCACCCTGGTTTTTTCTACTCTGAATAAAACCTGGAAAGCTTATCTGTTGGCTATTGTTGGCGCAGAACAGGTATTAAAGTTGGTTCCCAAAGGTACTCACGAATTTGAGAAGTTTATCCGCCCTTCTGATCTGATGCGTTTTATTGATGACGCAGGTTTACAGGTGGTGGATGCCACAGGCCTGCACTACAACCCTATTAATCAATCCTTCCGCACTGGCCCAGGGCTGGATGTCAATTATTTTGTGGTAGCGAAAAAGCCGTTATGAGCCAAGAGTTGATTACACTTAAAAAGCCAGCAGCCCTGTTATTTGATATGGATGGCACTTTGGTTGATACTGCCCAGGACTTAGGCGCAGCGCTGAACTTTGTACTGCGACAGCATGGTATGCCTGAAAAGTCCTATGAAGAATACCGTCCTATGGCCTCGCATGGTGCCAAGGGACTATTGCAGCTGGGTTTTGGTGAAGCGATAGAAGCTATTGATTTTGGCAAAGCCCGCCAGAGCCTGCTGGATTATTACCATCAGTATAGCGGTGTACACAGCTGCTTGTTTCCAGGTGCAGAAGAACTATTTGCTGCACTTGAAGCTCGAAATATCCCCTGGGCCATAGTAACGAATAAACCTTATAAACTCGCCGCTAGAGTACAACGCCAGTTGCCTGCCTTATTAAAAAGCCGTTTATTGGTAGGCGGTGATAGCATGGCACAACGTAAACCAGATCCAACGCCTTTATGGATGACTGCTCACTATATGCAGGTTTCGGCGAGTGCTTGCTGGTATATAGGAGATGCGGAACGAGATATAGAGGCAGGACGTCGCGCCGGCATGCAAACTGTGATGTGCGATTTTGGCTATGTTGGTCCAGATGATAAAACTGAACTTTGGGGCGCAGATTTACATATTTCAAGCCTGGATGACTTGATCCACTACCTCGACTAAGTTCAGTTTTTTCATATTTTGGTTAATTAAAAACCACCTAGCGCCAGGTGGTTTTTTTGATCCTTTCAAAATTTAACCGAACAGACAAAATAGATTTTTTACTGAAAAACTATTGCTTCCCTGAATAGGTTTTTAAAAGCCTATTTTGCACGTTAGCGGGCACTAACGTGCTGGTTTTTTAGCCTGCAAGCGGGGTTGCAATTGCTACTGATCCACTCTATCTTGTGATTCGTTTCCTTTTCACCCCTAGATGTTGTGTCGCTCCTTTGAGTTTGACCTAATGAAGCCAAATGCGGGTGAATTCGTTGTGCAGGAGACATTCTGTGCACACAATAATAACAATTGAGATGGGATTTTCGGCGGATTAATATGACTCAAACATTATACGTAACCAAAAGAGATGGTTCACGCGAACCATTAGACTTAGACAAGATTCACCGTGTGATTGATTGGGCTGCTGAGAGGTTACAAAACGTATCAGTGTCTCAGGTCGAGTTACGTTCTCACATTCAGTTTTATGACGGCATCAAGACTGCCGATATCCACGAAACCATCATCAAAGCTGCTGCCGATTTGATCTCTAAAGAGACACCAGATTATCAATATATGGCGGCTCGTCTGGCTGTATTCCATTTACGCAAAAAAGCTTATGGCCAATTTGAGCCACCAAAGCTGTATGACCATGTGGTCAAAATGGTAGAAGAAAAGCGTTATGATGCTCACATTCTGGCGGATTACAGCAAAGATGAACTAGAACAGCTGGATAGTTTTATTGTTCACGGCCGCGATTTAGATTTTAGTTACGCCGCAGTAAAACAGCTTGAAGGCAAGTATCTGGTGCAAAATCGTGTGACAGGCCAGATATACGAAAGCGCGCAGTTCCTTTACATGCTGGTAGCCGCCTGTTTATTCGCTAATTATCCAAAAGACAGCCGTTTAAGCTACGTGCGTCGTTTTTACGACGCAGTGTCTATGTTCAAGATTTCATTACCTACACCTATTATGTCTGGTGTACGTACCCCAACCCGTCAGTTCAGCTCTTGTGTGTTGATTGAATGTGGCGACAGCTTAGATTCTATCAACGCCACCAGCAGTGCTATCGTGAAATACGTCAGCCAGCGTGCAGGTATTGGTATTAACGCAGGCCGTATTCGTGCTCTAGGCAGCCCGATCCGTAACGGTGAAGCTTTCCATACAGGTTGTATCCCTTTCTACAAACATTTCCAGACTGCCGTAAAAAGCTGTTCTCAAGGCGGAGTCCGTGGTGGCGCAGCCACACTGTTTTATCCTTTGTGGCACTTGGAAGTGGAATCCTTGCTGGTTCTGAAAAACAACAGGGGTGTGGAAGAAAACCGTGTGCGTCACTTAGACTATGGTGTGCAGTTTAACCGACTGATGTACACACGTCTGATTAAAGATGACATGATCACTCTGTTCAGCCCTTCTGATGTACCTGGTCTGTATGATGCGTTTTTTGAAGATCAGGAAAAATTCGAAGCACTCTATGTTCAATATGAAGCTGATGTGTCTATCCGTAAAAAACGCATTAAAGCCGTTGAACTCTTCACGCTCTTTATGCAAGAACGTGCAAGCACAGGTCGTATCTATTTACAGAACGTAGACCATTGCAACACACACAGCCCATTTAATCCAAAATTTGCCGCTGTGCGTCAGAGTAACCTGTGTTTAGAGATTGCACTGCCCACTAAACCGCTGAACGATATTAACGATCCAAACGGTGAAATTGCCCTTTGTACTCTGTCGGCCTTTAACTTAGGCGCTATCGAACATTTAGATGAGCTGGAAGAATTAGCTGAGCTGGCAGTTCGGGCTTTAGACAGTTTACTGGATTATCAGGACTACCCTATCCTTGCCGCTTACCACGCCAGCATGAACCGTCGTACTTTAGGTATAGGCGTGATTAACTATGCGTATTATCTGGCGAAAAATGGCGTCAAGTACTCTGATGGTTCAGCCAATGGATTAACACACCGTACTTTTGAAGCTATTCAGTATTACCTGATGAAAGCCTCGAACAAATTGGCTCAGGAATTTGGTCCTTGCCCTAAATTTAACGAGACCACGTATTCTGAAGGCATTATGCCTATTGATACCTATAAAAAGGATCTGGATAAAGTCTGTGCTGAGCCATTGCATTACGACTGGGAGCAGCTGCGTAAAGATGTGGTGCAATACGGTTTGCGTAACTCAACACTGTCAGCATTAATGCCATCTGAAACTTCTTCGCAAATTTCAAATGCGACCAATGGTATTGAACCACCTCGTGGTCATATCAGTATAAAGGCAAGTAAAGATGGTATTTTAAAGCAGGTTGTGCCTGAGTACGATCGCCTGAAAGACCAGTATGAGTTGTTGTGGGATATGCCAAACAACGACGGCTATATCAGCTTGGTGGCCATTATGCAGAAGTTCGTTGATCAGACGATTTCTGCTAACACTAACTACGACCCGGGTAAGTTCGAAGGCGGCAAAGTGCCGATGAAGATCTTATTAAAAGATTTACTGACGGCTTACAAGCTAGGCGTCAAAACCATGTACTACCACAACACCCGCGATGGCGCTTCCGACATACAGGAAGACATCAAAGCGACGCCGGAAGATGATGGTTGTGCCGGTGGCGCCTGTAAAATTTAAGTCTGGGGCTGCGTTGCAGCCCTCTTTTTGTATGCATAACTTATAATAATCTGGATATTGCTGATGAGTTACACCACCTTTAGCCGTACGAACAATGATCAAATGAAAGAGCCGATGTTTTTTGGCAATCCGGTGAACGTGTCCCGTTATGATCAACAGAAATATGGCATTTTTGAAAAACTGATCGAAAAGCAACTGAGCTTTTTCTGGCGTCCTGAAGAAGTGGATGTCAGTAAAGATCGCATCGACTTTCAACAGTTACCAGAACATGAAAAGCATATCTTTATCAGCAATTTAAAGTACCAAACTTTGCTGGACTCAGTGCAAGGCCGTTCACCGAACGTCGCTTTGTTGCCTATAGTGTCTTTGCCTGAGCTGGAAACCTGGATTGAAACCTGGGCCTTCAGCGAAACTATTCACAGCCGCAGCTATACCCATATAGTGCGTAATATAACCAACGAGCCGCACAAGGTCTTCGATGATATTCTGCTGAATGAACGTATTATCGAACGGGCTGATGATGTCACTCGCTATTACGATGATTTAATCAACTCGGTTAGCCTGTATCACTTATGTGGTGTTGGTACTCATGAAGTCAACGGCAAGACCCATACCATCAGCATGCATGATCTGAAGCGTAAGCTCTATATCTGTATTTTGTCGGTAAACGTGCTGGAAGCTATTCGTTTCTACGTCAGCTTTGCTTGCAGCTTCGCTTTTGCTGAACGCGAATTGATGGAAGGCAATGCAAAAATCATTAAGCTGATTGCCCGCGACGAAGCACTGCATTTAACCGGCACTCAGCATATGCTGAATATTATGGCCGCTGGTGAAGATGACCCGGAAATGGCGATTATCGCCAAAGAATGCGAAGACGAAGCCTACGCTATCTTCCGCAAAGCCGCTGAGCAGGAAAAAGATTGGGCTGAATTTTTGTTTAAAGATGGTTCTATGATTGGTTTAAACAAAGATATTTTGTGCCAGTATGTGGAATACATCACCAACAACAGAATGCAGGCTGTGGGGTTAAAACCACTATTCAGCACGACCCAGAACCCTATTCCATGGATCAATGCCTGGCTGGTGTCTGACAATGTGCAGGTGGCGCCACAGGAGTCAGAAATCAGCTCCTATTTAGTGGGTCAAATCGACAATGAAATGGATGGCGCTGACTTCGGTGATTTTGATCTCTGATCTGCGACTATTCACATGGTGAAAGTAGTGGTGAAGGATGTGCTCAGCCTGGAGTTTGGGTCTGAGCAGCGCACCCTGCTTGATGCACTTGAAGCGCAAAAACAACAAGTGAACTATCAATGCCGTGAAGGCTATTGTGGTGCCTGTCGCTGTAAACTACTGTCAGGTTCAGTCAGCTACATCAATGAGCCCCTGGCTTTTGTGCGAAAAGGTGAAATCTTACCTTGCTGCAGCGTTCCCATCACAGATATAGAAATAGAATTGCCCTGAGTATCATAAAGATACGTCAGGGCAATCTTGTCTTTAGACGCTCAATTCAAAATTAAGACTTTTTAATACCTTCCACGGTCAGGTCCAGATGCACAGTGGCAGATGCTGGGCCCAGAATGTTTTTAATGGCGAAATCTTCTAAGTTGATGCTGGTAGTGCCAGCAAAACCTGCTCTGTAACCACCCCATGGATCAGAACCTTCACCCAGCTTAGTGGCGTTGATCACTACTTCTTTGGTAACACCGTTTAACGTGAAATTACCCACTACATCAAAATCAGCACCTGCTTTTGGTACTATTTTAGTACTGACAAAGGTCGCTTTGCTGTGTTTGTCCACATTCAGGAAATCAGGGCTGCGTAAGTGCTTGTCGCGCTCTGCATGGTTAGAATCGATACTTTTAGTGTCGATTTCTAACTGAATTTTAGCATCAGTTAACTTGGCAGCGTCATAGCTGAAATTACCTGTAAAAGTATTAAAGCGACCGTATAACCAGCTGTAACCTAAGTGACTGATTTTAAATTGAATAAAAGCGTGAGCACCCTGAGTATCTATTTCGTAATCTGCCGCTTGCAGTGCTGGTGCTGCTAACATCGAAGTCACCAAACCGGCAATCAATAATTTCTTCATTCCAATCTCCTTTAGTAATTAAGGTCTTAAGGTTTAAGCATGCGTTTTAGCGTGTTGTCTTTATCAAAAAAGTGATGTTTAAAAGCAGCTGCAGCATGCAAAACTGCTAATGCTATTAAACCGTAAGCTGCAAATTTATGAACCAGTCCAGCTTTGTCTGCCTGTTCCGCAAACAATTCTCCGACAGAAGGCAAATTGAATAAGCCAAATACATCTATAGGCCGGCCATCCGCAGTTGAAATCAAATAGCCGCTACAGATAATCAAAAAAACCAGGCCATATAAAGTCAGATGGGTCACGTGACTGGCGAGCTGTATGGTTTTACTGTGACTGGATAAAGGCTCAGCAGTTCCTTTAATAATACGAAACAATAACCGATACAGCATCAGCGACAGCAGCAACACCCCGACACTTTTATGCCAGAAAGGCGCAGTTCTGTACCAACTGCTGTAATAGCTTAGATCCACCATCCAAAAGCCTGAGGCAAAAAGCCCAATGACCATAACGGCCACCAACCAGTGTAATAGAATGCTAGTCCAGCTATAGCCTTTATTCTCTGATGCCATAAGTTCCTCTCTTGATTTGCACAGCTTATCTTTCCAGAAGTTGGTTTAAAATAGCAAAATTAAGCATGTTATATTCTAATAAATAGAACTATCCGCCAAAAGACCTAAGATGAGGGCAAGTAAAGAATCCACCTTCTGAAGAAGGTGG
>NZ_RZUF01000023.1 GCF_004005375.1 Rheinheimera sediminis | reverse complement strand
CTGCGTCCTTGGCGCTGTGGCTGCGTTGCAGGCGGGCGACCCTACGGATTTATCGTGAATTTCATTGTAGGGGCGCGGGTTTATCCCCGCCCGTTCAGCGTTCAATCCTGTGTCGATTGGGTTTATCCCTGCCCGTTCAGCGTCCAATCGAAGCCAATAAAATTATTCTGTTACCCAAGGCATTTGAGGTAGCAAGGACAGATGTTCGATATAACGCTGCAGATTAAAGGTTTCGTTACGTTCAATCACGGCTTCCATCTCTGGTGCCAATGCACAAGCCATCAGCTCCAGTGCATCTTCTCTGCTGTGGCCTGTCATGCATAAACGCATCAAAGTTTCTTTTACTTGTTTTGGCTCATTATCGGCCAGTTGGTTTTCCAGCACTTCAAAAATTATTTCTTGATCGACTAAGGGTTCCTGACTCATGCGAATTTCCTAGCTATTCATATAAGCGCAGCATGCCAGAGCAAGGGCAAAGCAGCAAGTCGAAGGACCGGCTTCTGAAGTTTTTCCATTTGTCCGATGGTGTTCAGCTTAGGCTTTGGCTAAGCTGGGCCATGGCTTTTTAAACATAAAAACATAAACTTATGCAACAGGGATATTCATCAAACTGGCACAGTAAGCTCAAAGCTTTAGGACCAGGTGTTTTATTAGCAACGGCTGCTATTGGGGGTTCGCATATTGTCGCTTCCACTCAGGCTGGTGCTTTATTTGGCTGGCAACTGGCGGTACTGATTTTGCTGGTGAATGTATTGAAGTACCCTTTTTTCCGCTTTGGTGTGGAGTACAGTCTGCATAGTGGCGAAACTTTGCTGGAAGGCTATAAAAAGCAGGGCCGGGGTTATTTATTAAGTTTTGTCTGGCTGAATTTAATAGCTGCTGTGGTGAACACCGCGGGGGTATTGCTACTAACTGCCAGTTTACTGCAGTTTTTTGTACCAGCAGAAGTGTCACTGACTGTGCTATGCCTGATCTTGCTGGCAGTATGTTTAGTGATTTTATTGGCAGGTCGATACAAGTTGCTCGACACTGTCTCTAAGTGGGTCATGCTGTTGTTGACGATCACCACTGTAGCTGCGGCCATTATTGCTTTTAACAAAGGGCCAACTGCAGCGCCTGACTTTGTTGGCCCTTCTCCCTGGCAGTTATTGTATTTAGGTTTTTTAGTGGCACTTATGGGCTGGATGCCTGCCCCAATTGAAATTTCCGCTATTAATTCCTTGTGGCTGAAAGCCAAGCAGCAGCACACCCCTGTCAGTAAAAAGGATGGTTTGTTTGACTTTAACTTAGGCTACTGGAGCACTACTGCATTGGCTCTGGTATTTTTGTCACTGGGCGCTTTGGTGCAATATGGCTCGGATCAGAACGTAGAATTAGCTGGTGTTGCGTACACCAGCCAGTTTGTCGCTATGTATGCCAGCACTATAGGGGATTGGTCAAAGCTGTTGGTCGCTTTGGTGGCCTTTCTCTGCATGTTTGGTACAACGCTGACCGTGCTGGATGGTTATGCCCGCACTATCAATGAATCCTTCCAATTGCTGGGCTGGCAAAAAACAGAACGGAAAAATAGCTACAACCTTTGGCTGCTGGCTCAGGCTGCTTCTGGTATGGCAGTGATTTTATTCTTTAAATCAGCCCTTGGACCTATGCTGACTTTTGCCATGAGTCTGGCTTTTGTGACTACTCCTGTGTTTGCTTGGCTGAATTACCGCCTGATGCGCGGCCAGCAAAAACATCTGATGCAGCCTTGGATCCGCTTGTTATCCTGGTTGGGGTTGACCTACTTATTTGGCTTTTCGCTGCTGTTTATCTGGTGGTATCTGAGTAAATAACCTGAGCTCCAAATGAATAAGGCGAACCATAGTCCGCCTTATTCATGTTGCCCAGACCGCAGTTTTACAAACTTAAAGTTCGTTCACCGCGTGAAATACCAGATACGCCACTGCGAACTGTTTCCAGTATTTGCGTGCCGTTTAACGCCTGAATAAAAGCTTCCAGTTTGTCCGAGGTACCCACCACCTGAATGGTGTAGGTACTGGCTGTGATATCAATAATCTGGCCACGGAAGATATCAGCGCAGCGTTTTACTTCTTCACGTTGCTCTGCTGTGGTTTTGACTTTGACCATCATCAGTTCACGTTCGATATGAGCTGACTCGCTTAAATCCGCCAGTTTGACCACTTCAATCAGTTTATGCAGCTGCTTGGTGATTTGTTCTATCACCTGATCATCACCGCGTGTCACTAGTGTCAGACGCGAAATAGTTGGATCTTCAGTGGCCGCTACTGTTAAGGAGTCAATGTTGTAACCACGCTGGGCAAACAAGCCTACCACGCGGGCTAAAGCGCCGGACTCGTTTTCCAGCAATACAGATAAAATATGCCGCATCTTAAGTCCGCTCCGTTTTACTTAAAAACATCTCATTCATAGCGCCGCCTGGTATTTGCATTGGATAGACATGCTCGGTTGGATCGACATGAATATCTAAAAACACCAGTTTGTCTTTCAGGGCAAAAGCACGTTCTAACGCAGGTTCTAACTCTTCGGCTTTGGTGACACGAATACCGACATGGCCATAAGCTTCAGCTAACTTCACAAAGTCAGGCAAGGAATCCATATAAGAGCTGGAGTAGCGGCTGTCGTAGTTCATATCCTGCCACTGTTTTACCATGCCCAAATAGCCGTTATTCAGGTTGATGATTTTGACATTCAGACCATATTGTTTACAGGTCGACAGCTCCTGAATATTCATCTGAATAGAGCCTTCGCCTGTCACGCAGACTACTTCAGCATCAGGGTAATGCAGTTTCACACCCATAGCGGCCGGTAAACCAAAACCCATAGTGCCGAGGCCACCTGAGTTGATCCAGCGATTCGGTTTATCAAACTTATAGTACTGCGCGGCAAACATCTGGTGCTGACCTACGTCCGAGGTGACATAAGCATCGCCTTTAGTGTGACGGTGTACAGCCTCAATCACGGCCTGAGGTTTTAAATGCGATTCGCTACTGTTATAACGGCCGCCATGCACTTCACGCCATTGCTGGATTTGTTGCCACCACTGGCCCAGTGCTTGCTGATCCAGCTGGCCTTGGTTTTTCTCCAATTGCTGCAACATCTCCTGCAATACCGGCTTCACTAATCCCACAATAGGAATATGTGCGTTGATAGTTTTCGAGATACTGGCCGGGTCAATGTCGATATGAATAATGGTGGCGTTCGGGCAGAACTTCTTCGTTGCGTTCGTGACGCGATCGTCAAAACGCGCGCCTACCGCAAAAATTACATCGGCGTTATGCATCACCTGATTGGCTTCGTAACTACCATGCATACCCAGCATGCCAATAAACTGTGGATCAGATGCTGGGTAAGCACCTAAGCCCATTAAGGTATTGGTGACAGGTAAGTTCAGCTTGCGGGCTAATAGCGTCAACTCTTCTGAAGCCTGACCTAAAATCACGCCACCGCCAGCATAAAGCACAGGTTTTTTCGCGGCTAACAAGGTGGTCAGGGCTTTTTTAATCTGGCCCGGATGGCCTTTGGCGTTCGGGTTATAGGAGCGCAGCTTGATATCTTTTGGATACTCGTATGGGAATTTCTGACTAGGGATAGTCATGTCCTTCGGAATATCTATCACGACAGGACCTGGGCGGCCGCTTTGCGCTATATAAAAGGCTTTTTTGACTAAATACGGAATATCTTCCGGGCGGCGTACCGACATATTGTGTTTCACAATAGGGCGGGAAATACCCAGCATATCGGTTTCCTGAAAGGCATCGTCGCCAATCAGATGGCTCATCACCTGACCACAGATCACCACCATAGGAATAGAATCCATATAGGCTGTGGCTATGCCGGTAACCGCATTAGTAGCACCAGGGCCGGACGTGACGAGCACTACACCAGCTTTGCCGCTTGCTCTTGCGTAGGCGTCCGCCATATGGGTCGCGGCTTGCTCATGGCGGACCAGTACGTGCTTCACCTGATGCTGTTGAAACATGGCATCGTAAATGTGTAACACGGCACCGCCGGGGTAACCATAAACATACTCTACGCCTTCGTCAGCTAGGGCGCGGATCAGCATGGCTCCACCAGACAGCAGTTCTGGTTGGGTGTTTTGGCTTGTCATTGTTCAGGTCTCATAGTTTGCACGTACGAACTTTAAGCCCTATTGCGGGTGCAAAAAGGCTTAAAGCAAAAATAACCGCTCTGCCTTGGGCAGAACAGCATAAATTCTTTTACGTGGACGGACAGAGTAAGGGATCTGTCAAAACTATGTGCCTGTATACCTTGAGGTATGGATCCGACTCGTTGGTCGTTTTTTATTTAGCAGGCTTGATGGCTAATTTAAGGGAATAATCGGCGAAAGTCGACAAAATCTTCGGGAATGTTTTTGAACATTGGAGCGCAGCGACGATGGCCCGTTAGGGTGAGCGCCATGGAAGGCGGCGAATACAAAATCTTCGGGAATGTTTTTGAACATTGGAGCGCAGCGACGATGGCCCGTTAGGGTGAGCGCCATGGAAGGCGGCGAATACAAAATCTTCGGGAAAGATTTTCACTCACATCATCCCTGATGTTCGCCTCCGGCAGCTTAAGCTGTGCAAAACGGCTGTCCTGCCGTTTTGTGAACAATGCGCAGCATTGGCCCAGAGGGTGAGCGCCACGGATGGCGGCGAATACAAAAACATCAGGAATGTTTTTCACTCACATCATCCCTGATGTTCGCCTCCGGCAGCTTAAGCTGTGCAAAACGGCTGTCCTGCCGTTTTGTGAACAATGCGCAGCATTGGCCCAGAGGGTGAGCGCCACGGATGGCGGCGAATACAAAAACATCAGGAATGTTTTTCACTCACATCATCCCTGATGTTCGCCTCCGGCAGCTTAAGCTGTGCAAAACGGCTGTCCTGCCGTTTTGTGAACAATGCGAAGCATTGGCCCGGAGGGTGAGCGCCATGGAAGGCGGCGAATACAAAATCTTCGGGAAAGATTTTCACTCACATCATCCCTGATGTTCGCCTTCGGCAGCTAAAGCTGTGCAAAACGGCTGTCCTGCCGTTTTGTGAACAATGCGAAGCATTGGCCCGGAGGGTGAGCGCCATGGATGGCGGCGAATAACGCTTTTTCTGGTCTGACCAAAAAAAGTGTCACTGCAGCAGTGCGATAACATGAGCTGTTAAACAGCTTTAGCAGGCCCCAATAGGGATTTGGTGCCCGTAGTTGGTAGAGGCTTTTAATCATTGGTAGTAAAGAGTGAGCTACCCACCGATTTCTTTTGCACGAGTTTTAGTGATTTCGTAAGAAATCTTTGGAATACAGGCACATTGGTATTAGTCTGGTATCCTTTTACGGCTACGTTATAACAAGTTTCTTAGGGACAAGATATGCAATCAATGACACTTCAAGAGTTCAGCCAACTGGTGCATAAATACAGGGTTAGGTCCGGTTACATTTTGGCTGGTTTTGTTTTCTTTTGGCAGTTACTAAAGTTGTATTTCGTCAATTCACTTATGGATCGTCGTTCCGAGTTAGGTCTCCCCGCCATTGAGAACTCACCAGAAATAGGGTTTATTTGGATTGGAGTGGTTTTGGGGTTATTTGTAGTGTTAAATCTGTGCTTTTATGGGTTTGAGAAAATACTTGTTAGGTTGTTTTTTAGTGATCCAAATGCTGGACAGGAACAACGTAAAGGATAGCAAGCCTGAGTGTTGTAAGATGTACTAAGTCGATCAGGTATTCGCTGAGTTAGTATCCCCTAGCCTCATCAAAGGCCAATTCGTGAATCTATTTGGCTCCCATACTCACAATTCCCAGCACAACCCCGACTTGCAAATCTAAGGTCCCGGCCACATAGTGGTGCAAAGCATTGCATAAAACCGGAGCTGTCCGGTTCGAATAAAATAGGTGAGTTGTGTCAGCTAATATCAAGCCCGTTACTATAGAAAATGTCCGTGAACTGTTAGAGCAGTCTTTTGCTCAGCCTGTGCTGTTTTATTTTTATTCAGAGCGCAGCCCGGCTTGTTTAAATTTAGGCCCGGTATTGCAGCGCATAGCGCAAAATTATCCGGATGCGCTGACGCTGGCCGTGGTGGATTGTGACCAGGAGCAGCAACTCGCAGCCCATTTTGGTGTGCGTTCTGTGCCTACAGTGCTCTTTATTAAAGAAGGTCAGCCGGTCGATGGTTTTGCCGGTGAAGAACCTGAGCAGGCTATTTTACAGCGCCTGAGTGCTTTTTTACCTAAGCCTGAAGATCAGTTATTACAGCAGGCTCTGCCTTTGCTGGAGCAGCAAAACTGGACTGAAGCTTATCCACTGCTCAAGCAAGCCAATGAACTGGCTGCTGAACGGGTTGATATCCGTTTACAGCTGGCCTTGGTGCAGGTTGAACTGGGTCAGTTAGAGGCTGCTGAAAAAGCCTTGGCTACAGTGCTAATGGCCGATCAGGACTCGTTGTATCAAAGTGTGAAAGCTCGGTTAGAATTAGCGCAACAAGCAGCTGACAGTCCTGAAGTCAAAGCGCTGGAACAGGCTTTAGTCACAGATCCTGACAATAAAGAGCTGCAGCAACAATTGGCCGTGCAGTATCATCAGGTGCAACGTTCTGCCGAAGCTTTGGCTTTACTTTATGAGCTATTGAGGCAGGATCTGAACTTTGGTGAGGCGAAAAAGCTCTATCTGGATATTCTGGCAACTTTACCCAAAGGTGAGCCTTTAGCCTCCAGCTACAGACGTAAACTCTATAGCCTTTTGTATTAATTCATTGTTTGAAAGGACTCCCTATGCTGAGAAAAACATGGACCAGCCTGGTGTGGCTGGTTCTGTGCTGTTGGTCAGCGCAAAGCTACAGCGCTGCTGTGGCAGAAAAAGTCTTTGCCGATTACGCTGACGCTTTGTTACAAGTAAAAGTGCTGGAATATGCTTCAGGCGCTAAGTCGGCCATCGGCAGTGGCTTTTTGCTGGCAGACTCAGATCTGGTGGTTACCAACTACCATGTGGTGTCCGAAGCTGTATTATTTCCGCAAAAGTATCAGCTGGAGTTTCTGGCGCAAAACCAGCAAAAAGGCACACTGGAAATAGTGGCTGTCGATGTGGTGAATGATTTGGCTTTGCTCAAAACCGACTACAAAGCCGCTAAGAGCTTTCAGTTGCAACAGCAACCCCCAGTGCAAGGCGCTGCAGTCTACTCATTAGGTAACCCTCATGATTTAGGCTTAATAGTGGTGCCGGGCACCTACAACGGTCTGCAAAAGCACAGTTTTTATCCTCGCATTCATTTTACCGGTGCCATCAATAGTGGCATGAGTGGCGGTCCTGCAGTAAACGAGGCTGGTGAGGTGATTGGTGTTAACGTGGCTTCTGCCGGTAATGACTTAGGTTTTTTAGTGCCTGCTGCGGCCCTAAAAACGCTGGTGGAAAAAGCTGTAGTCTCTGACTTAAAACAGGATATTCAGCAGCAACTGCTCGATAACCAACAACGTATGTTTCAGCAAATTCTGCAGGCTGACTGGCAGTTAAAAAGCTTTGGCCCTGCCACAGTGCCGGACGAAATTGTACCCTTTATCCGCTGTTGGGGTACCTCCAATGTGGAGAAAGACAAAGACGATGTAAAAAGAGTCAACGCCTTTTGTAACCAGCCGGAAGAAATCTTTTTGTCGTCAGAATTCAGTACAGGCCGCATTGAAATGCAGTTTGAATGGATCCAGGCCAAAGACTTACATCCACTGCAGTTCTTTCGCCGTTATCAGTTCAGCATTAGCCAGATGAATGCCGATAACCGTGCAGGCCAGGATGATGTGACGGCTTTTTCCTGTAACAATCAGCTGCTCAATCCGGCGGAAGGTCAGCATGCCAAAGCTATCTTTTGCATCAGGGCTTATCGTAACTACCCGCAATTGTTTGATGTGGCTTATATCTCAGCCTCTATGGATCATCAGCAACAAGGTGTGGTCAGCCATTTCACTCTTTCGGGAGTAGATCAGCAAATCGCCTTAGCATTCAGCCGTAAGTTTATTGGAGCTGTGGTATGGCAGTAATAGTGGAAGTACTGAACAAACAGCAAAAAGTCACAGAGCGGCATAAGTTTTTACAGCCTCAAGTGAATTTAGGCCGTGCTTTTGATAACGATGTGATTTTATTTAACAAACATGTTTGCCCTTACCATGCCGTGTTGCAACAAGATGAAGAAGGTCATTGGTGGCTGGAGGATTTAAGTTCAGTCAATGGCAGTTTTTTGTCCGGGCGCAAAGCTGTAGTGGCTAGAGAGCTGCTTCGTTCAGGTGAAATCTGTTGGCTGGGTGAGCAGGCATTACGTTTATATGACGACGCTCATCCTGTAGCTGCCACTATGCCTTTTAGTGTGATAGAGCAGAGACTGCAGGCTATGGGGCATTGGGCTTTTATCTTGTTGTTTGCGCTGATACTGGCAACCGATCAGGTGGCAGAGATTTGGTTGACTTTGTCAAAGCAAATGGAACATATGTGGCCAGCACGTTTGCTGGATATTCCGCGCAGTCTGCTGTTGTTTTGCATTTTGCCTGCGATATTGGCGTTGTGGAGCAGATTTAATCAGCAGGAAAGTCATTTTATGCCTCAGCTAAGCCTGACTTATGCTGCTGCTGCCTGTGGCACCTTGTGGGGAGCCTTTTGTTTTTGGCTAGGCTTTAATCTGGATGGTTCAGGCATGGCTCAGGGGGTTGAAGTTGTCGGCTACACTTTAATCTTAACTGCTTTGTTTAGTGGTAACTTTTGTCTGGCTACCCATTGGTCTCCTCGATTTCGTACTGCTGTAGCTTTGGCTTTGGCTTTATTAGCTACCTCAGGTCAATGGGCTAATCTGCTCACACCGCCATCGCCTTTTGACCGCAGTTTGCGTTACGACGCGCGTATCTTGCCATTGCCTTTTTATCTGGGGCAGGGCAAAGATATTCAGCAGTATGAGCAGGATTTACAGCAGTTATTTGAACAAGTAGAACAAAAGCGGCAGTATAAGGATAAGCAATAACAATACAGATCAGATCACGTTGTGATCTGATCTGTATTTTCAGCTTACTGCAGTTTTTGCCAGATAGCGCGGATTTGCTCGGACAAGGTCATAGGGTCGAAAGGTTTGACAACCACATCAGCCGCGCCTAAATCTTTGTAGGATTCAATTTCATTTGCTTGTACTTTGGCGGTCATAAAAACCACTGGAATCTGGCTTAAATCAAAATCGGCCTGCATTTTTTTCAAAGTACTAGGGCCATCCATACCTGGCATCATCACATCCAGCAAGATCAGCTGAGGCTGAAAAGCGTGAAAAGTATTTAATGCCTCTTCACCGCCGCTGCAGGTTTCAACGGTAAAACCTCCTACGACTTCCAGCGCAACTTTTGCCACAGCCTGGATCGATGGATCATCTTCCACATGCATAATACGTTTGAGTTCTGTCACCTGAATGTCTCTTTATCGGGCCATGCTTGATGAACTGAGTGTGCATGATTTTTGGCTTTGATGCTAGTTGAAGCGGGGCCGGGCTTGAGAAAAAACTAACCAACGGCGCCAGAGCTTTTAACTTCGCAGTGGTATAGTGTCGGTATTCGGTAGTGTACAGATAGTTATCTTTCCCATGCCCCAGTTATTGTCTGAACAATTTTTACAGTTGGATTTGTTATTAACTCAGTACCAGCACTACTGGCGTTTTAGCCCTTTCCATTTCACCAACCTGCCTTGGGCTGATACAAGCTTAGCTCAGAATTTACAGCAGCTTGGGCCTGCAGCAATAGAGCGTTTGGAACAGGATGAAACCCAACGTTGTCATTATTTTTCTGAGTTTTTCCCGGAATTAAACCAGTGTAGCCCTTTTGAGTTAATACAGGAAAAAGGCACAGAGCAGACTGAACTGCCTTTTTGGTTTAGTCGAGATATTAAAGGACGAAAACTAGAACAAATTCAGAGCTTTGGCTTACAGATGCAGCAAAGTGACTTGCCCGTGTTGGAATGGTGTGCTGGCAAAGGTCATTTGGGACGTTGGTTATCATTTAGCAAACAACGAACAGTAACTAGTCTGGAGTGGCAACCTCAGCTCTGTGTTGAGGGCCAGCAACTGGCAGAAAAGCTCAGGTTGTCACAGGTATTTGTTCAGGCCGATGTGTTGTCGGAAGAAGCCTCTAGGTATCTCAACACCGATCAGCAGATAGTGGCTTTGCATGCCTGCGGTGATTTGCATATCCGTTTACTGCAACAAGCCAGTTGGGTAGGCGCAGCAAAGCTGGATATAGTGCCTTGTTGTTATCATTTGATTGCCACAGAGCATTACCAGGCCTTGTCTGTTTTGGCGCAGCAAAGCGCTTTGGGGCAACTCAGCAGGGACGAACTCAAACTGGCTGTGCAAGCTCAAGTAACGGCGGGAGAGAGAGTTGCACGTTTGCGTCACACAGAGGTGATGTGGCGTTTGGCCTATCAGGAGTTATACCAGGCCTTACAATGCCAAAGCCACTACAAGCCTTTATCTTCAGTACCTAAACATTGGTTTAGTGGCGAGTTTAGCGCTTTTGCCCAGTGGGCTGCTTCACAGCATCAATGGCAAATCCCGGCTGAAACAGACTGGCAGCACTATCTGCAATTGGGGCAACAACGACATTTATTAGTACAAAAAATGCAGCTGGTACGTTCGTTATTCCGGCCTTTGCTGGAGCAATGGCTGGTGCTGGATAGAGCCTTATTTTTAGAGCAACAAGGTTATCAGGTGCAGGTTAAACAATTCTGTAACTACCAGCTCACGCCACGGAATTTGCTGATTAGCGCCTGTAAGGTACCGAGCTAAAGTTCTTGCTGCCTGCCACCTATCCGCTGGAAAGTGCTTAAGGTAAACAAGGGTAAAGTGGCAAATAAGGTTTCAAAAATTTCGGCCTGAATTTGCTCATAGTTGGCCCAGATTTTATCTGCACTGAAGCAATAAATTTCAAGGGGTAAACCCACTTCGTTCGACTCCAACTGACGCACCATCAGTGTCATGCGCTGATTGATATTTGGGTTCTGCTGCAGCAGCCACTGGGTGTAGTAGCGAAACAATTTCAGGTTGGTCAGGTGAGGCTGTTTTATCAAGTCTTGCGCTATTGCGGTGTCAAAAAACGGCTGCAACACTTGCTGCTCCAGCAGTTGTTGTATCTCTTGCTCATCAAGAAAACCTATGCTGTGGATATCAATTTTAATAGCTCTTTTAATACGGCGACCACCGGACTGTTGCATACCCCGCCAGTTTTTAAAGGAGTCTGAGATCAGCGCATAAGTGGGGATAGTGGTAATAGTATTGTCCCAGTTTTGCACTTTTACCGTAGTCAGTGCTACCTCTATTACTGAGCCGTCTGCACCGTACTTTGGCATTTCAATCCAGTCTCCACGGTTAACCATGTTATTGGTGGCTAACTGAATACTGGCGACCAAACCTAAAATAGTGTCTTTAAACACTAATAATAACACTGCGGTTAAGGCTCCCAGGCCGCTGAGCAAATACACCGGCGACTTACCCAACAAAGTGCTGAGGACCAGTATGGCGACCACGATAAAATCGAGTAATTTCAATACTTGAGCCAGCCCCAGATAAGGCACGTTACTCTGACGCTCTACCGAGCTGTAAATAGTGGTTGCAAAGTTGATCAGTGCGGCAAATGCAAAACCCGCAAAGCAATACAGATAGATCCAAAGGCCCAAATGCACAACCGACATAAAATCAGGCCAGTGCATGAAAAACTGTTCTGCTGAGCTAATCAGCACTACAGCTGGAAGCAGATGTGCTAGATGGCTGGCTAGTTTGAGCCGTTCTTTTTCAGTCTGATGTTCTAAAGTACCGTCCATTTTGTCCAGCAGGCGGGCAATAGCGGGTAACAAATAGCGGCGGGCTAAAGTAAACAACAGGCTGAGCAGCAACAACGCCAGCACTATTCTGATGGATAACATGGCGACATGATTTGGCGCCAAGGTCAGGCCAAAATAACTGGCCGCTTGTTGTAAATACAGATCTAACACAAGGCGTTTTCCGCAGCTGAAGTTTCTGGTTGTTGATATGCAGCTATAGCCAGATCTTTTTTCAGCCAGCGCTGATTCAGCCAGTTTTGGAAACTCACTCTGAAGGTTTCATCGTTAAAATAATCGCCAATAATTTCGTGATCAACAGGCAGAATTTCAACCAGCACAACCACCCGCTTTAAGCGGCCACAGAGCATATCTATGGCGACATGGCCTGGGTTATCCGGGTACATAATGGTCACATCCAACACCGAATGAAACTGTTGTCCCATGCTGGCTAGCGTAAAAGCAATACCACCCGCCTTAGGGGGCAATAAATGCCGGAATGGGCTACGTTTTAGTTTGTGTTTTTCTGCAGTGAAGCGTGACCCCTCGACAAAATTGATAATAGTGGTCGGGGTATCTTTAAATTTTTCGCAAGATTTACGCGTGGTTTCAATATCTTTGCCTTTGAGATGTGGCTTTTTGGATAGTTGTGCCTGGCTGTAACGCTTCATAAAAGGCATATCTAAAGCCCAGGAGCTAGAGCCAATAAAAGGTACCCACTTTAATTGCTCTTTTAAAAAGAACTTAGGCTCAGGAATTCGGTTTAAGGCAAACTGACTCAATACCGGAATGTCCAGCCAGCTTTTGTGATTAGAAATCAGCAAATACCAGCTGTCTTTTTTCAGTTCAGCCACACCACTGACTTGCCATTCCACTTTATTAAATAGCTCCATCAGTAGTTTGTTATAGCGTGACCAGCGGCGATAACACCAGTGAGCGGGTTTAGACCAGAAGGTTCGGATTGCAGTGGTTGGCGACAACAACTTGGCAATACCTATCAATGTAACCAGCGAACCCCAAAAAGTCAGGTTGCAACTAAACATAAAAAACGCCAGAGGTGCTTTCAATACGACAGGCAACCAATACAACATTAGTTTCGCTCTCCTTGCTTAAGCTCTGTTAACAATAGATCTTTGTCTAACCACAATTGATTCACCCAGCTCTGAAATCGTTGTCTGAATAGCGGATCGTCATAATCACCAATCAGCTTGGGGTCTATAGGCAAGACTCTGACTCGTACTTTAACTTCGTGTACTTTACCTGAAATATAATCCCAAAAGGTAGGGATGCCTTTGGGGTAACAGATAGTAACATCCAGCAGTTTATGCAAATGCTCACCCATCGCATTCAGTACAAAAGAAATACCACCGGCTTTAGGTTTGAGTAAGTGAGTAAAAGGCGATTGCTGTTTGTCGTGTTTAAGTTGAGTAAAGCGGGTGCCTTCGAGGAAATTCATCACAGAGACTGGCTTGTAACGGAATTTCTCGCAAGCTTTACGAGTTGTCGCAATATCAGTGCCTTTGAGTTCAGGTTTTTCTGCCAGCTGTTTAGCTGTTAAACGCTGCATAAAAGGAAAATCCAGCGCCCACCAGCATAAACCAATCACAGGTACGTAAATCAGTTCTTTTTTCAGAAAAAACTTTAAAAAGGGTGCTTTGTGATTAAACACTTTTTGCAACACCAGAATATCGACCCAGGACTGATGATTCGCCATCACCAGATACCAGTCTTTGACGCTTAAGTTATCTATACCTTTGATATCCCAACGAACTCGGGTAAAAACACTGCTGGTTAAATTGTTCAGCGTGATCCAGCTGGTAGCGCAGAAATCCAGCAAATAGGTGATCCAGGTTTGCCATGTTTTGATCGGAGGCAGCTTGACTATGGCGAGCAACAGGATTGGGACGGCCCAAAAAATAGTGTTGATCACATACAGCAGAAAAGATATCGAGCCACGTACCGGGGCTGGTAAGAAATGCAACATAACACCACCATCTAAAATTTAGAGGGGCAGAGCACCAGCTTCAGTGCTCTAACCCCTTCACTCATCTGATCAGTGGCAAGTTTACCTTAATCTTCGAAGTAGGTGTAACCATAAACACCGGCTTTTAGTTCATCTAAATACGATGACTGCATTTCCGGGCTAAAGTCCATCCGCGCTAATTGCTTCTGGTAAGAGGCAAGCAGCTTCTTCGCGTCAAACTGGACATAACGTAAGACGTCAGCCACTGTGTCGCCTTTAATCGCATTGGTCAGACGGTAACCACCTTCTTCATCCAGCTCTACATGGACTGAGTCGGTATCGCCAAACAGGTTATGCAAGTCGCCCAGAATTTCCTGGTAAGCGCCCACCATAAACATACCCAACAGGAACTGCGAGTCTTCTTTGTAAGAAGGCAGTGGTAAGCTTGATTCAATACCGTTGCCGTCAGCATAACTTTTCAGCACGCCATCTGAGTCACAGGTAATGTCCTGAATAATAGCGCGGTGTTCCAGCGACTCATTCATCCGCTCCAGTGGCATTACCGGGAATAACTGGTCAATACCCCAGGCATCCGGCATAGACTGGAACAAGGAGAAGTTAACAAACAGCTTGTCCGCTAATTTCTCGTTCAGTTCATCGTGAATATCACGGTGTGAGCGCGAAGATAAATCCAACTTGTTTTTTACTTTGTTGATGGTGGCAAAGTAAATCTGCTCAAGCAAAGACCAATCTTTTAACGTCAGTAAACCATGCACATACTGAGCATGAGCATCAGTAAAATAATGCACTGCATCGTGGTAAGCTTCTACTGCTGTGCGTGGCGTGACGTTTTTATACGAATCCCACAAAGCCCAAATCACGGCTGGTGAGTCTTCGCTTGGTTCTGGCATGTTGACCAGACCTGGTGCACGCTCTACGTCAATAGCATCGGTAATTAGCACAGCGTGGTGTGCAGTCATAGCACGGCCAGATTCCGTAATAATATTCGGATGTGGTAAGTCGTATTCGTCACAAACTTCTTTTAAGCCGTACACCACGTTACGGGCGTATTCCAGCATGGTGTAGTTCATTGAACAGGCTGAACGTGAGTTCGACCCTTCGTAGTCCACACCTAAACCACCACCAACGTCAACCGTAGTGATAGGCACACCTAAAGTGCGCAGTTCGGCATAGTGACGGGCACATTCACGAATCGCATTGTGAATATCGCGGATATTGGCAATTTGAGAGCCGATATGGAAATGCACTAACTGCAATAAGTCCAGTTTGCCGGCGTCACGCAGAATGTCGATGGCTTGCAGCACTTGAGTGGCTGTTAAGCCAAACTTGCCTTTTTCACCACCGGTATTTTGCCATTTACCTTTACCGACCGAGTTCAGCTTGATACGGATGCCTATCATAGGCGCCTGGCCTAAGCTGTCGATTTCACGGATTAAGGTTTTTAATTCAGTGATTTTTTCAACGACCACGTACACCTGGTGGCCCATCATCTGGCCAATAGTGGCTAAACGCAGGAACTCAGAATCTTTGTAGCCATTACAAACAATACGCAGAGGTTTGTCGGTGACACCTAAAATAGCCATTAGCTCAGGCTTGGAGCCCGCTTCCAAACCTACTTTGCCACTGTCATGGCTAACCAGCTTTTTCACTACTGAGAATTGCTGGTTTACTTTGATAGGGTAGACAGCCGTATATTCGCCCTGATAATCACGCTCTTGTTTAGCTTGAGCAAAAGAGCTGATTAAAGTGCCAACGCGGTGCTGCAAAATATCGGTAAAACGCACCAATACGGGCAGGGTTAAGCCTTCCTCTTTAAAACGCGCAGTCAGTTCCGGGAAATTTATACCGGGTTTTTTGTGGTCCTGGTCCGGATAGGCCACCAGGTCGCCATTGTTGTTTACATCAAAATAGCCTTCACTCCAGACTGCTACGTTATATATGGATCGTGCTTTTTCGATACCCCAATCTGCCATTGTCGTGCCCTTAAAAAAATGATGCGCTATTTTAAAGCCAATGCTGTGAAAAAAACATGAAAAGTTTGTCTCATCTTGCCCTGGCTGGCAAAATACTGCCAAAGTCATTGAAGTTGCGGCAGGTTGGCGGTAAAAGGCCTCAGCACTGCTGCAAGTTCAGATAAGTCTGGGAAGTCCAGCTTAGTTTATTTTGAGGAGATAAGTATGTCAGGCGACAACAAATGGTTCACTGAAATTTTTGCAGCCAGTGGCAGTGCCTTCGGTTTGGCCATTACCAAAAAACTGGAAGAGGTACAGTCGCCTTTTCAACATATTGAAATGTTTGAGACTACGCATTTTGGCAATTTGATGGTGATAGACGGCGTGATTATGCTCAGCAGCCGCGATAATTTTCTCTATCACGAAATGTTAAGCCACCCGGTGTTATTTACTCACCCAAATCCAAAGCAGGTGGTGATTATAGGTGGCGGTGACTGCGGTACTTTGCGTGAAGTATTAAAACACCCTGATATCGAGCAAGTCACCCAAATTGATATCGACGAACAAGTGACTCGGATGGCGGAAAAATACTTCCCAGAGCTTTGTGCCTCCAATAACGACCCACGTGCTAGGTTGAAATTTGCTGACGGTATTCAGTTTATGCGTGACGCAGCCCCAGAATCGTTGGATGTGGTGATTGTAGATTCAACCGACCCTATAGGTCCGGGTGAAGGTTTATTTAACGGAGCATTCTATGAAAGCTGCTTAAAAGCACTGCGCCCTGGCGGTATTTTAGTGCAACAAAGTGAGTCGCCACTAATTCATATGCCTTTGCTAAA
The DNA here is from genome assembly GCF_004005375.1 of Rheinheimera sediminis. Classification (GTDB taxonomy): domain Bacteria; phylum Pseudomonadota; class Gammaproteobacteria; order Enterobacterales; family Alteromonadaceae; genus Pararheinheimera. Next base: position 70,989 of record NZ_RZUF01000023.1, on the reverse strand, counting down.
AGCCATGCGTGATGCCATGACAGACGCTGGTTTTGCTGATTTACAAAGTCTGTTATTCCCGCAAATGGTCTATCCATCCGGCTGGTGGACTTGTACTTTAGCCCGTAAAGAGGCCAAATTTGACGGCTTCCGGGTTGACGCTGCACAAAACCCTGCCTTTGAAACTCAGTACTACAATGCTGAAGTGCATCAGGCTGCTATGGCTTTGCCTAATTTTGTAAAGAAGGCGTTTGCTGAGAAGTGATAAAGTTTCGGGCGGTATCGAACATCGCTTGATGCCCTGGCACTGTTCCTGCTTTACATCAGAATGTTAAGCAGGTAAAACAGGACTAAATACACAGACTCAGGTAGCCTGAAGTTGCATGAGAATGACTAATGCCAGACTCCAGAAGCATGCTGGAGCCAGGTGGTTGGGAAGAGAACAGGTCGTCAAAAAAGTAGCTGTATCTAAGACGGGTATTGTGATGATTCATGGAGGAGACGGCATGACGCAATGGCTGATCAGTGGGGCAGCGCTATTACTTATCATAGGCTGGTTATGGTTCATTGGTGCGGCTGAGTCAGAGCAACCTGATGCAGTTCCAGTAGTGACAAGGGTTGTTCAACCCAAAGCACAGGTCCTTGTGCCTGCAAAAGAGCCCGAACCATCGGGTCAAGTGCAAGCCGTTGTGCACAACAGCACTCAGGCACAGGAGTCTGTTGTGGTAAAGTTTGAGCAGGCCAAGTCGATTTGTCTGGAAGGCCGGGGTTGTACTTTAGACCTGCAGGAAAACTGGCACTTGCGGCTGATCAGCGCAAATAAAGAACTGTCTCGCGCTAAACTAGAGTTGCTGTTTAAAAGCAAAAACTTTCGCGAAGCGGCGGAGCAGCTGCATTATTCTCATCAATATCCACAAGATAACCAACTTGAACAAAATCTCGAGCAGGCATTGTCTGATTTAGAAGACAAATTTGGCGCCGGCGCAGAGGCTTTCGGCTGTCGGGACAATATCTGTTTGGTCCAACTGCGTTTACCAATTGAAATCAAGGCGGACGAAGTACTGAAGCAGTTTTCCGGGATGGAGCCGTCTTGGCAGCATATTTATATGTCGGAGCTGAAAACTAAAACATATTGGCAAATACGTTTACTGGTTAAAGCCGAGCTCCAGCCTTGAATCGTCTGTGATTTAGTTGGTGTTTTGCCTTCCTGCCCATAACAACGAAGAAAAAATCAACACCGACCCCGCTGATAAAGTCCACCAGTTGACATTTTGTTGCCAGAACACAAAGTTCACCACCAGGCCTGCGGGGATCAGCACGTTATTCATCACCGCTAACTGATTAGCATTGACCTGGCGAGCTCCTGCGTTCCATAGCCAATAACCTAAACCTGAAGCTACTACACCCAGCCAGACTAAAATGCCGTAGTCCAGAGTCGTGGTCGGCATCTTGTTCCAATCGGCAAACAAAACAGTGGCCAGTAAACTGGTGATGGTTGCGCCGACAAAAAACCAGCCAAAGTTATAACGCTGTGCAGCAGTGGAGCCCAAATTCAGCTGACGATAGGCCACCTGGCCAAAAGCAAAACAGAAGTTGGCGGCCTGGATCAGCAACAAACCCCACCAAAAATCTGAGCTTAAGTTCTGATAGCGAATGACTAAAGCCCCCACAATGGCCAGCAGGGCAGGACCTAACCAACGAAAATGCAGCTTTTTATAACGCCAGAAGTAATCCAGCACTGAGATATAAACAGGGGTCAGAATGGTAAACAGCAGCACTTCGGCCACAGATAAATACAGGAAACTGTGATACAGCAGCAGGTACATCAGCCCCAACTGAATAGCACCAATGGCGGCAAGAGCCATAGCCTGAGTTTTTGAGCTGGTGCTTTTGAATAACCAGGGCAGGAATAACAGTAAGGCCAACAGCATACGGCTGCTGACCGCCAGATAAGGGTCGACCCGGCTTGTTAAAAATTCACCAATCAGGGAAAAACTAAAAGCCCAAATCAGTGTAACTAACCACAATAAACCCATAAACAAACTCCGGTTTGCTGCTTTTGCAAAATGTAGGGGCTGGGTTTACCCCAGCCCGTTGCAAATTACAAGTCCAGACCGGTTTTTTATATTATTGAGTGATAGCTTCGATATGTATCTCAACGCGGCGGTTCATTGCTCTGTTGCTGTCAGAATTGTTTGGCACAGCAGGGTAACTTGGACCTAAGCCCTGAGTTTCAACCCGAATTGGGTTCAGGCGCTGCGCTACTAAATAATCTTTTACGCTTTCAGCACGTTTTTTCGACAATTGCATGTTGTAATCGTAAGTGCCTGTATCGTCGGTATGGCCGCTGATCACTAATAGTGTTTTATCGTATTCGCCCAGCACTTTAGCCACATCGTTTAATACTGGATAGAGCTGTGGTTGAATGGCAGCCTGATTTACAGCAAAAGTAATTTGTGACGGAATTTCTAAACGTAAAATGTTGCCGTCACGATGCACTTTGACACCAGTGCCTGATAATTGATCTCGCAGGGCCATTTCCTGATTGTCCATATAACGGCCCACAGCAGCACCAGCTAAAGCGCCAATAGCAGCGCCTATCGCCAACCTTTTGTTTTTATGATTACCTGTGGCTTTACCCAGCACAGCCCCTACACCAGCGCCAATGGCTGCGCCTTTAGCGGTGTTTTGGTTTTCCGGCGCTATGTTCATGCTGGCACAACCTGATAAAACTAAGGTGCTGCATAAGGCAACTAAAGCTAACTGTTTGGCTTTCATACGAACTCTCCTGAATTTTTGTGAGGTAATTCTACCCTGGTAGAACTGAATTAGCGCTGAACTATTTTGCAGTAGAAATGGGCGAGAGCACGCAGTCAACGCCGCTGTGGTCGCAAGTACGAAGGCTATAGACATATATACGTCTAAATAGGTATGCTCGGGTGGTTAAATTATAACTGGAGATAAATGGGTGTTATGGCTGGGTTAAAGTGGCGACGTCTGGTATTAAAAGTGGGCAGTGCCCTGATTGCACCAGAAGCAAAAGGTTGCTCCACCCGTTATTTGCTGGCGATTGCTGGGTTTATCAGCGAATGCAGGCAACAGGGGGTTGAAGTGGTATTGGTGTCTTCAGGTAGTGTGGCGGCAGGCCGCGCAGCCATTCCCTTTGCCCATCACCCCTTACCCATTAATGTCAAACAAGCTATGGCTGCTGTTGGTCAAACCCGTATGATGCAAAGCTGGCGTAACTTGCTGGATTTTGATTGCGCACAAATTTTGCTGACGCATGACGATTTACAGCATCGTAACCGCTATTTAAATATCCACAATACGCTGCGTACTTTGCTGGATCACGGTGTACTTCCTATCGTCAATGAAAATGACACAGTGGCGACAGCTGAGTTGAAAGTCGGGGATAACGATAATCTGGCGGCTTTGGTGGCCACTGTTGTCGATGCCGATGCTTTGATTATTTGCTCAGATGTCGATGGTTTATATACTGCCAATCCACGTTCAGACAGCAATGCGTTGCTTATTCCTGAAGTACACCAAATCACGCCTGAGATTTATGCCATGGCCGGTGGCAGTCATCATGCCATTGGCACCGGTGGCATGACCACCAAATTGCAGGCCGCCAGTAAAGCCACGTCACAAGGCATTGATACCTTAATTATTAATGGCCAAAAAGCTGATAGTTTTGCCGCACTTTTAGCAGGCAAAGCCTGTGGCACTTTGTTTCATAAACAGCAGGAACGCATCAGTGCAAAAAAGCACTGGTTATTGCACAGTTTAAAAACGCGGGGCGAGCTAAAGCTGGACAGCGGCGCAGTGCAGGCGCTATTACACAAAGGTGCGTCTTTACTGCCCAAAGGCATCAGCAGTATCAGCGGTGATTTTGATAAAGGTGACGCTATTTGGCTATGTGACGAGGCGGGCAAGCAACTAGCCAAAGGCATCAGTCAATACAGTGTATCTGAGCTTGGTAAAATCCGTGGTGTGCATAGCCAGCAGATTGAAAGTATTTTGGGTTATTGCCCAAGTGAAGTGGTGGTGCACCGCGATGATTTAGCGCTGGTAGAGAGTTGAGCATGACAAGTGTAAATATTAAAGCCATTTGCCAAGAGGCAAAACAAGCCGCCTTGCAGCTGGCACAATTATCTGAAACCGCGAAAAACCAGCTATTGCTGGTGATGGCTGATCAGCTGGAAGCCGATACTGCCTTGATCCTGGCTGGCAATGCCAAAGATATGGCGGCAGGGCGCGAAAAGCAGTTAGCTGACGCTATGCTGGACCGCTTATTGCTGACTGAAGATCGGATAAAAACCTTAGCTAATGCAGTGCGTTACATAGCAGCTTTGCCAGATCCTGTAGGCCAAATCCGTCAAATGGCACCCAGGCCTAATGGTATTCAGGTCGGTAAAATGCGTATTCCGCTCGGTGTGATCGCGATGATTTACGAAGCCCGGCCTAATGTCACAGCAGACGCTGGTGCTTTGTGTTTAAAGTCTGGTAATGCGGTGATTCTGCGCGGTGGCCGTGAAGCCTTGCAGTCCAGCCTGGCTATTGCTGCTTCGCTGCATAAAGCCATGCAGCAGCAAGGTATTAACCCAGCTGCCATTAGTGTAATACCGGACCCGGACCGGGCTTTATTGCTGGAATTACTGCAACAAAAAGACAGTGTCGATTTAGTGATACCCAGAGGTGGCGAAGGTTTGATTCATTTTGTCAGCGACAACAGTAAAATTCCGGTGATCCAGCATTACAAAGGCATTTGCCATTTGTATGTGGATAAAGCCGCCGATCTGGATAAAGCCATGGCCTTGTTGCTCAACGGCAAAACTCAGCGGCCTGGAGTGTGTAATGCGCTGGAAACTTTACTGGTGCATCAGGCGATAGCGCCAGAGTTCTTAGCTTTGGTGTCCGCCGCTTTTGAACAAAAGCAGGTGGATGTTTTTGCCTGCGATTTGTCTCTGCCTTATTTTGCCACTGCAACTAAAGCGGATGATACCCAGTTTGATACTGAATATTTGCGTTTAGCCATCTCGGTGAAAACAGTGGCAGGTTACGACGAAGCTGTGGCTCATATTCAGCGCCACAGCTCAGGCCATACCGAGGTGATTTGCACTCAGGACATCAGCACTGCACAGCGTTTTTTAAAGCAAATTAACAGCGCTGTGGTGATGGTGAATGCGTCCTCGCGCTTTAGTGATGGCGGCGAGCTGGGGTTAGGGGCAGAAATTGGTATTTCTACCTCTAAGCTGCATGCTTATGGCCCTATGGGGCTGGAGTCTTTGACTACTGAAAAGTATATAGTGATAGGCGATGGCCAAACCCGCTCTTAGGGTCAGGCCTTGCAAACCCGCTCTTAGGGTCAGGCCTTGAATATTGAATCATTCAACATTCAAGGCCCCCGTTGAGGCGGCATAGTCCTGCTTTGGTAGTGCCTGATCAGGCGCTCCATTTCTCCTTGTTTAACCAGTTGCTCGATAGCCCTTTGCAGTGATCTCAGAGTGGTCGCTGATACTTTTCGGTTCAGGGCCAAGTAGTTTTGTCCGATAAAAGAGATATCCATTACAGTTTCGACATCTGCCCTTGTTCTGCCATAGGTAGACATCCAGCTACCAATGACTTGCTCAGACCCAATGAGCAAATCTATTTTTCCGGCTAAAAATAACGGAATAGCATCTGTTTTTCTGGTAACCAACAACAGGTTCTGGCCCAAAATATAGCCTTGTTGGTGCAGATACTCTTCAAAGATATCGCCATGAGTAACGGCAATGCCAAAGGCTTTTGCTTGTTCCAAATCCAGCGGATTCACTTCAGGCCTGCTTTTTAGTCGGTACAAATACGTGGTGGAAGAAGCCAGAGGTCCGATCCAGTGAAACTGCGGTTCTCTTTTGGGGGTTCGTGCTGTCGAGAATAAACCGCTTTCAGCTTTGTGCAAGGCCGATTCGTAAGCCCTTAACCAGGGTAAGGACTCGAATGTACAAACCAGTTTGGCTTTGGCACAGGCCTGGCGCAACAGATCGGCGTTCACACCCTGCACTTTGTTGTTTTCTGTATAGTTATAAGGAAAAAATTCTTCAGTAAAAAGTACCAAAGGTTCAGCCACTGCCACTGGACAGAACAACGAGATGTAAAGCAGTCCCAGGTAGCTGCGCATGGGCGATCCTAAAAATTGCCTGATGTATTGACATTAATTGCTTAAGGAGGAAAGTCAAGGCCAGCTGAGACTGATAGTTCAGGTTCGACAGAAGACAAATACTTTGCTTAGATAAGCTCAGGGCTTGCAGAAAATCCAGGTATTCATTCAGTACATAACTAAGCATGACTCTGGGCTTTGCTTCATACATAGGATTGAGTTAGTGAACTTTGAAACATTCGACACAGATTTTCCCAGATGCAGATTTGTTAAATCCTTACTCTGGGCCGGTGTACTATGAAAATTGCAGTGATTGGTGGTGGTATTAACGGTTTATCTTCAGCCTGGCAACTGGCTTTGGCTGGCCATCAAGTGACTTTGTTTGAACGCGATGAGCTGATGCAGGCAACCAGTAAATCGTCCTCCAAATTACTGCATGGTGGTTTACGTTATCTGGAGCAGGGCGAGTTTCGGCTGGTGCATGAAGCTTTGCAGGAAAGGCGTTGGTGGCTGAAGAAAGCGCCACATTTAACTAAAAGATTACCGCTGTTGTATCCCATCTATCAGAACGGCCAAAGACCGCGTTGGCAAATCAAAATGGGTTTGTGGCTTTATGACGTGCTGAGTGGTAAAAAAGGCATAGGCCGCCATCGCTGGCTGACGGCAGAACAAGTAAAACGCTGTTCACCTGATATCAAGACTCAGGGGTTAACAGGGGCTTATTTGTTTTTTGATGGCCAGATGGACGACAGAAAACTGGGGCTCTGGGTGGCTGAACAAGCCATTAAAGCCGGAGTACAAATTCATCAGCATTGCCCTGTCCGTCAAATTACGGCGACAGGTGGAGTCTTTGCCGGCAATAGCTCCGACTGGCAAGTATTTGATCTGCTGGTGAATGTGGCAGGCCCATGGAGTAATCAGTTGCTGGAGCAGTCTGAACTGCCCGTACAACAAATGTTAGATCTGGTGAGGGGTAGTCATTTATTGCTGCCGCCTGTCAGCCGTTATGGTCATATGCTGGAAGTGCCGGGCGAGCGCCGTATTGTGTTTGTATTGCCGTATCAAGGGCAAACTTTAGTGGGCACCACAGAAGTGCGGCAACATCTGGCAGAACCTATAGAGTGCAGTGACGAAGAGCAGGCATATTTATTGAAACTGTATAACCACTATTTTGACACTCAATTGTACGAAGCTGATGTGCAAGGTAAATTTGCCGGAGTGCGGCCATTATTAGGTGGCAGTGACAGCGCCAGCACAGCCAGTCGCGAATACGCGCTGAATTGGCAACAGCAGTTATTGACAGTTTCGGGTGGGAAATGGACTACAGCCAGAGCTTTGGCCCTGACTGTAGTGCAACAGGTGCAACAAAAGCTGTTATAAATCCAGCGCCAGTATTTTTGAACGGCGTTGGTAGTTGTACAGTTGTTGTTTTTTCTCTGGCAAGTCCTGCACAGTCACCAGTTCAAAACCATGCTCCTGGAACCAGTGAATACTGCGGGTGGTCAGTGCAAACAAGCGATAATACTTACGCTGCCGTGCCAACTGAATAATGTTTTTTAACAAAGCGCTGCCGCGGTCAGCATCACGGTAATGCTCGTGTACAGCTAAGCAGGCAAATTCGCCGACATTTTCTTCCGGGAATGGATAAAGCGCAGCGCAGCCAATAATTAAGCCATCGCGCTCTATGACAACAAACTGATCGATTTCTATCTCCAGCTGTTCGCGTGAGCGGCGCACGAGTAAACCTTGCTGCTCCAGCGGCCGGATCAAATCCAGAATACCACCGATATCAGTAATACTGGCAGCGCGCAAACGTTCTGCGGCTTCAGTGACAATTTGCGTGCCTATACCATCCCGTGAGAATAACTCCTGCAGCATGGCACCATTTTCGCCATAGCTGACTAAGTGACAACGTGGCACGCCAGCACGACAGGCGGTAATAGCAGCATGCAGAAAAGCCAGAGTAGCTGTGCAGGCATCTTCTTTCTGTTCCATTTGCCACATTAAGTGTTCGGCATAATTAGGCATCAGTTCAGCGGTAATATCACCGTCGTCAGCCACAATACCGCCCGCTTCGTTAAAACCGATAATTTTTTCCGCTTTGAGTTTAATCGCCACTTGAGTGGCAATTTCTTCGGCGGTCAGGTTAAAGCTCTCGCCTGTGACAGATGCTGCAACAGGGCCCATCACCACAATGCCGTTATTATCCAACTGACGTCGAATACCCTGCACATCGATGCGGCGCACCCGGCCGCTATGTAAATAGTCGATGCCGTCGTCGACACCTAAAGGCTGGGCTATGACAAAGTTGCCGCTGACTACGTTGATTTGCGCATTGTGCATAGGGGTATTGCTTAAGCTCATCGACAAACGTGCGGTAATATCCAGCTGCAAAGCCCCTGCGACTTGTTTAATCACCGAAAAAGCATCGTCATCCGTAACCCGGATACGATTGTGGTATTCGCAATTTAACCCCGCCTTTTCCAACGCCTTATTAATTTGTGGACGGGCACCATACACCAGCACTATTTTAATGCCGAGGGTATTAAGCAAAGCTATGTCATTAATGATGCTGCGAAAGCCGGGCTGATCTATGGCTTCGCCACCCAGCATCACCACAAAGGTTTTGCCACGGTGAGAATTCACATAAGGGGCGGATTGACGAAAGCCATCAACAAGTTCTGTAGTGCGCACTATGGTTTTGTTTCCTTCTGGCAAAAACAAAAAATAAGACTAGGGCTGCCTTGTGACAGCAATACGACAGCCAGTTAAGCATAGCAAAATAATGCAAAAGCTAGGGCTGACGCTGTATGGGCAGTATAAATGAGCGCGCACTTTAAACAATTTTGGATAAATAACCAACAGTTAATTTGCATGGGGGCTGTGTTTTTGTGAAAGGTATTTCATATCAATGGTTTACGCCTTGCTTTTGAATTGCAGTATGCATTTTTGTGGGTTGTTATGTTTCTTTGCTGCATGAATATTAATTTAATCCATTAAAAAGGGCAGGCTGGATGCTGTTGCAAAGTGGCTGCAGCGATTTGACGTAAAAACTGTTGTTGTTCAGAGCTTAAAGATATTTGCGGAACATAGGCCATCAAGTCGGCATTGTTACCCGTAATGCTTTGGTAAAACACCAAAGCGGTCAGAAAAGTACCGGCCAATGCCGCATGATTACCATCGGCTTCATGCAGCACCATCTGGGGTTCCTGTTGCCACACTTTGTCCCAGGCCAGGCCAACAGGTGCAATACAACCAGGTTCAGTCGCTACTATGGTTTGATGCAACTGGTGTACGCGGCTCCCTTCAGTTCTATGACCGTCCTGACCATGTTCAGGAAATAACACAGGGGTGGCGTTTTGCGCCTTTACTGCCCTAAGCCACATCAGGCTGTCATCTATTGGATAGCTGTTCAAACCTGTAGTGGAGTATTTCTGACCCTGTAAGATGACATGAGTCCATCTGCGCGATTGCATAAAAGCCAAATCCACTTTGTTGTATAAACGCTCATCCAGGTAAGAACCACCAGCCGCTACTGTGATATCCACTGTCACTCCGGGTCGTCCAATCAAAATGAGTTGCCGGATCAGCCCGGTCAAATTGTGGGAGCGTACATGGCTGTTGCCAAACACCAAAATTTGATACTGATCGACATAGCGGTTGTCCGGCACTTCGGCGCCCACAGGAAAGTTAGTGCCTATTTGCTGCGGGTCTCCCTGCACAGCCTCGCCCCCACCACAACCCGTTAGCAGAGTGCTTAGTATGAAGATGCCGCAGATGAAAGCGACTAATGGTTGATGGAAAGAACCCATAGATCAACTCCTGTGTTGTCAGCGCAAAAAAACAAAACCCAGAATGAACCCGAGGGTAGAGAAAAACCTTACTGTTAAAGGAGAAAAAGCGGATAAATAAGTGACAAAGAGATACCTCAGGGTCAGGCCTAGAATGTTGCATAAGAAGCAAAGCAGCTCTATCCATGTCGGCAGAATACTCTCCATGCAATGGACTATGCGAGAAACCTAGTACTGAACTTAAGGGATCGTTAAATTTTATTGTGGTCAATTGCAATTCAGCCATGCTGTTCTAACCTGATTGTATCTTTGCTCGAATTCACTCCTTCATACCTTACACTCTCAACGCCGCGTACTCAGAGGTAAATATGGCTATGCAACAAACATCAGGACCTCGTTTAGAGACTTTTGCCGCGACCTTATACCAGTATTGCCCTATGCTGGAGCTCAATCAGGATGGCTTTATCAAAGAGGTTGATCAGCCTTTTTGCGATTTATTAGGCTACAGTGCCGCTGACTTAGCGGGTAAATCAATCCGTCAGCTACTGGACCCTTCTGGTCATGATGTTGACTTCGAGTACTGGTGGCAGGGCATTCGCAATGGCAAACATGTTTCTGCTGATTGTTTGTTTTATAAAGCAGATGGTGGCACCCAGTATTTGCACGCTTCATTTTTGCCGCATTACAACCAGGAGGTATTGGAACGCATTCTTTGTATTGCCTGTAAAGTGACGGATAACAGCCATAAAGCTTTAGAAGATAACGCTAAACTTATCGCTATTAATAATACTCAGGCAGTTGTCGAGTTTAAACCTGATGGCACAGTGGTGACAGCAAACTCTATTTTTCTGGAAAAAATGGGTTATTTGAAAACCGAAGTCATAGGCGAATGCCAACGCATGTTTTGTTTACCTGAGTTTGCCAGCAGTGCTGCTTATGATGAGTTCTGGCAAAAACTGAAAGAAGGTAAAACGCAAAGCGGAGAATTTGAACGCCGCACGAAATCAGGCGATATTATTTGGTTTAATGCTGTATTTAGTCCGGTGTACGATCAGGAAGGTACTATCTATAAGGTGATAAAAATTGCCCGGGATATTACGCGGGACAAACTTAAAGCGTTGGAGGAGCATGCCATGCAGCAGGCTCTGAATCATAGCCTTGCTTTAATAGAGTTTGATTTACAGGGCCAAATCCTCAGCGCCAATAAACGTTTTCTCGAGGTGATGTCTTATAGTCACGAACAATTAAGACACAAAAATCACCGGATTTTTGTGTCTGATGACTATGCCAATAGCTTCGATTATGAAGTGTTTTGGCAAAAACTAAAGGCTGGTGAAGAGCAACAAGGTGAGTTTCATTATTACGATAGTCGTGGCATACCTGTATGGTTTCAGGCGAGTTATACACCGGTTTTGGGCATAGATGGGCTCCCCTACAAGATTGTTGAGTTGGCTATAGACATCACCGCTGACAAACTAGCGGCACTGGATAACAAAGCACGTTTAACAGCGATAGACCGTGCACAGGGGATTATAGAGTTTGATACCCATGGCGTTGTTCTGGCTGCAAATACCAACTTTCTCAAGGCGACTGGCTATAGCGAAACAGAAATAAAAGGCCAGCATCACAGACTATTCGTCGACAAAACGGAAGCGCAATCGCAGGAATATAAAGCATTTTGGTCGAAGTTAAGTAAAGGAGAGACAATCCAGGGGGAATTTTTGCGATTGAATAAATCCGGTGGACCTGTTTGGCTACAAGCTAGTTACAACCCGGTGTTCAATTTAGATGGTCAAGTTGTGAAGGTGGTTAAATTTTGCACCGACATTACGGCGGAAAAGTTACAACATTTGGAGGTTCAGACTCAGCTCGATGCCGTTTCAAAAAGCAACTGCTTGTTTGAGTTTGATCGGCTTGGTTATATTCAATCGGCCAATGTCTTATTTGAAAAAGCGCTCGGTTACAGCAAGCTGGATTTAATTGGCAGAGCCGAAAATGATTTCTTATATGACGATGAACGCGATATAGCACAGCACCAACATCTCTGGACTTTACTGCGCGACGGTAAATCTAGTACCACAGAGTTTCGTTGCAAAGGCAGCAGAGGTGAGGTGTGGTTTGATGCGGTATTCAGTCCGCTTATGGGACTGGATGGCCAGCTCCATAAAGTGTTGGTACTGTGCAAAGACATCACGGATTTAAAACGTGAACGGATGGATAACGAAGGAAAAATCACGGCTATTCAACGCTCTCAGGCAGTGATTGAATTTGACGTGCATGGCAAAGTGTTAACCGCTAATGATAACTTCTTAAACCTGATGAATTACAGGTTAGAGGATATCCGTGGCATGCATCATAGGATCTTCATAACTCAGGATGAAGCTGCATCCACTGAATATCAGACATTTTGGGATCATTTGGCGCGTGGCGAATATCAAAGCGGTGAATTTAAGCGCCTGACCAGAACAGGGCGGGATGTTTGGATTCAGGCAACCTACAATCCGGTCTTTGATCATATGGGTAAAGTCGTCAAAGTAGTTAAATTTGCCAGTGATGTAACCGAGCTGAAACAGCGCAATGCAGAGTTTGAAGCCAAGGTTGCGGCTATCAATAAAGGTTTGGCCGTGATCGAGTTTGACTTAGATGGGAATGTACATAACGCCAACAGAAATTTCCTCACCGCTATGGGCTACACGTTACGTGAAGTACAAGGTCATCATCACAGCATTTTTTGCTCCGCAGAGTACACACACAGCGAAGAGTACCGCAGTTTCTGGCAACGATTGAATGAAGGGGAATTTATCACCGGGCGTTTCCACCGGGTCGGTAAATACAATCGTGATGTGTGGATCCAGGCAACCTACAACCCTATTTTTGATTTAAATTGCAAAGTAACCAAAATCATCAAATATGCCTATGATGTCACCAAAGAAGTTCAGCTTGAACAGAGAATAGTGCATCAATCTGTACAGATGTCGGATGAAATGGACGCGCTAGTGCAAGGTATGCAGCTTACGGATCAAAAAATTAATGCAGCTCGACAACAGGCGGAATTTTTTCTGGCCTCGGGTCAGAAAGGAAAAGCGTCGCTGGAGCATTCTTTAATCTCCTTGCGAGAGATGCACAAAAATCTGAAAAAAGTACAGGATATTTTGGAAGTGATTACTGACATTTCCAATCAAACGAATTTATTGGCTTTTAATGCCGCTATCGAGGCCGCTCGTGCCGGGCAGCATGGGATTGGCTTCTCTGTCGTGGCCAGTGAGGTAAGAAAACTTGCTGAGCGAAGTTCCTCTGCCACCAGAGAAATTACCCTGCTGATCGACGCGTCGCTGCAGCATTCAGAGACTGGAGAACGAGACTCAGTCGAGGCACAGCAGCAATTTGATACTGTGGCCTCAGCCGCGATGCACACCAATACAGAGTTTGTTGGTATCCGTAGCTTGGCTGAACAACAATCTGTTGCAGCCAGCAAGATTTGCAGCATTATCGACCATATGAAAGCCGTAACGGGGGTGTAAATGTCTCTGTCGCAAGTCGGTATTGTCAGGCATGGTCCCTGGCATTTGGCTTTACCCATAAAAGAGCTGATTGAAGTTATTCCATGTCAGGCTCTGGAGGGCTGGCCCTCGGCCAATAAAGCCATCCGCGGTTGTATCGACATTCGCGGTAATGTAATACCTGTCATTGATCTGTTGCAATATTACCACCAGCAGCCAGCAAGGCTGAATAGTGTTGCTGTAGTGCAAATGCACGCTGGTGTCTTTGCCTTTGTTACAGAAGCTGTGGAAGGCATAGTGGCGCTTGAAGAGCTTCATGTTACAAGCACAGCGCAAGAGCTGGCATTACCTGGCAATATTATCAAAGGCGGCTTTTATCGGGAAGACTGTAAACAAACAGTACTGCTGCTTGATGCGGAAGCTGTGGTGTTGAGTCTGCACATTCCTGTGGTTAGTTTTCAACGCCAAGTGGATGTGCATCAGAATAGGCCTCTACGCTCAATGATGCTGGCCCGATGCGGTCAGCTCTTTTTTGCCTTGGACGCCATAAGTGTCTACAGCACAGTACTCAATCCAGAGATAGTGCCGATGGATGTACAGAATGATTACCTGATTGGCGCCATACTTTTTCAGCAGGTAAAAATTCCAGCTGTAGATTTTTTAGCCTGGTGTCGCTTGAATAGCAGAGTAAAACACCGAACTAACCAGGCTTTTGTCATCCAGTTGGATACAGGCTTTGTTGCTTTACTGGTTGAAGAAATTATTGATGTTGTTGAAATGGCCGCTACTGAAACAGCAAGTTTACCGCCCATGAGTCTGCCATTTCAGGATAAATTTAAAGGCTTATTTTGTAACAAACAATTTGGTTTTAGCGCTTCAACCAATGAGCAAATGACCGACTATTTTATTGAAGTAGATGCGGAAAAGCTCCTTGTTGATCAAGAGTTAAGTGCTATTGCAAAAGCTACAGCGCAGCAACAAAACAACACGCAAGCAAGTTACTCCGGTGAAGATCTGGTTATTTTTGAAGCGGGAAGTGAACTGTCTGTTCCCTTAGTGCAGATCGTCGAAATCTTGCCTTGGCAGTCTCATCAATTTTGGCAACAAGATGCGGAATCGAGCTGCGGTTTAATGTTATATCGGGACAGTGCTATTAGTGTTTTTGATTTAACACGTTTATTTAAACTGGATGCTGAGCAAGATTCAGCCAGAACAATGATTATTCTGGTGGTTGAGGAGCAAGGTCACCGCTACGGCTTTGCTGTGGAAAAATTAACAGGTATTGAAAAAGCAAAAACAGCTATTCAGTTTGGCATCGACGAGTCATCAGCACAAAATATCCGCACCGCAGTGGTCAAAATTAGCAGACCAAAACAACCTATGGTTACTTGTATCGATTTTTCTAGTATTTGTAGTCAGCTCATTCAGGGAATTGTACCTTCGTTAGCCTTAATCAAGCAGTCTGATTAAACCAAGGGCGTCAGGCCTTGCATGTTGCTGAAGCAGCAAAGACACCCAATCCTGATAGTACCGGGCTTTAGCACAGCAGTTTTTAACTGCATCATCTGGTTGTTTTTTATGTTCAGGTCGTTGGGGGGCGCCTATGACCCACCCGCACTTGAGTACTCAGTCATGAGTCAGGATGAAAACTCTGGCCGCGCTAAGCCGTAACCAGAGTTTTAAAATCAATCCAAAATTATATGCGGCAAAAAGCGTGAACTGTCTTTGGTGATCAGTGAGTTATCTTCGCGAATACCAATACCAGCAGCGCTGTTGCCTACCACCCAACTGCCGATCATGGTATAGCTGTCGCCAAATTTGGGTAACGGCTGGAATTTTTGGCGGATAAAGGGTGAGTCGGCGTATGGGCCTGGCTCACTGATTTTTTCGCCGCTTGGAGTCACTAATTCAACATTAGCACCTTCGCGGGAAAACAGCGGTTTACGCACCCAGCCCGCACCAAAACTTTGGCCTGGTTGTTCAAAATGGCTTTCCAGCAAATTCGGATGGCCTGGATGTTTTTGCCACAGCAAAGGCAATATACCTTTGTTCGACAGCAACATTTTCCAGCCCGGTTCCAGCCACTGGGTTTGGCTGCTTAAGATGACGGACGCAAAGTCTTCCTGCAGCATAAACTCCCATGGGTAGAGCTTAAACAAGCCCTCTATAGCGTAACCGTCCAGATCCACCAGTTGACCACTGGCTTCACCCAGCTGTTCCAGTTCGATAAAACGGCTGTCGAGTCCAGCTTGTTTAGCAATATCCATCAGATACATCACTGTGCCTTTGTCTTCGATACTGTTGGCTACAGAAGCAAAATACAAAGGATTAGCCAAAGGCAACTCAGCAAAAGCGGCTTCAAGCTGGTCTTGCAAGGAGTTAAACTGATCAGCACCTTGTGGCACTTTACCGCGCATCAGCTGATCTTCCAGCCAGACCCACTGGAAAAAACCAGTTTCAAACAAAGAAGTTGGGGTGTCGTAGTTCAGCTCCAGCAATTTAGCCGGGCCATTACCGTCGTAGACTAAATCCAGCCGGCCGTATAAAGACGGCGCTTTGTTGCGCCAGGAGTCGGCAACAAAATCCCAGAACTTCTCTGGTATAGCGAGCTGCTGCAGTTTTTCTTCATCGCGGATCACATAGTCCACCAGGTCGACAGCCATTTGATGCAGCTCTTCTGTAGGCTGTTCTAAATCTTGTTCTATCTGGCTCAGGTTAAACTGGTAATAGGCAGTTTCATCCCAATAGGGCTCTCCATCAAAGGTATGGAATTCAAAGCCAACAGATTCAGCATAAGAGCGCCAGCCGGGGCGCTCGTCACAAGCTACTTTTTTCATGCGTTTTTAACCACCAAAACTACTGGCTGAGCTGGAGCGTTTTTGTGCCTGAGCACCAAAGCCACCTCTATTGACCATACCAGCTGGTTTAGGTTGAACTGAGGACGGTTTGATATAGGTTGGGCCCACACCTTTAGCAACAGGCGTATTGGTTGCAGTACGGAAAGTACTGCGGTCGTCCCTTGATTTATACAAAGGCTGCGCCTGCACCGGCTGCTTTAGTTGGCCGCCTGAACGGTTCAACATTTGGCCTGCTAAGAAGCCCATCATCATGGGCATAAAAAAACCGCCACTGGAGGCCTGAGCTTGTTGTGGCACTTGTTCTGTGCCTGCAGCTGCTGCGGCCTGAGCCGGAGTTTCACACTGGCCTACCCCAAAGTCCGTTTCACAAGCGGCTTTGTCTGTGTATTTAGGCGCAACTTGCGTATGCATAGCCAGGGCCTGGCCTAAATCTGCGCGGCACTGCTCAGGATTATAAAAAGCTGCGCATTGATCGACAGTTTCAAAAGCGGCAGTTTGTACTGCCTCTTCCTGACCACAGCCTGCCATTAAAAAAGTTGCAGTAGGCACCATTAACACTAAAGCTGCCTTTTTACTGCGTTTAAGCACTTTTTGTTTCATCAGTGACTCCTCAATAGGTTATGCAGGTTAATACGTCATGCTGGCTGAGTTAATCAAACCTATGGCGATAGAACAACCAGCAGAAAACACACCAGCCGCGACCTCGCCTTTGTTAATACGTTCCGGCAGTTGTTTCAGCGCAAAACGTACTACGCCAAAAGTGAGCACCTGCACCACCAGAGCTATAGCACCCCAGATGGCACAGTCGGCTAACGACAGTGAGTGAGTGATAGCGCTGGATAATGGCAAGGCAAAACCAATCAAAGCACCGCCAAAAGCCACAGCGGCAGCACTGTTATTTTCTTTAATTAAGGCTAATTCGTCGTGTGGCGTGATCCAGGTGTAAAAACGACAAAACAAAGCCACCAACAAAATGGCCAGAAAAAAGAAACTGATAAAGTCTGGGAAACCTGCCACAGAGGCTAATAAAGTATCACTCATTATAAAATCCTTTCTTTAAGTTAGTGTGCTCTGCCGATGATCCAGAAAAGCCAGGCAAAAGGCAACAACTGAATCCAAAGGTTTGTTGTATGAATCCCTTGATGCAGCAAGTTCTGGACTATGCTCAATAGGTCAATCGAATAACTAAGTTACTGATCTGTTAAGGGGCTTGTTGCTATGTTAAATCAAATGTCGGTAAAAATCCGCTTGTTGTTATTGGTCTGTATACCATTATTAGTGTTAGTTGCCATTAGTTTGATTTCGGTCAGGGAAATGGGGCATTTAAGTGCAGGTGCCACCAGTATTTATGAAGACAGGGTGGTGCCACTGAAACAAATTAAACAAGTGGCTGATGCCTATGCGGTAGCCTCTGTTGATTTGCTACATAAATACCGGGGTGAACTGATCACTGCTTCTGATGCAGTGCAGCAGTTGCAGCAACAGTCGCAATTGGCTGACCAGGTGTGGCTGGCCTATCTGGCGACCAGCTTAACCGCAGAAGAAGCCAGGCTGGCCGACAAAGCTAAACAACAAATGATGGTGTTTCAACAAAAGTTGCGCACCTACCAGCAGCTGATAGCGGACGGTTCATTGATAAAACGCAGCGGGCAGGACTTTAATTCAGAGCTTTATCAACTGGCAGATCCTTTAAGTGCCTCTCTGGCTGGTTTAATTGATATTCAGTTGGTAGAAGCGGAAAAATTTAAGCTACAGGCTGCTGCTCAGTATCAGTTTTTTATGCAGTTATTTGTGCTCGCCTTACTGCTGGTGTTGCTTTGTTTGGGCGTCTTATCCTGGTTAATTTATCGATCTATCCACAATCCTTTGTATCAATTGCAGCAAACTATCTCTGTGGTTGGCGATCAATCTGATTTGAGGGTGCGGGCCGATGTCACCGGCACTGACGAAATTGCATTGACCGCAGTTGCCTTTAACCAAACCATCAGTCGTGTGCACCGCTTTTTCACCGAACTCTCCGATGCGGTGTCGCAGCTGGCAGCCGCCTCAGAGCAAATGAGCCAGATCAGTCAGCAAGTCAGTGGCACAGCGTTTGAGCAGGAACAGCAGGTCAATCTGATTGCGACTGCAGTGAATCAAATGTCGGCTGCTATTCAGGAGGTGGCAGGCAGCGCGCTGGCAACTTCAGAGCAAGCGAATGACGCCGACCAGAAAACTCAGTTGGGCTATCAAAAAGTCATTCACAATGTAGGTTCTATTGAACAATTGTCGACTGTGATTGATGGTGCCAGCTTGGTGATAGAGCAATTAAATGGTGAGTCGGAGAAAATAAGCCAAGTGTTGGCTGTGATCCAGACTATTGCGGGTCAAACCAACTTACTGGCACTGAATGCGGCTATTGAGGCTGCCCGGGCTGGTGAAGCTGGTCGGGGTTTTGCTGTGGTTGCCGACGAGGTCCGTACTCTGGCGACTAATACGCAAAAAGCCACAGAATCTATTCGCGCTATGATTGATAACTTGCAAGCCTCTGCCCGGGATGCTGTGCAGGCGATGGCACAATCGGGCCACTATGCCAGCGTTAGCGTGGCCACGACTAAGGAAGCTGGTGTGGTGCTGGAAGATATTAAATCTGCTGTGGCTACCATAGTGGATATGAATGTACAGATATCCGCAGCCACAGAAGAGCAAACCCTGGTGGCGGAGGAAATTAACAAAAATATTAGCGAGTTCAGTGTCAGTATCGGCGAAATCAGCCGCAGCGCGACCCACAGCGCGGATGCCAGCGGTGCACTGGCTCAGCTGGCTGCCCGATTACAGCAGCAGGCCTCGTCCTACAAAGTATAAATGTCTGAACGCCAGAGCTTGGATGGATCGCAAGCTCTGCGCCTGTATTACCTAAAGCAGTGCAATGGCACCGCACTGCTAAACCTTCCTCATTCGATGAAATCAAGCACTATGTCTGTTAAATGCTAGCAAACTGCGGCAAAACTCCTGATCTGCGCTTTGCTGTTTTGTGCTTTTTTAGTGCAAAAAATACCTGTTGCACTGCTTTATAGCGACAGTCGGGGTCTGAATACGTATTCATGTTGTGAGCCGCCTCAGCTTGGTTAATAACTGTTCACGGAACATTTTATAAAAACCAGAGCGTCTTCTGATCTTGTGGTACAGGGAAGCTCCATAACAATCCAAATTGGGGACAAGAGGCATGTCAAACTATAAGCATAGTTTGCTGACGCTTGCTATTGCTGCTGCAGGTTTTAGTTGCAGCATCAGCGCGGCAGAGGCAAATCAGCAACTCACACAACAGCAAGATCAGGTCAGTGCGGGTTCGAACACCAGCAAAACCAGAGAAGAAGTTGAAGTCATTGAAGTCAAAGGCTTTTCTAGCAGTTTAATCAAGTCACTGAACGATAAACGTTTTGCCGACACCGTAGTTGAAGCTATTTCTGCAGACGATTTAGGTGCTTTGCCAGATGTTTCTATGGCGGATGCCTTAACTCGTTTACCTGGTATTTCTGCGGTGCGTACCGGTGGTCAGGCGTCGGAAATTAACATTCGTGGTATGGCTGGTGGTTTTGTGTTTTCTACCTTAAATGGTCGTGAGCAGGTCTCCACCAGTGGTAAACGTAATATTGAATTTGAACAATATCCCTCTGAGCTGATCTCATCCGCAGCAGTGTATAAATCTCCAAAAGTGTCACTGATTGAAGGTGGTGTGGCTGGCACTGTCGAGTTAAAAACCGCCAGTCCATTAAAAGCCAAAGAAACCCATAATTTCACAGTCAACGCCCGTGGCATGATGAACGACAGAGCCGATGAAATTCCAGGTGGTCAGGAAACAGGGGATAGGTTGAGTTTTTCTTACCAAGGCAAATTTTTGGAGGACACATTAGGCGTAGCTCTGGGTTTTGCCCGTTTGTATCAACCCAGCGTATCTACTCAATTTGTTGGTTTGGCCTATAACAAACAGCTGGATGTCGATGGTATTGATGAAAGCTCGCCGAATGAGCTGATCAGTGAGGGCTTTGAGATGCAGCACCGCGGCGGTGAAGAGACCCGCAATGGTTACATGGCTGCTATTGAATGGATCCCTACAGACAAGTTAACGGTGAAGGCCGACGCTTTTTTATCTAAGTTTGACACTGAAGCCTTCGCCCGCGGCTTTCGCGTCAAGTTGGAAGGGGACAGTGCTGCTATAGGTAATCCGGTGCTCAATGACAATCTGGTTATTGGCGGTACTTTTAACCGTAAAACCAATGGTAATACCAGAGTTGAGCTGGTGAATGATGACAATACCGACAATGACGAAGTGCAAAGTTTCGGTTTTAATGTTGATTTTGAAGCAACAGACCAACTGACGTTAAACTTCGACTTATCGCACTCTTCTGCCGACAGTGTGTTCAAAAACGGTTTGTTGTGGAGTTTAGTGGCTGAAGACGCCACTGTGGCTAATCCTGTGCTGGATAGCAATGTGTCCATCAGTTATTTACTGAACGGTCTGAATCTGCCTGATGTAGGTTTTAATCAGGAAGCAGCTTTTACTGATATCGACAGAGTGATGGTCAGTAAATATGGCATTTACCCTTACATCAACTCAGATGAAGTGAATGCGATTAAGCTGGATGGAAAGTACGAGCTTGAAAATGCAGGCTTTATATCGTCTATAGAGGCTGGAGTGCGCTACACAGAGCGTGAATACTCCAACGACCGCCAAGTGTTTGAATATGGCTCAGACGGTGCTTTTTTAAGTTCACAGCCACCGCTGCGTTTAACAGACGATATGGTTGAGATGGTAGATTTCAGTGGTAATTTCTCTCACTTTCCAAGTTATCTGGCTATTGATTTAAATAAAGCGCTGAACGCCTGGTTCCCGCAAGGTATACCGCAGCCAGTACAAACCTGGGGAACAGGAAAAACAGGGGTTCTGGAATCTCAACGTGTGACAGGAGGCCCTGACACAGCCTGGTCTGTGCTACAAAGCGGCGAAGTCTATGAAGATGTGATGGCTGCTTATGTCATGGCCAATCTGGACACTGAAGTATTTTCTATTCCTGTTACAGGGAACATTGGTGTGCGTATGGTAGAAACCAAACAAAACGCTACTGATTTAACAAATGTGGGTGGGGACGCTACTTTAGGTGCGCAGAATATTACCGATGAAGCAGGTTTGGTGAATACCCACTACAAGCCCAGTATTATTGGTCAGACCTACAGGGATTATCTGCCCCAGTTGAACCTGAACTTTGCACTTACAGACAGCGATCAACTAAGGTTTGCGGCGGCGAAAGTGATGTCACGTCCACCTATTGACCGTTTAGCCTCCAATACCAGTTATACAGTGGATACTCTGACGGGGCAGGTAAATGGCTCCAGTTCAAATAGCCCCTTCTTAAAGCCTTTTTATGCCACTCAGTATGATCTCTCTTACGAGAAATACTTTACTGAAACAGACGGTGCTTTTGTTGCTGCTGTATTTTACAAAAATATTGAATCTTTCATTAACACCTTCACTATTGCTGATTTTGACTTCAAAGCAGCAGGCTTTCCTATCCCTGATTTTATAGTCCGGGAAAACGGCTCCACCATAGAGACTAAACCTGGCAATTACACCACTGCAGTCAACAACGACAAAGGTGGCTACATCCGTGGTGCTGAAATTGCCTACACCCAGGTATTTAAATTTCTGCCGTCCTTTTGGCAAGGCTTAGGTTTTAGTGGCAGTTACTCTTACACCGAAAGTGAAATTCAACAGCAAGTCAGCTTAGGGGCTCAGACTATAGATATTACCTTGCCCGGTTTATCGAAAAACGTCATGACAGCGACGCTGTTTTGGGAATACGAAGGTTTTGAAACCCGACTCAGTGGTCGTTACCGCGACAACTTTGTGTCTGAGCAGGTGGCTGTAGAAGCTCAGACCGTGAACTTTGATGGCGAAATGGTGTTTGATTATCAGGCCTCATATCAGATAAATGACAATTTGGGCGTGCTGTTCCAGGTGAACAACCTGACGGATGAACCGACCAAAAGTTATTTTGGCAATGAAGCCAACACAGGCACTATCCAGTTTTTTGGCCGCCAGTATTTTGTTGGTGCGAACTATAGGTTCTGACCTTGAGTGACAGCTTCAGCACTCAGCCTCAGAGCTGGTGCTCGTAACAAGAATTGATTGGAGTTCGATAACTATGTTTCAAATCATAAATAGCTTAAAGCTGGCTCTCTTGGGGCTGGCTGCGCTGACACTGGCCGCGTGCGGCGGTGGTGGCGAGGATTCTGTAGAAGGCGGTACTAAACTGCTGACCTGTAATGTGCCACAAATTCCGAATGCCACAGGTACAGCCTGTATTGACCCACCGCCGATAAAATGTAAAGCACCTACAGTGCCGGATGCAAAAAATGAAAGCTGTATAGTTGGGGTTGACCCCAATGCGCCTGAGCCGGCGTTTTTCCCTGCTCCTGGTCAGGCTGCGTTGTTTTATAAAAGAGCAGACGGCAACTACAACGGTTACCGTTTACATACCTGGAATAATGATGCCTGCGATGCCTACAAAGACAGTTCTTTGGCAGCATCCTGGGACAATGGTCTGGTCCATACTGCGGTCGACCCGAACTATGGTGCTTACTGGGTACTGGAGTTAAAAGATGGAGTGGCTGGTGTGGAAGGCGCCTGCGGTAACTTCCTGATCCATATAGGTACGGACGACGCTGGCAAAGAAATGGGCGGTGGCGATCAGAAGATGCCACTAGGGCCTAAGTCAGATGAAAAGTTTGCCCGGATGAATTTTACATTCTCAGGCGTGAATTCAGTGTTTGAGTTTCCTTTGCTGGCCTTAGGTGTATCCATCGCAAACTCTGCGGCTCATTGGCTTGATGCGAACACTTTCGTCTGGAATGTGGACCGCACTATGGCTACAAAGGTGCAATTACACCACTCAGCGAATGCTGATTTAGCTATAGATGATGACGATAAGCTCAATGGCCAAACTCTGGTGCTGGAAGAAACTGAACTGACAGATGCACAAAAAGCCAAGGTTCCGCATTTAGCCGACTGGCCAGCGTACCGCAGCACTATGACAGCGGAACAGGCGAAAACCATTGTAAAAAATCAGCTGGTGTTGTCCGCCCATGATGCAGAAAACAAACTGGCAGCGGCAAGTTATGTGCAGGCCGCTAAGGTATTAGATGATTTGTACACCAGTGGTGACGACGATGCCGATGAAGCCACTTTAGGGCTCAGCTATCAGGGGGATACAATCACTGTAGCTCTGTGGGCTCCTACAGCCAGAACTGTGGCGCTGAAACTCTATAACGCTGCAAAAACTCTGACTGCAACTCAGGCCATGACCTTAGATGCAAAGACTGGCATTTGGAGTTACAGCGGTACCAAAGCCAATCTGGATCGTAACTTTTACCGTTTTGAAGTGACTGTGTATCATCCGGCCACGAAAAAAGTAGAAACAGTGGAAAGTACCGACCCTTACTCGGTCAGTTTGTCCACCAATGGTCGTTTTAGTCAATTTGTGAATTTGGCCGACGAAGATTTAAAACCTGAAGGCTGGGCAAACCGAACTATTCCAACCGTTAAAAATCCTGAAGATACAGTGATTTACGAAGGTCATATTCGTGACTTCAGTATCCGTGATACCAGTGTCAGCGAAGCGAACAGAGGGAAATATCTGGCCTTTACTGAAATGGACAGTGCGCCCGTTATGCATCTGAAAAAGCTGGCGGAAAGTGGTGTGACGCATTTTCATATGCTGCCTGCCACTGATATGGCCACGGTGAACGAAGATGTCACTAAAAGAGTGGAAATTACCGACACAGTAGGCCAGTTATGTGCGGTCAATGCTGCGGCTAAGGTCTGTGGTCAGGAAAACGCAGCTACAGTATTGCTGGACTTGCTGAAATCCTACCAGCCCTCTGGCGAACTGGCTCAGCAGTTAGTGGCTGATATGCGTGCGACTGATGGGTTTAACTGGGGTTATGATCCACATCACTTTAATGTGCCTGAAGGCAGCTATGCATCGAATCCTGAAGGGGTAGCCCGCATTAAAGAAATGCGCGCTATGAATCAGGCTTTGCAAGAGGTGGGTCTTCGTGTGGTATTGGATGTAGTCTATAACCACACCAACTCGTCCGCTGTATTTGAAAACTCAGTGTTCGACAAAGTAGTACCTGGTTATTACCACAGATACAATCCAACAACAGGGACTATTGAACGTTCAACCTGCTGCGAAAATACGGCACTTGAGCATAAAATGATGGATAAATTCGTCAAAGACTCGTTGGTGTTGTTGGCTCGTGAATATGGCTTTGACGGCTTTCGTTTTGATGTTATGGGTCATCATCCGAAAGCTGATATTTTAGCCGCTCGTGAGCTGGTACGCGCTGTAGACCCTGATACCTATTTTTATGGTGAGGGCTGGAATTTCGGCGAAGTGGCGGATGATCGTTTATTTGAACAAGCGCGTCAGGCCAATATGGCCGGAACTGAGGTGGGTACTTTTAACGACCGTATCCGGGATGCTGTGCGCAGTGCGGCGTTATTTACAGAGAAGAATGAAGATGGTGATCGTCAACAGCAAAACTATATTGAAATTGGTCTGGCCGGTAGCTTAAAAGATTTTGTGCTGGAAGATCACCGTGGTAACACAGGTATGGCCTCAGGTGTCAACTGGAATAGCCAGCCTGCTGGTTATGCTGAAGATCCTGCCGATATTATCAACTATGTGTCCAAACATGATAACGAAGCGATTTGGGATAAATTACAGTTGGAATTACATAATGCCGGCGTTGATTTAAGCCTGGAAAACCGGGTCAGAGTGAATAATATTGCTTTGGCCATTCCTGTGTTAAGTCAGGGTATTCCATTTTTACAAATGGGCGATGATTTGCTGCGATCCAAATCTTTAGATCGGAATAGTTATGATGCAGGCGACTGGTTTAACTTTGTTGATTTCACTAAAGAAAGTAATAACTGGAACATAGGCTTACCTTTGGCCCAGGATAATCGCGCCAACTGGTCGGTTATGGCTGCAGTGTCGACCAAAGCCAACGCTAAAGCAGGTCGCGATGAGATTGAGTTTTCATCGGATCTGTTTAATGAATTCCTCAACATTCGCAAAAGCAGCAACTTGTTCCGTTTAACCACAGGGCAGGATGTAATAGAGCGTTTAGGTTTTCATAACATAGGTAAAAATCTGACGCCGGGCTTGATTGTGATGAGCATAGATGATGGTACTGGCCTGACCGATCTGGATCCTGAGCATGATGCTGTGGTGGTGGTGATCAACGGTACTTCAGAACAACTTTCCCATGCTGTGCCTACAGCCAAAGGTTTTGAGTTACATCCAGTTCAGGCCGCTTCAGCAGATTTGATGGTGCAGGAGGCCAGCTTCAGAGAAGCCGCGACTGAAGGTACTTTCACTGTTCCGGCCTATACAGCAGCGGTTTTTGTGAAACCGCAAAATGGTGCTCAGGGCGAAGGTTTAAAAGCTGATGCGACTATGGGAGCTCCTGATTTTGCTCCTTATGGTTTAACCACAGTTTATGTGCGTGGTGCTATGAACGGCTGGGGTGAAACTGACGCCATGAGTTATATTGGCGATGGGGTATACAGTGCCACTATCACTATTGCGGCAGGTGACTATGAGTTTAAAGTTGCATCAGCTGACTGGTCCACTGTGGACTTTGGCTCAGGCAACCAGCAAGTCACTTTAGGTGCAGCCAAAACCTTAAGTCGTGGTGGTTCTAACCTTAAAATTACTATCCCTAAAACCTCCAGTTACACTTTTACCGTCAACGCTGCTTCTGCTGAAGCTCCTGTGATCACAGTGACTGAATACGTGCCTTATGGGGCCACTACTGTCTATCTGCGTGGTAGCCTGAATGGCTGGAGTGAAAACAATCCACTGCAATACGATGGTGATGGCGTCTATAGCGTCACAGTGAACCTGGCTGTAGCCGAACATGAGTTCAAAATAGCCTCTGCAGACTGGTCTACTGTGGATTTTGGCTCAGCGGATCAAAGTGTCACGCTCAACACAGACAAAGCTCTGACAAGAGGTGCTTCCAATCTGAAACTGCAAATTGCCGAACAGGCAGATTACAAGTTCAGCTTCAGAGCAACGGACCCTGCGGCACCATTGTTGAGAGTTAGTAAAGTCGAATAATTAACTACAAAGTCAGGTCTGATGCCTTTTCTTCACGGGCATCAGACCTTTATTTAACCTGAACTCGGGATAACGAGTGTCGACCTCTGTTGATTTAATCAATAAAATCAGAGAAGTAAAAGTATCTTTTCAAAAAGCAAAACTCTTTTCTGACTGAATGTGCAGATTTTTATGGATCTCAAGGCGCTTTGTCGTACGCCATCGCAAGCTATGGCTAGACAGAGCAACGCAGAGAGGCGTAAAAAGATGCCTATTCAGTGGCGCGGCTTATCCCGAGTTCATCAGGATAATTATCACAGTATCAGTTCCTATCCTTTCATTACTTCCATACCAATACCCTAGTCAAGACCCTGTAGCGCTACGTATCCCGCACAGTGAGTATGCAACTGCGCCAGTTTGATTATCAGCAACCTTGGGTATTTGAGGTCGGATGAAGACGTCGCTTGCCATCTGAAAAACAAAGCCCGCGAAAAGCGGGTTTGTTATTGAGTCGAACGCTGCACTGAGAGTGTATTTTTCAGGCTCTGGCAAGTAACTGCTCAATACTGGCCTGATGGCTAGGTAGTTTGCCGACAATGTCTGCCACTATCAGTTTCAAATCAGTCATAAACTGCTGGAGTTTCTCTGCTGGTACCTGATTGGCAAGCGGATGATAATACTGAGGTTTTAAGTTTTGTCCCAGCATCACTTGTTGCCATGCCACTTCACTGAACAGATCATCCTGCTCACGTTGCACTACCGCACTTTGACGAAACAGCTCCATTTTGTGGCTAAGGCTGTCAGGGATACTCATAGTGCGGCAGTAGCGCCAGAACTCGCTATCATCTCTTTGCGTCTGGTGGTAATGCAGAATAATAAAATCCCGAATTTGCTCAAACTCTGTGACAGACTGTCGGTTGTATTGGTCGCGCTGGCTGGCATAGTCTGTTGTTGATGGAAACAGCTTTGCCAGCCGGATAATTCCTGATTGAATTAAATGCAAACTGGTGGACTCCAGCGGCTCAAGAAAACCGCTGGCAAGGCCTAACGAAATACAGTTTTTATGCCACTGCTGTTTGCGTCGTCCAGTGGTAAAACGTATTGGACGTGGCACGGCCAGAGCCTTCCCTTCTAAATTGCTCAGTAAATGCTGTTGTGCTGACTCATCGGATAGAAAGTCACTGCAATACACCACACCATTCCCAGTGCGGTGCTGCAGTGGAATACGCCATTGCCAGCCAGTCTGATGTGCTATAGCTCTGGTATAAGGGACAGCAGCGCTGCAGTTTGCACTTGGCACCGCCAATGCTCTGTTACATGGCAGCCAGCGCGACCAGTCTTCATAGCCTGTTTTGAGAGTTTGCTCTGCCAACAATGCTTTGAATCCTGAACAATCAATAAATAAATCGCCCTGAATGACTTGTCCGTTTTCCATCACCAATGTCTGGATATCGCCGCTGGTTTGATGCTGGGTGACAGAGGCAATTTTTCCTTCAATACGTGTAACGCCTTGCTGTTCGCTCAGTCTTCTTAAGGTGGCAGCATAAAGCGAAGCATCAAAATGATAGGCGTAACTTAACTGTTTAAATGGTGTGCCGGGGAGTTGGTGTAGTGGTGCAAATTTATTGCGGCGTGCAGCCTGATAGCAAGGAGAATAGTCCCAGTAACTATCAGTGACCCCTTGCTGTTGCGCCCTTAGCCAGAAATGATGAAAGCTGGTCAGCCCTAAGTCTTTGCCAATATCACCAAAGGCATGCATATACTTATCACCCTGCTGACCCCAGTTTTCAAATTGGATCCCTAGTTTAAAGGTCCCTTGAGTTGCTCGAATAAAATCGGCTTCTGTAATGCCTAAAGCCTGATTAAATAATAAGATCGGCGGTATTGTGGCTTCGCCCACACCAACAATACCAATCTCTTCAGATTCAACCAGCGTGATTTGCAAATGATGGGGAAAAAGTTTGGACAACATAGCTGCAGTCATCCAGCCGGCAGCTCCTCCTCCGGCTATAACCAAATGTCGTATTGGTGTAGGCATGTATATCTCCAGATATAAAAAAGGCCCCTGAGCCAAGATACAGCAGCAGGGGCCTCTTCGGCAGTTTTGTTATTGCTTACAGCTTATAGCTGATGCCTAACATAAAGTTGCGACCGTAGTTTTGGAAGTCGCGTACCTGACGACTATCACCATTCTGGTAGGTCACGAAAGGTTCGTTGTTCAGGTTACTCACCTGGAACAATACAGATAAACCTTCCAAACTTTCAATATTGGATTCCGAGAAATCATAGCCGATTTGAGCGTCGATCACAGTTTCAGCTTGTACGCTTACCGTCTGACGAGTCAGACTGATACCCGTCACTTCGCCCAGGAAATCTGAACGGTAGCGGGCACTGGTGCGAACCTCAAAGCCTGAATTCTCATAATACAGCGTCGCATTCACAACTTTTTCCGATAAGCCCGGTAAAGCAGTTGGTGCGCTGCTGGCATTCTCTTTTACTTCACTGTCCGTGTATGAGCCGCTCAAAATAGCGCCAAAACCTGTCAGAGATTGATGCAGCATTTGGCCCGTCACTGACAAGGTTAATTCCAGACCCTGAACATGGCCACCGTTGCCATTTTTAGGTGTGCTGATATAACCCTGACGTAAGTTAGGCTCAGCCCCTGTCACAGGTAAACCTGTGAAGTCATAGAGCTGCTGTTCATTAAAGATGTAGTTTTCCAGATCTTTGTAGAAGACAGCTGCAGCAAAGTAACCATCATCACCAAAATAAGTTTCGTAACTCAGATCGTACTGGCGAGCCATCCATGGACGTAAAGCCGGGTTACTGCCGCTTGCACTCCAGGGGGAGGCGTTGATATCAGTATTTTGCGCTCGGGTGATGTCGTAGTTGTAACCGTTACTGGCATTCATACGGTCCATGCGTGCGCGGGCCAGGGTGCGTGCAGCTGCGACACGAACAACCTGCTCATCTGCTACTTCAAAACCAAAGTTGAAGCTAGGTAGCATTTCCCAGTATTTATCGCCACCACTTACCGGTGTGGCTACGACATAACCTGCGCTATCTTTTGTAGTGGCAAAACCACTAGAAGACTGGTCAGTGTGCACGGCCTGCAGACCAAAGTTGCCTTTAACAGGGATCCCTCTTACTTCGCTTTCAACATTGGCTTTTGCATAAGGTGTTAAAACTTTTTCTGTGATATCCCAGTTGTTTTGCACCCGGCCAGTATCATTTAACGCATCATTGGTTTCGTTATAGAAACCGTCACGATATAAAGCCAGTGAATTGTATGCCAGCATGTTACCCATGCCGATAAAGTCCAGCGATACATCGGGTAAACGGTAGTTGGCAGGTACAGCAACGTCTGCCGGGTAATCTTTAAGAGTCAGATATAAACCTGTATCACGTTTTGATTTCTCTCGGGTGCTGCTGTTGATACCAAATTCAACAGAACTGATAGAGCCTTGCTCAAATACCCTTTTTGCTGTCAAACGCACGGCGGACAGTTCATCTTCAACATGAGGCGTGTTGATAAAGCCATCCTGTGCATTACCAGCCACAGTCAAGCCGTTACCCCAGCTTAAAGGGCCGCCTAATTTCATAATGTCTGTGTCTGAGTAATCCAATGTAGGGGTAAAACGCATTGAGCCATCAGCGGTATATTCAAAGGCAATGTTGTCTGCAACACCGTTTTGATAGCCGCGACCACTGCCGCTGTAGCTTTCTAAACCAAAATCTGTGCGATCTGCTTTTGAATAGCTCAGGTCCGTCTCAACAGACCACAGGTCTGTTAACTGCGCTTCAGTATTCCAGCCAATAGCAATAGTGTCCGCATCACGCATATTGACATCGTTACGCATCACGACTTCAACGTCGTTATAAACACCTTTGGTCACTAACCCATTATCGCTGGTGTAACCAGGTTGTAAGGTATTGCCCTGAGGACCCCAAATGAAAGGTAATTCAATACCACGCAACAACTGAGTGTCGTTGAATTTCGAATAGTAAACATCGACCATAGTGGTGACTGCTTCGTTTGGTTTGTATTCGACAATACCTAACCAACCATCCCGCTCCAGTTCGCTTGAACGTACGAAGGGTTTTGCACCGCCTATAGAAATATTATCATCACCGGAACCAGTGTAACCCCAAGCATTCCAACGTTCTTCCTGGTTTGGAGAAACCATTTTTGCATAACCGAAAGCTATACCTACAGTGTCATCTAAAAACTGGTCTATATAAGAAAAGCTGCCACGGTAGCCATTTTCTGTGCCGTCCGGATTGAGTGAGCCTAATGAGTTTCGCTCCCCACGCAAGTTGACGACCATAGTTTGCTCACCATGAGCTAATGGGCGGATAGTTTGCATGTCGATGGTGCCACCAATGGCTTGCGCCATCACTGAAGCATCCGGAGTTTTATAAACGACAACGTTGCTCATCATTTCAGATGGGTATTGATCGAATTCAACACCACGGTTATCGCCTACTGTAACCTGTTCACGGCCATTGAGGGTGGCAGTGGTGAAATCTGGAGCTAAACCACGCACTGAAACTACGTTAGCGCGGCCGTCGAGGCGTTGAGCTGCCAAGCCTGGTAAGCGAGCTAAAGATTCTGCAATACTCATATCAGGCAGTTTACCTATTTCTTCAGCTGATACGGCTTCAACAATAGATGTTGATTCCATTTTTAAAGCCTGAGATTGTTGCAAACTGCGACGGATACCACGAACTTCGATCACTTCGACTTGATCTTGAACTTGATTTTGCGCTTCTGTTGACTGAGTCTCTTGTGCAATAGCAACTGAACTCGCTCCTGCAGCTACTAACGCTATGGTCAGCATATTGAGTTTGAAATTCTTCATTCCTTATCCCCGGTGTGTTGTTTTTTTATGTGCTTCTGACGCTATGGTTTGGTCTGCGCTTTTGCACTATGGTGTTAGCCCATTAGCTTATTAAACTTGTTCGAGTCACATCTCAACATGAATACGTATTCATGTTTTCTAAAGTGCACATTCATGAGGCAATTAGCAATTCATAGCTCCAAATTGGTGCATTTGCAGTGTTTGTATTGTTTTCTCTGAAAAATAAGTGGGTGCTAAAAATTAATCTGGATAATGAGTACTGAGCTATCTTGAATGGAATCACTGCATACGTATGCAGCAGTCCGCTGACCAGCGGATCTGAAATTTTTGCACTAAGTTGTGGCATGCTTGTGATGCTTTGTCTAAGGCAACAACAGGTTTTTTCGCTGTCAAAATGAAAATTGATTTGTTTTTTTTTGTTAAAAGTGAGTGCGGCATACTATGACGATACAATATAAAATTTGCTCCTTTTTGCTGGGAAGCCTGGTTTTACTCGGAAGTCTCTTACCTGCAGAAGCTGCAAACTATCAGAGTCACATAGTACAAAATGATCAGCTGGTTGTGACTACGGATGAGTTTCAGGTGCTTCTGACCTTTAAAAGCACTGAAGCGATAGAAGTGGTTTATCAAATCGACGGACAAAAGCAATTACCCTCTTTTGCTATTGCCGATCACAATGCCAGAGTAGCAGGCAAGGTGACAGTTGCAGATGACATTCTGGAGTTCAAAACCGCAGATCTGACCGCCAGGCTGAAGAAGTCACCTTTTTCTGTAAGCTATTACCGTGGCAATGAACTTCTGCTTGCCGAGGAAAAAGGTTTTTTTGCTCATGAAACTTTGCGCGGTTTTCGTTTTAAGCTGCAAGATGATGAAAAGCTGCTAGGCACAGGCCAGCGGGTGGTGGGCATGGACAGACGTGGTCAGCGTTTGCCTTTGTACAATAAAGCTAGTTACGGCTATACCACTGAAGCACAGCAGATGTATTTTGGTTTACCTGCTGTGATGTCGAGTAAAAAGTATCTGGTGTTGTTTGATAACAGCGCCAGTGGTTTTGTTGATTTAGGCAAAACTGAAAAAGAGGTGCTGCAATTTGAAGCTGTGGCGGGCCGAACGGCTTATATTCTGATGGCTGCGCCCACTTATCCAAAACTGATTGAAGAGTACGTGACAGTAACAGGCAAGCAACCATTGCCACCCCGTTGGGCTTTGGGGAATTTTGCTTCACGTTTTGGTTATCGTACCGAAGCCGAAACCCGCGCCATAGTGGATAAATTTGCTGCTGAAGACTTTCCACTGGATGCTGTAGTGCTGGATTTATACTGGTTTGGGCCAGATATTCAGGGCCATATGGGCAATTTAGCCTGGGATAACAAAGCCTTCCCTAATCCTAAAGGCATGATCAGCGACTTTAAAGCTAAAGGGGTGAACACAGTTCTGATCACTGAACCTTTTGTATTAAGCACCTCGAAACGTTGGGATGAAGCAGTGCAAGCCAAAGCTCTAGCCACTGATCTGGCAGGTAAAGCCAAAACCTTCGATTTTTATTTCGGCAATACAGGCCTGGTTGATGTGTTTTCAAAAGAAGGCACAAGCTGGTTTGAAGGCATTTATAACGAGCTGGCTGAGTATGGCGTAGCGGGCTGGTGGGGCGATTTAGGCGAGCCTGAAGTGCAT
This sequence comes from Rheinheimera sediminis, assembly GCF_004005375.1. GTDB lineage: Bacteria > Pseudomonadota > Gammaproteobacteria > Enterobacterales > Alteromonadaceae > Pararheinheimera. Next base: position 38,038 of record NZ_RZUF01000023.1, on the reverse strand, counting down.
CCTGCTGATGCGATTCATAGCATTGGCACTGCGGACGAAATTCACAATGCCTATGGCCATCGCTGGGCTGAACTGGTGTATCAGAACCGCTTAGACAAGCAACCAGAGCAGCGTCCTATGATTATGATGCGTTCTGGTTTTGCTGGCTCACAACGTTTTGGCATGATCCCCTGGACAGGAGATGTCAGCCGCAGCTGGGATGGTTTGAAACCGCAAGTGGAACTGGCGCTGCAAATGGGCTTGTTAGGTCTGGCTTATACCCATTCGGATTTAGGTGGTTTTGCCGGTGGCGAAGTGTTTGATAAAGAAATGTATATCCGCTGGCTGCAATACGGTGTGTTCCAACCTGTGTATCGCCCGCACGCCCAGGAGCAAATAGCGCCTGAACCTGTGTTGCACGACCAGGAAACCAAAGATATTTTGCGCGAATACGTCAAGTTACGTTATCGCTTAACACCTTACAACTACACCTTGGCTTATCAAAACAGCAGCACTGGTATGCCATTAATGCGGCCGCTGTTTTTTGAAAATGAAGCAGACACCAGTTTAATTGCCAATAAAGACAGTTATTTATGGGGCGATGCCTTTTTAGTGACTCCCGTGACAGCTGCAGGTGTGAAGTCGGTACCAGTGCAGTTACCTGCAGGTGTCTGGCTGGATTATTGGACAGGCAAAGCCTATCAGGGTGGCAAAACTATTGAACAACCGACCGATTTAACCACCTTGCCTGTTATGGTTCGTGCCGGCTCTTTTGTGCCTATGGTGCCTGTAGTTCAAAGCTTGAAAGACTACAGCAGCCGTCAGTTAGAGCTGCATTATTACCACGACAAATCTATCAGCCAAGCCAAAGGCCAAATGTATGAAGATGATGGTAAATCGCCGGATTCGTTAAGCAAAGGCCAGTATGAGCTGCTGACCTTCAGTGCTGCGGCAAAAGGCAAGAGTTTGGCTTTTGAATTCAACCGCACTGGTTTGGGTTACTCCGGTATGCCAAAACAGCGGGAAACAATGCTGGTTGTGCATCAGATGGCGAAACCTGTGAACGCTCTGGTGGATGGTAAAGCGCTGAGTTGGGTCAATTCAGCAGCAGAACTGGTAGCCGGAAGTGCTTATTTTGATGCCAGCAAACAACAAGTGCTGTTGAAGCTGCACTGGGATCAGGCCAAAGCCAGGGTGGTATTAGAATGAAGCTTTTTCATATCATCAAAGCTGTACTGCTGAGTGTTACGCTGATGGCGAATCTTGTTTTCGCCAGTCCAATTGAACATCTGGAACCTGCTTTCTGGTGGGTTGGAATGAAAGAACCCAAGCTGCAGCTGATGGTGCATGGCAAAGCTATTCAGCACACTCAGGTAGCGCTGAGTTATCCGGGCGTGAAGCTTTTGGGTGTACAGAAGGTACAAAATCCAAATTATCTGTTTGTCGATTTGGAACTGAGTCCTGATGTAAAACCAGGCAGTTTTGAGCTGAGTTTTAGCCGAAATGGCAAAACAGTAGCAAGGTATAACTACAGCTTGTTGGCGCGTAAAGAGGGGGCGGCACAGCGCCAGGGTTTTGGTCAAAAAGATTTAATTTACCTCATCACACCGGATCGTTTCGTCAACGCTGACCCTGCCAACGATGAAGTGAATGGCATGAGCGAAGGGCTGGACAGAGCAAACCCAGGCGGCCGACATGGAGGTGATATTGCCGGTATGCAGCAGGCTTTGCCGTATTTACAGCAGTTGGGTGTGACGCAAATCTGGCCTCAGCCGCTGACGGAAAACAATAGTCCGGCTTATTCCTATCATGGCTATGCAGCTACGGATCTGTACAAAATAGACCCACGTTTTGGCAGCAATGCAAGTTACAAAAACTTTGTACTTGAGGCTAACAAGCAGGGCATAGGCGTGATCCAGGACATAGTGCTGAATCACATAGGCTCCAATCACTGGTGGCTGAAGGATTTACCGGAAAAAAGCTGGCTGAATTATAACGCCAGTTTCCATCCAACCAATCACGCCCGCACTACAGTGCAGGACCCTTATGCTGCAGAGGTCGACGCCAAAGCTTTTGTTGATGGCTGGTTTGTCGAGACTATGCCGGATTTAAATCAGCGTCATCCGCTACTGGCGACTTATTTGATCCAAAACTCCATCTGGTGGGTGGAATACGCTGGTTTGTCCGGTATTCGTGAAGACACCTACTCTTATGCGGATAAAGATTTCCTGACTCAGTGGTCGAAGCGTCTGATGAGCGAATACCCGAATTTTAATATTGTCGGTGAAGAGTGGAGCGCTAACCCTGTTGTAGTGTCCTATTGGCAAAAAGGCAAACAGAACTCTGATGGTTATCAGTCGTTTACACCCAGTATGATGGACTTTCCGCTCTATTACGCTTTGTTGGCGGCGCTGACTGAAGAAGAATCATGGGACAAAGGCTGGATCAAACTTTATGAAGCTTTAGGTAACGATGTGATTTACCCGGACCCAAGCAATCTGGTGCTGTTTGAAGGCAATCACGATACAGCACGGATATTTTCCTTACTGAATGAAGACAGCGATTTGTATCGGATGGCGATGATTTACCTGCTGACTGCACCTCGTATTCCGCAGCTGTATTATGGCACTGAAATCCTGGCGCAAAGCCCTAAACAGCGTGACGATGGTTTAGTACGCAGTGATTTCCCTGGTGGTTGGGCAGGGGACGCAGTGAATGCGTTTAGCGGCAAGGGGTTAAGCCAGGCGCAGCTACAGGCACAGCAACTGATCAAAACCCTGGCGAATTACCGTAAAAACAACACTGTGTTACAGCAAGGAAAGATGAAACATTTTAGCCCGGCTGACGGTATTTACAGTTATGTGCGTTATCAGGACAACAAACAGCTGTGGGTGTTTTTTAATAAAAATGCCGATGCTAAAACTCTGGATCTAAAGCGTTATGCTGAACTCTTACCAGCCCATGCCCGTTTTACTGATGTACTGACTGGCAAAAGCATCAGCACCAACGGCAGTCTGCAACTGCCAGCGCGTGGCAGTTTAATGCTGGAACTGGAGCCTCAGTAAGGCAAAGGCGGTATTTTTAACAGCTTTAACAACAGATTGCGTCCGGCCCGCAGCAAGGGATAACTAAAGCGGGCCCGGTCTGCAGATTGAAACCAATACAACCAAAGCCGGTTGCGCCAACTGGCTTCATTCAGTGAAGCCAGTAATTGCAATACTTCAGCTCCTTTTAACCAACGACCGTCAACCCTTAACAGCATGCTTTGATTTATAACCAAACCCAGAGCATGCAATTCGGCCAGTAACAAGGGGGCTTGTTCAGGCAAATCTCTGGCATTGAGCAGCGTCAGTTCGCCGAATTGTTTTTGCAGCCGCTGTGCCGCCACATAGTGACGGCATAAGGGGCAGTCTCCGTCGTAAATCAGTGCTAGCTGCATAAGGTGCCTAATCATCAAAACCACTCATTGAACGGAAGAGAAGCTGCAGTGGATCTGTGGTGAGAAAATAGCCATATTTAACTGGCGAAACGGCTTGGCAGAGTTAAACTACTAAGGAGTTTAATTTCTGGCCGCCAGTCCAGATGGAGTTTGTTATGATCAATACTATCAGCCCCGGCTTTATGCCCTCAACCCAGGTCGCAAATCCAGCGGCCAACGCCGTTTCCAGTCAGGCCAGCCCAGATACTAAAACTTCAGTCAGCAAAAAGGCTGAATTGGAAGTGAGTCCTGGTCGCAACTCAGCAAAAGATTACTCAGCGGTGCAGCAAAGTTTAGCCAAAGGTAAAGGCGCAGTCGAAACTGCTCAGGCTGCGACTACAGAGATTAAAGATTCACTGACAAAAGTGAGGGAAGTGGCCACTCAATTGGCTGATGATTCTTTAACAGCTCCGCAACGTGAGAAGCTACAAAAGCAATATACTGAACTTCGTACCGGTATCGAAAAAACGTTGGAAAGTGCCAGTTACAAAGGCGCTGGTGGTGGCAAAAGCATTAATTTATTGACGGATAAAGACAGCAGTAAAGTGACGACCAATAGTTATGGCAGCCAGTCTGAATTGCGCAGCAGCGCTTTGACTAAAAGTTTGGGCTTGCCGGAAAACATAGGCTCAGCAGCAGAAGCCCGCGATTTACTAAAAGGTAAAGAAGGTAAAGCCAGCCTTTTAACCACTGCCGAAACTGCAGTGACTGATAGTGCGGAACGTTTGGCAAAAGATGATAAAAAATTAAAGGCTCAGTTAGAAATTGCTACAGCTGTTAGCAAAGCAACCAGTAGTCTGGAGTCTGAGCGCACTGGCGGTCGTAATACAGCTCGTGCTGCACCGGATGAAGAAAGTCGTGCAGCCTTGCTAAAACAGGCCGAAGAAACCCGCCAGCAGTTAAAACAGCAAACCATAGGCATTGGTAGCAAAGATCAGGGCGCACGTTCCTTACTCAGTTTATTTAGCTAAGCCACTCTGATGCGAAGCCCGGTGGATCTTTATCGCGATACCCGTTTACTGGCGTCAAACACCAAGGTTCTTGAAGCTCAGGTGTTTCGACGCGTCTTGTATCAACTTGAATTGGCTGAACAAGGCTCTGAATTGCAACAAAGCAAAGCCTTGGCCGATCTTAGAGTGCTGTGGCTGACGGTTTCAGGTTTGGTCAATGATGTAGACAATCCCATACCAAGGATGCTGCAGGAAAATCTGCAACAATTAGCTCAGGCCGTGTTGAGCGAACTGGATTTACCAGCAGTTGAGCAAGACAGGCCTTGGTTAATAAAGCTCACCACTCAGATCGCAGAAGGCTTAGAAAGTTGAATTGCAACAAGCTTTGGCGAATCCTTCACTGCAGAGTAGACATTGGTCGGGTTTGGTTTGCCACTAGTCGCAGTCAAAATCTAAAAACTGGACAATACCCTCCTTTTCTCTACACTGGTTCTGCGTAAAAACTGATAACTAAAATCAATTTCAGGAAAACCCATGTTAAAAAAATCGACTCTGGCTCTGGCTGTGCTTGTAGCACTGGCAGGCTGCGACAAAGCCCAAACCCCAACTCAATCTACTGAAACACCTGCAGCTGCTGTGGCTGAAGTGAAAACTTTAACTTCAGGCATTGAGCTGTCCAATATGGATACGAGCGTAAAGCCTGCGCAGGACTTTTTTCGTTACGTAAACGGCAACTGGCTGGCGAAAACTGAAATTCCAGCCGACAAAGGCCGCTGGGGTAGTTTTGACGAATTACGTGAAAACGCAGATAAGCAAGTGCTGGAAATAGTGCAGGAATTGGCGGGCCAAACGGCAGAAGCTGGTACTGATATTCAGAAAATTTCCGATTTCTACCGCTCTTACATGGATACGGCGGCCCTGGACTCTTTAGGTTTAGCGCCGTTAAAAGCTGATTTTGCTAAAGTAGAAGCGCTGACCTCTCATGCCGATTTGGCTAAGTTATGGGGCGAATTCCAGGCCGCTCGTACCGGTACTCCTGTAGTGCTATTTGTCGGTCAGGATCAAAAAGCATCGGATCAATATATTACCCTGGCGAACCAATCAGGTTTAGGCATGCCTGATCGTGATTATTATCTGAATACAGATGAAAAATCGAAAGAAATTCAGCAGAAGTATCAGGCTTATATCAGCAAAGTCGCGGAATTGGCGGGTTGGGACGATCCGGCCAAAGTTGCTGCCACTGTTTATGCGATAGAAACTAAATTGGCTGAAGCTCAGTGGAGTAGGGTACAAAACCGGGATCGCAACGCCACTTATAACAAATTAACTCTGGCCCAGCTTGCTGAAACAGCTCCAGGTTTTGACTGGGCCGCTCTTTTAGGTGCCGCGAAACTCTCTGATGTCAAAGAGTTAGTCGTACGTCAACCTACTTATCTGACTGCTTTTGCTCAGTTACAAAACGAAATTTCGGTTGCCGACTGGCAAAGTTATTTAAAATTCCACCTGGTACGTGCTAACAGTGAGTTATTGGCCAGCAGCTTTGACCAGGCTAGTTTTGAGTTTTATGGCAAAACTTTGTCAGGCTTAGAGGCTCAGCGTGAACGTGAAAAACGTGCTGTGGCTGCTCTGGAGGGGTCTTTAGGTTTTATGCTGGGCAAGATTTATGTCGAGCGTCATTTTAAGCCTGAAGCGAAAGAGCGCATGGATCAGATGATCAAAAATATGAAAGTCGCTTTTAAAGAGGCTATCGATGGTCTGGAGTGGATGAGCCCTGAAACCAAAAAAGCGGCTCAGGAAAAACTAGCCAAGTTTAATGCCAAAATTGGCTACCCTGATGTATGGCGTGACTATAGCTGTTTAGAAGTGAAAGCCGGCGACTTAGTGGGCAATATGCAGCGCAGCAGCCAGTGTGAATTCGACCGTATGGTGGCTAAATTAGGCCAGCCAGTCGATCGTACTGAATGGGGTATGACACCTCAAACTGTTAATGCCTATTACAGCTCAACCATGAATGAAATCGTGTTCCCGGCTGCCATTTTGCAACCGCCATTTTTTAATGTGAACGCGGATGACGCGGTGAACTACGGTGCCATTGGTGGCGTGATAGGGCATGAAATTACCCACGGTTTTGATGATCAGGGTCGTCGTTCAGATGGCCATGGTAACTTAACCGACTGGTGGAAACCTACAGATGCAGAGCAGTTCCAGAAACGTGCTCAGCTGATGATAGACCAATACAGTGCCTTTAATCCTATAGATGATTTAAAACTGCAGGGTGCTTTAGGTTTAGGTGAAAACATTGCCGATTTAGGTGGTTTAACTGTTGCCTTTAAAGCCTATCAAACCTCGTTACAGGGCAAACCTGCGCCTGTGATTGATGGTTTCAGTGGTGATCAGCGTTTCTTTATGGGCTGGTCTCAGGTGTGGCGAATCAAGTTCCGTGATGCCTCTTTACGTCAGCAAGTGATCACAGGACCACATTCGCCGGGTATGTACCGTGTACTGGGTGTGTTATCGAATATGCCAGAGTTTTATCAGACTTATGATGTGAAGCCTGGTGATGGTATGTACCGTGATGATGCGGTACGGGTCAAAATCTGGTAAGCAGTGAAAGCTTTGCAGGGACGTCTTTTGACGTCCCTTTTTATAGCTGGGAAAAGCGTTAAGCCGTTATTCTCTATCAGCTATGGTGAGCTGGAAAAAATCGGCATCAGATTCAGGCTGAGCCATACTGATACAGGCCATCATTGATACTCTGTTCAGCGGCTGAATACGTATTCAGCTGGTTGCTGGCTCGGGTAAAGGCTGTTCTAATCGATCTCTTCTCCAACGCTCTAACAGGCGTCGTCAGCGTTGTCCATTGCAGGTGAACTGAAGGCCGGATTAGATGACAGAGGAGCCGGTTTCAGGTGAGCGCTCACCTGACATTCACATAAAAATAATAGGACAACAGATGAAACAACCGCAGTTATCGTTCTGGCAGATATGGAACCTCAGTTTTGGTTTTCTTGGGGTGCAAATTGGTTTTGCTTTGCAAAATGGCAATGTCAGTCGCATCCTTTCCGATCTTGGCGCTGATTTATCGTCATTGTCATTGTTCTGGTTGGCTGCTCCCATTATGGGATTGTTGGTGCAGCCCATAGTAGGTGCTGCCTCTGACCGTACCTGGAACAGATTCGGACGTCGTATTCCTTTTATGCTGGGGGGTGCCCTGGTTGCCGCTGGCGCTATGGTGTTGCTGCCTAATTCCTCCATGGTGGTTGCCCTTATTCCGCCTATGTTGTTTGGTCTGGTTATTTTTGCAATTAAAGATGCTGCTTTTAATGTTACCTTTCAGCCGTTTCGCTCTTTGGTTTCGGATATGGTTCCGGCCGAACAGCGCAATCTGGGGTTCTCAGTCCAGACCTTGCTTATTAACATTGGTGCTGTTTTTGGTTCTATTTTGCCTTTCGTGCTGACCAACGTGATTGGTCTGGATAACGCCTCACAAACGGGTCAGGTGGCTGATTCAGTGATTTGGTCCTTTTACATTGGTGCTACTGTATTACTGGGCAGCGTATTGTGGACTGCATTCAGAACCCGTGAATATAGCCCTGAACAATATTGTCAGTACAAAGGACTGCAGGTTGAAAAACTGCAGCAACAGCACGAAAAAACCAGCCTTGCAGAGAAGATGAAATCATTCTGGTCAACCATGGTTTCTATGCCAGGCATTATGAAACAGCTGGCTCTGGTACAGTTTTTCTCCTGGTTTGCTTTATTTATCATGTGGACTTATTTTCCAGCCGCTGTAGCTCAGAACAACTGGGGTGTTGCAGTGCACTGGTTTGATCCGGTTTATATTCAACAAATGGGTGGTGTACCTGCCGATATAGCTGCTGCCAAAGGTGCTGCAGGCGATTGGGTTGGTATTCTGTATGCGGGCTATTCTCTGTTTGCCGTGTTTTTTGCCATGGTGATGGCAAAGCTGGCCAATGTATTTGGCCGTAAACTGGTGTATTCCTTTGCTTTAGCTTGTGGTGGTGTGGGTTATCTGAGTTTTGTACTCTTTAACGATCCTACCCTGACTCAGGTCGATTTGTTAATCACTGAAGTCACCATTCCACAAGGCGCTTTGTCATTAATGATCCCTATGGTAGGCATAGGTATTGCTTGGGCCGCCATACTGGCGATGCCTTATGCCATTCTGGCAGGCGCGTTACCAGCCAATAAAACCGGTGTTTACATGGGCATTTTCAATTTCACTATAGCAGCGCCGCAGATTGTCTCAGGTTTACTGGCGGGCTGGATCCTTGGCTCTGTGTTTAAAAATGAAGCTCTGTATATTGTGATGCTGGCAGGTGCGGCCATGATATTGGGGGCTTTGTCTGTGTGGTTAGTCAAAGAACAAGAGACGACCGCAGTACAGCAGTGACACACAAAGCAAGCCTGGTCCTGATCCGCGGCGTTGTGCCGGATCAGGACCTTGTTCTACTGTGCTTTAACGAAAGCGATAATCAGCCCATAACTGACGTTGTGCTGGCTTCATAAAAGACCAGGCCAGTATTCGGCTTTGTTTATTGCCTTGCTGCATTTCAATGACTTGCTGTTGTGCACCCAGTTTTGTCAGCTGTTGCTGCAACAGCGGCACATTGTCCTGTTTAGACACCAGACTGCTAAACCATAACACTTGGTGGCCATAATCTTGGCTTTCTTTGATCATACGGCCAATAAAAGCGGCTTCTCCCCCCTCACACCAGAGTTCATGGCTGCGGCCAGCAAAGTTGAGTCTGGTATTTTTCTGCCCGAGGTTTTTCGCTTTGCGTGCACTGCCCGCCTGAGCCTGCTCAGCAGAGCTGTGAAAAGGCGGATTGCATAAGGTTAAATCAAACAAATCATCAGACTGAATAATACCCTGAAATATCTGTTCAGTTTTATGCTGCTGGCGCACTGTAATTTTATGATGTAACTGGTTTTGCTCAATTAATAACTGAGCTGCAGTCAGTGCTTGCAGGTCTAATTCCGAGGCTGTGACTTTCCAGCCATATTCAGCCTGAGCCAGCAAAGGGTAAATCAGATTGGCACCACAGCCGATGTCAAGCAGGTGCAGCTTTGAACCTGTTGGAATTTTGCCTTTATTCAACGGGGCTAACAGATCGGCCAAATAATGCAGATAATCCACCCGTCCCGGTACTGCAGGGCATAAAAACTGCTCGGGTAACTGCCAGTGTGGTATCGCATAAAAGTGTTTTAACAAGGCCTGATTCAGAGTTTTCACGGCTTGCGGGTTGGCAAAGTCAATTGAAAGTGTGCCATGGCCATTGTCGCGCACAAAAGCAGCTAAAGCCGGAACCTCAGCGGTTAAAGCAACAAAATCATAGACTTGCTGGTGCTTATTGCGAGGATGAAGGCCTTTGGAAGTAAAAGTCATAGGAAAACCTGAGCTGCAGCTTAACGTTCTGCAGCGCCACTGGATTGACGGATAATGATTTTGGGCTGAATTTCAGTCAGCTCTACTGCCTGATGGTTAATCAGTTTTAATAAATTCACCACCAGCATCTCACCAGCCAGCGAGGTATTTTGCTGGATAGTCGTCAAAGCCGGAGAGGAAAAAGAGGCCACTGGTATATCATCAAAACCTACCACTGCGACATCCTCTGGTACTTTTAAGCCTTTTTTCTGCAAAGCCCGGATAGCACCTATAGCGATCAGGTCGCTGGCACAAAACAAAGCATCAAAGCTTTTACCTTGCGCATGTAACTGGTTAATCGCATCAAAACCGGCTTGTTCTGTTGAAATGGCATCCAGTTGAGCCACAGTGTTTTCAGCTATGCCGGCTTGTGCCAAAGCATGCACCATACCTTGATAACGGGCGAGAAATTCAGGGCTGTTATCGGAAGCATTGCCAATAAAAGCAAAACGTTTGCGGCCTTGTTGCAGCAGATGCTGTCCGGCCAGCTTGCCACCTTGCAGGTTATTACTGCGGATAGTGAACTCAGGATGACCCTGCACTTCAGCTCCCCAGCAGACAAAATGCGTTTGTTGGGCTAACAGGGTATTGAGCTTTTCTTCATAATCTTTGTAGTCGCCATAACCCAGCAGAATAATACCATCGGCTTTTTTGCTATCTTCATAGTCGGCATGCCAGTCATTACTGAGTTGTTGAAATGAGACTAATAAATCATGACCACGCTGGCTGCAAGCTCTGGTAATACTGCCCAGCATAGCGAGGAAAAATGGGTTAATTTGCGACTCATCTACGGTCGGATCTTCGAATAGCAGGAGCGCCAGAGTACCAGTGGTTTGCTTGCGTAAATTACTGGCGTTTTTATCTACCTTGTAATTTAGTTGTTTAGCGATAGCAAAAATTTTATCTTTGGTTTCCTGATTTACAGCCGGGCTGTCACGCAATGCTCGGGAAACAGTAGATTGAGATACGCCGGCGAGATAGGCGATATCAAAGGAGGTCGCTTTTCCTTTCATCGGTGTCATCGGGGCTATTCCTGGCTGGTTTGTTGACTTCATATACCCTTCTTACGTCAAGCAGCAGCTGCGTTGACTGCGCTTTATCTTCCCTATCACATCAAGCAAATATCTGCTGCGGAGCTCATTCTTTTATTGCCTCGCGTTCACTGGCAATGGGCTGTTTTTAAGCTGTGGCATCATAGCATTAAAATAGTCTCTTGGATCCTTTTCGCCATGCTTCAGAAAAGGTGTTTTTAGCTGAACTAAGGGACTGAAATTCGGCGCCGCTTCATAACGCAATTTGTGTGAAGTTGTTAACTTTGCTTAAGCTGTTTTGCGTTCAATGCTAAAGTAAAGGCTATTCATTATTGGGGTAGTAGTTTGATGAAATCAGCGGCTTGGCTTTTTCTTTTCTGTCTGTTGGGCAGCAGTACAGCATTTGCGTGCGCTACTGGTGAAGAACGCTGCGTAGCGCCGGATCAGTTTCAACTTTCTGTTGCATTGGGAGCTGGGCAACGCAGCAACCCATTGCATGATGGCGATAGCTTCCCCATGCTGATTTTACCCGATTTTAGTTATTATACCGATTCATGGTTTATCGATAATGGCACTTTAGGCTATAGCCTCAGACAAAATGAACAGTTTGCCGCCAGTATTGTGGTGCGACTGAATGCAGAAAAAGGCTATTTTCAGCGTTGGTTTGCTGGCAATCTGCTGACTATGAATACGGCTGGAACTCAATTGCCACCAGAAGTAGATGTGGGCACTGAAAAGTCGTTGGCTGCTGTATCTATTTCACATGTCAAAAAGCGTCCGACTGCGGTGGATGCAGGTATTCAGTTCGATTGGTTCGCTGAACAATGGCAAGGCAGATTGAACCTTTGGCAGGACCTGAGTTCCAAGTATCAAGGCCAGAATGCCAGCCTGAGTTGGACAAAAATTTGGTCTCTTGGCGGTGGACACTTTGATCTGAATGCGACTTTGTATTGGAAAAGTGCCAGATTAATTGATACCTATTATGGTGTTGACGAGGATGACCTGTATTATCTGCAGCGATATCAGGGGCGAGCAAGCTGGCAACCTGAGGTAAGGTTTGGCTGGCAAAGAGCACTGAACCAGCGCTGGTCACTGTTAACTTTTTTTAGATATCTGCATTTGGACGACGCAATGACGGATAGTCCGCTAGTGCGGGATGATTCAGTGCAAACCTGGTTTGTAGGTGTGGGTTATCGCTTTTTTTAATACAAGGATAGGGAATGTTCGGGCTGTTTTTCGCTGGTAATATGTTACTGGCGACCGCTCAACTCCCTGAGTGCAGTGCTGAATTATGCTGGTCTGTAAGTCCGGCTTTTTGTGTTTCTGCAACAGTGGAGCAAAACTGTAAAGCACAGCTTAGCGTGCGTTGGAGCAGCACAAAAGCGCAAAGTCTATGCTTGTATTTTGCGCAACAACAATTGCAATGTTGGCAAGAGGCGCAACAAGGACAATGGCAACAAGAGTTAAGCTGGCCGGGTAAAACGCAAGTGAGATTGCAAAATAACGCCCAGGTGTTGTTGCAAAAAGAGTTAATTGTATTAAGCCGTCAGCCGGAAAAACGACGCCGTCTGGTGGCCCCCTGGAGTGTGTTTTAATGCAAAAAATCTTATTGGTTGAAGATGATGCTCGTCTGGCGGCTTTAGTACAGAGCTTTTTGCAGCAACATGGCTTTGAGGTGCGTCAAGAGAGCAGAGGCGATACCGTGCCTGCGATTTGCCAGACATGGCAGCCAGATTTGGTTATTCTGGATCTGATGCTGCCTGGTATGGATGGTTTTAGCGTTTGCCGGGCTATACGCCCCTGGTTTACTGCACCTGTGTTGATGTTAACAGCCAAACAAGGTGATATAGATCAGGTGCTGGGTTTGGAATTGGGTGCGGATGATTATGTGATAAAACCCGTGGAACCCCGCGTATTACTGGCCAGAGTTCATGCGTTATTAAGACGCGGCAATCCAGTGCAGAAAACTGAAAATCAGGAGCTGAGCTTCGGTAAACTTAATCTGAACAACAGTGCTCGTGAAGCACACTTTGACGGGCAACTGGTCGAATTGACCAGTTATGAGTTTGATTTGTTATGGATGTTAGCCAAGCATGCTGGCCAGACGGTAAAACGTGAGGCCATTCATAAACAAATTATTGGCCGTGAGTACGATGGCTTGGATCGCACTGTGGATGTGCGGGTGTCGCATTTACGCCGTAAACTTAATGACAATGCTGAAACGCCTTTCAGGATCAAGACAGTGTGGGGTAAAGGATATTTATTTGTTGCTGATGCCTGGAACTCATAACTTCTGCGACGCTGAAACCTCAGTTGTAATGCATCCATGCGGGTCTGAGTGGGCTTGGGGAGGCAACTGCAATTGGCTTGCACCTGTATGCTGCTTGTACCACCAGTGTTTTGGCTTCTAACCCATGTCCAGATTATTTCTGCATTTTTATTTGTTTATTTCATTGGTGCTGATTGGAGTGGGCTGGACAGTGGAGCGGATTTGGCAAGAAACGCAAAGCCAAGTGCCGCCTTGGGTGATGCTGATTGCAGATAATCTTGCAAATCAGCTCAGGACACAGTCTTTGCCAGATACACAGCTGTCGTTAGCCTTACCTATTACTTTGTTACCTGCAGGCAGTATTTTATGGTCTGCAACAGAGTTGGCAGCTTTAGAGGCTGGGCAGGTTGTGCCGCTGTTTACCAGAGATCAGGTATTTTTTTATGCCATGCAGCAAGGCGAGTTATGGCAATTAGGGCCGACAGACCTGAGCGAGAGTACAGTTCCTTCCTATTGGTTTAGTTTGTTATTTTTGGGCTTGTTGGCCATAGCTGTCTGGTTATGGTTATGGCCTGTCGCGCGCGATATCCAAAAGTTAAAACAGCAATTGCTGAATCCTGCAGGCACTACTGTTGTTCCTGCTCGATCTTTTATTGCCCCTATCGCCAGCAGTTTTGAGCTGATGCGCCAGAAAATCCAACGTTTGCTGGCATTGCAGCGCGAAATGACTCAGGCGGTTTCGCATGAGTTACGTACACCTCTCGCCAGGTTGAGTTTCGCTTTGGAGTTATCTGCTTTAACTCAGGACGAAAAACAGTTGATGCTAAATGATGTCAAAGAGCTGGAGCAATTGGTGGATGAAATGCTGGATTACGCCCGGCTGGAATCGGCACAACCTCAGTTGAAGATGCAACAAGTCGATTTATCTGAGTTGTTACAAAACTTAGTCGAGAAGTTATCTGCGTTGCCCGGTGCCAGCATTGAGCTGTCACTCAACCAGAGCTGTGTGTATGTCTGCGATGGTCATTATCTGGAAAGGGCAGTGCAGAATTTATTGGTCAACGCCAAACGATTTGCCCGTAGCAAAGTAGTGCTGGTTTTAGAATCAGCTGCGGATTCTATTGAAATAAGGGTTGAAGACGATGGTCCTGGTATAGCAGTAGAGCAAAGGGCTGAGATACTGAAGCCTTTTGTGCGGTTGGACCCTAGTCGGCAAAAAGGATTTGGCGGTTTTGGCTTAGGTCTGGCTATTGTGTGTCGAGTGCTTGAATGGCATAAGGCCAGTCTGGACGTGGATGAAAGTCCTTTAGGCGGTGCCTGCTTTCGGATAAAACTGCCATCTGAGCTTTGCTCTGATGGCAGAGTTTGAAGCGAAAAGTTTAAAGGCCGAGATTGTTCAGGAAGTCGTCATCCACTTCTGAGGCGAGCGCTTCTGCAGCTGAGGCAGCTTCAGATTCTGCCGCATTAGTATTGGCAATAATATCGTCCGGATTTTCATCTTGTGTTGGTACAAAGTCATGTAACTGAATAAACTCAGTTTTATCCATAGACAATTCCATGTAAAAAATTGCATGGTTTGGTGTGCTAAAGGTCACCCGGCGCGCCTGAGGTTGGTCAAGCTGGGTGTTGATCATAATCTGAACTTGTTTGTTAATCGCCATCATTTTTGGCTGGCTTTGATTAATCGAGGTTTGCAGTTCCATGCGAACTCTGTTGGTGAAGTCGCCGACTATTTGATTCATCAGTTCGCCCATCACATTACTCACTTCGTCTGAGGTGTGAAAATTAGCCAGCTCAGATTCCGGCATCCCCATGCTCATCATGTATTTGCGGTAAATTTCCATGGCGGCTTGGGAGGTAAAGTTAATAATAACTAAACCAGAAAAACCACCATCAAATAACACAAAGCAGCCAAGATCTGGGCGCAAACAGGTTTTCTGGATCTTTTGGACCATAGGTGAATAAGCAACTTTATCGTTGCCTGCAGCAGCTAATACCTGAGTAACGGACTGGCAGAGGGTGAGTAATATTTCTTCGGTGGTGACTACTTTCGTTTTTTTCATCAGATCATCCCGGCTAAACAACGACATTAGTTTTAGTATATCTCTAATCCAGCGCATAAGACTATAAAAAGCCTGAAGCTTTGTATAAGGAACGTGGGCGATAGCCTGGAAGGATCAACAAGTTAAACGAGAGTAATCACTGATGACTGAACAGGAAAAAATGGCTGCAGGTTTATGGTTCAACCCAGCAGATAAGCTATTGTCCAAACAGCGTATACATGCCAAAGCTTTGTGTGCTCAACTGAACAAGCAAGGGCCTTTACCTTTTAAAGCTCATCAAGAGTTAGCCAGGCAGCTATTTGGCAAGGTGGGGAGCTGCTATATAGAACCGAATTTTTTCTGCGACTATGGCAAGAATATAGAGCTGGGTCAGAATTTCTATGCCAACCATCACTGCATTATTTTAGATGCGGCCAAAGTCAGCATCGGCAATGATGTGCTCTTTGGACCCGGGGTGCAAATTTACACTGTGACCCATCCGTTGGATGCAGCTCAGCGCAAAACCGGACTGGAGCAAGCTAAGGCTGTGACCATAGGCAATTCGGTGTGGCTGGGAGGTGGTGCTATTATTTTACCGGGCGTTACCTTGGGGGACGGGGCTGTAGTAGCGGCCGGATCTGTGGTGACGAAAGACGTACCGGCTTATGTAGTAGTAGCGGGTAATCCGGCTACGATCATTAAAAGTCTGGTTTAAGATTGGGGTTTGGCACTGATCCTGACAAAGTCTCCCGATTCGAACAGAGTCGCAAGCTCGGTTTCAATTGGGCCTCGTCTGTTGCATTCCAGAAAGCGACAGTGCAAGTAACAGGGGATAGTGTCTGACCTGTTTTGCTCCAGGTTATACAGTAGATCAGCACTTTGTCATCCCTGTTGGCGGTTGCATTCTGTCGTTTATGAGTAATAGTCAGAGCTGTGGTCATTGCTTAGCTGCTTTCGGGTCGCAAAGCTGGCGGATAAGACCACACTAGAGTTCATTGCACCATGCAGGGGAGATAGTTTGTCCCTGAAATGGCTTCAAACTGTCAGTGCTGGCTGCCGAAGTATTGGACATGTTAGATCAACCTTGTCCTCACTTCTCATTTTAAAAAAGCTTGCTTCAATAGCTCTGCGTACCCTGAATTCAGATAACTGCCTATAGTTCAGGACCAATATCACAATTTTTGCGATTTAAGCAGCAATAATTTAATTGAGATCGGTTATCATTTATTCACTTCCTGCCTGAGTATGATCATGAGTAAAACAGTTTCTTTTAGCTTGCTACTGCTGCTTGCCAGTATAGTCGCAACTACGCCTCTGGCTATTGATATGTATTTACCCGCTATGCCTGTAATGGCGGATGAGCTTGGCACAGACATTGGTCTTATCCAGCAATCCTTGAGCATTTATCTGGCTGCTTACGGCCTTGGTATGCTGCTTTTTGGTCCTTTGGCTGATGCGATAGGTCGTCGGCCTCTGGCGCTGGCTGGATTGCTATTTTTTAGTCTGGCCAGTTTTGCACTGGTGTTTTGTCAGGATGCGCAGTGGTTGTTGGCTCTGCGGGCTTTTCAGGCTTTTGCTGGCAGCGCTGCCACTGTTGTGGTTCCTGGTATTATTCGCGCTTTGTATCAGGAAAATACAGCAAAGGGCATGTCTTATGTTTCGATGATTATGATGATGGCACCTTTGATCGCGCCCGCTATTGGGAGTGCTGTATTATGGCTTGGTCATTGGCAGGACATATTTTTGGTGCTGGCCTTGTATTCATTTTTGATCTTACTGCTTACCTGGCGTTTTTTGCCTGATCCTGTGCCTGTAATAAAAGGCCGTAAACTGGAGTTTCTAGCGGGTTATCGTGTTGTTTTTGCCAATCTGGCGGCCCGACCACAAATAGCGACCTCGATGTTCGCTTCTTTTGCTTTTTTCTGTTTTCTCACCGCAGTACCTTTTGTTTACATTGAGTACTATGGTGTGAACGAGCAGTTGTTTAGCCTGCTGTTTGCCTTAAACGTGGGCATGTTAATGCTGGCAAATTTTTGTAATAGCAAATGGGTGGGCAGATTTGGCCCACAGCGGATGTTAAATCTCGGGCTGGTATTGGCTATTCTGAGTTCAACAGCACTTTGTCTGGCAAACGGCTTTGAAGCAGGTTTAATTTTTACTGTGCTGTGCATAGCGCCGCTGATGGCTAGCTTGGGTTTAATAGCCACGAATGCTGATGCGATGATTTTGATGCGCTTCCCGGAGCATAGTGGTACTGCAACAGCTGTAATTGGTACCTTACGTTTTGGCAGTGGCGCTTTAGCAGGCCCTTTATTGGCGCTGACTTACACAGGCACTGCCTTGCCTTTTGCTGTGCTGATGTGTTCAGGTGTGTTGGCTATTGCCATCAGTCAGTTTTTTGGGGTGTATCAGACCAAAGCGGTCAAAGCCTCCTGATATGCAAAGTGATGGGCTCGATCTATCCCGGCTTCATAGTAAATAACCTGAAATCGGGATATGCAGCGCCGCTGAACGAGCATCTTTTCGTGCCTCTCTGCGTTGCTCTGTCTAGCCATAGCTTGCTATGGCGTACGACAAAGCGCCTTGAGATCCATAAAAATCTGCGCATTCAGTCAGTAAAGAGTTTTTCTTTTTGAAAAGACACTTTTACGTCTTTGATTTTATTGATTAAATCAACTGAAGTCGACACTCGTTATCCCTAGTTCAGGTTAAATAGTTCAGCAAGCGGTCAAAAGATCGGTAACTTAAGGCTTCTAACAAATCGCTGCGCTCTATCTGTGGTCGCTGTGCTAAATCTGCCAAAGTACGAGCTACTTTTAACAGTTTATGATAGCTGCGGGCTGATAGCTTTAATTGAGTCAGGCAGCTTTCAAAATATTCGGCATCTGTTGGTTCCAGATAACAATACTGTTCAAGCTCAGTCAGGTTTAAGCGGGCATTGGCTTTACCCTGACGCCGCCATTGCACCATTCTGGCTGCATCGACCCGTCGTTTCACCACTTCGCTGCATTCTTCCTTTTTCTGCTGGCTTAAACTGCCTTTGGGTAGTAAAGGAACTTCGACCTGTAACTCTACTCTGTCAAGAAAAGGGCCCGACAAGCGGCTTAAATAACGTCTGATCTGCTCAGGACTGGCACGGCCATCTTTATGATGTCCCGAAGGGCTGGGGTTCAGAGCGACCACCAATTGAAAACAGGCTGGAAACTCTGCCTGCCGTGCAGCCCTTGAAATAAACACTTTACCGCTTTCCAGTGGCTGGCGTAATGATTCGAGGACGACCCGCGGAAACTCTGGTACTTCGTCCAGAAACAACACGCCTCTGTGGGCCAGAGAGATCTCACCTGGACGTGGTATTGAACCTCCTCCGACCAAAGCGATAGCAGAACAACTGTGATGAGGTTGACGAAAGGGCCTTTGGTACCATTGTTGTAAAGTTCGGGGCTGCGCAGCTACTGAATAAATGGCAGCGGTTTCCAACGCTTCCTGATCGGTTAACCTGGGGAGTATGCCAGCTAAGCGCTGGGCCAACATTGATTTTCCAGTACCCGCAGGACCAAACATTAATAAATTGTGTTCACCAGCTGCAGCTATTTCCAATGCTCTTTTTGCCTGCGCCTGACCCCGGACTTCAGCCAGATCCGGGTAGGGGTCTGTCAGAGTGTCGGGCAGAGCTGGTATAGCGGGTAAGTCCTGATGATCGGATAAAAAAGCGTGCACTTGCAATAAATGCTCTGCCCCACGCAGCTGCATATCGGGAACTTGTTGTGCTTGTATCGCATTTTTTAACGGAAATACGGCTATGTGACCTGCTATTTTACAGGCTAAAGCCAGAGGGATTTCTCCCACTATGCTACGAATTTCTCCCGATAAAGCCAGCTCTCCAAAAAACTCGTATCTGGACAAATCGGCTTGTAATTGACCACTGGCTCGCAGTATGCCAAGAGCTATAGCCAGATCAAAACGCCCACCTTCTTTGGGTAGATCGGCGGGAGCCAGATTGACCGTGATTTTATGATCAGGAAACTCAAAGCCACTATTGATTAAGGCACTACGTACTCTGTCTTTCGCCTCTTTGACAGAAGTCTCAGGCAAGCCAACCAACTGGAAACCTGGCAATCCGCGACTCAAATGCACTTCTACGGTAACAAGAGGAGCATCTAAGCCACAACGGGCTCTGCTGTGGACTAAGGCCAATGCCATACTCCATCCTCAGATAATTTTGTTTACTTAATTTTAACCATGGAATCTGAATTAGCCAGTGTAGCTGGCTAATTGATACCACTACGGCTGAATCGATAGCCTATGAAGACTAAAGACTCTGTAAACCCGCCATGCTGTTATTTGTGTTCAACGATAAGCTTACATTTCTGAGGTTGAGCTTTCATTTTTTACATGTCTTGCTGTTCCGATAGCGCCAAAATGGTCAAGCATAGAGGTGCAGCTAAAAAACTGGCGTGATGCCAAGCTTGCTTTAGCGCAAATCGTTGGCTTTTTTGCCAAACACCGGAATGGTTAAATGCCAGCGAATAGCAGCTAATCGTAAAGCCAGTAAAGCTATCATGCCTGATAACATTGCAGGCATTTGGTCTACGCCAAAACTCAACAATTGCACATAAACCAAGCCACCAAAAATGCAGGTGATGGCATATAACTCGCCACGAAATACCATTGGTATTTCACGGCATAATACATCGCGGATCATGCCGCCACAGACGCCGCTCATAGTACCCAGCATAATAGCGACAAAGTCTGAGGTGCCATGGTCCATAGCTTTTTGTGTACCCATAATAACAAAGAACGCTAAACCGAAGGCATCGGCAATTTGCAAGGTATTGTTTGGGATCACTAGTCGGTTACGGACTAATAAAATAGTCAGAGTGGCGGCAGTAAAAATAGCTAAAAAGTAACTGTTGTTGGTCAGCCAAATGACCGGGGAGTCGAGGATCAGATCCCGCAAGGTTCCACCACCTATGGCTGTTACAGTGGCAAGTACTATGACTCCGAAGCCATCCATCTGTTTTCGCCACGCAGCTAAAGTGCCTGAGATAGCAAACACCGCTATACCTAATAAATCAAACCAATGGAAATAGAGCTCCATAGCACACCAAAAAATGAGATGAATAACGTTAAATTAACAGGCTTTTGGTGTGAATCACAGGTTCAGACAGGTGTTTTATTTTCTGCTCATGCTAGTATGGCGTCGCTAGTTTTGTGGAAGGAAGAGAAAATATGGATAAAAAGATTTGGCTTGGTGCCGCATTGTTTGCATCTGCCAGCGCTTTAGCTGGTCTTTTTTATGCTAACCATAATGCTGAACAACTGATGGCTGGTCATATAGAGCGCAGTAATCAGCAGTATCAGGAATTGGCTGAACATGGTGATATGCCGCCTATTCATATGAGTTACAGCAAGCTGTCCGCCAATATTATTACCTCAAGTTATAAAATCCAGAATTTGCATATTGGTATTGCTGGTATGGGTGATTTAGTCACTATAGGTCAGGTAGAGCTGATAGGGTTGCAGCGGGAAGGTTTACCTGAAGATGGAGCTGCCCGATTCAAAGATTTAAAACTTGCACCACAGGCATTGGCTGCTTTGCCAGCCGACTTGGCTGATTACTTAGGCTCTTTGTTGATGGAGTTAAATTATCAATACAACTACAAAGCAAAAACCGGCGAGTTGTCTTTTCAGCAAGAATTGAGGATAGATCACCATTTTAGCCTCAACTACCGTTTTGCTCTGACTGGTGTTACTGAGTTATGGCAATATGCCGAAGAGGTAAAACAGCTCACTCCTGAGCAGCAACAGCAGCGATCTGAACAACCAGACTATTTGCCAAATATGATGAAAAAAGTTGGGGTTATAGGTGTTGCCAATGGTGCAATTGAACTTGAAAACAAAGCTTTTCTCCAGCAACTTTTTGCGCAATTGGCTCAGGCGCAAATCACCCCGGATTATGAGGTGATGCAGCAGCAGCTCACCGCAGCTTTGCAGCAAAATCAGCAAATCCCTGTTCAAATACGTGAGCCTCTTCTGGGATTTATACAGCAACCCCAACGTTTAAAACTCAGTTTTAAATTTCAAGATCCCCCAACTTTTTCCGAAATGCAGGATGGTTCTGCCATGGCAGGAATTGGTAGCGCAGAGGATTTTATCAACTTTGCCAGTCTGAATTTGAAAGCCAATACAAATTAAACTCTGGCTTTGAGGCCTGAACTGTCGCAACACTGTTATTTATATTTACAGTTGCGAGACATAGCGTCCGTCCCTGGACATAGTCGCAACTCTGTTCCCTACAGTTGCGACATACCGTCCGTCCCTGGACATAGTCGCAACTCTGTTCCTTACAGTTGCGACATACCGTCCGTCCCTGGACATAAAAAAACAGCTCCTTTGGGGAGCTGCTTTTACAGAGGATATTTTTACCAGTAAATACTGGCTCAGGTGGAGTGATTAATCCTGGCCGATACGAGCTTTAATATCGTTGATCAGTGGAGAAGCTGATAAACCATTGGCCGCAGCCCATGCTTCCAAATCTTCAGCAACCAATGCTTTAGCAGGCATCTGCTTTACCAGAAAAGAACCTGTTTCATAGGCATCACTACGCATCGCAAACTTAATCAGCGAATCACCGTTGCATTGGATCGCATCATAGACCTTACGAACGTTAACTTTGTTATCAGATAAAACTTTACGGACGCGGTTTTTATCGTCTGCTTTCGTATATTCACACAAGGATACAGCCCATTGATCCTGAGCGAAAACTGAAGGTGCTGCGGCGAAATAAGCACTTGCTACTACTGCTAACGTAACGAGCTTTTTCATAAAAATACCCCTTAAAGGTTCATAGGTGAACTGGTAAAATTGATAATAATGAAACTATATACTGTCTGATACTGCTTTGCCAAGTATTACCCGACTTTTATGATTAGCAAGTAGCTGATGTAAATCAATAGTTTATGGCTAGACGGCTGGATGGGCTATTCATGTCTGCAGGGGAGGGGCTTGCCCCTTCCGTTTTAAATTCCGATCAGGTGGTAGTCGGGTTTTCCCCCGTTTATAGGCTATTTCGGTAGCCATGGACGGGCCGGCACAAGTCGCGGCCCATGCGGTCTGAACAAAAGTAGTGTTACCCTAACCAAGGCTGGTTGTTGGCGCGTTGGGTTTCATAGCTTGATATTTGTGGTGAAAATTGTTCGCTGGCGCCGATAAAATCCAGGCCACTTAACAAACGCTGTTTGATATCAGGGTCTATCTGAAAACCTACAGCAGCGTTATTGCCCAGAATAATCTGCTGGCCAGCCAAATCTATTTTCCACTCTTGTGTGCCTTGTTGGCAGCGGCTGAATAAAAACTCGATATTGGATGCGCTCAGGCTAATCAGTAACATGCCGTTGTTAATGCTGTTATTAAAGAAAATATCGGCAAAACTTTCGGCAATCACTACGTTAAAACCATACTGCTGAATAGCCCATGGCGCATGTTCTCGGCTGGAGCCGCAACCGAAGTTAGCCCGGGTCAGCAGAATAGAAGCGCCTTTGTATTGCGGGGCGTTTAACACAAAGTCAGGGTTAGGTGTTTCGTTCGCCAGATAACGCCAGTCATAAAATAAGGCTTCGGCAAAACCGTCACGGCTGACCGAGGTTAAAAACTGCTTCGGAATGATCTGGTCAGTATCGACGTTGTTTTTATCTAAAGGACAGACTAATCCTTCTGCAAAAATCTGGCTCATTGGTTGTTTCCCCCCACGCTTTCAAAAGACGAAATATCAACAAAACGACCGGCAATAGCTGCAGCCGCTGCCATAGCAGGGCTAACTAAATGGGTGCGGCTGCCGCGACCCTGACGGCCCTCAAAATTGCGGTTTGAGGTGGAGGCACAACGTTGGCCTGCTTCAACTCTGTCATCGTTCATACCTAAACACATAGAGCAGCCTGGTTCACGCCATTCAAAACCAGAAGCTTTAAAGATATCAGCTAAACCTTCGGCTTCAGCCTGACGTTTCACCTGACCTGAACCCGGCACTATCAAAGCACGAACACCAGAGGCCACTTGTTTGCCTTGCACCACAGCAGCAGCCTGACGTAAATCTTCAATCCGGCTGTTGGTACAGGAACCAATAAAGACCACATCGACTTTCAGGTCAGTTAATTTCTGGCCCGCTTCAATACCCATATAGGTCAAAGCTCGGCGCGCGGCATCAGCTTTAATTAAATCGCTGAACGATTCAGGGGAAGGAATTGGCTGATCGACAGCTATCACTTGTTCAGGGTTAGTGCCCCAGGTCACTTGGGGTCTGATACTCTCCGCGGCAATAGTTACTGTTTTATCAAAGACTGCATCCGCATCTGAATACAGGCTTTGCCAATAGCTAACGGCTGCATCCCAGTGCTCTGCTTGTGGTGCATGAGGTTTGCCTTTTAAATAGCTAAAAGTCACTTCATCCGGCGCTATCAAACCTGCCTTGGCACCCATTTCAATGCTCATATTACACAGCGTCATACGGCCTTCCATACTCATGCCGCGAATAGCAGAGCCGCAGAATTCAGCCACATAACCATTACCACCAGCAGTACCTAACTGGCCTATTACCGCCATAATTACATCTTTAGGGGTAACAAAAGGCGATAACGAACCTGTGACTTCCACTTTTAAAGTTTTCGCCACTTGCTGCTGCAAAGTTTGAGTCGCCAGCACATGTTCTACTTCGGACGTACCAATACCAAAGGCGATAGCACCAAAAGCACCATGAGTCGAGGTATGGGAATCACCACAAACAATAATCATACCCGGCTGAGTTAAGCCAAGCTCAGGGCCTATCACATGCACTATGCCTTGGTCCGGATGCAGTAAATCCAGTAAAGGCACATTAAATTCTTTGCAGTTGGCTGCCAGTGCTTCCAACTGTTTACGCGAGGTTTCCCCCGCGGCGTCAATGCTGCGCAGCTGAGTCGAGACATTATGATCCATAGTGGCATAAGTTAAATCAGGACGGCGCACAGTGCGTCCCGCCTGGCGTAAACCGGCAAAAGCCTGAGGGCTGGTGACTTCATGTATTAAATGGCGGTCGACAAATAACAAGTCGGTGCTGCCATTCACAGCGGCCACTACATGGCTTTGGTAAATTTTCTGATATAAGGTTTTAGCCATCATTAAGCTCTCTTTGTCTCTATTGCATTTAAGGCTGCAATCACTGCTGCGCCTACATCTGCTGTGCCGTAATTCGAAGCTGCATTAATATCCCTTGTCACTATGCCTTGCTCCAAAGTACTGGCAACGGCCTGCTCAATAGCCCGGGCTGCAGCTTCTTCGGCAAAACTGTACCGCAGCATTAAAGCAGCGCTTAAAATCTGCGCTATTGGATTGGCAATTCCTTTGCCTGCGATGTCCGGTGCAGTGCCACCGGCAGGTTCATACAAGCCAAAGTTGGAGCCATTTAAACTGGCTGAAGGCAATAAACCTAAAGAGCCGGCAATGGCGGCAATTTCATCTGACAAAATATCGCCAAACAGGTTATCGCATAACAACACATCAAAATGCTGCGGAGCGCGAATTAGCTGCATAGCGGCATTGTCGATATACATATGTTCCAGTTGTACTTGTGGGTAGTCTTTAGCGACACGTTCTACTACTTCACGCCATAACACACTGGTCGCCAGCACGTTGGCTTTGTCGATAGAGGTGACTTTATTGCGGCGTTTAGTCGCAGCTTCAAAAGCCACCCGGCTAATACGTTCAATTTCGCTGACACTGTATTTTTGGGTATCAAAAGCTACGTCTTCAGTACGGCCTTTTTCACCAAAATAAATACCACCTGTCAGTTCACGCACACATAAAATATCCATGCCTTGACTGCTGATTTTGGGATGCAAAGGCGATAACTCGGCAAAAGCCGGATAAATCTGGCCAGGGCGTAAGTTACAAAACAAATCAAAAGTTTTGCGCAGTGGTAATAAAGAGGCGCGCTCTGGCTGCTGAGCTGGTGGCAGGCTGGTCCACTTAGGGCCACCAACAGAGCCAAATAAAATCGCATCACTGTTTTTACACAAGTTCAGTGTGTCATCTGGTAAAGCTACCCCTGTAGCATCAATAGCAGCTCCACCAATTAAGGCTTCAGTCGATTGAATGCCAAAACCAAATTTTTCTGACACCACAGCCAGTACTTTTAACGCCTGAACCATCACTTCAGGGCCAATACCATCTCCGGCTAATACGGCAATTTTATAATTTTTCATTGTTACTTCTCTGTCTGTGATTCAGATAAACGGCGAGCCTGCTTGGCGGCGTCTACCTGTTTGCTGCGTTCAATTAAATTTAAGACATGCACATAAGCCAAGACTGAAGATCGCACTATGTCAGTGGCTAAGCCAGCGCCGTGATAACGGCGACCCTGATGTTCGGCAATAATATCCACCTGGCCCAAGGCATCTTCACCGCTGCCTTTAGCCTGTAAGTTAAAGTCGACCATCTTGACGTCAGTGCCAACAATACGCTGAATAGCCTGGAATGAAGCTTCTACAGGGCCATTGCCTGTGGCCG
Source organism: Rheinheimera sediminis (assembly GCF_004005375.1). GTDB lineage: Bacteria > Pseudomonadota > Gammaproteobacteria > Enterobacterales > Alteromonadaceae > Pararheinheimera. The sequence goes on along the minus strand of NZ_RZUF01000023.1, from coordinate 12,301 downwards.
CTTCTGTATGGGTTTCGCCATTAATGCTAATGCCCACAGTAGCGCTGGCAACGTGGCCTGTATGAGTGGATGAGCTTAAGAATTCCAGTTTGTACGGCTCGTTGGTGTCCTGTAAGTTCTGGAAAAACACCAGCGCTTCTAAGTCGTAATCAAAGACACGACCTTTTTGGTCGGCTAAAGTGACAAAAGCTTGGTAGATTTCGTCTAAGTTGTAATCTTCAGTGGTGTAACCCATTTCGCTTAAGCGATGCTGGATCACAGCGCGGCCAGAGCGGGAGGTCAGGTTTAATTCGTTCTGACGAATACCCACTTGTTCAGGAGACATAATTTCGTAGGTGTTTTGCGCTTTTAATACGCCATCCTGGTGAATACCTGAGGAGTGGGCAAAAGCGTTTTCACCGACAATAGCTTTGTTTGGCTGAATAGGCATATGGCAAATCTGGCTGACCAAATGGCTGCTGCGGTAAATCTCAGTGCTTTTAATGTCGGTGTAAAACGGCAGAATGTCCGGGCGGGTTTTGATAATCATCGCCACTTCTTCTAATGAACAGTTACCTGCGCGCTCACCAATACCGTTGACTGTGCATTCAATCTGACGGGCACCTGCCTGCACTGCAGTGATGCTATTCGCGACAGCCAAACCTAAATCGTTATGGCAGTGCACACTTAAAATGGCCTGATCGATATTTGGCACTTTATTACGCAGATCAGTAATGATGCGGGCAAATTCATTCGGTATGGTGTAGCCGACAGTGTCCGGAATATTAATAGTGCGGGCGCCGGCTTTAATAGCGGCTTCGACAATACGGCATAAATCATCAATAGGAGTGCGGCCTGCATCTTCACAGGAGAACTCGACATCGTCGGTATAACGACGCGCCAGCTGAATAGCGGCAACAGCCTGTTCAGTGGCTTGTTCTAAAGTACGGCGTAATTTGTACTGTAAATGCAAAGGGGATGTCGCGATAAAGGTATGAATACGGCGACGCTCAGCATTAGCCAAAGCCTGACCACAAGCTTCAATGTCAGCGCTGACAGCACGGGCTAAACCACAAATAATAGGGCCTTTGACCTGGGTTGCTATGCTTTGCACCGACTCAAAATCACCTGGCGATGACACAGGGAAACCCACTTCCATTACATCGACATTTAAGCGGGCGATAGCATGAGCCAGCTGAATTTTTTGCTTATGGCTTAAACTGGCACGCAACGCCTGTTCGCCGTCTCTTAAGGTGGTATCAAAAATCCAGATTTTGTCCTGACCACTCATCACATTTTCCTCATTGATTGATTTAAACCCGTTCTGGTGGCCTTGGTTAAAACAAAAAACCCCGGCCTGTGGCACGGGGTTTTTAGTTTACTGGTACAGTCGTTTTACCAATGCACAAAGCCCCGTGGCCTGTTGAGGAGCACGAGGAGTGTGAGCAGGTTAGCAAAACGCTGGTTTAAATTCATTGTTGTTTGGGTCTTCATTGGGTTTAATTTATACAACTGTTACTAGTAATATCACGGCAATTTGGGCTTTGCAACAGTATAGACGGCTAAATATCTAAGTATTTTTGTTGCCGCTGAATCTGTCGCTGAAATCATAGTTTGACATAAAGAAACCATAGCGTGACAAATTGAAACCATAGATTGACATAATTTCTGATTTTGTAGTTTTATTACATAATTTATGGCCAGCTAAATCAGTTAGTTACGCTGATTTACAACCAATCAATGACAAAGTTGACTAGTTCACTAAGTCTTCTACACTTTACATACACGAAATTGCTCTGATTATTGTATATGTACATCAGAAATTTACGCAAAGCTTCACCAGTAAAAACTTTATACAAGTTCGCCAGCGCCAAAGTTGGTGAAACCATAATGTGTGAAGGCTCCATCGAATTTGACGCCTGCTTTCACCATGAATTTAATAATTCGGTTGAAAGCTTTCGCAGTCAGCCGCAAGGCTTTTACTATGAATTTGATGGCAAACGCTTACCCTATACTCCCGATACTCTGATTAGGTATGTCGATGGAAGGCTCGTTTTCCATGAGTATAAACCCTTTCGTAAAACCTTAGACCCAATTTTTAGAGCTCGGTTTGTAGCGAAGCAGGCCACCTCCAGCTCATTAGGAATAGAGCTTATCTTGGTGACTGAGAAACAGGTTCGGGTAAACCCTGTGCTAAATAATCTCAAGTTATTACACCGATACTCTGGGCCACATGAAGTCAACAACCGTCAGCGTACGCTGCTTAGTGAGCTTCAAAGTTCTGGGCCTATTCGGCTCAATCAGATAGCTGAAGAGCATAGCCTTCCATTAGGTGAAACTCGTGCTCTAGTAATTACGTTAATAAGTAAAGGCTTGTTAGCTACTGATTTGGAGGGAGAAGATTTAACTCTAAATCCTTTGGTATGGAGCTCGGAATGAAAGAATTTAAAGACGAATTTGTTAACACAGATAATGCTGTAAAACCAACCCCGCCAGCCCAGTATGTCAAACTTAAAGATTCAGAAATTATTGAGCGTGATTTGGATACCTTCTCTGACCCTCTGCAGCAGGAAGCTATTCATCGATACAAGGTTATTGCGCTGGTTGATAAAGAAAACAAAGGCGGCTGGACTCAGAAAAATATTGACCCCATTTTAGATAAGATTTTCGCTGCTGATATGGCAAAAAGGCCTAACTGGCGAACACTGGTCCGTTGGCGTCAAAGTTACTTAGAGAACGGTGGCGGTTTTGTATCTTTAGTTGCGAAACGCCATGCAATGGGAAATCGGAAAAGCAGAGTACAGGGAGACGAAGTCGTTTTTGGAAAAGCATTATCGCGTTTCCTGGATTCAAAGAGGCCCAGTATTATTGATGCGTACCGGTATTATTGCGATAGCATCGAACTGCTAAATGAGGGCGTTATTGAAGGCAAGATCCCTAAGATTTCATATACAGCGTTTAGAAAAAGAGTTCAGTCATTACCTCCTTACCCTGTTGCATTAGCAAGACATGGAAAGTTTACTGCAGATCAATGGTTTGCTTATTGCTCTAGTCATATCCCGCCCACAAGAATATTAGAGCGAGTTGAAATTGATCATACTCCACTAGATGTGATCCTTATTGACGATGACCTCTTGGTCCCTATTGGCAGGCCCTATTTAACTTTACTCATTGATGTGTTCAGTGGCTGTATTTTAGGCTTCCACTTAAGTTATAAATCACCATCTTATGTTTCAGTTGCAAAAGCAATCGTCCATGCCACCAAACCTAAAAATCTGGAAGGATTGAGTATTACACTCCAAAATTCGTGGCCATGCTTTGGAAAAATAGAAACACTTGTTGTTGATAATGGCGCCGAGTTTTGGTCATACAACTTAGAGCAGGCATGTCGTGAATCAGGAATAAATGTCCAATACAATCCGGTTCGTAAACCATGGTTAAAACCAATTATTGAACGCTTTTTCGGCGTCATCAATAAACATTTTTTAAGCGATTTCCCTGGAAAGACATTCTCTAACATTTTAGAGAGAGAAGAATATAATCCGCAAAAAGACGCTGTCATCCGCTTCTCTACCTTTGTGGAAGAGTTCCACCGGTGGATTGTCGATATTTATCATCAAGACGCAAATTCTCGACAGACCAGAATGCCAATTTTGCGTTGGCAACAGAGTTTTGATTCCTTACCGCCCTTAAAAATGGAGCCAGAAGATGAAAAGCGTTTCGACACTTATATGTGGATAAGTACAGAAAGGACATTGACTAAAAATGGCTTTAAATATGAAGAGCTAATGTACGACTCAGTGGCGTTAGCTGAGTACCGTATGAATTACCCTCAGACTAAAGAGAGTGCCGAAAAGCTTATTAAAGTGAATCCTGATGACCTCTCTAGTATTCGGGTTTACCTTGAGGAGTTAAATGGATATTTAACTGTTCCTTGTGATGATCCTGTTGGCTACACGAAAGGTTTGAGCCTTCATGAACATAAAGTAATTAAGGCTTACAATCGCGAGGTTATACGTGAAAGTATGAATCCTTTAGGTCTTGCTAAGGCACGGATGGCTATGCGCGATAGAATCAAAAGTGAGCAGGATTTGTTTGCGGCTTCGAAAGGTGTTGTGAGAATTAAAAACCTGAAAAAGCATGCTCAGTTTGCTGATATTAGTAACACTGGGCATGGCTCAATTAAGATTGAGCACTCTGACAGTTTAGTTGAACCTAAAAAGGATAGTCCTGCCTCTACCAAAAAGAATAATATTCTTGAAAGCTGGGATGATGATGCAAGCTCTCTGGAGGCGTTCTAAGAATGAGCTTTAGACTTTTGCAAAATGAGCAGCTTCAGGCCTTTAGCGACAGTCTGGTTGAGCATACACAAGTAAAAACCATTTTCAGCGATTTTGATGATTTGCGAATGAATCGACTCTTTCAATCTGACCAGCAATGTATGCTGTTAACCGGAGATACAGGCGTCGGCAAGAGTCATCTAATTAATCATTACCGAAAGCGAGTATTAGCGTCGCAACACTACGGGCGTGAACGTATGCCCATACTTATAAGTCGAATAGCAAGTAATCAAGGGTTGGATGCAACGTTGATTGACATGATTTCTGATTTAGAGTTGTTCGGTAGTGCGCAAAGAAAAAAAAGAGGGTATCAAACAGACTTAGTGACTACGCTGGTTAATAGCCTTATCCGGGCTGAAGTCGAACTCTTGATCATCAATGAATTTCAAGAGCTTATTGAGTATAAGACACAGAGAGAGCGTCAGGCCATTGCAAATGCGCTTAAGTTTATCAGCGAAGAAGCGAAGGTCCCTATTGTGCTTGTTGGAATGCCTTGGGCTGATCACATAGCAAAGGAGCCACAATGGTCGTCACGGCTGGTTCGTAGAAGACGGCTTGATTATTTCAGTATAGTTAATGATCGTGCGTATTACTTGCGATACCTCAAAGGCCTAGCGAAGCATATGCCTTTTGATACTCCGCCAACATTGGAAGATGCTGATATCGCAATTGCGCTTTTCGCTGCAACTCAAGGTGAGAATCGAAAGTTAAAGCACTTACTTATTGAGACAATAAAAATTGCTATGGTCTGCGGCGCGAAAACATTAGACGTCAGTCATTTTGTTGAAGTTTTTGACAAGCTTTTTTCAGAAGAGTCTTCTTCGTCTCGGAAGCGAGTTAATCCCTTTACTCAGAAAGCTGATGAGATCAAGATTTCAGAGGTTGTAGAGCTATCCAGGTATATTCCAAATGCTTCAGCCCCTATTGGTCGTATGTTTTCTTTACCTCAAACCCTAATCGAGATTAATGGAAACCCTCGTTGGAATGAGAATCCAATACCATACGAGGCTTTGAGCATTTTGTTATGAACATTTTCCAGATAATCACCAATGTACATTAGTTGCAATGAGCTGGCTTTAACGCACCGCTCGGATTGAGGTAACAACCAAATACAGGATAGTTATCTATGCAAATAGAAACAGGAAAAAATAAAGAAAAATGGCAGCATAAAATAATTCGTTGGCTTTATAACGGAACTCCATATCTACAAGAAGATAATTTATATACGTTACAGCTAACTCCTCCAAAATTCTACAAACTCAGTGCCGACGCAGGATTACTATTTGACTGGCATCACGAACTTCAACGCTCGTATCCACCTTATTTGCCAAATGACCTGGCTGAAGCATTAAAAAAATTAGTTGTTACTGAAAAACATGAAATACCCGACTTCGATTTCTCTAATATTAAGAGTCTTTCTGCATCAAAAAGCTTTGGTCCTTCACTTTGGTCTCCAAGCATTAACGGTAGTTGGTTCGCTGATGCAGCATCTTGGGGCCAAGCTATGTACCCATCGGATAACCTTTCGGGCTTAGATGATAGCGATTGGGAGCAAAACATTTGGTATATAGAGAATCGAGAGGGTTTTTCGAAGAGCAGGCCTATTACCGTCAATTATTTTGAGTGGTTAAATAGGTATGTGGGGGTGCAGTCAGGCGGATCTCACCATACAGCTATGGTTCTTCACCAAATAAAAAATCAGAAACGAAGCTATAAGCGACATGCTGTTGTAACAAAGTATTCTCTGAATTCAGAAGGGCTCGCTAACCTTCTAGATAATTATTGCATGTTCGTCGCTTCTAGAAAATTGCATGCCCCGAAGCTTTCAGACTCAGATGATGTGACTATAGACCAAGCAGTCAGTGAATATATATCTTCCAATGTGTACACCCTTGCAATACACCGCAGCGTAAACGATGCAGTAATGTGTTTTATCCCCTACAAAGACTTAAAAATAGGTAATCATGTTTTCCAGCAATGGTATAAAAACCAAATAGCTAGGAAGACTATTATCCCGTTACTCGATTTAGTGGATAACACTTTGGAGTACTGTACGACCCCTTACATGCATGAAATTCATAGCTGTCATCTGGGTGATCCTACAAGGACAAATGACAAAATAGCAAAGAGTATATCGACAGTATCTAGTGGCTAGACTGCTTTAAAATAGCACGGTGCCAGACAAGCTGACCCCGTGTTTTTACCAAGGTGCGTATCCATCCGGCTGTTTTGCAACGCCGATACAGCCTTTCTCATCAGATATGTATCGTTATCATCCACTGCATTAATCCGAATCCCGTTCCAGCTGATTTGCTTGAACATTTGAGGTAGAGCCAAGGCTTGGCGGTCAGATAACCATGTAGTGATATTGGAAATACCTCCTCAGAGCCTAAAGTAGTTAGACTATTTGATGGACAATATATTAATAAAAACAAGTGATTACTGAATGTTGCGACTTTTATGAACTATGAATTTCATCTACCGCTTAAAAATTTGTATTCTGTAGCGTTACACGCTACACTGTGATCAATAAATGATCGGTGCGGAGTTTTTAATGAAAAACGATAGTAATTTTCCTCACTTAGGTGCGTACATAAAGAGTCAAGTAATTCCTAAAGGAACTACAGTAACGAAAGCAGCCGAACTATTAGGGGTTGGTCGTCCAGCACTTTCTAACTTACTCAATGGTAAAGCATCGCTTTCAACAGATATGGCAAAGAGATTAGAACAAGTTTTTAACTACCCAAGCAAAAATCTTCTGGCAAAACAAAGTATTTATTCTGAAGCTAAAGCCCCACTAAGTGAAAATCAAATAATCACAAAAACGTACGTACCTCCCTTTTTAAATTTAAAAGCAAACGATATTGAGCAATGGGCGTCGTCCCAAATATCTGCAAGAACACGACTCCCCGTTTTTATTCGAACGCTGGTCAACTCCACAGGATTCAAACTTACAAAAGTAGACTTCCCAGGGAATGACGATGGTGAACGCCCTGAATGGGATGGATATGTAGAAGCCGATGAAGCTACCCCATGGATTCCGAGAGGAGTGTCCGGCTGGGAATTTGGGGTAAATGCAAATCCCAAAGGTAAAGCAGACGATGACTATAAAAAAAGCGTTAAAAACGTGAGTGAGCAAGATAGAGCAAGTATGACTTTTGTGTTTATCACTCCTCGGCGCTGGACAGGAAAAAATAACTGGGTTGAATCTAAAAAAAGTGAAAAGCTATGGGGGGATGTTAGAGCTTACGATGCAAGTGATCTTGAGCAATGGTTAGAACAATCTCTCGCCGCACAAGCATGGCTAGCGAATGAGACTCATGCCACAGCGAAAGGGGTTAGAACTCTAGAAAAATGCTGGACAGATTGGGCAACAGTTTCAGAACCACCATTGTCAAAAATGTTGTTCCATTCTTCGGTTCAAGCATCTAAGCGCATAGTACTATCAAGATTATCTAAACCTGTCGAAGGACCAATCATTATCGCTGCTGATTCAACAGAGGAGGGATTGGCTTTCATATCTTTACTGTTAAGTGAAAATGATGAGAATGGATTCGCGCATTATAGAGATCAGACTCTGGTATTTGATGAGCCTGGGACGTTATCCAAATTGGCCGAGAGCAGTCAAACTTTTATACCAGTGATTTATGATCGGAAAATTGAGCAGGAGCTAGCTCCTTATGCACATAAGTTCCATTCGATTGTCGTTTACCCACACAACGTGTTAAACACTGAACCCCACGTCATTTTGAAACCAGCCAGTGAAGAATCGTTCAATATAGCTATGGAAGATATGGGGAAAAACCGCGATGAAATACATCGCCTAGCAATTGAATCAGGTCGTTCCCCTACAGTCCTCAGACGCCGGTTATCCAAGGTTCCTGCTGTTCAACTCCCCCATTGGGCAAGTGAGTACCAAACAAAAATAGACTTGGTCCCGTTCCTATTTATTGGTGCTTGGAATAGTCAAAATGATGCAGATAAGTGCTGTTTAGAGCTTATTTCTGGCAAAGCAAAATACTCTCAATTAGAACGTGAATTCCGAAAACTAGCTCAGTTAAACGATTCACCTGTTTGGATGACAGATGGTTACTATGGGGTTGTTTCTAAAATAGATTTACTTTTTGCGATCAGTACTGTGGTTACCAGTGAGGATCTTAAACGTTTTTTCGAAGTATCAAAGATTGTGTTAGGAGAAGATAACCCTGCTTTAGATTTAGATGAAGACAAAAGATGGGCTGCCTCTATTTATGGTAAAACTCGCGAATTTTCAGGAGTGTTTCGTGAAAGTATCTCTGAAACATTAGTTTTGCTATCAATACATGGTGACACATTATTTAAAAATTTTATTAACTTTAGCGTGTCAGCAGAGATCTCTGGTTTAGTGAAAGAATTACTGGATACACCTCTAACGATTCGAACGCTAGAAGCTAATCAGCAAGATCTTCCTCTGTATGCAGAAGCTGCCCCAAATGAGTTTTTGTCAATTTTGGAATCTGATTTAAAAAGTGCAGATCCAGTTATAAAAAAATTAATGCGACCCGTTGGAACAGGAATATTCCACCACCCGAGTCGGACAGGATTGCTTTGGGCTTTAGAAAGCCTCTCTTGGAATCCTTTGACCTTTCCCAGAAGTGTATCAATTCTGGCTGAATTAGCTCAGATCGAAATAGAAGATAATTGGGCAAATAAACCTATCAACTCGCTGCTTTCTATTTTCAAATCTTGGATGCCTCAGACTGCAACAAATTTGGAAACACGCATAATGTTGGTAAAACGCATTATAAGTAAGTATCCCTATGTAGGATGGAAAATATGTATTAATCAGTTTCACCCGCATAACACCATTGGTGACTACAATCGTAAGCCTAAATGGAGAACTGATGGGTATGGATTTGGAGAGCCATTAAAAGACTCAACTGAAATACAGTCATTCATCAATGAAATGTTGTCACTAGCACTCAATCGTGATGAATACACGTTCTCAATGCTTACAGATTTATTAGATAGAATCCGACATCTAGGTGGATCACATCAAGAACAGATTTGGTTAATAATAAAAAAATGGGCAGAAACCAAAGCAACAGATAAAGAAAAAGCACAGTTGCGTGAAAAAATCAGAATCACTCTATTTTCTCGGCGCGCAGTTAAAAAAACCAGCCTCAGTGCTTTCGCAAGAGAAGTTTATGAAAATCTAGAGCCCAAAGATCTACTAAACAAATATAGTTGGCTTTTTCAACAGGGATGGCCAGAAGCATCTGTTGATGAATTTGAAGAAAATGAAGACTTAGATTTCAAAACCCAAGAAGAAAGAGTTATGCAGTTGAGATCTGTAGCGCTAAAAGAGATCTTGACTCAAAAAGGTATTCCAGGATTGATGGAGTTAGCAAATCAAGGGAACTGCCCTCGGGAAATTGGTTGGCTTTGCTCAAAAGCAGTGATGGATAAAGTGAATCTTGTCAATCTGTTAAGACAATCTTCAAAGGTAGCGTTAACAAAAAATACTGACTCTATTTCACAAAAAAGTCTTGTATCAGGTGCTTTAGCCGCTTTTGAAAATGAAATAGAACGAGAGACAGTCATTCAACAAGTCGCCGAGGGCATGTCATTAAGTGAATATACAGAACTACTTTTATTGGCTCCCTTTAGAAAGTCCATATGGATGCTTGCAAAGAGCAAAAACGCTGATGCAGAAAAGTTGTATTGGAGCAAGGTAACTCCTTCCCACATATATTCTAGTGAGGAAGAGAATATAGAAGCAGTGTATAGACTGTTGGATATCAAAAGGCCGAGAGCCGCCTTTACAACTATTCAATATCATTTAGATAAAATAGAAATAAAGCTCCTGTACCGCCTGCTGTCAGACATAGCTAGAGGAGAGGATGAGGACACTGAACATTATAGGCTAGATAGCTATCACGTAAGAACAGCATTCAAGCTGATAAATGCAACGACAAAGTTGACGTTGGATGAAAAAGCATGGCTCGAATTTGCCTACATGGAAATGCTATCGTCTAGATCAACTGGAGAACGCAGCAGTAACTCAATCCCCAATTTAGAAAAATATATCGAAAATCATCCCGAAGTCTTCGTTCAAGCTATAACTTGGGCCTATAAAAGAAAGGATGAACTTTCTGACCCCGAAGAACTGCAAATTTCAGATAAAAGTAGAGACAATTTAGCGAAGAGAGGTTACCACTTGCTCGAAGCTTTAACTTTAATTCCTGGACAAAATAATCTAGGGGAGTTAGAGATCGAACGCTTAAGGCTGTGGGTTTCAAGAGTGCGTGGATCTTGTAACGAACTTAGCCGTGCTGAGGTAGGAGATCTTTGCATAGGTAAACTATTTTCTTCTTCACCTATTGGTAAAGATGGCCTCTGGCCATGCGAAGAAGTAAGAGAGGTAATAGAAGAAATTCAGTCAGAACCCATGATGGAGGGAATTAGAACTGGCGTCTTTAACTCACGAGGGGTGACCACCCGCTCATTTAACGATGGTGGAAATCAGGAAAGGGAATTGGCTGAAAAGTATAGAGCCTTTGGCAATAAACTTTTACCGTCTCATCCATATGTAGCCACAAATCTACTCTTTTCAATAGCGGAATCTTATGAATATGACGCAGAACATCACGATGCAGCTGTAAATATCAGAGCTCGTTTGGTGAAAGGTTAAAAAATAAAACCCTGCCAGTTAGCAGGGTCTTAAATAAAATTAGGATGGCCCTAATTAACAGGGCCAGGACGAACCTAGTGTCAATCACCAGTATGGTAGCTGGGAGAGGACTAAGCCTAGGGCTGCGATTTGAGTATAGCAGCACTAAACGATGATTTAAAGTGATCAAGTATGAACTGGAATGATTTAGAAAGGCTGTTCTCACCTGCTCGATTAGGCCGTTACAGCGCAGCTAGGGCTGGTGATACGACAAAAGCCGCACTCGATTATACTTATAATCTGCAGCTATCTGAAGCTATGATGCCAATGCTCAACGTTTTAGAAATCGCCTTGCGGAATGGTATCCATACTCGGCTAAGTGCGCTTTATGGAAGAGAAGACTGGTGGGAGACTTGGGTTGCAGATACAAACTTCAACTGGCAAAATAAAGAAGTCGCCTACGCAAAAGCAAAGCTCAACAGACGCCATGAACCTCAAACTCCGGACAAAATAATCGCAGAATTAACTTTTGGATTTTGGAGTTCGCTTTTTAACACCCAATTCCAACATGTTCTATGGAAAGACTTACGCCTAGTATTTACACGCTGCCCTAAACATCAAAGAAAACGCCATAATATTTCATCAGCACTAAACCAGATACGAGACTTGCGGAATAGAGTATTTCATCATGAACCACTTTTGTGGTTAACACCTACGTTAATTCAACAACATTCAGTAGGGGTAATGGTTATAAACTGGCTTGAACCTGATCTTGCGGTGTGGCTAAACACCCAAGATCGCTTACCTACCAAATGGGCAGAATGGAATATAACATCAGATTGATTAGAGTAGTAAGAGCATTTAGTTGTACTAGTTCAGACTTGATCTCCCTAATAAATATCTGCTTTGCCTTAATTGCGGACATTCGATTTTTAGTGCGCTAAACATCAAATCATCTTAGCTTACCAAATTCATTGTGCTGCTGCAGACGTGCAGAAGCAAACCATGTCCGGCAGCAACGATGAGACTTTGGTAAAACTCAGCCTTATTGAGATATTTTTTCCAACCAAATTCCGTCTTAATACCATGTTTACTCATCAGGCCATGCAACCGGCCAACAATGCGGTGCTTTTCATCCCGAGGGCATTGCAGCGCTCCGATGACAATATAGGGTTGAGACGTGTCAGAAATGTGGCGACTATTCGTCGCAGTAGACGTTGTAGATAGTCATAGAATTTCCTAAGCAGAAGACAAACCCAGCTTGTCAAAGAATGCTTGGTTACGCTCCTTGGCCGCTTTTGCGTATTCTGCCCCAAAGTGAACACCTATT